>CAWURQ010000008.1:0-35013 GCA_963925435.1 uncultured Psychrobacter sp. | reverse complement strand
ATAGAATAAAAAATCAGTCAGGCTAAATATATCATTTATTATGAACCATTAAAAAAGCACCAGCTTAATTGCTGATGCTTTTTTTGGTGCATTAGTAAGTGCTTATAAGGCTTTAGCTCATACTAGAATGAACCATATTATTTGCTACACTTACCTTTTACACCAAGCTTAAGATCTGATATCGCCTCTTTTCCTTCAGTTTCTGAAACCAATTTAAGTCCAGCCCCACCAACAAATACGCCCGGCTTAATGTACTGCTTGATAAAGTAGTTTTGACCAGCTGTCGTATTTACCATCAAGTCGTTTGGAGAAAATTCAGACTCAGTAGATACTTTATGCGTCATATTTCCTTGCACTTCTTGGTGAAAAAATGTTCCGCGTGCTGTCTCACCAATACACTCATCATCAATCCAAACATCTTTCTTCAAACTGGCACCCACAACACTGTTAGAGCGATAAATATATAATCCTGCTTTATCGTTTGAAGGTGATTGAACTTGCTTTAAGGCATCAGATACTTGTGCTTGTTCTGTAGGAATAGAAGCACAACCAGCAAATAGGACTGAAGTCATGGTTAAAAACACGATTTTTTTTAGCATAATATTTCTCTAATAATAAAGTTGAGCTGACTGACAAAATTTTAATGCCATTGCGGTTTATCATAGAGAAATCAAATCTTAGACTACATAACTCATTATTAACTTGACGATTGATTTATAAGCTATAAATGTCTGATACGATCTCTTTACTCTAACTATAATGTATAAATTTTGTTACGGTACAATACAGATTATTTCCTTAAAACTCAACATAATTTATCAATATTTACTTATATTATTTTGGAAAGCTATTTTTTATTATGCTCAAGCAATGTTGATACATTAAAAGTAATATCATCATAGTCATCAAGCATAACTTGAACGTCATCAAAACCGCGGATTGGGTGATTGATCTTGGCCCTGAAGGTGGTAAAGGTGGTGGGCTAATCATCGCTGAAGGTACGCCTGAGGAAGTGGCGGAAGTGAAAGGTTCATATACGGGTGAGTTCTTAAAGCCAATGCTGGAACAAGGGTTAAAAGACGTGAGCTAAGACAAATTAGCGAATGATTGATAAAAGGCTACTCTTTAGGGAGTGGCTTTTTTTTGGGTAGGGTTTCGGGTTTGGTGTTAATATAATCCTTACTTTAAGAACATGTGTAAGGTAGTTAGCAATGGCAAATGTCGAAAATATCGAGAAGCGAATTTTAAAATTAGTTGATACTGACAGTCCTTGTGCTATTGCGCTAACTGGTGAATGGGGAATTGGTAAAACGCACCTATGGAAAAAATTTCGTGATGAAAACAAAGAAGTCTTTGCTGGCAAAAAGTATGCTTACGTTTCTTTGTTTGGTTTAGATTCATTAGAGAGCCTCAAATTAGCCATTGCAACTGAAGTGCATACAGAAACAAATGATGACTCACTTTTAAACGTTGATGTCTCAAAACATCTTAAGAAGTTATTTGGCTTTGTTGGTGGAGGAAGTGCTGGTACTTCAGGCGATATGCGCTTTGGTATTAATATTGGTAATAAACTTGTTACCAATATCATTATGTCTCATCTAAAAAATACATTAGTTTGCTTAGATGATATAGAAAGGAAATCAGATAGCTTACCAATGTCAGAAATATTGGGTTTGGTGAATTACTTAAGAAATGAGCGTAAATGCCAAGTATTGATGATAATGCATGACGAAGAATCAAAAGATAAAGATTATTTTGATAAGCATAAGGAAAAAGTTTTTGACGAGATACTAATTTTGAATAACTCATTATCCATTGTTGGAAATATTATTGATAATAATGAACTACTTCCTATATATGAGAATTTCTATAAAACATTAGAAGTCAAAAACTTGCGTTTCTATCAGCGTGCTCAAAAGATGTTTAAAGCTATAACAGATAATTCAAACAACGAGCTATCTATTACGAGTAAAAAACAAGTTTTGCAAGCTCTTCTAATCATACTTGCGGCTTACGATATGCCTTCTATACTTGGAGATAATATAGATTTTGATTTCTTTATTAATTCATTTACACCATATAGAGTCAATAATCTCCGCCACTACAGAATTCAAAACGCATACAAATCAGATAACCAGAGATTAAACGATATTGAAGAAATTGAAGAGGCTAGAAAGTTTGAGATTATGGATACCCGCCTCTCCTCTTTTTATAGACATTTCGAACTTTCTAACTGGAGTAAGGTCGTTACAGATTTACTTATTGATTTAGATACAGATGCACAATTAATTGAAAAGCTAAGCCAATCAGATGAAATCACTGAGGCTCAACTAAAAAGCGATAGAGTAAAACAAGAGCTAATGACAGAATATCGTAGTCTAAACTCTGGAAACGACTTCAATCAAAGGTTTTTTGATAATATCAAACATAGGATAGATAGAGAAGCGTTCCCTAATTTAAGTTTCTATCATAATACACTCAAAAAAAACGGTGCTCCTGAGTTAGCTAATCAATTCGAAGAGTTAGTGAAAAAACATATAGAAGTGAGAGTTGCACAAGGACCCAAAGAGTGGTTTATAGGAGATTATTATCTTAGAATTCCAGTATCTCCTGATCTTTTCTATAATTTCCTATTGCAAACCATTAGTAATCAAAAGGAGGCATTAGCTCTAAATACTGACGCTAACACTATGTCCGAAGTCTTTATGCGATTTTGTCAAAGTGGAAATGATAGTGAGGATTTTTTTGAAGCTATACAAAATATTAGTAAAGAAAATTTCAGTTCTGTTGTTTGGCAACCACTTGGCGACGGAATAGATAGGATTCGATATATTCAAGAATTGCTAAAACACCCTGCTTTTAGAGTCGATATCGTTAAACTTAATAATGGAAATAGGATTGATACAGCGACTTGGCATTATAAAAAACCTACAGATATTCAAAAGCTATCTCCTTTTTCTTATCAACCATTTCTTTTTGAAAGCAAATTAAAAGAAGTTAAGCAATGGACTCTAGAGTTGCTTCAAGAGAGGGTCGTAGAAAAACCGAACAGTAGAGCAGCTGTCGAGCATCTTTTAGAACTTACAAATAACTTAGAGAATATTTAAAAGTAATACTAAATAGTTGCCTCGAAACGCGGTTTTGCCACGATTGTAGCGGTTATCCTTGGAGACTCACAGGGTTGCGGGGTTGGCTCCTTATAAAACCACCTCACCTAAACAAACTCCCTTTCAACATTCATCACCCGTGCATCTACCGTACTTTCTAGCTTTTCCTCAATCTGACTACACTGCGACTCGACATCACGTTTAGAAAGCCCAACTATCACAAACGTCCACTCGCTGGTGTCATGCCTATCACGCTCGCCGCTCTCACAGACCGCAACGCTTGGCGTATTGCCAAAGCGCGCGTGCAAGCCACCCATACGTTGGCGCTTTTCTTTTAATGAGCTGCATCCGGGCAATGAAAACGTCAGTGTCAAAATAGCGATGTGCATTTTAGGCTCCTTGCCAAAAAAATTTATAATAGTATCCAATATAATATCTGATAATGGCTGCGCGTCAGCATCCATACCCTTTATAATAGCGTATCAATCGCCAACCAACCTGCGTATCTCACCCATGACCTCTATCAGCTACGTCAAGCAACAGCGTATTACTCGACTATGCGTGCGCTGCGGATTACTCCTTATGCAGTATGGCGCTGAGTCTGCCGTGGTGGTGGACTTATCCAAACGCTTGGGGCTTGCCTTGGGAATGAACAGCGTCGAATGTTCGCTGAACTTTAATGCTATTACCCTGACGACTATCTGTGATGAACGCTGTATCACCACCACCAGAGATACGATCAATCAGAGCATCAATGTCAATTTATTGGTGCAAATCCAGCAAATCGTCAATAAAACCGAAGCGACTGTCGATCATAATGAATTGATTGACCGCACTACCCTTGCGTTTGATGAGTTGGATAAAACCGTTTATCCAACATGGCTAGTGAGCATCTTTGTCGGTGCATCTTGTGCGGCGTTTGCTTATCTGAATGGCGGTAGTTGGTCGATTACGGCGGTGACTTTTATCGCGGGTATGGTAGCGATGTTCACCCGTATTTATTTGTCCAAACACCACTTTAACCCTTTTATCACCGTCATTGTGACGGCTTTTATCGCCTCGCTCATTGGCGCGACGACCTATTATTTTGATATTGGTAATAATGCCGATATCGCCGTGGCCTCTAGCGTGTTGCTACTGAGTTCCTAGCTTTCCACTGATTAATTCTTTATCCGATATCTTAAAAGGCTATGTCAATATTGGCGTTGGGCGTGCAGTTTTTACCTATATGCTCACCTTGTCCGCGTGTGTTGGCATCGTGATGGCACTGGTTTTACTTCGCATACAGCACTGGGGGTTTTAAGATGTGGTTTATTGAGACCGTTGTGCTGTCTTGTATCATTACCCTTGGCTGGACGCTGATGTTTAGCGTACCCAAACGCTATATCTTGCCGTGTTTGCTGATGACCGCGTTTGGATTTGGGCTAAAAACGGCGCTTGTTTATCAGCATGTTCATCTTGTGGTTGCCAGCTTTTTTGGGGCGATGCTTGCCAGCTTTTTGGGCGTGTATTTTTCTAAGAAATATACCTTACCACCCAAAGCGTTAATCTCGCCCAGTGTCATCTGTATGATGCCGGGTATCGCCGCTTATAAGGCGATGGTGAGTATGGTACAGATTGGCTATTTTGGCTTTTCGGACGAATTATTTAGCCAAATGATGGTGTATTTGTTTGAAGCGTTGTTTGTGACCTCCGCCTTGGTGCTGGGTTTGTCCATTCCGGGGTTATTATTTTATCGCCGCCGCGCAATTGTATAGGCGGCAGTCAGTTTTTAGAAAATAAATTACGCTTACTTAGTTACCTAACACCCATTCATCATTGACTTGATAGACTTTGAAACTGGTTCTGTTGGTACGACTGTTGCCTGCGATAGTCTGGGTGATGTAAGCGGTGCACATATAGGTGTTTTCACCACCAGCCTCATCACAGTTGATATCTTCGATGCTTTCAAGCTTGGGCATCATGCCTTCCATCATGCCGCTCATGGCTTTTGCCACTTCATCATTGCCTGCATTGGCCATCGCGTCATCCATCATACTGTCGGCTTGCTCGTATTGGGCGACGACCAATTGTTCCACCGTATCGTCAGATGGCGCATTAGAACAGCCGACAAATAGCGGGACGAATAGAGTTATTATTATCAGTTTGGTTAAGCAGCGCACAGTCACCTCAATGTTGTTTAAGTGTTGCTTGAATAATACATGATTATTACTTAACACCCAACTTTATTTATCGATATTTGTCCATCTACAATTAAAGGCATGTCGATATTAAAAGGTCTATCGATGTTTTGATGGTTTTGTAAGATATAATGAGTCGTACTTTTGGGTATGCTATGCAGACAGCGCAATCCCCTTGCTGCTATGATGCAGGTAATAACGACTGTTGAGAGATGACTGTGTGGCAGGTATATTTGTTTATATTACCGATTGGTCTTGGGATCATGACGTTGGCAGCAAGTTTATTGTTTTTGTTTGCTTATCTGATGTCTGACGACAATGCCACGCGCTTGCCCGCCTTTAATTGGTTTAAGCGCTTAATCATTGTGGCATTTTTCTTATTGAGTATTGGTCTATTTATGACCTTTGGACATTTCTGGGGTCAATCGAGATAGACTTTACTGACTAACCCTCTTCTCTAGTTCTAATAACTCTAAATCTGTACGCTTTGGTTCACCATTATTACCATCGTTTGGAAATGGCATTTTATTACCATTCAATTGATAGCCACGGCGCTGATAGTAAGCCAAAAGCTCAGGGCGATGACTCAAGATAGACATGGTCAGGCGGCTCGGCTGATTTTGTGACTGTAAGTGACGATCCGCAAAGGTCTCAGCCGCTTGTAGTATGACATTGCCAACGCCCTGCCCTTGTAGCACAGGATGTACCGCAAACATGCCGATATAGGCTTTTTTGTTTGAGGCAGCATCAGTTTTGATATCGACAGCGATACAGCCAAGTATCTCACCTGTTTCCTCTGAATCACGCTCACCTGTCGTTGTCTTTGGGTATACGAATAGATAATGGGTGGGATTAGTAATCGTACTCGCAAGCTCTTCTGGGGTAATACGGATACCGCCAACCAAATCTGCTTCATTGGTCCAGCCAGCCGTCTCTCGGTAGCAGCAGTTTAGTAACTGCTCAAGTGCGCCGATATCATCCGCTTTAGCTTGACGTAAAAATACGGACTCTTTGCTCAAATTGCTTTTATTCATATTATAATTTTCCCTTTTTTATTTATAAAAAAACTGGCTTAGATCACTAAGCCAGCTTAAATACTAATACTTATCCGTCTATAGTACTAGCGCGATAATACGTGCGCTTGGTCGATCATGTCAAACCCTGCATTGAGCTGTGCACGCGTCGGCGCATGACCACGGCGCAGCAGCTCGGAGAAAGCGACCAATTCTTTATCGCGCCCGAGCGTACTTGCTGCGCTAGCACGCGTGTCCTCGCCTTCGTCATCGAAATAATATTCGATATAATCAAGCGTATCTGGCGTACCAAATAGGATATTGTGCTCAGGTGTCTCGGCATGACCGCTATAGCGTAGGCTTTTGCCATATTGCATGGTCCAAAAGAACGGAATACGCGCCTCTAGCGAGTCGACGTTATCGTCATTTAATATGGCGGCTGCCGTGACCATGCCGTGCTGCAACGCCACGCGCCAATGTTCAATCCGCATACGACCCATTTGATTGCTGGCTTTGGCAATATCACCGAGTGCATAGACTCCATCGCGCAGCTGTAGATGAGCGTCAACTTGCACACCATCTGGGTCGTTAACTTCATTCAATATTTCTGTACGTGGCGACACACCTGTACCCAATATCACGATATCGGCATCAATATGCTCACCATTCGCCAACGTCACACCGCCTACGTGTGAAAAAGCTTGATTATCTTCGTCCTTGTCAGCTTGACGGTCAATCTTAGTGATTTCATTGACAGTTGCGTCAAACACAAAGTTGATGCCCTTCTCTTCATGCAACTTAATTAAGGCGTTACTCACCGTTTCAGAGACAATATTGCCCATCACACGGCTACCTTGCCCAATCACGGTAATAGAAGCGGTCGTGCCTGCCTGCGCTAATGCCGAAGCGGTCTCCATACCGATAAAACCTGTACCAATAATCACCACGCGCTGGTCATGACTGGCCGCTTTGATCAATTTGGCATCTGCCATGCTACGCAAGGTGTAGACGCCGTCTATATCTGCTCCTTTGATAGGCGGAGTGATCGGTGACGCACCAGTAGCCACGACTAAGAAATCCGCAGTCTCTCGCTCGCTAGTACCGTCTTCATTTTCTATGACAATGGTCGCCTCATTGGGCAACACTTCGCTGACCGTTTGATTAAGACGTAGATCAATATCGTTGCTACTTGCCCAATCTGCCCCGCCCAGTAGCAGCTTGTCTTCATCCATTTTCCCTGCCAAAAATGCTTTGGATAATAATGGACGGTTATAAGGGGCTTTGTCATCTTTACTAATCATCGTGATTTTGCCGCCATAACCACCATGACGCAATTGGTTGGCGGTCATAAATCCTGCACCGCCGCCGCCCACGATAATGGTATGCGTATCAGTCAATTTGTCGTTTTCTATCGGCTTGTTTAGCTTGGCTGAGGTATCGACCGTCACGCTGTCACCATCATTGGTAAGCTCGTACTGGGTCAAGCCTTCTGTCGCTATCGGCTCTAGTAACGATCCATCGCGGCTATCAAAACTCGCATGATGCCAAGGACAGACCACTCGATTGCCGCAGCGTAACCCATTGCCCAAATCTGCACCAGCATGTGGGCATTTACCATCGAATGCACGGAACTCATCGTCATCACGAGTGATTAAAATGATACTATCGTCTTCTTGCTTGTATGATTTCATGCCACCACTTGGGATATCCGCTTTGCTTATAGTGACTGTGTTGATCGTTGCCTTGGTCATAATGCTTCCTTAACAGTTATAATGATTTCCTGATGACAGCGAGTTGAAAATGACCATAACAAACCAGACAAATTCAACTTACCTTATTATTTTTAGCGTTCTATAGATTGATAGTAGCAAGACCACTTGGCACACGATGTTTTTTTGTATGCTTGCTGCGTTGCAAAACGTAATTGCGCGACTTTCTATCGGCGCATTTGCTATCTCTATTTATCATTAATAAACACAATAAAAGACTATTTTATGACTTCTCAAGACACCTCTATCGATATTGAAAATACCTCTGCTACTCAGTCAGCATTAGGTAGCGACTCAGATAGCGATACAGATAATCATGCTGCCGACAGTTTTGATCTCACTCGTATTGATATTTCAGCCATCACTGATACTGCAAGCTTGCCGCAGCCAAGTCTGCCACCAATACAACAAGCCACTTATAAAGCGGATGCCACAGATTTTGTGGTCAATGAAATATTACCGCTAGAGTTCACCGACGAAGGTGAACATTTATGGCTGCATATTAAAAAATTAGGCATGAACACCGCGTATCTGGCAAAACTCTTGTCAGAGTGGGCAGACATTCCACTACGTGATGTCGGCTACTCAGGGTTGAAGGATCGTCATGCAGTGACGACCCAATGGTTTAGCTTACGAATACCAAAAAAACAACTACCGCCTACGGAGTTTGCACCGATAGATATTGGCGAAAATGAATCCGTCGTTATTCTCGCGCAGCATTGGCATAACAAAAAGCTCAATCGCGGTACCCACCGTGCCAATCAATTTATCATTACTTTGCGTGATATTCAGTTTGCCGATACTGACGATGAAAACACTCAATCACCTGAGCAAACGGCTCAGCAACGAGTCGAACAGCATTTAAAAACCATGAGCGAAAATGGTGTACCCAATTATTTTGGCACGCAGCGTTTTGGTCGTCAGGGTAATAATGTTAGAGAAGCCTTGGCATTGTTTGCGCGTCCACCGCGCGAGCCTCAACCCCAATCAAAAAAGAGCAAACGCAAACGTGCGCCGCGCGAACAAAATACGATGGAGCTGTCGGCAGCCCGTAGCTTGATATTCAATGAGATATTGGCAGCGCGAGTTCGTAATGGTAGCTGGAACGCTGGCCTAGCAGGGGAAGTATTTAACTTAGATGGTTCGGGATCGATATTTGCCAGTGATGAGATAGACGATACGTTACGCGCTCGTATGAGTAGTGGCGATATTCATCCAACTGCCGTGCTATGGGGCATAGGTAATGACAAAGTCAGTAGCAGTGCAGCAGCGTTAGAAAACGAAGTCGTACAACACAGCCCATTACTCATGCAGCTAGCAAATGGTTTAGAGAAGCGCGATATAAAGGCACAAAGACGGCCATTACGATTGCCTATTGAGCAACTAAGCTGGGAGTGGTCGGATGAACAAACATTGGTGCTAAACTTTACGTTAACCACTGGCAGTTTTGCCACCAGTGTATTGGCAAGCTTGGTACAGCAATTGACCTCATAATTGAGTACCATAAAGTGACTCAATACTATTATCTTCTGCTGACATCTCGTTGGCGCTCACGACGTGATTGCGACCACAGCTTTTAGCTTCATATAAAGCTTTATCTGCCATACAAATTAAGCGCTGACAAATATCATGAGGTAACTGTGCTGCTGTTGAGAGCGGACGATTACCTCGTTTGCTACTGCGTGACTTAAACGTCTGTGGCTTTGCAAATTGACTCTCATCATCTTTTTGAACGAATTTTTTGTGAGCTTTTTTGATACAGGTGCGCTCGTCATACGTTAAAGTATACACGCCCAAACTGGTGGTCACATTGAAAGTGAGGTTATCATTGACCGCAATCACTTGATTTGCAATGCTTTGCCGCAACTGCTCAGCAATGAGCATCGCACTATCGTGACTGGTATCTGTCAGCACGATTAAAAACTCTTCACCGCCATAACGGCTAATGATGGTTTCGTCCGTTAAAGATTGTGATAACGTTTGTGCCACTTCTACCAAAACTCGATCACCAACCTCATGACCATAATTGTCATTGATTTCCTTAAACAAATCCAAATCCAATAAAATCACGCTAAAGTCTTGCCAATCTTTTACTGCCGCTAGTGCTTGTTTCATTTGTGTCAAACCATAACGGCGACTTTTAAGCTGGGTCAGCTCGTCTTGATTGGCATGTTGCAGGATTTCTTTCTTGCTGTCGTCTAATATAGCTAACAACGCCCGAAATATATAAACAATAAAAAGGGCTTTGGGAAGTGCCATATAAATATGCGTACTACGCCAAAAAAACGCTGAGGAAAAACGCAGTTGACTCAAGCTATCCCAGCTTAGTAGGCCATTTTTTAAAGCAGAGGCAGAGATCGCTGTTTCAATTGCCTTCATTTCGTTATAGGCCAGATAGTTACTCGTATTTACAGGAAAAGAGGTAATCGTTATTTGACGTAGATTGGGTAGAGCCACACCAAAATATGGAATGAGTGTCACTGCTAAAATCACAGCAGCATGCCCTAAAAATGCCCGCCATACATAACGACGCCGTATGAGCATCATTGCCAACATCGCTCCACCGACTAGCGAAATTCCAGACACCAAACTGCTGTGTCCCATCACTACAATCACCAAAGCAATATAACTGCTATAAAGCGTCACCAAAATGGCCTGCCACTTATGTAACGAGCTATTCTCTTTTTTGATGGGCGAAAAACGACCACTCATCCAAAAAGAAAACGCACCCATCAATGTCACACCAACCCATAAAGGATACAGCAACGTCATATCAACATATGCGCTATAGATATCTTGACGACACCAAACAAAAAAACACCACAACCAATGTGAGAAAACTTCCATTAAAATAAACAACGCCAGCAGCGATGTCCGATCAGCAGCTTGCCACTCAAAAATCACTCGATAGAGTTTTCTATAGCCTAGATGAGATATCGATACAGCCATAATAGGGCTACCGCAGACAGTGAAAGTTAGGAAGCTAAAGCCAGATCAGAGACATGACTTAAACTTCCTTATTGAATGTAGCAATGTTTATCTTGGCTATCAGTTGGTTTGAGAAGCTTCTGCATTACTCCATGGCGGTTTTTTAAGATAATGCTGCAAAAGACTGCCAAACGCCCTGCTGATCAGGAGTCAAGGTGGGTACATCACCCAAACGTCGCCATGGCATATTGCTCCCATGAAAGTCGCTACCAATCGACGTGACAAGGTTGTGCTCGGTGATGCTGCGATCAACCATTTTACGAGTGCTGACGGGTTCACTATTAGCAGGTAGCTCACAGGCATCGCCACCAAGCTGTGCAAACTCTTCGATAAGCTTACGTACTCTCGTTGCCGAGAGCTGATAACGCGTTGGATGCGCCAGCACCGCCTTACCACCGCAAGCATGTATCAGCTCGATACCATGTTGCATCGTTAGCGCTTCGATGGCCACATAAGCTGGCTTATTGTCCGCCAAATACTTATCAAAGGCTTTTTGAACCGTTTTGACCTCACCACGCTCAAATAACACCTGCCCAATATGCGCGCGTCCGACTGCTTGTGGATTGCCGCCTGCTTTGTCGAGTACCGCTTGCCACAACTCATCAAAGTCTATATCTAGTAGCTCACTGAGCTTTTCGGTAATACGCTGCCCACGGGTTGCCCGACTGTCTTGCAATTGCTGCAATGTTTGGTGCATTTTTTCACGATCTGTAAAATCAAGCCCAAGTACATGGACAATTTTATTGGTTGATTTGTTTTTGCCATAACCACCGTTTAGCGTATGCTCACAGCTGATCTCAACCCCATTGATAAGTTGCATATCGCAAGCATTGGCAGTCGCGCGCGCTTCATCAATACCTGCCAGCGTATCATGATCGGTCAATGCCAAGACAGTGATACCAGCGGCATGGGCGCGTTGTACCACTTCTGCTGGTGCATAAGTACCATCAGAGCAAGTACTATGACAATGTAAATCGATTTTCATAAAGCCGGCCTTAAGGTTTTGAATGTGTTGTCAATATAAGGATGTTGTCACTTTAAATACGATAATGACGATAATGACGATAATGACGATAGCTATGTTATCAGTAAAACGAGTTGAAAATGCCTAAGGCATATCATATAGGACGATAATCGTGTTGATTGCTTTTTTTTGGCTCAGTAGACGTGTAAACTACCCCATACGTTTTTGTTGGACATCCTATTTGTTATGAAAGCCTTATTAGACTTCATTCCGTTAATTGCTTTTTTTATTGCCGCTCGTTATAACGGTATTTTAGCGGCAGCTGGTGCCTTGCTCGTTGCCACCATTATTATTTATGCGATTCATTTTATTCGCCAAAAAGGTAAATTTGATAAACAGCAATGGGTTGTCTTATTATTAACCATTTTATTTTGCGGTGGTACATTACTCTTGCGCGATGATATCTATCTGCGCTGGAAATCACCCATTATCAACGGTATCTTTGCTTTGACGCTATTGGTCAGTGCCGCGATTAATAAGCCATTGATGCAATTGGCAATGAAAGACGTCTTTACGCTTACTTTAAGCGGCTGGAAAAAACTGACCATCGCTTGGGCGCTATTTTTCGCTTTTATGGGCGTATTGCATTATATCACAGCGTTTACAATGTCAGATGAGGCGTGGATTAACTTTAAAACCTATGGCTGGATTCCGATTATGCTGGTATTCGTTGTCGCCCAATTTGCGGTGTTAAAAAAGCATCTCAACCCCGCACTGACTGACAAAACAGCCAAGTAGTTTTATTATCTTATACTAATACGCTATTGCTAAATTCTAATAGTGACAATGATTAATCATGAATAGTGATTACAAGTACTATTCATGATTAATCATTGTCACTCTTTCAATTGACTCAATGATAGCGTTTTACTCTTAATTATTCATTGGGGAAGCCTTATGTCCTTATTTGCCATTATAGGTCACGACGTTGCAGATAGCAGTGCGCAACGTCAGGTGACACGTGCTGAGCATGTTGAACGTTTACAAGCATTGAATCGCGAACAGCGTCTTATTATTGCAGGCCCCACACCCATCGAACACGGTAAAAACGAGATGTCAGGCAGCCTTATTATTGCTGACTTTGAGTCTCTCGATGCGGCACAAGCATGGGCAAGCGCTGAGCCTTATTTGCGTGACGGCGTATACAGTCATGTGGATATCAAACCATTCGTCCAAACATTGCCAGCCCCTCATGATGTGTCTGCAAACAAGCCATCAACAAAGGTAACAGCATCGTGAGTCAGTGGTTATTTTCATCAAACAGCCCAGTCTATAAAACAGGTTTGGCAAGCGTTGTACTGTTTACTGCTATGGCAGGGCAAGCGGCTCCGACAGTCAACGTTATTGATAATACCACTCCTTCAGCGACGCCGCCAGCGACAGCAAACCAAGAGACAATAGGCCAAGAGACAGCAGCGACTACTGCCAACACCGCTCCGAACAACACTTTATTGGCGGCACAATTACAGCCCTCTAATAAAGCGCTATCCGATGCCAATCAAGAGCTGCTAAGCCGTAATGCACAGCTCCAGCGCCAAGTGAACGATTTACAAACTCAAACGAATGTTTTGGTATATGAGAGTAAAGGTCAGTTGTTTTTATATGGTGCCTTTACGGTTTTAATCAGTTTATTGGTCGGTATTTTTGTCTCTTGGTTGGTATTTGTACGCCGTGAGCGTTGGTAATTAAGAAACGCCCCATGTCTACTCCGCCAACTCACAATAATGACCCATTGAACATCATTACCCCTGCCAAAATTGATTGGCAAATAGATGATACGGGCAATATGGTGCCAGTATCGGGTGAGTTTGGTGATGTATACTTTTCGCACGCGAATGGTCTAGCAGAATCACGTCATGTGTTTTTGAGGCACAACCAGTTGCCGGAGCGACTGGCCAATCTTGCGCCAAAGCAATGCTTTACGATTGCTGAATTGGGTCTGGGTACGGGACTCAATCTATTGGCAACGTGGCAACTGTGGCGACAACTGCGCGACCAATATCCACAGTTGGCGTCCGCACGTTTGCACTTTATTACTACTGAAAAATATCCTATACCGCTTACCGACTTAACGCAAATACTCACCTTGTGGGGACAGCGCGCCCCTGATCTAGCAGAATTCATTGAGCCACTGTTGGCCGCTTATCCCCCTCTAATCGCGGGCTGTCATCGTTTAAACTTTTTCGCTGACAATCTAAGCGTAGACATGTGGTTTGGTGATGCCGCTGAGAGCTTAGCCAAACTGACATTAGATAAGTCCACTCAACCCACGCCCTATGTAGATGCTTGGTTTTTGGACGGGTTTGCGCCTTCTTGCAATAGCACCTTGTGGGCTGAAAATATCTTTGCCCAAGTCCAGCGTTTATCCTGTCCAAATACAACTGCCGCCACTTACAGCTCCGCTGGTATTGTCAAACGTGCGTTAAAAAAATATGGTTTTCACATCCATAAAGTCAAAGGCTTTGGTCGCAAGCGTCAGATGCTAACGGCCATCATGACTGACTCAGATGAGAATGACCATATTAGTGACCGCACTAGTGACAATACTAGTGTTGATGAAAATCGCGATACCAATAATGAAGTGGCTTATAGCACGTTTGATCACACTGTCGTCATTGGTGCTGGTGTATCAGGCTTACTCATGGCGTGGACGCTGGCCAATCGCGGTATTCGTGTTACTTTATTAGACAAATCTGCGCCACTAGCAGGTGCATCGGGCAACCCTCGCGCCCTACTCGCACCTAAGATGACACCGATTCATCATGTCGATGAACATTTGCATACGATAGGATATCTCTATAGCAGCAGACTATACCGACAGCTCAACCAAGAAGCTGAAAAAGAAAAAATACCACCTGTACTTGAAGCAACGGGTGCGCTCGATTTGCTCATAAAAGCCAATATCGGCACAGAGCAAATCACTGATTATCCTAATGATATGGCAACCACATTATCCTCTGAGCAGGCGCAAGAGGTTAGTGGTCTAAAAAAGCAAGAGGTATCGGAGAATTTATATTTACCGCAATCTGGCTTGGTTAATCCGCAGGCCTTAAAGCAGATTATACTGACCCATCCGTTGATCCATTTTCAACAACTGGCTGTCGATTGCATTAGTGAAACACAAAGTCAGATCTGTATTCAAGGATGCGACAAGGACAAGTCTGTGATAACTATTGATGCCGATAATGTAGTGGTTTGCGCCGCTTTTGAGAGTCATCAAATAGACAAGCGCATTTTTGATTGCCGCAAAATTCGTGGTCAACTTTCTTGGTTTACGCCCACGACGGAGCAACTTGCACACTTACCCAAAATACCGCTTAAATATAGCGGTTACTGTGCACTATTTAGCGCCCAAACGGGCGATGCGCAGTCAAACGATGTTGTAGAGTGTCAGCCTCAGTTTTTACTAGGTGCCAGTTTTATACGCAACGACACAGCTACGGATATCCGTAGTGAAGAGCATCAGATTAGCCGCGACAAGCTCATCACTGCCATCCCTGAGATGAGTGCTGTTATCCCAGCAGACATCAATTTATGGCAAGGACGCGCTGGCGTTCGTACCCAAACGCCTGATTATCATCCGATAGTGGGACAATTAATAGACAGCAACCGCATGTGGGTCATGAGTGCGATGGGCGCTAAAGGTTATGCCCTTGCGCCATTATGTGCTGAGGCATTAACAGACATGATGTTAGGATCATTTTCACCATTCTCAGCAGCAATGCTAGCGCGTCTCTCACCACATCGCACGCGTTTGCAGACGCCTTTGGTTTAAATAATTTTATGGTCAGAATCCTTAATCACTGCCTTCCATTCTGGATTTGGCTGCACCAAAAAGTTATTTTCCAGCACCAGACTCGCGTGGTTTTTGATGGACAATTTTAGCACTATCCTCATTATCAGCAGTAATCATCGGTGCTGTTAGGGTTCGGATTTGCGCTTCATCACGGGTGTTTTTTTGAATGGTAACAGCAGCAAATAGACTCATGGTAAACGCCATCATATAAAAGCCTTTTTCACTGAGGCTTAGACTTCCTGCATTCATAAGACCAATTGCAATAAGAGCAATAGACAATCCTAAGGCCACCCAGCTGATCAAGTAATACATGTTGGTCGTAGGAATACCTTCACTACGATCACGCAGCGTTTTTTGTAAACTAATTGCTGAGTAAAGACCAAGAGCCAGCACAGCTATATAATAGCCTTTCTCATTTAAAAGCATAGCTTGTGCATTCCATAGTCCCAGTAGATACGCGAGTACGCCAACCAACATTACAGCCCAGGAAGTCCCAACATAAGCGGTTGTTGGTTTATAAGCGGCTAGCTGACTCTTGGTAATTGTGTCATTATTCATTAATGTCCTTAATAGGAAATAGGCAAATATTTAGTAGAGAAAAATACAACTTTTATCGACCCCTGTTTTGGCTTAACATAACACAAGCGTGTCATATTGTAATCTAAAATTATTTTCAAAATAAATAATCCTTCTAATGACAGAGTCCCGACATGTCTTTTTTTACCTTACTCATTTTGCTTAGCCTTATTATTATCGTGCCTATATTTTCGTCATAAAAGAAAAGTCCAAGCGTACGCAACTTGCTTCCATACCGCGGCATCAAGAGTATTTAGCATCTGCAAATCTTATAGCTACCCAATATCAAACAGAAAAGGCAAACAGTGAGCATAGTAATAAGCTAAACGTCATTAATTTTTCAGCACATCATCCCTTTGTTAAATTACTTTATGATGAACAGGTTCCTAAAACGTTTCGAGCTACTATGGACAATATTGGACAACAATATGAGTCTATTCATCATGATCAAATCACTGAATCACAACTCTTTACCCTAAATAAACTCATCGCCACACGTGTGCCAGAACTAATTACCGACTATCTTAGTCTTGATCAAAATTATGCAAAAACTGTCATTATTGATACCGATAAACAAAATACCAGTTATGATATGGTATTAGATCAATTAAACTCAATTTTAGACTTTTCGAAAAAACTTAATATTCAAAGCCAAAGTGGTGTGGTAAACAAACTACTTGCCAGTCGTCGGTATTTAGATGATATTTATAAAGAAAGTGGCATGGCAGCCGATAGTTTAAAGATAAAGTGAGTTACTTATGTCCTATTATCAAACCATCCTGACCCTACCCGCCCATTCTCGTGGCGTTCATATCATAACCCCTATGATTGAAGACGCGCTTGATAAGCTCATCTCTCCCTCTTCTAAAGCAGGTTTGATACATCTGTTTTTACAGCATACCTCAGCCAGTCTTACCATCAATGAAAATGCCGATCCAGATGTCAGACTGGATACCGAAGATTGGCTAAATAAGATCGCACCTGCCGATCAGCCTGAGTATCGCCATACTTTAGAAGGTTCTGATGACCTTCCCGCTCATTTTAAAAGCATGATGTTTGGCGTAAGTTTGACAGTGCCCCTTATTGATGGCAGGTTAGGTCTGGGAATGTGGCAAGGTATTTATTTGTGCGAGCATAGAGATGACGGCGGACAGCGCAAGCTGGTTATTACTATAAATGCTTAATAATAGGTATAGTGAGTTCTAAATAAAATCGATACGCTAATATCGCTGTGCTACTGGTACAAATTTTTTTGCGTGCTGTTCGTAAGCGTGACAGGATGCTTCGCAAAATTTACCCCAGTAGAGCTGCGCTCTTTTTAAAATAGATCGCTTATAGTCGAACTCATTTGATCTCTCACCATTTACTGTGCTTCAATGAAGCGCTTTTAACGGACAAAACCCCCACCATGAAGACAGAACGTTCAACGCCTAATTCCTACTATCAAATATTACCCGCGGCTTTTTTCAGCATACTATTACTGACGGCCTGCCAAGAAACACCAGAACCTGAAACCGCGAATACGGCACAAACAGAATTACAAACAACGCCCGTGACAACCAATATTAATACGACTGATGTTGCCGATGATAAAGACAGCACAGATAATGACTCATCCCAGTCAGCAGATGCCGAGCGTGATATTAGCTTAACGCAGTTAGAAGATAACCTTGAGACCACTGGATCAACACCAAGTGCTAATGCTGTACCCAATCCTGAGCAAGCCATCAAAGGCGCACAAATCACCGATGTGCGTTATAAAAGCACAACAGGAGAGTCGTTATCCGTCGTCTTTGAGACATCAGCAGCAGGTTTACTTAATGCGATCGTCACTCTTCCCAACAAACCAAAAATGACCCTGACCGCGCCAGAAGGTCAAGGCAACAATCCCACTTATCGCTCAAGCGACGGCAGTATTCAGCTAGTGAGTCATGCTGGTGGTGGCACTATTGATCTCATTCAAAACGACAAAGTAACGAGCTTTGATGCAGTCAGTGCTGACGCTGAAGTCATTACAGAATAAATCCTAAGCCTACGCTACTATGAACACCTTATTTTAGACCGAAAAAAGGCGGCAAACGCTATCATCGTTGCCACCTTTTTTATTGCCATTTCACTGATTGATACATAGTTCTGGCTGGCACATCATTGTCATGTAACAAAGCCCAGTCATTTAACCAAATCCAGTCATCTTCCCAAACAGACTAACCAGCCAACTAATTATTGCCCACAACCCCCAACCGATCACCACAATGACGAGCAATCCAAGCATGTCTGGAATGTGCAAATACAACCAAGCAATCACTGGATTGCGCCAAAAACGGCTTTGCTGCTGCTTATTTTCTAATGATTGATGCAGAAATGGTCGATCCATATGCATGGTTTCAGTGATGCCATACTCCTGTTGCAGATGCTCATGCACGATACCCAATGTCTTACGGCTGGGCCGAATAAAGATATCGAGCAACGTACCTATACCAGGCACGATACCGACGACCATATCGATGAGCGCCAACCTGACAGCGGGCGTCATTTTATGCGCAGGCACGCCCAATTGACGACCCAAGACAAACGCGTAGCTGGTTAACGCCAATCCTGCCAAATCTCCTGCCAAGGGAATGGTTGACAGCGCGGCATCGGCACCCATGCCTTGTTTGGTAAAAGGCACGCGCACCAGAGAATCCATGGCATTAGCAAACTTTGCCAGCTTACGCTCGGTCGCAACGACTTGCTCGCGTGTTAGCCCATGCTCCGCCAGCTTTGCCTCATAATCCATGACAGCAACAGAAGGATTAGGTGATTTTTTGCCTTTCAATTTTGAAAGTTTATCCATTGACAGTTGTCCATATACAAGCGATGGCTATAATTGCGAACACATAACGCCCTACCCAGATATTGGCTAAAAATGCTTGGAAGCACGCTGAGGCATTACGACTGGCACAAGCACTGTTTTGTTTGGAAAACATCATTGCTACCAAAGCCAAGCCAAATATGGGCGTAATACCCAAGCTGGTTAGCGCAAAATAATGCCACAATACCGCACCCATCATTAATAAAAACACCATCTGTAGCATAGCAATGATAATCACGTCATAACGACCAAATAATATCGCCGTTGATTTGACGCCAATTTTTACATCGTCTTCGCGATCAGCCATGGCATACTGGGTATCATAAGCTACTGTCCAACACATATAAGCAAGGAATAATAACCAACACCAAATATCAGGAGCGCCTTGTACTGCCACATAGGCCATCGGTATTGCCCAACCAAACGCCGCTGCTAAAAACACTTGTGGCAAATGGGTGTAGCGTTTCATAAAGGGATAAATAAACGCCAATATCACTGCACCAAATGACCAATAAAAGACTTCAATAGGCAAAAAAAACAACAGACTCACGCTGCATAATACCAGCACCAAAAAAGCGGCGATGGCTTCTTGAGCAGATAAGCGCCCATCAGCCAATGGTCGACCTTTGGTACGAGTCACATGACCATCTACTTTACGATCGGCAAAATCATTAATCGCACAGCCTGCCGCCCGCATAAACACCGCACCTAGCGCAAATAGGACAAATATTTTAAGACTTGGCAGACCTGCCGTCATTCCTTGTTGTTGCGCCTGACCCATGGCTGCCAACATTACGCCCCAGAGAGTCGGCCAAAGTAACAGCTCAATACCGACAGGCTTATCAAAACGGGTCAGCTGCAGGTAAGCGTAGAGTTTTTCTTTAAGCGTCAAGGATGCACGGGTTTGTATCATAAGGTGACGGTCTCTATATTTGCTGCCATAATCGATTTGCTTCAGTCAGCGATATCTCAGGATATTGTTTGCGTAATGCTCTAATGGCGGCAGCTTTCTCTTTTTTTAATGCTTGCTGACGCAAAAATGCCAACTGCTCTTGTGGATTACTCAACTCTTTTAGGCGCGCTTCCAGCCGAAGAATTCGAGTACGCAGCATAATATTTATCAGTAATAAAATAGCACCCATGACCCAAATGATTAGCGCTGACATTCCTTGCTCCTAAATTCATCCATTTTAAGCTTATTCACTAAGCGCATTTATTATTTTACTATCCAGCAAAATAACCATCAAAACGTACCGCTTCGTTATGCCAGCATTCACTTGCTGCTTGATTGGCAAGTAATGGCGCAAATTGTGGACGTTTGACGATGACTCGACCAGAATGTTGACTGACGGCAGACAGTGCGCTTTGCAGCAACTGCCGCTCCTCGTCTGCTGTTGGTGGGCGTGCCAACTGATGCAATGCTTGCATGTGCTTGCCGACTTTAGCACCTTTACCAGTTTTTTGATCTTGATAGCTGTCTTCTGGAAACATAGGGTCCAGATACACCACATCGACAGATTTATCAACATCAGCTAACGACTGGCTGCTCATACTTTTAAAATAACTAATGGCATCGGTATTGATAATTTGTAAACGTGCCATCAGTTTTTGCCAATTAGGCAACGCAGTCATACGCTGCTGCTCTGCTAGCAATAGCAATGCCATCAATGGCTGCTGCTCTAACATGACTACTTGCGCACCCGTACTGGCCAATATCAAACTGTCATGCCCAAACCCTGCTGTTGCATCAATGGCCTTACTCTCTGATGTCATTTTTGCCGCTTGTAATAATAACTCAGATTTGCGACCAGCACTCACCACCCGCCGTTGTAGTTTGTCCCAATCAGGCGCAACGCTCAGCCCATCACTGAGCCATGACAGCGTGTCTTTATCGTCCAACAACAATATAGGTTGAATAGCTACCTGACTCAATTGTTGACGACGTTTTTGCGTGAGCTTATCGCTGAATAACTCAATATGCAAAACGATAGGCAGTTTGTGTTCAGCTATTAGTGCCTGCACATGCGCAATCTGCATTTGCTGAGAGTCTCTAACATAAAACAACTGACAGTTCATAAAAGCGCTTGATGCTTGTTGTAAGCTCGTCATAGACATAATTCTTTTATTTAGGATCAACTGTAAACACACTTATAAAGTACTGTGAGTGTTTAGCCCGCCATTTGATAACCAAAGCCCCAAGCCGCGACCAAAACGATGATACCCGTAATAATGCGTAACCAAGCAAAAATAGTAAAATCACGGCGACTCACCCATGCAACGAGCAAGCGAATACAAAGTAGCGCTACCACAAACGATACTATGGTGCCGATACCTAGCACCAACCAATCCTCACTATTGGTCAATACATCACCATGTTTGAGCAAATCTAACAGTGCTGCTCCTACAATAACAGGAATACCCAAAAAGAAAGAAAACTCCGCTGAAGCCTTACGCGAAACCCCAAGCCATAGTGCACCAATAATAGTAGCACCTGAACGCGAAGTACCTGGTATCAATGCCAGACACTGCAACAAACCAATCATCAGTGCCGTTTTTAGGGTCACATCTTCTGCTTCTTGCGCAATAATGGCCTTAGGACGACTCTCAACATAAAATATCAGCAGACCACCAATGATAAGCATGATTGCAACAACAATGGGATTAAATAAATAGGTTTTGATCTCATCAGCAAAAGTAAAGCCAACGATCATCACCGGAATGGTGGCGACAATTAAGCTAAGCCCAAGCTGTCTTGGATTGGCCATACTTTCTGATTTTCCAGTCAGTAAGCCCATTAATGCTTGCCACAGTCTGTCCCAATAGTCGTAAATCACTGCCAAAATAGCGCCAAGCTGCACCACTACGACAAACAAATCCACTTTTTCTTTGGTCCAAAAGCCCATCAAATCGGCTGATAGAATCAAATAGCCGGTACTGGATATGGGTAAAAACTCAGTGATACCTTCGACGATACCCATGATGACAGCTTGAATCAATAAAATAATATCCACAATGACTTTCCTAGACACAGACCTACTGGTTGCGTAACATGATTTTTAATATGTTTTTATATTTTTAAAGAGTGTTTTTATATTTTTAGAGCGTACTGGTATTGATTATGCTTTACCTTGCTCTTTTAGCGTCTTCCATGCCTGATTACGCAGATATTTTGGTAATGCATTTGCCGCATCAGTACCGCCAAACGCTATAAACTGGGCGATACCGAGCTGCCCGATCACTACCGCATCCGGCCAGACATCCTCATGACAGTCTTGCTCATTTTGTCTCGTTAATAATTCAGAGCCATTACCAACGATAGGTAGATTGAGCGCAGTTTGGCTGTCATAGTCTAGCAACTGCTCCGTACTATCGTTATCGCCAACCAGTACTGGCTGCATGACAACATAGTCTGTTTGACTGTCATCTGCTATTGCATATTGACCAAAATAAACCTGCTGCATCCGAGCATCAAGCGCGCTATATACCTGTGTCAAACCATATTGCTGATACGCACGCTGGGCAATCGCTTGCAGGCTTGAGACACCCACACAAGGAATATCATGCGCCACAGATAACGCTTGTACCACGGCTGTGTTAATCCGGATACCACTAAAAGCACCAGGGCCTCGATTAAATATCAGCGCTTGTATATCAGCAAGTTTCAGCTGGCTCTCTTTTAAAGCTGCGTCTATCATCGGTAAAATCTGCTGGGTTTGCTGACGTTTGCCCGTCTCAGTCTGGCTTGAGATGACGTTGCCGCTGCTGTCTAAGATCGCAATCGAGCACTGATCAAATACGGTATCCATCGCTAAAAACATCATGACCTCAATAGTATTTTCTGCCTTTAAAAAGTAGTGCTTATGATAGCATTTAGGGTTGAGTATTTTACGAATTTATTAATTTTTCATAAATTATTCATTTATATCTTATAAACCTAGCGTAGATTACAGTCTTACTTAAGACCATGCAAGATTACAATGTTAGATTGGAAATCGCAGTACACATTTGCTACAGAGTACAATTTATGAAAATTATTTTACCTACCGATAATTTCAATATGATTTTTGAATTAACAGAAACTACCGAATATACAAGTAAGGTAAATGTTCATAAGTTTTCATTATTATTTCAGTACAATGATAATGAAATTACTTTTTCACTACCTGGAAATTATCGAACTTATTTGAATGATACTGACTTAGTCAGGCTAATCAAAATGTTGAGTCAAGCAAAAAGGCAACTTACAAAACAAACCCATGAGCAAGAAGTGTATATTGATTTTGAAAATTTCATTTTTGTAAATAGTGAGTATGATATAGAGATTATCTTTCGAAGTGGAGAGTATTACTTTACTGGAAGGGAAGGAGTAATAGAATTTATATTTCTCTTCAATCTGAATGTAGCTTATGGAAAATCAGGTAGTAATATGATTGGGTTGAGTGCTAGAGTAGATTTGGTTGCTCTAGATAACTTTGTAGAAAGTTTAGAAAAATTGATTTACTCGTAAAATAAAAAAACCTCAAAACTTTTTTAGCTTTGAGGCCCTTTGCTATAAATAATCACTAAATTTAAAAGCGCGTTTTAAACTTTTTTGGTGCTTGGTTCTGCATGTCTTGCATTTGTCGTTGCATCTCTTCGGTGCTTGGCATGTTGTTTGGATCAAGGCCCATTTGCTTGGCTATTTGCTCTGGATTCACGTCTTTGGCACCGCCTTGCTGACCGCCACCGCCGAATAAAGGACCACCAGCGCCGCCACCAGCATTGCCACCGCCCATAAGCCCTTGCATAGACTTCATCATTTTACTGATACCTTCGGGCTTTGAGATCATTTTCATCATTTTTGCCATTTGCTTGTGCTGCTTGAGCAAACGATTGACATCTTGAATCTCACGACCAGAACCTGCGGCTATACGGCGCTTACGGCTCGGATTGATCTTATCAGGGTTTTTGCGCTCAAACGGTGTCATTGAATTAATCAGCGCTTCCATCTCGCGTACTTTTTCTTCTGGTTTGGCATCTTCGACGGCTTTTTGCATATCAGAGCCGCCCATCCCTGGCATCTTATCTAAAAACCCTGCCATACCGCCCATGCTTTTCATTTGCTGAAACTGGGTCAATAGATCCTCAAGGTCGAACTCGCCGCCCTTCTGCATCTTTTTCGCCATTTTTTCGGCTTTATCACGGTCGATTTTTTGCTCAACTTCTTCGACCAAACTCAGTACGTCACCCATACCAAGGATACGCTGAGCAATACGCTCCGGATGGAACAGCTCCAGTGCGTCTAACTTCTCACCGCGACCCAAGAACTTAATCGGCTTGCCTGTGATGGCGCGCACAGAGAGCGCCGCACCGCCGCGTGCATCACCGTCTGTCTTGGTCAAAATCACACCCGTCAATGGCAACGCATCATTAAAGGCTTTGGCAGTATTGGCCGCATCTTGACCGGTCATGGCATCGACGACGAACAAAGTCTCAGACGGATTGACCGCTGCCGTTAACGCTTTGATCTCATCCATCATGGCGTCGTCGATAGCCAGACGACCGGCTGTATCAATAATCAAAATGTCTTGATACTGAATTTTGGCCTCTTCGATAGCACGCAGGGCGATATCAATCGGTTTTTCATCCGCACTTGAGTGAACAAACTTGGCATTCACTTGACCAGCGACTTGCTCAAGCTGTTTGATAGCAGCTGGGCGATAGACGTCAGCAGATACCAGCATGACCTTTTTCTTTTGACGCTCTTGTAGATATTTGGCCAATTTACCAGCAGTGGTCGTTTTACCCGCACCTTGCAGACCTGCCAGCAAATATACGACAGGCGGCTTGCCCGTCATCTCAAGCTGCTGATTGGCACTGCCCATCATTTCGGTCAGCTCATCATGGACGATTTTGACAAACGCTTGTCCGGGTGCCAGCTCTTTGAGCACTTCAGCGCCAAGCGCTTGCTCTTTAACTCGCTTTACAAAGTCACGAGTGACCGGCAGTGCCACGTCTGCTTCTAGTAGCGCCATGCGCACTTCACGCAAAGTGTCTTTGATATTGTCTTCGGTCAATTGTCCAGTACCCACGATATTGCGTAGGCTCGACGATAAGCGTTCTGTTAAGGTATCAAACATAAATAGCTCTCAGTTAAAATAATTCTTGGTTAAACCATCTAAATGGCTTATAAATAATAGTAGAGTACATTATAAAATATGGGATCACGCTGCTATAAAAAACCAGCAAATTATCAATACTATAGCATTAAGAGGATGCAAAAATAATAATCGTTTTGCTAGGGACTCTATCATTGATACATATTCGGCTTAGTTCAGGTTGTCTGAGCCAAGCATTTGTAAGGAATAAGCAAGATGGTGCTCAATTGGTGACCATTTTATGATAAATTGGACAATTATTCTAATCATTCCGATAATACCACTTTGGCATTGCATTGAGCGGTCATGATGCGCTCAATATGAGATGAGGCTTTATATCTGTGCACTTTGCATTCTTACTTGCTAGCCTAGCTTATATCTTAGTCAGCGTTTACATTGGTTGGGCGCTGATTCGAGACAAACCTATCCATAAAGGCGTCAGTTTAGGGTTATTAGTGGTCGGTATGCTCGCGCATGCAGTGCTGCTCTATCCCTATGTAGTGACTCTTTATGGTCTGAATTTCAACCTGTTTAACGTGCTTAGCCTAACCAGTTTGTTTTTCTTATTCTTTTATGTCTTATTTTGTCTATATCGCCCTATCGTTAGCCTTGGTATTTTAGCCGCGCCAACTGCGCTATTTGGTATTACCATTGGTTATGTGGGCCGCGCCCCTTATCAACCAATTACGGATATCAGTATCGGGCTTGAGTCCCATATATTGCTCTCTCTTGCGGCTTATTGTGTGCTGCTGATGGCGACGGTGCAAGCGCTCTTTTTACGACTGCAAATCCGTGAGCTTAAGCATCATACGATTCATCGATTTTGGGTCACTAAGCTGCCATCATTACAAAGTATGGAAAGCTTACTGTTCGATATGCTGTTGGTAGGCTTTGTATTGCTCAGTATCGCGCTGGGCATTGGTTTTGTCTATGTAGAAGATTTGATGGCTCAGCATATCGTACACAAAACCGTCTTTAGTCTGCTGTCTTGGTTGTTGTTCGGTACGCTGCTGTTTGGTAATTGGCGCGCAGGCTGGCGTGGTAAGCGCGCCGCCAACATCACTATTTATGCCTTTATATTACTGGCCATTGGCTTTGTCGGTAGCAAGTTTGTGTTAGAGATGCTGATATAAATAGCGTTCTATACCAAACATGGCCGTCAGTCATATCATTTAATACAAATACTGACGGCTTATACTTTATGTCAAATTATTGACTAATCACTTATTTAATTAAACACCACGGTCTTATTGCCTGCCACAATCACCCGATTTTGTACATGCCAATTGACGGCGCGTGCCAATACGTTGCGCTCGATATCACGGCCAATAGCTCGTAATTCTGTCACGCCTTGGCGATGGGTCACACGGTGGACATCTTGCTCAATGATAGGCCCTTGATCGAGCTCAGCGGTGACATAATGCGCGGTCGCTCCGATCAGTTTGACACCTTTGTCATAAGCTTGGCGATAAGGGTCTGCCCCCACAAAAGCAGGTAAGAACGAATGATGAATATTAATCACTTGCATCGGCCAACGCTTCACAAAATCAGACGATAGTATCTGCATATAACGGGCGAGTACGAGTAAGTCATTGCCTTCCATTAATTTATGAATCTGCTCTTCTGCCTGTTCTTTATTGCCTTTAGTCACTGATATATGATGAAATTTAATCCCAAAGTTTTTCACAGCTTGACGCAAGTCAGGATGATTGCTAACAACACAGGTAATTTCGCAATCAAGCAAACCGCGCTGATGTCGCCATAACAAATCTAACAACGCATGATCGAACTTGGACACCAAAATACCCACTTTGGTCTTAATTGCATTGTTATGGAGTCGCCAATCCATATTGTGGCGCTTGGCAACGGTATGCCCAAAACTAACTTCAAAATTATCAATAATCTCGCTCAAACCTGCCAAGGCGAACTCTAAACGCATAAAGTACTGACCGCCTTCATGGGCAGTTGAGTATTGATCAAGTGTAATAATATTGGCGCCATAGCGATGAATAAACTCGGAAACCGCCTGAACGATACCCGCCTGATCCCTACATTTAATCAAAAGCGTGGCGGTCTCAATAGCGTCCGTAGCTGGTGTGTTCAGAGAGGTTGTATTTGATTTTATATTCGATGATAAAGCAGCTTCTGTATTGTCTGACATAATACGCCCAATTAAAAAATTAAAAATGATCACTATATTTAAATGCTATCAACATCATAGGAAACCGACCATTTTAATCTTTTTTGCTATGTTTTGCTGACAGAGTTGGTTGTTTTTGGTTATTTAGAGTGATTTGTTTATTTGAAGGGGTAATACGAAAACCCCCAACATAGGGTTGGGGGTCTTGTAACTGTTAATTATATTGAGAACTATATAGAGCTAGAACAATTCAGATCAGTACCGAAAGGACTGTTCGTATTAGGACGCAAAGGTATTCCAATATCAACATCTTCTACTGACGCTGGAAAATCTATTACTCTAGATTGCTGTGACTCACTACCGTCTACTCTTGTATTTACAGTAACTTTAGCTCTGTACCAATTAGCATATTGTTTTGGATAACGTATAGAAAAATCAACTCTTCCAGCCCCATCTGTCACGAAGTTAAAACTTTGATTAGAATCAACTGTTTGGCCCATACTATTAAGTACTGCGGCTACGTTAACAGGGTCTAATTGACCATTGCCGTTGAAATCTTCATTAGGATCCAAGATTCCATTACTGTTTTTATCTTCGTTTTCACAAGTCACCGCATTTTGCTGCCAAAAGTCTGTTTCTAGAAAATTATTTCTGATAATCTCAAAATAACCTTTCAAGTAATTGTGTGGCATTAAATTTATAGATACTTTTTGATTTATAGCAGGCTTACCAGTGCTATTAAGAACACTAACAGATCCATTACGGAAGTAATATATTTCACTATTGTCAGAAGATACTTTATCAGCAAAAGCAAAACTGATGTATGTAGATTTGGTTTGAACCGTAACTTCAGAAGTATCCAAAATGGTATTAACCGCTTTTTCTTGACCGTTTGGCAATTTGATTGATTGTACTTGGGCTTTAATAGTAACGCCATTTGTGCTAGTCGGGTTTTGTCCTGCATTATAAACCACTGTAGCTATACCACTATCATCAGTATAAGCAACTCCTTGACCCAAACTGCCACCCGATGCATCTCTGATAGTAGTAAACTGCACGATAGCATTTTTTACGGGAGCATCATTTTTATCTAATACTCTTGCTATCACTGAAGTAGAGCCACCAACACTTACTACAGCTCGTTCTATCTGTAGAAGCAGTTTGGTAGGCTCCACCGATACAAAGCTTAGCGGAGTTTCTTTAGTTTCATTATTATACTCTGCTCTTATAGTTGCTGTACCAGGTACGTTAGAATCGATATAGAAGTCAACTTTCCCATTTGAAACATTGAATCCACGACGAGAGCTACCTTGAGTTTCATTAAGAGATGCAAATAGCTCACCTTTATTAGTTGATAAATATACAATATCGCCATTTACGGCATTTGGGACATTCAAAGTTATTTTTTGTTTATTACCAACGACAATATCGGGAGTTTCTGAAAAGCTCATACTAGAACTACTTGCTGATACTACTGTTAAAATATCAGGAATACGTTGACTGATTTCAGCACCCTTAACTTCGATGCTGAATAAATAACCAACATCTGATACTTCTAAGTTAGAAGCATTTAAATTAAAAATAAATTTACCATTATTATTTGTTGTACCTGTCCCCGCTTCTTTATCATTGCTATATAAAACAACATCAGCATTAGCAACAGGTTTAGTTGAACCATCTAGAATTTGACCAGATACATTAAAGTTTTCACCTGCTTCTACCAAATTCTTGGAAGAAACAACATTGCTTGTGCTAGTGCCTGAAACTAAAATAGGAAGTGTTTGTTGAATAATTTTATTATTTCTATTGGCAACGACAGTTAGTAGACTTTCATGGTTTAATTGCGAGTCAATACCAACTGTGCTTTGTAGTAACTCAACAGCAATTAGGCCTTGCTCATCAGTTACCTGATTAGAAGTACTGCTTAAAGATAAACCGTATAAGGAAGCATTTGCAATATTTATACTTACGGGGACATTTCTAACAATACCACCATTTTTATCAGTAACTCTAATATTGACAGTAGTTTTATCACTACCTGTTAGTAGCTGATTTTTTTCAGCTGATATATATATTTCACTTGCATTATTAGTAGAATTATCTGAATCCCCCGTCCCAGGCTGCGTCACACCTGTATCAGGCTCTGGTGCAATCGTATCAGTACCATCGCCGCCACCACATCCAGCCAACGCCAATGATAATGTGAGTGCTGTGAGCTGAAACAACTTAGAAGTAAGAGGCAATGAACTATATGACATGTTTGGACTCCACGTGGGCAGTGATTTATTTGAGCAGGTAAGCAAAAACCATTACGCAGAATCAAGAGCGATTGGTAATGATACATAGATTTACATTAATACCAGTTGTATTAACAGATTGTATTAAATTTATAACGGTAACTTTACTGACTTTTGTTATAAGTTACAACTAAAAGTTAATCGTTACCATTAAATAATCAACGACATACCCTGCATATTTCAGGTATAATAGCCACCCTTTAGACCAACAACTATCATAAAAATATTTGAGTATTCATCTACTTTTATGGTATAAATGTCGGCTTTAAAATTTTCTGAATTGGTTAGCCTGTTATTTGCCTTTAGATGAGCAGTAATACCAGCTCAACCTTCATATAGTTTTGTTTGGTGCAAAGCTGCCGCTTGCTGTGTCCATGCCGCAAATACGTGCAACTTGCCCAGACTGGTATGAGAAAAACTCATACCTCATAGATTAGGAGTTCGCCATGTCTAGAGTTTGCCAAGTGACTGGAAAGCGCCCTATGGTGGGTAATAATGTTTCGCACGCAAACAACAAAACCCGTCGTCGCTTTCTACCAAACCTTCACAACCATCGTTTTTGGGTAGAGTCTGAAAATCGTTTTGTACGTCTACGTGTGTCTACCAAAGGTATGCGCATCATTGACAAACTGGGTATCGATAAAGTGCTAGTAGATCTACGCGCACAAGGTCAAAAAGTTTAAGTAAACATTGGCAGCCTAATCTATCGATGAATATCGCTATTTAGGCTGCTGTCATGTTGAAGATTTACTAGCTCATATATTTATGCTGGCTATTATCTACAGCAACTTAATACGCTTTGAGATCCGTACCTATCGTTTGAAGACCCCTCATTTACAGGAAAGCTATCATGAGAGATAAAATTAAATTAGTATCAACTGCTGGTACTGGGTATTACTACACCACTACCAAAAACAAGCGCACTATGCCTGGCAAAATGGAAATCAAAAAGTTTGATCCAAAAGTACGCCAGCATGTGATCTTTAAAGAAGCTAAAATCAAATAATTGTCGTTTTCACAAGTGGCTTTGTTTGAATAAAAAAAGGGTTTATCCATGGATAAACCCTTTTTTTTGTTCTGACTTTAATTTTCTATCGACCCAAAACACCATTTAGAGAGAGAGGTCAAACTGGCTAAAATCAACTGTAGTGCGTTGGCTCTTTGTCATAGACATGCGCATGCCATTGGCTCATCTGCTTTTGCATAATGACCTGAATTGCAGCATGAATCATGTGCTGACCAATCGCTTGGGTATCGCTACCGAGCAACTCTTTGAGTTTTTCAGAAAAATCAATGGTCATAAGTGGCGCTTCATCTTGGTCAGCATCACGTAATAATAACTTACCATCCGCTGCCTCTACTAGCTCAAGTGTGGTCTCTTTGGCAAATCCTGCAAACTGGTCAGTACTATCAGCATCTACTTCTATATCATTATCGATATCATATGGCATTAATTTATTCCTTATTGTCCCGTCTCATACTTGCAAAGACACTTTCATATAGCAAGCTATCGTCTTAAAATAACACGGATAAAACTGTATTATTCATACAATGGCCGCTTCGGCCTTGAAATTCAAGGGCTGTCACATAAGTCTTCTATATAAATACTACTTGGGAGTGCGGTGCTTGTAACATTAGCGCCAGTAGCGCAGTTTTGCTAACGTAAATAAGAAGGCCACAAACATACCAAGGTAATACATGAGCTTTAACTCTAACGTTGGATCTCGGTATTTAAATGGCAGCGCAACGGCGGCAGTAGCAGTCGGAAATATTAACAACATGATTAGCCAGTTTTCGATGACGTTGAGCCAACCTTGTAAATCAGTACCGTGACGTAATGAGGCCAAGCCCATCAGTAGGCAAGCTATGATTAAACTAGTAAATAAGCCATTCGGTAAGTCTTTCGGATAAATAATGTTGGCAATACGAGTCGGTATGATTTGCATGTAAAATCCCAGCCACGCTTACAGCGCATGACTTAATGATTAAAAATTGTATAAAAAACAGCTTATAACAGACTGTTAGAGCGTTTAACTATAAGTACCCATTAACCACAACATTGACACACAAGCGGTCAACCAGCCAAGCGTCAAGGCATTTCTCGTCTCGATATGCAGGCCTTTCACTTTGTTAAGCAGTCGTGAGCCAAGCCAAAAAAACAATGGAATGCCAATCACAAATGCAGGTACGATTACCGCCGCGTGACGCAAGACTGTCTCGACATCATCGCCAATCATCAAACGAAAACCATAACCTGCTAGACTTAACACAAGCGCAAACACTGCCAAGCCAATAGTAATGCCTTTTGGCACCAAGCTGCGCTGCTGAGGTCGCGGCATGTTTTCTGGTACTCGCTCAGTGGGCACTGAAGGGCTATCTATTTTTTGCGTGTCCATGTGTCACCTTTGTATGGCATAAAGTTATAGTCGTATCTTGACATTATACAGTCGATTCAATTCAAAAAAATACAGTGCTGCTGAGATAGATTTCAAAGCCTATGTCGACAAGCGCGCCATAAGCGAGAAGATTTAACCCAGCAAAATGCCTGTTTTATATAGTCAATCTAGAATAAAAATGGTACATACGTTAACTGTGTTCTACTGGTATAAATTTTTCTCGCTGGCTGTTCGCAAGCGTGACAGATGCTTTATAAAATTTACACCAGCAGAACGTTAACCTTTTTAAAGTAGATTAACTATATCACTCTTTTGTTTTGAACAAACGATAAGCTATTTACTATCATCAGCCAATGCTAGCTCTGCACGCATGGCATCAATCGCAGCCTTATAGTCTTCTTGATTAAATATCGCAGAACCAGCGACAAACATATCAGCGCCCGCTTCAGCGATGGCTCGGATATTACTGGCTTTGACACCACCATCGACTTCTAATCTGATGTCTCGACCACTGGTAGTGATACGCTGACGAACTTGGCGCACCTTGTCCAATGTACCTTCAATAAACGACTGACCACCATAGCCAGGATTGACGCTCATCAGTAGAATCTGATCCACTTTATCCATGACATAGTCGAGATAATGTAATGGCGTCGCTGGGTTCAATACCAAGCCACATTCGGCACCACCATCTTTGATGAGCTGCAACGAACGATCAATGTGTCCACTGGCTTCTGGATGAAACGTAATAATACTCGCACCCGCTTCCAAAAACTGCTCAATCATACTATCAACAGGTGACACCATCAGATGTACATCGATAGGTGCATCAATGCCATAGTCACGCAGCGCCTTACAAATCATACTACCAAACGTCAAATTGGGTACGTAATGATTATCCATCACATCAAAATGAATCACATCGGCACCTGACTCTAATACTTTTTCAACTTCTTCGCCTAAACGTGCAAAATCAGCTGAGAGTATCGACGGTGCAATAAGATATGGTTTAGAAGGACTGATCATAATTGAGCTACCTAATTTTGTTGGAATAAAAGAATACTAAGAACTGACTTAAAAAAATTAAGCCTTTAAAGCAATAACCTTAAGGAATTAAACCACTAGCGCTGTTTATATTGGGTTTTACAATAAGCACGACCAACGCCAAAATCTCGTTTCGCTTGATGTTTGGTAGCGCGGTTGCTCACGCGCTGACGCCATAATCGAAAAGACGACGGCTTGAGCTCTTGGCGCATGAGCTTAATCACGCCAGCTTCATTAAGACCGTAGCTGTGCTCGATCGCGCCAAATGGTGTTCTGTCTTCCCATGCCATCTCTATCACTCGCGAGACTTGAATCTCATCAAGCACTCTGTCACCAGCGTCATTGATATTTTTTGCGATGAACTCATCTGAGTTAGCTTTAGAGACTGGGTCACTGTTGCTATGCTGCTTATTTTTTAGCGCCGCATCCATTTCGGCTTGCATAGTCGCAAGTGCTGATTGCGCATTTTTAGACTCTGAATGAGTGTCACTTATTGAGTTCGCATCAGAATTAGATGCTGTTAAATCTTGATAACTTGCCATAATTTTACCTTTTAAACATTAGCGCGTGTTGAGCGGCTTAGTGAAAAGAGTTCGATATCGACGCTTAGCTAAGTTGTGCCATGCGCCAATGATGTTCGATATGGTCGTTGATAACGCTCTGAATAAAATAATAACTATGGTCATGACCTGCCTGATAACGCAATGTTAAAGGCTGCTTGGCTTTTGTACAAGCGTCTTGAAGTTTGGCTGTTTGCAACTGACCTTCTGCTAAAAAATTATCCGCAGCGCCTTGGTCAACCAAGATGCTGGCATACTGCTGACCGACCTTTTCGATCATCTTTGATGCATCTGCTTGCGACCATAGTGATTGGTCATCGCCAAAATACTCAGTATAGGCGGCTTGCCCCCATGCCGATTCACTGGCAGCACAGACAGGCGATAAGGCGGAGACACTGACAAACTTACTTGGGAATTTAAAACCCAATAATAACGCCCCATGACCGCCCATGGAGTGTCCAGTGATGCCCATGCTATGAATGGGAAATTCTGAGCGCAGCAAATCGTATAGCTCATCGACGATATAGCTTTGCATATTAAAATGCTCTGCCCACGGCTGCTGTGTGGCATCCACATAATAGCTTGCGCCCTGACCGACAAAATAGCGTTCATCGTTCGGCACTTCAACGTGCCTTCACTAGTTCTAGGAGAGGTATCTGGAGCGATAAATATCATGCCAAGCTCGCTACATTTTTGTTGAAAATGCGCTTTATGGGTGACGTTATCAGCATTACAGGTCAGACCTGATAGATATAAAACGGCAGGACATAACCGCCCTGCGAGCGCTTCATCAGGCAGATAAATACTGAACGTCATCGGCGTTTTCGTCGCTGTCGATTGATGACTATAGTAATGCTGCTCACCATCAAAGCAACGGTTCACACTCTTTTGCGTAAGCTGGCTGTTAGCAGACAAGCTTTTATTATAAGTATTATTCATGAATGATATTCCTTTTATCTAAAACAAACGATGACTTCTAAAAAGTACTTGTAAGAAAAATATAGTCGATACTAAATAAAATGGGCAGATGACATTATGATGCGAGACTTAATCAGCCATCGCTGCTGGCCTATTCTACTGGCTGGCTCGAAGCATCGTCAGGTACGATATTAATAGCAGTCGCATCGTTAGGGTT
>CAWURQ010000007.1:0-175975 GCA_963925435.1 uncultured Psychrobacter sp. | reverse complement strand
ATACCTTGTTTACTATAGTCAAGTTTGTCGGTGCAGGTTATTTATTTTACTTGGCGTACAAGATGTGGACGACGGTGCCAAGTGAAATTATCACTGGAAATGTCACGTTAAAGAATAAGAATGAGGGTTTAAAAAGTGTGATGTCAGGCTTTTTGATATCTATTAGCAATCCAAAAGTTATTTTATTCTACATAAGCTTATTACCCAGTTTTTTTCCAGTCACTAGCCTGACAGGGGTAGACATTATGATTCTATGTCTAGTGATTTTTGGCTGCGCCATTGTTGCCATGATGATGTATGCCTTTATGGCGAGTTACGCGCAAAAACGTCTGAAAAGTCCTAAAGCGCGTCAGAAATTTAACCGAGTAGGATCTTCATTTATGGGGTTGGCTGGCACATGGTTGATAGCGAAGGGTTAAATTTATAATACAAGGGTGGATAAATAGCTCATTGGATAGACGTTTATCCAAGCGCATTAAAGTTACTAAAAACTGTGAGCAGATTTTAAAGACAGTTGCAGTTTCGAAAGTTAGTTATAGAGTGGTGTTGAGGTGCGATACTTAGTGAGATAATCGTGCGTGATATTGAATTATTGGACTTTTCTCATCAACCTAGCCTGTGGGCTAAAATTGATAAACTTATCTCCTCGTTAATTGAGAGAGTTGACCATGCCTCTTATCTTTTTTGAGTTTGGACTCGAAATGGTAATACCAGTTCCACATAAATTTAGGTAAAAATCCGCTTTCATCTCTGACCTTATTCATCATAATAAATATTCTAACTTTGGCTTCATCACAAATATACAGTGGTGATCTGGTTCTTATAGCAACTAAGTCTCTTAAAATGACTGTGTAATCGGTTCCAAATGATTGAAAGTAAACTGATAATATCTCATTATCTTGATCAGACAAATGTCCTTTATAAAAAGTATACTTTCCAGCGTAAAGGAAGTCTTCGTTTGCAACATATAAACCCGCAAGTTTCTCACAGAGGAAAGGATGACCGTAATATAGTCCCATATATCCTTGAAGCCTATTAATGGCTGTATCAATATTATTGTCACAAATAATTTTGTCAATACCATTTCTCAGCTCAGCTTCATTCAAATGCGACCTCCTTTAATATATAGTGTTGAATAATAGATATTATTGTACAACATAAAAAAAGGCCACCCTATAAAGAGTAGCCTTTTATCAATAATTATCTAACTGGTATTAGCTTACTTCTTTCATCCCTTGCTCAAGCATCGGCTTTAAGAATATACCCGTGTAGGACTCTTTGACTTCAGCCACTTCCTCAGGTGTACCTTCCGCGATGATCAGTCCGCCACCTTTACCGCCTTCAGGGCCAAGATCAATCACCCAATCCGCCGTTTTGATGACATCCAAGTTATGCTCGATGACCACGATGGTATTACCTTTATCGCGTAGGGCATGCAGGATATTGAGCAGCTTATCGATATCATGGAAATGCAAGCCAGTGGTTGGCTCATCCAAGATATACAGCGTCTGTCCGGTATCACGTTTGGCAAGCTCACGCGCCAATTTGACACGCTGCGCTTCACCACCTGATAGCGTCGGTGCAGACTGACCCAAGCGAATATAGCTCAGACCGACATCCATCAATGCTTGCAGGCGACGATAGATCGCTGGAATGGCTGAGAAGAACTCAGTGGCATCTTCAACCGTCATATCGAGCACGTCAGCGATGGTTTTGCCTTTATAGTGAATCTCTAAAGTCTCGCGGTTATAGCGCTTGCCTTCACAGGTATCACACGGCACATACATATCCGGTAAGAAATGCATCTCAACTTTGATGAGACCATCACCTTGACACATCTCACAGCGTCCGCCTTTGACGTTGAAGCTAAAGCGACCGGCTTTATAACCACGGGCGCGCGCTTCTTGGGTTTGTGCAAACATCTCACGCACAGGGGTAAACACGCCCGTATACGTCGCTGGGTTTGAGCGCGGTGTACGACCAATCGGGCTTTGATCGATATCGACCATTTTGTCCAAATGCTCAAGACCGCTGATGCTGTCATGCTTATCCGCGATGAGCGTTGAGGCATTATTTAACTGAGTCGCTGCCAATGGCATAAGCGTACGGTTAATCAAGGTTGATTTACCTGAACCTGAGACACCCGTAATACAAGTCATGATGCCAATAGGTAAGGTCAAATCAACATCGTGTAAGTTGTTACCAGACGCGCCTTTTAGCTCAATGGTCATCGGTACTTTTTGGCTTTGGCCTTACCTTTGACTTCGACATCGATAGTTTTGGCTTTATGACGAATAGCTGGAATCTCGATTCTTCTTCTTACCAGACATATATTGTCCAGTCAGCGATTCTTTGTTTGCCATGATGTCATCGACCGTACCTTGGGCGATAATATGACCGCCATGTACGCCTGCACCGACACCGATATCGATGACGTGATCCGCTTGGCGAATGGCATCTTCATCATGCTCAACGACCAGTACCGTATTGCCCAAATCACGCAAGCGCGTTAAGGTTTTTAGCAGACGATCATTATCACGCTGATGCAGACCGATTGATGGCTCATCGAGTACATACATCACGCCCATCAGACCTGCACCAATTTGGCTAGCAAGACGAATACGCTGCGCTTCACCGCCCGATAGCGTTTCGGCAGAGCGGGCAAGGGACAGATAATCAAGTCCGACACTGACGAGGAAGTTTAGACGCTCATTAATCTCTTTAAAGATTTTTTCCGCGACTTCACCTTTATGACCGCCAATCTTTAGAGTTTTATAATAATCAGCCGCATCACCGATAGATAGCTTGACGATTTCAGCAATGGTTTGATCATCAACGCGGACATTGCGTGAGATCTCATTCAGACGCGCGCCATCACAGACGTTACAAGTGGTATCAGCCAGATATTTGGCTAGCTCGTCACGGACGAGGTTGCTTTGCGTCTTGGCATAACGACGCTCTAGATAAGGCAGTACACCTTCAAATGGTACGGTCTTATTGGTCTTGCGGCCGCGCTCATCGGTAAAGTTAAAGGTCAGCTTTTCTTTACCAGAGCCATGCATGATGAGGTCTTGCTGCTCTTTGGACAGATCTTGCCACGGTGCATCCATGTCAATTTTAAAATGCTTGCAGACGGTGATGAGCAAACCAAAGTAGTACGCATGACGCTTATCCCAACCATTAATCGCGCCTTGATTGAGCGATTTTTCATGATGGGTAATCAGCTTTTCGGCAGAGAAATACTGGCGTTTACCGAGACCATCACAGCTTGGGCAAGCACCGTACGGATTGTTAAAACTGAACATGCGCGGCTCAAGCTCAGAGACTGCACGATCACAAACAGGGCAAGAGTGCTTGGCTGACATCACTTGGTTTTCATCGCCGCCTTCTTTTGGATTGCCATCCATAAAGTGTAGCGTGACCAGACCTTGACCCAAGCGTAGTGCTGTCTCTAAGCTTTCAGCGACACGGTTGCCCAAGTCATCACGGACTTTAAAGCGATCGACCACCACTTCGATGGTATGTTTTTTCTTCTTATCCAGCGTCGGTAGCTCGTCGGTATCGTAGACATCACCATCGACGCGCACACGTACAAAGCCTTGACCAATCAACTGCTCAAGCAAGACGGTATGCTCGCCTTTACGCTCACGAATGACGGGTGCCAAGATCATGATCTTGGTGTCATCTGGTAATGCCATGACTTGATCGACCATCTCAGTGACCGACTGCGCGACCATTGGCTCGCCATGCTCAGGGCAATAAGGCGTACCGATACGCGCATAGAGCAGACGCAGATAGTCATAAATCTCGGTAATCGTACCGACCGTTGAGCGCGGGTTATGGTTGGTTGATTTTTGCTCGATAGCAATCGCAGGGGATAGACCTTCGATACTATCGACGTCAGGCTTCTCCATTTGCGAGAGGAACTGACGCGCGTACGCCGACAAGCTCTCGACATAACGACGTTGCCCTTCGGCATACAAGGTGTCGAATGCCAATGAAGATTTACCAGAGCCAGATAGGCCAGTAATCACCACGAATTTATCTCGTGGAATGTCTAAATCGATGTTTTTTAAATTATGAGTACGTGCGCCGCGTATTGCGATATGGTCATGTGCCATCGGTGATAGGTTTCCTATTTGCTAAAATGGTATTTAAAAAGATGTCGTCAAAATAGTAATAAGATGAGTCAATGATATGGTTAAAAGGTGAATCATTTAAACAAGCGTGGTAGTTCTAAATGCATATGTTGATAAAAGTAAGCGTTATCGAACAATATGAATGTCTGTTTTTATTTTAGTGCTTTGTTTTGACTTTAATCAGCAAATCTAAATCAAATCAGTGTTAAGTAACAGGGAGGGTTTGTTATAGATTTAGTCCAACTGTATCATTCAAGCGTTCGTCTTTAGCATAGTCATTTTATAGTGACGTGAGCATTAATTGTTTAGACAACCATGTTCGCTGCGTTGACTTTATTGTCATGATGGCAGCATTATTCAAGGTATGGCTGATGCATCAGATGCACTTGGTAACAAAATTATCGCGTCAATATGACATGGCTTAGGTGCAGGAGTGGCATAGTGAATGCGCAAAAAGACAAAAGTCTCGGCAACCTGACGGCGAATGTCTTATACTAGTGGGCTTGATTTATAGGCTAAAGCCTTGATAGAGTCATAATATGTATCAGCAGGGCAGTAGTGATAAACCAGCAATGATCAACCAGTGAGGCAAGTATGAATAGCGTAGAAAAACGGGCAATTCTCGGGGTCGGTGGTATATTTGCCTTGCGGATGATTGGCTTGTTTATGATTGTGCCGGTATTTTCTGTGTATGGTGACAATTATGCGCATGCGACACCGTTTTTGATTGGTTTGGCGGTTGGTATTTATGGCTTAGGGCAGGCTATTTTTCAGATACCGATGAGTCTTGCTGCTGATAAGTTCCCGCGTAAGCCGATTATCTTTTTGGGTCTGATGCTATTTGCTCTTGGCGGTATCATCGCTGCCAATGCGACGGATATTTACGAAGTCATCATTGGTCGAGCGCTGGCGGGTAGTGGTGCGGTCTCTGCGGTGCTGATGGCGCTACTGGCTGATGTGACTCGTGAAGAGATGCGTACCAAAGCGATGGCCACGATGGGTCTGACCATTGCGACCTCTATCATGCTGGCTTTTGCTTTTGGTCCCTTATTGGTCGGTTCGCTTGGTATCTCTGGGCTGTTTTGGCTAACCGCAGGCTTTGCTGTTTTGGCGATGCTTTTATTATTGGTCGTACCGACACCGCTACGCGTACTCAAGCACAATTTAGACAATAAATCGATCGGTCAGCAGTTAGCGACCGTCCTAAAAATCGGTGATTTAAACCGCTTGCATATCGGTATCTTTGCGCTACATCTGACCATGACGGCGATATTTGTCATTTTGCCGCACCAGCTCAATGACGTGATGGGGCTGTCGGTACGTCAGCAAGGATTGGTGTATTTGCCGCTATTATTTATTGGCTTTGCCGTCGCGATACCCTTTATTATCATCGCCGAAAAGAAACGTAAAATGCGCCAAGTGTTTTTGGGGCGATTGCATTGATGACCGCTGCTTTAGCCATACTGGCACTTGGCAGTCAGGTCGGTGTTGGTATTATTTTTGGGTTGTTGCTGTATTTTATGGGCTTTAACCTACTTGAGGCGACGATTCCTTCGTGGATATCGAAGCGCGCACCAGTCGCCAATAAAGCGACCGCGATGGGGCTTAATTCATCCAGTCAGTTCTTTGGCGCTTTCGTTGGTGGCGCGATGGGTGGGTTATTATTAAGTCAGCCTAATGTGCTGGCGTGGGGAATATTGGCTACTCATCATGGGTGCTGCATTGCTTCTTATTATTCCAATTGCTCAGCCACCTTACTTATCGAGCACGACGGTGACGATTCCCAAAAACATCAATATTCAAGACTGGTCGCGTCAAATGCTGGCAGTAGAAGGGGTTGATGAACTGGTCGTGATGGCAAAAGAGCAGGTTGCTTATTTGAAGCTGGATAAGACACAGCTGACAGATGATTCACGGCAGCAGCTATCGAGCTTGGCACAAAGTCCATTGGATATCTAATAATCTCAAATTTTAATATAGTCAGGTCAATATCAAAAAATCAGCGGGACTGGGATAGTTTTTCTGTCGCCTCTGTCAGTGTCATGGTCTAATGTTCAACGCGCCCTAAGTATTTATCTCTATTTAAAAGGCATTAATATGAGTAAATTTAATATGTTATCTAATATGGTTGGCAATACAAATTTGTCTACAATGACTAAGTTTGGTACAGGTCTTGCGCTGTCAGTCACTTTATTGACTTCAGGCTGTGCCACCCAAAATATTCAAACTTATCAAAACACCACGCCAACGCTCGATATGCATGAGTTTTTTTCAGGTCAGATTGACGGCTGGGGCATGTTCCAAGGTCGCAATGGTGAGGTCAAAAAACGCTTTTATGTAGATATTAATGCCACTCATGAAGGCGATAATGTCATTGTTTTAGATGAGAAATTCTCGTGGGCAGATGGTTCAAAGTCACAGCGTATATGGCGATTGACACAGCAAGTTGACGGTAGCTGGAAAGGCACGGCTGGTGACGTCATTGGTGAGGCAACAGGGGAAGTGGTTGGCAATACGTTGCATTGGAATTATGTATTAGATCTACCAGTTGAGGATAAAACTTATAAAGTAAATTTTGATGATTGGATGTATTTAATCGATCAAGATGTCATGCTCAATCGTTCAGTGATGAAAAAATTCGGTGTAGAATTAGGTAGCGTGACTTTAAGCTTGCATCGCAACAACACTGACGCCAAATAATGTTGGTTGATAAAGTTGTTTTTAAAACAGTGATGATTGCTGGTGTTCATCCACTTATTAAAATGGCAAAATAGTAGCTGTATTATTTTTAATCTATAAAAATCTCGATGAATATATTTCTTGCGACAAGTACTGTCGCCTCTAGCCGATGGCTTGTAGATATTTAAACAAAAATTGGTTAATATGCCATTGTATGATTGATAGTATGTATTGGTGCTATTCAATGACGATTAAAACGATTCATCAGATTATTCATAAGTAAAAGGACGGTATCATGCGCGGAGTTAATAAAGTTATCATCATTGGTAACCTTGGAGCAGATCCTGAGGCACGTCAATTTAACAATGGCGGTAGCGTGACCAATATTTCGGTTGCGACATCAGAGCAATGGACAGACAAACAAAGTGGTGAAAAAAGAGAAGCGACGGAGTGGCACCGCATCTCATTATTTAACCGTTTAGGAGAGATTGCCGCGCAGTATTTGCGTAAAGGCAGCAAAGTCTATATCGAAGGCAGTTTGCGTACCCGTAAATATCAAGACCAAAGCGGACAAGATCGTTATATTACCGAGATTCGTGCTGAGCAAATGCAAATGCTAGACGGTCAAAGTGGTGGTCAAGAGAGCGGTGGTGGATTTGGTGGCCAGAACTCAAACAGCTATGGAAACCAAGGTGGTCAAAGCAACCAGAATAACTTTGGTCAGCAAGCAAACAATCAGCCAGCACAGCAAGGCGGCTACAACAATCAAGCTAATGGTGGTCAGAACAGCTTTAACAATCAAAATGCGCCTGCTCAGCAAAATCAGTTCAGTCAACCAACGCAAAAACCGGCGCAGTCAAAGCCTACCGCTATGCCAGATGGCCCTGTAGATGACGATATTCCGTTCTAGGGAATACATGATTAATTAATATTGATTAAATAAAAAACTCTGCTATTGCAGAGTTTTTTTATGCCTGATTATAAATATAGTTGGTTCAAAAAAATCAGCACCACCAGTCTAAAGGGATTGCTAGGATGATTTTTACTTGCTTTCTGTGCCGCTCTTTATAGAGACTATGAAAATTTATTTTTATAATTCATTTTAAGATAATGTTTAAATATAAAACGTTTGTTCGTTTTTATTAGAGCATTTTGTCATTTTTAATCAATTGTTTTTCAACAAAATTTTATTAAAATATTTAGAGAGTAAAATAATAAAAAATGTTTTTTTTGACTTTGATTATTATATGTTTATTGCCGATATTTTATTAATGTCGTCTTAAAATTTATAAGACATACCGTTCATACCTTATATCAACCGCTCACTCTATTCGATTTAATTAATGCTAACCATCCACTAAAAAGGGTTGCTATAATCCCACTAAATGATAGTTCAGATAATATTAACTATTGAGAATCTTTTTAAAGTAATTTTTAATAATTGATGAAAGTTCAAAGTTTGGCCATCTAATGGCGTCAAACATAATAAGTCATTTGGTCGGTCGCTCAAGATAAGAGCGCCTATCTCACGGTTACTGCTGGGTATAAAAAAATGAATTATAGTGATGTGTTTCGAAAAAGCGATCTTGGAAGAGAGGAAATAAAGTCTCAAAGTCTAGGTATATTGCCACGAGAAGCAAGAACATTACTTATTATGATTGATGGCAAACGAGATTATCGAAGCTACCTAGAGACACTTGACGATAGCAAAATGTTTGCAGGTTTTGGTGGCGTAACGCCACTTTTTGAGCTGCTTTTAGAGCTTGAATATATTGAAATGGTAGGCGTTGCCTCTACGGCTACCAGAGCAGAGATATCGCCACAAATGTCCATGGTTTCTCCTGTCGTTTCTGAGTCTCAACCAATAGCAAAGTCTATTGATACAAATGTTGAGACAGATTTTGAGCGTACGTTCAATAATAATGACTCAAATAAAATCACTACGTCAGGCAAAAACGCAATCGGTAATATCTTCAAAAATAAACTGTTCAAAACCAATGATGAAACAATAAAGTCGGATTTGGCCACTTATATCGAAAAAAATGCGCCTCCTGCAGAGGCTTGGGGTTATCTGCTTATGTTAGAGCAGTGTGAAAGTAACTCTCAGTTATCGATTTTGGTGCAAGAAATACAGAGTGCCAGCAGTGAAAGTTTAGCGCGTGGTATGAATGAATTTATCAAAAGAATTCAACGTTAATACTAGGGCGTGTCCTAACAATTTTTATGCAATAAATAAAAAGTTGTTGAAAAATAACTGAACTGTGATATTTGAAAAATTCAACAAACTATTTGGAGTGTTTTATGGAATCCGTTGATCTCTCAGAATTAAATCGTTTAAAAATGCTTCATGGTGAACATATCATTTTACGCTTAACTTATATCAGTCGTTATAATAGTGACAACCCTAATGGGGAAGTGACGCGTATTCTTGATCAGGCGCAGCAAAATAATGAGCGCAATGGCATCACAGGTGCTTTGGTGTTTAACCACAATTACTTCTTGCAAAGTATTGAAGGAGCAAGACCAGTCATCAATCAATTGCTTAGAAAGCTGGTGAAAGACGATCGGCATCATGCCTTGCAAATTATTGAATGCTGTGAAGTTGAACAGCGTCGCTGGAGTAAGTGGTCAATGAAATATTTGATTCCAAGCGAAGAAAACAAAGGGCTTGCACTGAAATTTTCTACTGGTACTCAGTTCAACCCTTATCTGATGAGTACCAACCAAATTATGATGTTGATTGATACGCTTTCAGAGATTCAAGAGCAAGAACAAGCAGAAAAGAGTATTTCTAAAAAGAAAAAGCCTTGGTTTTCTATTGGTTAGTCGACCTTTATAGAAAATATCCGACCCCATAAAATTTTTATGAGAGACATAATATGACATCAGTCATTGCAGATGCGCACATTTTAACGAGCATGACATATGCGAGCCGCGCCAACCCAAACGTGTCTGCTAAAGATTTTCAAGAAATCTTGAAGCAAGCACAAATAAACAATACTGCCAATGGCATCACTGGTATGCTGACGTTTAATAAAGATTATTTTTTGCAAACGGTAGAAGGACCAAGGGCGCAGATTAATCGTTTATTGTATAGTTTGATTGCTGATGAGCGACATCATGACTTACAAATCATCGAAACGCGTGAACTGACTCACAGAGCATGGGCTCAATGGTCAATGAACTATGCGTCTCCAACTGAAAAAAACGCGGCGATTTATCTAAAGTATTCTACGACTGTAGATTTTAATCCGTACTTACTGAGTGCCGCATCCGCTCATGACTTGATGAACGCGCTTAGCGATCAACAAGATTAGTTAACGAAGAACTTTTCAATAAATCAAATATAGCGATATATTTTTGGTGTTCCTACCTATTTTAATTTTATCATTTACTGGCTTTTGTTATAAAAAATAATCTGCTGTTGTTTTAACATGACTTTTTGTTTATATTGTCTGCGCTTATAAACACTGTGGTTAATTATGCTTTCAGCAGTTGAAAAAGACAGTAATTCGTTAAATTTATGACGAATAAATAAATTTTTTTAGTTTTTTAAAATGACATTCCTTATTTTACAGTTGGATTTACTATGAGCAAAAATAACGCAATGAATTTAGACAGTTTAAATGTCGATGAGCTACGTGCCATCGCCGAAAATGCCCAGCAGCTTATCGCTAAAAAACAGCATCAGCGTTTGTATGATGCTTATATGCAGTTTGAAACAATTGCAGAAGAGAGCAATGCTACTATCGAAGATATTTTAAAAGCTGGTGAAAAACTAGAGAAAAAACGCAGTATCAAATATCGTAATACTGACAACAAAGAAGAAACTTGGACTGGCCGTGGCCGTAAGCCAACTTGGTTGGTTGACGCGCTAGCAGCAGGTCGTGATCTTGAAGATTTTGCTATCTAATCGCTTGTGAATTTCATAGCAACGTGATGTTTTATGTTACTTTCATGAGTAATTTATCATGATTGCATAAACGCACATCGCTAGACAGAAGCCAGTATCTTTATTGCCATTATTTTGGTAAAAAGATACTGGCTTTTTTTCTGTCATCTGTATGCCATTGTTTGTTATGATAATGACGTTTTTGTCTTATACAAGAGTTAAGCAACCGTGCCCCAAGTATCTGCGTCTTCTCATAAGCGCCCTCGTAAGCTATGGTGGCTGGTTGGGCTTATATTGTTTGCACTATTTGCCATACTGCAAATGCCCGCGGCGTGGCTACTTGAGAAGTATGCGCCTGACACGCCTTATGTGCAGCATGTGTCTGGCAATATATGGCAAGGCTCCGCCATTTGGCAGATGCCTCTGTCAGCGACGCCGCTCACAGGGATGGCTGAATGGTCATGGCAGCCATGGCATTTGTTGTTTGGCAAGTTGGGTGCAGAGGTTGATATCAACTCAGAGCAAACCAGATTGAATGGACAAGTAAAAATAGGCCTGAGCTCGTGGCAAATTGATGATTTGAGCGGCAAGATTGCTCCTGAGACTTTGGCCAATGTGGTTGATTGGCAGCTGCCCAATACTCCGATTCAGGTCAATAATGTCTCGCTAAAACGTCAGTCTGGCTCTCAGGCAGAAGATAATGATTCAAGCAAAAATCTATCTGGATTTAGTCAAGCGGATGGGCAGTTGACATGGGTTGGTGGCGAAGTGGGTTATCCTAGCGGTGGTAAGGTTTTTTATATTACGATGCCAGCGCTACGTGCGGAGTTAAGCACAGAACAAAAAAACAACAAAAACTTTCTGCATATCAATCTATTGAACAATCAGGATAAGCGTTTAGGTGACTTGTATCTCGATGGCGATAATATGTTGGATGTCAGTTTGACGCAGCGTCTGTTGGAAAATATGCCTGAATATAAGGGACAAGCGCCGCAAGACACGCCAGTCGTCAGTGTGCGTCAACCGCTGCTAAATGGACTGGGGGCGCACTAGATGATGAATGTCGCGACCACTTTCAAACCTGTGCTCAACATTCTTAATCGTTTCTCAGTTTGGTTGTTACTAGTAGCCATTGCTTGGTTATGCTGGACAGCAGCGCGATTATTATGGCTGTTGTTGGCTGCACCATTAGCGCCCACATTAGCATTAACGCCTTTGCAAACCACCGCTACATCTGGCAAAGATTACAGTAGCCTATTCGCCATTTTTGCAGATCCCGAGCCTATCGCTGCCGCAGTGCAACCACCGCCTAGTGTGGGTTTAAAAGGGGTTTTGTTGGCCATACCAGAAAGTCTATCTTCAGCGCTCTTGGACGTAAATGGCGAGGTAAAAAACTATCGTATCGGTGATACGCTAAAAGACAGCGATTATACCCTGATCGCTGTCGACTGGAATGCGGTTATCATCGCTGATGCTAATGATAAGCAGACGGTTATTAGCATGCCAGATGCCATGCCACTAGATCAAAGCGATATGATCGCAGGGGCAGTGAGTAATCAACGTTTGCCAGACAATAATATGTTGCCTACCACGCCTCAGTCAGCTCAAAACGCTGACGCTGAGTCAGCCGCGACGAGTGGCGACAGCAATCCGCAATCCGCTATTGAAGAAGCCGTCACAGCGTTGCAAGAAGATCCTACCAGTTATCTGAGCAGAATGGGTGTCATGGCGTCAGGTGAAAACTATCAAGTGACCGCCGCGATGCCTGCCAAATTGCGCAATCGGTTAGGGCTTGAGCCGGGTGACCGGGTACTGACGGTCAATGGCCAAAGTGTGGGTAACAATCCTGCACAGGATGCGGGTGTGCTACAACAGGTACAGCAAGCAGGTGAGGCGCAGATAGAGGTGCAGCGTGGCGAGCAAGTTATTACTATTCGTCAGCAGTTTTAAAAATCAATGGGTTAAATATTTTATTTTAAGTAAATGAGCGTTTGGTTGTTGCTATGGTGAGTGGGTCGCTCACTGACAACACTCAGTACATACTAAAGCGACATCACTGTAGGTAATCATCAATATGGTAAGTTTTCAGAATTTTTCAGTCACGCCCTTGCACTATATCTTGCAGCGTTTGATGCGACTGTGCCGGCCTCTTTGCTTAGCAGTGCCATTATGGGCCGCCAGTACTGGTCTTGTGAATGCTGAGAGCTGGAAAGTCAACTTACAAGATGCGGATATCAAAGCCTTTATCAATGAGGTGGCGACTATTACTGATCAAAACTTTGTTCTTGATCCACGTATCAATGGCAATGTGACAGTAATATCTAACAAAGCCTTGTCCCGTGATGAGATTTATCAATTATTTCTCAGCGTGATGCAAGTGAATGGCATTGCAGCCATTGATTCGGGTACAACCATCAAGTTGGTGCCCGACAGTGTCGCCAAACAATCTGGCGTGGCGGTTGATTTGCGCGGTAATAGTATGGGTGAAACGCTGGCAACCCGCGTTATTTATCTGACAAACACACAAGCTGCCGAAGTATTGGGCGTCATTCGACCCTTGATGCCGCAGTCTGCCCATGCTGCTGCTGTGCCGGGGGTGAATGCCCTAGTATTGTCTGATCGTGCTGATAGCCTTAATCAATTGACCGCGCTTATCCGTGATTTGGACAGCAATGTCAATGATAGCTTGCGTGTGATACCGCTGCGCCACGTCGATGCTGAACGTATGATGGAGTTAATCAGCGCCTTGGTGGCAAGCGCTGGTAGCGGACAAGCACAAGGTGGTAATAATCAACTCAAAGTGATCGCTGATTCATCAAGTGATAGACTGCTGGTTAAAGGCAGTCCTGAAATGATTGCCAAGGTTCAAGAGATGGTCAATCAGTTGGATACGACACCCACAAGGCGTTTGAGTGGTCTGCGTGTCTTTCGACTAAAATATGCCAGTGCGGGTCACATCGCAGAGATGCTACGCGGATTGCTCGCCAATCAATCGATTAATAGCGCTGGGGTAGCCTCTTCGCTAGAGTCAGCATCATTGAACGATGTGAGTAGTACAGGGTCTACATTGACTAGTGAGGCCAGTAATATTACTAGTGCCGTGCCTTCAACAGCAGCCAGCTCAAGCACAAGTGGGGCGGCTACAGGTATTGGCGGTCGCCCGTTTAGTATTATTGCTGACGAAACCCAAAATGCTGTCATCGTCAATGCGGCGCCTGAGCTGATGTTTGAGATTGAAGAGGCCGTTAACCAGTTAGACAATCGCCGCGCACAAGTATTGATCCAAGCCGCTATTGTCGAAGTCTCAGGTGATGATGCGACTCAGCTTGGCGTGCAATGGGCGCTCGGCAATGCCAATAGTGGCTATGGCGTTGTAAACTTTAACAATGTGGGTGCAAGTGCCGCTTCACTTGCCGCAGCTGCTTTATCAGGTGGCACTGGTATCAGTGCAGCAGCAGGGTCGATAGCGGGCGCTCTGATTGGTATCGGTGATAGCCGAAAAGACAGCAAAGGTAATACCGAGTTTTATGGGGCTATCTTACAGGCGCTTGATTCCTCTACTAGCGCCAATTTATTGTCTATGCCATCAATTTTGACATTGGATAATGAAAAAGCCAGCATCTTAGTGGGTCAAAACGTGCCTTTTGTTACCGGCTCATTTACCACCAGTGGCAATAATTCAAACAATCCATTTCAGACCATTGAACGTCAAGACATCGGTATCAATCTTAATGTCATTCCACACATTGGTGATAATGGCACCGTACGCTTAGAGGTCTCACAAGAAGTTTCGTCCGTTGTACCCGGCAGTACTGGTAACGCGAGTGGTTTGATTACCAATAAAAGCCTGATCAACACGACGATTTTAGCCGACGATCAACAGACCATCGCTCTTGGGGGATTGATGCGTGACAATACCACCACACGTCAACAAAAAGTCCCAGGTTTGGGTAATGTTCCACTCATTGGTCGACTGTTCCGCTCCGATAATGATTCAACCCAAAAAAGCAACTTAATCATATTTTTACAGCCAACCATTCTTCGAGATGGCGGTGCAGTCGCTAGTGTCACTGAACGTAAATTCAATCAAATGCGCGTACTGCAACTGGTTATTGATAAAAACGGTACGATTAAACAACTGCCATTGAGCGGTACCGAAGGCTGGAATGGTGACGTCAGTGCAGATTACGAATTGATGCCACTTAACCCTCTCGTCCCTAAGCGTGATCAGACGCCAAAGGCCGCACCTCAAGGTTTTACTAAGGTAGACAGCGCTAATAATGATATGACAACCTATCCTCTCAATCGTTAATATTGCAGCAAAGAACTGTTTTAATGCGCTATAAATCAAGCGCCTTTTATCTATGAACCATTATGTTTAGATGTATGATTCATAGATAAAAGGCGCAGTTCGTATCGAGTATCTCTTACATTGGCTTGCGTATTCATAACACAGATAAACACAGCGGTTTTTATATCGAAGTATAATAAATCTAGGGTATGTCCTAATTTTGAAAATGGTTATAAAAGTGAGGTGAATTGAAGCCAAACTGCGTCAAATAGCTGGTTAATATCGGGATATTAACCAGCTATTTGACGCAGTTTGGCGAACATTTAGCCATTTTTAACCCATTTAGTCGCTATCGTTCAGATTGAGGACACGCCCTAGTGAAGCATTATAAATATAGCAAATGATGGTGCAAATAGAGAGATGCTGGTGATGGGTTCTAAAAATGCAAAAAAATGGGTTCTCTTGGCAGCTGTTGCTACGGCTTTATTGGTTGTTCCTCGGCGCAGTAGCCGAAAAGCTGACATCACTTTATCTAATAAAAAACAGGTAAATGCCAACAATGACCACGTTGATAGCGCCAAAGCAGATGCTATGTAAAGAGTGACATAAAAGTAAAAGGTTTTTGACTTGTCCTATTTTGATAGTTGTCAGTATTACTAAGCACTCAGTCACGCAGCTGTGTGCCTTTTTAAGCAAAGACTAACGACATACATCACAAATCGCAAAAAACATTGATTTTGGAGTCTCTCAATGACCCCTATTAATTCAGATACGCCGTGTACAAAAATATTACCCGATATTTACCCTCTTATTGACACGCATACTCATTTTGATGCCTCAGTATTTGATAATGACAAAGCGTTACTAGCACAACAGGCTGACGCGCAGGGAATACGACATCTCGTACTAGTGGGTTATTTACATCAATATTTTGAGCGTATGTACGAAACTGAGCAATTACTCAAAACGCAGTGGCAATCTTCTACAATAGCCACTAATAACCAAAATGAGTCACATATTGACATCCATATCGCATTAGGTTTACATCCTTTTTATATTGAACAGCATACAGCAGATCATTTAAAAGACATGGCGAAAATGATAGCTGAGCGGCGTCCACTAGCGATTGGTGAGATTGGATTGGATACTTTTACTGATGCGATGAAAGCCCCTGATATGTTTGCCAAGCAAGTACAGTTTTTTATGGCACAATTGGATTTGGCTGTGACTCATCAATTGCCAGTGCTGCTACATATTCGTAAAGCACATGCAGAAGCGTTGGCCATACTAAAAGCGCATAATTATGATGCTCATACGCTGGGTGGTATTGCGCATAGCTTTAGTGGCGGCGTGCAAGAAGCAAAGGCATTTGTGAAGTTAGGCTTCAAGCTTGGTGTGACAGGTCAAGTCACCAATCCAAATGCTAAAAAACTGCGACGCGCTATTCAAGCAGCCGTTGCCAGTCATGGCATTGAGTGTTTGGTGATAGAAACAGATTGTCCAGACATGACACCTATCATGTGTCAGACAGCAAATGACACATCTGTTCCTAATAGCTCGGTTCATAATAGCTCTGTGCATGACAGAAACGTGCCTGCTAATCTGCCATGGATATTGCTGAGCTTAAGTGAATTACTCGATGTGTCACCAGCTATTCTTGCTGAGCAATTGTGGCACAACAGTTGCATTGCTTTAAAAACGACATGGGCTTATCCACAGTGATTTTACAGTCATGATAGATTATCATTAGTTATGTAAGTGCTAACAAATAATAAGTGCTAGCAAATAAAATGCTAACCGAAGCCAGTGCCATCCAAATAATCTACAAGAGCATTTAAACTGTTATGAATGAAACACGACAAATTGAGCAGCCAGTCACTACTGAATACGATACCATACAGGCTGACCTCAATGAAGAAAATGAGCAATATGAGCGTCGTTTCCAAGGAACACAAACGCTATATGGTGCACCAGCAGTCAATACGTTTGCGGCCGCTCATGTTTATGTCATCGGCGTAGGTGGTGTGGGTTCTTGGGCTGCTGAAGCCTTAGCTAGAACAGCAGTTGGGACGATTACTTTGATTGATTTAGACGTGTTGGTTGCCTCTAATGTCAATCGCCAGCTGCCAGCGCTAGACAGCACCTTTGGGGAAAGTAAAATCGCAGCGATGGCGATGCGTATGCGTGAAATCAATCCCAAGATAATGTTAAACTTAATTGATGATTTTTTGACGGTAGATAATGTAGAGACATTGTTGCCCAGCCGTCATGAGGCAAAAGCCGCCGCTGCCCAAGGCAAACCTATTGTCATACTCGATTGCGTAGATGACATGAATGCCAAACTGGCCATTGCCCTGCATTGTCGTTTTAATAAACTAAAGCTGGTCTGTGCGGGCGGGGCGGGAGGCAAGACAGATCCAAGTCAAATAAGAGTGAGCGATTTACGTGAAAGTTATCAAGATCCGTTACTTGCTAAATTGCGTTATAAGCTACGCCATGAAAAAGGTATTAATACGGCGCTTAAAGAAAAATTCGGTATCAAATGTGTTTATTCTATAGAGCCGCCGCGCGTGGACAAGAGCTGTCAAACAGGTGGATTGCACTGTGGTGGTTATGGCTCTGCAGTCGTTGTTACCTCAGTTGTAGCAATGATCATGGTGAGCGAAACATTACAGTTACTGATAAAGCAGGCGAGTATAAAATCTAGCATATGATATTACTGAATGGAGACTATCTTGCCCATACTTAACGCACCTAAACGTAATTACCCAGTAGCGGTCGACGAAGCCGAGCGCATTAATAAACTTAGAAAGTACGAAGTGCTCAACAACAATGATGAGCCAGCATTTAAGCGCCTTATTGACCTTGCAAAGCTGTTTTTTGACATGCCAGTGGTTACCATCACTTTTATGGATGAGGAAACGCAGTATCTAAAATCTGTGTATGGCTTAGGTGATATCTGTCGCACGACGCGTGAAGTGGCTATTTGCAACTATACGGTGCTGTCTGATGAGGTTTTCATCGTACCGGACTTGTTAGAGGACGAACGTTTTAGCCAAAACCCATTGATAACAGAGTCACCTTATCTGCGGTTTTATGCAGGCGCACCCATTATTCTACATGAGGACAATAAGAGCTATCGTTTGGGTTCTTTATGTTTAATGGGTATGCAACCTAATCATAGCTTTGATGATCAGCAAGCAAAAGTGTTGGCGCAATTTGCGATGATGGCAGCCGATGCCTTGCAGCTACAAGATAAGCAACGCGAGGCCAAATATGCCAATGAGATGAAGTCGGATTTTTTGGCCAATATGAGTCATGAAATCCGCACACCGATGAACGGTATTATTGGTATGGTAGAAATGCTGGGTGAGACTGAACTGAGCAGCGAGCAGAAAGGATACGTGGATAACATCAAAGTTTCCAATGAGCATTTGATGTCAATCATCAACGGTATTTTGGACTTATCGAAAGTAGAGTCTGGAAAAATGACCATTGACTCTATTCCTATTAATTTATCAGCATTATGTAATGAAGTGGTCAGTCTTTTTACTGTCAAAGCACGTCAGCGGGGATTGATTTTAGATTATCATTATACTGAGTCGTTATCGCCTTACGTGAAAGGCGATCCAGTACGCCTCAAACAAATTCTTGTAAACCTCGTCAATAATGCAATTAAGTTTACCCGTGAAGGGGGACGAGTCAGTATTGATGTCAAACACGTGCCTAATTGTCACTCTGACGATTTTGATGGTTACAGTACTGATTCATCATATTGCACTCAGGACCTTCAAGAAAAAAATGTGCATAAAGATACGCCTCAGAATACCATTAGTAAGGTTGTCTCTTATGAAGTGATGACTCTATGTATTGAAGTCACAGACACAGGTGTCGGTATCAAAGCAGAATCGTTGGATGCAATATTTGATGCTTATGGTCAAGCAAACAAATTCACACACCGTCTTTACGGTGGTACGGGTTTGGGGCTCTCCGTTTGTAAGTCATTGGTTGGTTTGATGGGCGGATATATTAATGTCTATAGTGAAGTTGGTGTCGGCACTACTTTTAGGGTTTTGTTGCCCCTACCGTCTATCGACGAAAAACACTATGAAACGTGGCAAGATTTAAATGACTTGACCATGATCGAGCCTACCCACGAGCGTGCAGGTCATATACTGTTGGTTGAAGACGATACCGTCAATGCTATTATCGCTAAAAAAGCACTAAATAATGGGGGGCATACAGTCACTCATGTCCTTGATGGCCAACAAGCCATTGAGACCTTTGCTTTATCCCCTGAGCGTTATGATATTATTTTGATGGATCATCACATGCCGATTTTGGACGGTGTACAGGCCACCATCAAACTGCATGAACTTTATGACCCTCAATTATTACCGCCTATTATTGCTTTGACGGCCAATGCAATGGATGGTGAACGCGAAAAATATTTGAAGGTTGGTATGCAAGATTACTGCACCAAACCTTTTAAGCAAGAACAGTTGAATGCGTTGGTACAATATTGGCTGATACAAAAGCAATTGAACGAAGAGGAATAATGGTTCGAAAGCTTGATAACAAGGGTTTATACCAAACCCCAGAAATACGATGAGCTGTGTCAAGCTCGTTTATCCTACCATGCGTAGTACTTGCACGTGTTTTCCTTGCTACCCTGATTTTTGGGATTGGTATCATAAGGGTTGCTACGCGCATATAGCGATTGTAAATATAGTATTATGAGTACAAAAAAGCTGAACCGCTTGATAAGGGGTTCAGCTTTTTTATTGAAGAACAGAAAGAAACTATATTTTAGAGGCTATCTGTTCTTTTTATAGGCTATTAATTAACGCGAGTTTGGTAGTCACCAGTACGAGTATCGACGCGAACCACTTCACCTTGCTGTACAAACAATGGCACACGGACGACAGCGCCTGTTTCTAGTTTAGCAGGTTTACCACCGCCACCTGACGTGTCACCGCGGACACCAGGATCTGTTTCTGTGATTTGCAATTCAACAAAGTTAGGCGGGGTCACTGATAAAGGTGCGCCGTTAAACAAGGTAATGGTACATAACGCATTGCTGTTCTCTTTTAGCCACTTTACTGAGTCGCCCATCGCTGTCTTGTCAGCTTGGATCTGCTCAAAGCTTTCAGGATGCATAAAGTGCCAAAACTCGCCATCGTTATACAGATAGTTCATTTCAGTATCCATCACATCAGCGGCCTCTAAGCTGTCACCTGATTTGAATGTTTGCTCCAATACTTTACCACTACGAAGATTACGTAACTTGACACGGTTGAAGGCTTGGCCTTTACCGGGTTTGACAAACTCGTTTTCAAGGATGGCGCAGGGATTGCCATCGAGCATAACTTTTAGACCAGCTTTAAATTCATTAGTAGAAAAACTTGCCACAAGAGACTCCTAGGGGTTGTAAGTATGATGATAGGTAGGGCTTACTGCACAAAAAGCGGTGGTTACGCCAAGTGCTTAGAGGGTAACTGGTATACTTTGATAGGGTACACCGTAAGGGCGTATAATATCGCCTTTTAGGCACAGATAATAGGCTGTCATGATAAACCATTTAATCACACAAAAGAACTGGCAAACGCAATTATCCGAAGCCATCACCTCCGTTGATGAGCTACTCAGTCTCTTACAGCTCGAATCACGACGCGCAGAGGTCTATGTGCCCAAGCATTTTGAGCTGCGAGTGCCGCGTGCATTTGTGGCAAAAATGACCATTGGTGATATTAATGATCCTTTACTAAGACAAGTACTGCCAGACCAGCGTGAGCAAATTAAGGTAACTGGTTATGTGGCCGATCCTCTAAGTGAAAATACGCAAAATCCAGTCAAAGGCATGCTTCATAAGTATCAGTCAAGAGTGCTACTGACCATTACTGGCGCGTGTGCGATTCATTGTCGCTACTGCTTTCGTCAGCATTTTGACTATAGTGCGAATATGCCAACAGCGGATGCAAAAGAGAACATCGTTAAATATATCGCTACTCATCCTGAGATTAATGAAGTGATTTTAAGCGGGGGTGACCCCTTAAATGTGACCAATAGGCGTTTATTTGCATGGTTAGATACTCTGGAATCTATCTCGCAGCTAACAACTATTCGGTTGCATACTCGCTTGCCATTGGTCATTCCAGCACGATTGGATGAAGCGCTATTAGACAGACTGTCTCAAAGTCGCTGTCATATTGTGATGGTTATTCATTGTAATCATGCTAATGAGATTGATGAGCTGACAGCAGAATACCTGCAACGTGCTCGAGCAGCTGGTGTTACGTTGTTAAATCAAGCCGTCTTATTAAAAGGCATTAACGACAGCGTTGAGACCCAAACGCAATTAAGCCAGCGTTTGTTTTCTTCTGGTGTATTGCCTTATTATTTGCATGTGTTAGACAAAGTGGCAGGTGCCGCTCATTTTGATAATGAACAGCAGGAATCAATTGCGCTTTATTGGTCATTACTGGCAGCATTGCCAGGTTATCTAGTGCCTAAGCTAGTGAGAGAATTACCGAACAGACCTTTTAAGGTGCCAATTGATATTTACAATGATACTTAATATAAACATTATGATATATTAAAAAGTTAGTAAATAAAGAGTGATTGTTGGAGAAGGGACAGGCTCAAGAGTAGCGGATTCAAAAAAGTATGCTCTATGGATAGCCAATACTGATGTCATGATTAAAATTTATCTCATTTTTAGGTTCAAAATGAGGCTGCGCCTCAGTTACTGGGAATACTGATGATAACCTTATCGACGTTTCAAGCGTATTTGTCTGCTATAGAGCTAGAGCTATCACCACCATCACCGAATCAAGCAATCAGCGTTCATGATCATGAGTTGCTCAGGTTGCTGGCAACCTTGCCTGCTCGGACGCAAGCCCAGCAGGCTGAGCAACTAGAAAAAATTCTCACTATATTACGAGAAGCGGATATAAGTGGGCAGCAACGTCTCAAACTGACTGCTACTACGATAGATGCCTTAGATCAATTGGTGGCTACTTTGCGGCAGTACTATATTTATGAGACAGGAGCGCTGAGTGCTGCTCAGTTGGCTTATGTGGCTCAGACAAAGTCACTGTATTATCAGATGATTATGGTTTACGACAGTGTTATACACCAAAAAGTATCCTTATTAAGTAGTCAGAAGAAACATGCTTTAAGCAATAACTGGCAGCGTTATTTCAAAGCCACCAAGTCCTCATCAACAACCACACTGGCTGTCGCCATTTATCAAACACTGCTGATGCATCAAAAGCTATTGGGTGAGGATGCGATTTGTTATCAAAAACCATCACCTTACTTATGGGCCAAAATCAATCAGCTGTACTCCCTTGCCCATCAGTATCAGGTGGCGGATATTGATTTGAGCAAAAATATCGTTACTCAGCACACAAACAATATACATCAGCTGTATTGTCAAATTTGCTTATATAGTTTGTTAAACGTACGTGCCATGCGTCGTCCTAATATCTTGCTAGTACAACGTTTATTACCTGAGTGGGCCACCCGCATTATTGCGACGATAGAGCCGGAAACGGAGACACGGGTATTTGTTGATCTAAAAAGTGACCTACCGCCAACTTATTTGACGGCCAACTCTGATATCAACCCATACGAAGATGGCCATCATTGTTTATTTATAGAACTTGCACCGATGGTTGAGTATTTTGAATCACGCATACAAGTCTTAATGGATGAGGGCAGTGAAGGGATTGAATGTTACTTGCTTAATAAAGTATTGATGACACTCAGTTATCGATATTCACAGTCACCGCGCACGCCAGAAGCCAAGTACCCTGTCAAAAAAGAGGCTGTTTTGATTACTGGATTCAACAACATTCATTACCGTGTTAGTGGGTCGCAAAGCTTCACAAGCTTGATTGCTATGCAGGAGCTGCCAGATGAGCAGCATCCTCGTTATGATACGGTTAGTCAAAAACAACACAGTAGTGGCATAGTCATCAGCGAAACCCTTGGTAGTCATGATGCGTTGTCATTATTTCGCACTCTGCGATTGCCTGAAAAATCAGACAAGTTAGACGTCATTGATAAAGAAATACCACAGGCAACATTCAATGATAATGAGGTGCTGAAAGATAAAACGCGTCTTCACAGAGATGACCTTGATGCGGTGATTGTTGACAATGATGTTGCTACAACGGCACCGCCACCCTTGTATACTATGAGTCTTTTTTTGATCTGCCGCTCTGATACGATCACGCCAGCTGATTGGTCTATGGGAATAGTGCGCTGGCTGAATCTTGATGCCAAAAACCCAGAAGTTGAATGGCAAGTACTTGGTCATAAGCTCGTGGCTTGTGGCTTGCGTTTAGAAGGTAGAGAGGTGCGTAGTCGACATTTTGTGCCAGCATTTATGCTTGGTAGAAATGAGCAGTTAGGAACTATTGGTACGTTGATAGTGCCAAATGCTCACTTTCAGATGAACGACAAAGTCATAATGCGTATCAGTAATAAACAAGTCCCTTTACGTTTGGGGCGCAGATTGTTGATTACGGATGAATTTAGCCAATATGAAGTCGTGAAACAGTCGTTTATTTGAGAGTTGATGACACATGGATAAATGATGGAATAAAAAAGTTATCATGTAGATACGCTCTTACAGAATCACGCTAGATAACGATGATAGTAAGTTAACCTGCAACCAGTTGAATTATTGTCTATAATGGCGGATAGAATGTTAAAAGTTTATACAATAATACTGATTTAAAAGCATGTCATTTTCGTTGAGAAAAACGTACCCGTCAATCAAAATCGCTTAGCCTAATTCTTATAGTGCTTTTTTTGCTATGTGGATGTTTGGACAAGCTGTAAAGTATCACAAATAAGACACACCAATAAGATCACAAGACTCAAAAGGCTTCTTATGCGCGCACAGTCCGTCTTAAATCTATTAGTCATTGATAACGATCAGCTCTACGCTGAGCGCCTTGTGCACCTCCTAAATTATTATTACGAAACCGTCAATTTAGGATTTTTAGATGATAAAGAGGAGCTGCTAAAGTCACTGCGGCAATCTTGGGATGTTTTGGTTTTTGGCAATGCTTATGATATGAGTTTTACCGATGTAGTGGGCATTGTTCAAGATCAGAATATCGATTTGCCTATGATCTGCCTGATGAGTGAAGAGATGGCAGCGATGGCCCATAATAATGAGGGATTGCCTGATATTATCAGTGGAACAATGGTCAAGGCGCTCACAGTAGAGCAAGAAATGGCCGTCGTTATGTCTATTTGCTTACAACATGATAACTTACGCAGTCGCCACGAGCTTAAAGCGTTACGAGATGTACTTTCTGAAGCCGAGCAGCGTGCCAATGTCTTGATCAAAAACTCTAAAAGTGCCGTTGCATATATCGACCAAGGGATACATATTTTCGCCAACGATCCTTATCTTCAGCTTTTTGGTTTTGAATCACTGAATGATGTAATGGGTGTTCCTATTATTGACCTGATTGCAGGCAGCGATAACGTCAAGGGTTTCAAACAATTCTTACGTCAATTTAATAAAGGAAACCGGCAAGACGTAGAGTTTAAGTTCGAAAGTGTGCGGATGAATGGCAGTACTTTTGAAGCAACATTACAGCTGGCTGCAGCGACTTTGGAGGGAGAGCCAGTTACTCAGGTCATTATTCAACAAAACAGCACCAGCAGTGCTGAAGTGGCTAAGCGCTTGGCAGCGGCTGAGCGTAAAGATAGCTTGACTGGTATCGACAATCGCCGCGGTTTTGAAGAGGAAATGGCAAGTGTATACGAACAAGCTCAGCAAGGGACGGTCACGGCGGCGCTATTCTATATTCAGCTCGATAATGTCGGTAAAATTAGAAGCAGTTTGGGTTTACAAGGAATCGACGCGACGGTCAAGCATGTTGCCTATATATTGGATGAGCTGATATCAGATGGGCATGTGAGTCGTTTTAGTGATACGGTATTTACCATCTTGGTGGAAGACAAAACAAATACAGAGCTGGAAAGTTTGGCTGATCATATTGTTTCACGTATCAAAGATACGTTCATCGAGGTGGATAAGCGCACCATTAGTACGACGGTCAGTATTGGTATTGTCAAAATTGAGAAAAATACTGCCGAGCCAAATATATTACTTGAGCGGGCGATGGAGGTTATTAATCAAATTATGGTAGAGACCTCTGACCATGGTGGTATCTATCATTTATATGACCCAAGCGAACATGCCAATAGTGATGATCATGCCCTTGCTGAATCTTTGATTGATGCCATAACCAATAACCGCTTTGAGCTGTCATTCCAACCAATATATGACATCAATAATGATCGCAGCGATTTTTTCGAAGTATTTCTGCGATTGCCATTGGCAGATGCCGACAACACCATATTGACACCTGATCAATTTATGGCAGTTGCCAAGACGCATAAACTGCGTGAGAAAATAGATCGCTGGGTGCTGATTAATGCCTGTAAAAAAATAAATGAGATACGCAAAACACAACCTGAAGCCAGATTACTGGTGCAATTGAGTAGTGCATCCTTGACTGACAAAAAGCTCCCCAATGTCGTTAGTCAACTCATAAAAGCCGTGGGCGGAGCGGCGGGTGTGCTAACGTTACAGTTTAACGAAAAAGAGGTCTCAGATCATTTAACGGTAGCAAAAACTCAGTTCTCTGCACTCAGTCAAGTCAGCTGTCAATTGGGCATTAAGAACTTTGGCTCTTCTGCCAAATCGATAGAAATTGCAAGTTTTGTGCAGCCAGACGTGGTGCGTTTAGCCCGTAACTACGTGGAAGGAATTGATTCATCGGACAATTTAGAAACTGTTAAATCTCTCATTATGCTTACCAGTGAAATCAAGGTCGATGTGTTGATGCCTTATATCGAAGATGCTTCTACCATGTCTGTCGCTTGGAGTGTGGGTGCGCGCTATCTGCAAGGTGATTATTTAGAAAAGCCTAGTAGTACGATAGTGGTGAATTAAGCCCATAACACGCCCTAATCAATGACACGCCTTACAACTGTCATTTCAGTATTGTTTACCTTGTGCACTTATAGTGGATACTCATTAACCAAAGACTGCCAAAAATGCCTATCATCAGTAAATGTCAAATGAGCGGTCTTTTTGCCGTTGTTTTATTACTCACTGCCTGTGAGCAAACGCCACCCGATCACCGTGCTCCTGTAACACTGCCACTATATACTCAGGGTGATGCTGTTAAGGGCGCTATAATTTATCGAGAGACTTGTGGTCAGTGTCATCAGCTCAATGCAGGTCTCAATAAAAAAGGCCCGCAGCTGATGAACATATACGGTGCGCAAGCGGCTGAGCTAGAAGATTATACTTATAGCAAAGCGCTATCAAAGTCAGGTTGGATATGGGATGCTAAGACACTTGATCCTTATATTGCCGATGCCCAAAAAACCATGCCAGAGTCAAAGATGCTATCAAACCCTATGCCGGATGCCAAAGAGCGTGCAGATGTGATCGCTTATCTGTCAACGCTGCGTACCGCGGCGCCGATAACTGAAGCTGATGCCCAGTAACGCCTGATTTATCATCACTACTCCCATAAAAAATGAGCCAGTAACTTACTATGACCCATTCAGCCACCGAAACATCATCTGCGTTTATGCATCAGTCAACAGTAGAGGAGGCCAGTCAATCCACCTTTAGTTCTGCTGACTACCACCACAATCAACAGAAAATTGCCCAATTAATGGCGCAATTAAATCAAATCGTATTGGACAAACCGCAAGCGGTCAAGTTGGCACTTAGTGGCATACTGGCAGGTGGTCATTTACTATTGCAAGACTTGCCAGGTATGGGTAAGACGACTTTGGCTCAAGGCTTGGCACAGTTGCTAGGGTTGAGTTTTAGTCGGGTACAGTTTACCAATGATATGCTACCTGCCGACATCTTAGGCATGAGTATTTACGACCAAAGCAAACTAAAATTTGAGTTTCGTCCTGGCCCTATTTTTACGCAATTATTGCTCGCTGATGAGATTAATCGCTCCAGTCCTAAGACACAAAGTGCTTTGCTAGAAGCCATGGAAGAGCGGCAGGTAACGCAAGATGGGCAAACCTATCGCTTGCCGCAGCCATTTTTTGTGATTGCCACTCAAAACCCGCTACAGCAAGCGGGCGTGTATCCATTGCCTGAGTCGCAGCTAGATCGTTTTTTACTGTGTCTATCGTTGGGTTATCCGTCGCCTACCGCAGAGCGCGAGTTATTAAAAGGTCAGGATCGCCGTGAGCTATTAAAAGGTCTGGACGCAGTATTGGACACAGAGACTGTTTTGTTGGCTCAGCATGGGGTCAAGCAAGTTTACGTCGCAGATGTGGTATTAGATTATCTACAGCGTTTGGTCGCAAAAACCCGAGCCAGTCAGGAATATCATGGTCTCTCGCCGCGCGGTGTGCTGTCATTGCAACGTGCCGCACAGGCCTATGCCTATGTGTCGGGTCATATGGAAATGACGCCTGAAGATATCCAAGCGGTATTTGCAGCGGTCACAGATCACCGTTTGGGTCAGCGTTTTGTACCTGCTCATGTGGTGGGTGGCCAAGCAGCGCAGACCATCGCCCAACGTATTTTGGCAGAAGTGCCCATTGTTATTTAACTTTTTCTTGCCTAGGGCGTGTCATAAATTGTATCAATATGCTAATTGATGACACGCCCTAAGACGCTTTGACTATGTTTTCAATTCTATGGTAAGGATAGGGTTATCATGAGCCTTTTGCCAAAAGCCTTAACTGTACCTATAACGTCAGCATTGCGTCGTTGGTTTGCATCGCGCGCACCCAAAAGTGACAGCGTTAGGCTCAATTTGCGTAACGTCTATATCTTTTTTAGCCGTGAAGGCCTGTTATTTGCGCTGTTATTAATCATCACTTTTATCGCAGGTATCAACTACGGTAATAACTTGGTGCTGGGTTTGTTTTTTTATCTGGTCAGCGTTTGGCTCATCAGCTTTCATGTGACCTTTGCGCATATCTCAGGATTGCAAGTGCGTCTATTGGAAGTGACCATTGCAGAAGCAGGTGCTCCTATTTGGGTCACCTTGCAACTCCGTAGCGAGAGCCGTCAACCAAGACGACAGCTTGTGTTTGACTTTGAGAAGCTGGATAAAAAAATCAATAAGCGTGCTGATAAAAAGACTAAAAACAGTAAGGACAATCAACATTCTGTGCTGGTGACCCAACTACAAGGCGAGCAAATCATTCGTCTGCCTATTCAGACACATACTCGTGGTCAGCTTGAATTACCACGGTTAATCATAAAAACAGTTTATCCTTTAGGTATTATGCGTGCATGGTCGTATGTGTACTTTGCGCGTACCGCTTGGGTGTATCCAAAGCCAGAAGCATTTGAGTGGCAAACGCAGTATGCAGTCGTAAGTATGGAAGATTTGCCAACTGGTGGGCAGTATCGACAAGGTCAAGATGATTTTGAGCGGCTAGATAATTATATAGAAGGTGAGTCATTGGCACGGGTTTCTTGGGGTCATGTGGCGCGTGGTCAGGGTATGTTTACCAAGCATTTTGGCGATCCTGTCGGCCATGAGCAAATGTTAGATTATGTTGATATGCCAGCGGCACATCATGAGCAGAAGCTTGCGCAACTGGCTTATGGTGTGATGACACTGGCTCAGCTAGGAGTGCCATTTAAAATGCGCTTACCAAGTGAAGAACACGCTGTTGTACCCATGGGTGAGGGCGACGGCTTTGCGCAAGCTTGCCTGCTAAGATTGGCGAAAGCACCATGACTGACTCTCAACCCTTACGCAAAACGTTTTCTGATAACTCAGCTGAAGCAGGCTTTACAATGAGCGCTGCTACGAGTTTTGAGTGCTTGGCATTGGGTCAATATACCAATGCTCAAGTTGGAGTGAGCCGTGATGACATTAGCCGCGACAATATTAGCCATGATAATAAAGGGTATCGCAAATTATTGGCATTGCCAGCATATTATTGGGTATTGATTGCCCAAATTATCGTTATTTTACCGCATGCTGTCCATTTGCCCCTGTGGCTAATAGGATTTGCGGTCGTCAGTATTGTTGCTCAATTGCCACAGGTAAAGGCGCGATTTAGAAAACTGCGCCATTTAAAACGACTGTATCAAGCCATGCAAATGCTTGGCTTTTTATTGGGATTGGTGGGTTTGTGGCTGACCTACAATACGGCATTTGGGCTGGATATGGGTGTGGCATTTTTGGTGCTGTGCCTTATCAGTAAGCTGTGGGAATTGTATAAGCGCCGTGATGCCTATGTAGTATTGAACTTGTCGCTATTCGTACTTGCTGCGCTGTTTTTGATGAATCAAGGTCTTGTTACCACGCTTGAGGTAGTGATCGGTGCCGTTGTTGTGTTGTTGGCGTTCATCGCACTCAATGATGATGGCAATACTCGCGGCGATGGTCGCTTGCGTACGTTAGGTATATTAGGTATCGGTGCATTGCCCTTACTGGTCGTGCTGTTTTTGTTTTTTCCGCGTCTGCCACCATTATGGTCAGTACAGTTATCCGGTCAACAAGCAACGACGGGTGTTTCTGACAGTATGTCACCGGGTGATTTTGCTAACTTGGGACAATCGACTGAGCTGGCTTTTCGCGTTGAGTTTGAAAATAACCGTCCGCCACAACAGCAGCTTTATTGGCGGGGTTTGGTTTTTAGTGAGTTTGATGGCGTCACATGGCGTCCCAGCCCTCAGCAGCGACAATGGCAACCTTCGCCGCAAAGGCCTGCTTGGATTGAAAATGCATTTGCGACCGTCCCTGACGAGGTAAAAGTCGCGCCCAGCAACTATGAGATCATCTTAGAACCCACGCAACAAAAGTGGCTATTTGGACTCGACTATCCTTTTAGCCAGCGTCCTGACGTCAGTATTACGTCGGACTTTACTTTACTCAAAGATCAACCTGTCACGCAGCAGCTGCGCTACGATGTATTACAATTCACACCGATGCGTATCGACCCTATTTTGGACAATGAGTCGCGGCAGCTGAATTTGGCATTGCCAGCTGATGGCAATCCGCAAGCACGGGCATTGGCTAAGCAGCTTTTTGCCCAGTCAGGTTCTGATCCCGTTCGCTATATGAGCGCTATTGAGCGCTGGATTAATCAAACAGATTTTCGCTACACGTTATCACCGCCACGACTGAATACCAACCGTATTGATGAGTTTTTATTTGAGACCAAAGCGGGGTTTTGTGAGCATTATGCTTCCAGCTTCACCTTTATGCTGCGGGCAGCTGGTATTCCGGCACGAGTCGTGGCGGGCTATCAAGGCGGTGAGCTGAGTCGCGGTGGAAATGTCTGGGAAGTGCGACAAAAAGACGCGCATGCTTGGACGGAGGTTTGGCTTGAAGGCCAAGGTTGGGTACGAGTGGATCCGACGGCTTTTGTTGCTCCAGAGCGCGTAGAGCAAGGCATGGATGCGATGACGCAATCACAGGGTGCGGCGATTTTTGGAGAGGGCGCTGGCGCACAACTCAGCTATCAGCAGTATCAGATGCTCCAATCTTTGCGGCGCTTATCGGATCAGGCCAGTTACTATTGGCAAAAAGACGTTGTCGGCTATGATCAGGATAAACAAGCAGATTCGCTATTAAAGTGGTTCAATATCCGCTCAATCGGGCAGCAAATTGTCTGGTTGGCAGCTAGTGCCATTACTGTTATGTCGGTGTTGATATTTATTATTTGGCAGCGTCGCCGCAAACGTTGGCATACAGCGGATCTACCACTTGCCCAGCTCTCAAAACGTCTGAGTAAGCGCGATAAATTACTGGCGCGCGACGATAGCGAAGGGCAGTTGGCGTGGCTTGAGCGTTTGGCCGCAACGCTGGATAACCGCACTGACGATATGATGACTCAGCGTCGTCACCTTGAGAGTGATAATGCCAAAAAGTTAACAAACTCTGCTAATTCAAAAGATATGCACGCAAAAATCGAGCAGATTCAACAAGACTATCGGCAACTGCGTTATGGACGCCTTAGTACATTGGATACCAGCGATCGCGAATATCAAACACTGCTGAAACAGCTTAAGAAACATATACGCCAATTGCGGTAAGCGTTTTAGGAGATGATAGAATGGCTATATACGTAGATTTTGTGAAAATAACATTCAAAGGTTATCAGTGGTGTCATATGTTGGCCGATACGTTACAAGAACTGCATGAGTTTGCAGCACTTATTGATGTGGATGCGCGTTTATTCCATCGCCATGCCAGTTATCCGCACTATGACATCACGGTACAAATGCGCGAAATAGCCATTGCTCAAGGTGCGATTCCTGCCGACCGAAAAAAAATTATCGAATGTGCCAAAAAGTTAAAAGTAGAACTGAATGACCAAATGGTACGATTTGAATTGTCAGAACAGTGCTTTTCTTTGAGAAATATGTTTTGACCGAGTGCTAGGGCGTGTCCTCATTTCAAAAATGGTGCCAATATAAGAACAATAATGAGATAAATTGCCGTCAAACAAGGAAAGTAGCGCAAATAATATCGAGATATTGATAAGCTATTTGACGATGTTTGGCAAAATTTAGCCATTTTTAGCCCATTTAGATGATAACCGATTGAATTGAGGACATGCCCTAGGCTAAGCGCTTTGCCAGATAATCTACCAGTAATCTAATTTTTGGCGATAAGTGACGGTTGTGGGGATATACAGCCCAAATGCCTTCATCAGGCTCTCTATAGTCGTCTAAGAAACTCACCAGCGTCCCTGATGCTAAATGTTTTTGTACATAGTAATCGGGTAGCTGGACGATACCCAAACCTTTTAGAGCAGCGTCAACCAGACTATGGCCGCTGTTGTATTGCACCGTTCCGGCCACGCGTAAGTTCCTTTCTTTATTTACCTCCTTATCGGTCTCTTTATCTGTTTCAATAAAATGCCAATAATCACGTGTACCGAGTAAACAGTTATGTTGACTCAGCTCGTCTAGCGTGTGCGGGATACCATATTTATCAAGATAAGTGGGCGCGGCGCAGACAAAGTTAGTGCGACGGCTGAGCTTTTTGGCCATCATGGTTGAATCACTTAATTTACCGATACGAATGGCCAAATCGTAACCGCCTTCGACCAAGTCAATCTTTTGATTGCTCAAAAAAGCCGTCACTTCGATGTCTCGATACTGCACCATAAAATCATTGATTAGCGGCAGTAATTGCTGCTCGCCATAGGTCACAGGTGCGGTCAGCTTAATCCTGCCTTGTGGTTTTGACTGTAAATTGCTCACGGCTTGCTCAGCAGCATCCAAACCATCGAGTACGCTGCGGCAGTGCTGATAAAAAACGCGGCCTTCTTCTGAGAGTGCGACTTTGCGTGTGGTGCGATACAGCAGTTTGATATTCAGCCGTTTCTCTAACGCACTTATCTGCCGACTGACTTGAGCAGTCGATACCCCCAATTCTTTTGCTGCGCGGGTAAAACTCTCGTACTCTGCCACGTAAACGAACTCGCTAATACCATCCCAGCGCATTATTATTACCAATATGTAAAAGATATTTGCAAATATAGCATATTGTTATCCCTACAGAAAAAACTATAATGGTAAGCATCGGTGAAGATAAAAATGCTTACTGGGTTTAAGCTTGCCTATCATCAGTAAGCAAGATAAGCTGAAAAGGGTCTTTACACAGCTCTACTCTGAACGCATGTCATGTATACAGAGAAGATGAACTATAGTCGATTGCAAATAAAACAGAACCATTATATTGCAACGCTGAACTGGTATAAATTTTTCTTGCTTGCTGTGCCTTCGCAGACAGAGGCTGCAAAAAATTCATACCAGTTCCGCTGACCCGTTTTTATACTGAACTCACTATATATTGAAATCATTATAATGACATTAAAACAGTAGCGATGTGTATCGTAAAAAAATAACCAATTAAAAGAGAGTATTTATATGTCAGATAAATTTATCAAATCAAAAGCCGCCATTGCGTGGGGGCCAAATCAGCCATTATCTATTGAAGAAGTGGATGTTATGCTGCCACGCAAAGGCGAAGTATTGGTAAGAATCGTGGCCAGTGGCGTTTGTCACACCGATGCATTTACCTTATCTGGTGAAGACCCAGAAGGCGTATTCCCAGCGATTTTGGGTCATGAAGGCGGCGGTATCGTTGAGCAAATCGGCGAAGGCGTGACCAGTGTCCAAGTTGGCGATCATGTCATTCCTTTATACACGGCAGAATGTGGCGTCTGTAAAATGTGTACGTCAGGCAAAACCAACCTTTGCTCGGCGGTACGCGAGACCCAAGGTAAAGGTCTGATGCCAGACGGTACCACGCGTTTTTATAAAGACGGTGAGCCAATTTATCATTACATGGGCTGCTCAACCTTTTCTGAATATACGGTCTTACCAGAGATTTCGTTGGCCAAAGTCAATAAAGAAGCGCCGTTAGAAGAAGTTTGCTTGCTAGGTTGCGGTGTCACCACTGGTATGGGTGCGGTCATGAATACTGCAAAAGTCGAAGAGGGCGCAACGGTTGCTATCTTTGGTCTAGGCGGTATTGGGCTATCCGCTGTGATCGGTGCTCAGATGGCAAAAGCCAGCCGTATCATTGCGATTGATATCAACGAAAGCAAATTTGAGCTAGCCAAAAAACTTGGCGCGACTGATTGCATCAACCCGAAAGATTATGACAAGCCAATTCAGGAAGTCATCGTTGAGCTAACCGATGGCGGCGTTGATTATTCGTTTGAATGTATCGGTAATGTCGATGTCATGCGCTCAGCGCTTGAGTGCTGCCACAAAGGCTGGGGCGAGTCGGTCATCATCGGTGTCGCTGGTGCAGGGCAAGAAATCTCAACCCGTCCATTCCAGTTAGTGACGGGTCGAGTCTGGAAAGGCTCAGCATTTGGCGGTGTCAAAGGCCGTACAGAATTGCCAGGATATGTTGAGCGCTATCTAGCGGGTGAAATTCCATTACAGGACTTTATCACGCATACGATGCCATTAGAAGACATCAACGAAGCGTTTGACTTGATGCATAAGGGTGAGAGCATCCGTACGGTTGTCAATTTCTAAAAGTAGCTGCTGATGGTAATATCAAGGTTACGGTTTTAACCTGACGACTTTACAATAAAAAATGCTGTTTCAAAATTGAAGCAGCATTTTTTTGCGCTATGGTTTTTTGAAAGCTAGAAGATAGTAGTTAACAGCAATCTCGCAAACGCAGGTATCAATTATGCTTTTTGCTAATAATTTCATCCGTTAGTGTCGATAAATCTGATGCAATCAAATCTGGTACTGGTACATTTGGTGCGCTGAGCATTTCGTTATACGGGCGGGTCAGAAAGGCACCGCGGCAGCCTACTGCTTGCGCGCCGATGGTATCCCAGAGATGACAAGCGACGAGGCATAAGTCCGACGTCTCAACATCAAGCGTATCGGCTACCATTTGGTAGGTTTCAGGCGCTGGCTTGAACTTACTAACAGTCTCAACACTAAAATGCTGCTCAAAGAACTGACTGAGTCCTGCCTTTTCTAGCGGTGTTGGAGACGCGCTGCTCGCTGAATTGGTTAGTGTGATCAATCGAAATCCTGCATCGCGCAGGCGTGTGAGTGCTGGCGCTGCATCAGGATGCGCCGGCAACGCACTCATTCTTTCTTTAAACTCATCGATATCAGACTCTGTTAGCGTCACTTGTTTTATATCCGCAATCATCTGTAATGCGCCAACGCCAATCTCACCAAAAGGTGTATACAGACCAGATAGCGTCATGGTTTGAGAATACAAGACCAGCTGAGCGAACCATTCGCGTAAGACATTTTGCTTACCGAACACTCGCGTAAAAAAAGGCGTGAGCGTGTCGATATCGAGCAGCGTCTCATTGACATCAAACACAATGATCGAAGGAAAGGTTTTAGTAGACATAAAGCACCCTTGTATAGAATAACATTTTTATAATGACAGACGGTTTAGTCAGTCATATTTGCCAATTGTTCTAATATACTGACGTAATTTTCAACCCCTTGCGCACCGCTGACCAAATGACGTTCATCGAAGATAATCGCCGGCACACTTTGAATGCCTTGCTGTTGCCAATGCTGCTCTTCTTTTCGTACTTCTTTTGCAAAGAACTGACCTTCTAACACTGCCAGTGCCTCACTACGATCCAGTCCAGTCTCTGCTGCAATGTCAGCAAGCACGTTGATATCAGAGATATCTCTGTTATTGGTGAAATGCGCGACAAACAAGGCTTGTTTTAAGTCATGCATACTGCCTTGCTGATCAGAAAAATGTAAAAGCTGATGCAAATTAAAGGTATTGTGCATACGCGTATCGTCATTGAAATTGAATTCAAAGCCAACCTCGCGGCCCGCTTCAGTCATTCTGATTCGGCTCGCATCGGACTCTTGCTTCGTCGAGCCGTACTTCTCAATGATATGCTCACGTAGGTTCTGACCTTCTGCTGGCATATTAGGGTTTAACTCAAACGGATGCCAATGAATGGTATGAGCTGTACCCGTTTGCTCAAGTGCTATTGCCAGTTGGCGGTAGCCGATGACACACCAAGGGCATACAACGTCTGAAACAATGTCTATTCGGAGTGGTTTTTCTGATAGTTCCATAATTTCTCGCAAGTAGTGTTATTTGTATTTTAAAGGAGATGTGTCTGGTGTGTTGTCCAGCCATATCCGTGCAATCACTCAATATTAAGAGAATGATAGGGCGATTACAATGCACTCTAGGTTACGACTTAAGTAGCGCAAATGTAATCGTCGTTAACGACAAGGTAAATGATAGGTATAAAATTTTATTGATTGGAATAATTAAGATAATGGTATGTATAGCGGTGATATAACAGGGGTAAACAGTATTGAACTGTAGTGATAGGTAGGCATAATTAATTGTTAAAATAGGCTCTAACAGAAAGTAATGCGCCAAAATCATTCTTATTTTAATGGTGTTTTAGATTAAAAAATACACTCTAACAACTACAAAGCAAAAACAAAACAACGTTTTTGATACGTCATAATAAACGAATTGGCGCTACTTTTTAGAAGCGTTTACGATCATTCCTTTATGTTTATCTGCCAGCGAGAAGCCAGCATGTCTATTTTGACGTTAACCATTAATAAGCAGGATTATCAGCTCGATAATCTTGATACGCGCACGACATTGCTCGATGTCTGTCGTCAGCACTTACAAATCACTGGACCCAAAAAAGGCTGTGACCACGGTCAATGCGGTGCCTGTACGATTCTAATCAACGGGCGACGGGCCAATGCTTGTCTGACGCTAGCCGTCATGCACGAAGGCGATGAGATTACGACAATTGAGGGTATTGGAATGCCCGAGTCGCTATCAGAGTTGCAGCAAGCCTTTAAAGATCACGACGCTTTCCAATGTGGTTATTGTACGCCTGGGCAAATTTGTTCGGCGACAGCATTGATAGAAGAAATCAAACAAAACTGGCCAAGCCATGTGACTACTGATCTGCATAACCCTAATGGATTGCTGGTACAGGAGATTGCTGAGCGTATGAGTGGCAATATTTGTCGCTGTTCTGCTTATCCTAATATTATCAAAGCCATCTCACAAGTGCTTGAGAATCAAGTTGCTCATAGATCTAAATCTAAGGCTGACTCATTATCAGCATCTGGGGTAACGGGCATTTGGTCACCGCCGCCCAGCGAAACGCAACTTGGCGAAGCCTCAGCAAATAATAAGACAATAACTGGTACGACAGGAGGTCGCTCATGAGACGTTTTGAATATGACCGTGCTGATGCACCAGAGCAAGCTGCGATATCTGCGAGTACCAAAGATGCTGCATTTATCGCAGGTGGTACCAACTTATTAGATCTTGATGAAGCTAGAGATTGAGACGCCAATCAAACTGGTGGATATTACTCGTCTTAGAATTAGAAGCAAGTCGAAACCACTGCTGATGGTGGTTTACGTATCGGTACGCTTGTGACCAATAGTGATTTGGCAGCACATCCTGAAGTTATTGCCAATTATCCCGTATTATCCCGAGCGATTTTGGCAGGGGCGACTGGTCAGCTGCGTAACAAAGCGACGACTGGCGGCAACTTCTTGCAGCGCACTCGTTGCTATTATTTTTATCAAACAGACAGCGCTTGCAACAAACGTGAACCGGGGACAGGTTGTCCTGCTATCAATGGGGAGAACCGTACCCTTGCTGTCTTAGGTACGAGCGATGCCTGTATTGCTCAGCACCCATCCGATATGGCAGTGGCAATGCGTTTGCTAGATGCCACGATAGAGACAGTTAAAGCAGATGGATCGACTCGCGCTATCGATGTGAAAGATTTTTATTGCTTACCAAAAGACACGCCGCATATCGAAAATGTCTTAGAGCAGGCGAGCTGATTACTCATGTGGTACTACCTGCGCCTATCAAGGGCGTGCACACTTATGACAAAGTGCGTGACCGCGCCTCTTATGCGTTTGCACTGGTGTCTTGTGCGGCAGTCATAGACGCTGATGACAGTGGCAATCTGAAAGACAGTACGATTGGCGTTTGGCGGCATTGGTACTGAAGCCGTGGCGTAATGAAGAGGTTGAGGCACTATTAACGGATACCGATGGCAATAGTGACGTTATCACGCAGGCCGCAGATCTATTATTGCATGATGCCAAAGGTAATGGTCAAAACGACTTTAAAATACCGTTGACGCGTCGCCTACTAAAACAAGTCATTCAGCGCGCACTAGCGGGCGAGGGAGCATAATCATGTCATTATTTGAATCAATCACCCAGTCAGAACCGACCAAAAAACTGACCATGGATGAGCCTGTTGAGTCGCTATTTAGCAAAACGGCAAGCAAGCTGGTTGGTAAGCCAATCAACCGTGTTGATGGTTCGCTAAAGGTTAGCGGTCAAGCGCATTATAGTGCCGAAATACACTTGGATAATCAAGCCTATGGTGTCTTGGTCGGTGCGACCATTGCTAAAGGTCAAGTTGAGAGTATCGATAGTGACTCTTTAAAGGGCATTCCTAATATTATCAAAGTAGTGACCGATCCTGAGCACTTTTTGCGTAACTCTCAGCAAGGCGGATTGAAAAAAGCGCCGAAGCAGGGAGCGACTGAGATTTTTTATCATGGTCAGCCTATTGCGGTGGTCATCGCTGAAACCTTTGAAGCAGCAACAGAAGGGGCAAATGCGCTTAAAGTCACTTATAAAGATGAGACTGACCAAGCAGCATTAAATTTTACTAAAGAGTTGTCTAACGCTCATGAAGTCGATGAAAAAAAAGGCTCTGACAAAAATTATGTCCAAGGCGATCCTGAGCAAGGTCTAGCTGATGCTGAGGTAACACTAGATCGCTTCTATCATACGCCAAGTCAAAACAGCTCGGCGATGGAGCCACATGCGACATTGGCACATTGGGAAGGCGATAAGCTCGTTCTTTATACGGCAAATCAAATGCTGGCGTCTTGTAAGCAGCAAGTCATGGACGCGCTAGACTTAAACAAAGATCAAGTTCAGCTGATCGCGCACTATGTCGGTGGCGGGTTTGGTAGCAAGCTCGGTATTGCGCCTGAGTCTATTGCCGCTGCTATTGCGTCAAAAGAGCTTGGTCGTCCAATATTGATTACCATGACTCGTCCACAAGTGATGGAAGCGACAGTCAGACGCTCAAACACTCGTCAGCGTATCGCAATCGGCTGCGATAAAGATGGCGTTATCGATACGTTGATTCACGATACTATTTCTAGTAATTTGCCAGGACGAGGCGTTCTTTGAGCCAACTGCCTTGTCTACGCACTATCTATACAGTGGTAAAAACCGCCGTGTAAACTATGAAATGGTAGATATGAATCAAGTATTATCAGGTTCGATGCGTGCGCCTGGTGAAGCGGTCGGTATGATTGCCGTTGAATGTGCGATGGATGAATTGGCTGCGCAATTGGACCTTGATCCTATAGAGCTACGTCGCCGTAATGAACCCGAAAAAGACCCTAGTAAAGACATTCCATTTTCGACGCGCCAGCTGATTGCCTGTATGGAGCAAGGTGCTGAGCAGTTTGGTTGGAGTCAGCGTAACGCAAAGCCTGCCAGTCAATTAGAAGGCGACTGGTGGATAGGAACGGGCATGGCTGCTGCCGCACGTGGTAATCAATTACAGTCTTCTGAAGCTCGTGCAACGCTGCAAATCGATAAGTCAAAAGCGCTTGGTGTTAAAGCAGTTATTGAGACAGATATGACGGATATCGGTACTGGGTCTTATACGGTGTTTTCTCAGGTAGCTGCAGACCTGTTAGGACTACCTATTGACCATATCGAGATGAAATTAGGTGATAGTGCCCTGCCGCCTGCATCAGGTTCAGGTGGTAGTTGGGGCGCTGCAAGTGCAGGTAGTGGTGTCTACCTCGCTTGTGAGCAGTTGCGTGAGATGTTAGCAGCAAAAGTCGGCCTGTATCCTGATACGATTCAGCTAGATAATGGTCAAATTAAGCAAGTAGGCAAGCACGACTTAACAGCGATAGAGGCAGCCAAAGAGAACGGTCAAGCGTTTGCTGATAGCACTATTGATAAAATATCTGAAACGACCGGAGTCTCATTTTCAGAGAATGTATTAGAAGAACAGTCAGATTCAGAAAAATATGATTTCGACAATACAGAGTCTTATGCGCTTGCTGACGTGGTCGCGGGCTATGATGAGCAAAAGAGTCAGTGCTAAAGGTCAGATAAAGCCAGGTAAAAATGGTAAGAAGTATCGTCAGTCTTCTTTTGGTGCAAACTTCGCTGAAGTGGCCGTGCATAAGGTCACTGGTGAAATTCGAGTGAAGCGCATGACTGGCGCATTTGCCGCTGGTCGTATTCTTAATCACAAAACAGCGACCTCGCAATGCTATGGCGGCATGGTGTTTGGTATTGGCTCAGCGTTGATGGAAGAGGTCATCCACGACAAACGCGACGGTCGCCTCTGTAACCATGACCTTGCTGAGTACCACGTGCCAGTCAATGCAGACGTACCGCAGTTGGATGTGATATTGGTAGAGGAGGATGACCCTTATACCAACCCAATGCATGTCAAAGGTATCGGTGAGACGGCTATCGCAGGTGCTGCCGCCGCGATTGCTAATGCTGTCTACAATGCCGATCGGCGTCCGTGTTTATGATTTCCCGATTACGCTCGACAAGCTGCTTTATGAGATGCCAGAGTAATTTGTTAAGCCTTATGTACGACAGGAACCCGCTTACTGAGCGGGTTTTTGTAACTCAATCGGCAGTAGATTTCATCATTATCAAAAAAATAATTATCAAATAAGAGGCGTTATGAATCAAGTCGCTGACATTCTTAAGCTGGCACGTGAGGCTCAGCAAAAAAATGTTGATGCTGTATTGGCCACTGTCGTTCGTACAGAGGGCTCAGCGTATCGCCGTGCTGGCGCGATGATGCTCATCTGTGAAGATGGTCGCTCGGTTGGGATGATTAGTGGCGGTTGCTTGGAGCCGCACATCATCAAACGTGCCTTTTGGCTGACGCGTGACGGTGCCAATGTGCAGGTTTATCAGACAGGCGATGACATTGAATATGCTGACAATGGTCAAGCGCAGGTAGCGATCAACAAAGAAGCTGGCGATACAGAGGATGATCTAGACGACTTGGATGCATGTAGGGACTTTGATGATTTGAATTTTGGACTCGGCTGTAATGGACGTGTACATGTGCTGTTTGAGCGTCTGGCAACAGCTGCACCATTTTTAGAGATTAGTTCGTCAGGTGCGACGTACTCAGCAGCCAGTTACTGGCCGCTACTTTGATTCGCGCCAACGGTTATCAGAATACTGAGCCGCAAATAGGCATGCGCATCAATTTAGATGAGCACTGTAATTCAGGAAGCCTTTTAGAACAAACAAACCATACTGTGTCTGATAATGAATCAACGCTAGCTGATATAAATGCTTCAAGCCTACTTGCTGATACGGTGAGAGACTTAGCAGAATATAAGCTGTCTGATAAAAATACTGAGTATGTGATCAGTACAAAATAACGAGGTAATCACAGAGTGGCTCGTGCAACGCCTGCAACCACAAGTGCGTTTATTAATTTGCGGCGCAGGTAATGATGTGATGCCACTGGTGACCATGGCCAAGCTACAAGATTGGCATGTGACGGTCATAGACAGTCGCGCGCAATATGCGACTCGTATGCGTTTTCCTCAGGCAGATACAGTAATGTCGTTATCTCTAGAGGACAGTGATACGTTACTGAAGTTGAGTCATAACGCTGCGGTCGCTCTGATGTCGCACAGTCTTAGCCAAGACCGTGCTCGCTTGGCTGTACTACTAGCGCATCCCGAAAATTACAGATATATTGGGCAACTAGGACCACGCTATCGCACTGAGCGCTTAATTAATGAAATTAGCGCCACTATCAGTCATCCTACTGTTTTGGATGCGGGTATTAGTAAGTTGCACTATCCGATTGGTTATAAGCTCGGCGGAGACGGCCCCGAAGCACTCGCGCTTGGTATTATGGCTCAGATAAATGCCGTTATGCATGAGAAAACACCGCCCGACGCATTTTTGCACAATAACGTTGCAAGTGCGGCAGCAATAAGCAATGAAAAAAATATTGCTCCGAGTAGGGTATGAGTAGCGATAGCATTACTGTCGTAGATGCTAAAAGCCACGCGCAAAACTATGTGAAAAAGCATGCGATGATTGTATTGGCAAGTGGCCTCAGTCAGCGCTTAGGTCAGGCTAAACAGTTACTGTGCAAACAGGATGAACCACTCATTTGCTATATGCTAAAACTTGCACTGACAACCAAGCCGAAAGCCATCATCGTGGTCATTCCTGATAATCATCAATTGATTGCCAGTGCGATTGACCAATTGGCTTTTCAGTATCCAGTGATTCGAGTAGTGATGAATACACAACCTGAAACGGGTATGGCACATAGTTTGAGTTTGGGGATTGAGACTATCGCTAATCTTGAAGCTGCGTCAATCGATCGAGTATTAATCATGGGTATCGATCAAGTCTTACTCGATGAGCCGCATTTAATGGCATTGCTGGCAGGTAAGCAGGCAGTGGTTGCAAGTGGTTATCATAGCTGGACGTATTTAGATAAGGCAAATACAACTGATATACTTAAAAAAGATATCACCGGACTACCTTTAGTGATTGATTATGAGTTATTAAAACAATGGCAGTCGGCGCTAATGGGGGATAAGGGTTTGCGTCACTTGATTAGAAGCTTGCCGCCCAGTCGAATAATGACAGTTGCCAATGCGCAGCTGAGCTATGACATTGATACGCCAGCACAGCGTGCTTATGCGCAGCAGAAAGGCTGGCTGGCTGAGCAGTCTGAATAACACTCACTATAGTTGAAAGACTTTAAAGTAGCTATAGTATTGCTGGTGTAAATTTTTTGCAGCCTCTGTCTGCGAAGGCACAGCAAGCAAGAAAAATTTGCACCAGCAGTACGTGTTGTAGCGATATTACTTTTCACCGACTATATCAAGTAAAAATAAGTGAAAAAATGACCAATGTGATAGAAACAGACCGCCTTTATCTTAGACAATGGCAAGCAAGCGACTTTGCGATATTTGCTGAGATGAATGCTGATCCTGAAGTGATGCAATACTTTCCAAAGTCATTATCGACTACCGTGAGCAATACTATTGCCAAAAAATGCCAGCAGCTTATTGAAGACAATGGCTGGGGCTTTTGGGCGGTCAGTCTCAAACAAAGCAATAATTTTATTGGTTTTGTGGGCTTAAATGATACACATGCAGATATGTCGTTTGCGCCTGCGACTGAGATTGCGTGGCGGTTGCGCAAGGAGTGTTGGGGACAAGGCTACGCAACTGAAGCGGCACGTGCAGCGTTACAGTTTGCCTTTACCGAGCTGGCACTTGATGACGTTGTCTCATTTACTGCCGTCATCAATCAGCGCTCACAACTGATTATGGAACGCATTGGTATGACCAATACACAGGATAATTTTTACCATCCTTTGCTTGACTCTGAGCATCCGCTTGCTGAGCATGTGCTATATAAAATAACGCGGCGGCAGTGGCAAGACAGTGTCGTTACTAAATCTTATATATGATAGCCACTCACTATTTCTCTTCTTTGCTGCTATCGCGTGAAAACGTCAAAATGTGCCCCTTAAAGGGCGCGTCAAGATAGGCGGTATTCTCAGGCTTGACATGCTTGCTGCTAAAACCAAACTCTGTCATCTTATTGGTCAGCTTGTTTTTGCGACCACGACCCGGATCTACGACGATAACCTCACAGGTTGGCAGTGCATGACGCGCGATAAACGCCGCCAAGATATCGATGTGTTGGTCTTCGTAAAGTAAGTCACTGCCGATAATCATATCAAACTGACCAAGGTGGCTATTGTCTTCTGCCCAGTCTAGACGCTCAAAATTGATCTCTTCATTATTATTGAGTGTGGTATTGCGATCAAGGAAATACTCAACCGTTGGATGGTAGTCAGTTGCTGTGATATCGGCATGTCGGCTATTAAGCAGTAGGCTCGACAGTGCCATGCCGCAGCCAACCTCCAAGATGCGCTTTCCTGCAATATCGTAATTGAGCATATGATTGGCCAGCACCAAACTTGATGGCCATATCACACCAAACATCGGCCAAGAAGCAGAACAAATACCCAAATCTAATGCCTCATTTTCAGGATCACTAAATTGTTGATTGTCACGCAGGGTACAAATATGAATATCCGTGTTGCCAATCTCAATCGTTTGATAACGCAAGCGCACAGTGGTCAACGAAGTCATAAACGGTCCTAAAAATAAGCAAGAGTACAAGGCTTGGCAGGAGTTGCCACTTTCAAAGAAGGTAGTCGTTGAAGATAATGATTTAAATTGTCAGAATTTTATAAACATTTCAAAAAAATGTGGTTTTAATATTGGGAGTATTATGACCTAACGCTCGATAAGGTGTTGTTAATTCTCAGGGTATTCTTATTACTATGCGTCAATCAGCTATGAAATGAGTAAGGCACATTACCATGGTCGAATGTTCAACACGCTCTATATCGCCGCTGGATAGCAGAGAAGAATAAGACAGGTGAAGAGAATATAACACTAGAGGGAAATAATAGAGAGAGATAATGCGCCTTTTTTAAAGAAAATTAGGCGCATTTATTGAGGTAAGTGATTATTAATGAATGTTGAGTCTAGTCAGTCAGGTAGGGAATGGGTTTAGTTAAGGAATCTTAGTCCCGACGTTTTTAATGCCCATACCAGCTCTACAAAGGCACGGCTATTGGTCAGAGGCTCACCATCGATGATAAGCACGTAGCCTGAACCGTCAATCCATAAAAACACAAAACTGGTCTCAGGAATCAATAAATCGACTTGCTGAAAAAATGAAATGGCTTGGCTTTCTACCGCCCAGCCGCGTTGTTTTTGGCGTAGCATAAAGCCCGAAAAATCAGCCGCTGCCACACTTAGCATGTCCGCCTCCTCTTGGCTGTAGCCAATCCGTGCCAGACAAAACCCTTCATCAGAGCCAATCGCTGCGCGGCGTTTGCCCGACAAGCTGGCAACCACATAGGGCAAAAACTGATCCAATGGCAAATTGGGTGCTGGCAAAAGGAGAGACAGCTTTTCAATCCAGCCTTGCTCTATAAAGCTTTGTAACCAGTCATCAGAATAGCGCTCCAGCCAATCAGCAGCTAGCAGAGTCTGCTCATAAGACAAGAGATCTTGTAATGACAGCTGCTCATCAGTAGGTTCATTTTGTGAAAATGCCTCAAAAATCCCAGCTGGGGTCAAGGTCAGATAGGTTTTATCAGCATTTAAGTAAGAGGACATAGCGGCTACCATTGTGATGAAAGTTTTGAATAAGTAATAAGTTAGGTTTTAGTGGTTTGATCTAGGCGTTGCTGACAGTTATTCCAGCGCTCATCGAACTGCCAGTCACTTTTACCCAAGCGAAACCATACCAAAGAAAAAGCCAGACGATCATTACGAGCGATGCAATGAGCAAAGAATTCGTTTTCGATTTGCTCAATTGTACCCCAGTCTTTATCATCACGTGCTTGCATCAGCTCAGCAGTGATGTCTTTGGAGATTTGTTTGGCGTCATCGCTACTGATACGCAATCGTTGTTTCTGCTCATTGAGAGAAGGTGATATCAGTACACTCCAGCGGGTCGCCAGCATACTATTGCGTTGAATGTACCTTTTTTTATCAATACACTCCCGAAAACCTTGTTGGACATGAGGGTACAGACGGTCTTTGATACGAGTAAACAGGTTGTTTACGTCGTAAGGGATATCATACCAGCAACCATAAAAAAAGTCTGCGACCGCACCTTGGAGCGGCTCTTTTTCGGTTAAAAGTAAAGCCGCATTGATACGTTGTTCGTGAAAGTGACGGTTGTTGGGTGCCAAAAAAACTTTGCGTGAATACAAACGAAACACGCGACGCGCCTCCCTCTCATTTTCTTGGATAAGATCTGAATCAGACATAATAGTGTCCTTTAAGCCATAGTTATTATATTCGATCCATTTTAAAAAGGTTGCCGTTCTGCTGGTGTGAATTTTATGAAGCATCTGTCACGCTTGCGAACAGCCAGCGAGTAAAATTTATACCAGTAGAACATAACCAACACATATACCATTTTTATTTTGGATTGACTAGATTGTACCGTTAATAGCATATAGCCATTATTGACCAGCAATAGACTATGGCTTATTTAAGAAAAAAGATGCAACAGGCCAATGAACGGCTAATCAACTAGTCAAGCAAGGTCTGCATCAAATCTATCATAAATTCAGCATCTTCTTCGTCCATGGCTTCAAAACCTTGAGGCATGCCAAGTTCAGCTAATGCTTCTTTACCATCGTCATCGTGATGCAAATTAAGAACGGCATTCATAAAGATCTGAGTATCAGGAAACCCATCTTTGATTAGTAGTACATGACTGATATCAGCCAAATCACTTTCGATCAGCACCGACAGCTGAGTTTTGGTCAGGCGTGAAAAGCTATGAAAAATCTCTGCCAAGAAAAAAGCCGCTTGGGCATCACCTTTGATGACTTTGCGAGCCGCTGCTTGATACGTTTCAGTGACATCCCAGTGGAGGTCAGCCTCTGCTATGTCCACCGCTTCTAACAGACGCAAGCCGATCAACTTCACGTCACGGTTGTCTGCCATTGCCACAGTAGCACCCGCCTGAATGTCTTCTAAGCGATTGATATCACTATTGGCTGCCGCCGCAATGACCATCTCGTCAGATTTACCGATGGGACGAGCGACGGCGCGGTATCCTTGCTCACGAATCAATGTTGCTGCGTCAAAAGGGTTGGCATAAATGACCTGAATATCACCTGCATTGATGACTTGTTCTTGTTCTGCGTGTGAGGCGGGGATGTTCAGATGCATGTTTAGGTTGGCACGTTTTTGAATCAATGTATTGAACATATGCCATCCTGCAAAACGCTCAGGCGAAAAATCTGGGGCGATTAACATATTGTGTGTCGTCATGATTTAGCCTTCCTCATTCTGTGTCATTTGGGCATACTGAGCGATTGCTGCTTCGATTTTACTGCGCGATGGCTTACGTCGCACAGAGGTATAACCCACTGTTTCGCCGCGACGAATATTAGGCACAACGGTCGCATAAACCCAATAATGACTGCCATCTTTGCATAGGTTTTTGACGTAGCCATGCCATTTTTGTCCAGATGCGGCGGTATCCCACAAATCTTTATAAGCGGCTTTTGGCATGTCAGGATGGCGCAGAATATAATGCTGTTGACCAATTAGCTCATCAATATTATAGCCACTAATCTCGACAAACGCATCGTTGACGTGCGTTATGATGCCGTTCAAATCCGTACGCGATACGATCAGCTTACCATCAGGGTAGGCGCGTTCAATACCAGTATCATAGACAGTTCGTGAATTGCCATCATGGTAAGTCAGCGTAATCTGCTCAGCAGGCATATCAGGCTTATGTGCATCAGGGATCGGAGAACCCATCGTAATCTCCTTCATTTATCGTTATATGTATAATGATTAAAAAGCCAATCTGGTGTGGTTATTGTCGATAACATTATCAATCAAGAACACTGGCAATCAAAAACATTGCCAATCAGATAAGCTTTGCCAAAGCTTCTGAGGCACGTTTGATGTCTAAGAATATCAAACCCAGCTTCGCATTTGGTTTTGCCATAATGGTCAGCACCGCTTCTTCTCCAGAAGAGGTCATGATTACGTAGCCTTTTTCACCTTGAATCATAATACGGTCGATACTGCCACGTGCCAACTCACGGCCAGCGCGGTCACCCAATGACAATAAAGCCGCTGACATAGCGCCAACGCGGTCTTCATCAACGCCAGTCGGTAGCGCTGAGGCAATCATAAGACCATCGTTAGAAATTAGGGCAGATGCTTCAACATCCGCTGAGGAGCTGTTTAGGTCTTCCAAAATTTGCTGGAACGAATCTGTACGCATATCGATTTCTCTATACTGGTTGTTGGTTTGTATTGATGAGATAGTAGAGTTGGCCAAAAATACCCTCACTTTAATAAAGGTATTGTAATTCCTTGTTAATAATATTGATATAGTGATTTTTAATTTAATTCAAAAGTTTCGATGATTTTTTACCGTTTATCTTTGATTCTTTGCCTTTGAATCTATTATTCATATGAGGAAACTGAGATAAAAGAATGGGTTATATGATTAAATTTACTTTAAGTTAGATGTGATAGTTTTATATGCTTATTTATTCCACGAGTTTTTGCTAATAGCATAAAGTAGGAGTTTATTGATTCGCATATATAAAAAGCCCCAATCATCTAATGACTGGGGCTTTTGGGATTACCATAAACAAAACAATATTAATTATATTTTTTCGCGCCACTTGCCCTGAGACATAATACCTTGAATAGGATTGAGCCCTATTTGATACGCCAAATCGGCAGGGCGTGTAATATCCCATAATGCCAAATCCGCATCATAGCCCACTTCTATTTTACCTTTATTCGTTAACCCCAAAGCCTGTGCGGCATGAATGGTCGTTCCTGCTAATACTTCCTCAGGCGTGAGATAAAACAAGGTACAGCCCATATTCATCGCCAATAATAGTGATGTCAGCGGTGATGTACCCGGATTGCAATCAGTTGAAATCGCCATGGGCACTTGGTGTTTACGTAGGGCGTCAATCGGCGGCAACTTGGTATCACGCAAAGTATAAAACGCGCCCGGCAATAAGACAGCAACTGTATTGCTTGCGGCCATTTTTTTGATGTCTTCTTCTGACAAGTGCTCTAGATGATCACTTGATAGCCCCTGGTATTCCGCAACCAAGGCGCTACCGCCTATATCAGACAGTTGCTCAGAGTGCAGTTTGACTGGTAATCCCAATACGCGTGCGACTTCGAAAACTCGTTTGATTTGATCGCTACTAAACGCAATGCTTTCACAAAAGCCATCAACCGCGTCGACCAAACCTTCTGAATGCAGAATTGGCAGCCACTCACAGACTTGCTCGATATAGTCGTCTGCACTGTTTTTATATTCAGGTGGTAGAGCATGCGCGGCGAGGTAAGTGGTGCTCACATGAATATCATGCTTGTCACCAAGTCTGCGGGCGACTGTCAGCATTTTGCGTTCAGTGTCTAAATCCAAACCATAACCAGATTTGATTTCGATGCTGGTCACGCCTTCTTTTATGAGTGCGAGTAGGCGTTTTTCGCTTTGGGCAAATAGTGTCTCAATGCTAGCCTCACGAGTGGCGCTAACGGTGGCGACGATACCGCCACCTTGTGCGGCAATGTCTTGATAACTAGCACCATGCAGACGCGATTCGAACTCATTGCTGCGATTGCCACCATAGACGATGTGGGTGTGACAGTCGATCAATCCGGGTGTGAGCCACTTGCCATTTGCGTCTGTGATTTGATGGCTTTGATATTGAGTGAGATACGCTTCGATTTGAGTATGTGCACCAATCCACGCAATTTTTTCTTCTTTGATACCGATAGCTGCGTTTTCTAACTGACCGTACGGACTGCTATCCGTGTGATCACTCTTATAAATATCAAAACCATACTGCGCTGAAAACGTTGCCAGATTAACATTGATAATAATGTGGTCAAACGCCGTCATGGCATGATCATCGAGCGTCTGTGCATGAACGTTGGGCATGATAAGCTCCTACTTAATAAGGATCATCAGGTGAATAGATAAAATTGTGTTAGAGGAACTGGTACAAATTTTTCTTGCTTGCTGTGTCGTTGCTGACAGAGGCTGCGAAAAATTTATACCAGTCCTATATCATAATGTCGCGTATCGATTGAATTGAGGACACGCTCTAGTATCGACTATAAAGTGAGAAGATGCTGCTCGCTAATAGTCGCCAATAGACGAGCAGCGACCTTGCAGCTACGATTATCAACATCAAAGGTAGGATTGATTTCAGCGATATCGGCTATCTTTACTTTGCCTGATGCCATGATCAGTTTGACCGCGCGCTCAACGAAACTCAGCTCAATACCATAGGCCGCTGGCGCACTGACTCCGGGTACGACGCTTGATGGCAAGCAGTCCATATCGATGGTCATATAAAGTACATCGACGTGACTGATAAATGCCTCAATTTGCTCGGCAAGCGTATCCCACGTTTGATGATGACAGTCCTCATCACTGATGATATGGACACCTAATTGCTCTGCGCGATCAAAGAGCGCGGCGGTATTAGAGAATCGACTGACACCAATGCAGCAATAGTGAAACGGTTGACCGTTTTCAGCAAGATGCTCGGCAATTTGGCGAAATGGCGTCCCAGAGGTCGCAACATCAGACTGCCGAATATCCAAATGGGCGTCAAAGTTGATAATGCCTATAACTGGCATTTCATCTTTTTGAACGCTGTCATCGCTACCATTGTTATCTTTATTGCCATGGAGAGCATCTGCTTTTGCGAGCGTCTGCCATAACCCCAAAAAGCTACCATACGCAATGGCATGACCACCGCCAAGTCCAATAGGTAGGCCACCTTGCTTAATAATATGGCTTACCTTATCAGCATACGTGACTTGAGCCTGTTCAAGGATGCTCGCAGCAAAATCATTGTCATCGTGACAATGAATATCACCTGCATCACCCAATAGAGTTAGCAATTGACCATCAAAGCGTTGTTGCAACTCGGCGATGACAGGCAGCGTGGCAAATGCTTGACGAATCAATGGCGGTGCCGCTCTTGCGCCCACACGTCCTTGATTGCGCCTAACCCCTTGATCACAAGCGAAACCAATCAGCCCAATACATTGCTGATCATAAGGCTCGGCAAGCTGATACCAGTAACGAGCGCGGTCGGTTTCAAACGGTTCGGCCCGTCCTGTCCAGCGATTCATGTCCGCGAGAGTGTGGCTAACAGTTGCTATGGTCATCGCCGATATCCTTCTATTTGGACTCATACCAGTCATGGCGCAATTCTTGCCAATACTCAGCAAGCGTGCCATCTAATACCAGCTGTTTGGCTGCTTCGATATCAGGAGCGAGGTAGCGATCTTTATCATAAAAAGTCACTTGCGCACGTAGTTTTTGATGTGCTGTTTTCAGCATCTCTGAGGTATCTAGCCCCCGATGAAAATCGATACCTTGACCCGCGGCTAGTAGTTCAATACCGATAATGGTTGCCGTGTTTTGAGCCATCTCATAGAGGCGGCGTGCGCAATAGGTCGCCATTGACACATGATCTTCTTGGTTGGCAGAGGTCGGGATACTATCGACACTGCCTGGATGAGCGATAGATTTGTTTTCAGATGCCAGTGCTGCTGCGGTTACGTGAGCAATCATAAAGCCTGAGTTTACCCCAGCATTATCAACCAAGAATGGCGGTAAGCCACCTGACAAAGTCGCATCGATCAGCAAAGCCACACGGCGCTCAGACATCGAGCCAATCTCGGCGATTGCCAAGGCTAAAATGTCAGCAGCAAAAGCAACTGGCTCAGCATGGAAGTTACCGCCTGAGATAGCGACTGGGCCATCATCGTTATTGAAGATAAGTGGATTGTCGGTCACCGCATTTGATTCGATTAATAACGTTTTGCCAGCTTGGTTGATGATATCAAGACAGGCACCCATGACCTGTGGCTGACAACGTAAGCAGTAAGGATCTTGTACTCTATCGTCTTGCTCGCCATCGTGCGAGGCGCGAATAGCACTACCTTTGATCAACTGGCGATGCGCTTTGGCGATTTCGATTTGCCCATGATGTCCACGGACTTCATGAATACGCGCATCAAATGGCGCGTCTGAGCCTTTGGCGGCGTCGATAGACAAAGAACCGACGATGGTCGCTGTCTCAAGCAAGTTGCGCGCTAAGAAATAACCACGTAATGCCAGCGCTGTTGAGACCTGTGTGCCATTGATTAGGGCAAGACCTTCTTTAGCTGCCAGCGTGATTGGCTCAAGTCCGTGCTGTGCCAATGCATCTGCCGCGAGAACTTTTTCGCCAGCGACATACACATGGCCTTCACCCATCATCGCCAGCGTCATATGTGATAAAGGCGCTAGATCACCAGACGCGCCAACTGAGCCTTTGGCCGGAATGTTGGGGGTGATTTGATTGTTGATTAAACCAAGTAAGCTATCAACTACCTCGCGACGTACACCAGAGACACCTTGAGCCAAACTGGCAACTTTCATCACCATAATCAGTCGTACCACACTGTCTGGCAATGCGTCGCCAGTGCCCACTGAGTGAGAAACGATTAGGTTACGCTGAAGGAGCTCAAGCTGATCATCGCTGATACGCGTCTTTGCCAATAAGCCAAAACCCGTATTGATACCATAAGCACTTTTGTCACGAGCAATAATCGTACGTACATCTTCGTGAGAGGCATCTATGGCTGCATAAGCACTCTCAGGAAGCGTCAAGGTGATAGGTTGATCATAAATATCGCGTAGCATCTCAAAGCTAAGCTGGCGCGGGTGTAGTGTCATCTCTTTTATAGTAGTCATGCGTATCGTCCTTTATTATTTGTCTTCTCGTGTGAATATTTTAAACCATGGAAATGAGTTGGCTGCCAATCCGTGATGAATAGCAACACACTGCTACTTTATCATCGGTAGATTTAAACCATAGTCTTTGGCTGTTTTAATGGCCAGCTCATAACCTGCATCGGCATGACGCATAACGCCTGAGCCGCAGTCATTGACCAGCACTCGCGACAAGCGTTTGGCTGCGGCATCCGTACCATCTGCGACGATGACCATACCTGAATGCTGCGAATAGCCCATGCCAACACCGCCGCCATGATGCAGTGATACCCAAGTCGCGCCGCCTGCCACATTAAGCATGCCGTTCAATAGTGCCCAATCTGATACTGCGTCTGAGCCATCTTTCATGCTTTCTGTTTCGCGGTTTGGACTGGCAACAGAGCCAGTATCTAAGTGATCACGACCAATGACGATAGGGCCTTTTAGCTCACCGTTTTTGACCATTTCATTAAATGCCAAACCGGCCTTGTCACGCTCACCCAGACCTAACCAGCAGATACGCGCAGGCAAGCCTTGGAACTGAATGCGCTCTTTTGCCATGTCTAACCAGCGATGTATATGCTTGTTTTCAGGGAACAACTCTTTGATTTTTTGATCGGTCTTATAGATGTCTTCTGGGTCGCCTGATAATGCTACCCAGCGGAATGGGCCTTTGCCTTGGCAGAACAGCGGACGAATATAGGCGGGGACAAAGCCTGGGAAATTAAAGGCATCTTTGACGCCTTCATCAAACGCCACCTGACGGATATTGTTACCGTAATCGGTCGCTGGGATATCCATCGCTTGCAGATCCAAAATTGCTTGGACGTGTACCGCACAAGATTTAGCAGCGGCTTTGGTCAGCGCTGCGTGTTGCTCTGGATCTTCTTGGGCAGCTTTCCATTCTTCAACGGTCCAGCCGCTTGGTAGATAGCCATTGATCAAATCATGCGCTGAGGTTTGATCGGTGACCAAATCAGGCTTCATGCCGCCAGCATTAGCGCGCTTAACCATCTCAGATAAGATGTCTGCCGCGTTACCAAGTAGGGCGATAGAGACGGCTTCGCCCGCGGCCGTATGTTGTTTGATTAACTCATAAGCATGGTCAAGATCGTCTGCTTGCTTGTCGACATAACCAGTACGTAAGCGGAAATCGATACTAGACTGCTGACATTCGATGTTCAGTGAAGTTGCACCCGCAAAGGTTGCCGCTAGTGGCTGCGCGCCGCCCATACCGCCAAGACCCGCGGTCAAAATCCAACGTCCTGCCCAGCTGCCATCATAATGCTGACGACCTGCTTCGACAAAGGTCTCATATGTCCCTTGCACGATGCCTTGCGTACCGATATAAATCCAGCTACCTGCTGTCATCTGACCGTACATAAATAGGTCTTTGCGATCGAGCTCATTGAAGTGCTCCCACGTCGCCCAGCGCGGTACAAGGTTGGAGTTTGCAATCAAGACACGCGGTGCATTCTCATGAGTCTGGAAGACACCAACAGGTTTGCCAGATTGTACCAATAACGTCTCATCGTCTTCTAACTCTTTTAGTGATTCTAGTATTTGATCATAGCTTTCCCAATTACGTGCTGCGCGTCCGATACCACCGTATACCACCAGACTTTTTGGGTTTTCAGCCACATCAGGATGCAAGTTGTTTTGGAGCATGCGATAAGGGGCTTCGGTCAACCAGCTTTTACAATGTAGCTTGCTGCCTGTAGGCGCAGCGATGTTACGGCTCTCATCACGGCGGGTAAGCTTGTTGTTGGTTTTAGGGTCAGTAGTCATGGTCATATCCTTGTGATAGGGAATAGGGCAATAAAGTAATCAAGTAGGTGTTTTACAGTCAGTCTATGAACTCATCGAAACATCGAGTAGCTAGATTAATATTTTTAGACTTACTATAAATTGTATATACAAATTATCAAAGTTTATTTTTTCATGCAAGCAATTTTTTAGTATTCATTGAATTATTTATAATAGAGAACCGCAAGGTCGGTTGTTTGGATGCAGGTTATGATGATTGCCATGATATTATGGCGCTCTTCTTATAGGCAAAATTGACGGTTAAAGACGGATATGACAAAGACGATTCCGGCGTATCAACGAATAAAAAACGCCATATTAGACAATATTCACTCTGGTAAATGGCAAGCGGGCAATGCGATTTCTACAGAAATGGCGCTGGCTGAGGAGTTCGGTGTGTCACGGATGACGGTCAACCGCGCTTTAAAAGAGCTAAGCGAAGAGCGTGTATTGGAGCGTCGGCAAGGGTCAGGGACGTTTGTCGCGCAGCAGCAATTCAATCATACCTTTGTAGAAGTGCGTAATATCGCGCAGGATTTGAAGTCAGCCAATCGCGATTACCAAGCAAAGGTTGTGAGCAAGCGCGTGATTACTACTGATATGCTCGATGATGAACTGTGCCGTAAGTTTGCTATCGAGGCGACAGACGCGTCTACTGATTTGAAAAATACTAGTGCTAATGATATGAGTAGCAATCATGAAGAGGCTGTTTTATATGAAGTAAAAATTGTCCACTTCGCCGATGGTCAACCGATCCAGTTTGAAGAGCGCTGGGTAGACGCCAAAAAAGTACCAAAATTCATCGAGCAAGATTTTAGCGTGGTCAATACCAGCGATTACTTGATTGCCAAAAGCCCACTAGAGCGCGGCAGTTATACTATTCGTGCATTGGCTGCCCCAGATGAGATTGCGACTGCGCTACAAATTGAACCGCAGTCGCCAACGTTAGTTTTGTGTCGCCAGACCTATTCAGCAGGTCAAGTAGTCACCTTTGTTAAAATGTGGCATGCTGGTGATCGTTATCAATTCGCAGGTGAACTATAGCTATTACCTTACGTATACTCACTGATTTTGTACGATTTTTCTGTCTAAAGTGAGATATCATGTCCACAAGCTGATATTTATTGAGTAGCAGTTGCTATTTATTGAACAGTAATAGGATTTGAATACGTGTTAAAAGTTCAAAAATAATATCGAAGCAGCATTGAAAAATATGCTGAGCAACCTCAAATCGAGCAGCCAAAGCCGAACATTGCAGGGCAGTTATTGTGCTGTCCTCGTCTATCGGTTTTTCCCTATTTGTTGGCATTAATCATTTTCACTTTATTCATTTACTCTTATAAGGACGTCTTATGAAACGTCGTACGCTTTTAGCCCTTGCCGCCAGTACCATGTTACTTGCCGCTTGTGGTCAGTCACCTACCAATGAAGCCGATACCAGCGCAACTGACAGCGCTGCAACAGGCGGTTCTGATTTGCTACAACGTATCAACAATGGCGGCACCATCAACGTCGGTACAGAGGGTACGTATCCTCCGTTCACCTATCATGATGAAAGTGGCAAACTGACAGGTTATGATGTCGAAGTCACACGTGCAGTAGCTGATAAATTAGGCGTAGAGGTCGAGTTCAAAGAGACTCAGTGGGATGCGATGCTGGCAGGTCTAGATTCAAAACGCTTCGATATGGTTGCCAATCAAGTAAGCTTGACTACTCCTGAGCGTCAAGCCAAATATGACAAATCTACGGCTTATAGCTGGTCAGGTGCGGTTGCTTTGGCACCGACTGATGACAATCGTTATAGCTCGTGGGAAGGCCTAAAAGGTTTACGTACGGCTCAATCACTTAGCAGTAACTATGGTGAACTAGCAGAAAAATACGGCGCAGAAATCGTCCCTGTTGATGGTATGGCGCAAGCAATTCAATTGGTCAAACAAGACCGTGCCGACTTTACGATGAATGACAATCTGGCGGTATTGGATTATCTCAAAAAATTCCCAGATTCTGATCTTGAAATCAAACTGACAGCCCCTGCAAGTGAACAGACTGGCTCAGGTCTGGTGCTCATTAAAGGGGATGACGCTGTCGTGGCAAAACTAAATGAAGCGATGGCTGCATTGGCCGCTGATGGTACGCTCACTAAACTTAGTGAAGAGTTCTTCGGTGCTGATATAAGCCAACAAAAATAATGTTAGCGTCTATAACGTCAGTGCTGGCTGAATTATTGGCATTATTGCCATTTATGAGTCCTGATCGGGCGCAAATTGTCATCTCGTCGTTTTGGCCAATGCTCAAAGGTGGTATCTATTATTCGATACCACTGGCATTGATCTCATTTGCGATTGGTATGGCTATTGCATTGAGCGTTGCATTGATTCGTATAATTCCGCGTGCCAGTTGGTATCATGAAGTCATTTATCGGCTGGCCCGTGTCTATGTATCGGCGATCCGCGGTACACCAATGCTGGTTCAGCTATTCATTATTTTCTACGGTCTGCCAAGTGTTGGTGTCAAGCTCGATCCGTTTCCCTCAGCGATTATTGCCTTTTCGCTTAATATCGGTGCGTATGCCTCGGAGACGGTACGTGCTTCGATTTTGTCGATTCCAAAAGGGCAGTGGGAAGCGGGCTCAACCGTTGGCTTGACGTACCTGCAGACGTTTCGTCATGTGATTTTGCCACAAGCGCTGCGCGTGTCAGTGCCACCATTGTCTAATACCTTTATCAGTCTGGTAAAAGATACCTCACTTGCATCACTGGTGTTAGTGACTGAGCTGTTTAAACAAGCGCAGATCATCACGGCTCGTAACTACGAGTTTATGCTGGTGTACACAGAAGCGGCGATTATTTACTGGGGTATCTGTCTGTTCTTGACCTTTATCCAGGGCAAGCTTGAAACCAGACTTGATCGGTACGTGGCAAAATAACTCATGGTTCAGCAATGAGAGCATTTTTTCCATCAAATCTTATGTAGATTAGCAATACGAGCACTCGCAAACAGATAATTGTCAATAGACATCGGTACAACAGGAATTTTTATGATCAAAGTCACTAATATTCATAAAGCTTTTGGTGGCAATCAGGTGCTCAAAGGCATCGATTTGACCATTAATAAAGGCAAAGTGGTCGTAATATTAGGGCCTTCAGGATCGGGTAAAACCACTTTTCTGCGTTGTCTTAATGCGCTAGAGATTCCTGATCAAGGCGTGATTGCTTTTGATGATGACAGTTTGAAGGTCGACTTTGCCACCAAACCGAATAAAAAAACGCTATTAGCCTTACAACGTAAATCAGGTATGGTATTTCAGTCTTATAATTTGTTTCCGCATAAGACGGCAATCGAAAATCTTATGCTTGGTCCTACTGTCGTGCAAGGACAAAGCAAAGCGCAAGCACGTGAGCAGGCATTGGTGTTGCTGGAAAAAGTAGGGCTATCAGACAAAGCTGATCTCTACCCATTCCAGTTATCTGGTGGTCAGCAGCAGCGCATAGGTATTGCCCGTGCGCTGGCTATTGAGCCGTCATTGCTACTGTTTGATGAGCCAACGTCTGCGCTTGATCCTGAGCTGGTACAGGATGTCCTTGAGACTATGAAGCAGCTAGCGTCTGAAGGTTGGACAATGGTTGTGGTGACGCACGAAATCAATTTTGCACGTGATGTGGCGGATCATGTGGTCTTGATCGAAGACGGCGTTGTCGTCGAAGAGGGCAGCGCTAAGCAGTTGTTTGAGGATTCAAAGCACCCAAGGACGCAAGCATTTTTGCAGCGCATCGATCAGAAATAGCTTATGTTGTTGTAACGTGTGCCGCTGTAAAAACGAAAGCCCATTTAGGGCTTTTTTTATGTCTATCATTTGAAATCATTTGCTGCAATCAATCGTGATTGGGAAAAAGAGTGGTTCCCTAGTGAGGACTTGAATCTTCATCTCTAGGCTATATACGCTAGTAAATACATCTATTAAAATAATGACAGTGTACTTCGTGGTGTACATACCATACATATTTCATTCATAATCAGTGCGCTACATGTAAACCATACTCAAGATTTACTTTAAGTCCAACATATTGCGGTTACTTTAAATTCTTTAGCTTCTGATTTTTTTAAGTACTCTATTCCATCTTGATGATGAGTTGAACTTATCCAGTCATAACAAGAAGGTTCAAACTGGTTTAATGCTTCAATAATTTCAGAACGTGAGAATATATCGAAGTGATAAATGCGACCGTCTGAATGTTGTTCTTGTTTCAATTGGATAACCTTAAACCATTCTGGTATGTTTACCTTTTCGTGTAAATCTCTTTCTGATAAATAGTATTCCCAATTCTCCCAAACCATAATAAGCTCCTTATAAAAAGCATATAAACCATACAGATTCTATTCATGATCGGTGCGCTATACAGGCATCGAACTGTTGACCATATAACCAAAGATAAATGGTCAAAAAACTAATGTCTACTATATAAAAAAACTGAATAAAAATCTTCCTTTAGCGCTTCTTGGCATTCTTCAAACAGTATCATTATTTAATCTTATTGACGTCTACTGACGCCTTGTCTGGAATAACTTTAGCTATCAGCAGTGTCTATTTGTGAACGTTCAACACGCCTTAACCTTTTAATAATTTGTCTAGAACAATCTCTAGATCATACTTTGAAATTCCAATTATTGTCTGAAAATTTCGACTATCCAGTTTGATGTCATGAGTTAATACATTTAATGAGTTTGTAACAGCATTAAACTCAGCGTCATTCAAAGAATCGCGTACATTTTCTTCTAGTGCTGCCACGAAGCTATCGATGACTGTATTAGGTGTACTAGTAGTTATCATAATATCTCCAGAATTCTCTAGATTTGTTAAAATCTCACTTATTTTCAAAGTTATTTCTTCAATATTCATATTCCTTCCTAAGAGATCGCTTTTTTACTTAATAGGGTTTAAATTCCATATTGTAAATTAGAAAATCTTTGGGCATACCCCAGCGGAACCAGCAATATAGCCGTCTTAACCAATTAATAGACCACCCAAAATAGACTGCTATAATGGAACCACTTATATTAGAGTGTATGATAATTCATAAATAGGTATTATTAAGTCACCAACTTATGCAATAAGTCTATTCTCAAAAAGATGATACGCCTCAATCAATCCATAAAAAGTAGTCTGGTTCTCGGCTTTCATTTGTTTGAATAAAGCAGACTTTTTCGGCTTGAGTTCTCGGTCGATGCTGAGCATCAGCACCGCAGTCTTTTGAGCGCTGTTTTATCCACTGTATCTGCTCTTTTTTTAGATCGATTGCCATATCCTTACCGTAGAGCCGCCTGACTTCATACTGCGTTACTCTGTAGCTTTCATTCAACGCTTTATCAGAAGTCTTATATTTATCATGAATGAGTGCCGCTTGCGAAGTCAGGGGCAAGTAAGTTGCGTTTTCTTTGTAGGTGACTGAACTGTTATCTAACGTCGACTCATTGCCTGCATGTATCTTTTTATCTATGGGATCTATAAAGCCTTTTACACCTGCACCTTCAAATTGATAACCCTGAAACCCACATGGGGTCACGCCATCTTTACATAAGCTATGCTTGGTCTTAGCCCGATAAAGCTTTACGCTATAGGGCGACTTATCGAGATTCTGATCGTGTGGCTTTATGTGCCACAAGCGCTGCAAATCTGGGGCGACCAGTAGCATGTCATCGCAAGTTACGTTGCCTTCTTCGCAGCCTTGATAAAGGTTCAAGCGTTGTCCCTGCATATCCATTCCTAATATGAAGTTTGTTTCTACAGGTACGACCGCCGCGCCAAAAGACGCCGCCAATAATAGGCTAATACTAACGCCAGCCCTTTTTAATAAGCGAAACTCATATTGGCGAAAGACACTCATCATGGATTTATACCTGCATCAAAAAATTCGTTAGCAAACGCTTAGCGCCTTCGGTGGCAAAAGACTCTGGGTGAAATTGCACGCCTTGAATCGGATACTCTTTGTGCTGTAGTCCCATGATCTCATCACCCGCTAGCGCCGACTCAGCCAAGCTTAGCTCAGTATGGTTATGATTGGCGACGACGGCAGTGACCGTTAAACAATCCGGTAGCGTATCTGCTTTGACCATCAATGAATGATAACGCATGATCTCAAGCTCTTGCGGCAGTCCTTGATATATACCTGCCTCATTATGGCGAATCGACGAAACCTTACCATGCATCGGGACATTGGCACGTACCACATCACCACCGAACACATGCGCGATGCCCTGCATTCCTAAGCAGACACCCAGTAGTGGAATGGTTTTTCCTAATGTCTCAATGACTTCTGCACAGATACCAAAATAAGCGGGATCGTCCGGTGCGCCAGGGCCGGGTGAGATAATGATTCGATCTAAATTCATTGCTTGCACATCGGCTAGAGTAATCTCATTATTGCGTTTGACGATGACGTTTGCTTTTTTATCGCCATCGAGGGTCTGTAAAATCTCGCCAATATATTGGTAAAGATTGAAGGTAAACGAGTCATAGTTATCGATAATTAAAACATTCATGGTTATAAACTCTTTGATAAAAATAGGGTCGATTTACGGATGCATAAAACTGTCTAAGACCACTTTCATTGCCGACAGTTTACGCTGAATTTCTAGATATTCATCTGCTGGATTGGAGTCATAGACATTGCCGCCACAGGTTTGCGCGTAGGCCGACTCGCCATTGATAAATAAGCTGCGAATAGGAATGGCAAAAATACAGTCACCATTGAAATTAAATGATCCTAGTGCACCGCCGTAAGCACCGCGACCATCTGGCTCTAGCTCGTTAATTACTTTGATGGCTTCCACTTTTGGTGCGCCTGACAACGTACCAGCAGGGAAATTGCTGGCAAGGGCGCTAAACATATCCTCATCAGGATGCAAAATACCGACGATCTCAGAGGAGATATGCTGTACGTGTGAGAAGCGTTTGATGTCCATTAGACTACGTACTTTTACCGTACCAAACTGTGCCACGCGGCCAATATCATTGCGATGCAGATCGACCAGCATATTGTGCTCGGCAATCTCTTTATCATCATTAAGTAGGGCACGGGCAAGCTTACGGTCTTCGATCACATCGACGCCGCGTTTGGCAGTGCCTGCTAATGGATAGGTTTCCATCTCTCCCTGACGCAAACGAAAGAGCAGCTCAGGTGACGCACCAATGATGCACTGTTGAGCAAATTTCATAAAGTACATGTGAGGTGATGGATTAACGGTGCGCAGTTTTTCATAAATCGGCATCTTGTCACCAGCGATATGGTACTTAGATTTAAAACCCACTTCACACTGAAAGATACGTCCAGAGATGATGTCTTCTTTCACTTGCATCACTACCTTGGCATGCTCCTCTTGACTCATACCGTTACCCAAAAACTCAACCGCAGGCGATTGGTAGTTTGGTATCGGCGCATCAAGTAAGGCTTTGATTTGTTCAATACGATTGTCTTGTTGTGCCGTAGGATAGTAAAAATAAAAAATCTCACCCGTCATTTTATCAAGTGTTAAGCCATCTAAATACACACCGAATTTAAACGGTTCAAAGTCTTCGCTCGGCTTAGCATCTAGGCTGGGTTCAAAAAAATTGACACTGTCATAGCCTAGATAGCCGACGAGACCACCGCTTTGATCGCGGGAAATAACATGCTGCGGGGTAATTTTGCGCAGTAATTGATAAGGGTTGTCGGTTTGATAATGGCGTGTTTCAGCCGTTTTATTATCGGTAATGGCAAGGGTAGTGCGGTCCAAAGCGGCAATGGTCATGACCGGATCAAAACCGATGGCATGGTGGCGCGAGATATGGCTTTCTTCGCCCAGCGATTCGAGCAAATAGCAAGTATCAAAAGCCCCTTCAATGCGTTTAAATAAGGCAAAAAAATCAATATCCTGAGTGAGCTTAATCCGCTGCGGCTTGCTGGGAATATCAATCAGTGCAGGTTGGTCATGCTGGGTTGTAAGTGAGGTCATAACAAAGTCCGAAATAATTAAAGAAGTATCTGCTAAAGATAAGAAAAATATAGAAAGAATCGTTTGATACGTTAAGAGCCTTGCCTGTGGGTGTTCAGTAAAGCACTGAGATCATGAATTTGCATGGCTTTTGCACCGCGCGAGACTGTGGCAATACCAACGCCCAATTGTTCAGATATATCACGCTGCGTGACACCGCGCTCCAGCAAATCAAATATACGGATACGATTGGCAATCTCATGTTGCTCTTTATCGGTTAGCAGGGCACTTAGCAGCTTTTCAATATCTGTATCATCAGTACAACCGGCTAAATGGTTCAATAAACTGCGATAAGGATCAGTACTCATAATCGTCAATCTGCATAAAATAAAAGACAAAAGAAGAAAAGATAAGAAGTTATCTTGTATCAGTATTCTAGTACAATAGTACATAAAAAACAAGTGAGAGTCGTTTTGGATATCAATATGTGGTCAATTAGGCAACTATAGAACACGTACCAGATAGCCAATGCTTAAAATAACGCTTAAAACAACCAGTGCTTAAACTGTATCGACAATCACCGGACGACCGTGGTGATTTAGCACAGTAACATCGACATTATACAGCTCTTTCATGGTTTCCTTTGTTAGGACATCGGCGGGTTTGCCAACCGCCATCACTTGACCTGATTTCATAGTAACGACCGTATCCGCAAATTGCGCCGCTTGATTGATATCATGCAGGACAATCACCACGGTTTTTTGTTGGCTATGGCACAGCTCACGTAACTCACGCATCAGACGTCCAGCGTGATACATATCTAAATTATTCAGCGGTTCATCAAGCAATAAATACGGCGTGTCTTGGCAGACAATCATCGCAATCAATACGCGCTGACGTTGACCACCTGACAATGTCGATAAAAAACGCTCAGCGACTGGCTCAAGCTCAAAGCGTTCGATAATTTCTTGTACTTTTTGCTGATCGTTCACAGTTGGTTGCCCTTGATGATAAGGGTAGCGCCCAAACATCAATAGTTCATGTACGCGCAGTCGCCCTTGTACTTGATTGTCTTGCCCAAGCATGGCGACAGTTTTAGACAAGGTTCTCGCATGACAGCGGGCAATATCATGCTCGCCAAAGCACACTTGTCCCGACTGTAGCGGTTGCAGGCGTGCCATGACGGAAAACAACGTGGATTTGCCAGCACCATTAGGGCCGATTAACGCAATGATTTGGGCGCTTGGTAAAGACACCGTAACGTCATGCAAAATTTGCTGTTTACCAATGTGATGCGAGATATTGTCTATTTTAATCATAGTGTTTTTGCTTGTAGAGAGTTTTGAATTTGTTATGGTTATGGCGTGTTCAATATGCCCTAATAATCGAGCATTAACGGCGTTGGGTCATAAAAATCAATAACAAAAATACCAGACCCCCTGCCAACTCAATGACAACCGATAGTACACCTGCCATGCCCAGTATTTGCTCAAACACAGTTTGGCCGAGCACCAAGCAAATCATGGCGACCAAGCTGACCAATATTAGGCGCTCGCTATGATACATATTGCGAGCGAGACGATTGGTTAGCGCGCAAACCAATAAACCAAAAAAGGTCACTGGCCCGACCAAGGCTGTAGCAGTTGCGACCAATACCGCGATGACGGTGAGCAGACCAAATGCCAAGCGTTGATAGTTAATGCCGAGATTGGTGGCTTGTGCTTTTCCCAACATCAAGACATCGCACTGATAGCGCCAGCGCCAAACGAACAGGCCGCTGATGACACAAATGAATAAGCTGATGCCAAGTAATTGTGGATTTACCGTATTGAACTGTGCGTAGCTGGCAGATTGTATGACCACAAAATCATCAGGATTGATCAATCTGGCAATCAAGGCTGACAAGCTACGAAACAACACGCCAAAGATAACGCCGACCAAGATCAGCCGTGTCAAATCTTGGCTGTTTTTTGAAAATAATAATTGAAATAATAATAAGGACGCGCCAAACATTAAAACAATTTCAAGCGTAAATTTGGTAATGGGGTTGATACTGGTAAAGCTAATCGCCCCAAAAAAGAAGACCAATACGCTTTGTAGCAAGACATATAATGCGTCAAAGCCCAATAAAGAAGGCGTCAAAATGGGGTTGTGCGTCAGGGTTTGAAACAGTAAGGTTGATACGCCAATGGCATAGCCAACTACCATCAATGCCAGTAGTTTTTTGCCCCGTAGCGGTAATGCAAAATCCCAATGTCCATTGACGTTGAGCGTCAAAAACAGCGTCATCGAGACAACCAAAATAATGGTCGCCACTGACTTTGGGTGGTTTACGATGAACGCCCAAAGTTGTGCAAGGCGCTTTTGCCAAGCGCTAACAACGGCATTAGCATTTTCTGTGGCGCGCTCTTCTGTAGAGCTAGGCGTAGACGACGAAAACATAGAAAAATCCTATAGTGCCAAGCTTATCCAATCAGACAAAAGGACGGTTAAATTAAGAAAAGAAGCCATATAGTTGAAACATTTTAAAGTCGCTACCGTCTCGTACGATGCTATGCATAAATGACCATCAATGAGCGCCTAATAAGTGATGGGCTGTCTGACGAATTAGTCATTATTGATCTGCCGGAGCGCGTAGCAATAGCCATAAAAACAGCACAGTGCCGACCACACCAAAAACAGTGGCGACAGGCACTTCAAATGGATAGCGAATAGAGCGGCCAATAATATCGCACAATAGCACCGCTGAAGCCCCTAATAGCGCAACCGCTGGCAAGCTACGGCGTAACTTATCGCCCATCAATCGGCTAACAATATTTGGCACAATCAAACCAATAAATGGAATCATGCCAACCGTCACGACCACTACGGCGCTCATCATCGCCACCATACCAACGCCAAGCCACGTCACCTGTCGTTTGCTAATCCCTAAGTTTAACGCAATATTATCGCCCAGACCTACAATGGTCAGCTTGTCCGCAATCATATAAGCAAGGATGCACAGTCCGCCTGTTAGCCACAACAGCTCATAACGGCCTGCTAAAACCCCAGAAAAATCACCAAACTGCCACACACTCAGCATCTGTAATGATTCGGTTTGATAAGCGATAAAGGTCGTCACTGCCTCAATAATTCCACCAAAGACAATACCAATCAGTGGAACCATCAAAAAATCAGTCGGCGGAATCCGGTGAATGAGCAGCATAAACAACATCATGCCAAACATGGCAGTGAGAGTGGCCACGCCCATTTTTACAATGAGCGCGCTGGCTGGAAATAGCAGACTGACCACCAGTAACCCAAGTGCAGCGCTTTGGGTCGCACCGACCATCGATGGCTCAACGAAGCGGTTTTTTAGTACCACTTGAATGATCATCCCAGCCACTGCCATAGAGATACCCGTCAAGATAATAGCAACGGTACGCGGTATACGGCTGACCAGCAGCAGGGAGCTATCGGAATTGGCGCTATGATTAATCAAGCTCTGCAAAATACCTGACCACGAAAAATCTGCCACGCCAATAGATAGGCTCAATAACACCAAAAGCCCCATAATAATGAGGCTACCGATGTTTATTAACCACGGCGGAATAGCGGCACGTCGATGTTTAGAATGCTGACCATTACTTGCCCTTTTTTGCCAACTTGATGAATCCGTTGACAAAGAAGAGGGGGTTTTAACGCTGGTACGAGCACGATGTGAAAATAACGACATAACGGCGACTGGCTTAAAAAATGAAAATGATAGCGGACGTTCAGCAGTTGCTTGAACAGTGACTATTTAGCGCCAGCAAAGGCAGTTTTGATCGTGGTCAAATCCTGTATCCACTGGTAGTAGCCACCAAACGCAAGGTAAGAGTCTGGGCTAAGGTATACCACTTGATCCTTACTCCACGCATTGGTTTGCGCAACCAATGGATTGTCCAACACAGCTTTGGCACCTGCGCCATCTTCACCAATGGCGGCACTACGATCAATGATAAATAACCAGTCTGGATTGGTCTTTTGTAAATACTCAAAAGAAACTGGCTGACCATGACTGGCATCTTTAATCTGATTATCTGCCATAGGTACACCCAGTACGGTATGTATGAAGCCGAAACGTGATTTTTCTCCATAAGCGGACATTTTATTGCCATTGACCATCACCACCAAGCCTGTCCCTTTATCCTTGGTCAAGACTTTAGTTTCATCAATGAGACTGTCAATGTCTCCTTGCAGTTTTGCCGCCTGATCACTTTTGCCAAACAAGGCACCCAAATCATGCAAACGCTGTTTGCTGGATTCATAGATTTTTGCTGTATCAATGGTCATATCGAGTGTTGGAGCGATACTTGACAATGCATCATATTTTTCGGCCATACGCGAGCCGATCAAGATAGCTTGAGGTTGCATAGCGTTCAATGCTTCAAGGTCTGGCTCAAATACAGTGCCAACATTTTTTGGTTCAGGCTGAGTCTTTGCATGTAAGTTATCTAAACGTAAACCACTTGGTGCACCATCGACAGCCACATCAAGTGCCGCCAAGTCTTGCATCAATGACATGTCATAGACAACCAATGGTGATGGATTGATTGCCAAATCGACATTGCCTTTTACAGTATCGACTGCGATGATCTCAGCAGAAACAGCGTCATTATTAGCAACATTCGCCGCATTATCAGCAGTTTGATTTTCAGTCTGGGCGTCTGCTGGTTCAGAGTCGTTAGATTCAGGTGAACTACAGCCTGCCACACCGATGGCCACAAATGCTGTCATAATAGCAGTCAGTAGCGGACGTTTGAAAAAAGGGGCAGAAGCGTGACTAGAAGATAAAATAGTAGACATAAATAACTCGGTATATCAGATGGTTAGGTAAAGTATGAATCAAATAAAGTGGCAATACATAAAGTACCAATATAAAAAACAAAAAGAGCTTGTATAGCCTGATTGCACAGACCATACAATGCTCGGTAGTATTGCTTTAGACGTTATGAGTTTTTGTTACTTCGTGAACGGTTTTCGTCGTTTGGTACTTTGATATTTATATTTTTAGCACCATAGGATGACCAATCAATCAAAGGTTATCATAAATTAATTGAGAGTCATTATCAATACAAATGATAATGATTTTTATTAACACTATTGATTTTATGGGCCACTATCAACAGTGATTGCTTAATTTTGATACAAGCGCCTGAAGCGGCAAGATGGATTTTTTCTTATAAAATAGCCGCATTATAGGTAATCATGCGTGACTGACTGAGCAAAAATATCATGATTTGTATTGATAATAATTATCGTTTGCATTATTATCTACGCCATTCTACTTCAGTTAATTAATATTAGGGTATTATGAGTTCAACGGATTTAGAGGCGCCACCACTGAGACTGATACTCGCGGCTATCATTGTAGTTGTGGGTTTGCACGTTCTGACGGCAATAGCATTAGTGGCCATCAAAACTCCTGAGCTAAAAATTGAAGCGAAAAAAGACACCCCTCCTATAGAGATAGAGCTTGTATCTTTACCTGTTATACCTGAGGCAGAGGTGAGAGAAGTCACTCCTAAACAGGAGTCAGCACCTCAGGTTGCAGAACAACAGCCAGAAACAGCTAAATCAATAGTACCGCCAAAACCAGAAGCACCAGCAAAACCAGTGGTTAGAGAAGAACCAGTGGTTAGAGAAGAAAATACAACGCCTAAACCAGCACCGATAGTGCAAATAAAAGAACAAAAGGTTGTTGAAAAACCAAAAGAGACGCCAAAAGAAATAGTGGCAAAACCTAAAGTAGACACTTCTGTAGCCGATGAGCAACGTAAAATCATAGCGGCAAAAGCAGAGAGGGCGGCGCAAGCTCAAGCCGCGCGTGAGGCTAAGGCGCAAGCCGCTCGTGATGCACAAGCTAAAGCTGCTCAAGAAGCCCAAGCCAATCGTGATGCTCAGGCCGCCGCCAATGCTAAAGCCGCAAGAGACGCAGCAGATGCGAAAGCAGCAAAAGAAGCCGCTGCCAGCGCACAAGCGGCTGCCGAAAAGGCTGCTGCTGCAAGTAATACGCCAGTGAATTTTACAGCGAGCGCCGCTAACTGGGCATCTGCACCGAACTTTAGTTTCCCTAATAGTGCTGCACGTAGAGCCAATTCAGGCGATACATTTACAGTTGTGTTGACATTAAGAGTCAATAAGCAAGGCGGTATTGATAGTGTGAGTGTTGCCAAATCTTCTGGTAATACGGCGTTAGATAAAGAAGCACAGCGCCAAGTACGCTCTGGTAAATTCAAACCATTTATGAAAAACAACGTACCAGTCGTGGGTAATGTGACATTGCCTATCGCTTATAAAGTACCGTAGTAAAGTCACAATATATCAAGTAATATCGAAGCAATAGATAATCAAGTCATAGCAATGAAATAACAAACCAAGGAGTCTGACATGGACTTTATGCAATACTGGCAATATAGTGACATGGTGACCAAAAGCCTATTCTTTATACTTTTGGCGCTATCCATTATTTCATGGGTAACTGGCATCATTCGTGTGTTGCAAAGTCGCAAATTGGCTGACAGTGTGGCAGACGATTTGAGTCAGCAGCTGCAGAGCAAACAGGCTGAATTGCTACAGTCTGATGCTGCTGCTCGGCGTTTGATCACCGAGCAGACTCTGCTCAAGCATATCGGCCGTTATCGTTTTGCCAGTGAGCGTGGATTGCCCATCCTCGGTACGACGGCCGCCATTGCACCATTCATTGGTCTGTTTGGAACGGTATGGGGCATTTTTCATGCGCTGCATAATATCGGTATGAGTGGACAGGCGGGGTTGGGACAAGTTGCCGCCCCTGTCGGTGAGGCGCTTATTATGACGGGTCTTGGTATCGCTGTTGCTATTCCAGCGGTCGTGTTTTATAACCTTGCCGTACGTATTAACCGCCGTGTGATGTACCATGCCAATGACCGCGCGCATGATCTATTGGCAAGCTCTGCTGAGCTGGCAGCCACGCCAAAGTCGTCAGTAGCCAGCAAATCTGCCGCTCATGCTCAGGTAGCCAAAGAACACCACTCAAATACAGAAGATAGCCAGCAATCCAGTCATTATCGTAGCTCAACGTCACAGCTGTAGTAATGATAACTTAATAGGGTTGTCAGTTAAGGAAAAACAAAGTCAGCGATACACTCAAAGGGCTGGCTGTATTAAGAATAACCAAACGTATTGAGAGTAATTATGGCATTTCAATTGGGTGATGATGACGTTCAAGGCATGAATGAGATGAACCTCATTCCGCTTATCGATGTCATGCTGGTATTGATGATTATATTTTTATTGACTGCAACCGTGCTAAATCCGACGGTGCCATTAGATTTACCAAAAACCAGTGCCTCGGTGAATGAAACACCACCAGAAGCCATCCAAATCAGCATTGATAAAGACGCAGGAATATTTTGGGACAGTGATCCGATTAGTATGGAGGCGCTTGAGACACGGCTACAAGAGCAAAGTGCCACTGGTCAAAACCCTTCTGTACAACTGCGTGCCGATAAAGACAGCAGATACGACACGGTCGCTCAGGTTTTGGCAGCCACCAGTCAAGCTGGGCTGACTAAGGTCGCCTTTGTCAATGAGTAGATTTTATTCATAAAACCATGGGAACAAACTGACTAAACAATCAGTCAGCTTATTTACTACGCAATCACCAATATAATAATAACAACCATTAAAATAATAAATCTTCCTCCTACCTCGCTTGGGTCACCTTGCGAGGTTTACTTTATTATAAGGTCGTTTTTATATAAAGTATGATTTACCAACCATAGCCAAATGGGCGATAGCCGTAACCAAAGTGCCCAAGCCGTCCGTAGCCAAAGGGATAAGGTGAGCGTAAATAATCAAGATCACGCTGGCGGATATAATAGTAACGCCCTTGAGCGTAAGCTTCTTCGAGTTTATCAATACCTTCGAGTGGACAAACGGGTTGCCAATCATAACCCTCGCGGCCAAGTTTGTAAGCATTTAGCTCGGTACAGTAAGTCTTCAGACCTTGCTGACGCCCTTGTTCCCACTGTATGCGATTGGGCATGGCACCACCGACACTTGCGCAGCTGTTGGTATAGTGCCCGAAGTAAGCCCCTGAACGACCTTGTAGACCATCGGCATAACCGACTTCTTGCCAGTTGCTGGTTTGACACTGCTGCGGGGTTAGGCTTTGGGTCGTTGCACAGCCTGATAAAGCCAGTACTGCTGCGCTCATCAGCGATATAGTAATACCAGATTTACCTACCGCTTTTTTGGTCAGTTTGCTAGCCAAGTCAGCAGTCGATGAGTTTAGTTTAATAATATAATTCATAATAAACCTGCGCGCGTTTAAAATTATGGTTTATCATAGCATTTTTTTATGCCGCCCAACTTTTTATATCTTATTGTCCTGTTTGTTTTGGTGAAGCTAAGTGTTTGATATAAAAATATAATTAGCATCGCGAGTACAACTATAACGACTGAGCTTTCGATGATGAGTCATTCATCATGCTTGATTTTTAATGGTTCGTGCTCATTATAAGCTTCTATATAGCATCTACTTGTTAAACCGCCACGGTTAGTTTTTTTAGCATTACCTTACTTCAGTCAAAGGGCCAAAGCATCATGGGAATATTGATTGGCGTTATCATTGTACTATTCGTATTAGGGAGTATGATGGCGCTCAAGCCGAGCGGTATCGATCAGCGTTTGGATAAGCTGCGTATGACCGCGCGTCGTTTGCAGTTGAATCCAAAGCTCGTTGCTTGTCCTGATTGGATAAAGGGCAAGGACAATGAGTATGGTCGCGGGATGATGGGTCAGTATGGCTTGGTGTTAGAAAATACACAGCTGCCGCACACACGTTATCAAGTGATCGATGGACAGTGGCGACCAGACAGCAATTTTGTGGATACCACCAAAGACGACTCACGCTCACTATCCCAAGTGCCATTCGTGCTAATCACAGCAATACGCAATACGACTGTAAAGAAGACTAATTTCAGTTTGGACAAAGTACCACTGGATTTGCCAGTCAGTATTGAGCCGTTTGTAAAGGGTTTATTGACCAAGGCCAATAGCATTGTGATTTATTGGGAAGATATCGCTTATGTACGCCCTGCGACCAATCCTACGTATCAGCAAAAATTGATTGAGGCAGACTTATTAGTGCTCAAAGAAAAGCTTGAGCAATGGGCGCTACAGATGCAAAAGAACCATAAAAACGCTAAGGTAGCAAATTGTTTTTTCGTCTCCATTAAGCGAACAATATGCAAGCGCTTTTGACATACGGTCAGTCATTTACAGTTGACAGTTTAAGCCTTAGCAGTGTAACGTCTTTATAACTGATATCCTTTCGTTATGGTTATCGTTTTTTTATAACCTTTTTTACTCAGCAGCCATTATTACAATAATTTGCCAAGCTATTATAACCAAACCCTATAAATTGCATGCTGCTGACATTTCTTATTTTAATTTACTATATTATGGTGTCGTCAAATATGGCAAAAACCACAACCAAAAAAAGCGCAGCGCCCGCTGCTGACAGACCCAAAGGCGCCCAAAGGTAAGTCTTTGGTGATTGTAGAATCACCAGCCAAGGCAAAAACGATCAATAAATACCTTGGGTGATGACTTTATCGTGCGCTCAAGTATCGGTCATGTCCGAGATTTGCCCGTCGGTGCGAGCAAAAGCGCAAAGAAACCAGCAACGACGCAAAAAAGATGACATCTGAGCAAAGAAGAAAAAGCGCAGCAAGCATTGGTACGGCGCATGGGTGTAGACCCTGAGCATGATTGGGCGGCAGTCTATGAAGTATTGCCAAACAAGACCAAAGTCATTAAAGAGCTGAAAGCCTTAGCCAAAGACGCTGACAAAATCTATCTGGCAACGGATATGGATAGAGAAGGGGAAGCCATTGCTTGGCATCTCAAAGAAGTCATTGGTGGCGCTGATAGTAAATATGAGCGCGTGGTCTTTAACGAGATTACCAAATCTGCCATTCAAAATGCCTTTAAACAACCCTCAAACTTGATATCGACCGCGTCAATGCGCAGCAAGCGCGTCGCTTTTTAGACCGAGTGGTTGGTTTTATGGTATCGCCATTACTGTGGCAAAAGGTCGCTCGCGGTCTATCGGCAGGCCGCGTACAGTCGGTTGCCATGCGTTTGGTGGTTGAGCGTGAGCATGAAATCCGCGCCTTTATTCCAGAAGAGTATTGGCAGATTCATGCCGATACTCATAGTCGCTAATAGCAAAAAACCCGACGCTGAGCAAATTGGTATTCGTTTAGAGGCGACCAAGCAAGGCGGCAAAACGCTAAAGCTCGTCAATAAAGAGCAGACGGATAAAGTATTAGACGTCCTTAAAGCCAACGACTTTATCGTTAAAGAACGTGAAGAAAAGCCAACACAATCACGTCCAAGTGCGCCTTTTATTACCTCGACTTTGCAACAAGCTGCCAGTACCAGATTGGGATTTCTCGGTTAAGAAAACCATGATTTTGGCGCAGCGTCTTATATGAAGCCGGTCATATCACCTATATGCGTACCGATTCGACCTTTTTATCAGGCGATGCGCTGGCTGCTGTGCGTGGTCATATCGAAGACAGCTATGGCGCAAAATATGTGCCAGAAAAGCCCAACTTCTATGGCAATAAGCAAGGCGCACAAGAGGCGCATGAAGCGATTCGTCCGTCTAACGTCAATATGAAATCAACGCAGCTTAAAGGCGTTGAGCGTGATGCGATACGTTTGTATGAGCTGATTTGGCGTCAGTTTGTGGCCTGCCAGATGCTGCCAGCAAAATATCTATCAGTGAATTTGTTCGTTGGTGCTGATGATGTCGAGCTAAAAGCGCGCGGTCGTACCTTGGTGTTTGATGGCTATACCAAAGTCATGCCACCTGCCAAGACCGACGATACCTTATTACCTGATGTCAAAAAAGGCGATCAAGTTAACGCTAGATAAGCTTGATCCAAGCCAACACTTTACCAAGCCGCCACCGCGTTATACTGAGGCAAGCTTGGTAAAAGAGCTTGAGAAAAAAGGCATCGGTCGTCCATCGACTTATGCTTCTATCATCTCGACCATTCAAGATCGTGGTTATGTGAAGCTCGAAAACAAGCGTTTATTTGCCGAAAAAATGGGTGATATCGTCACTGACAGACTGACGGCAAGTTTTCCAGATTTGATGGATTATACCTTTACCGCAGCGTTAGAAGACAAGCTGGATCATGTGGCAGAAGGCGATACAAACTGGAAAGATGTGCTTGATAATTTCTACGGTGATTTCAAAACTACCCTTGATCGTGCTAAAGAAAAAGACGGCATGCGCCCAAATGATCCGACCGATGTACCAGACGTGCATTGCGATATTTGTGATCGTCCGATGCAACTGCGTACAGGTTCTACGGGTGTATTCTTAGGTTGTACCGGTTATAATTTACCGCCGAAAGAGCGCTGTAAAGGCACTAAGAACTTAATGCCAGTCGAAGCTTTTGCCAATCTAGATGATGCGGAAGGTGATGACGAAGCGGCAGAAGTCAAAGATTTGATGGAGAAAAAACGCTGCCCGAAATGTGGCACGGCAATGAATGGTTATATCGTAGATGGTGGTCTTAAGCTACACATCTGCGGTAACAATCCTGATTGCGATGGTTATATTTTAGAAGAAGGCAAGTTTGAAGTACCTGGTTCAGACTGCCCCAACCATCGACTGTAATAAATGTGATGGACAAATGGAGCTTAAGACGGGACGCTTTGGTCCTTACTTCGCTTGTCAGAAGTGTGACAACACTCGTAAAGTACTAAAAACAGGCGAAGCAGCACCGCCGCGCATGGATCCTATTCATCTGCCAGAGCTAAAATCAGTCAAGCATGAGGATTACTTTCATTTTGCGTGAAGGGGCAGCTGGGATGTTCTTAGCAGCATCTAAGTTCCCAAAAGTACGGGAGACACGTCCACCAAAGCTTGCTGAGCTAAGAGAAATTAAAGATAAGATGGAAGATAAATTCCAATATCTGTTTGAAGGGCCAGATGAAGATCCTGACGGTAATCCAACGATTTTGCGCTGGTCACGTAAGAAAAAAGAGCAGTATATCGGCTCTGAGAAAAACGGCAAAGCCACACGTTGGGGTGTGTACTGGCGCAAAGGTGAGTGGGTAGAAGAATAACGGTTTTTCTATCGACAATAAAAAACCCTCTTAACCATATAATTTGGCTAGGAGGGTTTTTTTATGCAATTAAGCGTTCATCTTAAAGCTTATTAGACTTTTTCGATGATACCACACGCGACGCGATCACCTGCATTGCCAGCGGGTTGACTCTTATAGTCGTCAACACCGTTATGCACGATAAAGGCTAAGCGATTGACGCTGTATTTTCCTGTCTCAGCGACAGAGATTTTCTTATTCACATAGTTGATCGTAGCGACACCGTCTTCGTTGGCTGTCAAATTAGGCAAGTCACCCGCATGTCCATTCACATCATCTGGATTAGAATGGGGCTTGTTGTCTGGATTAAAGTGGCCACCTGCCGCTTTACCCATATCGCCACAACTGCCAGTCTCATGAATATGGAGTGATACGGTCTTACCTGGCTGTAAATTCATGAGCTTGCCATACACTTGAACGCCGCCATCAACAGGACGCAAGAAAACTTGCCCGACTTCTTTATTATTGTTGTCGACAGTTTTGATAGTCGATTTTAAGGCAGGCTGATTCAAAGGATTGCCTGTCTGCATTTGGCTTTCTACTGTTTGGCAACCAGTCACTGCCAAAGCTGAACCACATAATAGGGCACTTGCTAACATCGTCTTATTCATTATTATCTCCAGATGTGTTTCATCATTATGATGAATATATTTATCTATAATTTTATTTAAAATATGCAAATATATTCTTAATATTGCAATCAGTTCAGTATAGCGAAGGAGGCAATATAGATATTCATCAAAAGCGCAACAATCGGTTAATAAATGTAAGTATCGTATGGGTTTGAAAATTGCTTTAGAAAAGAGGTATCAGCATCACCTACTCATATTACGAGCACCATTTTTATTTAGTATCGTAAGCTCTCTTTGGTAGTTCTTGGTTTTGCCAGACTAAGGTTTCACCTGATTCCATCGTTTGCAATAAATTATAGCTAGGCATGTCTGTTTGGTTTTTTGATGATGTTGATATTTCCTCTGAGGATTGCAGACTTAAGCTAAGCTGGCTACTGCTATCACGCATTAGATTAAAAATAGTAGTTTCAATGCGATTGCCTGTCTCACCGCAGCCCATCATCGTGCTGATAATCATGCCAACTTTTAGCGTATTATCGTCCAGTAGAAAATAAGGGGCACCAGAGCCGTTACAGCCAGAATTAAATGATACGTATGTTTGGTCAGAATCGTCTCTAAAGGTAACTGAAATAGACCAGTCAGGATGATAGAAATTACCGATAGGCTTTCTAGAAACAAGCAGCCCTTTGTCATCGTAATGATTATCGACAGCACTGACCAAATGCCAGTCATAGCGCTTTAATAGTTCAGCATTTATCGGTAAACCCGTAGGTGCAGGTAGCGTTTTTGCCATCCCTGTAAAGACAAGTTGATTGCCGTTTTCCATAATAAGTGCAAGGCGCTTTGGCGCAGCGGAGGTATTACCTTGTGAGGTTGATGGTGCTGTAGGTAGTAACTTAATCCCAAAAAGATACGTGCCGTAGTCCTGAAACAGCGTGCGAATGTTATGGTCATCAGTGCTACTATTCGTGCAGGTCGCTGGTAACTGTACAATATAGCTGGCATAACTGTATGGGGGCGCGCCAGTAAATAGGTCGATTTTATCGTGATTGCAACCTTGATAAAAATGCAGTCTACCTGAGTCAATAGCCAAACGGATAGGGTCTGTACCTTTGATAGTTACGGGCTGGCCGTCATATCGCGCCACCTCTGTCAATTGCCAGTTATAGCCACTGCTCCATTGCATCACTTTATTCTCTGGAATCTCGACTGTATCGGTTTGTACAATACTGTCTAACATAGATAATGATGTATTACTCATCGATTGGCAACCTGATAGTGCAAGCGCTGTACTGCAAAACATTGCGCTGGCAAGTATTACTTTTTTCATTATAGAATCCTTTTTATTTTTCTTAATGATCTAGCCATTGTTTAGAAATATTTTTCCAAATTAATGTCTCGCCAGAGTCTAGTGCTTGGGTGAGTAAGTAGCTTGACTCTGAATGCTCTGTGGTTGTCTTTGTCTTATTATCTGCGTGCGTTAAGATCAGTCGACTCGTGCTATAGGCCATCATACGTCGAAGCCGTAATTCGATATCATCAACAGTATCGCCACAGCTCATCATTGTGGAAGGAAAGCCGCCAGTAAGTAAACTTTGATTGACAGAAAGGGCATAAGGTCCACCAACGCCGTTGCAGCCAACAGATACACCAAAGCTTTGACCGTATATACCTGATTGAAAGCCATTTTGTTTGTCACTCTCATCGCCATTATAGTTATTCAAACTATAGGAAAGCATAATAGGCTTTTCTGTTTGCGTAAATTCGCTCATTACTGCGCCTGTTTTGTCCGTCACTTGCACCAGCTGCCACCGATAGCTTTCTAATAATTCATTGGTGAGTGGTATCCCAGCTACCATGTGTTTGGGTTTTGGTGTGCCCGTAAAGATAAGTGTTTTTCCTTTACTGGTATTTAAAGCAAGCTGTTTTTCTACGGTTTTATTGCCCTGTACTAACTGAGGCAGCGCGGGATTAAATATAAAATTCGTTCCTGCGTAGGGCCCAAAAGTCGCGTTTAATAGATATGCTGTATCGCTAGGAATAATTGTATTACCGCGCCAGTCTTTGGTGGTTGCTTGATATATCGCAGTGCAGTCAGCAGCCGTGACTGGTGATTTAGTTGTATCTTGTACTGATGCATCTGTATAAGGATAAGGTAAGGGCAACCACATATCAAAGGACACGAGATGTCGGTAGCAGCCGTCATCGAAGGTTAACAGGTCTGGGCGAACATCCATAGTTAACGGTGGCTGAAGAGTAAGGCGTATAAGCTTGCCTTCATCATTACTAACGTGGGTCAATTGCCACTCATATTTGGTGATCGTTTGAAACAGTCTGGGTTTAAGGGTCGCCGCTGACCAGTTTTTATCGTCGATGACGGTACTGGTTTGCGCTGAATGATTAAGGCTGTTTGTTTGGCAGCCTAACAAAGCGATTGGTAGTAATGCGCTTATTATCGCTAGAGGCATCCGTAAACTATTTAACTTCATAAGTTTCTACTAAATAAACATTTGTCTAAAATATAACATAAGGCTTTAGAGAGATTGTTGTTTATTATTGCCAAAAAAAAGCCGCCCATCATCATGATGAGCAGCTCTTATGTTTTAAGAGTTTGACTAACGAATATGCAATTAGTTATGTAGTGCTTTGCCTGAGGTTTTATCAACGGTTACTTTCGCAGGTTTAAGTGGCTTTGGCATACTGACCAGAGCAACCTTCAATATCTCTTCAATCGTGGCGACTGGTTGAATAGTCAAACCTTCTTTCACGTTATCAGGGATATCGGCCAAATCACGCTCATTGGTTGCTGGAATCAAGACGTGCTTGATGCCGCCGCGATGCGCCGCAAGTAGCTTCTCTTTAAGACCACCGATACGTAGGATTTTACCACGCAGGGTAATCTCACCTGTCATCGCAATATCTGGACGAATGGCGATACCCGTCAAGGCAGATACAAGCGCTGTAGTCAGTGCACCACCAGCAGATGGGCCGTCTTTTGGTGTGGCACCTTCTGGCATATGGACATGGACATCCGTGGTTTTGATCGTCTCGTAGTCAATACCTAAGCTATCACCGCGAGCACGAACCACGCTCATGGCTGCACGAATCGACTCTTTCATCACATCGCCGAGTGAACCGGTAAAGCTAAGCTCCCCTTTGCCTTTCATGCCGACTGCTTCAATGGTCAATAACTCGCCACCGACTTGTGTCCACGCAAGACCAGTGATACGACCAATTTCAGGCTCTTCTTCAGCCAGACCGTAGTCATACTGATGCACCCCTAGATAGTCATCGATGTTTTTGTCATCGACCACGATTAGCTGACGTTCTGCTTTTTTCGGAGCACGCGCGCCATGGTTTTCAACTGAACCGCGAACCACTTTGCGGCAGATTTTATTGACTTCACGCTCAAGGTTACGCACACCTGCTTCACGAGTGTAGCTACGCACGATGCTGTGCAATGCCGCTTCGACAATCTCAATTTCGCCTTCTTTGAGACCGTTATTCTTGATCGCTTTTGGCACTAGGTACTTTTGTGCGATATTGACTTTTTCTTCTTCGGTATAACCCGGTAGACGAATGACTTCCATGCGGTCAAGCAGGGCTGGCTGGAATATCCATGCTGTTAGCGGTACAGATGAACATCACTTGCGACAAGATCTAAGTCCATATCTAAATAATGGTCGTTAAAGGTATCGTTCTGTGATGGATCCAATACTTCAAGCAATGCTGATGCTGGATCACCGCGGAAGTCTTGCGCCATCTTATCGATTTCATCCAATAAGAATAGCGGGTTTTTGACTTCTACTTTTGCAAGTGATTGAACGATTTTACCCGGCATCGCACCGATATAGGTACGGCGATGACCACGAATCTCCGCTTCATCACGCACGCCGCCAAGCGCCATACGCACAAACTTACGACCCGTTGCGCGGGCGATGGACTCACCCAATGAGGTTTTACCAACACCCGGAGGACCGACGAGACATAGAATCGGGCCACGAAGTTTTTTCACTCGTGATTGCACGGCGAGATATTCTAAGATGCGGTCTTTTACATCTTGCAAGCCATAATGATCTTCATCTAAGACGGTTTTGGCTTTGTCTAAATTGATTGAAACTTTGGTCGTCGCATTCCACGGCGTGTCCAAAATCCATTCAATATAGTTACGTACCACAGATGATTCGCTCGATGCAGGCGGCATCATTTTGAGCTTTTTAATCTCTTGTTCTGCTTTTTTGCGGACATCTTCTGGCAAGTCAGCATCTTCTAAACGCTGCTCTAAGCTCAGCCACATCATCTTCACCATCGAACGCGCCGTCATTCATATCAGACAGCTCGTTTTTGATGGCTTTCATTTTCTCGTTTAAGAAGTATTCGCGCTGATTGTCTTCCATTTGCTGACGGACAGCTTCTTGGATGTCTTGTTCGATATTTTGTTCAGCACTTTGCTTGACCAAATATTCTGTCAAGGTATTGATATGCGTTTTGATATCGTTTTTTTCTAAGAAAGACTGTTTTATATCAAGATCCATCGACACACGCGTTGAGATGAAGTAGACCAACTCAAGCAAATCATCAATACGTTTTGCCACGCGAGTGAGCTCACGCGCATTACGCAGACGCGCATCCGCATAGCTTTCAAATAGGTGGTCAACGCTTGGATGGTGTTTTTTTGTTGGCTCTCATCCATGCTGACATCAAGATCAGCACGTTCAAAGTTTGCCATCAATAATTCATCGTGATCTTCTATGGCATCGACGCGCGCACGATATTGACCTTCAATCAATACTTTGATGCAGTTCTCATCGCTATCATGCGGCATGGTGCTGACGATGCGGCAGACCGTACCGTACTGGTATAAGTTGTCTTGATCGATATCTTCGGTCAGAGAGTCTTTTTGAGCCACAACCAGTACTTTGTTGCCGTACTCTGCTTGTGCCAGCTCAACGGCTTTTACCGATGGCGCACGACCGACAAACAAAGCAATTTGCATGTGTGGGTAGACGACGACGTCGCGCAGTGCCAATAAGGGCAAATAGTCTTCAACGGTATTGTCTTCGGTAGCATCGTCTTTAGCGGTACTGTCGTCACTATCAGATCTCACTATCAGTCTCATTAACATCGGTAACCGCTGCATCTAACGTGTTATTAGATGAAGTGTTTGGTTCGTTGTCTTCTGCGACAGTCGTTGAAACGTCGACATCGATGTCGATATTGTCTGGGGCAATTTTATGTTCACTCATATATTTTTCCTCGTTCACCAGACTTGTAAAGTCAAGTTCGTGGTTCATGTTTAGATAAATGGTGCTCACAGATAAAATTGCAAGGCTCATTGGTCAAGTCGCATGCTTATCTTCGTTAAATAGTTTTATTTGTATAAATTTTCTAGCTGGCTGTTTGGAGGTGAAATAGAAGTCGCAAAAATATATGTCAGGAGTACGATAGCACTTTTAAGTATATTGCTTAGCTTATAACCATCGATTTCTATACATAGGCTTTATGGGCAAAATAAGGTAAACTGGCGCGCGTCTAAAATCAGGCTTTTATACTGAGTCTTTTTAGAAAGTAGGGCAACATACATCGGTTTAAGATATTCATCAGTTTCACTGAAGCTAAAGCATAAAGAGCAAGGGGCAACACATGGCAATCAATGCGGTACTGCTGGCAGTTATTATCATGCTGGGGCTATCACTTTCGCGCGTGCACGTGGTGCTCAGTTTATTGATCGGGGCGCTGGCAGGCGGACTGCTGGCTGGTCTTGGTATTACGGATACTTTAGAGGCCTTTCAAGAAGGTATTCGCAATGGCGCACAAATCGCACTTTCATACGCATTATTGGGTGCTTTTGCCGTCGCTATTGCGCACTCTGGCTTGCCACAATCTTTGGCAGGCGCGGTGATTAAGCGTATCGATGCAGGTGGTACCAGCGGTATGATTAAGTATATGCTATTTGCAGGCTTGATTACTATGAGCTGCTTTAGTCAGAACTTAATCCCCATTCATATTGCCTTTATCCCGCTGCTTGTGCCACCACTGCTGCTGGCTTTTAATCGTATGCAAATTGACAGACGTCTGATTGCTTGTTTGCTGACCTTTGGTCTGGTCACGACCTATATGTTTATCCCATATGGCTTTGGGGATATCTATCTCAATCAGATTATGCTCAAAAACGTCGGTGAAGCGGGTATTGATATTACTGATATTTCTGTGGTTAAAGCGATGGCAATTCCTGCATTAGGGATGCTGATTGGTCTGCTGGTCGCGGTATTTATCAGCTACCGTAAGCCACGCGCATATCAGCAGATTGCGATAGATCAGCAAGCGCATGATGCAGTCGTAGAGGGTGATGCCCTGAGCAAAACTGCTGCCGGTGCACAGTCGCAAAGCAAGCTAAAGACGCTGGTCGCACTGGCTGCCATCGTGACCGCGTTTGTGGTGCAGCTATATACTGATTCGCTATTGCTGGGTTCGATGTTTGGCTTTGGGGTCTTTATGGCGACAGGCGTGGTGAAGTGGCGTGATGCTGATGGCGTCTTTAATGACGGTATCAAGCTGATGGCGATGATTGGCTTTATCATGATTACGGCGCAGGGTTTTGCTGAAGTCATGAAAGCTACTGAGCAGATTCAGCCACTCGTTGATGGTGCGGCGTCATTGTTTGGTGGTAATAAAGCGATGGCAGCATTTATTATGCTATTGATCGGTTTGATTGTGACCATGGGCATCGGCTCTTCATTCTCAACCATTCCTATTTTGGCCGCGATTTATGTGCCGCTGTGTATCTCTTTAGGGTTTTCGCCATTGGCCACTGTGGCGATTATCGGTACGGCTGGCGCGCTTGGTGATGCGGGTTCACCTGCGTCAGATTCGACATTGGGGCCAACGTCTGGTCTAAATATCGATGGACAGCATGACCATATCAAAGACAGTGTGGTACCGACATTCTTGCATTACAACATTCCGCTACTGGCGTTTGGTTGGATTGCAGCGATGGTGTTGTAGGTTGCTTTAGCTAGAACGTAGTTCTATAAAAAGCCATCGTATAGATGGCTTTTTTGCTTTAAGGTGGGAATAGGAAATAGCGCATAAAAAAGGATGGAATTGTGAAAGTCAAAGAACACATGAGCGCGACGCAGCTTAAAAAAATATTAAACGAAAGAAAGCATTTAAATGAGAGTACAGCGAGGTCTCTATTCATTATTCTTGAAAAAGACTTGGAAAATATTACGCTACCTAAAACCTTTGAAGAATCGCGCTACACATATCATAGCGATGACGCCGTCTTTTATTCGATTGCTTATGGTCGTCCTGACCCCTATTTTCGTTTTATATTTTTAAATGACAGATTTATCGTAGGTGTGGGAGTCGATCGCCCTAATATTGAGTTAGATTTTAGAAATAATCTTAATAAACCAACCGTTGAAGATAAAAAAGAGGTCGTTAACCAGTTATTTGATATTGTCGAAAATGCAGAGGTTTTTTTGCTTGAATGTATGACTAGAGACAACACAACCATTGAATTTGTAGGGGTATAACATCAATATTGACAATGTCAGTATCTCATTCTGAGTGTAATTAAAGTCGAGCGCACCAAAAATAGGTTGATGATAGTTATTGGTGCGCTCGGCGTACCCTACTCCAATCAGAGACCATCTTCATCAAAATCTCTTATCTCACTATTCAAACTACTCAAAAACGTATCACTTTGCGCCAGTAGAGTATTTAAGCGTTTCTCGTCAATCACCGCCGCTAGCTCATTGGCGCTAAAAGTTTAAATTAAAGGTACTCATAATCGCTTTCCTATGGTTTATTTAATTGACTGTTTTTTATTAGATTCTGCCGTGCCTTTTCGTCTATGACTTGTCGTATTTTTAAATACTCGTCATAGTCTGTGGTGGATTCGAATACTTCCCCTTTGATATATTTATCGTCGTACCAATATAGTGAATCGTCACCAGGACGCCCTCCTTCAAGCACTCTGTCTTTGAAAGATAAGTAAACATAATCAGAATTAAGTATGCTTTCATAATAGTCCGCATAGAACTCACCGCAATTAGAGATAGAATGTATCGTATAATGTATATAACGTGGTCTTAAATGGTAAGGTTTATCCATATCATTATCAGAAAAGGCCTTGGATAAAGGTATATCCTTTACCTTAATAAAGTAATGACCATTGCCCCGTTGTTGTTGCTTCGTGTTTTGTTCAGGATCTTTTTTGATAAACGCCTGACTGTATTGTTTGTCAGTCAATAATTGACAGCAATCACTGGGAATCAAACTGTATTTACCCTGTTCTGCGGCTAAAATAGAATAAGGAAACCCACCGTCGTTATATTGAGACAGGTTCGCGATGCTACCTTGTTCAAAGGGTGCGGCCTGAAAATAGTCTGTCATCAGTGCTTTGAAATCGATAGTATCAGGTCGATCTAAAATAGCTTTGGTATAATCTTCTAACAGCAAGGGCTCAGGTATTTTCCAATATTCACATAGGGATTGTTTCTGACACCGCATTATAGCGTCACCTTCATAATTAATATTTCTTGCTACGCTGTGTGTGCGTTTGTCCCAATAGCCTTGCATGGCGCGAACAAACAGCTCTTTTTCATCGAGTTGTCTATCTTCCGCTAAGCAAATACCTTGTTGATTTTTTTCAATATCGTCATGGCTTAGGATTTGAAAGGGCGACCAAAACACTTGAAACTTATTGAAAAAGGCAAATAATAGAACAATAACTGTCACTAGCAAAATCACAATCGTTATGGTTTTTTTATTGGAGTTAGTTGTTGAGGTAGTCACAATACGATACCTATGTTGATAAAATTTAAAAAAAGTGAGCTATACTGAAGTCGGAAGTAAAGGATTATATGTGGTTGGTATATAAGTTTTGTAGGGTGCGCCGAGCGCACCAAAAACAAATTGATGATAGTTATTGGTGCGCTGGGCACGCACCCTACTCAAATCAGAGACCATCTTCATCAAAATCCTTAATCTCACTACTCAAACTGCTCAAAAACGCATCACTTTGCGCGAGCAACTCATTTAAGCGTTCTTCATTGACTAGCCTTGCCATCTCATCAGCGCTAAACGGCTGTTCTTGACTGTAATAACGTATTTCCCTAGCGTCATCATTGCCTAAGGTTTGCAAATACTCATCCACATTGTCAGCGCTAGAGTCTTTTTTATCAGACTGTTTATTGTTCATCGAAACCACCTCAATCCACTTGGCGTGATTAAGCCATCTAATGGCACATCCCAAGGCTGCCGCTGTAATTGTTCAACCACTTGAAAGTCATAACACCAGCCAATTTTCAATGGTTTCTTTGCGCCTGATCGATAGCTTTTGCCAAGTGTCGTATCATAAAATCCACCACCCATGCCCATACGGTTGCCGTGTTTATCTACCGCGACTAACGGACAGATAATCACGTCTAATTCTGTCGCCCATAACAGAGCGCGGCTATGATTTTGTTTCATGCCGAGTTGATGAATGTGCGTTGGTACGTTGATGAGCTTCGAGTGATAAACAGGTACAAAGCGCAACCGTTTATTATCGTGACCATTGCTGGTACGACCGAGTGAGCTAACCACAGGCAAATAAGGCAAATAGCCTAAGCGCTGACACCAATCCAACAGTGGCTGAGTGGGCAACTCACCAAAACCATCGTAATACAGCCCAATACGTGCACGTTTTGATAATCGTTGTTGTAGTTTGCTCAAATGCAAGCTCGCTGCTTGCGCCAAATTTCTACGTGCGCCGTCGCTTAACTGGCGACGCTGGCGAGTAAAGTGCCGTCTAGGTAGGTTGACTAACTCCAGAGGTCGTTAACTCAGAATTTCTTGGTTCAGGATACATAGAGAGACGGTCCGGTCATATGTTAAGTTGGTAAGGACAGGCGTTTTTAGACATTGACCAAGGCTATTTGTGAATATTCAACACGCCCTAGTCATGCTATCATAACGCCACTTTATATCGTATTCTCCTTTATGTGCAGCAGATGTTGCATTTTTTAGAGCAGTCATAAAACAACAAACCATCAAAGAGGGTAGTTATGTCGACACAGAATCAGGCAACTCGTACCGAAAAAGACACCATGGGTAACGTAGAAGTCCCAGCTGATGCTTATTGGGGCGCGCAAACACAGCGTAGCCGTGAAAACTTTAAAATCGGTGGCGAGACATTGCCGCGTCCAATGATTGAAGCGATGGCACTGGTCAAAAAAGCCGCTGCGATTACCAACGCAAGCCTTGAGCGTATCGAAGGCGACAAGCGTGATCTCATCGTACAAGCCGCTGACGAAATCATCAATGGTGGTCTGGTCGATCAGTTCCCATTGGTCGTATGGCAGACGGGTTCTGGCACACAGTCAAACATGAACATGAACGAAGTATTGGCCAACCGTGCCAACGAAATCGCTGGTTCTGAGCGTGGCAGCTACACGCCAATTCACCCAAATGACCATGTCAACCATGCACAGTCTACCAACGACAGCTTCCCAACGGCGATTCGTGTGGCTGCTGCTCGTCAGATCAACAGCTTGCTTGATCCCAGCCGTAAAAGCGCTACGCGATACGCTAGCTGCTAAAGCCAAAGAATTCGATAGCATCGTAAAAATCGGTCGTACGCATTTGCAAGACGCTACGCCTTTGACGCTAGGCCAAGAGTTCAGCGGCTATGTGAGCCAACTTGACCATTCATTGACTCGTATCGACAACGCGCTACAAGGTCTATATGAGTTGCCACTAGGCGGCACCGCGGTTGGTACTGGTCTAAACGCCCATCCTGATTATGCAGTAAAATCAGCTGAGCAACTGTCGAGCTTTGACTGGCTTGCCGTTTGTCACGTCACCAAACAAATTTGAAGCACTAGCCGCCCGTGATGCCGAAGTATTTGCCTCTGGCGCATTAAAAACGCTAGCAGCGAGCTTAAACAAAATCGCTAACGACGTACGTTGGTTGGCATCTGGTCCTCGTTGTGGTTTAGGCGAATTGACGATTCCTGAGAACGAGCCAGGCTCTTCTATCATGCCGGGTAAAGTGAACCCAACGCAGTCAGAAGCAATGACCATGGTTGTCGCTCAAGTCATGGGTAACGATGTAACTATCAGCATGGCTGGCGCATCAGGTAACTTTGAGCTAAACGTGTATAAGCCAGTAATCGCGTTTAACTTATTGCAATCTATCCAGTTATTGGGTGATGCTTGCAACAGCTTCAACGAAAACTGTGCCGTTGGTATCGAGCCAGTAAAAGACAAAATCGATGACTTCTTGCATAACTCATTGATGCTAGTCACGGCATTGAACCGTCATGTTGGTTATGAGAATGCGGCAAAAATCGCTAAGACGGCTTATAAAGAAAACAAAACGTTGAAGCAAGTGGCGGTTGAGTTGGAGCTGCTAACTGAAGCCCAGTTTGATGAGTGGGTCATTCCTGCTGATATGGTACATCCTAAGTAAGTTATTAAAAACTTCTTAGAATAGTAAAAAGACCTTGTCACGTAATGTGGCAAGGTCTTTTTTTGGTATTTAAAACTATATAGAATATATTTAATTTAACATTTATAAATATGGATCAATATCTTTATGAAAATATACATTATTAACAGGGCCAAAAATGTGAGAGAGTTCCCAATTCTCATGCAACATGAGACTAAAAGTGAAATCCTCGTCTGATGCTCTTAAATAGCTACCAGTACCTATTTCAAATAACCAAAGTGAGCAGAGTCCTCTGATCCAGCAAGTTAGTATGAAGTCTAGCTCTTCTGTAGATATATAATTGATATTAAGTTTGACTAACTTTTGCAATCTTTCCTCAACATTGTCTAAGCCATAGAAAAATTCGTTTTTCACATCTTTCAAACTAAAGACATGCATACCGAAACCTAAAAAGCTAAGACTGTAATCCTTCATGGGTTTTGGAGACAACTCAATATAAAACAGTCTTAGAAATTCTATAAAATCACTTTCAACTGCTAAGTAACTGTTAATATCTTCAATACCGAACTTTCCAATAAAATTCGATATGTTTGTCCATTGTCTGTCGTTTAAGGCGTCGTTGTCTTTAAATCTAGATATTTGGTAATAATTAAAACTCACTGAGACTCAACCTAATAGTAGAAAATTTTAGTTTATTATTTGGGAAAGCATTTATTAAAGCAAAAGAGACCTTTCACTATGAGAGCCTTATCTTTAACCTCTTATTTAGAAAAGTGTTCTAAACACATCTTCAGCCAACTCTTTGGCATCAAATCTTTTTCAATGCGATCCTGTTCGGCCGTAAGTAACTTTTCTAACTTCTGTACCTGTATAGTTAAATCGTACTTAATTGCAGCTTTTAGTGCAGTAACGAGACCAACGTAAGAAATACTATATCTAATTTTTTTTAACCACTTATAGGCCATGTCAAAAGCATTAACACCAAACTCAGTATTATCAGTTAATAAACTAAATTCAAAAATCTGCTCAATCGTCATACGACCCAGACCCACATTCTTCCAATCGCTAAATTGTTCTAATTCCTTATCAATACAGTCAATGGTTCTTAAAGCATTTTCTGCTTGCTTTGTTCTGGTATAAAATTTCAACAAATCGCTATAACAACTGACGTTATCCCAATGCGAGTCACTGGCTGCCAGCTCCTCTTTTAGTAGTTCAATAGCCTGTTGGTATTCCTTTAGCTCGATATAGGCATATTTTAAAGTACTCATTTTATTGACCGAATCAGGGGTTGCCTCATTCCATGCTTCAAGATACTTTTTGGCGAGCTCATAGTTATCTAAGTAGAAATGGCGCTGATATAGCGTATATAAGTCCTCATCAGCCTCTTGTTTGGGGTAGTCACTCGATAGGTGAGTCCACCACGCTTCTAATGCGCCATTGTAGTCACACAGATCATAAATTCCTTGCAGGTCATCATAAATCTCTGGAAAGTTGTCTTTGACAAACATCTCTGTTTTATCTTCTAGCGCATAAAGCATAAACTCGTTATCTATAATAAAACTGGCATCAAAACTTGAATGTTTGGCATTATAGAAAAGCAAAATATCATTTGGGTTCTTAAAGCTTGCGAGTAAATAAGCATTGAGAAGAAGCTCATCACTCATGCCTCCCATAGAAGCTTTCTGATAATTCAAAATCTCTTGTGTGAATAAATATCTGATCAGCGCTTCATCCTGCGCCTGTAAGTCATATTGAAGCTCAATCAATAAGGCATAACGCGCTTTTGCATGCGTATCATGACTGACTTCGTAACCACCATCAGACATCAACGTTGACGGTGAGTAGGCGAGCTGTTGCCATAGGTTTTTATCGTTATGATATAAAGGTAGTTGCTGCATCTTTCATGTTCCAGCTTGGATATAATTGAATCAAAAGCCATTTACCCTATCGGTGTGCAGGACAGCAGCCTATAAGCTGAATTGTATGAACTGACTGTATATTTATAAACTTGTCCATTGCTGCTGGAGACCAATCAAATGAATGGCACCGATGACTAGACACACAGCCGAACTCCATAGCCAAAACTGAGGACTTCTTCCTATAGGATTATTGATAAAGAAAAAACCAAGGATGCCACGACTACAATAAATAAGAATAATCATGACGAGTGCTGTGCGTATGAATGGGAGTTGACCAATCAACCCTGCCGCAGAAAAAGCATATAATGCCCAAACGGCTAGAGTAAGTGTGATTGTTGAGGTAATGATAGTGGGTTTAGTGCTGCCACGCTCAGAGAGTAGCGCCATCTGTTCTCCAGCACCAAAGAATCGATACCAGGGAGCACCAAAAATAATACAGCCTACATGAAGCGCGGCGGCAATAGCGCTTAACATGCCTGCCAAAATTAAATAGATATTCATATTTCAAGCATTCCTATCATTCATTCTCAGCATTAAAATTGATTTGATATCTTATTTAAGTATTGAATATTTTTAGCCTATAAAATCAGCCACTTTTTGTAAAATTATCTCAGACTTCATAATTTTTCTATGTCCAAGATTTTGAGTATGAGTGGGGTGCATCTCATGCACCGATTTTATGAATTAAGTATTTTATCGGTGCGCTAAGCATACCCTACATTTGAAATTATTCAATAAAAAGACCTTGCCACATCACGCGGTAAGGTCTTTTTTATATCAAACATTTAAGCTTAATTAGAACTTATAAAGCAAACCAAGCGTTGTCGTCGCCTCAGTGCGCGAGTCTACCATTGGGCTATCATATTGCTCATTTGACAAATAACTTAAGCTTTGATTGGCAAATCCTGCCCACTTATCATTGAAATCATAATTGGCACTGATATTGATATAAGGGCTCAAGCTCGAATTAGATTTATAAGCAGCAACACCCGTCTTCGTTGACTCTTCTTCACTGACGCCATAATAGTATTCGTTATAGGCAGCATCATGATACTCAAAGCCAAAGCTTGGATAGACGGTTAGTTTGTCTTTGCTGATTCTGGCAAGATAAGTCAAGCGCCCAGTATTGCCACCACTACGATCTAACACATCCGCTCCATACTGAGCACGGATACCGCCGATAGCGGTACGGCGTTGATAGCTCAGACCAGCCTCTGCTGAGGCTTTACGCTCATCAAGACCTTGAAGTGCGCCATTGGCGTCATCAGGATCAAACTCAGATCCAGCGAGCTTGGCGTAGGCCGATAACTGATTGACACCATCATTGATTAAGTACGCACCCGCTTGAGCACCGCGCGCATAGATCCTATTATTGTCATAAAAAATGCCTGGCAGCACACGTACTTCAGTACTGTCTTCCAAATCATAGGCTGATTTGACCGCCATGACATTTACCCCAACGCTTAGTTCAGCATCTTGGTCGGTAGGTAAGTTTTTATTAAGAAAAGGGATGGCACTAGACATGCTAGACACACTGAGCAATGCAGTAGCCGTTAGCGCGCCAAGCAATGTGCGCGTAGAGATAGTAGGTAGCGCTGCAAGTTTAAACATAATGGGGTCTCGTGAGTGAGTAGTAATGGTTGGATAGTATCATCAAGCAGAAGTAATAGAGTAAGGTAAGCTAAATAAATAGGCTGTTTTTATGAGTGGTTTTGCCATGATAAATAAGTATGGCAATTTACTCAATGGTTTTTAATACTTGTATGATTTGATAGTGAATATCTTGCCACCACCAAACAAAGCCAATACTGATTAATAGCATTACCACCCATGGGAGCAGTGTCCAAATAAATGAGGGTTTGGCAGGTGCTTGTTCTTGAATGGTACTGGTGTGCGCGGTGCTGGTAGGTGTATCCAAATTTACGTCAATACGATTGTCAAACTCGGCAGAGCTACTGGTCGAATAAGCATCAGGGTCAGACGGCTGATCAATATGGCTGTTTGAATAGTCGGCTTGGTCATTACTCTCATAATCAGTTTGATAGGGGTTTGGAGTGTCGAGTTGATTGTTATTTTGATAGGGGTTTTGAGACACAAGGACATTTTGCAAAGTGACAGTCATATCCTGACGGTAACCAATCGCAAAAGCCAAGGCAATGACTAGTCCTGTGATTGCGCCGCCGATATGACCCGCATTATCAATACCCGGTACGGCAAAACCATATACCAAGTTAATCGCCATGATGATGATCAAGCTTTTTAAATTGAGCACCATGCCATTGACCGATATCTTAAACAACGCTGCTACCAATAAGGCCGCACCAATACCCATGATACCACCAGACGCCCCCGCCGATAATCCCGGTTGTCCAGTACCTGCTAAAATGTCCTGCCATGTGACATAACTATTGAGTAAATTGCCACCGATTGCTGCTAGCACAAACAATGCCAAAAACTTGGCTGAGCCAAACATCGGCTCGGCAACTTGTCCAAAGAAATACATGGCAAAACCATTAAACAATAAATGCATGAGGCCAATATGCAAAAACGCACTGCTGACCAATCGCCACGGCTCATCGCCCATGGTAAAAGGCAAGGCATTAGCACCCCATTTAACTAACGCTTCAGTCGATGGATTGTTGGCATCGACACCCGTGAATATTTGGATAATAAATAATCCAATAAAGCTGATGAGTAGCAAAGTAGTAACGGGTGCTGTTTTTAATAATTGTTGAATGGTCATAAAAGTTAACTATAAGTGAAAGATTATCAGTAAAGATGATAGGTAGAGTATAAAGGGTATGCTCAGAACATGTTATCAATAAGCATGAGATCATCACTTAAAAGACAATGATTTTTAAGGATGGTTAATTTTAAGGTTTTCATACGTGCCTTTTACCAAGATATTATCCGTGACGGTATTGATATCGGTATGACCACAGAATGCCATGGATATATCACATTCTTTATAGATGATTTCAAGCGCGCGGCGCACCCCATCTTCGCCATAGGCACCCAGTCCATAAAGAAAAGCGCGACCAATCATCGTGCCTTTCGCACCTAGAGATATGGCTTTTAACACATCCTGACCAGAGCGAATGCCACTGTCAAGCCATACTTCAATATCGCTGTTTTCGGCATGCACTGCTTGTACGATATCTGCGAGGGCAGAAATAGAGGAGAGCGCACCATCTAATTGCCGACCACCATGGTTCGACACCACCAGCGCATCCGCACCGCTACGCGCGGCCAAGATAGCGTCTTCAGGTTCCATGATGCCTTTGATAATCAGTTTACCGCCCCACATATCTTTGATACGGGCGACATCGTACCAGCTGAGAGCGGGATCAAACTGTTCTGCCGTCCACGCAGACAAGGAAGAGAGATCCGCAACGTTTTTTGCATGACCGACAATATTGCCAAACGTACGTCTTTTAGTGCCCAGCATGTTCAGGCACCATTCAGGTTTGGTCATGAGATTGAGGATATTGGCCAGTGTCGGTTTGGGCGGGGCAGAAAGACCGTTCTTAATGTCTTTATGCCGTTGACCCAGTACCTGTAAGTCAGCAGTCAAAATAAGCGCTGAGCAATTCGCCTCTTTGGCACGGCGAATAAGATTGGCCATAAAGGCCTGATCGCGCATCACGTATAATTGAAACCAAAACGGCTTGCTGGTATGGGTAGCGATATCCTCGATCGAGCAGATACTCATGGTCGATAAAGAAAAAGGCACACCGAACGTTTCTGCTGCCTGCGCCGCTTTAATCTCGCCATCTGCCCACATCATGCCAGTAAATCCCGTTGGCGCGATGGCGACCGGCATCTTGACAGGCTCGCCAATCATGGTTGTTTCCAGACTACGATTGTCCATATTGACCAGTACACGCTGGCGCAGCTTAATACGGTCAAAATCGCTTTCATTGTTACGATATGTGGTCTCAGTCCATGAGCCAGAATCGACATAATCATAAAACATACGTGGTACTTTGCGTTCAGCGACTCGCCGCAAGTCTTCAATTTCGGTGACTTTTTCTAAATTTTTCATATAGGTCTCAATATAAAATATTGGTGATAGATATATTATTTTTAAGTCAACAACTGCTGTAGATCCATGACTGAGAACGGATAGTTCAAGCGTTTGGATGGTGTCAAAATAACTGGGATGGTGGTGGCAAATGCCATCATTAATGACTCATCAAAATCAGCAATATCGACGTTTTTATAAGTAATGGGCTGTACTGCTTGAAACTGCATGATAATTTGCTCAGCGATGTCACATAAATGACAGCCAGACGTACCCAATAGCCACCATTTATCTGTATTTTCAGCCGTACCTAAATTAGGATTTGCCGAAATAATATGATCTCGCAATGCTTTTATATCGTTATGGTTAATACCGTTGTGATGAATATGAGTGTTAATAGTGCTTTCATCGCAAATATTGTCATCGCAAATATTGTCATGGTATACATTGTCATTGTGCATATTTATTCTCTTATATTTATATGTGTCGCACAGCGCTACTTCAGAGACGCAAAAAAACGTGAATATTGTTTGCCCTTTATAACATCATAAAACGGTTTGCTTTTATAACATCATAAAGAAATGGGGTAAATAATGACAGCGATTGTGAGATTAGGTAAGATGACCTACTGTTTTTAATTACTCATTTATCATGACTGGCCTACGTTTTTTATCGATAGCGGCTTATTTCATCTTATTGTTTCATCTTATTGGCTTTTTAATCATTTGGATATCTCGCATGGCAAGTTTTAGCAAATTTATCAAACGACTATTACTGGCAATGATGTTGTTGGTCGTCGCATTCCATGTATTGGTCGCAGGCCTACTGTTAATTTGGAAAACGCAGCCTATTAATAACAGTATGTTTATGCTGACCCATCGTATGACAGGCGGTGATGTCACGCAAACGTGGGTAGAGTATGATGCTATTGCAAAATCTGCCAAACAAGCGGCGATAGTAAGTGAGGACTCAACGTTTAGTCAGCACAGTGGTTTTGATTTTAAAGGCATCGAGGCGGCACGCAAAAAGAACGAAGAGACAGGCAAAATGTCGGCTGGTGGCTCAACGATTACTCAGCAATTGGCAAAAAATTTGTTTTTGACGTCGCATCGCTCATACGTTCGTAAAGCTGAAGAAGCAGTTATCACGTTAATGATTGAAACATTTTGGGATAAGACGCGTATTTTGACCGCGTATCTCAATGTAGCAGAGTTTGGTACTGGTATTTATGGTATCGAGGCGGCGGCTCAGCATTACTTTGACAAATCTGCAGACAACCTCAATCGTGACGAATCTGCTTTGCTCATCGCCATGCTGACCAATCCAAAATATTATCAAGACAATCAAGGCGACAGAAGCCTGCGTAACAAACAACGTATTATCAAAAAACGTATGAAAAACGCTGCATTACCGCAATCTGCGTGAATGATGATTTGAATATAGTGAGGTTTGAGTAGTGATGGTGCGTTTTGTCATAAATAGCTGTTATAAGAAAGACTGAAATAAAAGCGATTCAAAGCATTGACATAACAAAGCATTGACGTAAAAGATAATGACGTATCGATAACGCAAAAGGAGTAGTAACGTGGCAGAGGTGTATGACAACCAGAACAATGATGGCGACAGTAATGATAATAATGACATGATTGATATCAATGATACCGCCGATAACGCGCGCAACACAGAAATAAAAAGCAACAATAAACGAGAGAGTAGCACTGAGCATTTGACGCAGGTTGCTTGGCAACGCTCAGAGGATGGCAGTTATTCACCCAGCAGCTATATCAATCGCGATTTGTCGTTATTACAGTTTCATCTACGTGTCTTAGCACAAGCGGCCAGTCCTCGCCATCCGCTACTTGAGCGGTTGTTTTTCTTGATTATTTTTTCATCCAATATCGATGAGTTTTTTGAGATACGTGTTGCGGGTATTATGCAAAAGCTTAATATGGGCGATGTGTCGACCAGCGCTCACGGTATGCGTCCAAGTGAAGTACTCAACGAGATATCCACCATCACGCATGATGCTATTGCTGAGCAATATCGGATTCTCAACGAAGATGTTTTGCCTGCGCTTGCCCTCGAGGATATCCGTTATCTCAAAGCGTGATGAGCTCAATGCTGAACAATCGGCTTGGATGAAACGCTACTTTACAGAACAAGTCTCGCCAGTATTGACACCGATTAGCATCGATCCTGCCCATCCATTTCCGCGTTTGGTCAATAAGAGCCTAAACTTTATCGCAACTTTAGAAGGCAAAGACGCTTTTGGTCGCGATATCAATTTAGCGATTGTGCCAGCGCCACGCAGTCTGCCGCGTGTGATTCGCTTACCTGACGAGCTGACTGGTGGCAAAGAGCATCACGTCATGCTATCGGCCATTATTCATGAGCATATTGGCGAGCTATTTCCTGGGATGAACGTCACGGGTTGTCATCAATTCAGACTGACTCGTAATGCCGATTTAGATCTGGCCGATGATGTCGAAGATATTGCCAAAGCGCTAGAAGGCGAGCTGGAAAACCGCCGATTTGGTGATAAAGTGCGGTTAGAAGTCACAGCCGACTGCCCGACACCTATTAGTGATTATTTGCTCAACGAGTTTGAACTACATGACAATCAATTGTACCGCGTCAATGGGCCTGTCAATTTAACGCGTTTGCTGTTTGATTTTAATATTCCAGCACTGCGTTATCAGCCTTTTACGCACGTGATACCAAAAGAGTTTCGCCGTGAGATGGACAAACTAGACAAAGCGACCAGCATGTTTGCCGCCATGCGCAAAAATGATGTGCTGGTACACCATCCGTTTCACGCGTTTTCGCCAATTATCAACCTGCTTTGGCAAGCGGCTAGCGACCCAAAAGTGCTCGCCATTAAGCAAACACTGTACCGCTCAGGCACCAATTCAGAAATCGTCAAAGCGCTGGCTGCTGCTGCTCGAAATGGTAAAGAAGTCACTGCCGTCATCGAGCTACGTGCACGCTTTGATGAAGCCTCTAATATCGCCGTTGCCAACTATTTACAAGAAGCTGGCGCGGTCGTGGTATATGGTATCGTCGGCTACAAAACCCATGCAAAACTGATGCTAATCGTGCGCCGTGAGGACGATCGCATTCGCCGCTATGTGCATTTAGGGACAGGCAACTATCATGCTGCCAATGCCAAAGTGTATACCGATTATGGTTTATTTAGTGCCGATCCTGATATTTCAGAAGACGTACACAATATCTTCCAAGAGCTGACAGGTATGGGCAAACCTGCCAACCTCAAAAAACTACTGCATGCACCATTTACCTTGCACGATAAATTGATGAGCTTTATTGATGATGAAATCGCTCACGCAAAGGCAGGCAAGCGCGCCCATATTATTATCAAGGTCAATGCCCTAACTGAGCGTCGCCTGATTGACAAGCTATATGATGCGTCACAAGCAGGTGTCAAAATCGAGCTGATTTTACGTTCAATGTGTTGTCTACGCCCGCAAGTCAAAGGCCTGTCTGAAAACATTACTGTACGCTCTGTTATTGGTCGATTCTTGGAGCACACGCGTATTTATTATTTCTACAACGATGGTGATGAGCGCTTATATTGTGGCAGTGCCGACTGGATGGATCGTAATTTATTTCATCGTGTAGAAGTGGCATTTCCGATTGTGGATAAAAAACTGTTTAAGCAGGTTTATCAAGATGGATTACTTAATTATCTAAAAGACAATACACAAGCGTGGACACTCGATGGTAATGGCGTTTGGCAGCAGTTACAGCCAGCAGCTGGAGAGACGCCGCACATTGCTCAAGAACATTTGTTAAAAACCATTAATAATGTACAAGATCCTATTTAGCAACGGTACAGTAAGCAAGAAAAATTTGTACTAGCCAAGCATGATAATGTCGCATATGCATTCAACCAAGTACTGATCATGTCAGTGCTTGGTTTTTATTTTATGGTTGGAGCGTTTCTATAATAGTTAGGGCATTAATGGTTGGAGTATTTCTATAAAAGTTACAAACTGTCTGGTAACCTCACATTTATTCACATATTGATACGGCAGTACACTGGTACGGCTTGCAGCATGCTACTTATACTTGAGAACATCTATGATACATCGATAGCAGTCGTATGAGATTCATACCTGTTTCATTGATTTCTTAACTTATTAGTCCGAGGAATTTGCCATGACAGACAATATCCATCCAAATGAGGAAGAAGCAGTCCCTATTGACGATCCCGCTACTTTACATCCAGATAACCCCAAAAACAGCTATGAAGGTCGAAAACATCAGCCAAACATAGATGGCCCTGAGCAAGCGTCACAAGAGACCGACGAAGTCTATGTTGATCCTCGTAAAGAAGAAAATTTGCCAGCAGGTGGCAAAAACGTTGCAGACTTAAATGCTCATGATTTGAGTCGAGAGGGTAACAAATAGCCACTACGTTAGTGATCTAAGTATAGAAAAGAGTCAGCAGGACTGGAATGAATTTTTTGCAGCCTCTGTCTGCGTAGGCACAGCAAGCAAGAAAAATTTATACCAGTTCAGCGTTGGCATATAACGTATATATTTCATTTAGAACCGACTATATCGAATCAATAAATAAAAATTATAAGGACACGACCATGGAAACCAAAGATTCTGCTTTGAGCAAGACTCGTATCACAGACACCGATCAAACCTTTGATGAGACTCAAATGATTAATGATCATCCTGAGAACCATGATGATCTTGAAAAAAACATCACTGAAAATAAAGGCACTGATACGTTTGAAGAAGGAATAGTCCACTCAGAGCATGTTAATGATAATGACAATCCCGCACGCCAGCCTGATCGCCGTGATCAAAGTGGCAATGGTTTTGACGACAATATCAATGAAGACACTGTCGGTAGCGAAGCACCTGATAGCGAAAAAATCAACAACCTGAATCGCTATGCCAATATTGACAATGCTCAGACCCGTGTGTTGAACCCTGATGAAAAAGATTGATTTGTTTATGCGAGTGATAGTCAAAACCGATTGTCATTCTAAGAATGACAATCTTAAAAAAAGCATCACTAACAAGGAATAGAAATGAGCATATCAGATGACAAACATAACAACAAAGGTCGCGAGCTAAGAGATGCGGATGACAATAACGGTATCGTACCTGATGATGCGCTGCAAAAAGTCAATCCAGCCGCTGCTGAAAGAGCAACAGACGATCATGACCCGCATCACGTTGCTAAAGATAACAAGCAGTACGACAGCCCATTAATGGAAGACGACAAATAACAGGTGATTGACAAGGTGCTTTGAGTCATAAAAGCACCAGTAGTACATTGTCATCGTGAAGCTTTTCTGTTCTTATAAAAGGGCCGTAAGAGAATAGTTAGAAGGTGGCTGTTAAGCTGGAGTCCCACTGTGAAAACGCAGCTCAGTATCGGGACTTGCTATTAGCTCTGCTTCTATCTCTTTAAAAAACGCCACTCGCTCATCGATAGTGTCTTCAGACAGTGATTGTGCCAATGCCAAATAATCCTCAAAGTGACGACTCTCTGATTTTAGTAAATAGCGATAGTACTTTGCCAAGCGCTCATCGTTGATTACCTCCGCAAGCGCAGCAAAACGTTCGCAAGAACGCGCTTCAATAAATGCTCCGATTATCAGTACATCTACCATCGCTGCTGGCTCATAAGTACGTTTGTGCTTTAGCATGCCTTTGGCATAACGTCCTGCACTTAAGTATCGCCACTCTTGCCCGCGATCATTCATGATACCTAGCACTTGCTCATAATGCAGCATCTCCTCACGTATCAGCTGTGCCAACTTACGCTGCAAATCATAAGAAAACTCATAGCGAAATATCAAGTTCATCGCCGTACCAGCCGCTTTCTTTTCACAGTTGGCATGATCTTGGATGATGAGAGGTAAGTTTGCCAAGGCTGCATCGACCCAAGCCTGGGTGGTGCGAGCACCCAAAAAACGATGAATAGGGGACAGATCTACCTTTATTGGCGTTCGAAGTTGGGTGATATCGACGCTATCTTCTGCTATATCATGGTTGTTAATACCATGATTGTGAATGTCATTATCGCTAATATTATTGGTTTTCATCTGCGTCATTTCTGTATTCATAGTCTCTGCCATGGTCGAATGTTTAACTTGTTTAAATAAAATATAAAGATTAAACAGACAACCGTTAAGTATAAATTATTCTAGTAATCATTACTTACCGTTTATTTATACGTCGTCGTCATCTTATTACTACATCATATTTAACGCTTATATAGCTGATGCGATATAGGTTATCATTATTATACAACCCAAATATTTATTTGGTGAATGGTGTTTTCTTGTTTATTTCTTTATTTGATAGTAGGATGATATTTTGCTTAATCGGCATTTTATCTTACTATCGATAGTCGCTTGATCGTGGATAACAGGCATTATAGCAATCAATGCTACCCTATAAACGAGCCTGTATCTAAAACCAATCAGCATGTTTGGTCGGTTATCTGCATTTGGTATAGATGTCTAGGAACAACAATATTTAGCCATGGTAGTAAAGTAGCAATTTCGTATTTATACACTTCACGAACAAATAAGGATAACAACATGAGCCAGTCTTCTACAACCAATCGTATTCAAAAAGGCATTCTTGCCATTGACCAGCAGTTGTATGACTTTATTGAGAATGAAGTGCTGCCGAAGGTCGGTGTCGATTCAGAGCATTATTGGTCAGGTTTTGAAAAGGTCATTAAAGAGTTCACGCCGCGTAACAAGGCGCTACTAGAAACCCGTGACCAGATTCAAGCACAGATTGATCAGTGGCATCTAGACAACCCTGCCAAAGATGGCGAGATTGATTACCCTGCCTATAAGACATTCTTACAGGAGATTGGTTATCTATTGCCAGAAGGCGATGACTTTACCGTCAGTACAGAAAACGTCGATGATGAAATCGCCCATATCGCAGGGCCGCAGCTGGTAGTACCAGTACGAAATGCTCGCTACGCACTGAACGCGACCAACGCACGTTGGGGCAGTTTGTATGATGCCTTATATGGTACTGATGTCATCAGTGATGACAATGGGCAAGAAGCTAAAGATGGCTATAATCCAACCCGCGGTGCTGCTGTCGTGGCTTATGCCAAAAAATTTCTAGATGACAATTTTGCATTAGCATCAGGCTCGTACGACGATGCGACTGGCTTTACAGTGGTGAACGGTAAACTTGAAATTGCCCAAGGCGACAGTAATACACAGCTAAAAGAGCCTGCTCAGTTTGTTGGTTTCTTAGGTGAAGCCGAAAACCCAACGAGTATTTTGTTAAAACACAATGGCTTGCATGCAGAGATTCAAATAGATGCCAGTCATCCAGTTGGCAAAGATGATCCAGCAAACATTAAAGACGTGCTACTTGAGTCAGCGATTACAGCCATTCAGGATTGCGAAGATTCAATCGCTGCCGTCGATGCAGAAGAAAAAGTGGAAGTCTATCGCAACTGGCTCGGTCTAATGAATGGCGACTTGCAAGAAACTTTTGAGAAAGGGGGCAAAACCCGCACTCGTAAGCAAAACCCAGACCGTGAATACCATACGCCAGATGGCGGCACGCTGATCTTACCGGGTCGTTCGCTATTGCTCATCCGTAATGTGGGTCACTTGATGCAGAATCCGGCAATATTAGTCGATTTGGGCAATGGTCAAGAGGGCATTTTTGAAGGATTGATGGACGGTTTGATTACGCCACTATTGTCGCTTAATGATCTTAAAGGTAAAAACGACGCTGTCAAACTCGCGCAAAGGCTCGATGTATATCGTAAAACCAAAAATGCATGGCCCTGAAGAAGTCAAAATGGCCAATGACTTATTTAATGCTTCAGAAGATTTATTGGGCTTAGAACGTCAAACCCTCAAAATTGGCATTATGGACGAAGAGCGTCGCATGACGGTCAATCTAAAAGAAGCCATTCGCCAAGCCAAAGAGCGTGTTATCTTTATTAACACAGGCTTTTTGGATCGTACGGGTGATGAGATGCATACCAGTATGAACGCTGGTCCATTTGTCCCAAAAGGGGAGATGAAGTCACAAGCATGGCAGCCTGCATATGAGCAGTGGAATGTTGACATCGGTCTAGAAACAGGGTTACAAGGCCGTGCTCAAATTGGCAAAGGCATGTGGGCAAAACCTGATGAAATGAAAGAGATGATGGACACTAAGGCGGCGCATCCTAAATCTGGTGCTACCACCGCTTGGGTGCCGTCACCGACTGGCGCAACCTTGCATAGTATGCATTACCATCAAGTGAACGTCGCTGATGTACAAGACAGCCTAAAATCACGCAAACGTGCCAGCTTAGATGATATCTTGACCATTCCATTGGCAAAAGACACCAATTGGATAGAGGAAGAAAAGCAACAAGAGATCGATAACAATGCTCAAGGCATTTTAGGTTACGTGGTACGCTGGGTCAATCAAGGGGTTGGTTGTTCTAAAGTACCCGATATTAATGACGTTGGTCTAATGGAAGACCGCGCGACTTTGCGGATTTCAAGTCAGCACATCGCCAACTGGTTACACCATGACATCGTTAGCGAGCAGCAAGTCATGGAGACGATGAAACGCATGGCAAAGGTCGTTGATGAGCAAAATTCGGGCGATAGTGACTATCAGCCGATGGCAAATGACTTTGACAACTCCTATGCCTTCAAAGCAGCGTGCGATTTGGTATTCAAGGGACGCGCGCAGCCTAGTGGCTATACTGAGCCATTACTGCATCAAGCGCGCCTTGATTTAAAAGCCAATGCTTAAGTCGAATTGCTAATTTCTGCATGTACTGAGTAAAGCTCGTCATTTTATTGGCGCTATTTATTAATCAATAATAAGTAGCGCTTTATTTTTGGCAATAAAAAGGTATTGATTACAATGGTTTCAATTTCTTAGTAATCCTATTTGTGAATATCAAACACGCCCTAGTTAATGATAGCTTTATCTGTTTGAGTAGATAAGGTTTTTTTGCAAATGTCTGCATTCAATAGCGTGCATAGCGTCCACCAATGGATATATTTAAAAAGCAAAAAATATGTTGCAAATTATGTCAAAGTTGTTATGCTTGTACTCGAAGTATGAGTTTGGTAACGGATGTTACGCAACAGACAGATAAAGACCTAATTTTACATGGCAGTTACTTTTTTAATCGCAGTTATGTAAGTCGTGGTTTTTTTCATCTTACTGTAATAGAACTTCGCCACACTTGTTTCTGACTAATCTCGGTAGCCAGTTACACATTATATCTTTGAGGATTTGTGACGATACCATTATGAGCACCAGCTAATAATAGCTAGCTTATTACTAAAATTGTAAAGTGGAGATACCCCATGAAAAAACTACTTTTAGCTACAGCAGTTGCTGCCCTATCTGTATCTGCAGCCAATGCCGCACCTACCGTCTATGGTAAAGCCTTCGTTGGTATGGACTATGTGAACACTGAGATTGATCGTCCAGTTGGTAGCGTACTAGCTGATGTAGACGAAAGCACAGTAGAAATCAATTCATACTCTTCACGTCTTGGCTTCAAAGGTTCTGAAGCATTAAGTGCTAACACTGATGTTATCTATCAGTACGAAGTAGGTATTGCTATTGATGGTGATAACGGTAGTAACAATGTCGCATTCACAAGTCGTGATACTTACCTAGGTCTTAAAAATGAAAGTCTAGGTGAGTTCCGCTTTGGTCGTAACACCTCTGTTCTTGATTATGTAAACAACGTGATTACTTCTGGCAGTGGTTATTGGGATAACCTAGGTGCAGATAACCTTGAGCGTAACGAAAAAGGCTTTAACTTAGCTGATAGCGGTCGTATCAATAATTCAGTAATCTGGAAAGCGCCTAAGTATAACAACCTACCATTAGACGTTGCACTTATGTACAGTGCTGATGAAGAGTTTGTTACTCCAACAGGTTCAGCAGAGAAGAAAGACGGTTTCGCTGCTGCAGCAATGTATGATGCTGGTACTGGTATTACAGCTGGTGTTGCTTACGATAGCGATGTAAACCTTGCTGGCGATCTTATCCGTGGTACAGTTACCGTTGATATGAGCAAGTTTGTTGCTTATCCTGTAACCGTAGGTGGACTATATCAAGTTGCTGACTTTGATGGTGGTGATTCAGACGAAAAAGGCTATGTATTAAGTGCTAAGATGGGCTTAACTAACTTCGCTAAGCCAGCCGCTGTCTATGTCCAGTATAACAACACTGACAATCTATTCGGTAATAATAATGCTGAATCAGATCAGATCGTTGTCGGCGGTGAGTACCAGTTCAGAAGCAACATGATTGCTCATGCTTATGTCGGTCAAAACTCAGCTGACATTAACGGCACTGATTATGACTTGCTCGCAGCTGGTGGTGGTCTAGAATACAAATTCTAATCTAACCATTAGAATTTGATTATAAAAACTCATCCTTCGGGGTGAGTTTTTTTGTTATGACTTTTCTAAACAGATAGTGGGTCATAATAAATACGTACCAAAATAAAGAGTTTCAAAGAGTTTGTGTTTTTGCCCTATATTTTATGGCGTATTTTTAGTAAAATCCTTCTTTACCAATTACCGACAGAGTACTATGACCAAGTTTATATTTGTGACCGGTGGGGTAGTGTCCTCACTAGGAAAAGGTATTACCGCCGCCTCTCTTGCCGCCGTCTTAGAAGCGCGCGGCGTCAACGTGACCATGACCAAGATGGATCCGTATATCAACGTCGATCCAGGCACGATGAGCCCGTTCCAGCATGGTGAAGTGTTCGTCACCGAAGATGGCGCGGAGACGGATTTGGACTTGGGCTATTATGAGCGCTTTTTACGCCATTCAAAAATGAGCAAAAGCAATAACTTCACCAGTGGTCGCATCTATCAAAACGTGCTGAACAAAGAGCGCCGCGGTGAGTACCTTGGTGGTACGGTACAGGTTATTCCGCATATCACTGATGAGATTAAAAGCAAAATCCTTGCCAGTGGCGAGGGCTATGATATCGCTATTATCGAGATTGGCGGTACTGTCGGTGATATCGAGTCGCTACCCTTTATGGAAGCGGTACGCCAGATGCAAGTAGAGCTTGGTCGCAATCGCGCCATGCTGATGCATCTAACACTAGTGCCTTATATTGCCAGTGCGGGCGAAACCAAAACCAAGCCTACCCAGCATTCAGTGAAAGAGCTGCGTTCTATCGGTCTGCAGCCTGATATCTTGATCTGCCGCTCTGATCATCATATCTCACAAGACAACCGTCGCAAGATTGCGCTGTTTACCAACGTCGAAGAGCGTGCAGTCATTATGTGTGAAGATGCGCAAAGTATTTATCAAATTCCGCGCACGCTGCATGAGCAAGATCTTGATGACTTGATCTGTGAGCGTTTCGGTCTTGATGTGCCAGAAGCAGATTTGAGCGATTGGGACAAAGTGGTTGAAGCCCAGCTCAATCCTGAATCAACGGTCACTGTCGCGATGGTTGGCAAATACGTCGAGTTACCTGATGCCTATAAGTCTATTAATGAAGCCTTATTACATGCAGGTATCACTCATAAAGCCGATGTGAAAATCGACTATATCGATGCCGAGCTTTTAGAAAGTGATGACGAGCTTATTTGCCCGTCTTAATGATGCCGATGCTATTTTAGTACCAGGCGGTTTTGGTGAGCGCGGTACCAATGGTAAGATAAAAGCCATCACTTATGCGCGCGAAAACAATGTGCCGTACTTGGGTATTTGCCTCGGTATGCAGCTGGCCGTGATTGAGTATGCGCGTAATGTATTGAATATCGATGCCAACTCTTCTGAGTTTGATCGCAAGACAGCAGAGCCTATTATTGGTCTTATCACTGAATGGTTAGATGAGCGCGGTGAATTACAGATTCGTAGTGATGACTCAGACCTTGGTGGTACCATGCGTTTAGGCGCACAGCAAGCTGAACTGGTCGCTGGTAGCAAGCTGAGCCAAATCTATGGTGCAAGCAATATCACTGAGCGTCATCGCCATCGTTATGAGATGAATAATCGTTATATCGAGCCATTAGAGCAAGCAGGTATGACCATATCTGGTTATTCTGCCAAGCAGCATTTGGTTGAGTCGGTTGAGATTAGCGAGCATCCATGGTTTGTTGCCGTACAGTTCCATCCTGAATTTACCAGCTCGCCACGTGGTGGTCATCCACTGTTTAACAGCTTTGTAAAAGCCGCAAAAAACTTTAGTGAAGCTAAGTAATCGTTGAAGCAGTACCACTTTGTTTGCTCTAAAAAAGACTGATCTTAGGATCGGTCTTTTTTTGCGCTTATATTTGAGGAAGGAGGTGTGGGTCATTATCTTAGATCTGTTATGACCATCGATTGTAGGTAAGTAATTACGCTTGTATACTTTTTTTAATTGAGCTATCGGTTACAATATGGAATAGAAATATTGATAACAATAAAAAGGACAACGGTTTAATGGAAAATTTATTGACGGCACAATCACACATCACGCTTAACACGCCTAATAACAGTACTATTAATATCGGCAATGACCAGCCTTTTGTGTTGTTTGGTGGGATGAATGTTTTAGAGTCTAAAGAACTGGCTTTTGAGATTGCGGAGCAATACGTCGAGATATGCCAACGTTTGGGTATCGGCTATGTGTTCAAAGCCAGCTTTGATAAAGCCAATCGTTCAAGCTTGCACTCTTATCGTGGCCCTGGGTTAGAACAGGGGATTGATTGGTTGGGTCAAATTAAAGAAAAATTCCAAATACCGATTATCACGGATGTGCACGAGCCACATCAAGCAGCACCAGTCGCTGAAGTGGCGGATATTATTCAGCTGCCTGCTTTTTTGTCACGTCAGACTGACTTGGTGCATGCAATGGCAAAAACAGATGCCATTATTAATATTAAAAAAGCCCAGTTTTTAGCGCCACATGAGATGCGCCATATCGTCAATAAGTGCCTTGAGGGGGGCAACGACAAGCTGATACTTTGCGAGCGCGGTAGTGCTTTTGGTTATAATAATCTGGTCGTTGATATGCTTGGCTTTGATACCATGAAGCAGATGGACATACCTGTCTTTTTTGATGTGACGCATAGTTTGCAACAGCCAGGCGCGCGTAGTGATAGTGCGGGTGGACGCCGAGAGCAAATCACGACGCTGGCACGCGCGGGTATGGCAACAGGATTGGCAGGGCTATTTTTAGAGGCGCACCCGAACCCAGAAGCTGCAAAATGCGATGGGCCTTGTGCCTTGAGAATGAGTCAACTAGAGCCATTTTTGCGTCAGCTTAAGCAGATTGATGACTTGGTTAAAGGTTTTGACGTACTCGACACGCATTAATAAAGCGGGAGAAAACACCATGGCGATAAAGATTGCACAGGTAAGTATTGAAAATATTGATGATGCGGAAGGGTTAGATAGCATAATGACGGCGTTGAAGAACATTTCAGGTGTGACAGCTATTGAGCTGGATGCTGCCAGTCATATTGCGACCGTACGCTATGAGGATACAGATACCAGTATTCATGCATTAACTGCTGCAATTAGTATGGTGGACTATGTCACTCAGCCATTCCCTATCGATGCACCGCAAAATTCACATCATGACGACAAAGGTCTATAAACGGTTTTTTATTTAAATTGGTTGATTCGTATCGTTTACGTTTTTATTAATAAATTATCGTCTCATTAATAAAGTAACAACCAAAGTGTCTTGTTGTTGCTGATGATACGGCCTATGCTTGTTTAGTGCAGTTTTGATAGGTTTCCCAAGATAGACATCAAAAAATAGATATTAAGAAAACAGGTATCAGAGTTGCCTTTCACTAATAAAAATAAGGAGCCTACTATGGCAGACCAAACGCGTATTATTAAAATCGAAGGTATGACTTGTGGTGGTTGCGTAGCCAGTGTCCACAATGCCACCGCAGATATTGATGGTTTAAACGATATGAGCATTGAGCTTGCGGATAATCAAGCAACAGTCACTTTTGATGACAGTAAGACCAGTGCAGAAGCAATTGCAGCGGCTATTGATGACGCTGGCTTTGATGCCGCAGTCGCTAATTCATAAGTTTTGCCCTTTACTTAGGGTGTGTCATCAATTAGCACATTTATGCATTTTATGGTCTTAAAATGGCTAAACTTTCGCTAAACGGTGTCAAAATTCTTGTCAATATGTTCATATTCACTGCGAATTTTTCCTTGTTTAGCATCAATTTATCTCATTTTAATCCTCATAATCTAATTGATGACACGCCCTAGAAAACCAGCTATCAGGGCTGGTTTTTTAGTGGTTAAAAATTGGCACTGCACTCTGACTGTCCTTAAGATGAATTGACTATAGGCAAAGCATTTATAAATGGGTATGGTGTTAACCTTGTTTGCTTCACTCGGTTGCCTTGAACTCACTTGAACCTGCCTCGACTATATAAGTGGTTCAAAATAAAGTCCGTAGTTTTAGAATGTAATATTTGTATGATTTAACTCTCTCCACCCATTGATGTTTTTATGGCTTATACCACTGTGTAAATGCCATGACGAGTCCTATTTATGAATGATTCCCATACTGATAACCCTACCAATAACCATAGCACCTACGATGTCGACACTGATATTCAATCCAGTACGCTGCAATCGCCGCAGCGTGCGCATCTGCAACTAGCGATTGATGGAATGACGTGTCAGGCTTGTGCCTCGCGTATCGAGAAGGTGCTGAACAAAAAGCCTTCGGTCTATGAGGTGAGTGTGAACTTCGCAGGCGAGACAGCCAATGTGGATTATAATCCAACGCAGACGACGCCAGATGAGATCACAGAATGGGTGAATAAAACGGGTTTTGTTGCCAATTTGCAGGCAGCCGATAGCTTGTTTTCACAGACGGATGAAGACACAGCCACCCAGTATCCATGGCGATTGATTGGGCTGTGGATTTGTTTGGTGCCATTTTTAGTCGGTATGGCAGGTATGCTGACGGGTCTCGGTATGGCGTGGATGCCGCCGATTTGGCTCCAGTTTGTGTTAGCGACGATTGTACAGTTTGGCTTTGCCTTGCCATTTTATAAGAGTGCTTGGGCGTCCATCAAAGGCGGTCTTGCCAATATGGATGTGCTGGTCGTTATTGGTACGGTGACTATTTGGGCGTATTCGACATATCTGTGGCTCACTCATGGCGATGGCACTTTAAATAGTCTGCTGCAAAGTGGTCATGCTGGTGGTCACGGTACGGATGGCAGCCCTGCGGTATATTTTGAAGCAGGTGTGATGGTCATTGCTTTTGTGCGTACAGGTAAGTATTTAGAGGAACGAACCAAAAAACACAGTCTAAACAGTATTGATTTATTATTGTCTTTGACGCCTGATGAGGTCGAGCAGCAACAGCCAAATGGTGACTTTCATAATGTTGCTCTAAAAGATGTGCAAGTAGGTGACATCTTGCGTGCAAAGCAAGGCAGCCGCGTCGCAACTGATGGGTCGGTCATTGACGGTAGCGGCTGGTGTGTGGAGAGTCATTTAACAGGTGAGTCAGTACCGCTCAAAAAAGAAGTGGGTGATGGTCTACTAGCAGGCGCCTTGGTAGAAAACGGCAGCTTGTTATACCGCGTCAGTGCTAAAGGCAGTGATACTAAGCTGGGTGATATGGTACAAGCCCTGAGCGACGCCCAAGGCTCAAAAGCCAATTTGGCACGTCTTGCCGATAGAGTCACAGCTATCTTTGTGCCCGTTGTGGTAGCGATTGCCTTGGTTACCTTTGGCGTGACGTGGTGGCTCACAGGTATGATTGATACCGCCTTAATGCATGCAGTATCCGTATTGGTTATTGCTTGTCCTTGTGCGCTTGGTTTGGCCACGCCAGCGGCGATTATGGCTGGTATGGGTGTTGCAGCGCGTCATGGTGTTTGGTTTAAAGATGCACAAAGCCTTGAGGCTGCGGGTAATATTGATACGGTGGTGCTCGATAAAACGGGCACCTTGACCATTGGTAAACCGACTATCGTCGATGAAGTCATGGTAGATAAGTCATTGCAGTTGATGATGTATTGCAGATTGCCGCCAGTGTCGAGGCGCATGCCAGCCATCCACTAGCAACCGCTTAGTCAATGCAGCCACAGCGCGTCAATTGCCATTATTTAACGTGTACTGATATTAGTGTGGTAAAAGGCGCAGGTATTCAAGCAACATATGAAGGGCTTGGGCTGGTAAAAGTCGGTACAGCAGAGTTTGCTAATTTGATCTTACCAGAAGCTGATGCCAAAAGTATGGCAAATCGCCAGTACCGTTGCGATTAGTATTAATGATGAAGCCTTAGGTGCTTTTGCCTTAGCGGATGATCTAAAAGTCGATACGCCACAGGCGATTACTGCGCTACAAGATGCTGGTATTAATGTCATTTTGATGAGCGGTGATAAGCAATCTGTCGTCGATCATGTCGCAGGGCAGCTTGGTATCGAGCAAGCTTATGGCAAGATGAGTCCACGCGACAAAGCCAGCCAAATTGCCTTGCTGCAAACGGCTGGTCACAAAGTCGCGATGGCAGGAGATGGGGTCAATGATGCGCCAGCGATGGCAACCGCTGATGCCAGCTTTGCGATGTTTGAAGGCACGGATGTCGCCCAGCATAGTGCTTCTGCACGCTTGATGGGTGAGTCACTGATGCATATCGATGCCGCGCAAAAAATTGCGCAAGCAACGGTACGCAATATTAAGCAAAATCTGTTTTTTGCCTTTATCTATAATTGCCTTGGTATTCCGCTTGCCGCTTTTGGCTTTTTAAATCCTATGATTGCGGCTGCTGCTATGGCGCTTAGCTCTATTTCAGTATTGATGAATGCACTACGATTAACCCGTTTTAAGACAGAGGTTGAGCTGGATAATACGGTATCTGCCTCTCATACTGATAAAGAACGCTCAGGCAAAGTATAAGCGTGTATTGACTTTTGTATAGCATTTGTACTTAGACAGATCGATACATAGCTAATATTGCTATCTATGTGTGATTTTATGACGCAAGTCGGTGTAAGATAAGGGAAGTTTGGTAAAATATATGCTATGATGCCAAGCACTATAGCCGACTGATTAAGGTGCTAAATAACCCCTCTAATTGCCTGCTTAAAATTAGACGATTGTATCAATATAGAAGTCTGTTTTAGGCGCATGTGCTATATGATATTTTGCTTTATCTTTTTTGTATTCTAGTTGCCGTTATTTATCCCACAAACTTGGCATGACCAAAGGAATTAACAGACATTATGTACGCTGAAGAAACCAACAACGTCACCGCAATTAAAGACATTCGCGCTCGTGAGATTTTAGACTCGCGCGGTAACCCAACGATTGAAGCTGATGTTATCTTAGCTGATGGTACTATTGGCCGTGCTGCTGCCCCAAGTGGCGCATCAACCGGTTCACGTGAGGCGCTTGAGCTACGTGATGGCGATAAAAGTCGCTATATGGGTAAAGGCGTCAAAAAAGCAGTTGCTAACGTCAACAGCCAAATCCGCAGTGCTTTGATGGACAAAGATGTGACTGAGCAGCAAGGCTATTGATGATGCAATGATTGCGTTAGATGGTACAGAAAACAAAGACAGCTTGGGTGCCAATGCCATGCTAGCAGTGTCACTTGCACTGCTAAAGCGGCTGCCAAGTCACAGAGTCTGCCATTACATCAATATATCGCCAATCTTGCGCAACCAGACGTCGCTGACGATGCCTGTACCAATGATGAATATCTTAAATGGTGGTGAGCACGCGGACAATACCGTTGATATTCAAGAGTTTATGATTGAGCCAGTTGGTTTCAGCAGCTTCTCAGAAGCGCTGCGTGCTGGTACAGAGATTTTCCATAGCTTAAAATCTGTTTTAAAATCACAAGGTCTAAATACCGCTGTTGGTGATGAAGGCGGTTTTGCGCCAAACCTACGTAGCAATGAAGAAGCCATCACGGTTATCATGCAAGCGATTGAGCAAGTCGGCTACAAAGCTGGTGAAGACATTCATCTTGCCTTAGATTGTGCTGCTAGTGAATTTTATAAAGACGGTCAATACATCTTGGCAGGCGAAGGTAATAAATCCTTTGATAGCCAAGGGTTTTCAGACTATCTAGTTGGGCTGGCGCGTCAGTATCCTATTATCTCTATCGAAGATGGTCTTGATGAGTCGGATTGGGATGGCTGGAAGTATCTTAACTGAGCAAATTGGTGATAAAGTCCAATTGGTCGGTGATGATTTGTTTGTGACCAATCCTGCTATCTTGCAAGAAGGGATTGATAAGCATATTGCCAATGCGATTTTGATTAAATTTAACCAAATCGGCACCTTGTCAGAAACGCTAGATGCGATTTATCTGGCGAAGAAAAACGGCTACGCAACGATTATCTCGCATCGTTCAGGTGAAACGGAAGACAGCACTATTGCAGATTTGGCAGTTGGTACTGCTGCGGGTCAGATCAAAACTGGCTCACTATGCCGCTCAGATCGCGTTGCAAAATATAACCAATTGCTACGTATTGAGCAGCAAGTACGTGCAAGCTATCGTGGTCGAGAAGAGTTTATCGGTCTGCGTGGTTAAGAAACCTCAGTTAAAAAGCTTTGGTTAAAAAGCCTTATTTCAGAAGCAAAAACTACCGCTAACGCTAGGCATTAGGTAACTATTGATAGGTAACTAATGTGATTATGTACTGCCTAGTAAGTTTAGCGGGCTCTATTTTATTATCTCTTTATCGTTTGGCGTTGTCTTCTTATGAAATATTTTAGTCAATTTATGCTGCTTTCTTTAGCTGTTGCCGTCTTATTAGGATTGCAATATCAGTACTGGCTGGGTGAAAATGGTCGATTTGAACACAATAAACTGATGACTCAGATTGAAGAGCAACAACGCCTAAACGAAAACCAAGTGACAGCAAACAACTTATTACGTACCGATGTGTATGATTTAAAAAACGGTCTTGAAGCAGTAGAAGAACACGCCCGTCTGGATTTGGGCTTGATTAAGCCGAATGAAACTTTTGTACAAGTATCAACCGCACCCATTACACACAGTCGTTATTAGTCTTTTATGACGTTATATTGCTCTCTGTTGTCTATGATAGAGAAATGATTCATATTTGATGCGTTTTCTATTTTAGCTTGTCCTTGTTCTCAACCACGCCGTCATGGGTTTCAGCCATGAGTACTGTCTTATGAATAGCAAACCTAATATACATGCCATGATTGTCGCTGCTGGTCGCGGCAGTCGTTTTGGTTCGTCTATCGCTAAGCAATATACAATGCTGCAAGGGCAGACATTGCTACAGCATAGCGTGGCACGGCTTGCTCGTAGCGCTTATATTGATAAATGCTTATTGGTGGTTGCGGCAGATGATAGCACTGTGCAAACATTAGATTTTGCACTTCCTATAGATTATGAGGTTGGCGGTGCTGAGCGTTGGCAGTCCGTACAGGCAGGGGTAGAGTCGATTGCTAACACAGGAGCAGACGATTCAGATTTGGTGCTGATCCATGATGCTGCGCGCCCTGCCGTACCCATTCAAGACATTGACCAAGTCATTAGAGCCGCTATGTTAGAGCCTTATGGAGCGATTTTGGCGACACCAGTTGCCGATACTCTAAAACAGTCTTACACACAGTCTACTGTTCAATCTGAGCTTACCAATGATGAGATAAGGCAGATTTCATACCCTTATATCAAACACACAATTGACCGTATTAATACATGGCAAGCCCAAACCCCGCAAGTATTTCGATTAGGTCAGCTAAAAGCGGTATTACATCATGTCTCTGAGTATCAACTTGATATTACAGATGAAGCCAGCGCTTTTGAATACTTAGATTTGCCGATTCGGCTAGTGACTGGCAGTCGCCAAAACATCAAGCTCACTTATCCTGATGATGCTGTCTTGCTAGCCGCGATTCTGGCTGCCCAATCATAATTGCTCTACAGCATGTTGCATAACCCTTGAATCTCTACTATTTTCTATCGTCTTCGATTTTGCCATTTCATAAAAGTGTCTCGTTTATTCAAACTATAGTCAAAGCATTTATAAATGAGTACGGTGTTAACCTTGCTTGCTGTACAACGGTACTATCTGCACTCGGTTACCTTGTACTCACTTTAAACTGCCTCGACTATATATTTTCGTTTTTAGTTGCATAAAAGGTTTCCAGTTATTCTGCTATTAATGGCCAAAAGCATATGCATAGAAACGTTAGGTATCATTAAGTAATAATAATCAATCTATTCATATAAACATATGTTGCTTTGGTGACCGAACTGGCTTATGATGTAACCAACTTAATACAATTAATATAAACGTTTATAAAATCAATACTATAGCAAGCCGATTTGATACTTTCAAAGGTTCTATCTTTATGTTTTTTTCTAAAGTTAATATGGTTGTTCTAGCTACGAATACCTAATAATAGGGAGAAACTGATTGTCAACAGCTAATAATGCTACAAACCCAGTAATAATGGATCTCTGCCAGCTTGTATATCTGAGCCACATTACTTCGACTGGTCTTTCAAGTGCCAGCACGCTTAATGACATCGCAGAAGTCTCAATTAAGAATAACAATACCGATAATATTACTGGTATTCTTTGCTACGGCAATGGCTACTTTTTGCAGTGTGTTGAAGGTACTGAGCAAGCATTGACCAATCTCAAGAATCGTTTATTGGTAGATGAGCGACATAAAGATTTAATGATATTAGATTTTTCAGTTATTGCTGAGCGCCGTTTTGCTGGTTGGTCACTACGCTCTATTACACTTGAGCGTTGGATGGCTAATGAACCTAAGCTCAAGTCATTTATGCCCTTTAAGCCTGATCTTTGGGAAGCTGATGAGTGTCAGCAGTTCCTAGATATTTTGCAAAGCTACTATGATGAAGAAGTCAGAAGTGGTGATACGGATTCTCAGCCCATAAAGTATAGTACGTTGGGTATAACGTTGGGTAAAGTGGTAGGGCAGCATCAAGCTTTTTTCTTGATTCAGGCTATATTGGGTGGATTGATCGTATTGGCGTTGCTTTGGTTGATACTGTGACGCAAAATTTGAGAGTATAGTGATAAGCGGGTAATATTTAATTAAAACAGTCAGCATTCTATGCTGACTGTTTTAATATATTCAAAGTAAAGTGTTGAAATGAAAGCGTTGAAGCCTAAAACCTTTGCTGAGTATAAGAAATGAGCGGGCATAAAAAAGTCCCAATCACGATGTGTTGTGATTGGGACTTTTCGTTGGTACGCTTATCAGTCTTATGTAATGCTTTACAGCAATATTGCTAATAAGTGACGCCAGATAGTGGCGTCCCCAGGGGGATTCGAACCCCCGTTACCGCCGTGAAAGGGCAGTGTCCTAGGCCTCTAGACGATGGGGACTAGTATAACAACACTTCAACTGCTTTCACCATTTATGCTGAAGTGGTGCGTATTCTAATGGTGTCTGCGCTTTCTGTCAAGCCTTTTTCTACGTCTTTTTAAAATTAAATATCTTTTTTTGATGGCGCGGCGAGGGTGCAAATCGTTGCGCTTTAAATGATACCGAATCCATAAAGAAGTACACGTGCTAATGGTTAATGCTAGCAACATATAACCGATGATTGTGCCCCATAATTTTAGCTGTGGATCCATGATAAAGTCCCTCCTTTTAAGCCTCTGAGCATAAAAAAATAGCTATCAAGGCAGTGTGGGTAACCTAAACCATCTGTCGGGTACAATGACATCTTTTTAACGCAAGCTTCTGTCCCTCAATCGCTCGTTATTTGCCTGTAAATCACTGTGCACGATGACGTATTCAATACTTAGACGAGAGGTTGACTTGCTGCTGACATCGATCATATCCCTATTGATTTTAAAACTGACAGGTTAAAGTCATCAAGTATTACAAATAACACTATTATCAATGCTTAGCAACATATGATATGTGATAAGTAACTTATTTATTATCAGTCAGTTCTTCACTGGTTTGCTCAGCATGCATCGCATTAGATAGCATAGGGTAGTGATTGAGAATATAACAAAATAGCTCAGCAGTTTTTTGCGTATCATATAAAGCGGAGTGTGCATCTTTACCATCAAACTCCAGCCCCGCTGCTTTACAGGCACGTGCTAGCACTGTTTGACCAAACGCTAGTGCCGATAGGGTCACTGTATCAAACACTGAAAAGTTATGAAAAGGATTGTGGTTTTTGCTATTGGTACGTAGCACCGCCGCATTTAAAAACGCTAAGTCAAAATGGGCATTGTGGCCGATTAGGACGCATTGACGGCAGTCCTCTTCACGGCGTACTTCTTTTAAGCCTTTAAAAATACGGCGAAGGGCCGTTTTTTCATCTTCAGCAATGGCTTTACGCAGCGGGTTTTTAGGATCGATACCAGTAAAAGCTAGCGCACTTGGTTCTAAATTTGCGCCTTCAAAGGGTTCTATATGGGCATTAAGTGCCTCGCCTGGATAAAATACGCCCTGTTCATCAAGTAGTACGGGAATACAGGCAATTTCTAATAAAGCATCGGTTTGGGCATTAAAACCTGCGGTCTCAACATCGACAACGACAGGCAAAAATTTACGAAAGCGGTCTTTTAATTTCGTTGATACTTGCGTGTCTGCATCTGTCTTTTCAGTATGAGTAGTTGCAGTAACGCTAAGGCTGGTATCTATAAGTTTTGATGAGTCTTCGTTAGGCAAGGGTGCTATATTTTGATTGGTCATATCAAGTTAAATCACTTTTATCAGTCGTGCTGGTATATTGAATGGCAAATAAGTATCCTATGATATGTACCAAACCTTTAGTACAAAGAAATTTTAGTACAAAGGCATTATTAATATCATAGGATAAAGTAGTCAGTTAGTTTTTTGAAGTACTATACCTTGAGAGACCAAGGTAACGTCTCGCCGGCCATCAGCGGCGTCAGTGAACCACCGTCAAAATAAGGATAGTCTGCTGGCACTTGCATAGGCGTGTTGATAAGGGTAATGGTGCTTTCATTGACTGGCAAGCCATAGAATTGAGCACCAAAGCGACTGGCAAACCCTTCTAACTTGTCTATTTTGCCAACACTATCAAAAGCGGTGGCATACAAAGGCAGAGCCGTTGCCGCACTATAGCAGCCAGCACAGCCGCAAGCCGCTTCTTTTTTATCCGTTGCATGTGGGGCAGAGTCAGTGCCCAAGAAGAACTTTGGATTGCCACTGGTGGCAACATCTAATAAGACTCTTTGATGGCTTTCGCGCTTTAAGATAGGCAAGCAATAAAAGTGGGGTTTGATACCACCAACCAACAGATGGTTGCGGTTAAACATCAAATGCTGCGGGGTAATAGTAGCAGCAATATGATTGCCTTGCGCCAAGACAAAATCAGCGGCATCACTGGTAGTAATGTGCTCCATCACAATCTTTAACGTCGGGAATTTGATGATAATTTGTGCCAATACCTCATCTAAGAAGCGCTTTTCGCGGTCAAAAATATCCACATGATCTTGTGTCACTTCGCCATGCAACAGTAGTGGCAGGTTGTGCCTTTCTAATGCTTCAAAGACATCCACACAGGCATTGATGTCAGTGACACCATCTGCAGAGTTGGTGGTCGCACCAGCAGGGTAGAGCTTGACTGCTTGGACGATACCTGACTGTGCTGCCATCTCGATATCTTGCGCCGTGGTCCGATCTGTTAAGTATAACGTCATGCGCGGATCAAATGCTGCTTGGCGCTCAGCAGCCTAAATCGCTAGCTTGCTAGATGCTCCATGATCCGCGCACGATAGGCGCGTGCATCGTCGACATTTTTGACAGGTGGTACTAGGTTTGGCATACAGATAACACGGTTAAAGCTCCTGGCTGCATGCGGTACGGTCGTGGCTAAGGCGCTGTCATCACGGAAGTGAATGTGCCAATCATCTGGCTGAAGGATGGTCAATTCTCTAATTGAATCAGTCATAGTGTCATCGCGCTCTATATCGTCATATATGGGAATAAAAAGGGAGTGATGCTGTGTGGCTATCATAACAGATTTGCCTACTTGACTAAATATGCGGCTAAATATCTGTACATAATATCTGCTAGATCATTTATGCATTTGTCATTTACAAGATGAATAAGGATTTTATGCACATAATGGCGTGGACGATAGAAATTTAAGCCAAAAGCAGCACCTTGTGGCAGTTAGACTTTTGCCGATAGTAAATATGATGTACACTGAGCAAGCAATGTATCTTTTGATTGATACTTAGCGCTTTTACCCTTAGCATGTTCACACAGTAAATTCTCATAATAGGAGTTATTCATGGCTCAGCTTGATCCAAAAACTATTAATAAAATCGTGTTGGCATATTCAGGGGGTCTTGATACCTCAATCATCGCTCGATGGCTACAAGAAACCTATGATGCAGAAGTGATTACTTTTACCGCTGACATCGGTCAAGGTGAAGAAGTTGAGCCTGCACGTGCCAAAGCTGAAGCCATGGGTATCAAACATATCCATATCGAAGACTTGCGCGAAGAGTTTGCTCGTGACTACGTATTCCCAATGTTCCGTGCCAACGCCATCTATGAAGGCGAGTATTTGCTTGGCACTTCTATCGCCCGTCCACTAATCGCTAAGCGTTTGGTTGAAATTGCCAAAGAACACAACGCTGATGCCATCAGCCATGGCGCGACCGGTAAAGGTAATGACCAAGTGCGGTTTGAGCTTGGTGCTGTTGCACTGTCTCCTGATGTCGTGACTATCGCGCCTTGGCGTGAGTGGGATTTATCGAGCCGTGAAAGCTTGATGGAATATGCTAAAGAGCATAATATCTCCATCGACTATGCTGGTAATAAGAAAAAATCTCCGTATTCAATGGATGCCAACTTACTACACATCTCATATGAAGGTGGCATCTTAGAAGATCCGTATGCTGAAGCAGAAGATGATATGTGGCGCTGGTCAGTTAGCCCAGAAGAAGCACCTGACGAAGCCGCAATATCTGGAGTTAGAGTATGCAAAAGGTGATATCGTTGCGATTGATGGTGAAGCGCTTAAGCCTTATGAAGTAATGATTAAGCTCAATGAAATTGGCGGTAAGCATGGTATCGGACGTTTAGATATCGTTGAAAACCGTTATGTTGGCATGAAGTCACGCGGCTGCTATGAAACACCAGCTGGCACCATTATGCTAAAAGCGCATCGCGGCATTGAGTCATTGACACTTGACCGTGAAGCGGCACATCTAAAAGATGAGCTGATGCCACGTTATGCTAAGACTATCTACAACGGCTATTGGTTCAGCCCTGAGCGTATGATGCTACAGGCGTTGATTGATAAGTCACAAGAGTATGTTAATGGTACGGTACGTGTCAAATTATACAAAGGTGCGGTAAGCGTCGTTGGTCGTAAGTCAGATGATTCATTATTTGATGAAAAAATCGCCACCTTTGAAGATGATGCTGGCGCCTATGATCAAAAAGATGCAGAAGGTTTCATTCGTCTAAATGGTCTACGTTTGGCAATTGAAGCCAGCCGTGGTCGCGATTTATCAAAGTATTGACTAAGGCATTTAAAAAATCGTTTTGTTAAACGCTGTAAAAACAGGTGCTAATTGCGCCTCGTTTTTATTGCGATAGATTTCTCGATACTTGTCGGTGAAAAGATTCGTACACAGTTCTGGTGCAAATTTAACTTGCTTGCGGCCACGCAGACAGAGGCTGCTATATAAATAGAGCCTCTGTTTTACTGTAGTGACTTGAAAGTATTTCTACATATATTTTAAGGATTACTCTCTTTTACTCAGCTTTTAATTTTGCATCGTTATTAGGCGTATCTTCGTCTACCATGACGATAGCCACATCTTGCTGCTGCCGTTCTTCTAATACTTCCTCTGTAGCAAGTATGACACCGTTAGATTTTTGCGTTTGATATTTGATGGTTGCCAATACCCCAAGTCCACCAATCACGAGAATAATAAGCAGAATGACGGGATTCTTCCACAGAGGGACTGATGCCTCGTATTCAATTGGCTTTTCGCTAATAGTGGCAGGCGTATTATCATGATTGCCACTATTACTACCGATTAATCCCAAACTGACTAAAGGCGGCTTTGGCGGATTGGTAGGTTCAGAGGTAATGCGTAGTCGATTGCGCTGCAAATATATCTCTGATATTTTAGCCAGTTGTAATAGCCAGCGTTGATGTGGCAAGCCAATAGCCGTCATCGGTGCAAACATCAATAAATCATTGTGCTTACCTTGTTGGATATTTTCAGCTGAGCGTCCAATGGCTTTTAAGTAGTTACCTGTTGCCAGCTGCACGTCTTGTACGGGTTTAAGTTGTTCGGGTGTGAATGCTGTCAGCTCATACCAATAAGTATCAAAAGCTGGCGGGGGATCTGTCAATTGCTCAGCGCTTAATAGATGACGTTCAGTGCTGCTTACTGATTCTATTTCTACCGTCTCTTCTGCTGATAATGTGGTTTGCTTTTCATCGCTATCGTCTGCTGGTTCGTTAAGAGCTGACTGTGGGGCAGGGCTTGCAAAACGATCTTTGGACAAAAACTGTGGCTGTAAGGCGAACCATTTATTCACCTCATCATGATCAAGTTGGCTATACTCAACTAAAATAGCAAGCTCACGTAGCACAATGACGCATAGGGTAGTAAGCAAGATTTGTACTTGTGGCGCTGTAGCGTCAATCTTTGCCGCAATATACTCACTGGCTTTATCACACCTGCATTATCATGGAATATCGCATCGGCGGCATCATGACGATGGTATAGCGTTGCATTAAGGGTAGCAAAGTTCATTGAGTTGTACTGGCGTAGTTCTTTGACCGCGCTACGTCCAAATAGCTTTTTGCTTAGGACTTGTCCTTGATGGCGCTGCTGATAAGCGAGAAGGGCGCTGATAATGGCTTGCAAACTGGCATCCATTGCCAATCGTGCTTGCGGCAATGACAGCGTTGCCGCATCTGCTAATAATGACACCAATGGCTTGGTATCTTGATATAGAAAATCATACATCGACACCCGTGTCGGTGAAATAGTCGTCATAATCTGCTAGCATCAAAAAGTGTGCCCCTATATTACGGTGCCAAATGTCTTGATACAATCCCTTGATAATAGAAATTTTCAATCATTTTATTGATAACGCTATGAGTCATACCTTGAATAACCGTTGGAAGTATTTATGAAAAATAACGAAAACCATAATACGCAGCTAGTGATTAATATTGCTAAACAAACATTAACCGTATATCAGCAGCAAAGTGACGTTCATACATACTTAGTATCTACCGCGAAAAATGGCATAGGTAGCCAGCAAGATAGTGGTTGTACGCCGCTTGGTCAGCATGTCATTGCAGAAAAAATAGGGGATAGTATGCCCATGAATACCGTGTTCGTTGGGCGCGTGCCGACTGGTGAGAGATACAGTTCTGAGTTTGGCGCACGATATCCTGAGCGTGACTGGATATTGAGCCGTATTTTATGGCTAAGTGGCCTTGAGAATGGAGTTAACAAAGGCAGTAATCACCAAGGTAGCTGCGATACTTATCAGCGTTATATCTATATCCATGGTACACCAGACACCGAACCGATGGGCATACCGCTCTCGCATGGCTGTGTGCGTATGCGTAATGAAGATATTTTGGAGCTGTTCGAACAGGTGAAAGAAGGCACGCTTGTGACTATTATTGCAGATTAAATGTTGTGGATTAAATGAGTATAGTTGTTGTGAGTTGAGTAAGTACAAGAAAAAGACAGCCTCGATAAAGTAAGCTGTCTTTTTTATACTGGCTTTTTATTCTCTTATCAAGAGATTTACCAAAATATCGAACTGTCTTTAACGTTGGCTAAGTGTTTTTCGGCGTGCTTATGGTCTTTTTTTAGCGTAGCAGCAAACCAACCCGCTCCATAAAGCGCCTGAGCATCCGACGCCGATTTTAACCGATAGTAATGTTGATATTGAATGTTATCAAGATATTGTCCCAATGACTTTTGGGCTTTTATCAAACGTTTTAGCCAGTGCTTTGCTTTCTTTTTGGCGTCTTTTTTATCAAATAATGGCGCAGAAAACTCACTGATATAGCGTAACTCTGTTAGCTGTTGAAGCAATTCTTGCTGTGTTTGATCTTCGGCATTGTCTTTTGAATCTGTATCCTGTGTATCAGTACTATCAAGTTCAGCATTGTCTGTATCATCAAGTTTTTCATCGAATTTGATAATATTTTTACGCTGCTGGGATAGGGTTTTTGTAAGCTGATCGATAGCAAGCTTATCGGCTTGCGGTTCGAGATTTGGGTCACTCATGGTAAAAGCAATCAGCTCTAGCAGAGTCAGCTGAAAGTCGTTGGCACTTACCGCATCTATAGGCTTAATTTTGAGCGACTCAATGTCTTTCGTCCACTCAGTTGCAGGCGCGCCATGCTTCTGTAGTTTAGGCTCGATATGATTTGCCAGATAAATCAGTTCATTATAATCACTGAGCAAAGTGGCAGTTTGCTTTAGTATGAGCTCCCAATCAGGATTGATTTCATCAGAAAAATCTACAAATGCCTTTATTGCCGCGCGCAAGCGATCAATGCCAGCTTGTAATTGTAAGACGTGTTTACCGTCAGTGCTGCCAGCTACGAGAGCACTGCTGTTCGTTAATATTTGCAACAGGCAGTTATGTACTGCTGCGCGTACAAAGGCAGGCATACTGATTTTTTTATTGATTTTTAGCTGGCTAAGGTCAGCGCTAACGGCTGTGCTATGGCTTTGGTTTTCAATGAGTAAGCCCCCACGTTCTGCTTTGGTCACGGTAGATAAGCACAGCTTATAGCGCTTACACCATGTTTTGGCGGTCATAAATAAAAAGTCTAAATCGCCTGATATCAATTCAAACTCAATCTCTTGAATAGCATCACGCTGAGTATCATCATTGCCGTGGATGATTTCTCCATGATCGTATGCCATCTCGATACTGTTATCCGTTTCGTCATCGCGCTCTACTAACAATCGTGTGGTGCGCTGTACATCAGTGACATACAGGCGAGTAAGGTTTTTAGCCAATTTTTTGAGCTTAAAATTCTCTAAGGCAGAGTCAACACTAGTGTCTTTGTAAATGGTTAGGTCAGGCATGAGCGCATTATCATCCAGCATCACTTGTACTTGCTCGTTGTCCAGTATGGTATTGTGCTCTAAGCGCGCAGCAATACCATCGCCGCCAGCTTTGAGAGTCTGCACCCAAGTATCGCCTTCTTGACGAATACGCAAACCAATACCTGCCTGTGCAAGCTGTTGATCTGGTGTGTCGTAATAATGGGCAGCCAGTGGCGTGACTTGCGATGATTTGACTTTTGCTTGACGCATTAAGCCTTTTAGGCGCGATTCTGGTACCAAAAACTTTAGCTCTATCTCTTGCATGACGCCTCCTAATAATTGTTAATGATGACTATCAGTCTACCATTCTATGATTGTTTAAACCGCAATAAAAAAGCCGCCCTACGTTATGTAGAGCGGCTTTTTTTGTAACTTATTTTTTTTGTAACTTATAATGATAAAAGGTTAGTTATTAGAACTGGTTCATGGTGTTCTTGCCGCCGCCAGCTTTAAGGGCGTTTTCACCAGAGAAGATCTCTTTGTGGTCATCGCCAAGGTCAGAACCCGCCATTGCTTGGTGCTTAACACAAGCGATGCCTTCGCGGATTTCTTTACGTTGGACGCCAGCTGCATAAGCAAGCATACCATCTTCACCGAAGTAGCCTTTAGCAAGCTCATGCACGCTAAGTGCAGTGGTGTGGTAAGTAGGTAGCGTGATTAAGTGATGGAATACACCCGCTTCACGTGCTGCATCACGTTGGAAGTTTCTAGCCGCTTCGTCAGCTGCTGTATCAAGTTCAGTACCGTCGTAATCAGCACTCATCAAGTCATTTTTATTGTAGGCAGATAGGTCTTTACCTTCTTCTTCCCACTGAGCGATGATTTGCTTACGGAAGTTCAACGTCCAGTTGAATGACGGGCTGTTGTTGTATACAAGCTTGGCTTTTGGCTGTTGCTCTTTAATACGATCAACCATCATTTTGATGTGTGCTACGTCTGGAGTAGGTGTTTCGATCCATAGTAGATCGGCACCGTTTTCTAGAGCAGTTACACAGTCAAGTACAACGCGGTCGATGTTGGTGTCTTCACGGAACTGATATAGACCGTTAGGTAAACGAACTGGACGTACTAGTTTGCCGTTATGCTTAAGCAAGCTGTCGTTTTCTTTTGCATTTTCTAGCGTCACTTCTTCCATTTCGATAAAATCGATATATTGAGAAGCAAGGTCGCCTGGCTCATTTGATACTGGGATTTTTTGCGTGAGTGATGCGCCTTCAGAGTCAGTACGAGCAACGATAACACCGTCTTCAACACCAAGCTCTAAGAATGCATAACGAATCGCATTGATTTTAGAGATAAAGTCTTCGTGCGGTACAGTTACTTTACCCGCTTGGTGACCACATTGCTTAGCGTCAGATACTTGGTTTTCAACCTGGATAGCACAAGCACCCGCTTCGATCATTTGCTTAGTGAGCAAGTAAGTTGCTTCTTCGTTACCGAAACCTGCATCGATATCAGCAATGATTGGCACAACATGTGAATCAAAGTTTTCGATTTTTTCTAAGATAGCTGAGGTATCTTGACCTGCTTCTTCAGCTGCATTTAGCTCGCGGAAATAATCGTTCAACACTTTTGCATCAGCTTGACGCAAGAAAGTGTAGATCTCTGCGATAAGCTTAGGTACTGACGTTTTTTCGTGCATAGATTGGTCAGGCAGAGGACCAAACTCAGAACGTAGGGCAGCTACCATCCAACCAGATAGGTAGATGTAAGTTTTAGACGTTGTGCCAAAGTATTTTTTCTTCGCATACATGGTTTGCTGTGCAACAAAACCATGCCATGCACCTAGAGACTGGGTGTATTGAGACGTATCATTGTCATATTCTTCCATGTCTTGACGCATGATTTTTGCCGTGTACTTAGCGATATCCAAACCTGTTTTGAAACGGTTTTGTGACATCATACGTGCCGCATCAGTTTCGCTGATATTCTGCCAGTTACCGTGCTTTTGTTTTAGTTCACGTACTAAATCGATCGCTGATTTATATGCAGTTGACATCTATAGTCTCCTTGGTGGTGAATAAATGAGTGAATTAAAATAATTGAAATGATTTTGGTATATATAGAAAGATGCTGGCAGAAGTAAAAATCTGAAATATAGGCTTCTTGCGTGAGCAATCTCTACTAAACTATAAGAAAATTGTGATAAAAGCAAATAAAACCTGTCGCTTTGGTCGGCTTTTATTTTTTAGTCTCTTTTTTGAACTATTATTTTAGAATTAATGGGTTGTTTTATAAGACTTTTTCGACTGCTGAAGTAACTATTATCTTAAAGCGTATAAGGTATTTATCCAAGCTTAAAAAAATAAGAGCAAAAAATTAAGTTTTTATAAGATGGTGTAATAAATGTTATGTCCGTATTTCAGCATGAAAATACGATAAAATACACTTGGTAGCCCATCCATTAAAATACATAGTAACGGTCTAATGTTGAATAATGCCTAATGAGCGCTTGCTAGCCACTATAGCTAGGTTGCCTTGATTTATCTAGTTTATGATTGTTATCTTGGGTATTTCATTTGATTATAGTATATATAAAACAATGGTTTGTGATGGGTGAATTCAGTTATAATAAGTATATTGCAGAATAATTAACATAAAAATATCCTTATATCATGCTGTTATAGATGAGTTGTAATAAATGACAGGACAAAAAATGCCACGTTTGTAGTGGTATTTTTTCTAAGATAAAGAGACACATATATGAATTTGCAGCGGGTTGATTTAAATTTATTGGTACATTTGGATGTGTTGTTGCGAGAAAAAAACGTAACGCGCGCCGCTGAGCAGCTTGGCATTACCCAGCCTGCCATGAGTAATATTTTGCGCCGCTTGCGTAAGCTATTTAACGACCCTCTATTGGTGCGCTCATCAGAAGGGATGACACCGACCGAGCGCGCCCTTGAGCTACAGCCTCGTATCCGTGAGATACTTGCCGATTTGACGCAAGTGTTAGAGCCACGTACCGAGTTTCGTCCTTATAGTACCTCACGTGTTTTTCGGATTATGACCTCAGATTATGCTGAGGCGACCTTGGTTCCTAAGCTCGTAAAAGCGTTACGGTCAGAAGCACCCAATGTCATTTTAGATTTCTTAACGCCATCGGACGTGTCATATCGTGATATGGAGCAGGGGCGAGTAGATTTGGCAATCAACCGCTTCAATGAAATCCCACAAAGCTTCCATCAAGTGTTGGTATGGCGTGATACCTTTAGCTGTTTATTGGCAGCCGAAAGCCCTTATGCCAATCGTTTTAATTTAAAAAACTATCTAAAAGCTCAGCATGTTTGGGTGTCTAAAACCGGTATGGGCGTGGGCTTTGGTGTCAATCCAGAAAAATCTGGTGGACTCGGTTCTATTGATCAGGCGCTACAACGTCTAGGTCAAAAGCGCCAAATCAGTGTCTTTACCCGTCATTACCAAATGCCAGCCATGCTCGCAGCCAATAAAGATTTGATTGCGACCTTGCCGACCCGTGTGGCAAAAATGCAGGCAAATAATGACAGTATTATTATGGAAGAGCCACCGTTTTTTATACCAGAATTTGAGCTAACGATGGCGTGGTCACCGTTATTGCAGCATCATCCGGCGCATCGCTGGTTGCGTCAGCTGATCATGCACGTAGCACGTCAAATCGTCGATGAAGAAGAGAACCCACCGCAAGATATTCCGGTGACGAATCACTTATTTTAATGGTTATCTATTTTCTGAAACATTCGATGACAATTTTTGAGTGACCTATCTCTCGATAGTATGTATACCCACTATTTATTAAACCAGCCTTATGGCTGGTTTTTTATTTGTGAATGCTACACAGCTCCTAATCTGTTGACATTTCTTGCCTAAAATCTAGGTTTATTCAATAAGACAGTCACATTCTTAACATCTTACGCACACTTCTTCATAACTTGTAAAACTACTCATCGGATATTTTGTTATTATCAATGGACATTAAGAAAAAAGACAATTAGAAGGTCTATTGTTAAGCTACAAGCTACTATTGGATTTTAAGAAAATACCAATAGAGTATGACAATCCAAGACCCAACGATATGAATTTTCTAAATCATAAAAGTGTTAAACCAATAAAATATTCCAATAAGTAAGGACAACAATTATGTCAGATATTACTACTGTAAACCCAGCTACGGGCGAAGACATTCAAGAATACAACTACATGAGCACTGATGAGGTCAACAGTATCGTTGATGCCTCACATCAAGCGTTTCTAGAATGGCGCAAGACCAGCCATGAAGAGCGTGCAAAAGTCATCACTTCTATTGGTGAGACGCTAATGAAGTATAAAGAAGAGCTGTCTAAGTTAATGACTGAAGAGCGCGGCAAGCTCTATAGCCAAAGTCTACAAGAAATAGACTTGTGTAAAGCCATTTGTGATTACACAGCAGAGAAAGGTATCGCCGCGTTAGCAGATGATGAGCGTGACATTGAAGGTATGAAGAAAGGTATTGTTACCTATCAGCCTATCGGCGTTATTTATGGTATGCAGCCTTGGAATTTTCCAGCGTATCAAGTGTTCCGTTATACCATTGCCAACTTGATGGCGGGTAACAGCGTTTTGCTTAAGCACGCGGCAAACGTGACTGGTTCTGGCTTATTGATTGAAAAGATATTCCATGAATCTGATTTACCAAAAGACCTTTTCCGTACGATTTTAATCGATCACGATCAATCAGAAAAATTAATTGGTCATGATAAAGTACGTGGTGTCACGCTTACAGGTAGTGATGGTGCTGGTAGCATTGTTGGGCAGCAAGCCGCAAAAGCAATCAAAAAAGTGGTGCTAGAATTGGGTTCGAATGATGCGTTTATCGTTTTAGAAGATGCTGATTTAGAATTAGCAGTAGAAACCTGCACTCAAGCGCGTCTCATCAATAATGGCGAAACTTGTGTTGCAGCGAAGCGTTTCATCGTTGTGGATAGCTTATATGACGACTTCCGCAAACGTATTGTCGAAAAATTCGAAAGCCAAAAATCTGGCGATCCGATGGATGAAAACTCTGATCTTGGCCCGTTAGCGCGCAAAGATCTACAAGAAAAGTTGCATGAACAAGTAGAAGAAAGCGTCAGTAAGGGTGCGACCATCGCAGTTGGTGGTAAACTACCAGAAGGCAAAGGCAGCTTCTATCCAGCGACTATTTTGGAAAATGTCGAAAAAGGTCAGCCTGCTTATGACGATGAATTGTTTGGTCCAGTCGCCGCTTTAATACGTGCTAAAGATCAAGATGATGCATTGCGTATTGCTAATGACAGCCGTTATGGTTTAGGCGGTGCTATCTTCTCTAAAGACGAAGAAAAAGCCATTCGCTTAGCGCGTGAAGAGTTTGATACCGGTATGGTCTATATCAATGGTTATGGTCTTGCAAATCCAGCACTGCCATTCGGTGGGGTGAAAAACTCAGGTCATGGCCGTGAGCATGGTGGTTTCGGTATTAAAGAGTTTGTTAATATCAAAGGTCTACATGTCCACAATGGCTAATAGTATTTATAGTCAAAGCATTTATAAATGGGTACGGTGTTAACCTTGCTTGCTGTACAACGGTACTATCTGCACTCGGTTTACTTGTACCCACTTTAAACTGCCTCGACTATAGACGCTTTATTATTAAGACGTTATAAGCGTTTATTTACAATAAATACCGAAAAGCCCCATCATTCAGCAGTGAGTGATGGGGCTTTTTTATGGTTAATTATTTTTCAGCAATGAAGGTTTTTTGTGATTAACAACGATTTTTGCTGTCAAATACAGCCCCTAATTGTCTAAATACAACTTCAAAGGCAAAGTCGGCATAAAAGCACTTTGTGGATTGTGTGTTTGCTCATGATTCAACGAGAGCACGCCTTTCGCTAATAATGCAACGGTCCAAGGTAGCAGCTGATGCTCAAGCTTTTGCACGCGTGCTTGTAGACCGTCTGCTGTATCTTTTTGAGTGACTTCTAGCAAGGCTTGGGTCAGTACAGTTCCAGCATCAAGCTCAGCGGTAACCACATGAATACTACAGCCATGATGCCGCTCACCAGCTTGTATAGCGCGTTGATGGGTATCAAGGCCTTTATAAGCTGGTAGAAGAGAGGGATGCAAATTAATCATTGGTGCTGGCGCGTTATCGATAAATGCGGCGCTCAATACCCGCATAAAACCAGCCAAGACAATGAGGTCTGGTTGCCATGCTTTAAGCTGATCATTGGCATGCTTCTCAAAGGTCTGAATGCTCATACGTTTGCCATTTGCCACGTGTGACAATATGGCTACTGGGATAGAGGCGTCATTGGCACGTGTGATGGCATAAGCGTCATCACGGTTGCTAATGACACCGACGATCTCAATTGGCAGCTCGCCTGCTTGCATCGCATCGATTAATACTTGCAGATTGCTGCCACTACCCGATACCAAAACAACCACTCTTAAAGATTTGGTAATATGGTCAGTATTATTAACCAATGCATTATTAATCGACATTAACGGTATACCACCGCATCTGTGTCGCGCGTGACCATTTCGCCTAACTGCCATGCGGTTTCACCAGCATCGTTTAACGTCTTGATGGCTGCTTCTGCTTTATCTTTAGGGACAACAATGACAAACCCGACCCCACAGTTAAAGGTGCGATACATCTCACTTTGCTCGATATTACCTTGCGTTTGTAGCCAAGTGAACAGCTCTGAAAACTGCCAGCTGTTGGTATCGATACTAGCGGCCAAGCTCTCTGGTAGCACACGAGGTAGGTTATCGGTCAAGCCGCCACCTGTGATGTGTGACATTGCATGTAAGGCTGAGCTGCCAAGCGTATCTTGTAAGGCTTTAATGGCTTTTACATAAATGCGAGTAGGTGCCATTAGTGCGTCTTGAATAGGTTGACCATCTAGCTGCTCATTGCGGCTAGTGACATCAACACCGCTGACTTCGATGACTTTGCGTACCAATGAATAACCATTAGAATGCGCGCCACTTGAGGCAAGGGCAATCAATACATCGCCTTCTGCGACATTTTCGCCAGTGATGACTTCGGCTTCTTCGACCACGCCCACACAGAATCCAGCCAAGTCGTAATCATCGTCTTGGTACATGCCTGGCATTTCAGCAGTTTCGCCACCGATAAGCGCGCAATTTGCAAGCTTACAACCTTCGCCAATACCAGTGACGACAGTAGCTGCGAGTGTCGATATCGAGTTTACCAGTCGCATAATAATCTAAGAAGAACAATGGCTCTGCACCGCAAACCAATAGGTCATTGACGCACATAGCGACCAAGTCAATGCCGATGGTGTCATGACGATTCAGTTGTAAGGCCAGTTTTAGCTTGGTACCGACGCCGTCCGTACCTGAAACCAATAAAGGGGAGGTGTAACCAGTCGGGATGCGACAAAGCGCGCCAAAGCCGCCAAGTCCGCCCACAACCTCAGGACGAGAGGTGGCTTTTGCCACTGATTTAATACGCTGAACCAGCGCATCGCCAGCATCAATATCAACGCCAGCATCTTTGTAGCTTAAAGAAGGCTTGTTGCTCATGGTCATCTCACAAATTTTATAGGGAATGAAGGTCAGTCAGTAGAAAAGCGAGTCGGTCGTGTTAATTCTGCAGATAGTGCGCGCATTATACCCAAAAATGACCCACACTCGCAAAGCAACTTGCCCATATTTGACTGAATTTAACGGATATTTGATGAAGACTTGCTGCAATCGACGAATAGTTGTGTTTGATATTCACAAATAGTCTCTGTCAATGCCATGGTTGAATGTTCAAACACACCTTTATTGATAAATATAGCCGATTCTAAATAAAACAGATACATTATATTCCAACGCTGAACTGGTATAAATTTTTCTGGCTTGCTGTGCCGTTGCTGCCAGAGGCTACGAAACTTCTCGTTTAAAGATAAGTATTTCAGTCCAGCTGATTCGTTTTTATACTGAATTCACTATAAATATTGTACTTATATTTTTTTCCTTGCCACTCAAATGTTCGAAAATGGTATAAAAATCAAGAAACAAAAAATGACTGATTTTTTATTGGACTCTGCAATAATAGAACGCTAAATTTATCATCAATAACTAGAGTGTGTTGAACATTCGACCACACCCTGTTCATTATCGTGATTTTATTATTCAGTAAAACACGTGAACCTTAATCACGCCACTGTCTTAAATTAGCCCAATCAGAGGATTTCTTATCATGACAAACCAATCAATAGATCCCTTTTTTCGGCGCTTATTTATTGTCGTTGGGATAGTGGTGGCTGTTTTTCTATTGTATTTGATGCTACCGGTGATTGTACCGTTCGTTTTTGCTTTCGTACTGGCTTATTTATTCAATCCACTGGTCAAGCGCTTGTCGAGATACCTCAAGCGTTGGGTGGCGATTATCATTGTTTACTCGACCATTACTTTGGGTATGGCGCTGCTGCTTTGGTGGTTGATACCGACATTGTGGCATCAGTTGCAAGCAGCATGGGAGTATTTGCCTAAAGTTTTAAATTGGTATAATCAAGTGGTACGTGAGTGGTTCATCAATAACAGCCGTATTCGTCTGCCGCAACTAGAGTCCAAAGAGTTCTCTGATACATTGATGGATTACATGCAAACAAATTATAAGTTTGCAGATGCCAGCACTATGATGAGCCAAATTATTGCTTCGAGTATGAATTTTATCAATAGTGCAGGACTGATTGTGTTGGTACCGATTTTGACTTTTTATTTTTTATTTAATTGGGATCAGCGATTGCACACATGGAAGATGGCGCTTCCTGCTTCTTATTGTAAACAAGTCGTCAATATCGCCCAAGAATGTGACCGTGCGCTGATGGCTTTTATCAAAGGTCAGTTATTGGTCATGGTGTTACTAGGGGCAATTTACGCGGTACAGTTGCAGCTTATTGGACTTGAGCTTGGACTTATCATTGGTATGGTTGCCGGTATCGCCAGCTTTGTTCCTTATTTAGGGTTTGGTATTGGTTTTATCGCCGCCATCATTGCCTGCTTGTTTCAGTTTGGCTTGAATTGGACGTATCTGTCATTGATCGTTGGGGCATTTTTGGTCGGACAAGCCGCAGAAGGGTATGTCCTACAGCCATTGTTATTAGGCGATAAGATTGGTCTATCGCCGCTGTGGGTTATTTTTTCGGTATTAGCGGGTGCAAGTTTACTAGGTTTCGTTGGTATGCTGATTGCGCTACCTGTGTCTGCCGTTCTTAATGTATTGTTCCGTCATTCATACCGTTATTACCGCTCGACGGATTTTTACAAAGGCCGTAAGCAATTGGCGTTGTTTGAGAAAAATTAAGTGATTTATTGTTAAATCAATAAGATAGTGAAAGGTGGGCTGGGATTGGTAAAGTGGGAGAAAAAGAGACTGGGCGTGGTTAACAAGTAAAAGACTTGTCAGTCATTTTGTAAATATGTTATATATAGGCAGAGTATTGCTAGCGTCAGCCATTTATAAATGAATTCTTAGTCAGGTCTGTTTTGATTACGAAATTTTTCGTTTTATTGATGGTAGAAACGACGACACATTAACGCAGCAAGTCTTTATTCAAAATTATAAAAGCGGTTCAAAGCAAATTATTAATGGTGTATCCTTTTTTAGATTGCATTACGCAACACGAGTTGACGATTCATGGCAGAAGCACAGCTAAGTCTCAATCTGGACATTAAGCATGATGCAAGTTTAAGCGACTTTGCAGGTCCTGGCTGGATGTCGATTATTGATGCAGTACGACAATTACATGTTGGCTTAATTGGTCAGCTATATTTGTTTGGTAGCCCTGCTACTGGTAAGTCCCATTTACTATCTGCTATTTGTGAATCATTTATTGAAATGGACAAGTCGGCCATTTGTTTGTCTCTCAATGAGCTGATTCATACTGATGTTCACGTTCTCTCTTCTTTAGAGAATTTTGACCTGATTGCCATTGATGATTTAGAAGTACTAGAGCAAAGTAGCCAGTGGCAAGAAGCGTTATTTCATCTAATCAATCGTAGTCGCGAAGGGCAACGTCAGTTATTGTTTGCTGCAAATAAGCCTGCGGGTGATCTGCCTTTTCAATTGAGAGATTTGCTGACTCGCTTGGCACAAGCACCTACGTTCAAAGTCCCTAATGGTGAGAACCAAGCGGATCGTCAAGCATTGTTGCAGTCTATTTTACGGAGGCGTGGTTGGCAGTTTGATGATCGAATTATTAATCATTTGCTCACCGAGGGGCCACATCGTATTGGGGCGATGATGGAAGTGCTCAATTATATTCAGCCGATGTTTTCTAACCTTGGTCGCAGCAATATATCCAAAGCGGTCATAAGTGATGCCTTGCGTACTATTGACGAGCAAACGCTTGTAGCAGAGCTGGCCGATATTGCTCAAGAAACCCAAGTAGATAATGACGCAGCTGATCAAGATCAACATACAATGCCACTTGATTTTTAGCATTAAGAACACAAATTTTTCTACCAAAATGCCTTTACTATTAATGGAATCACTTATGAAGCCCAATGTTTCTTTGCTAAAAAAAATGACCATCAGCACATTGCTTATTGGTTCTGCTTCCGTCTCTATGCTGTCACAGGCAGCCGTAACCTTATTGGTTGATGACCATATAAAAGTAACAGCCATTAACGGACAAGAAGTCCAGCAAAGCGCTTTTCAACCACTGACAAAAGAATTCACGCTTGAGCCTGGTCAACATGCCATTACTGCTAAGTATGATCGTCTATATAACTTGCGTCGTGATGAACATGACTATTTGCGCTCGGGAAATGTTAGTGTGACAGCAGAGTTGGCAGACAATCAAACCTATCGTCTCACTATGCCGAATCAGCCAGAAGAATATACAGCAGCCAAAGAATATGCCAAACGTCCAACTTTGGCCGTACAACAGAACAATACGGTGGTTGCTAGTCAGCAAGGTATGATAGGTAATCAAAGCGGCTTGCTGTCAGGTTTGGGTAAAGCGTTGGGTGGGGTGTTTGGTGGCGCCGATGATGCTGAATTACAAAATCAGCGTGCGATAGCAGCACTAGGTCAACCAGCGGTAATGCCTCAAAGCAACGTTAATACTGGCACGACTAATATCAAGCAAACCACGAGTGTGAATACATCTACCAGTACACTAGACTCATTTATGCAGATTTGGCTACAAGCAACGCCTGCTGAGCGTGAAAAAATGCGTCAATGGATGCAGAAGTAAATCCATCTTTTATAAAAGATTAACCATAAAAAAGCACCCAACTGGGTGCTTTTTTATGGTTCTAAATTCTACTATTATCTGGATTACTTCGAGCTGTCTATAATCGACTTAAACAACTATTAACCCAAAAATGCATTGTACATCCAAATTAGCTTTTCTTGCTCTTGTACGTAGGCATCGACAAGGTCAGCTGTTCCTTGGTCATCACTTTCTGCTGCTAATGATGATACTTGGCGCTGCTCTGTAATCAACGCTTGTAGGCCAGTTACTACGCCTTTAACGCAAGTTGTGCCATCTTTAACGTTTTTGTCTTCGCTGATGCTAGTATGTTGTACAAAATCGCTATAAGCATGAAGTGGTGTACCACCCAAGGTTAAGATACGCTCAGCGATCTCATCGATTTGAAGTTGTAGTGACGTATATAGCTCTTCAAATTTTGGATGCAAGGTGAAGAAATGTTCACCTTTTACGTTCCAATGGTAGCCACGTACGTTTAAATAAAACACGTGATATGTTGATAATAGATTATTTAATTGTGCGATGACTTCGCTCATGTCTGCTTTTTCTAGACCGATCTGGTTAGTAGCGTTATTAGTATTACTCATAGTATTGTCCTTATAGTGTGAGTGTTGTTATACGGGATTAAATAAAGAAGAGTAGTAGTTCTAGTCAATCAATATACAAAATATATCAATCTAAGCTCTATCTCTTCCTTTGATGCTTATAATAATAGCAAACTATTATTAATAAGTTAAATTTAATAAATACAATTTTACGATTGTTTTTATAAAACCAATAATAACTCTCTCTACCACACATACAAATGCTAAAGAGACCTGACTGTCATTATGCTGGTGGTTGTAGATTCTCAGGGTTTAATCCTTTAACGGGGATCACCTCTTGCAAATGCTGACGTACCGTATCAATAGGAAATTTTTGTGCTTGTAGACGTTTAGGGACAATCTGACTGCCTTGTTGACCTTTCATCTCAAACATCATAAAGATATAGTCGTCGGTCTCATCCCAGCTTTTGATAGCAGTCCACGGAATAACGGCTTGCTGAGTGTGAACCTGCACGCATCTGCATGCCACGCATTTGTGAGTTTTTCATCATATCAGGCTGATTGCTTGGCATTGCCATGACCAAACCATGCTTTTGTACGCCCAATTTCATTTGGCGCATCTCATCTGGCATTTCTTGATCAGCGACTTGTTTTTCAAACTCTCTTTTGACATACCATTTAAACCCAAGGGTACGAACCAGCAAATAAATCACTACTGACACCAGCATGAGCCAAAAAATAATGGTTGAATAGCCCGTAACAAAGACCAGCCCTGCAATGGCTAATACCACGACAACTGCCATGATGATCCATTCTTTCGTTTTGATACTTGATAGACCAAAAGAAGGGCTGGCGCTGGCAAACAGTTCATACTGTGCTTGTTGAAATTCAGCCTCGGTTAGGTTTAAGGCGACAGGTTGGAGCGTGTAAGGATACAGGGCCATAAAGGTTTCTCAAATACTTATGTTGAAAGTGTTGGGTTTAAATCGCCAAAGTGGAGCAGCTATGCTGCACTTGGCTGGAGGTAAATAAAGCTATGCGCTTATCTTACCGAAAAGTACTCTTAAATGAAACATATAAGCAGGTCTGCTCACGAATAGAGGTGATATTAGTGATTTTCATAAAAATGGATGAGGTTTATTGAAGTGAGATAAGATTTAAGACAGGCCTTTTAGGTAAGCCTTGTTGTTTGTCGACAGCGAAAGCAATAGATTAAAACTTAGCCAAAAGCTGGTCAAAACATGGTCAAATCTATTGGGTCTTGGTATGATAGCGGCTACAGCCAATGGTTACTAATCTAGTGATAACGCTAGGCTGGGCAATGATTATATTAATAATACTTTTAACCCTTTTACTCACCTTTAGTGTTACAGGCAACTACTATGATTGATCCGAAACTCTTACGCGGCGATTTAAGCGATTTACAACAGCAACTGGCCACTCGTGGCTATGCGCTTGATATGATCGTTTTGGCAGACTATTGAAAACGAGCGTAAGTCTCTACAAGTCAAAACGGAAGAGTTGCAATCGCGCCGTAACGCTGGAGCTAAGCAAGTAGGTGCGCTGAAAAAGTCAGGCGAAGATGCTAGTGAGCTATTGGCTGAGATGCAAAGTGTCAGCGGTGAGATCAAAGCCGCCGAAGACGAGCTGCGTACTCTACAAGAGCGTATTACTCAAGCGGCTTTGCAGATTCCTAATATACCCGCTGCAGATGTGCCAGTGGGTACGTCAGAAGACGACAACGTAGAAGTACGCAAGTGGGGTACACCGCGTATGTTTGATTTTGAAATTAAAGATCATACTATATGTCGGTGAAGACGCTCGGTATGTTAGATTTTGGGAGCTGCTACCTAAGCTAACTGGTAGTCGATTTAGTGTGTTAAGAGGTACAGCTCGCGCAAATGCATCGTGCTTTGATTCAATTTATGCTGAATACGCATACGATAAAGTATGGCTATACTGAAACCTATGTGCCATATATTGTTAATTCTGAAAGCTTAAAAGGTACGGGTCAGCTGCCAAAGTTTGAAGATGATTTGTTTAAATTGAGCAATCACACAAATAACGATGAGATGGACTTTTATCTGATTCCGACGGCTGAAGTGCCAATGACCAACTTGGTACGTGGTGAGCGTTTGGATATTAAAGAGCTGACCGTTTAAATTCACCGCGCATACGCCTTGTTTCCGTAGTGAAGCAGGCTCGCATGGTCGTGATACGCGCGGTTTGATTCGTCAGCATCAGTTTGAAAAAGTGGAAATGGTCAATATTGCCACCGCTGAGCAGTCTGATGAGTTGCTTGAGGCGATGACTGGACAAGCCGAATATATCTTGCAGCAGCTTAATTTGCCGTATCGCACTGGTTAAACTATGTACTGGCGATATGGGTTTTGCAGCACAAAAAACCTATGACATCGAAGTATGGTTACCAAGCCAAGATACCTATCGTGAAATCTCTAGCTGCTCTAACTGTGGTGATTTCCAAGCACGCCGTATGGGTACACGCGTCAAAGATGGCAAGCAAACCAGCCTCGCACACACGTTGAATGGTTCAGGCTTGGCAGTTGGTCGTACGTTATTAGCCGTCATGGAAAATCATCAAAACGCTGATGGTAGCATCACCATTCCAGAAGTATTGCGTCCGTTTATGGGCGGTGCTGAGACTATTTCAGCTTAATATATAGTCTGTAAGCAATGAGCTGCTTGTCACTTAGGTCACTCGCAGCTCGTTACTTGTAACTTAAGTAAAGCCAGTAAGTGTCTGTCGTTTAACAAAACTGATATGAGTCATTGCTAAATATAAACGGTCTTGTAACCGCATTTTTGGCTAGGCTTATAGCAAATATGTTAATATTGCACTTTTATTTTATAGCCTATCCACTGAGGACGCCTGTTGCGTCCTTTTGTGGATTATCCTCTGAGTAAACTCTCCTCTTATCTTCATACTACTCATTCGAATATTAGGACACTCTATGCCAGCTCCAATTAGCGAACGTAAACTAGCCAATGCCATCCGTGTACTGTCGTTTGACGCGGTTCAAAAAGCCAACTCTGGACATCCGGGTGCACCAATGGGCATGGCTGATATTGCCGAAGTTTTGTGGCGCAAGTTTTTGAAGCACAATCCTGCTGATCCTAGCTGGCACAACCGTGATCGCTTTGTACTGTCAAACGGTCATGGCTCAATGCTTATTTACTCATTGCTACATTTATCAGGTTATGACGTCAGCGTTGATGACCTGAAAGGCTTTCGCCAACTGCATTCAAAAACCCCAGGCCATCCTGAGCTTGGTTATACGCCTGGTGTAGAAACGACCACTGGTCCACTAGGACAAGGTATTGCTAATGCCGTTGGTTTTGCGATTGCAGAAAAGACGTTAGCGGCGCAGTTCAATCGTGAGGGTCATAACATCGTTGATCATCATACCTATGCGTTCTTAGGCGATGGTTGCTTGATGGAAGGTATCAGTCATGAAGTGTGCTCACTAGCTGGCACGTTAGCGCTTGGCAAGTTAGTATTCTTCTATGATGACAATGGCATCTCAATCGATGGTAATGTCGAAGGCTGGTTTACTGATGATACCGAAGCGCGCTTTGAGTCGTATGGCTGGCAAGTGATCAAAGTCGACGGTCATGATACTGATGCGATCACGCAAGCAACTGAGCAAGCGATTGCAGAGACTACTAAGCCAAGTCTAATTATTTGTAAAACGACCATCGGTGCTGGTAGCCCGAACAAACAAGGTCTAGCGGCCAGTCATGGCGCACCACTGGGTGATGATGAAATCGCCTTGACTCGTGATGCGCTATCTTGGAAGCATGCGCCGTTTGAATTAGATGATGAAATCTATGAAGCGTGGGATGCCAAAGCCAAAGGCGATGTACAACAAAAGAACTGGGACGCGGACTTTGAAGCGTATAAAAAGGCCTATCCAGAGCTTGGCAGCAGAGCTATCACGCCGTCTAAATGGTGACTTGCCTGCTGACTTTGCTAGCCAAGCGCAAGCCTATATTCAGCAAACTCAAGAAGCGAGGCGGCGATGTTGCCAGCCGTAAAGCCAGCCAAAATGCGATCAACAGCTTGCAGCCATTACTGCCAGAATTGCTTGGTGGTTCAGCGGATCTAGCTGGCTCGAACCTCACGCTATTTAAAGGCGCTAAAGGCATCGAAGAAGAGACGCTGACGGCAACTATATCTATTACGGTGTACGCGAGTTTGGTATGACTGCGATTGCCAATGGTATCGCGTTGCATGGCGGCTTTATCCCTTATGTAGCGACGTTCCTCATGTTTATGGAATACGCACGTAACGCGGTACGTATGGGCGCACTCATGAAGCAGCGCGTCATCCATGTCTATACCCATGACTCTATCGGTCTGGGTGAAGATGGCCCAACGCATCAGCCAGTTGAGCAATTGACTAGCCTACGTACCACGCCAAACCTACGTACATGGCGTCCGTGTGATGCGACCGAATCTGCGAGTGCTTGGGTAGAAGCGATCAAATCAGAAAACAATCCATCAGCATTGATCTTTAGCCGTCAAAGCTTGCCACATCAAGCACGTGATAGCGAGCAAGTCGCGAACATCACCAAAGGTGGTTATGTACTGGCGAAAGAGCAAGGCGAGCTACAAGCCATCATCATCGCGACTGGTTCAGAAGTTGGCCTTGCGATGGAAGCGTACGCAACATTAAGCGCAAATGGTGTTGGCGTCCGTGTGGTCTCTATGCCATGTGCTGAGATTTTCGTCGAGCAAGATGCTAGCTATCGTGAAGCGGTATTGCCTGCCAATATCCGTGCCCGAGTCGCAGTAGAAGCAGCACATGTCGATTACTGGTATAAGTTCGTTGGTCTAGATGGCAAAGTCATCGGTATGACTACTTATGGCGAATCTGCTCCTGCTGAGTGAGTTGTATAAAGAGTTTGGTATTACGACTGAAGCTGTGGTTGATGCGGTAAATAGTTTGGTGTAATAAACCTAACTTAGTTAGCGTTTAGAAAAGAGCCATCAGAGAAATCTGGTGGCTCTTTTTTATTGTTTGATCTATAAAAATATGTTGACTAGTTTTTATAAAAACCTATAATCCTATTTGTTATAAAAAGTTATTTTAAGTTTATAATATGTAACAAGTAAATGTGGTTTGGTGCATAGCATAAACCACTAAATAATCTTCTTAAGCGAGTTCTTGCATGCCAAGCATCCATCCCATCAAAAAATTAAGCTCTGCCATTGCTGTTGCTCTTTTCGCCACTTCGTTAACGGCTTGTGGTGGAGGCTCTGATTCTGATAGTCAGAGTAATAACGGCTCTGATAACCCACCTGTTAATACGCCTAGTGACAAATGTAAAGACGTTACCGCTAGTAATTCTGGACAAGCTGATTTAGATAAAGATGGAATCATTGATGACTGTGATCCAGATACTGATGGTGATGGTGTTGAAAATTCGAAAGACGCGAAGCCTCTAGATGCCACTATTGCTGGTATCAGCACTAAATCTTATCGAGGATATGGTTTCGGTTATGTGAACGCGACAGAAATTGCCTATTTTAATGCAAAAAAACAGCTTATCGAAACAGAATATTTATCTTCTTATAATCCTGAACGAGCTAATTCATCAGAGGGATTTACTTATGATAATAAAAGCCGTTTAATCCGTCGAGAAAGCACCCGCGGTTTAGACAAACAGCTTGATAGAGTTGAGGTTTGGGTATATAACGATAAAGATCAGTTGATAGCGTATCAAGCTAATGATGATGGAGATAGTGTATTTGAAGAAACCAAAAGCTATCAATATAATATAAACGGTGATATAGAACAGATTATAGAAAGCGATGCTAGCTCTACAAGTCGGCTAGATAATATGACCAGAAGATTTATTTATAATGATCTTAATCATCCAGAACAGATTATAACTGATGAGTCTAATGATGGCAGCACAGACCGTATTACTGATTTGACTTATGATACTAATAACCACCTAGTTAAATCTTCCTTGTACTATACCGATAATGATAGTAATGCGCCTAAAAATTTATATCTTACTTCCGATTACACTTATGACAATAGTGGTAATGTTTTGACAGAGAGTTTGGACTATGGGGGAGGAGCTGAACCAACCATCTATGTTTATGATAAACAGGGCAATATTATCGAAAGAACGATTATTTCGGGTACAACGGCCAACAATGTAAAAGTGTCTTCCAATAATATTGGATTGGCTATAGGTTCTACGGTTACATTTAAGGGAAATATTCAAGATGTGACTAACAAGGCTGAGTATGACAATGACGGGCGTTTAACCAAAAGTTCGGTCGATGTCAGCCAAGATGGAAAAATTGATCAAGAAATTACCTACATTTATCAGGGCACTGTACCATTCGAGTTTAATTTGGCACCATTTTTGCACCTTGGATATTCTTTTAATACAATGCCTACAGCTGCAACTGTATTGGATAGAGTAAATATAGGTTATACAGCAGATACGGTTAAAGAGTTTTACTACAATTGATCAAGCATCATATCTAATAGCCCTCAAGTTGATATTCGAGTGTCGAAATTATAAAGAGTTGCTAAGTAATTTGGCAGCTCTTTTTTTAGTTATATATTAAGTTTGATAAATGTTATTGAATCGATAGGGTAAACGAAAAATGAGCAATAATTATACAGTCGATGATAATACTATCGCTTCAAATCCAGGCAATGTAGAGCTGAATAAATGGGTATGGTTCCGTCATAATAAAATGGTTGTAGGTTTATTAACAGTGTTTTTGATTTGCTCATTATTAGCTGCGATAGTCGTCGATATCATGTATGTATTATTTGCTGTTATTGCAGTAGTGATGAATCTTTATTATTGGGTAAATAAAAAGGAGCATTTCCTAAGTGGAGATTCAAATGGTGGTATCGTTGTAGATACTCATCCTACTCTTATTGCAGTTAATACAAGTTTAACTAAGGGTTATGGTTATTTTCCAGTGGTCAAAATAACGAAACGTGCTTCATTGAAAAATGTGTCAGTTGGCGATAGATTGCCAACAGTTGCGCTCTATACTGCCTCAAATAACGAAGAGTTAGCACATTGGCTAGATTTCAACCCCATTCCTTTATCCTATGCAACTAATGATGCAAAGGTAATAAAATTAGCGATGCTAAGTTATCCGAACGAGCAGTGGGCACAGCTGGAAAAATATTTATTAGAATTGGAAAAGCCATATAAACTAGGTTTATATCAGGTTAATAAAGCACAGAGTAGTTGGAATGAGCAGCAGAATGATTCTCTAGGTGTTTTAAGTAGTCTCGAGCTTAAAAGAGGAGATGGACAAATTAATCTAATGAAAATTATCATTAGCGTGATTATATTTATAGCTATTTTATATGGGCTTAAGTTTTTTATTTAATAAATGTTAACTTAATAGATTGTTTTTTGAGAAGCTATCATGTCCCTAAAATCCACCTTCAAAGGCTTCCTAGGCGAGACCGTCATCAACGTAGCCATGTGGCTAAAGCTTGAAAAAGACGTCTATCATCGCCTAAATAATGTCACCTTGCCATTAGCTAATGGTGGCAGTACCCAAATCGATCATGTAATTGTCTCCGTATACGGCGTCTTTGTCATCGAAACCAAAAACTATAAAGGCTGGATATATGGTAGCGAGAAGCAAAAGCAGTGGACGCAAGCCTTCCCAAATGGAAGTAAATTCAAATTCCAGAACCCATTGCGCCAAAATTATCTGCACATTAAGACGCTCGCGGATCTATTAGGGTTGGAGCTGAGCTATTTTCATTCGATGATTGCCTTCATTGGTGAGTGCGAGTTAAAAACCCGTGATGAGTTACCCGAAAACGTATTGACGAGTGGAATGGCATCTTATGTTAAGAAAAAGCAGGATGAAATACTGACTGAAGACGAGGTTGAGTCCATCGTTGAGCAGATTAATAGCAATAGATTTAGCAAGTCTTGGCGCACCAACAGAGAGCATAAAGCCTATCTAAAAGACAAGCATAGCCCCTCAAACAAACAGCCTAGCGGTAACGCTAATGATAAACCAGTTGCTAAAGTGGCTAATAAGCCTACACCTGAGCCGATAGCAAAAGAAACTGCTAAAAGAGCCACGCTAAAAAGTAGAGAAGTGCAGCGCTGGTCTGGTCAAACTGAGATTGAATCTGGCGAGTTATCAATTGATAGTCTGAATACTCAGCATACAATTATACCGCATGATATTGCTGATAAAGTATTTCTCACACCATTTGAGATTGTAGGATCTGAGCCAAAAGTGAATGAACCTGCGACATTTGAGGTTTCAGACAATACAGCTAATCTCGTCCAAACACCAACTTGCCCGAGATGCAACGGTGAGATGGTTGAACGCACTGCGAAAAAAGGCGCACGCCAAGGACAATCCTTTTATGGGTGCACGCAGTTTCCTAAATGTCGCGGTGTGGTGAATGTCAGCTAACAATAAATACGCTGCAATTTAGATGTCTATCATCTAAGCGATAAAGAAACATCACTCGAATCCACCTAATTCATTAGAACAAGCAATCAACCAATCTGCGACTGCTCTGACCCGTGCTGAACGCCTGACATCTGGATGCATGACAAGATAGAGAGGATAGCCCTGAGACAATGGAATAGATAGGCTTGTAAAGGAATTTTGGGGTCGCGATTGCGATAGACTGTCAGTAGGGTAATCTAACGCTGAGAGATGGGTTTCTAAGTCAGTCATTATTACTTTGCGAATAGGATCAACCGCTATCAGCTCTGGGTACTGACGGGCTAAAAAGTCGGGTAATAAAGCGATACCTATTTTTTGACGAGTCGCGTGACAAGCCATATATAAATCGTTGGTACTAAAAGCAACTGTGTAGGCGTGCTGCTTTATTAACGCCTGCGACCAAGTAAGCACTCTGGCATTGGCTTGAAATTCTATAAGTTGCCATTCCTCATGTATCGTATCTTTGAGATATTTATCATGCGCATAAAATCGATAGGTTGATGACCCCAATGTACGAATAACCAAGTCTTCTTGAGTAGGACGGCGTGTGCGTATGGCGATATCAGCTTCTCTTTGGTGCAGATTGCTCATACTCACATCACCGCTTAACTCCACTAATATATCTGGAAATTGTTGGCGAAAGTCAGCCAAAGCAGTTATGAGTACCTCATTTGCCCATACAGGCGGAGCAGATATCACAACTTTACCTTGCAGCGCGTTTTGATCAATCGCCATCCTCTGAAAAATGGTCATTTCTTTTTTGACCTCTACCGCTTGGTTGTAGAGTATTTCGCCTTCTTGAGTCAGTACATAGCGTTTGCCTAGCCGATCAAAAAGATTAATATCTAATGTTTGCTCAAGATGCTCAATGCGCCTAGCAACCGTACTATGCTGCACATTCATTTCCTCAGCGCACGCAGTCAGTGTCTGCTTTTCTACCAAGCAAACAAAGTAAGCCAAATCATCCCAGTACATATTTATTCTCTTGTATTGATAGTCTCTTATCTTATCAAATTCTATTGTGCATATTTGCACAGTCATCGTGTGAGTGTCACATATTTATTTGCTACAATTTTTATTAGACTGGGAATAACTCGCTGGCAGCCTTAAAAGTGTCGCGATTTATTCAATCCATAATATTGAGAAAATGTATGCAAACCACATTAAATACCCAAACCCTTGACCAGTTCGTCGCTCATGTCTTCAAAGCTGAGTATGAGCAAGCAATGAAGTTATGCAATACAGATGTTGAATTTGTGGTTTTTCGAAAAGATAGTGACAGCCAAGTGCTAATTTATGGAACTCATACTGGTCAATCAGCAGGCATTACGTTCTTCAAAAATCTTACACAAATGTTTGAGTTTGGCGCTTTTGAGATGGAAGATTCTATTGCTAGCGATAATTATATTGTTAGGTTTGGCGAACTGGCTCACACAGTCAAGCGTACTGGTGACGTGTTTAACAGTCTTTGGACGATGATTGTCCGTTTTGATAAGGCAGGCAAGATTTGCTTATATCGTATGCACGAAGATACCGCAGCGTTAGAAGCGGCGATGCAAATTGCAAGATAGTCTTTTTGATAAAATAAATATCGATAGAAAGAAGATTGGTTTGAAGCTGCCAAATAATAAAACCGCCATTACAGCAGTTTTATCAGCTATCAAAATCTTTTAACTATGTATCTCTTCCAAACGTAAACAAGCAACCAATCGACCGTCCCATTCGCGCAGTTGTGGCTCTACCTCGCTGCATTGTTGTTTGGCATATGGGCAGCGTTTATGTAGTGCACATCCACTTGGTGGATTGAGCGGACTTGGCAGCTCACCTTGTAGCGTCAAATCGTTTTTATGACCATTTACCGTTGGTGCAGCCGCCAATAACGCGATGGTGTAAGGATGTTTTGGTGCATTATAAATCGCTTCTTTAGGACCATGTTCGACCGCTTGACCTAAGTACATGACCATCACATCATCAGCGACGTGGCGTACGACTGACAAGTTATGCGAGATAAAAACGTAAGCGGTACGATACTCATCCTGCAAATCCATAAATAGATTTAAGACTTGCGCCTGAATGGAGACATCGAGCGCGGAGGTCGGCTCATCAGCGACGACGATTTTCGGATTGAGCATCATCGCGCGGGCGAGGGCAATACGTTGGCGCTGACCTCCAGAAAACATATGCGGATAGCGGCCAGCATGCTCGGGACGTAGGCCGACATTTCTCATCATCTCGTTGATTTTGTCACGCTTTTCTTCTTTAGAGAGTTTGGTATGGATATCCAATGGCTCAGTTAATTGATACCCGATAGTATGACGCGGATTGAGGCTACCATAAGGGTTTTGGAAGACCATTTGAATTTCGGTACGCAATTCTTTGAGCGCCTTTCTACTATAGCCAGTGGTGCCTTCATCATTGATAAACAGCTCGCCCTGCGTAGGCGCTTCGATCAGCGTCAATTGGCGGGCAAGGGTGGATTTACCGCAGCCTGATTCGCCAACGACGGCCAGTGTCTTGCCAGCTTCAAGCTCGAATGAGATACCATTGAGTGCTTTTACGTAGGCCTTTGCTTTGCCCAGACCTTGTGATACGGGATAGTGCTTGTGTAGATTGTCTGCTTTTAGGACCACTTTGTTACTCATACTTGTGACTCCAATGTGGCAGCGTGAGAGGTAGGGTTGCGAGAAGAAGGATCAGAATGAATACAACGCACCTTGCCAGTAGGCGTGTCTAATATGGGCGGTGGTACTTCGCAAGCGGACTCTTTGTACGGGCAACGTGGAGACAATAGGCAGCCGCTTGGGCGATCATATTGACTTGGCACGACCCCTGGCAAACTGTTCAATCTATCTTGGCCGATAGCCAGCTCAGGGATGGCTTGTAGTAACGCCTCAGTGTAAGGGTGTGCAGGATGTTGAAAAATCTCTGGGACGGTACTGGTTTCAACCACTTGTCCGGCATACATGACCGCGACATCGCGCGAGTTTTGTGCGACCAAACCCAAATCATGAGTGATCAATACCATCGCCATTTGTTTTTCGCGTTGTAATCGGCTCAGCAAATCCATGATTTGTGCTTGTACGGTAACATCAAGAGCAGTGGTTGGTTCATCAGCGATGAGTAGTTTTGGCTCACAAGCAATGGCCATCGCAATCATGACGCGCTGACTCATACCACCTGATAGCTGATGCGGATAGACCTTGAGACGATTTCTCGCATCGGGCATTTCGACCAATTCTAAGAGCTCTAATATACGCGTCTGTACTGCTGCGCCTCGCAAACCAAGATGCTTGCGGAGTACTTCACCCAGCTGCATCTCAACCGTAAAGCTTGGGTTTAGACAAGACATCGCATTTTGAAAAATCATAGAGATGTCTTTACCAATGATGCCGCGTTTCTCTTTGGCTGGCATGCTAAGCATGTCTTTGTTATCAAACATAACTTGCTGAGCACGTACGGTTGCAGAGGGTGGCAACAGTCCCATCAGCGCCATCATAGTGACTGACTTGCCTGAGCCAGATTCACCCACCACGGCGATGACTTCGCCTTGTGTTATTTTCAATGACACATCATCGACGGCACGAAAAGCACGTACCCCTTGTCCAAAAGTGACCGACAGGTTTTCGATGTCTAGTAGTAAAGGTGATTCTTTCGTGGATGCGCCATTCATAGAAGTGTGGGTGGTAGGCGTTTTAATTAATGGTTCAGTCATCTTAGGTCACCTGCTTCAGTTTAGGGTCTAGCGCGTCACGCAGGCCATCACCCGTCAAGTTAATCGACAATGCAGCCAAGAAGATAGCGACACCTGGCCAAATAGCCAGCCAAACATTACTTTGAATATACTGACGTGCCGTACCGAGCATCGCGCCCCATTCGGCATCAGGTGGCTGTACACCAAAGCCTAAGAAACCAATCGCGCCTGCTTCTAAAATAGCAGAGGAAAAGATCATCGTCGCTTGTACGATGAGCGGCGCCATACAGTTGGGTAGAATGGTCACAAACAATAACCTGAGCACACCAGCACCCATCACTTGCGAGGCAACAAAGTACTCACGTTGTAGCTCTACCATCGCAGTGGCACGTGTCAGCCGAATAAAGGGTGGCGTACAGACCAGTGCGATGGTAATAATCGTGTTGGTCATAGAAGGGCCTAAAATAGCGGCAATGATGATCGCCAATAGTAAGCTCGGATAAGACATTAAGATATCATTAACTAGCATAACTGCTTTGCCCCAAACCTTGGGCCAAAATGCGGCGCTAAGTCCTAATGAAATACCGACCAGCATAGCAAGGGTCGTCGCGCTCAGACCAATAAACAGAGAGTAACGCGCGCCATACATCACCCGAGACAAGGTATCTCGTCCAGCATCATCAGTGCCTAGCCAAAACATCGCATCGCCGCCACTCAAGAAGGCTGGCGGTAATTGCTCTTGGCCGGTAAACAATTCATAAGGGTCATGGGGTGCAATAGTGGGCGCGAGTATGGCAATGATGACCATCAATGCCAATACAATAAAACCAAGTACCGCGCCTTTATTTCGGCAGAAAGTCGATAAAAATAGCTGCCAAGAAGATGGCGGTGTAGCGGCCATGAGATTGACATCAGAGGGGAGAACAGAAGGCTTCATGAGCAGTTCCTATAGTGGCTAGCGCAGTGACATTTTTTAGAATCTCATTCCCAAAAAAGTACTAAGCATTGCTAAAACATCACTTCAGCGCCAATCATCACTATTTATAATATGAGTATTTATCAATGTGAAATTAAGAGGTATGTCGAATACGTGGATTGATCAGACCATACAAAATATCAATAAATAAACTGACCAAAATCAAGGCAGTGGCGACCAATAAAATACCGTTTTGCACAATGGGGTAATCACGAGTGAAAAAGCCATCGAGGAGCCAATTACCAACACCCGGCCAGCTAAAGATAGTCTCAGTGATAATCGCGCCTGCAAGCAACGTCGCCATCTGCAAGCCAACAACTGTAACCACGGTAATCAACGCATTACGCATCACGTGTATCATTATCACGCGGCGCGGTGATAAGCCTTTGGCTCTGGCAGTACGCACATAGTCTTCATCTAAAACTTCCAGCATCGCAGAGCGTGTCATCCGCGCGATCATGGCGAGTGGGATAGTCGATAAGGCAATGGAAGGCAAGATAAAGTGTTTGACCACATTCCAGAATGCGCCCGGTTCTCCTGAGGTGAGAGAGCCAAGTAACCATGAACCGTACAGTGGTTGGACATCTAAGAACTGTGCGACAGAAATTACCCCAGCAACGGGTAAGAGGCCGAGATAATGAGCAAATATACCCGTTAGGATAGGTCCCAATAGATAGATTGGCATCGAGTATCCTGCCAGTGCTCCTGACATCAGGGTATAGTCAATCCAAGTACCACGGCGTAAGGCGGCAAAGATGCCTAAGCTCACACCAATGACACTAGCAATGACAATCGCACACAACGCCAGCTCTAAGGTTGGTACGAAGTGAGCAAAAAAGTCTTGTAATACGGGAGAACGAGTACGGAAAGACTGACCAAAGTCACCGGTCAATATACCCGTCAAATAGTCCCAATATTGGACAACGAGTGGTTTATCTAATCCAAGTCTTTCTAAGGCGCGAGCATGTAGCTCTGGATCGACCATACGCTCACCCATCATAATCTCGACAGCATCGCCCGGTACGAGACGAATCAACGTAAAGGTCGATAGCGTGAGGCCAAGATAGACAGGAATGAGAATGGCAATACGGCGCAGAATATAAAGTAGCATGGGCTGCTCAATAGTTGTGATTCAATGAGTGGAGTGGTAGCACTAAGGAGATTGTCCGCGACAAAGCGTTTAATTCATATAAATACGGCTGGAACAGAGATTCTGAGCCAGCCGAATACAAATTAAATAATAGTGCATGTCGTACCGGACTTAATTAGCTAAGGCTATTCGACCTTCACGCCATCGAAGCGTACGGCACCAAGTGGACTGATTTTGAAATCCACAACGTTTGGTGCAGTGAATACGGTTACTACCGAATGCGCCATTGTCGTCCAAGGAAGTTGCTCTTTGAATATCTGCTGAGCTTGTACATAGTCATCCACACGCTCATCTTGATTGGTCACCTGACGTGCCTTCATGACTAAATTATCAAAGTCTTTATTACACCAGCGTGAGTAGTTGTTACCACCGACAGCGTCGCAAGACAGTAACGAACCAAGCCAGTTGTCTGGATCACCATTATCGCCAGTCCAACCTGCCAAGATCACATCAGGCTCACCTTTAGCAGCGCGTTTTAGGTATTCGCCCCACTCATAAGTTACCAACTTGGTGTTAACGCCAATCTTCGCCCAATCTGCTTGCAACATTTCAGCCATTAGTTTGGCATTGGGGTTGTACGGACGCTGGACAGGCATGTACCACAAGTCGATGCTCATATTATCAGCACCTGCTTCTTTGATAAGCGCTTTTGCTTTTTCGACATCATAAGGCGCATCTTTAAGCGATTTGTCGTAACCCCACTGCGTTGGTGGCATAGGGTTGGTTGCCTTGAGGCCTTCGCTTTGATAGACGGCATTGATAATCGCGTCTTTGTTGATGGCCATATCTAATGCTTGACGAACTTTAAGATCACTAAGCTTCGGTTTTTCGACGTTGTAGCCCACATAGCCGACGTTAAAACCTGGTTGATCAAGAACTGTGACCTTGCCGGATTTTTTGACCGATTCAATTTCGGCAGGCTTTGGATAAGCGGACACATGACATTCGCCTGCCTGAACTTTTTGCGCACGAACCGCTGAATCTTTGGTAATGACAAATACTAGGTTGTCGATATGGATGTCGTCTTTGTTCCAGTAGTCTGGATTTTTGGTATAACGAATTTGCGCGTCTTTTTGATAAGAAGTGAAGACGAAAGGACCAGTACCAACAGGTTTGTTATTGATGTCAGCCGCATTATCACTGGCCACTAATTTGTCTGCATATTCAGCAGAGTTGATATAGGCAAAGGGCATCGCTAGATTTTGTAAAAATGGCGCGTTGGTCTCGCTTAGGGTGACTTTTACCGTGTAATCGTCAACTTTTTCAATGTTAGAAATAATATCAGGTAATCCCATGCCAACTGAATATGGGAACTCAGCAGGATAGGCTTTGTTAAAGGCAAAGTCGGGGTTGGTGAGACGTTCTAGCGTAAAGATAAGGTCGTCTGCGTTAAAATCGCGGGTTGGCGTGAAATAGTCTGTTTTACCGAATTTGACCCCTTTTCGAAGATTGAAGGTGTAAGTCTTGCCGTCTTCGCTAATATCCCAACTTTCAGCAAGTCCTGGCTGAATCTCAGTACCATCTCTTTTGAATTGCACCAAACCATTATAAATAGGGTAGGCGCTTGCATCAAAATCCGTACCTGCGGTGTACTGTGCTGGATCGAAACCAGCAGGGCTACCTTCTGAACAATAAAGTAAGGTCTTGGCGGCTTTTGCGTCTGAGCTGGCAGCAGAGTCATCAGTGGTTTTGTTGTCTCCACTACAAGCGCTCACACCCAAGATAAGCGTTGCCAACATCGTCAGTTTAAAGAGTGATTTTTGCATATTACGTTCCATGTAATGATAGGTAGTTACTCATGTATTTACAGGTTCCTATCCAACCATAAATACAATGAGCAAGCGCTAAATTGACTTTGAGTATTTATTCTCACGATATATTTTTTACAAAAAAATACATAAATTAAGTTGATATAACTTTAATTGATATATATTAAAACATAACGATATGAATAGTTGTTCGAATATACTCTCATAAATAGCCGTAATGCAAGAAATATTTGAACTAATTTTTATAAAAAATAGGGGTTTCTGCTCGTTTTGATATTATTTTGACCAATAGTACCAATCATTGTTTCTTTCTATCCCTGTAATACCAATAGGAATGAGACGCAATAATGTATTAATTCTTAATTATAATTTTACTTAATAAAAACAATTAGAAATAAATTGGTTACATTTTGTATATAACAATTTATGAGATACTGAAGCAATTCTGATCTACGTAGTGACTACCTTAACATCACCATGTTTTGCCTTAATAAGGTCCGCTATTTTTTCAGCAATCATAATGGTTGGCGCATTGGTATTGGCGCTAATGAGTGTCGGCATGATTGAAGCGTCAATAACCCGTAATCCACTCACGCCGCGTATCTTTAATTCTAAGTCGACTACAGAGTTATCATCTGAACCCATGCGGCAAGTGCCCACAGGGTGGTAAATAGTGTCCGATTTATTACGGATATAACCGAGCATGCCGTCTTTTTCAATGTAAGGGGCAGGGTAGTCTTCAATGATGTACTTAGCGAGTGCTGACTCTTGCATGATAGCGCGAGTACGTTCAGCGCCTGCGACCATATATTCGACGTCTTTGGGGTGTGACAGGTAGTTTGGATCAATCAATACTGAGTCGGAGGGATCAGCTGAGCCTAGTCTCACGGTGCCGCGGCTTTCAGGACGTAAGTAGCAGCTGTGGCAAGAAATGGCATAGCCACGTCTCAAATCGCGACCATGCTCAATCACGCGCGAGATAACAAAGTGTAATTGGGTATTTGGCCACTCTTTTGGCGCGTCACCCACACTAAAGAAGGCACCTGCTTCTGCATAATTGGTAGATAGTATCCCTGTACCGTCTTTTCTCCACTGACGAATGCTCTTGGGCAATGTCGCCATTGCTGCCATACCAATGCCGATGACATCAGTAGTATTGACCTCGTAATCAAAGACGACATCCAAATGATCTTGTAGATTGCCACCGACGTCAGGTGCGTCTACTACGACATCAATGCCATGCGATTGGAGATGCTCAGCGGGGCCGATGCCAGAGAGCATAAGTACTTTGGGCGAGCCAAACGCGCCCCCTGATAGGAGGACTTCATGACGCGCCTGAACGGTATGCTTCACACCATCTTTTTCGTAGATGACACCAGTGGCTTGGTGGTCTTCGATAATGACACGGTTGGCTTGCGCATGGGTGATCACTGTAAGATTCGGACGGTCTTGAACAGGATGTAAGTAGGCAGCAGCGGCAGAGCAGCGCTGGCCTTGTTTTTCACCATGAAAGTGAGTGACTTGATACAACCCTGCACCGTCTTGCTTTTCGCTATTAAAGTCTGTGTTATGGTCAAGACCATTGGCAACAGCAGCTTCAACAAAAGCTTTTGAGATGTCTCGCGGACTCAGTAAGTCGCTGACATGCAGCGGCCCACTATCACCATGCAAGTCATCACTACCGTGAATATTGTTTTCGGCTTTGATAAAGTAAGGCAGCACATCATCAAATCCCCAACCCGTACATCCTTGTTCCACCCAGCGCTCATAATCTAGCTTACTACCACGCGTATAAATCATGGCGTTAATCGCAGATGAGCCGCCTAAGCATTGCCCACGTGGCTGAAAACCACGGCGGTTATTGAGATGCGTCTGAGGGGTGGTATGAAAACACCAGTTATTCAATTTAAGCGGCTTGCCAGGGACCAACAGAATCAATCCAGCAGGGACGCGTACCGCAAGGTCTTTTCCATCACCGCCGTATTCTAATAAGCAAACGCTGATGTCTGGGTTTTCAGTGAGGCGGCTGGCCAGTACGCAACCTGCAGAACCACCGCCGACGATGACGTAATCAAATATAGTGTCAGATTCCATTTCATATTCCTTATAGCGTCCATGCTAATCAAAATAGTTTAAGCTTTACAATATCCATTATTTTACGGAAATAATAAAATATAAATGACTCCGTGGTATCTATTTATATAAGTACAGAAAAACAAACTGGCAGTATGACTTTCAGCTTATTAATTGTAGTTGAGTTCATCTGATTTTTTACCATGCAACCTTATATTGAGCACACTTCTGAGCGAACGATAAAACGTTTGCCTTCAGGTATCTCTAGCGAAAAGCTAGCACCGCGTCCCTTTACGACATCGATTGTCAGATCGGTGTGTTGCCATAGCTTGTATTGTGCTTTGCCCATATAAAATGGACATCCAACCAGCTCGCCGACCAACACATCTTGTCCACCCACTTTAAACTCTCCAAGTGGATAGCACATGGGTGAGCTACCATCACAGCAGCCACCTGATTGATGAAACATCAGTTCGCCATGTTTGGATTTTAATAGCTCGATTAATGCTTTGCAGGATTCTGTTGCTGTCACTTTCATAATGATTTCCTTATCTTTAGAGAATATTAGGGCGTGTCCCCATTTAGAGGATAATCGATTGAATTGAGGACACGCCCTAATATAATCCACAATCTTATTGAGTAAGAAGGCAAAAAGTCGTATCATTTTTAATCACATGCTATGAATGACGTGATTAAAAATGATACGACCTGTTGTTTATGATTAGGGCGTGCTAATCACTAAAGCAGTATTAAGATGTCAAAAGACATGTCTACATACTATAGTCAATAACAATGCGACCCTCGATTTTGCCGTCACGCATACGCTGAAAGATATCATTGATATTCTCTAATGGCTCAGCAGCAACGGTCGCTTTTACTTTGCCTGCGGCGGCCATCTCTAATGATTCTTGTAAGTCCAGACGTGTACCAACGATTGAACCACGAATGGTAATACCGTTCAAAACAGTATCAAAGATTGAGACGGGGAAATCACCAGTTGGGAGACCATTACAGACTAACGTGCCGCCGCGTCGCAACATACTTAGTGCTTGATCAAATGCTTTGGTGGATACGGCTGTCACGAGTACACCATGCGCACCGCCGATCTCTTCTTGTAGAAATTCACCCGGATCAGTGTTTTTTGCATTGATAGTGACTTTTGCGCCCAGTTTTTTGGCAAATTCGAGCTTCTCGTCGTCAATATCAACAGCAGCAACGTTGAGTCCCATGGCAATGGCATATTGCACAGCCATGTGACCAAGGCCGCCGATACCTGAAATAACAACCCAGTCGCCTGGCTTGGTATCAGTCATTTTAAGACCTTTATATACCGTGACGCCCGCACATAAAACAGGGGCAATCTCAATAGAGTCGACACTCTCAGGGATAATACCAACATAATTGGCATCTGCTAGGACATACTCTGCAAAACTGCCATTCACAGAATAACCAGAGTTTTCTTGCTTTTCACACAAGGTTTCCCAGCCACCCAAGCAGTGCGTGCAGTGTCCGCAAGCAGAGTAGAGCCAAGGCACACCAACGCGGTCACCTTCTTTAACGTGATGGACATTATCGCCAACGGCAGTTATAAGCCCGACGCCTTCATGTCCCGGAATAAAAGGTGGACTGGGTTTGACAGGCCAGTCTCCCTCAACTGCATGCAGATCAGTGTGACAGACGCCTGATGCCTGCATCTTAACGACGATTTGACCAGCGCCTGGCGTTGGTATATCTACTTCTTCAATTTGTAAAGGTTGGCCGAACTCATGTAGTACAGCTGCTTTCATTTTTTGACTCATATGGCGCTCTCTTATGGATTAATTTTATATGCATAGCACAATACCTCTGTGCTATGACGTTATCTATAAATCGTAGCGTTAAATCAAAGCTTAAAAGAATCCCATTTTTTTAGGACTGTAAGAGACCAGCATGTTTTTGGTCTGCTGATAATGATCGAGCATCATTAGATGGTTTTCGCGGCCGATACCAGATTGCTTATAACCACCAAAGGCGGCGTGTGACGGATAGAGGTGATAACAGTTGGTCCATACGCGTCCTGCTTGAATACCACGGCCGAAGCGATAGGCTTTGTGCACACTACGTGTCCAAATCCCAGCACCTAAGCCATATAACGTATCGTTAGCAATGCTCATTGCTTCCTCATCGTCTTTAAAGGTAGTAACAGCAAGCACCGGTCCAAAAATCTCTTCTTGGAATACGCGCATGTCGTTAGTGCCCTCAAAAATAGTCGGCTGGACATAATAGCCGTCTGATAAATCACCGTCGTGTTTCGCTCTATCGCCGCCAACCAAGACTTTTGCACCTTCTTTTTTACCGATATCCAGATAAGATAGGATTTTTTCTAACTGATCTGAGCTGGCTTGCGCACCAATCATGGTGTCGGTATCTAATGGATTACCCATTTTGATGGCTTTGACACGGGCGATACAGCGTTTGATAAATTCATCATAAATACTCTCATGAACGAGAGCACGCGATGGACAGGTACAGACTTCCCCTTGGTTCAGCGCAAACATCACGAGACCTTCGACCGCTTTATCCAAAAAATCATCGTCTTCATCCATGACATCAGCAAAGAAGATGTTCGGACTCTTACCGCCCAGCTCTAGTGTCACTGGAATGATGTTTTCGCTGGCATACTGCATGATGAGACGGCCAGTAGTGGTCTCGCCAGTAAAGGCAACTTTATTGATACGTGGGTTAGAGGCTAGAGGTTTACCCGCTTCAACCCCGAAACCATTGACGACGTTAATAACACCTTTTGGTAGAATATCGGCAATGCCGATGGTCTCAAGCATAAACAGAATAGAGGCTGGTGTTTGCTCGGCAGGTTTTAGGACAACACAGTTCCCAGCAGCAAGGGCAGGCGCAAGCTTCCAGACAGCCATTAAGATAGGAAAGTTCCACGGGATAATCTGGCCGACGACGCCAAGTGGCTCATGAAAATGATAGGCAACGGTATCGTCATCGATTTGACTGATGCCGCCTTCTTGTGCACGAATGGCGCTGGCAAAATAGCGAAAGTGGTCAATGGCTAAAGGAATGTCTGCGGCGAGGGTTTCGCGCACGGGTTTGCCATTTTCATAACATTCGGCAATCGCGATTGCTTCTAGATTGGCTTCCATGCTATCAGCGATTTTGAGTAACAGATTGGCACGTTCAGCGACGCTGGTTTTACCCCAAGCATCTTTGGCGGCATGAGCAGCATCTAGGGCTTTTTCGATATCGGCTTCTTTGGAGCGGGCAACTTGGCAAATGGTTTTGCCATCAATGGGGCTTGTGTTGTCGAAGTATTCGCCATCGAGTGGCGTGGTCCACTCACCATTGATGAAGTTGTCATATTTTTCGCGGAATTGGACTGGGCTACCTTCCGTATTGGGATTTGCATACAGCATGAAACACTCCTTGTTGTGTTGTTTGTTTTATCGGATAATACAGGCGCAATTTTATCTATCTTAATATCTGCTATCGCAACGCAATATCAGTTACTATTGTGATTGCTTAACAGCAATTTTTCTCTATACGCGTCTTATACTACTCGGCTTCTGCTGGCAATCATACTAAAATTTTATAATGACTGATGAGTAAATACATAACTTGAAGTTTTCCTTTTGAGTAAAATTAACATCGCTGTAGTGCTTTAATTACAAGGCGATGAAAAAGAATGTCGGAATAAATTTTTTGTTGGAAAAGTCAAGTGACAATATATTGATTTTTTAAAATTGTATAAAATAAAGTCTGTCTAAATATATTTTATTAACAATTGTTCATTTAAATAATGTTCCTGAAAACTGGGTACATACAAGCGCTGCTGGTCTCGTGTGAACCGCTGCACTACCTTGTTAGTTATCATGACTTTGTTATGGTTATTATCTTTTTTATACTATTGGTTGGTTTGGATATATGCGTCAATCTTCTGCTCTTGATATCTTGAAAACAGGTCAAAATGTCTTTTTAACTGGCTCAGCAGGTTCAGGTAAGACCTATACGCTCAATCAATATATTGATTATTTGCGTGCGCGCCGTGTGCCTGTCGCTGTGACTGCCAGCACTGGTATCGCCGCGACTCATATGAGTGGCACGACCATACATAGTTGGTCGGGCATCGGAATCAAAGATGAGCTGTCCGATCGTGATTTGAGTAATTTATCACGCAAACAGTTTTTGGCAGATCGATTAAAAGACACGGCAGTGTTGATTATCGATGAGATATCTATGTTGCACGCCAAACAACTCAATTTGGTTAGCCAAGTACTCAAACACGTGCGCAAAAACGATACTGCGTTTGGCGGGATTCAGATAGTGGTGGCTGGTGACTTTTTTCAGTTGCCGCCGATAGGTAGTAAGGGCGAGACCAACCGTGAAAAATTTGCTTTTATGTCGGAAGCGTGGCTCGATGCTAAATTTCATATTTGCTATTTATCTGAGCAACATCGGCAGGTGAGTGAAGCGGCCAATGGTGGTCTTGATTTGGACGATATTCTCAACCAAATCCGTCGGCAAGAAGTGACGTTTGAGGCGATTGCTGCACTAGAAGCCACCATTGATCAAAATGTCGACATCAAGCGCACGCGTCTTTATACACACAATCTTAATGTCAATAAAATTAATGATAAAGAACTTGCGGCGCTGTCTGGTGACATGATGCGTTTTGAGGCAACATCGACAGGTGATAGTAAGCTGGTTGAGACGTTGAAAAAGACGGTACGTACTCAAGATGAGCTGATTCTCAAAATTGGCGCTAAGGTGATGTTTATCAAAAACAATACCGAGCTTGGTGTCTCTAACGGCACGATGGGTGAATTGATCGGCTTTGCCGCCGTTAAGATTGATGATGGCAAGGACAATAGCGATGCCTTAATCGAAGATGATGGTAGTGAAACTGGCGACGATAAAAAAACGCTTAAGGGTAAAAAAAGCACTGCCAAAAAAGACGTCGATCAACCAAAGACCAAGAAACCAGTCACCCAAAAAATGCCAGTGGTTAGGCTCAATTCAGGACGCGAAGTCATCGCGGAGCCAGAAGAGTGGATTATCGAAGACGAGACAGGTGAGGTATTAGCGAGCTACGAGCAAGTGCCACTATGTCTGGCATGGGCGATTACCATTCATAAGTCGCAAGGCATGACGTTAGAGGCAGCCGAGATTGACTTGTCACGAACGTTTGAGCTGGGGCAAGGCTATGTGGCGTTATCACGGCTGAAATCGCTGGCAGGGTTACAGTTGCTCGGCATGAATGACATGAGCTTGCAACTCGATCCATTGGCACGCGGGGCAGATAAGCGCTTTTTAGCACTGTCTGAAGAAGCCGATGCCAATTATGCGATGCTCGATGAAGAAAGCATGACGCAGGCGCATGAGAAGTTCACTTTCAAATCAGGCGGTACGCTGAGTAAATCAGTAATTGATGCTTATGCCAACCTGCAAAAAAAGCGCCGTGAACAACAGCAAGCCCAGCAAAATAAAAAACAAAAACTGGGCAATCAGGTCTCTGATAAATCAGACAGTACTTTACTTGCGACCAGACTGTTATTAGAAGAGAGTTTGACCATTGCGGAGATATCGCAAGCGCGCCAGCTGTCACAATCCACCATTATGCGTCATATTGGCGAGCTAAAATCGCAAGACCCAAGTTTGGCTTGCGACCATTTGCGCCCAGCAGACGAGATTATGACGGCAGTTGGTAATGCCTATGTGGCGATCAAAGTTGCCAATAATCCAAACGATTTTAATGACGATGGTAGTATCAAGCTGCGACCGATATTTGATCATCTAAAGCAGAGTATTGATTACAATACCATTCGCTTGGCACTCATTTTTATTACGCCATAAATTTGCATACCTTTGTTCCTACATTTATAGCGATGACTTGTTATGCCTGATTTTTCTAGTACCACTTATCAATTAAACTCTGACCCAGTAGTGGCGGCGTTTCGTACCACTGGTGAGCACACACAGCCCCTGAGAGTCGCAATTAACGGTTTTGGGCGTATTGGGCGCAACGTATTGCGCGCCTTGCTAGAGCGCTTTGAGGTATTGGGCCGCGCGATTCATGTGGTGGCAATCAATGATTTAGCGCCAGCTGACATTTTATTGCACTTATTAAAATTCGATAGTACACATGGCCGATTAAGTCGACTTGGCGTCAGTGCTGATATTGTGGCGGGTAGTGGCGATGACGATAGCAGAACTCAGCTTTGTTTGACTAAAAATAATTATACCTACTGCATCAATTTATTGTCAGAACCGAACCCTGCGCAATTACCGTGGCAAGCGTTGGGCGTCGATGTGGTGCTAGAGTGTACTGGTCACTTTCGCTCTTATGAGCAAGCAAACCTGCATATTGAGGCGGGTGCACGGCAAGTAATCATCGGTGCCGCCCCTTTCGATGATGTCGATGCCTGCATTGTCATGGGTGTGAACACAGATGAGTTAACCCGTGAGCTGCCAATCATCTCCAGCGTCTCTTGTACCACGCAGGCGTTGGTGCCGCTGATTGATACGCTTGATAAAGCGTTTGGTGTCAAGTCTGCAATGATGACAGAGATTCATGCCGTCACAGCGGATCAAACGGTACTGGATCAAGCACATCGTGACCCAAGACGAGCGCGCGCTTCTGGCTATAATATTATCCCGACCACCTCCAGCAGTATCGCTGCTACGGAGCGTGTGCTGCCAGCGATGGTCGGCAAAATAAATGGTCATTCGATACGCGTGCCGACCATCGATGTCGCTGCTATTGATGTGACCTTTATATTTGATACGTCCAATGTGAGTGTTGAGGCGGTTTGCGAGGCACTCAAATCTGCAAGCCAAGGGCATTTGCTCGATATCATGGCTTATACCGATGAACCGTTGGTTTCAAGTGATTTTATCCATCAGCCCGAATCTCTAATCATCGACGGTCAGCAGCTGATGCGAGTGGGTGAGCAGTATAAGGTTTTTGCTTGGTATGATAATGAATGGGGTTATGCCAATAGATTGTTAGATATGTGCTTACATTTGGCCTAAAGCAAAGGACATATCAGTGATTAAAGGCTGTTATGACACGCTCTAGTAAATTAATTCAATTTTTTTAGATTAGGGGCTTGCATTATAAAATGATATCTATATAATGATGCACCAATGGAGACGTGGCAGAGCGGTTGAATGCACCGGTCTTGAAAACCGACAAGGGTTAATAGCCCTTCGAGAGTTCGAATCTCTCCGTCTCCGCCAAACATCGGGTGATAGCTGAAAACGCTTAAACCTTTAAAGAGCCTGCCTTGAGCAGGCTTTTTTATGCCTGTAATTTGATGCTAATTCTTTGTCGTGGGCTGGGATGTGGGCTGGTTATTTTTGCTAAATCGTCATAAATGGTTTGTGAGGGCGCATAAATAAAGGCTTTCCAGCGTTGTTGCGCTAAAAAGCCTGGTACTTCGTGCGTGGGCTGGGCATGGGTTATATCTGTAAAGCCTGGTACTTCGTGCGTAGGCTTGGTATCGGCTATATCTGTAAAGCCTGGTACTTCATGCGTGGGCTGGGTATGGGCTATATCTGTAATGCGTGGTTTAGTATCTTGATGATGTGGCCAGAATCTTGCGGTATAAATTTACCATAGTGCTTATGGATCATATCTGTATTACTGTGGCCAAGTTGGTTTGCCAACCACTCTGCAGTAACGACGCCAGTTGACAGTACCTGACTGGCATAAGTGTGCCGGCCATTATTGAGCGGTCGATAGTCTACATCAATGCGCTCTAAATAATCTGCCCACTGGTGGCGCAGCTGCTCGTAAGTATGATGTGTGCCAGTGTTTGGGTTGTGCCATAGAAATTGCAGCGTGTGTGGCCGCTCGGTGCGATGATCTCGCTCGGTTATCATGACTGTCTGCAGGGCAGTATTTTTTATTAAATAAATCTGACTACGTAGCGCGTCAATGACAATGGGCAACAGCTCAACTTGGCGTTTGCGACGACGATTTTTAGTTACCCGGTAAACTCCTTTGACCACACCACGCCTGATATAAGCGTGGCCATTGTCTAAGTCTAGGTCTGACACTGCTAATGCGAGCAGCTCATGTGATGATAAACCTGACCATATCATTACCGTCCATAGATTTTTACGCGCCTGGTCCGGCTCATTTTTTATAATTAAACTTATTTCGTCCCTGTTGAAAGGGTAGATGTCGTCTGGGTCATTAAAATTAAGTTTAATGTACTGTGAAGGATCATTCGCTGTGCTCTGGTGCCGTGACCAATAGCTGTAAATCTTTCGCCATAATCCTAAAATCTCTTTTATCGTATTTGAGCTTAACTGTTTTTGCTTGATTAGATCTTTGTATACCCAGTTCTCAACGTCTTCTACTTTGATTTTGGCAATTTGTTTGTGTGACCAGTATTCACTGATATGGTTATTAACTTTGCTCAGATATGTTGTCCATGACGTATCCGATACCAACGATTCCTCTGTTGTTTTCCATTGATTAAGATAATGGCCAAAGTATGATGCTTTGCGCTTGGGCGAGTTTGGGAATGTTTGGTCACGATCAAATGTGCCCATTTCTATCTGAGTTTCTATTGATTGCGCGATGGCGTTGGCTTTTTTTAGATTGGCGTCAGTGGGCGGTGTGTCATACAAGGTTTCGCGATCACGCTCTCCGCTTGCGTCGCGCCACCAAATTCGGATGCTGGTTTTTAAAGGTTCTATACCTGCAGACATTCTGTATCCTTTGATTTCAGGTCAAAAGTAGGTTTATAACGTGGATGTCGTTGTAATGTGAGCAGTAAAATAGCGGTAATACTACGGTAGTAAAAAAAAGAGGTAATAAAGGTAAGACCTTCATTATCTCTTTTTATGTTTCTGATTTTATTTAGATTAATTATTACCTTAGAAAGGTAATTTTGGAGTAATTAATACGTCGCTACTTATGACTCTAGTCCTTTTTCAAATATCCAGCATTTAACCGTCCTTGAGTTATAGACGGCGCTTGATACAGCCACATTTGAGTCGATAAATTTATGTTTGCGACTTGATTTGAGTAAGCGCTTCATTTCAGTCTGCTCTGGTAGGCGTTGACCTTCAGATTGGGCTATCTTGTAAAAAGCGGGTAGGTTAATGGCAATCTGTTTTTTATCAACTGAATAGTGATTCATATTGCAATCGGCAGACGATTCCAAGTATTCGTAGATTTCCCAGAACTGCTCGACGAGTGGATGGTCGTTGGACAGTCTGGCCACGCGCTGTTCTGCCATTGTGATCAATGTACTTTTGGCAGTTTTGGCTTGTTCATCTGTCATGACGCCGTCCAATACATGCAAATGTAGACAATCGATCATCGCCGCTATCTGCGCATGGTTCAGCGCGATACGAGTATGAGTGATACCGGCTGCATGATAAAAAGCTTCGTAAGTTCGCACTTTCTCTTTGTACGTCTGCAGAATGGCTTCCTCAGCACGAATGGCCTTGACCATGAACTGACTGGTTACTTCGAGCGGTATGCGGTCGAGCTCGTCAACAATGTATTTGCCTTCTAACGTTTGACCTTCGCGAGTCAGTCGAATGTGAAGTAAGCGCGTAAGCATAGCCTCAGACGCTTGAATAGGTTCGTTTTGACTAATCATGATGGCAGCACGAAATGGCGGTGAATAAGTATCGTTGCCGTTATTCTTAACGCCACGACTACGAATACTACGGCCGTTGAATGCGTCCTTTAACTGATCCCACTCAAACTTTGAGTAAGATTTTTTGCCGTCTTCGTCGTTGCGGTCACCTTCGATAAGCGCGATAGGCATGTTGGACACTTGGGCAAACTCACGATAGATAGCAACGGACGTGGCTTTGGATGGATCAAAGCCTTCGTAGTCTTCACGTCCTGACAGACGCCATAAAAATTCTAGTAAGCGTGACTTACCAGCCCCGGCTTGACCAACCAATTCAAAAAAGGGAAAGCTGCGGTCGATACCTCGTATCTGTTCAGCAAAATAAGTGCCTAGCCACCACGCCATGACTACAGTGCCGTAGTCGCCACGTACGTTATTGAATTTTGGCCACCAGTCAAAATTGGGTTTATCTTTGGTATTGAGTTGCATCATTGGTGAGTTTGCCAAGGATTTAACTTCTAATCGACCAAGTTTGAAATAATCTTGTTCATTGATCGCAACGGATTTGCCTTTGTGTATGGCAATATCATTAAAAACGTATGCGCCAAACTCTTTGCTATAGCCAATGAAGTCAGTGGTCTTAACTTCTTTGAGTGCTTCGGTCTGATGGCGCATGATGATGTCTAGCTGACCTGCTGCGCCTGTCCAAAATACGCCAGCATAAACCGATAACAAACGAGGCTTAAATTTAGAGGGACTAGATAGCTGGTCGCCAGTGATCGTCGTTGTTACAGTACCTTTAACCGTACTGACGCGCATAAAGTACCAGGACTCATCTGTGATCTCATTGCGCTGAAAATAAAGGGCTTCAAGCTTTGCATTACATATTTCGGTAACTGTGCTGGTATTTTTGACAAAACCAGCCATCTTGTCATCGATGTCATGGTTGCTTGCGACCATTTCCATATGATCAGCTATTTCGTGAGCATCGATCTCTAGCAGGTTAGAAAGTTTCTTGGTATCTAGCTCAAACCACCAAGTACGGTAATTGTGCTCAAAATAGAAGCTTGAGTGCTTTTTGTGCATGTACATAATAATGGCTGCATCGATAGCGGTATTCGCTGTCAGTAGTTTGCCATAGTAACGATAATTTTCGATATCTTGGGGTGTTAAGCGACCCATCTCATGTAAGTCATTCCAATCTAACTTACGATGCTTCTCATACGGTGGCTGTGCAGCCTCGCATTTAAAGCCCATATCAGTTGCTAGTTTTGCAAATTTACGAATAGCATCCTGACCAGCTTTATCATTATCTTGTGCCCACACTAATGTCGGAAGTTTGTGCTTAGCCTTATCATATTTACTTTTTAATTCGTATAGGCTGTGCTCAGGAAAGTTGCTGCAGCTGATGTTGCTAACTGTATCAAAACCATGCTCTCCAAGAGCGATGGCATCAAAGATACCTTCGGCTATCCATAGTTCAGTTGGCAGCTGAGTGTTTGCCGGATGCCACCACCAATAACCCTTAACGTTATAGCCGTATTTGATGTTTGCTTTACGAGGAAAACGGTCTGTCTTATCAATGATGCGCTCCCACCAGCCACCATTGGGCAACTGAAAACGAACGGTCGCAGATGATATGCCAAGCTCACGATTGGTATATTGCTCTTGGCTATAACTGCCTTTAATAGAACTGATGCTAAGACCACGCCCTTCGTTTAGATAAGCATCAGCTGCAGCATTGGGACTGATATCAGTCTGTTTGTAAGTCGCTGACCAGTCGGTAAAAAGGTCGGTAAAGAGATCCTTTACATGCACCTCCATACCGCACTTATTAAGCCTGCCACATTTGACGACCCGGGGCGTGGTCGCATGAGTGAATAGAGATTTTTTACTACAATCCGGGCAGCGACCTTCACGTAACCAGTCGCCGCTTACTTTGAATCCGTAGTCCGATATCAGACGGTCTACGACTTTGTCATTGATTCGTGTCATGGTATTACCTAATTTTTTGGAGAGTATTAAATGGTTTCTGCTTGCTGAATAACTTTTTCGACTTCTTTAATCCAAAAGTCGCTACCCATTACGTCTTTATAAGTCTTGGCTAAGTCATTTAAGTAGCGTTCTGAAAATTTGCATGAAGAAATAATTACTGCGGTATGCTTCTGGTCTGGATCTTCTTTGGCTAGATGATCTTTTAGCGCGCGCTTGCGATCTATGTATTCTCGCTTATGAGCATGAGCTGCTGTCGCAAATACTTCGCAGAGCAGACCTCTGGCATCAATCGATAAACCTAGAGGGTTCTGAGGATGTGGCTGTGAGAATGGGCAAAGTATAGGTGATTGGGGAGTTGGATGGGTCATCGTGGTTCTCCTTATCTAGTCAGTGCAGCCGTAACTTCAGGTTTTGGCTGCAGACTGGGTTGTATTTGTCTTGATATCTCAACACTAACCTTGGCTGCAAAGAGGCAGTTTGGGTTACGGCAAGCTGCTGTCAGCTGTTTGGTTAAAGCACTAAATACGACGTGTCCATGTGTGTACATTCTTGACTCACAATGAGGACAATTTATATATGCTGAGTTTGAGCTTGCCATAGTGTCTCCAGATAAATTATTGAGTGGTTTGGTTAGTCATCGTGGCGACTCCTTTCAGGTTGAGTTATATAGAGTTGGGTTAGTTTATTGGCGGTAGTAATAAACCCACGCGCTGATAAAAGGCTTGTGTGTGCTCACCCTCACGACGGTCTTTGAATAGCGGTACTAGTACACGCTGCTGGTCGCCGTTCTCATCATAGTAGGTCTTTTCTGTGAAGCGGCTAACATCAATATCATGATAGTAAGCAGGTAGCTCTACGCCATATTTACGTTGGAAACCTACCGTCGTTATACGCTCAGTTTTTTCTACTGGGACACTCGGGATGTATAAATGACAAACCGGGTCCTCATTATTCCATCTTCGTCTAATGATCTCGGCCTCTGTCACTTCCGTTACTACTGGTGCTGCCTCGCTAAGTACCTGTTCAAAATCACTACATGCCTTATCAAAGTCGATGTGTGATTCATCGTTGCTCGCCAAGTCGTCATATACTGCACTGACTGTCTGCGCGATATCAGTAAAGGCGTAATGCAAGTCCTGACGACTGAGAGTGACGCTGTCGTCTGGCGCTGCTTTGGTCAGCTGTGCCATCATGGCTGTGTGAGCTTGGAGCTTGCCTAGTGCGTCTAGGATTGGGTTGAGTTGTGACATCGTGGTGTTTCCTTTCAGGTTGGGGTTGAGTCAATTACGGTATATTTACCGCTCGGAAAGCGTAGTTTTACCGTTGGTACGGTGATTTCCTTTCGTTTAAAATTAGGCTGATCATGGTGGATGATGATCTGCTCTGAGCGCTCTAACAAAAACTGTCTGATGGCGGTCGCCTCCTGACTGATCCCTGCTAGGCGCATGGCGAACTCAAATCGCGCATGTTCTGGGTCATTCATGTAGCTATATAGACGGCGGTCGCGGACGTTGTCCCAGTTCTTATGCGTCATCACTTACCCCTTCAGCACTGTTCTTTGTACTATCACTTGGCTGGTGTAGAGCATTAAACTTTTTCATAAATTCGGTATCGTTCTTCTGATATGAATCAATGATTTCTACCATTATTTCTTGTATTTCTTTGCCTGTGACAAATGCTTTATAGCGGATATAGTTGCGCTTAGATTCAGGTAAGCGCGTACCAAATGGGACTAATGGCATCGTGGATACTCCATAATTGAGTTTTGTGATAAAGTGATAACTGTCTTACTAGCTAACAATTGCATTATTACTTATCAAAAAGGATAAGTCAATAATTTGGATTAAAAATATGGATAAGTATTTAGATGTTATTTCATCTAGGATGGCAAAAGAACGTAAAAGATTGGGTTTAGAGCAGACAGAGGTGTGCAAAATCGTTGATATAAGCATCCCAACTTTGTCACGCTACGAAAATGGAAAGCGTTCGCCTGATCTAGTCTTATCCAAACGGCTATCCGATTTAGGTTATGACGTTACCTATTTGATAACTGGCAAGCGTCTGGATGAGTCTGCTGGTGATCTGACTGAAGATGAGATGCAATGGTTGGAGCTATATCGAAATAGCCAGCGGCGTGCTGAACTGGTGAGACTGATAAAGACTTATGAGTCTATGGAGTAGATGATGGGAATCGCACTACCAAAAAAAGGTCGCTTGATAACAGAAGATCTAAAGGGCAGCGGTAGAGGAACATTGACTGACTATACTGTCGATGTCATGTATAGCCTTGAAGAAGCACTGCTATTAGCAGGTGCTACTCCTAAACAAGACTATGATGTGATGTATCTAATGGAACTAGCACAGCCTTATGTGCTAGCCCATAATAATAAAAACGAGCTTAAATGTAGTACACCTTTTTAGCCCTCATTAGTGAAATTATGAATGATATCAACACTGGCATCGCACACCTGTGCGATGTCTTTAAAAATAATCTCTAGCTGCTCAAGTGATATCGGCTCGGCATGAGGCGCAAGCTCGCATAACTGACCGAGCATGTGAGTGTATGCGGCTATCCTTGCTAGTTCGTCGGTTAGGGCTTTGTTTTTGTTATTTGTGGTATTGGTTACTTTGTTATTAGTCATACTGATATTTCACTCAATTAATTAGTTTAATTGACTTTTGTTATGTTAATAGCGGTTAGTTCAAGGTAGACTAATGTTTTTTGTTTGAGAGCTGGGCGATGTTAAAAAGATTTGCGGTGTTGATATGTGTATTTGCCATCGCTGGATGTAGTGAACCAGAACCGGTCGAGATTGATATTGAAGAAGCAGCTGCTGATGTAGGTCTTGCGCCAGATGAATATCAAGTAAATGATGATGGATCTATTGAGATTTATTCAAAGGTTGATGGTACAGAAAATAGAAATAAAACATTAGCTGCAACAGGAAATAATTGGGATGATGTAATTACTAACGGATTGCTCGTTGCTGATAAATACGCTATGGCAAATAATTCCTCAGCTGTTTTCGCTATGAATAGCCCATCTACCAACTTAGATAAACAATATGGTGGCGAGTATGAAGGTCAATATTTCTTAACGGTTGTAAATGATAGTGGTGGAAATACGAGTTATGCACAACTGCAACCATTATTCGATATCAATAGGTCATCTGACATTCTGGAAAATCAGTTAAACAATGACATACCTCTATGGAAGGTTGTTATAGCCAAATATAATGGGCGTGAATTTTAGGTGATACTATGAATGTAAACTCTGATAGATGGATGGTTCTTTGGTTTGAGCACTTTTTTAAAAATGCTGCGCTAGTTACAACATTGCCAGTAGGATGGTGTATATACCTTGAGGCTGTGGATTGGGATTAGAATATGAATTATCTAATAGAAGTAACATTACTACTTGAATTGATTTTAAGCCGGAGAGATAGTGTATGAAACCAACATTACAAGAGCTTTTAAATAGTGGGGACTATAATTCTTTAGAAGGTATTAATATTGTCTATACCGGACTATTAATGTTAGGTAACTCTCCTCATCTAGAAAGAGTTTCTGACTCTGTTAATAAATGTTTAGAAACAGATAGTGAGCAATTAGGATTTCAAAAAAGAAACACAATCGGTACTTTATGGTACGTCAGGTGTCGAGCTGACAACATGCAACAAGCTCATCATAAAATACTGGATTATTTGAGTAATACATTTAGCAAGAAAGGCCTAAAGAATATTTCTATAGCTTTGCAAGTTAGTTTGGCACACTTTAGCCATAAAGAGATGGGAGCTCCTTTCAGTGACCCGATTGATTATGGATATTTGGAGCAGTTAGGATGTACTCTCTCAGATACTTTTAAAAGTCTTATCGAGCCTATAGAACCTTGCTTTGCTGTCTGGGACGGTAAAGTCTGGTCAGCATCAATATAATCTTTTAATAATACCAAAAGCCCTGCTACTTAGCAGGGCTTTTTAAGCAAAGATGATTACTTGCTTAGCTGAAATAATAAAAGTATATTTCAGAATCACTAATCCATGGAAAGGAAAGTTATTTATGTCTACAAATTATAAAATTGTTAGAGATGCTATAAGCAATAAGCAAATAATCAAGGCAAAATATGATGGCTATGAGCGAGAAATGTGCCCTCATGTCATTGGTAAGAACAGAGAAGGAAGATATCATGTTTTTGTGTATCAGTTTGGAGGATACAGTAGTAAAGGTAAGATTATTCCTAATTCTAAGTCAAACTGGCGTTGTATCCAGATTGATAAGTTAGAGAATATTCGTGTGGAAGAAGGAGAGTGGCACACTTTCGATAATCACTCTAAGGCACAGGTATGTGTAGTGCATATTGATTTAGAGGTACAGATTTAAGCAGCTAATAATATTAAATATTTATAGAGCATAAGGTTGAATTCATTGATTGATACATCTTTTGTAAATATCTTGATAGAAGATTTGGGCTTCTACACGATAATGATACCCCTACTTGTAATTTCAGCGATTTTTACTTTACCAAAATTCATAGACTCAACTACATATTTCAAATCTCGAAAAATAAAGTATATCAATGAGGCACTTGAATCTAACTGGGTTGATGAATTTTCTAAAAAAATATTAAGTGAGAATATCAATAGATTTTATCTTGCTAGAGGTTTAGGTATAAAGGCTAATACTGGAAAGATACGGGAGATAGCTAAGATATATGATTTTTTGAAAGGTAACTTTGATACTATGCAGATATATCGTTCAATTGATAAACTACCTAAAGGTTTTTATGATTTTCCTATAATTGAAATTAAGGAAGTAAGAAAAAATATTAAAAAAAAGCAAAAGATAAATATTTTTCTTATGAACTCATGCCTTAGTGTGCTGTCTATCTGTTTTTTATTATTTATTTATTCTTCAGGAGCTGCATTCTATAATAATAGTTTTCTTACTTACGAATATTTTAAGAATGGAGCTATGTATGGCATATCTTCTATCCTAGCATTAGGTTTTTTTATTAATTTTATATCAATTGATAGTGAGTATACTATTGCTAATAAAATAGTTGATCATATTATAAATACTTCGGAAGGAAATTGATCTTGAAATACATATAAAGAGTAAAGCTTTCTATGGTTAGAGTACTAAGAGGCTTTTTATTCGGTTATACCTCTTAGTAACTTTGATAGAAATTATTTTCGTCCGATTAATATCATTAGTGTGTACCATTATTATCTGTTCATCACATAGATGATAACCGCTATACCGAAAGATGATACAAGTATGAGTCCTAAAAACCATAGTCCCCAGAATCGTGTAGCTGGTAATCTAATAGCCATTTCACTTATTCCTTTTAAAATTTCTTTCATATCTATGTTAAAGTTGAACATAATTAATATCCTAGTGCCGTAGGAAGTTGATAGAAAACCTCAAGACTGTGGCGGTTTTGGGGTTTTTGCTTGTTTGTAGTTTGCCACTCTAATCACTGTCTGATTAGATGAACTGGTTCAGGTAGTAATTATATATGCAAAAAAATAGGCTAAAATTACTTGTTCTGAATTTTGGATGTTGGGAACTTCACGAAACAGAACAGCATAAAAAACAGTGTTAAAAGTGTGGTATATGGTCTAGCTGCCTTCCTTTTCGATACAAGCTGTATATGCACATAATGCCAATTATTTACCCAGAAAGCCGCGGGAACTAGTTCCGATCTTTAGATAAAAAAACTCCTTATTATTTAATTTGTGTTTAGATCTATCTTTATTCTGCTGAATGAAGCAGTTCGAGTAGCTGATTTATAATCGCTATCAATCTCATAAAGTCATAGTGTCACTATTATTCTGAAACAGGAAACCTTACAGGGGTGTCGGCTATGGCAAGTAGTAAAAAAGGCTTGACACATAAAAAAACCGCACTTTTGAGTGCGGTTTTTATTTATTAGTTGTAGTCAGTAGTTTGCTTTGTTAAATTGCTATGAAATTACACAATTGTAAGGACTCTTTTATGGGTATGTTTTTGGTGAGTTTAATTGCTTTTATATTATTACCAGCGCTATTAATTTACTCGATGGTTAAGCCTGCTAAATTTAATATTCGTACTAAAAAAAATCCTAGTGGTAGGTGGACACGAGGTAAGTTTTTATTAGGCCTATTCGCAGTATGGATAGTGTCAATCGCTATAGGTGTTGCTATCACTCCTGATCAAAGCGCAACTATCGATGTCAAAGAGGTGGCTGATAAAGCCGGTTTGGAGGAAAATGATTATGAAGTACATGAAAATGGCGCTATCGAAGTACAAGCAGCAAAGCCTGTCAAGACTACCGCGCCTGTTGAAGAAGTAATTGAGTCCAAAGTCACCCTGCAAGATAAAACCTTTGGCATTACCCCTGAAGAATTTGGAAAACGATTGAGTGCTCAAGGTAAGAAGCTGGGAATTGATGCTGAGGTAGGCGAATTTGATATTGAGGAAGGTTCTGTTAATGATATTTTTAGTGAGATTTTAAGTGATGCACTAGCTATGAATGGAAGCGTCGATAAGAATGGTGAACTCAAAGGCGTTACTTACGTTATGGGTCGCACAGACAGTGGTGATAAGGAGATTGTAACAATGATGCTGATGGCTGGATTAACTGCTCGAGCTCTAAGCCCAGATTTATCTAAAGAGCAAACGGCAGGTGTTCTTTCTAAGATAGTATTAGAAGCAGTACAACAGTTTTCTGATACCGGAAATGGAAAATCTAGTACAGTTGTCGATGGTATTACGTACGGTGCAATAGCTAGTAAAAGTATAGGTATTTGGATTTATTTTGAACCGGCAGAGGGCTAAATAATGTTAGAAAATATTGCTATTTATTTGATGTTTGGTATGCGAGCGTTGATTTTCTTACTGGTTATATTGTTGGTCGGAACCTCTCTCTTTATGTATGTTATACCCGATTCCTATATTATAAATAATGGAATGGTTGATCTGCAGCGTGCAAAGCGGTTACTTTTTATGGGTTTTGTGATAATAACTTTGACTATTTTTTGCAAAATTTGGCATAAGGACTATAAGAGACAGTACATACCTCATTGGTTAAGATGATAAAAAGCCCTGCTATTTTAGCAGGGCTTTTCTACTTAAAATTTTGTTAAATAAAACATATCATAGCTCAGGGATATCTATATTTCTAAATATACATATGGGCGAGACGCCATAGAATTCATCAGGACGTCCCACGAGGGATTTAAAAGCTGCTCCAAACTTGAAGCTAAACTCTCCTAATACATTAGAAGTGACAACCTTCTGCATCAACTCTAACTTTTTCTTCTCATCTTCGGTGTTTAAAAACTTTTCTGGAATAGCATCTAATACCCCCAACACATAGAAATCCTCAGTAGAAACATTTGTATGCTTCAATGAAAAGTCAATAAAAGAGTGCGTAAAATACTCTTCTTGTAAAGACATCCAGGCATAGACTTCCTCTGGTATCTTACCTGTAGCATTGCTAGCTGGAGTATTAACTTTGAGGTTTGCTTGAAAGCGTAAAGGATAGGATTTAAAAATATTAATAAAATCCTTCAAATCATCTTCTGTAAAGTCACGGAGTGATTCATTAAACTCTTCTTCGCTTACTGTTTTTTTGTAAATCTTAATGATAGGCTCTGCTAAATCACTAAATTGATCCACGTCTATCATGTGGAATAGGCCTTTAACTAGTACAAGTCGACCTAAATGATTGGTTGCCAACTTTTTAGCAATCATTCCTCGCTCATCAAGCAAATTTATTAAGTGTCTGGGGAGAACATGAGCCATATCCATCAGCTCTTCGTAGTCCTCTTCTCCAGTCTTTTCTGAATTGTACTCACCATGGATAAAGTCACGAGGTCCTCCCGTCACCTTCCCACTTCGGCTATTTTTAGTCTTATCAGAATATTTCTTTTGATTAGGTAGACCATTGGTCAATTGAGCGTAATAAGAATGAATCTTATTGGTATCTAGATAGATAAAATCATAAATCGATTTCGTGGTGTGTTGGTTTGCCATTTAGTGCTCTACGCTCCTTTATACGCTCATCCATCTCGTCAAAATCACAATCCATCTCGTAAATTCTCTTATTTATGTCACGAATAACTACACTCATTGGAGCATCATTACGATCAGAGCGTTTTTTCTTGTTATCTCTAGATAGGATATCTAATAAATTCATAATATTACCCTCCTTATATTTGTTAATAAGGGGATTAGTTCATTATTGTGATGGAAAACGACAAGTATTTTACTATAAACCATCACTTCAATTGATATCAAGCTAACAAATTAACAGTCCATAGTAAATGGTTATATATAAATATTTACGTAATTAATAAGAGTATTAAAGTAAAACCTCTGCTATAAAAGCAGAGGTTCTAGGATTGTTTAATAGGGTGCTTGGGGCTGAAATACACACCACGATATGTGTCCGCCTTATTCGCGCATTTGCCTTATATCGGCGCTCCCAAGCAGGTGTTATTATAACTTATTTAGCAAAAATATGTTTAACTCAAGGAGAGAAAATATGGATCCATTTGCGTTTGCCACAATCGTAAGTCTAATTGCTACTTTTAAATCTGGTAGAGAAGCTAAAGAAGGTAAAAAAGATTTAGAAAGCTTTAAGCAATGGCTGATTGAAAATAATCATAGCAACATGATTACTATTATTGATAGTAATGAAAGTTTGCAACAAGACCTTACCTCTTTTATGAACCAAAACCATGAACAGGTGATGGCTCAATTATCTACGCTAAATAATCTTATGATTTCCTTGGCAAGCCATATGCAGGGTTTGGGTAGCATTGCTTCACGCTTTGATTCTAATAACGGGTTATCTGATCAAGCTATTGATGTGCTAAGGCAGTTTGTTAAATCGGGTAGTAGCAAGATGCATTATATGAAAAACACTAGTGGGAGAGGTAATGATTTTTATGTATTAGAAGGTGCGCCTGATATTGAATATAGTGAACAAATATTTATGAAAGGTGATATGACTAGTTTAGTAAATTCAGGTTTAATTACTTTAGTTAGTGGTTCAGAGCAAAAAAAGGCTATATATGCAGTTACTCGTCAAGCCTATCGTTTTATAGATGCTATTGATAGTAATCAATAAACTTATTTTAATGAGGCCAATAAATCCAGCTGCGTTGTCAATCCACCATATTTTCTATAAGTATGTTCTGCCTTGTCTACCGTCCACTTCAATGCATCGATCTCGGCTTTGAAGCCTTGCAACTGAATAGGGCTTTCAGTCGTTACAGCAGGATAGGCGTATGCTGTATTAATGCTAAACCTTGCTTGTTCATCCTCTATACGCTTCATTTCTGCAGCAGCAGCAGCAGCTGCTGCCTGCTTACTTTTATAAGCGCCTTTTAATCTTTTGGTCTTGGTATTAGGGTCGTCACCACCGCCGCGCTTTTCGACATTGCCGGCTGTTGCTGTTTTTTTGGTCGCTTTTCCTTTGTCCTGGTAACTAGCTGACACACCTGTGTAGTCGCCCTGTCTATCCTCAACGCTATAACGATAAGCATCTCCAGTTTGCCTTGTGATGATAGTCAAGTCGAGTGGGTGGCCGCTGACACTGACGTTGGCATTGGCGGTAAATATTAAGAGCTTTCCGTGCTTGATGTTTACCACTGCTCCATATTGATGACATAGCCTTGTAAGCAAATGAATGTCTGACTCATCTGTCTGGTCAACGTGACCAACATCAATACTGACAAGCTCTGGCTTGATCGATAGTGTTAGCTGCTGACGCTTAGCGACTGTGTCAGCAATTTCGCCTAGTGTCTTATTATGATACGACTGACTATGGCCAGACTTCAGTGATGATTTAAAGTCCGCTGATTTTGCTGTAATGCTTATAGTGTCTGGCGAACCTGACCACTCGCAGCCATCAACAACGTAAGTACCCATATCATGGACGCCTGAGTCTTCAAACCCCATCCAGCATTGTAATTTAATCCCACGCTTGGGCAGCTCAAGCGCACCGTCGTGGTCATCCAATGTAATCGTCAATTCGTCAGCATCAAGGCTTTTATTATCAGTGACAGACACGGTCATAAGCCGTGCCATAACTTTATCATTAAGCGGTTTATTATCAGCGGTGAGCTGAAGTACTGGAGTGCGTAACATCGTTATACCTCCTGAACATTATTAGTAGTGACCGCTTTATCAGTCTGAATGCGGTCGTCGTCGACGCGCATCAGCTTCATGGTGCCATCAATCTTACGTGCCACACCTCTATTCGTGATATGTGACCGTGTCTCATCAATCGCAGTGATTGCAAACACACCATAAAGATAGCCGCTACCATCAATAAGCACATAACCACTGCCACTGTCTGCCATCTCTGATAAATCATCGATGGACTGACGATTGCCAAAGCCGTGTGACTGGTAGATGAGGAAAGGTATGGTCACCGTTTCTTCACCTGCGCCCGTAAATTGATGCTGGTCGCGACCTTGCGAAATAGAGTTGCTAGCATAAGACCATGACCGGCTGCGTTGCAGCTCGCTATAGGTCATGGTATCGACGCTGAAAACAAACTGTCCGAGGGCTAAAAGCATTACCACGCCTCCGCTAAGTCATAAAGTGCTGTGTTGTTTGATTGACTACGTTGTTGTCTTTGCATTGTGGCCACTACTAGATCGGCAATCTGCTGCTCTGATTGATGAGGTTGAGCATTAATAGTGAAATGATTAACTATCGTAGGTTGCGATTGCCCAGACGCTCCACCCATCATTGCTGAGGCACTGATTGGCTTGCGACTATCAAAACGAATCTCGCTAGTATCCATTGCATTTCGTAAATTATTGCTGGTCTGAAGCATGGCTGCAACAGGACTGTTATTGGCCAATATGCCTTGATTGAGTCCCTGCATCATGTAACCGCCATAACCGCGAAACACACGACTAGGGCTTTTGATTACCATGCCTTTAGTCCCAGTAAAGGCTGATTTGATACGATTGGCCACACCAAGGATTGAATCAACGACAGCAGTCGCTTTGTTCACAATGCCATTTTTAAGACCATCCATAATCTGACCGCCCATCGCTGACATTTGAGCTGGTAGCCCAGCTAAAAACGCCATCATGCGTGCTGGTAGTCCTGCGACATAATTGATGGCTGCTCCGCCATGCACAACAATCATCGCTGCAAAAGTGCCAATAGCCATCCCTATGGTTTGTAGCCCTAGTGCCAATGCACCGACGAGACCAGCAACTACCTGAGCAATTAGGCTGACAATCGTGCCCAATACATAGCCAAACTGACTGCCATAAGACGTTGCTGTGGCTAATTGCGAATCGGTCGCTTGGAATGGTGCGATTAAGTCGGCCAGTGCTGCGCCAAGCCAACCAATACATAAAATGATCACATCTAATACAGGACGCAACGGTGCAAATATGCTCGATAGCATGGAGCCTAGACTATCTAACGTCGCTCGTATTGGTGATATACCATCCAAGAATCCTGTCCACATACCGGCAAAGAAAGCTTTAACTGGTTGCCAATACTTAATCAATAATAGTCCAGCGACAGCAATGGCCATAATTGCCCAGCCGATAGGGGTGGTGAGTAGTGCGACTGATAACTGGCCAAGCGTTGTAATTAGCAATGGAATAGCGTTACGCGCTAAGAACCAAAATGTCCTGAAAAATAGCTTACTAAACCACACCAGGGCTTTACCCATTAGCTTGAACTTGCCCCAAAATGAGATGCCTAGCTTGGCTAATATGGCGTTAAATATCATCATCGCTGCACCGAACTTGATAAAGCTGGCAGCCATGCTGAAGAACGTACCAAACATGAGGGCAGCACTGTACTTAACCACCCAAATCGCAGCATTAATTTTGATGAATTTTAGGGCTAACGCAGCAATGGTTTTGACTAATTCTGGATTTGCCTGAACCCAAGCCGTCACTTTGTTAATTATCTCGGTTATATGACTGACTAGCTCTCGTAGCGTGTCGTTAATGACGCCACCTTCACCTCCAAGTGCGATAGACATGGACTCCCACGCACCTTTCATCTGATCTATATCACCAGCCAAGTTATCCAGTCGGGTTTCTGCTACTTTGCCAGCTAAATTTTTAGCATTCTCTAACTCTTTCGTAAATTCAGTAATATTATTTACGACTTTTCCAGTATTCTTATCGAGTACTTGTGAATTAGCCACTAAAACTGCAAATTTGGATAAATGCTCTTCACCAGCCAAACTTTTAAATATGTCGAACTTTACATCATCGTTTAGATTCTTTGTCTTTTGATTGATCTCAGCGAGCACTTCATCGATTTGTCGCATCGTCCCGTCTTTATTGACAGTTTCAATCTTTAGGCCACCTAAAGCTTCTCTAACAGGTTTGGGTGTGGACGCAAGCCTTGTCAAAATTGTACGAATGCCTGTACCTGCTTCACTACCTTTAATATTGTTATTACCCAATATACCCATCATTGCGCTGGTTTTTTCAATACTTGTGCCGTACAGTTTGGCAATGGGCGCGGCATATTTCATAGCCTCACCCAAATCTTCAATGCCTACAGCTGACTTATTGGCAGTAGCCACCAACACATCATTCATCCGGCCAATTTCTTTAGCTTCCATCCCAAAGCCATTGAGTGTTCCTACTGCTATCTGTGCTGCCAAAGCAAGATCAACTTGTCCTGCAGCAGCTAGATCCAGAGAGCCAGCTAAGGAATCCATGACTTGCTGTGCAGTAAAACCCCCAGCGGCCAGTTCAAACTGCGCCTGAGCGGCTTGGCTTGCAGAGAACGCTGAGCGAGCGCCTTCGCTGATCGCTTGCGCTCTAAGCTTTGCCATCTCAGCAGACGTCTTCTCTAACTCAAGCACTGCTTGGTTTGCACTCATCTGTTTATCGAACTCAATAGATGGTTTGATTAACTGATAGCCTGCAATTGCAGCACCTCCCATCATGAAAGCGCTATTGACAACCTGTTGTCGCATCTGCTTACGAGTGTCTGCAAAAGAGCGAGCCAAGCTATCTGTCTTACGGTGCACAGCTACCACGCCTTTAAGTACCAATGCGAAATCGGTTACTAACCCTTGAGCGTGGCGTCGACCAGTTGCCAATAAACTGTTGGTGCGTTGAAGTGGCTGATTGACTTTATCCAGCCCTGTACGATTAACCCGAGCAAGGCTGTCGTTGAAAGAATCGACGGTGCGTGTGGCACGTTCGAAAGATTTTGATAGTTTGTCTGATCTATCAGTGATACCGCGCAGAGGCGCGGAAATATCATCGATTAACTTGAGTGTTGCAGATAGATCTAAGTTATTCGCCATATTACGCGCCTATTAAAGTTTATTTGTCAGTCTCACTACGCTTACGCGCTTTGTCATGCCAATCCATTAGCTCGTCGACGTCCATGTCCTCGCAGTCAGACGGTCGCCAGTGAAAGACGACCGCTAGATC
>CAWURQ010000006.1:0-33080 GCA_963925435.1 uncultured Psychrobacter sp. | reverse complement strand
AGCTTGGACGATATGAGCTTTCCATACGCAAGTTCTTACGCTCAAGCGCTGCATCAGCACGGCACTGCTGCATTTTATTTTTGATATTGAGAGGCGGTACAGGCGTTGGCTTACCATTATCATCAATAGCAACCATCGTAAAATAGCAACTGTTGGTATGACGCACGGTACGGGCACGCACGTCTTCAGCTTCGACGCGAATGCCTATCTCCATTGAGGTGTTCCCCACATAATTGACACTTGCCGCAAAGGTAACCAATTCACCAACATAGATAGGCTCACGGAACATCACTTGATCCACAGACAGTGTCACCACATAGTTGCCACTATAGCGACTGGCACATGCATAAGCGACCTGATCCAGCATTTTCAGCAAATCGCCACCATGTACGTTACCGATGAAGTTCGCCATATCAGGCGTCATCAGTATCGACATATAAAGCTCGTTCTTTAGAGGGGCTTTTTTGGCGGTTGAACTGGTATTGTATTGCGGCATAACGTTCCTTACGATTGTGTAAAACTAATATTCTGACTGTCATTTATACAGTAGAGTCAAAGCATTTATAAATAATCTAGATTGTGTACATGGATAACTTGATAATGACGCTAACTGTTTAACTCAACCAGTGAAAACGATAAGCGAGCCATGCAACAATGGCACTCACAGAACCCGTCAAAATACCACCCCAAGCAAAATCAACCAATGCCGTATCTAACGTAAAACCTTTGTACAGTGCCAAATTGGTAAAGTCATAAGTGCCATAAGCCATCAGTCCGATTAAGCCACCGAGCAAGAAAATATGGCCAACCGATGCGCCCGCTTTGATTTGCGGATATAGAATCAATATACAGAGTGCCAAGACATAAAACATATAAAATACGCCAGCGGCCATCATATTTGGTTCATCAGCCAATAAATGGCCGATACGCGACTCATAAAAAGCCCCTTTCATGGTCGTTAGCCAAACGGCATCCACGCCCAAAAAAATGACCACAGCGGCGAGATAGATAAATACATAACCCATGACAAACTCCTTTTATTTAGATTATTTCGATCACAGCTTATGAAGACATGGTGTGGTTTCCACACGTACAATCACCGTTATCATGCATCAAATCGTCAATCAAATGGCTGCTTTTCGCCTCTTGCAGACTGTCATTGGACGGCAAATCAGCGAAGTGCATTGTGTCAATATTGTTTGGTTTCACGGCTGTCAATTGCACCACACCAATCGTCCGCTCCAAAAAGCCACCTTCACAGTAACAGAAGTAAAAATCCCATAGGCGAATAAACGCGTCATCATAACCCAGTGCTACTATATTCTCGCGCTGTGCCATAAATGCAGCACGCCAATCTCGCAATGTATGGGCATAGTCAAAGCCATAATCATGTAACTGCTTGATGACCATATCCGTCTGCTCAGTAAATTGCGTGTTCAGCTCTTGATTTGAAAGAAGACAACCACCTGGGAAAATATGCGTTTGGATAAAATCGACTGAATTTACGTATTCTTGGTAGTTTTGATCATTAAAGGTAATCGCTTGCAGTACCATCAATCCTGTGGGTTTGAGCAGACTATTACACTTAGCAAAGAAAGTCGGTAAATATTCGTGCCCGACTGCCTCAATCATTTCAATACTGACCAACTTATCATAGTGGCCTGTCAACTCACGATAATCTTGCTTGAGTAGCATAACTTTATCAGACAGTCCAGCCGCTTCGACTCGGCGCTGTGCCTCATCATACTGCGCATCAGAGATGGTGGTAGTGGTCACATGGCAGCCATAATGCGTGGCAGCATAAATAGCAAAACCACCCCAACCAGTACCGATTTCAATCACCTGATCCTCAGCAGTCAGTTGCAATCGCTGACAAATAAGTGCCAACTTATGCTGCTGCGCCTCACTGAGCGACACATCTGGCGTACGATATACCGCCGATGAATACATCATCGTGTCATCCAAAAAGCGCTGGTACATGTCATTACCCAAGTCATAATGCGCCAATATATTGGACTTGGCACCAGATTTATCATTGCTGCGTAGCTGGTGCTTTGCTTTTTCAAATGCTTTGCTCACGCCAGCAAAACGATTCTCCAGTTTGTTCAGCACTGCCAAGTTGCGAGCCGCCAACCGAATCAATCCAGTCAAATCATCCGTTTCCCACTCACCATTGATATAGCTGTCTGCTAGCGCAATAGAGCCGCCAAGCAGCAATTGACGATAAACCGTACGATCATGAATGGTCAACGTTACCTGCAATGGATGTCGACCGACTGCCGAGCTACTCTTGGTCTCGGTAGATTGGCTACCAAAACGACGGGTATAAGAGGACTGCTCGTCAAATGCTTCGATAATAGTGAGGCTACCAAACTGCATATGTGTCAAAGCACGAAATATGAGTTTTCTTGCCAAGTGATTGACACCCTTACCGACGGGTTGCAAGATGGTGCTCTCATTGACCACCTTGTTCATTCGTGCCGTCAATTTTTCTAATGTTGAGACTGGTGCTCGGTCGGTCGGTCGTGCTGACATCGTATATTTATCCTTGTCTAAGTTCTCTAAATTTTCTAAGTTTAATGGTCAAAATTACGAAATTTTCTAAATTGTTAATCGTCAGAGCCTGTCTTTTTGAGTGCTTTTGTTTGCTGCTGGCTATCGGCTAGCTTTTCATCATAATTGATATAGGGCACTTTTTTGATGGCATAGAGCTTAAAAGCATGCCAATAGATACGCGTTACAGAAGTCAAATTCATCAGCGGATTTTTCTGCAAGCTGTCACGAACAGATGCATCCGTCATCGGCACGCCAACCATTTTTATGCCCGTTTTTAACACGTCACCGCGCTCATCACTAATATCAATTGCAATACGAACCTGCAAACATCTATCTAGCTGCCCTTTCGCCTCTTTTTTCGACGTACTCTTCGGTGGGTTTTTTATCGTATTCTTTATCGTAACCTGCCAACGATATCGCTGGTCGATAGGGTTGAAAGGTGATACATGAAAATTTTTGTCATGACAAAATTCCGTGTCCGTCCCATTGAGTAAAAACCCATAATAATGACGTTTGTTCCATGGCGTATTAGAAACCTCAGCCAATAAATGGGTCGGCGTCTGCTGTTTATCAAAACCAATATAAAAATTGACCGGACTAAAATACATACCGGCATTACGACACACCAGCAATCCCAACATATCGCCTGTAGGAGTACTACCGGTATGTTTTGCAAACGCTTGGCGTAGACGATCATGCAGTGTTTGATTAAGGGATAAATCGTTAGCGATTTTTTTATTATCAATGACGCTATCAAAACTCTCTAGATAGTCATCAGGACAAAACCGTTGCAGTGCTTTTTTCTTTGCTGAAAATAACGGCAATTTCCCTAAAATTTTATGTTTACCAAAAACTGCTGTGCTGACTTCAGGAATTGTCTGTCCTGCAGCCAAGGCGCTAATATTGACACCCCAATAACGATATGGATAAACGAATTTGTGTACATTTGGCAACAGCCGACTGTGCCATGTTGTCCCATGGAATAATTGATGCGGTAAGAAGCTATTAGACGAATCTTCTCTGATAGGCATAGCACGCTCTTCGTTGGGGTTGATTGATTGTTATGACAACATTACTGGTTTTTAAGACGGCCAAATAAGCCGCGCGTTTGCTTTATGCTCGGAGCCGTTTGTAATTGCTCAACGTACTCAATAAGTTCCTGATTGGTGGTCGCAGTCGTGACTTGACGTTGATTCAATTTGCGCAGTTTTATGTCCGCCTTAATAGGTAAATCCTTGTAGCGAAATGGCGTATGAGCGCTATCAGCATCCGGCAGATGGATCGGATCAACGTCGTCTTTTATATCGATACCATGCCCTAGTGCTTGACACACACGCAAACCACTGCGCACCCCATCTTCATGGAAACCATTAAACCAATAAGCCCCGCAGAAATGCGTGTGCATGCCACTACCAGAAATACTTGGCCAGTTGCTCTGAGCGGCTATCATCGCTTGATCAAACACAGGGTGACTGTAATCAATGCTCTTGATGACTTGCTGTTCATTGATATCTTGGTTGAGGGTGACTAGATAGTTATGTTTTTTGGTGAGTCGTTGCAAAATATTCATATGATACGTCAGCACTGGTTTTGTGGGATGCTGCGTCTCTTCAACCGTGTTTTGGGTGCGCGCTTTATCTAAAGGCTTGTCGTCTATCAGATAGTTCCAGCTTGCCCATGCCAGTGGCTTTTTGGGTAATACACTGGTATCGGTATGCAGGACGGCGGTATTTTTGGTAAAACGGAAATGACTCAGCACCTCAATTTCCTCTGCACTGGCATCTTTTATAATATGAAGCGCAGTATCGGCATGACAAGCAAAGATAACCTCATCAAACACTCGATCTTCAGACCCGCCATTAGTGCTATTTTTATCCTGAACCGTTACTGTCACGTTATCAAGCTTAGCATTACGAATCACAGACTGCACAGGACAATTTACCTGTATCTTGCCACCCGCTTTGACAAAGCGAGTCACCAACTTATTGACATACTGTTTTGAGCCACCCTTGATCGTAAACCACTGCGGACGATTGACCACATCAAGCAAACCATGGTTGTCAAAAAACTGTGCAAAAAACACCAAAGGAAAATCTTGCACGTCGCTCAGACTGGTTGACCAAATCGCAGAAACCATGGGTAGCAAATAGTTATCTATAAACAATGCACCATAGCGTTTCTCAGTGAGATAGCTACCGAGTGTTTGCTCGGTAAAGGCACTAACGTCTTGTCCTTGCGCGCGCGTGGCCTCATAGTCTTGACGCAGTTGCTTGATATGCTTATTAAACTGTAAAACATCTTTGATAAATTGCCAAAACTTAGGATTGAGAACATTTTTACGCTGTGAGAGTAAGGTATTTAGCGTATGACCGTTGTATTCAAAATGACGCGCCGTGTTCTTTACCGAAAAGCTCATATCAGTCGCTTGAAACGGTACTTTTAGGTCATAAAGCAGGCGAAAAAAATTAGGATAGGTACGCTCATTAAAGACAATAAAACCTGTGTCTATCGCACTACTTTCTACTTTGCTACTTTTGGCTTTTTTGCCGTCTTGCAACGTCACATCAATGGTATTTACATGCCCGCCGATATAATCGTTGGCTTCAAACACTGTCACATCATGGTGCGCTACCAAATAATGCGCACAAGTCAATCCTGACACACCTGAGCCGATAATCGCAATACGCTTTTTCGTTTGAGTACCGTCATAATTTTTTGGAGTGCTGATGTTAGTTTTAGCTGGCGTTTGCTTGCTGGCACGCTTGCGGCGAATAAACGGCATAAAAGTTATCCTTTCTATTTTCTTTGGTGGACTCTATCTTTGGCGAGCTATATCTTTGATAAACTGTATTTTGGCAATGACTATTTGGCAACTGTGCCAGATTATTTTTTATTGAGCTTTCCACTCACTTGCTGCCAAACCAAATCAGGCAATGTACCTAGTGCCTTTAACGGCAAGGTAAGTTTTTTAGGAAATTCAATCACATCATGGCCACTTTCGATACCATCGCGAATGGCTTGACTCGCCTGCTCTGGTGTTTGGATAAATGGCATAGGAAAATCGTTTTGTTTGGTCATTGGGGTTTCGACAAAACCAGGCACCACCAAGCTAACCGCCACGTGCTGCGAGGCCAAGCTAATCTGCAAGGTTTTCATCAGATAGTGAATAGCAGCCTTTGAGCTACCATAGGCCTCAGCCCGCGCAAATGGCACATAAGCAGAGGCTGAGCCAATACCTACCAAACGACCTTTTGAAGCGATGAGCTGTGGCAATACGCCTTCGATGGCATGTGATAATGTACCCATGTTCACTGACATAACTTTCATAAATACCGCACTATCAAAGTTTGGCATGTCCAAATATTCGCACATACCCGCGCCACAAATCGCCAAATCCACCGTTTCGATTTCGCTGAAAGCAGCGATCACCTTATCACGATCCATCAAATCCAACTCAATAGTTTTTGCGCCTAACAACTTGAGCTCGGCCAAGGCTTCATCATCACGACCAACGGCATATACATGATGGCCTTCTAGTAGATAATCCTTTGTTAATTGATAGCCAATACCAGAAGTTGCACCAGTAATGAGAATATGTAATTGCTTAGAAGAGTCTGTCATCGTAAATATCCTTTTAATCATTTTTAGTCAAAATTTGTGGTAAAAAATTTGCCATTCATTCAAATTTTCAATGAGCCATTGTTCTTTCTATGCGACTGATTGTTCTTTTTATACGGCTGATAGTATTCATTGCATTTTATTAAGGGATCATTCATTTTATTTATTAAATCTAAACAATAATAGCGTAAGGTCATCGATTTATTGTTGTGGTTTCGCAATTATTTATCGACTGAATCTATCCAATGAATTCGTCATTCTCTGTTACTACCTCTATAAGACAGCATAATAAGCGCGTGCTACAATATAAAAAGAAAAATAACCGATACTTTCACCACCTCTCATCACCACATAAAAAAGGATCTCTTATGAGCGAGTTGCAACTGTCAGACCGCGTCAACAGCATCAAGCCCTCACCTACGTTAGCGATTACTAATAAAGCCAAAGAGCTAAAAGCCGCTGGTAAAGATATTATCGGTCTAGGCGCTGGCGAACCTGATTTTGATACCCCAGAACCTATCAAAACAGCAGCAATTGAGGCGATTAATAATGGCTTCACCAAATACACCGCAGTCGATGGTACGCCAGAGCTCAAAAAAGCCATCATAGAGAAGTTCAAGCGCGACAACGATATCAGCTATGAGCCGAATGAAATTTTGGTATCGGTCGGTGGTAAGCAATCGTTCTTTAACCTTGCCCAAGCTTTTATCAATCCAGGCGATGAAGTCATCATTCCAGCGCCGTATTGGGTCAGCTATCCTGACATGGTTATCATCGCAGAAGGCGTACCAGTCATCGTCAAATGCCCAGCCGAACAAGACTTCAAAATCACGCCTGAACAGCTAGAAGACGCCATCACTGACAAAACCAAAATGTTGGTGTTGAACAGCCCTTCTAATCCGACTGGTATGATTTATACGTTGGATGAGCTAAAAGCCATCGCTGAAGTGCTGAAAAAGCATCCACACGTTTATGTGGCATCAGACGATATGTACGAGCATATTCGCTGGACAGGTGATAAGTTCTACAATATCCTAAACGCAGCGCCTGAGCTGAAAGATCGTGCCATTATCTTGAACGGTGTCTCTAAAGCCTATGCGATGACAGGCTGGCGTATTGGCTATGCTGGTGGCCCTGCTAAATTGATCGGTGCAATGAAAAAAGTACAGTCACAATCTACTTCATGCCCAACATCAATCAGCCAAGTTGCTGCAGAAGTCGCTATCAGTGGCGATCAGAGTGTACTAGAGCCAATGGTAGCAGCTTTTGAACAACGCTGTGACTTGGTAGTTGATGGTCTAAACGCGATCAAAGGTATTACTTGCCTACGTCCTGATGGCGCATTCTACGTCTACCCAAATATCAAACCACTCATCAAAGCGGCCGGCCTCTCATCATGTACTGAGTTTGCAGAATGGTTGCTAGAAAAAGTGGGCGTGGCCGTAGTACCTGGCGATGCTTTCGGTCTTGGCGGCTACATGCGTATCTCTTATGCAACCGATGAAGCCACATTGAAAGATGCCTTATCGCGTATCGAAAAAGCGGTTGCTGATTTAGATATTGTTGAATAACCTCTAACGAGCGGTCGCTCTAAACCGTGTTTTGATAAAAAAGATGCCTCATGTTATTTATGGGGCGTTTTTTTGTGAATATTTTAGTCATGTTTTGGCAAAAACCTGCTATCTCATCATTAAAACGACAAATTTTGCATATTATGCAAAAAAACGCTTGACGTATTTTTTATCTTTGCTAGAATACGCCCCACTTAGCAAGAACTCGTTAGAGGCTGCTAAGGCTCGTTGTAAGAGGTTAGATACTTACAGCTTATTCTCCAATAGCTCAGTTGGTAGAGCAACGGACTGTTAATCCGTGTGTCCCTGGTTCGAGCCCAGGTTGGAGAGCCACATTTTAGTCGTAAATTTCTTGAGTCATCTTAGATTCAATTATGGCATTTGCCAAGACCCTCATCACTTTGATGGGGGTTTTTTTATGACCAAAACAAATGATTGATCAGAGCATATCCTCATTTTGAAAATGGTCATAAAAATGAGATAAATTGAAGCCAAACAAGGAAAATAGCACTGACACTATCGGGATATAACCAGCTATTTGACGCAGTTTGGCAAATATTTAGGCATTTCTAAGCCATTTAGTCACTCTCGTTCAGATTGAGGACACACCCTAGGGCAAAAATATAGAAATATGGGCTTGTTCTTTATTTTCTTGAATCACATGGTCATATGCTGAGAGTTGATTGTCAGAAAAGCGATTGGTAACCTGCCACATGGTTGCAAATATCGCCGTCAATAACCCTAAGATTACCACGAGAATAATCCACAGCGGCGTTTCACTCGTAAGCGTGTGTTTGATTTGATCGGGAATCGCCCAAAATGGCGAAAATTCGTTTTTATTGCCGCGTAAATGCTCAATCTCATCACCCAAGCGCGCGATCAGATAGCGAATTTTTTCAGGTGCTTCCAAGCGATACTTTCCTTGAAAGCCAAGCAGCATGGCATAATGATAAACCTCTAGAGCCGGCAGACGCTTCTCACCTTGCTCACGTAAACCATCTAAACGCTCAAAAAACTCGTTTCCAGCGATTTGTGAGCCAAACAAATCCAGCTGCAAAGGGTTCAGCTCCCATGCATCTTTTAGCGTTTGGAACATCGGCTCTTGCGACGTCATGATGGTCTCATCAATCAATGCGCAGTAAGCGTACTTGGCTTCATGAATGTCTTCTGAAAAAAAACCTCTTTTGCGAGCATTGATCTCAAATTTATCTAAAAAGTCATATATTTTTTGCCGAAAGTTGCGCGGCTCGGTACTGAAATAGTGATTACGTAGTAAAAACACCAAATAAAAACCGTCATACATAATATCAACCAGTGACTGACTGCTGATACGTTTATCAAGACCGTTTGCTGAGACCTTAGAGGCTACCTCACCTGAATCTAATAATGAGGGCGCAGAACCTATTGAGTTATTCCCTGACATGATTGTTCCTAATGCGAATTTTTTAAATATGACCACATATAGTCGATACTGAATAAGATACATAACATGTGCGACTGCTATAAATTTTTCTACTTTAAAATTTAAAAAAACTACTGGACGATAGCCATCAACTCAATTTTTAAGTCATCAAAGCCATTCGGCACGTAAATACAGATAGATTCAGACTTTATCATCTCGTCATACAGCTCACCCACAGGCTCAACGGTGAAGTAGCTAAATCCGGGTCTCACAGGAATGGCACTAGGTACTTGAGTTACATGCGAAACGGGCGAGCCTGGAAGCGCTGATAATACACGTTTCTCTACTGAGTCAGGGGTTGCAATCTTAAAGCGTCGCGGTACGATATCAATGAGCTCATGCATCGGTAACGAAGAGCTGACAGACAGATACAACTGTGAGCCACGAGTAATCTTGTCACTACTCAGATCGCCCATATAGTAAGAGGGTTTATTTTGACGTAATGGAATTGAGATAAAATTACTTGCAATTACGGTGTTAAGCAGCTCACGAATAATGAGAATGATACTAATAAATGACTCATTCGCATTATCATGATGATAAGCAGGCAAATCACCCACTTTATACAATGAGCTAAAAGTGGCTAACTGACTGGCTACATTTAATAGCGCCTCATAAAGACGTTCAGGATGTAGCTTAGCATTATTGTATAAATGGCTTAACTGAGCGTATGCGGTGTTCAGTGTATGTAATAGCCAAAAAGAGGCAATATCTGACGAGCGAAACTCTAGTAAGTCATTGTTAGACTGACGATGATGATCGTACAAAGAGGTGGACTTGGTATTAATCATGGTCATCAAACGATAGACCTGAGTGACGAGCGCGGGGTTGCTCATAATATGAACGCTTGGAACAATGTAGTCCTCGTCTACTTGGTAGATGCCTTGCGTGGTGCGCACCAGCTTGGCTACCAATAAAGACACGGTATCTTTACTAGGTACTTGCGCAGAATGACTGAGCTGCAAGCTTGGTGACAGTTTAATGACATCAATAACTGCTTCAGCCGCTTGACTATATAAATCTTGTGCTTGTACAGCAGCTCTTACATACCGTGCTGGATTGTCACTATGGTCTGTCTGTATATTGCAGCCGCCACTATGCACTATCTCTAAGCTCAAAAATACAAAAATTTCATCGCTATTGTCTCGCGCATCTAGCGTCATGGCTTTTGGTAAGGCATCTGTACGAGGCGCTTGATACAATGTGCCATCTGGCAATACCGCATAAATGCTTTGAAAACTTAATATATGGCTTTCTAAAAGCTGTTGATCGATCTGAACATCAGACACTCCGTACGCATATGGATGCATCAGCGTCATACTTAGTGCCCGCTGCGAGTTATGATAACTGTCTTGAATCTGAAAATGCTGAGGCCGTAAAAACAACCCTTCTCCCCATAGTACTTTGTGTTTACTCAAGACAATCTCCTACGAACAGCTCACTAATGGCTGCTGATAATATTTAAGTTTGGTGGTAAATGTAGGCGCTAGCTCTGGGTCGATACCGCTTATAATACTGACATCACATGCGCCAATATTCAGTACAAGTGGCCCCTCAAAATTGAGACTATCGAGCGGAATAAGCAACTGTGAGCGTTTTTTGGTATATCTTAATCCCACTTTAACCGCAATAAAACGTGTATCTTGTGGAATAGATAACGTCACACTGGTCTCACGGTTAGGAATAATACTAACTTCTTTAGACGCCAGTGCTTCCATGTCAGTGAACTGATTTTCTTCTTCCAAAAATGCGACATAAGCGGTGCTCGCTGTCCCTTGCGCGGTACGTCCAGCATTGGCGTTGGCCATGGGCTTGATATTTAGTGTGACTCGCTGCCGCTTTAATTGTTCTTGCAATGCCTGCTGCTCTGCATTCATCATCTCCAGCTGCTGTTGCTGCTGCTCTAATTGAGCTTTAAGGTTTTGCAAATCGTCATGACTACTTTTACCATTGTCGATGACATTTTTTATGGTATCAACAATGGTAGACTCGCCTGCCAGTGTAGAGGATTGGTTATTTGAATGGCTCAATTTATCCGTGCTGCACCCTACTAGCGCACCGCTGAGTAAACAACCAGTGACCATTAAGCCTATCGGCAATGTCATACATCTGTCCATAATTTCAACTTATCCTAAAAGATTATTATCATCATTGACTGGTCAAAATTTCTGCCATTTCTGGACGGCCGAGTACCCCTTTTTTGCGAAGCTCCACATGCCCAAGATCCATCATGCGCCAATCACCACCCCACACAAGTCCAGCAGATTTGGCTACTTTACCATATAATTTATAGCCTCGCATCGCCCAAGGATCCTTTTCAGTAATGACAATTTTGCCATTTCTGATAAAAGCACTATCAGCTGCCAAACCAAACTGATGATAACTCTTGTATGATCCAGCTTTGGTTACATGTGTACCTTTTCTCAGTAATCTTGCTTGCCTTGCAGGACTACGGTAGCCTTCTAGAAGCACCATGTCATAGCCATATTGATCACTCATTACTTTATATATAACCAACAACCGTTGGACAAAATCTGAATTCATTTTTTGCCAGTTACGATCTGCATTTTTAATATTGATGTGACCGTTATGTAGGTGCGAAGCCAGCATATCGCCTGAATAGCCAGCGGTGTGATCTTGCGCATTTAAATCCGACAAATCAGGCTCAGGTAGCATCAGGATTCTGTCATCTTGAGGTACAGTCGTTTGGGTATCTGGCCAATAGCCATCTTCTATTTTGCCCGCTTGATAGCTGGCAATCTCAGCATCAAGTTCAGCGAAAATCTCTGCTGGTGGCTGTGGTGGTGGCCTTAGGTGTTCTCCTATCAGTAATTGGCTGATTTGGGTATTTGCAGTACTGGCGACCGTATCTTGAGCGTGATGAACCTCAAGAGAGTTATTGGTAATCAAGGCATAGCAAAGCCCAGCCGTGCCCATGACAGTCAATAGCGATAATGCTGATATGACTGGGATGCGAGAAACATCTACACGTGATATCAATTTTCTAAATTTTTTCATACAAGCGCAAAGCAACTTTGCGGGTGCTATCGTGAATGGACGACTGATATTAAAGCCAAATAACCGCTGATAACTGATCGCTGCTTTATCAAGCAGTCGCCCACATAATTGTCTATCAAAAAGCATGACAATGATGATGATAGCAACAAGCGTAAAGACAGAAACAGTCACGTAAAGCATAAATAAAAGGGCTGACAATTAAGACGACGACGTAAATAAAACGAACAGGCGTTTATCATTGATATTTTGCAAGTATTATATAGACAAATCTTCTCTATTTAAAATAAAGCTTACTTAATTTCACTAATTTATTATAAATTCTTCTCTTATATCCTTAATAAGTAGGTTTTTTTTCTTTAATATCGTCAATTATTATCTAAAAACCTCAATATTCCATGCTATACATAGCAATTATCTAATAATATAAAACCTTTAGGTCATGATCGCCATTCATAACCCAATGACACATTAGTAAAATAAAGTCATTAAATATGCTAGAAAGAATCATGCGAATACCATAAAATACTGTCTAATGATAATGGTTGTATTAAAATTATAGCGATAAAACCAAACAAATAAGAGGTTTTTTATAAGTGGGCACAAAAAAAATACTGTCATATGGCCGCTTTGTTTTGATGATACTTTTAGTGTTGTATCTCATTTTGGTTTGGATGTACTTCAAAGACAATGCACCACAGCTTACTGCATCTAGCCTACTACTGTGGTTTGTGGCTATTCCCTTGCTATTACTTGGCTCCATTGTGATCCTTCTATGGTGGCAAAAAAAATCAGACAATCAGGCCGTAAATGTATCAGATATTGGTAGTGAAAAATTGGGTGAGCAAGAAACCATCAAGCAGCCCGTGACACACAAGCTATTTATATATAGCCGTGTTTGTTTACCTGAGGGAAACTGCTGGTCCGAGGTGATTGATAATGATGAAGACTTAACAGTATTGAGTGACGATTTGGTGGATATGGATGGATTACCGATATTAATAAAACCGATTGATAATTTACCTGATGCCGCCTCTTTACCGTATGGATATATGATTGATGCGGATACAACTGATTCAGATTTTGATGACAGCTCCCCCAATAGTACAACCTTGCGTTTATACTCATTGATCCACGAGCTGCTTACTTTGAGCGATGATATATGTTCCACCCTCGCTGAACATTTCGATCAGTATTATAAACAAGACAATACACCGCCCAACTCAGCCCTACACATTCATCCTGAATGGCAGCAACATTATTTGGTTAGCGCAAATGAAGGAAGCAACAGCATGTCTGTTTGTTCTCACGCATCACTGTCCACACTGTCCGTCTATCTATGCATACCAGCCAGCGCTGATTCGTCAGTACTGATCACGCTGGTGAAAGCGCAATTGGCCAGCTATGGTATTCCGGAATCTCTACTCTCCATTACGCCTATTGTGAGCAGTGGTACCGACATAGCAGATGATACAGAGACTGACGATACTTCTGAATTCATCCATGAACAATTGGTGGCATTGTCTCAACTGCCTGTCCCTGAGCTGCGTTTAATACTCATTGCAGACTCACAAATTACTCATGAATGGTTAGATGCTCACTTATACTCAAGCGATAGTTCTAACATCATTCCTACCGAAGCTGGCGTGCTGCTGGTATTTTTTAATCAAGCTGCTCAAGATGTTCTCGACATCGATACCAGCTCCCGTATTTTATTGACTGAAATTTGCACGCCTAGTAATAAAAACAACACAAGTAAAAACAATGGACATGATCATAACGCTACTCATGACCTTGATAAAAATACTGGCACACGTCTCTATTCTACTCCTCATGAGCACCTCCGTAACAAACGTCACTATCTTGAGCATTTAACCACTATTAAAAATCTACTGATGGATAATAACCTGTCATTGTCACCCATAAATGCAGATGAGCAGACAATTACGACACAAGCCACCAAGACGATTCCCAAAACTAATGTCGCTCTATCAGATAGAACGATTACGGCTTTATCAGACATTAATCCATTAAATCGACCTTACGATGTATCAGTTTACTTACGTTTTCTTGAAGCATTTATAAAAAAAGGCGCGCTGGTAAATGAACATCATTTAGGGCATTATATGCCATTGAACCAGTGGCTAAAACCACTTATCAGCTTATCACTGTTCATTAACTTAGCTGAAAATAGCAAACAAGAGTCAGAATTACTATTATTAGTTACCCAACATAAGCATTGTTCTATACTTTGGCTAGCCGATTCGTCTAAGACATCTGACTGATCGCTTTCGATAACACGTTGTCGTTGCAAATACTCATTTTATTATCTTAAGATCACACTAGGTAGCACGCATGTTTTCAAGGTTTTTTCATCTTATCTACAATCCAAGAGTGTTGGTAGTTTTGGGTATCCTAGTCGCTCTAGTCTTGTTGTATGACTATGTGACGATTAAAACCTTTTTCACTATTATCGGTATCCTTATAATATGTGCAATGCTAAGTGCGCTTGCCTACTACCTGTGGAAAAAACGCAAAGCCGCCTCAGACGAGCTGGCCAATCTGGTCGAAGATAATGGTAATGATAGCCAAAATAAAGATACGCATGTAGCAAAAGATGAAAACGCTCAAGAGGTACAAGCGCTACGCCAGCAAATGCAAGATGCCATCAAAACCATCCGTAAATCCAAAATTGGTGACCAAACTGGTAAAGCGGCACTGTATGAGCTGCCGTGGTATATGGTTATTGGTAATCCAGCGGCGGGTAAAAGCTCGGCAGTGCTACACTCAGGCCTAAAATTTCCCTTCATGGAAAAAACCAATAAACTGTCGGTAAAAGGAGTTGGCGGTACTCGTAACTGCGATTGGTTTTTTTCAACCGAAGGGATTTTACTCGATACCGCAGGACGTTACTCTGTTTATGAAGAAGATCGCTCAGAATGGTTGTCTTTTTTAAACCTGCTCAAAAAGAACCGACCTAAAGCGCCAATTAATGGCATTATCATTGCTGTAAGCATTGCCGAACTCACCAAAAATGATCCAAGCTACGCCTTGGATTTGGCCAAAAACCTACGCAGTCGAGTCCAAGACTTAACCGAACAGTTGGAGGTCTATGCGCCAGTTTACGTGGTCTTTACCAAGATGGATTTGGTCTCAGGCTTCCGTGACTTTTTTCATGACTATGAACAAGAAGAGCGTAATCAAGTATGGGGCGCAACCATCCCCTATCCCGAAGATCCTGAAAACATCAATATTACCGATGTGTTTGAAGAGCATTTCGGCATATTGGTCAATGGTCTAAAAGACTTGAGCACGACTAAGTTATCTTTGCGTCATCAGCGTACTGTATCTCCGAGTCTCATGACTTTTCCTATGGAATTTCAATCGCTACGTCCAATGATACGGACGCTCATGCATGCCTTGTTTGAAGACAATCCTTTTCAGTTTAAACCCATACTGCGCGGGTTTTACTTTACGAGCGCCTTGCAAGATGGGCAAGTTACCAGCCAAATGACTCTCCAGATGGTGCAAAACTACGACTTACACTCGCCAGCTATATCACTTAATGCACAGCAAGAGACCGCAGACAAGCCTTATTTTTTACAAGACCTATTTTCAAAAGTAATTTTGAAAGACAAGCATTTGGTTAAGCAGCACAAAAATCGCAACAAACGCAGTCATCGCGCGCTTGCCACGCTAGCCGCTGTCGTTACTTTGTGCGCGGCTGTTGGTCTGTGGACATGGTCATATGCCAATAATAAACAACTGACTGAACGCGTAGTGGCTGATTTACAACAAGTTGCCCAGCTGCAAAAAAACGCCAATGGTAATCTACAATCTCAACTTGAGTCACTCAGTATCTTACAAAGTCGAATAGAACAACTTGAAGGCTATGAAGAAGACAAACCGCTGGCTTTAAGCTTTGGCCTCTATCAAGGTGATACCCTCAAACAAAAACTGCTGGCAGAATACTACAATGGTATCAACATTATCGTCTTAGCTCCTACGACACAAAACATAGAGAAGTTTTTGACAGAGGTCAACACAAACGCCGACCAGTTAGAAGTGCGCACAGACAAGTCAAAAGCTGAAGAGGCGCCTGAGGCTGCCATTGTTGACACCTATATTCAGTCCGACCCTACCGACGTTGAAGATGCTTACAATGCGCTCAAAGCGTATTTGATGCTTGGCAATCATGACAATTTAGAGACCAGTCATTTAAGCGATCAGATGACGCGGTTTTGGCGTAACTGGCTTGAAGCCAATCGTGCGGATATGCCACGTGATAAGATGATTCGCCAAGCTGAGCGTATTTTGAGCTTCACGCTGGCTCATGTCGATGACCCCACTTTTCCACTTATCCAAAATGACTTAGGGCTGATAGACAAAACTCGTAGCAATCTGTCTAAAGTCAGCAAAGGCCAACCTGCGCGTGAGCGTGTTTACTCTGAAATTAAAATGCGCTCCTCTGCCCGCTTTCCCTCAGTCACGGTGGCTCAGATCACTCAAGACACTGCTAATGAAACACTACTTGGCAGTTATGTCATCTCAGGTACTTTTACCAAACAAGCATGGGAGTCTTTTGTCAGCGATGAGATTGACAAAGCTGCCACCTCAAGAGTAGTAGCAGATGATTGGGTACTGGCAACCAGTAGCCAAGACGACCTAACTTTGACAGGCAGTCCTGAACAAATCAGGCAATATCTGGTCAATCGTTATAAACAAGAATATATCAGCGAATGGCAACGGTTTTTATCACAAGTTTATGTTCGTGATAGCAAAGGATTCGATGACCATGCTGTCTTATTAAATCAGCTGTCGAACGCTACAGAGTCACCGTTAAAAACTCTATTCGAGACCGTTGATCGTCAAACCCAGTGGGATAATAAAGCCGCCAACCAAACTTCTACCAGTAATGGCGAGTCTCGGCGCTCATTTGTCAATTGGTTCAAGCAAACCATACTTCGTCAAAGCCCAGCAGAACTGCGACAAGTAGAAGCGGCCATGAATAACTCCAGCAGCTCTAACCCTACTGCGCCTGCAACGCAAGCACAGTCAGGTGTGGTAGCACAAGCGTTCGCTTCTATTCACACCTTGGTGACACCAAGAGAGGACAATCAAAATCTATCGTTATTAGACAATTATTTAACAAGCTTGGGAGATATCAGAACTCGCTTCAATAATATTGCCCGTAGTGCTGACATCGGTCCTGATGCTTTATTATTTGCCTCACAAACGCTCAGCCCCGAAGGGTCAGAATTAACCAAGTCTCTACAGATATTAGATGAACAAATACTCAGTCAAGCCAACTCTGAAGTAAAACAACTCGTGCGCCCTTTATTAAGTGAACCACTGACTCGCTCATTCAATATGCTTTTGACGCCAACGAAAGCGGAGATTAATAAAGTTTGGAAAGCACAAGTACGCAAGCCTTTCATCGATACTTTAGAGAAAAAATACCCATTTACTGCCAATGCCAATTTAGAAGCGACACCAACAGAAATTGGCCAATTCTTTGGTGAAGATGGCTACGTGGCGCGATTCGTCAACGAGACATTGTCGCCCTTTATCATTCGCCGCGGCGACCAAATCTCCAGCAAGATATGGAATGGCGCAGGTTTGGGTCTAAGTCCGCAGTTTGTCGCTGACTTTGGCCGATATTTTGTCAACTATACTGGCAGCAATAGTACTGGCTCGGGTTCAACTGGCACTAATGGCGCTTCCAATAAAACGACCTTTCAGATTATGCCATTGCCAGTCAGTGGATTGACCGAATATACGATTGTCGTCGATGGTCAGCAACTGCGCTATCGTATGGGCACGCAAGCATGGACAACGTTTGTGTGGCCCAATCCAAGCAGCCAACCTGGTGCGAGCATTAGAGCTAAAGATTATGATGGCAAAGACTTTACCGTCTTTGAAGAAGCGGGTAGCTTTGGCGTAGAACGTCTTATCAATAGCGCACGTCGTACTGAGCTTGGTGACGGTATCTTTGAGATGGCTTGGTCAGGTGATGGTGTCACTGTCTCTGTACGCTTTAGAATCATCAGTGGCAATAGCAATACCGCCAGTCAAGGTCGCTCCACCAATCCATTTACGGGTATGAAATTACCAGATGAGGTCATCGCCCTTGGCGTCACGCGTACGGCAAAACCCATCACTGATAACAACGCTGACAGTAATAACCTTCCTGTTAGTAATAATTCGATTACTCAAAGTGATGCACAAAGTGATGCACAAAGCCGTACTTTACCGCCAACAGGCGAGCTAAATGTCACCGCCAATACTACCGACAGCAATGATACGCAAGCCAGCGACCCTGCCACCAATACTGATAATGATGCAGCAAACGCAGCACAGCAGGAGCAGACACCATGACTCCTGAATGCTTACCTTTAATATATTTTGGTAAACTGCCTGCGCGTGGAGACTTCGTACGTGCGCGTGCTCATATATCAGAGACCAATGCCATTGATGAATGGGTCAGTCAGGCTCTCGCCATTTCGGAAAAAATATTTAGTGAAAGTCTAATAGATAAGGCCGATGCCAATAAAATCGACTGTTTAAATTTTAGTCATATAGATACCAGAGCTCATGAGATCATCACTGGTGTTCTTGTTCCAAGTCACGACAGTAGCTATAGAAACTATCCTTTGATAGGTTTTGGTGTGTTGCATTCTGATAAACCCAAAAACTGGATGAACTACTTGCCAATCAAGTCGTTCGCCCTTTGGAATGACACTTACGAAGTGTTAAGTACGGCTAAGTCTAAGACTGACAGCGCCCATCTCATGGAATACCTCAATCATAGCCAACTTACTATCGATAATAGTGCTAGCACTTACTATTATGATTTTATCAACACCACTACTTTGCATGACATATCGGTGTTAATGAACATCAATAAATCGCAACTGATACAGCAAATTATCGCTACTGGCTTGTTATTCTTACCCACTTTCACCAAAGGCTTTTATGGTCTTAATAAAGCCATTTGCTGGTCTCTCACTCCTGACAAAGAAAGCTCAATATACTTAGCAACTTTTTGGCATGATTTGATTAATGGTTTTTATCAGCCGCATCAGCTTTATCTGAACACCTATCTGTACCGAGTAGCTAACAGTTATCGTCTGCTATTAAGCTTCACCAAGCCAGATGGACGGATACTTGAGCAAATATCAAAAAATGAAGCCAATTATCCTGAGGATTGGGTTGTTATCGCTGACAGCGACTGGACTCAAAGCTATATCGATGAGGATATTGGATTGACTCGTTTCAATAAAATATTGTTGCAAGACAACCTCTATCTGTACGATACAAGGCAATTGTTCAAAAAAACGTTTTTGGCACAATAGCTTTTATAATAACTACTTATAACTAGGCGTCATACACGGCGATTAGTCACTGCTCAATATATCAAAATTAGAAAAGGTGCTTGAATGAACGTCCTCTCCATAACGACAACACCCAAGCTAACAAGTCACATAAGACGCTTGCTATTAACGGCTGCTATCACTCTTCCTATTAGCGCTGCTGTCTTTGCAGAACATAACGATGCCCATGTGACAAATGGCTCACAAAGTATACCTGTTGTTATTAAAGGTGTGGTCGCTACCAGCTCAGACAAGCAGCAAATTCTCGAACAGCTAAAAGCGCAATATCCCGACAAACCTGTCAGAGATGAGATAGAAGTGCGCTCAAACATTAGCATACCAACCAACTGGCAGCAAATCACCATGGCCATTATCGATAGCGACATTGCTAATATTCGCCAAGGCCGTATAGATATCCATGGTACAACCATTAGCTTACATGGCAAGGTAGGCAGTCTTGAACAAAAACAAGCGATCCAAAATCGCATTCACTCGCGTCTAACCGATCTCTATCAGTTAGAAAACCAGCTGGTCGTCGTAGAAGGTGAACAACGCCTCATAGATGATACCTTAGGCAATCGTATTGTCGAGTTTGAATCTGGTAGTGCCAACCTAACACCTATGGGACTTGGCATCTTAGACGACATGGCAGGTGTCTTGCGCCGCATCAGCGACAAACCCGTTCTTATCACTGGTCATACCGATAATGTCGGCAACCCTACAGCCAACCTAGCTCTATCAAATGAGCGAGCAGAAGCGGTTAAGCAATATCTAATAGGTCGTAATATCGATGCTGCCCGTCTCAGTACTACTGGCAAAGGGGACTCTGATCCTATTGCCAGCAACGACAATGAAGAAGGGCGTACTCGTAACCGCCGTATCGAATTCACCCTTAGCAAATGACGCCCTGTATATGACGATAGTGGCAGGTAAAGACTTGCCTTCATAAAGCCAGTGTTCAAAAATAGAGACTTTACTATGTTACGCGTGACCAATACCGTGCTCCCCATGCATCCTGATAGGCTCTATGCCAGTGAAGGCAGCACTCAAGCGCCTTATCCAAGTGCTCGGCAAGACCTCAATGCTCATCAAGCATGGCAACATAGGCTCATGCAACAATGTTGTGAAGCCGATATTATTGACCAGTTAAACCCCAATAATAATCAGCAACACCAGCAGCACGGTATCGATGCTTATGTATTACACGTCTATATTCATGAGCGTCATCATCCACCTTTTACATCGCTGAGCCCTTTGATCGGTAGTCCTTTGACCTTAAGCTTCGACACGCCAAGTGGCTTACGCTATCGCCATCTATACCTGACAGCTGTGCATCAACTGGATCATGATGGCAGCTTTGGTTATTATCGTCTGCTCGCACAACCAATTACTTATCGCTTGCATCAGCATCTACACTGTCATGTAGATACGGATTTATCCGTACCAGCCATGGTCGCAGAACGCACAGCACCTTTAGATATAGAGGTCATCGATGACAGCGGCAATGATAAAAATGAGGCCAGCTGGACACCAGCGCGTATGACCCAATGGCAAATGAGTGATTGGACACATATTTGCGAGCGACTCTCACGTCAAGGGCTGACTGCGTACCTACGACATGAGCAAACTGGCGAGCATCACCCACCAAAACTCATTATCACCTCAGCATACCCAAGCGATCGCAATGACATCAGCTCAAACATTGGTGCTTTACGTTATCAGCAAGTTTTACACGACCGCGTCCATGCACCAGTTTTAGCACTCAGTGAGCAGATTCACACCCAACCAAAATCAGTGACGATGCAACGTTTCAATAGTGTAAGTGTCGCACACCCTACACAGTCCGCTGACGTTGTTACTAGTATTAATGGTAAACAAGAAGAAAGCCAAGCCATTATTAACACACTTACTTTAGATACACCTGCCGCTTTTGCACCAGTGACAGATACTGAAACCATTGATGAAGCTACTATCGTGGCAAACAGTCATCAAAGTCATTATCGTCTCTATCATGCACTAACTCATGCCACAGATTTGAACGTTGCTGATACCTTTATTCTTGTCGATCACAGCACGCTGAACCAGCCTTACCGTACCACTCATATTGTCCATTTGGCACGTAATAATCTGGCGCATGTGACGGGTTTGACCGTAAGCCGGCGCCATCATGAACGTCATTCTTCTTCGTTAGAATCTGGCAGTCACCTCACCCAGCTGCGTCTCATTACCGTGGACACCCCATGGGTTGGTAGCTTATATAGCAAGCATGCACTACCACCAATGACGGGAATCACTGAGACCCAAAGTGATGTTGATAGTCGCAATCATATGACACCTACCAAAAGCCACCTGCTTGACCATCCAGCCCAACCCATTAACCGAATCGAGGCACAAGCAGGTGTCAACTACGGTACTCACTTCACTCATAGAGCGGATGACCAAACTCTCATGCAATCTATCGGTGATGGTGAACATTTAATCAATACAGGTAGCTTATTATCCACCACTCGCCCTAGCCTATTTACCACAGACAATGAGCAAGCAGTTGAGAGTGGCTATCGGCATAAAGTAGATGACACACTAGCAGAATGGATCACCGATCATCGTATAGAACAACCTTACTCACAATTAAGCGTTAAAGATGGAGAAGTTGCTGCTAGCATAAAAATGGGTGTCATCAACTCAAAGCAAAATAGTGTCAAACGTCAAGGCATCAGTGCCACTACCAATGCCCAGATCAATATCAAGTCTGGTGAAGCGCTAGTCCTATCAACCCAGCCGCAAACTCACATACAGTCTGGACAACACAACTACCAGCACCATACCCCGACGTTAACCCAAACCAGCCTTGGCGGTCAGCACTTGGCTGAACGATTAACGCAATTAGCCACAGGTTTAGGACGTAACGTAAACGACCATAACGCGATTAAGTCCCAGCTCGAATCAATCACAAAAGAACAAGACGCTAAGACCCATCAAACAATACCCTACACGTTAATCGATAGTGCATCAGACATTAGTTATATCAGTGAAAATACTTTAATTCATCGGTCGATGGGTGAAATGATTACCACGACCCAGCAAGATATGACAATCAGTAGTGGCGATAGTCACAGCCAAGTTAGCAGCGAGTCACTCAATATAATAGCCGATGGTCAATTTAGTATGACCAATGCTAAGGACAACATCACACTCTCCTCCCATACGGGTAAATTAGATGCCACGGCAAAGCAAGATATCAACATCGCCTCCTCCACCAAAGAAGTTGAAATCGTTGCTACCAATAAGATTACGCTGACGGCTGGTGGTGCGAGTATTGTGCTTGAGGGTGGAGATATTACGATAATGGCGAAGCAGTTTACGGAGAAAGGTGGTAAGCATAGTAAGGCTGGAGGTGGAAAAAATGGCTTAGGATTGGCGGGGTTGCCGAGTTTGATACCTTATGGCAAGACGCTAATAAATGGAGTTTATAATTTGGCTTATCAGTTTGTCAACGATGACGAAGAGCCTTATTCAAATACACCTTATTTAGCGGTTAATAAGATAACAGGAGAGGAATTTGAAGGTGTGACTGATGAAAATGGCTGGTCTGAGCGTTTCCATTCTAATAATGAGGATGAGATAGAGGTTCATTTAGAATTAGATTGGCAAACCAGAAATCAGGAAAATTAAAAATGAGTAAGAAAAATTTATCAAGTACGAAAATGCTATCTAAATCCAAAAACAACCAGCAAGTAGTCATTTCAGATAAATCTTATCTAATCATTGGTTTTGAAGTAAATTATATGGCTACCGCTTTTCGTAATAATACTCAAAATCTTAATATTGATTATGGACATGCATTCTTTTTTACAGTAAAAAATGGCAAGATCATAACAGCCTATAGTTTTGGTCCGGCTGGAGCTGCAACACCAACAAAAGCAGAGTTAGCAGCAGGCATTGATGAGTTTAGTGGAAAACGTCCCGCTACTACAGATTACCCAATCACTGAAGTCTCGAGGCTCTATAAATTTAAAATAAATAAAGCACAGTTAATAAATATTAAGAAACATGCTGATAAATTTAGAAAGAAAGTTGTATCAGGGGAGGAGAAATATACAGCATATATGAATGATACTTGTGCAGAAGCGGCAAAAGATGTTTTAGACGATGCTAATATAGATACTCCTACAGGCAAGGGTTACGTTACTACTCCAAGTGGAACAGCTAACTTCCTTTTCGATCCTGCCTATATGAATGAATGGAAAGTTCCTGCTACAGGTGTAATGTTCGTGAACCCCTATTCTTGGTATAATCAGTTTAAAAAAAAATACGGTCAACCGTTTTTGTACAAACATAATGGAATTGAACCAGCTGAGCCTATACTTCTTAAGGAAGAATGGACATTAATTGAAGGAACTACTGCTCCTAGTGTGATTAACAAATATTCATATCATTCTAACCTGTCCAAATAGCAGATACTGAGAATCTATAAATGATAAAAGTTATTCTAGTTACTTTAGCTATTTGTTTATTAATAAGTTGTGGAATTTCAGAAAACGCTCAAGATGGAGATGAACCTATGCAAGACTCAATGGCATTACACAATGCGCTAATGCAGGTAAATGACACACGATCGATTACTAATAATAAAAACCAAAATTTGGCGGAAACAATAAAAGCAGCTTTGAGACTGGTTTCTTATGAAACAGAGATAGTTAAAGAATCAAATATTCTTGGAATTTATAAACCTCTTTATCCCAAAGCTAATAAATGGATAAGATACACTTTCTATAATGAAAACATTCATACAACTATTCTGACGTACCCAAATGATAAAAAAATTAGAAGTATATATATTAGTGACAACATTGAGCAGTTTGAACCCATAAAACTACAATCAGACTTAAATAGTCTCAACATTGAATACCTACACTATTATTCTAAACCTTCTGATACGAATGATAGCCTGTATGATGCCGATTTCACTTATAAATCAGAAGACTATCAGAATGCAAATATTACTTTTTCAGCTATCGATTTAACGCAGAATGAAATAGAAACCTATAATAAACTTAAGTCATTACCAAAAGGTATAGTTAGTATTAGAGTATATTCTACACAGAAGGATGCAAATTAGTACGTGTGTTTTTTACTTGACAAAAAGTTTACTAGCATATGTACGCGCAAGTAATTATTAGATAGTTCGGCAAAAGCTGGCGCCAACTACGGCACTCACTTCACTCATAGAGCCGATGATCAAACCCTAATGCAGTCTATTGGTGATGGTAAACATTTAATCAACACAGGTAGCTTATTATCCACCATGCGCCCTAGCCTATTTGCCACCAATGAAGAACAAGCCATCGAGGGCGAGAGTGGCTATCGGCATAAAGTAGATGACACACTAGCAGAATGGATCACCGATCATCGTATAGAACAACCTTACTCACAGCTAAAAGTAGACAGTGCTGACGTTTCTGCCAGTCTAAAAATGGGCATTATCAATCCGTCAGACACAGCCAAACGTCAAGGCATCAGTGCCACTACTAATGCCCAAATTAATATCAAGTCTGGTGAAGCGTTAGTCCTATCAACCCAGCCGCAAACTCACATACAGTCTGGACAACACAACTACCAGCACCATACCCCAACCTTGACTCAAACTGCCCTTGGTGGTCAGCACTTGGCTGAACGATTAACGCAATTAGCAACAGGACTCGGGCGTAACGTAAACGACCATCAAGCCATCAAGTTCCAACTTGAATCCATTGCCAAGGAACAAGAAACTAAGACGCATCAAACAATACCCTACACGTTAATCGATAGTGCATCAGATAGTAGTTATATCAGCGAAGATACTTTAATTCATCGGTCGATGGGTGAAATGACTACCACTACCCAGCAAGATATGAAGATCAGTAGTGGCGATACTCACAGTCAAGTTAGTAGTGAATCATTGAACCTAGTCGCTGACGGTCAGTTCAGTATGACCAATGCCAAAGACAATATTATGCTGTCTGCGCACACAGGAAAGCTTGAAGCGACCGCGAAGCAGGATGTAAACATCGCCTCCTCGACCAAAGAAGTTCAAGTTGTTGCTACCAATAAGATTACGCTGACGGCTGGTGGTGCGAGTATCACTCTTGATGGCGCTGATATCACGATAGTGGCAAAGCAGTTTACGGAGAAAGGTGGTAAGCATAGTAAGGCTGGAGGTGGAAAAGATGGCTTAGGATTGGCGGGGTTGCCGAGCAAAATGCTAGAAACAGATAGTAATTTGAGAATTATATATGATGAAGGGTTTATTATTCTCGATGAAGATACTCAAGAGCCAATACAAGACTGCCATTATAAAATTACGAAGCCGGATGGTAGCGTTGAAATAGGGATAACAGATGAAAATGGCAGAACAAAAATTATAGAAAGCTATGCAATTGAAGAGCTCATAATAGAGGTAAAATTCTGATGTCTGATAATTGGCAAAGAGTTGGGCAATCCGCAACGAGTCCAAGAAGTAATACAAACAGAGCGATTGTGAGCACTAGAGCACCTAAAACTGAAAACATTATATTTATTGGTTCAGAGTTTGAATACAACAGTTTTTGGTTGAAGAATATGTTCATTGCCTCTGCTTATCCTTTTATAAAAGATAGAGGGAAGTTTAGAACCTGCGATAAAGTAACGATCGCTTATGTTGACTATGGCTATACTCGTCTAGAGAAGCTAGCCATCGAAGGATTAAAAAATGAGATAGATTTTACTGATGATATAACTTTTATTGCTTTAAAGAATAAGTCTAAAGTTATAGATATCTTAAACGAAGATAGAGAGAATTATAAAATAAAAGACCTAGCATTTTTCTGTCACGGCTTAAATGGAAAGATTACTTTAAACTATGGCGCAAGGCCCAACATTGATTTAATAAACTCAGATATAAATGTAATTAGCCTCAATAACTTCTTAACTTCAGCTAACGTTAGTTCATACGCTTGTAGAACAGGCATGTCGGATAACTTAACACTTAGAGCTCAAGGATCATTTAATAATATCAGTGAAGCAGACCCTGATAATAGTTTCGCTCAACTATTTGCAAATAGACATAATATCGCTTTTTACGCATTCTATAAACGCACACTATACAGCAATATTTTGAACCCTAAAAGTGACGCTGATAAGCTATCTGAAGAACTTAAAAATAAAAGATCAACAAGAAGCGATAATATTATTTCGATATTAGAAAATTACGAAGCATTAGCACATTCAGATTTGGGTGAAAGCTATAAAAATATGTGGGGATTAGCTCCGAGAGGTGCAGTATCTGAAGGAACAAATGGTTATGCTTTATGGCGAAAAGGTGGTGGACTGAAAGTTCCGATTGCTGCAAATACTCCAACAGGCTTGCCTGCATCAATAACTAAATTTACTCCGAAATAAACATGAAAAAAAACAGCTTAAAATTTATCTTACCTATCATTGTATTGTTATCTTTTCTTCTTATATACCTCTACGTGGTGAAATCAATGCATGTATTCAATCATCAATATTTCAATGAAAATGATTTTTCACTTATTCAGACTGATTTAGAAAAAGAATATAACTTTTATCTGGACAGTTTAGACAAAGATAATAGTGTGAAAGTTACTTTTAATTTCCATAATGTTATGCCTCCGCGTGGAGCAATTATAGAAATATACTCCCACAAGACATCTAATTATATATATATTGGCCCTTATCAACCCATAATTTCTTTTTTTGTAAAAAACAATTTATTTGAAAAAAGTATTGATTCACTATCTATATCATTAGTAGATTTAGAAAAAAGATCCACCTACACTATAGAGCAAGAAAAGATTTTTGATTTTTGGAAAAAAGGGAAAGTTATTAATATTTAGTTTTTACCTTTTCGAAAATACGATGAAGAAACTGGTACAACCATAGGATATACCGTTTCTTTAGATTAGGGCGTGTCATCAGTTAGCTTATGAGGATTAAAAAGCTCAGTCATCTAACCATCATATTTGGCTAACCAGTTTTGCATTTGTTCAATTTCAGGCTGCTGTGCGTCGATTATTTCTTGTGCCAGTTTTCGCATTTCCTCATTTTTACCATATTTGAGCTGTACATTGGCCATATCAATCGCACCAGCATGATGCGGCAACATACCACGAACAAAGGCCTTGTCAGGATTAGGATCAGCAATACCAGTCATCATTTCACCATGCATCGCATCCATACCATCAGCATAGGATTTTTGCATGGTTTCAGTGGCAGCTGTTGGCTCAGTGGTATCAGGATTATCAGCAAGCCAGTTCTGCATTTGCTCAATTTCAGGCTGCTGTGCGTCGATTATTTCTTGTGCTAGCTGACGCATCTCTGCATCAGTGCCATGCTTTAGCTGAATTTTTGCCATGTTAACAGCCCCAACATGATGACTAAGCATCCCCTGCGCAAATACAACATCAGGATCATTGTATTCCATACCACTCATCATCTCATCATGCATAACCGTCATGGCATCTTGATACTCTTTATTCATACTCGTCATCGCGTCACCTGTCATGTCGTGACCAGCATGTGCATCCATCGCATGAGCATCTGTCGCCGTATTACTCATTGGAGCAATATTTTCTTTCGCCGTAGCATTGGTATTCTCATTATTAGGTTGACAGGCGCTAAGCATAAATATGGCACTGACGCTAACAGTAAGAATGGTAAGACGGGTGTTTTGAGTGTTCTTCATGGTATATTCTTCATTATTGTGGTTTAGATAAAAATTAGAAGTCAACTAAGACTCACTAGCCTGAAAACAGTTATTCAGCTCATATATTAAAAGTAGACTGTAAAATGATTAAAACTCGATAAAATATTTTCGGCAATTAAATATTAGCCTACAGCTGCTGTGCGGCAGACCCAATTTCAGCATATACTTGATTTGTACCATCTTTGTTTATTTGCATAATCTTATATGGCATGAACTGGCCTTGATATTCCATACCAGGGCTGCCGACTGGCATGCCTGGGACAGCCAAGCCAATGGCTTGCCCCGGCGGATTTTGCAAAAATTCAGCCACATACTTCGCAGGTACATGGCCTTCAAAGACATAACCATCAGTAGTAACAGTTGTATGACAAGAGCGCATTTCAGTCGGCACACCGTAGCGATCTTTAAATAATGACAAGTCTGTTGGATGCTGAATTGTTGAGCTTAAACCATGCGCCTGTGCATGATCTACCCACTCTTTACAGCAGCCACAATTGGCATCTTTATAGATGGTGGCCGACACATTTTTGAGTAGATCTGGATTACTTATTTGAGTCTCTGTAACGGTTTGCTCCACTGGTATCGTGTTGGTATCAACGGTACTGATATCACTTATACTATCTTCAGAAGCACTCGCATCAGCAACAGTGATATCAGACTGTCCACAAGCAGATAATATGGCAGCAGCTAACACGACTACAGTAACTCTCATTGGCTTAGGAGACTGACTATAAGGTTTGAGAGTAGACTTAACAGCAAAAATAGTCATAATATTTTCTCATTTCATTTAGGGTGTGTTGAACGTTCACAAACGATACTTCTAACAATTGTATTCAGTTCTAAATAAAAGAAACACACCTTAAATAGCACTTTGATATTAGAATAACTCAATCATATAAACGACAAGTTAGCAGCATGACTCTGACAATCAGATGACATCAAGATGACAATTTTGTCATCTTATAGCCCAATCATAGAGTTACGTTGACTATTCCTCTATCATTGATGGCAGTATATACAGCAATACTGATATCCATCTAAATAATCGGCGCGAGTATGCTATGAAAGTATTGTTAGTTGAAGATGAATTATCGCTTGGTAGCTACATAAAAAAAGGCTTAAGCGAGGCGGGTTTTATCGTTGAGCACAAAACAACTGGCCTAGATGGTTATCATGCTCTTATGACTGAAGACTACAACGTCGTGGTGATGGATGTGATGTTGCCTGACGTGAGTGGCTTTGAGCTGGTTCGCAATTATCGGGCTGCTGGTAATATTACTCCTGTGTTATTTTTGACCGCAAAAGACGATCTCAGTGATCGAGTAAAAGGGATTGAAATTGGCGGTGATGACTACCTTACCAAGCCTTTTGCCTTTGCTGAGCTGCTAGTCAGAATAAAAAGTTTACTACGCCGTGCCCATCAAGCAAACTATGCCAACACTATATTGCACAGTGCTGATTTGAAAATGGATATCGCCAAACGATGCGTACATAGAGGTGATCTGCCCATCAAATTAACGGCAAAAGAATTTGCTTTATTACAGTTTTTTCTTGAGCACCAAGGTGAAGTATTGCCGCGCTCTGTGATTGCCTCACAAGTGTGGGATATGAATTTCGATAGTGATACCAATGTGATCGATGTGGCGATAAGGCGGTTGCGGGTCAAAGTCGATGACGACTTTGAAATGAAGCTAATTCATACTGTGCGCGGTATGGGTTATAAGTTAGAAGCAGTTGATACCAGCTCTGACACCACCCGTTCTGAAGTAACATAAAATGGCATACAAATCAGACAATCGACGTTTGTCATTATTGTGGCGCACTACGCTATTATTATCGCTCTGTGTACTGATTGCTCAAGCTTTTTTATACACATGGATACAGCGTTCAGTTAACCATCATTTTGAACAAATGGATTCAGAAATTCTGACTCACGCTGCTTTTAATTTGCGCCAGCACATGACGGAGGATATTACATCTGATGACCAGCGCGCTACCCGCCCTTTTAATCAACTTAATTCCCCTGCTTATCAGTCACCCTCACTAGAAAGCTTTAGAATGGGCTACGAGGTCAAAACCGTCATCACAAATGATCAGGGACAAGTCATTGACAGTCAGCCTGAAGGCTTTGTTGATACTTTTAACGACAACCGATTGGTAAAAAAATTGTGGCAGCAGCATCGTGACCAGCCATTTAACTTGCAGCTCAATAACCGCCATTTTCGCGCTATTATCATAGAGCACTTTAATCGCTTAGCATTAATTGCACTACCCATTGATGTGCATCATCAATACCTTGAACAATTTAATCGCGATCTCATCCTGATACTTATTGCCATTACTCTTATACTGGTATCAGTGGCTGCTTTTAGTGTGTATTTAGGATTTGCCCCTTTATCTACCATCAGTTATAAAATGACGCGTATCAATGCTGAGCAGTTAGACGATAGAATCGTTGTCACTGATATGCCCAGTGAATTGCGGCCATTGGCTGATGCTTATAACGCCATGATGGATAAACTCGAACACAATTTTGACGCCCTATCACGGTTTTCAGATGATATCGCTCATGAGCTTCGCACACCACTGGCAACCCTGAACACTCAAACTCAAGTCATGCTCAGTAAGCCTAGAGACCGTCAAGAATATGTCGAACAACTGCATCATCAGCACGGCACACTCGAACAGCTATCCACTTTAATTAATAACATGCTATTACTTGCTAAAACTCAAAAAGGTCTTTATAGCTCACGACTCAATCTTGTCGATACCGAGTCGCTGATAACAAAGCTTATTGATTACTACAAAATAATAGCCGAAGACCGTGGTATATCTTTTGAAAAAAAGGGTCGCTTTGATGCCATATTAGGTGATGAGAGCTTACTACAAATACTATTTGCCAACCTAGTATCCAATGCTGTCTATTATTCAGAGAGTGAGAGCATTATTACTATTACAGCAACTGACGTTTCTGACAGTACCGCAAAAAATAGCACGCATGCTCTAACAGACATTCCTCAACAGCCATCGCTAACAATAACCATTACTAATCGCTTGCACGAACCACTCACTCAAACGCAAGCAGATAAACTGTTTGAGCGATTTTATCGTCATGACAAAACCAACAGCCAACACTCAGGTACGGGCTTGGGATTATCTATCGTGCAGGCCATCGCAAATGCCCATCATGGCAAAGTCAGTATCACCATCAAAGATGAGTGTTATTTTCAGGTGGAGATCCTATTATAGTCAATCCAAAATCAAAATGGTGCATACGTTAATTGTATTCTACATGTATAAATTTTCCTCGCTTGCTGTTCACAGGCGTGACAGATGCTTCATAAAATTCACACCTGTAAAACTGCAACCTTTTGAAAGTGGATCAACTATATAGCGAGTGCGATTTTATTTTGAACTGCCTATAGTGGCAAGACTTAGCCAATAGCAGCGCTAGAAATGATGGCAAGTTGCAAGACTTAGCGTTGAAAGTTTTTCTCTTTAATATAAGATGACAGACACAAAAAAACCTCAAATATAAATACTTGAGGTTGAAACTTTTGTATTAAAACTAAGTTTTAAATATGGCGCAGCGGACGGGACTCGAACCCGCGACCCCGGCGTGACAGGCCGGTATTCTAACCAACTGAACTACCGCTGCTTAGGTCGTTTTTAGCGTTTTGCTCTTTAAAAGCCCACTTCGCTAAATGAGTGGTGGGTGATGACGGATTCGAACCGCCGACATTCTGCGTGTAAGGCAGACGCTCTACCAACTGAGCTAATCACCCTGAGAACCGTTAAAAAATTGCATTGCAGTTTTAGGTTCGCAAGCGAATTTTCCTTAAAGGGAAAATTCTAGAAACCTCACACCTTTAATTAGCTTGAAAAGTTTCTTTAAAATCTAGCCAATTAAGATTGTCACCTCTTAACCAACTTTCACAGAAGCTAACTTAATTAAGTCCCCTTGCTGTGGGTGTGTATTATATAGATTTACACATGGCTGTCAAACAGTATTTACTGTTTTTTAACGTATTTTAAATATTTTTATGGGCTATGCTGACAACCATATGTTTTTATTGGTTTTATATTTTTATATAAAACCAATAGTTTTTAACAACAACTCTTAACTTAGCTACTTACTTACTGGCTAATGCTTTTTCGATATCGGCTTTTATTGCTTCTGGTTTGGTGGTTGGTGCATAACGATCGATAACTTGCCCATCACTGCCGATTAAAAACTTGGTAAAATTCCATTTAATACCGTCTGTTAACAAACCACCCTTTTGGTCTTTGAGCCATTTAAAAATTGGGTGAGCCTCTGCACCGTTAACATCGACTTTTGCCATCATTGGGAAGCTGACACCATAATTTTTTGGCAAAACGCACCAATCTCATCATTGCTACCAGGGTCTTGGCCACCGAACTGATTGCAAGGAAAGCCAATGACGACCAACCCTTGACTCTCATACTGTTTATGCAGCGCTTCTAGTCCTTCGAACTGTGGCGTAAACCCACATTTGCTTGCGGTATTCACAATTAGCAATATCTTCCCTTTATACTCAGAAAATTCTTGTGCAGTGCCGTCCATGCGCTCAGCGGTAAAATCATAAATAGTGCTCATCATTTATCCTTAAATTGATTGACTTGGTATGTGCTATTTTGGGTATCACTACTCTTTAAATGACATGATAAACAGTGCTCATTCTAGTGCTCATCATTAAAAAGGAAGCAACACGTGCTTCCTT
>CAWURQ010000005.1:0-110880 GCA_963925435.1 uncultured Psychrobacter sp. | reverse complement strand
CTAAAATGACACCCAAGATTGGTTATGAAAGCAGTTTTTTAAAATATGCTTTCTCTCTACTTTATGACGGTAGAGTGAACTATGCTTCAATCAAGCAGACTACAGGAATTCAAAATTTAGATTCAGACGCTTACTTGATGGAAAAGTTTGTTTTTCCTGAAAAAGAAGAACAAACCCAAATCGCCAACTTCCTCGACCATGAAACTGCTCAAATTGACACTTTAATTGAAAAGCAGCAAACCCTTATCCAGCTTTTAAAAGAAAAGCGCCAAGCCGTGATTAGTCATGCGGTGACTAAAGGCTTAAATCCTGACGCGCCGATGAAAGATTCGGGCGTTGAGTGGTTGGGAGAAGTGCCTGAGCATTGGAGCGTCAAGAGTTATAGACATGCGTCTAAAATTTATCGTGGTAAGTTTGGTCATAGACCACGTAACGACCCTGCTTTTTATGATGGGGATTATCCTTTTATTCAGACTGGCGATGTAGCACGTGCTGGAAAAACTATAACTTCATATTCGCAAACTTTAAATGAAAAAGGTAAGAGTGTAAGCCAGTTATTTCCAGCAGGCACTTTGATGATGGCCATTGCTGCAAATATTGGTGATACAGCTATTTTAGGTTTTGAAGCATACGCGCCAGACAGCGTTATTGGTTTTAAACCTTATATAGGCGTCAATGTTGAGTTCTTAAGATATAGTTTTTTAGCGGCTCTACCTGCGTTTGAGCAAACATCCACTCAAAGCTCTCAAGCAAATTTAAATATAGATAGAGTTGGTACTGTTAAGGGAGCTTTTCCTTCACATAATGAGCAAGAAAAAATCGTAATTTATTTAGATAATATGCTAGAAAATTACAGAGCAATTGAAGTGAAAGCAAATGAGCAAATTCAACTCATGCAAGAACGCCGCACCGCTTTAATATCTGCTGCTGTTACGGGGAAGATTGATGTGCGGGGCTGGGTTAATCTTTAAACTATCTAGAAAGAATTTTAATTGTATTTAGGAGTATTCATGATCAACCAATTCATGTCAAACATGGCTCTTGATTTTGCTTGCGGTAGTTTTTTATTTCTATCTCCAAATGCCTTATATACAAGTCTCTCTGATACGAGTATAGATATAATTAATAAATGTCATATATATATGGTTGTTGAGACCCCAAAAGTTTGGATTGAACCAGCTTCATTAAAATTTAAGGTAGTTAATAATAAGCTTTTTTATGCATTTGATTTAGTATATCTAATGAACGGTGTGAAAAAGACGTTTCATATAGAAACTAAAAATCAAGATGATTGCATAGATCTTTTAGATAATGAAACAGGTATACAGGTAGGCGATTATCCTCATATCAGTCTTGAGTTAATTACTAATTCAGGAGAAGTATTACGAAGCATTGACGCCAATTATATAGCTAATCTATTCCAATTGAATGACTTAATAAGCGCGAAAGTCTTATATGTCGGTAAAGCATACGGCAAAGACGGCAATAGGAATGCCTTAGATAGGTTGAAAAAACATGAAAAATTGCAAGAAATATTAGCAAATTATGTGAATAAACCTGATAAATCTATACTTATCGGAATGTTTGAATTTGCACCTGCTAGAATGATAGAGAATTTTAATGGAGCTTCGAACATAGAATATATACAAGAAGAGGAGGAGGAGAGAATTCAGAAAGCTGTTAATGGTGATATTCCGATAAAAGACCAAATAGCTATTATTGAAGCTTCAATTATCAGATATTTTGTACCTGAATATAACATTCTATTAAAAAATGATTTGCCATCAAAACAGTCCAAAACTCTAGCTAAATGCTATGAATATGATTTTAGTGCAGTAGGGGTTACTATTTGGTGCAAATCAGATAGCATGCCACCTACAACATTTAAACTTTATTCTAATAATGTTCCTAAAAATTGGCTTCACGTGATTAAAATTGACTTGCATACTCCAGAAGATAGAAAACAGTTCTTTATGCTTGGAAATGATGTATTCGAGCCAAGTTTGATTAGACATAATTAGAAATAAAAAATTATAGGGTGCATTAAAAATTAGTAGGAAATCGAAATACAATTACGTAAAGAGCTTCTACTTATTTATCGAAAAATACAGATAAACGAACTTAATATGACCGACATCACCTTTGAGGCTACTTTTCAAGCCGATATCGTCAACCAAATGCAGGCGCAAGGCTGGCAGTTGAGTCATGCTAGCGATTATACGGCTGAGACTGCGGTTTATGAGCAAGACTTATTGGATTTCGTACAGAGCAATCAGCTCTAATAGCAGGAGCAGTTGTGATATGTCTATTTCAGCGACGCTAGGCATGATTTGAACTGAGAGTAGACCTTTCTATGAAAAAGCAGCCAACAAAATATCGAAAAATAAGAGGTATCAACCGCCGTAAGCGTGCTATTGAGCGATGGGGCGAAGCTAATAACATTCTTGATGTCGATCTGTTAAACCAAGACAAGCGAGATTACGTTGAATTCTTGGTACAACCATGGTCGCGCTTGTCTTTAGGTAATAGTGTTTATCCTGAGCCAGCGGGCGAGTGTGAATATCTATTGATCAAAAACCTGCAAAGAATCTACCAATCATGGCAAGACTCGTTAGAAGCGTTGCAAATCACTTATTACTTGCAAATATGGCTACGTGAAAACTATGTCAGCCGCTCACAAGTGGTTTGTGCGATAGAGGATTATAAAGGCTTTTATCAAAACACGTTTGAGCCAGTAGATGAACAGCCTAAAAACGGTATTCAAAGCTCTATCCACTACAATTCAAAAACCGCTGAATATTTAGATGCTTTTGAATGGACATTTAATCGATATGTTCAGCCATATGATATGGCCGATGAAGACGATATAGAGATTTTGCAAGACATTGACCCTAGCAAAATCATAAGAACAGATATTATCGAAGGTAGAGAGCATCAAATCGTTGAAATTGATAAGGTGTGGTTAGTTGCTGATTAGCTGGAATGCTCACGACTACTCCCATGTATCAAAATTGCGTTCACTAAATGATTTTGTGCGGAAGTTGATTTTATTCAAAAATGCTTTGCCTCTCCAATTCTCATCAATCTTGATATATTGCGGTAGCTGGTCTGCTTGCGCCAATATTCTGATGACAGATTTCCGATGAACCCCATTCTTAATTTGATCGTAAGATATAAATATATAGGCAACACCTACGCAAATATAGAAGCTATCTTCCAAGACAAGAAGTATTCTAGTTATTCCTGAAATAAGTGATATGTCTAGATTTGAAGCGAGTACCATTATTAAAATGAGAGAACCACTTATAAAATAAAAAAGTCCTAAGTAATAATTTATGGTCTTAAAAGTATGAATCCAAGGCTTATATTTTACAACCATATAATTACTATCAAAATCTATATAATCGGATGAACGGCGTATATCTTCACAGTCGATATTAATATTAGGCTGACTTGTAATTTTTAATATAATATCTCTATATTTTTTGTTTATATTCAATCCATATATACGCTTAAATACGGCTCTATCCCTCGCGTCTAGAAGGTTGCTTTTAAGATCCTCGCTAAGGCTATTCTCATAATCTTTCGTATTTATAATCCTCTTAAACCTTGACAATTCAAGGTCAATAAAGCTTTCTTTAAGAAATTTAAGTAAAGGCAATAGAGATATGATAATCGCTGCCACTATAAGCAATGGATTTGATGAAAGTTTATCAAAGAGATTTTCTAGATTCATATAATTTTGCTAGCCACAAAATACAGTTAAGATATAAATAAATTTCAACAATAGTCTTTTATTATAGCGTGTTTCTATTACAGATGCCCCAGTTCATATCTCAAGAAATAGCTTTCATCTCTTGGTTATAGTATCGTACAAGCTCTAGCGGCGACCTAACAAAAGTAAGAATAAGAGGATACCATGAGTCAGAGCGTCACTTATGAATCTGTCTTTCAAGCCGATATCGTCAGCCAAATGCAAGCGCAAGGCTGGCAGTTGGGTCAGTGCCAGCGGCTATCACGGCAGAGACAGCGCTATATGAGCAAGACGTGCTGGACTTTGTGCAGACGACCCAGCCGCAGGAATGGGAGAAGTTTTGCCGTACCTTTCCTATCGACTCAGAGCGTCACTTTGTCACCGCATTGGTGAAGCAGCTTAATAAAGCGGATGAGCACTCTACCGATAGAGCCTCGCGCACTTATGGCACGCTTGGGTGTATTACGTCATGGCCTTAAGATTCGTAACGCGCGTTTCTCACTTATGCCAGTTTAAGCCTGAGCATAGCCTTAACCCTGAGACCATGGCACGCTATGAGGCCAATATCTGCCGTGTTGTCCCTGAGGTGGTCTATAGCCCTCATGTCAGTCTTAAGATAGCCCAAAAGACAGAACTGACGGCAAGGTCGCTAAGCGTAACCGTATCGATATCGTGCTATTCGTCAATGGCTTGCCTGTCACGACAATGGAGCTAAAGTCTGAGTTTAAGCAAGCGGTACAAAATGCTATTACTCAGTATAAGCGCACCCGCCTGCCTAAAGATCCTGATACCAAAAAACCTGAGCCGCTGCTGACGTTTAAGCGCGGCGCATTGGTACATTTTGCTGTCAGTCAGTATGAGGTCTATATGACAACGAAGCTGGCAGGTGACAGCACTTATTTCTTACCGTTTAATAAAGGTACAGAGCGGGCGGTGCGGGTAATGACTACGCCTAGTGGATAGCAGCCGCTATGCCACTGACTATCTGTGGAATGAAGTGCTCACGCCAGAGAACTTGCTGGCCATCCTCGGCAATTTTATGCACTTACAGATAGACGAGGAAGAAGATCCGATTGGGCGCAAGTCTAAAAGAGAGACCATGATGTTCCCGCGCTATCATCAGTGGGATGTGGTGACCAAGTTGGTTAATGCCTGCCGTGACTGAGGGTGCTGGTCAAAAGTATCTGATTCAGCATAGTGCTGGCTCGGGCAAGTCTAATTCTATCGCATGGACGGCGCATCAGCTCTCAACCTTGTATAACGATCAAGGCGATAAGCAGTTTCACTCTGTCATTGTCATCACCGATCGCACCGATACTTGATGACCAGCTACAGGAAACCATCTATCAGTTTGAACATGCTGATGGTGTGGTCGGTAAGATCAATAGAAAAGAAGGTGACGGCTCAAAATCTGAACAGCTTGGCGGCCGCATTGGTGAACTCGCAGCCGATCATCATTGTCACTATTCAAACCTTTCCGTTTGTACTCAAAGCGATTGAGGATTCGAGCGTGCTCAAGTCGCGCCGTTATGCCATCATCGCTGATGAAGCGCATTCCTCGCAGACAGGCTCTACCGCACGCCAGCTCAAAGAAGTATTGGTCTCAGGTGATATAGAGAGTACTCAGAGATGAAAGACATATCTAGGAAGATAGCTGATCATCTGGCTGCAGCGCCGTAGTAGTACAAACCTAAGCTACTATGCCTTTACCGCCACGCCTAAGCCGAAAACCATTGAGCTATTTGGGCGCTCTGCCCAATCCTGACTTGCCAGCCTCTAAAGATAACCTGCCAGCCGCTTATCATGTTTATTCAATGCGCCAAGCGATTGAAGAGGGCTTTATCTTAGATGTGCTAAAAAACTACACCAACTACAAAGTGGTCTATCAGCTCACACAAAAGCTGGCCGCCGAAGATGATGAAGTCGATGCACGCCGCGCCAAGATTAAGCTCAATAACTGGGTGCGCTTGCATGAACACAATATCGCGCAGAAAGTAAAAATCATCATTGAGCACTTTAACGACAACATCAAAGGTTTACTTGGTGGGCAAGCCAAAGCGATGGTGGTGACGGGTTCACGTAAAGAAGCGGTACGCTACAAGATCGCCTTTGATAACTATATCGCTGATTACGGTTACAGAAATATCAATGCCATGGTCGCGTTCTCAGGTGAAGTCACCTTTGATGATAATGATCCTGATAGCGGCACACTTGGTCGGTGAGAAGTTCACTGAACACAGTATGAACATCGGGCTAAAAGGCCGAGATCTGCGTGAAGCATTTGATAGTGATGACTATCAAGTGATGTTGGTGGCCAATAAGTTCCAGACAGGCTTTGATCAGCCGAAACTCTGCGCTATGTACGTCGATAAGAAGCTGACAGGCGTGGACTGCGTACAGACTCTCTCACGGCTAAACCGTACCTATAAGGGCAAAGCAGAGAGTGGCACGTTTGTGCTCGACTTCTTTAATGATCCTGAGGATATTCTTGAAGCCTTCCAGCCGTACTATGAGACCGCGCACTTAGCAGATGTGTCTGATCCTGATCAAGTATTTGACCTCTCTGATAAGCTACGCGCCAGCGGTATTTTCTTATGGCATGATGTAGAGCAATTCGTTGAGGCGTTTTATAGTAAGAACAAGTCTAATGCGGCCATTAGTAATATCTGCAAGCCAGCGGTCGAGCGTTGGCAGAAGCGCTATAAGCTGGCACGTGAGCAAGCACAACATGCTAAAACGATGCTTGAGCGCACCAAAGCAACGGGCGATGTGGTACTGATCACCAATGCTGAGAATGACTATAAAGGCTTTAAAGCTGAGCAGGATGCGCTGGAGATCTTTAAAAAAGACTTAGGTACATTTACCCGTCAATATGAGTTTATGTCGCAAATCGTCGACTATGACGATAAAGAATTAGAGAAGCTTAGCCTATACGCGCGTAACCTACAGCCATTATTGCGTGAAAGCGTGAACAATGAAGAGGATGTGGATCTGAGTAATATTGTCATGAGCCATTATCGTGTCTCAAAGCTGTACCAGCAAGATCTAAAGCTACAAGAAGGTGGTGGTGAACTAGAAGCGGGTGGCGGTGGCGGTACAGGAAAACCAAAGGATCAAAAGGAAGAATTACTGTCAAAAGTCATTAATAGATTAAATGAAGTGTTTGCTGGTGAAGACTTTACTGAAAGCGATATGATCAACTTTCAAAATACTATTTGGGATAAAGTCACAGAAAATGAGATCGTGGTAAAGCAGTTCACTAATAACAGCACCGATCAGATTATGTTAGGCGGCTATCCTGATGCTGCTATGGATGCACTATTTGAGAGCCAAGAAGCGTATGAGGGTATGACCATGCACTTACTCTCTAATCCCAACCAGTTTAAGAAGTTTATTCGATTGATGCTTGATACGAAGTTGGGTGCTTAGGTTTCAGGATAGGTTATACAGAGAATAAAGGGTACATAGCATGACGGATAAGAACATTAATCTTTGCGACACTGAGAATGAAATACAGCGTTATGCGTATAGTATGTTGCCTACTTATCTCTTGACGAAAGGTACATCTGAGGTCAAAGGTTTTATAAGGAAAGCAACCAGAGACTTACCTAAAAAGCCTTACAAACAGAAGGTTCATTTTGCTCAAATTTTTAATGAGTTAGCGACCACTCAAACCTATCCAAGTATTGGTATGAACGACCTAAAAACCGAAGTAGGCGAGCTATCCGATCATCCTTATGAGTATATATTGCGCTCATTTGGTGCTGAAAAGGCAACTGAGTTATTGACGCATACTAAGGTTATAGATTCGTGCTTAAGTCAAAAATTTAATGAGCAGCTTATCACTAATTTCAAAAACTATTTGTTTGATACTTTTAACCACACTGACAATGAACTAAATGTCAGTATGACAGTCAAAGATTTTTATGATTACTTAGCCGTCAGCTATTGCTTTTACACCATTGTCAGTTAATAGATAGTTTTTGCGCTTATTCATCATCACACCTCTGAGAACCATAGGATAGCAATGTTGTGTATGTACAACACTGTATAGGTGCTACTAGGTAATGACAAGTTATATCAAAAGACATAAAGTAAGTAATATAAAGGGATGTAGAGGCTTTAGGTATTGTTAGGAAGTGGTGAAATACAATGATTGGTGCGCTCGGCGGGAATCGAACCCACGACCCTCGGCTTCGGAGACCGATACTCTATCCAACTGAGCTACGAGCGCATGATGACAATTGATTGCATACCTTATTAATCAATACTGTGCTCAAACGAGCGTTGTAAGCAGTATGGGTATCGAAAAATAAAGACCGCTTAGTCTAACAAATAAAAGTCATAAAGCCAATGGATGAAGGCAGTGATTGATGTTTTTTAAGAAAAAACAGGATAGTCATTAAACAGGCATGGCAATTTACCTGCCTTTTCCCTTATAATGTTAGGGAGAATTCATATTTATAATCACCGATTACAAGTGTGCTGGCACGCGGGATGGCTGTTTGCTATTGATGATGAGAGGTCATCTAAGGAGGACAGACAGAATGTCTGAGCCGTGCAAGCCTTTGTATACGTAATAAGAGAACGTGACGAATGAGAAAAGTAGTTATGTTATCGGCAGCTGCCATTCTAGGAATCGCTAGTATCGCGGTGAGCCAAGCTGAAGATGTTGCAGTTACTCCTGTAACCGTTACTGATGTCGCAGAAGCGCAGGAAGTGGTAGAAAATGTTCCTCAAAAAGTGGGTGATGAGACCAAAGCTGCTGCAGATACAACAGATGGCAATGCGCCAGCTGCTGCTGATGCCGCCGCACCAGTAGATGGGGCTGCGCCTGCAGAAACTGCCGCTGCAGCGCCTGCTGCTGAAGAAGAGCCAATTCCGCAAGACACACCACAAGTGCAAAAGCTGATCGCTCTATATCCTAACTTGATTGCTCGCATTCAGCCTGTTGCTAACGTGTGTTTTGAAGAGGATGAAGTTTGTGATGTAACGGCACGCGCAGCTGGTCCAGCAGCTGGTGACGGTCCTCGTGAGGGTAAAGCCGTGTACAATGCCGTGTGCCATACTTGTCATGCTGCAGGATTACTTGGTTCACCAATATTGGGTGACGCTGGTGCATGGGGACCACGTATAGCAAAAGGCAAAGAGACCTTATATACACATGCTATCAATGGTTTCAATGCCATGCCTGCAAAGGGTGGTGCTGATATTCCTGATGAAGAAGTCCAAAATGCAGTAGATTATATGGTTGGTGAAGCCAGCTAGTTTTTATCAAGTGTTTGCTGATTTTTTACGATACATACACCTGTAAAGCGCCTATTTCATGTAATGAGATAGGCGCTTTTTTAATCATCAGTATTATCAATATAGTGCTTCTAAAACATCGCAGTTGAAATTCACCAGTCATAGCCTCATTTCATCAGATTATATCGTCTCTTCTATATACTTATTTTCTAACAACGTTCTTATAACATTTTCAAAAATTTGAGTAGCAAGGAAAACGAGTGCAAGGACTGTATTTATAGACTGAGCAAGTTTGCCACAGCGAATCATATTTTTTGGAATTGGTATTATGTAAATTCATCACAAATAAAGAGGTATTCATGTCTGAAGTACCAGCCCTTACTATCCAAAATTTATCCAAAACCTATGACAACGGGTTTTCGGCACTAAAAGATGTCAGCTTAACCGTCCCACAAGGCGGGTTCTTTGCGTTACTTGGCCCTAATGGTGCCGGTAAGTCCACAATGATTGGCATTATCAGTTCACTATTCAAACCTACCACAGGCAGCGTGCATATTTTTGGCACAGACTTGCTAGAGAATCCTTCAATTGCCAAACAATACCTTGGGGTTGTACCACAAGAGTTTAATTTTAATATGTTTGAAAAAGTCGAAGATATCCTGATTACCCAAGCGGGCTATTTTGGTATTCCTGCCAAAGAAGCACGACCACGAGCAAAGAGATTATTAACAGCACTTGGTCTGTGGGATAAGCGCGATAGTAAGTCGCGTGAGTTATCCGGTGGTATGAAACGCCGTCTGATGATTGCGCGGGCATTGATTCATAAACCAAAGCTGTTGATTTTGGATGAGCCAACAGCTGGGGTCGATATCGAGCTGCGCCGCTCTATGTGGGAGTTTATGCAGCAAATTAATATTGAAGAAAACACTACGATTATTTTGACCACTCATTATCTTGAGGAAGCCGAGCAGCTGTGTAAACGCATTGCGATTTTGGATCATGGTGAGATTCGTATCAATACAGAAATGAAAGACTTGCTGGCACAGCTATCGGTTGAGACGTTTGTTTTTGATCTAGATACAGCGCTCATGCGTCAGTTAGCTTTGACAGGTGTGACAGACATTTTTCAGCCAGATAACCAGACACTTGAAGTCACGCTGACTGAAGGTGAGTCGTTAAATGATGTCTTCAATCAGCTGTCTGAGCAAGGCATTACCGTGGCTAGTATGCGTAATAAGGCCAATCGATTAGAAGAGTTGTTTATGCGTTTAGTGGACAAAAATATTCAAAGTACAGACAGCATGAAGGAGGCGGGGTTATGAGTCAGGAAATGATCGATCATAATAAAACCATGTCATGGAATAAAAAGTGGATTGCTTTTCGCACCATTTGGTTTAAAGAGATTCGCCGGATTTTGCGTATTTGGCCACAGACATTGCTTCCGCCAGTCATCACCATGAGCCTCTATTTCGTTATTTTCGGTAAGATGATTGGCTCGCGTGTGGGTGAGATGGGCGGGGTTCCGTATATGCAGTTTATCGTGCCTGGCCTGATTATGATGTCGATTATCACCAATAGTTACTCCAATGTGGTCTCAAGCTTTTTCAGTGCCAAATTTACATCCAGTATCGAGGAGCTTTTGGTCTCACCTGTCTCCAAGCATGCTATTTTGATGGGATACATCAGTGGTGGTATCTTTCGCGGCTTGGCCATTGGTATTATTGTTTCGATAGTAGCGTTATTTTTTACTGATTTGGGTATTGAGCATTTATTTGTGACAATATTTACCGTACTTGGCACATCTATCCTATTTTCACTTGGCGGCTTTATCAACGCGGTGTTTGCCCGATCATTCGATGATATTTCTATCGTTCCAAGCTTTATATTGACGCCGCTGACCTATCTTGGTGGGGTGTTTTATTCGCTAGAAAACTTGTCACCATTTTGGCAAAATATTTCGCTATTGAACCCTATCGTTTATATGGTCAACTCGTTTCGTTATGGTATTTTAGGCTACTCTGATGTCAATGTTTGGTATTCGATGGCTGCTATTTTTGCGTTCTGTGCGATATTTTATACCATTGCTTATCGTTTGCTGAGTAATGGCTCACGCGTGCGCTTATAATATGTTTTGTCCAAAAGACAGCATAAATAAAGAAAAAACGTGTCAATGTATTCTTGATAACACAAACTCATTGAGAGTAGAGTAGCACAATTTTTTAACGGTTTAATATTAGGAAAGTAAATGAGTATTCACGGCATCTTAGGCGAACAAACCACCGATTATCCCACCGAGTATAATCCAGAAACGCTATATCCTATCGCGCGCAGCATGGGACGTGATGTTATTGGTTGGCACGCAGATAAATTAGCGGTTGGCGTGGATTGGTGGCAAGCTTTTGAGATGTCTTGGCTCAACACTCAAGGACTCTCTCAAGTCGCCATTGCGCGCTTTAGTATTCCTGCCAGCTCACCATTCATCGTAGAATCCAAGTCGCTTAAGCTATATCTAAACAGTATTAATTTTACAGAATTTGCCAGTTGGGAAGACGTAGAGACGTTGATTGCCAAAGATTTATCAGCGTGTGTACAAGCAGAGGTGACCGTTGAATTATTTGGTTTAGAAGATGATAGGTCAGAGCTGCTAATTGCCCAGCCTGAGGGCGTGTGTATTGATAGTGCATTGGCAAACAGCACAGACAAAGTTTTGCTAAGCGAGCATCCTGATGCATCATTGTTGCGTTATAGTGAGACAGAGACAAGCGCGGTTCATTTAGATAGTAAAGCTTTAGAAAATAATGCGGCTCAGCCTTATACTTTTTATTCTAACTTACTGCGTAGTAATTGTCCGGTGACCAATCAGCCAGATTGGGGCACATTGGCAGTGTCGATAACGAGTGAACAATCAGTCAATGAAGCAAACATGCTGCGTTATATATTAAGTTTTCGTCAGCATAATGGCTTTCATGAGCAATGCGTTGAGCAGATATTTGCGGATTTGAGTCAATACTATCAGCCAAGTGAGTTGATGGTGCGTGCTTGGTATACGCGCCGTGGCGGTATCGATATCAATCCTTGCCGTGTCAGTAATATTGATTTACTGCCTAAGCCTAGCCGTCTAATTCGGCAGTAAGGTTTTCGTTAATATTGTTGCACAGACAACCTTATAACAATAAAAAAGCGCCTATCTCATCTAATGAGGTAGGCGCTTTTTTTGGACAGTCTTTACTGATAAAACTACTTACCGCTGACTTTCGCCAAAATCTCTTCACGGCTCAGCATTTGTTTCTCTGCTTCACGGCGATTGACATATTCGTATTTGTCTTCGGCAAGATTGCGATCAGAGACAACGATACGATGCGGGATACCGATCAATTCTAGATCCGCAAATTTAACGCCCGGACGCTCATTACGGTCATCGAGTAGCACATTGATGCCTTGAGCCTTTAGCTCTTCGTACAGCGCCGTCGCCGTTTGCATGACGGTTTCTTCTTTTGACTTCATCGGTATGATGGCCACTTCAAAAGGTGCAAGTGAGTCAGTGACTGCAGGCGTATTTGGCCACATGATACCGTTTTCATCGTTGTTCTGCTCGATGGCCGCTGCGATAATACGGCTAACACCGATACCATAACAACCCATCATGAGAGTGACGGGTTTACCATCTTCACCAGATACCGTGCAGTTCATTGCTTGTGAGTACTTGTCACCCAACTGAAAAATATGGCCGACTTCTATACCGCGTTTGATTTTCAGGCTGCCTTTTCCATCAGGAGATGGATCACCTTCTTGAACATTACGGACATCAACGATGCGAGTGATACGGGCATCGCGCTCCCAGTTCAAACCAATGGTGTGTTTGTTTACTTCATTGGCACCAGCCACAAAATCTGACAAGGCGGCGGCCGAACGATCGACGAATACAGGCATATCTAAGTCAACACCGATATAGCCTTTATATAGACCAGCAGCCTTTAATTCTTCATCAGATGCCAAGGTCAATGGCACGTTGGCTTCTTCGATTTTCTCAGCTTTGATGGTGTTAAGCTGATGGTCACCGCGCAACACGATAGCAATCAGCTGTGGCTCGTCGTCTGCTGTATGACCGTGTACGATCAAAGTTTTGACCGTTTGTTCTAAAGGAATATCTAAATGCTCAGCAACCATCTTACAGGTGGGCATGTTCTCTGTTAAGACGTCTTCGCGTTCTCTGCTAGGCGCTTGACGTTCAGCGGTGCTCACAGATTCGGCCAGCTCAACGTTGGCAGCATAGTCAGATGAGTCTGAGAAGGCAATATCATCTTCACCGCTGTCTGCCAACACGTGAAACTCATGAGACGCAAAGCCACCGATAGAGCCTGTATCCGCTTGTACCGCACGGAAATCCAGACCCAAGCGGGTAAAGATGCGAGTGTAAGCTTCATACATATCGTGATAGGTTTTGGCCAATGATGTTTGATCAACATGAAATGAATAGGCATCTTTCATCGTAAATTCACGAGCGCGCATCACACCAAAACGTGGACGAATCTCATCACGGAACTTGCCTTGAATTTGGAAAAAAGTGATGGGTAGCTGTTTATAACTACGCAGCTCGCCTTGGGCTAGATTGGTGATGACTTCCTCATGAGTGGGGCCCAGCACAAAATCACGATCATGACGGTCTTTAAAGCGCAATAGCTCAGGGCCATAATCGTCAAAACGTCCCGTCGTCTGCCAAAGCTCTGCAGGTTGTGTCATCGGCATAAGTACTTCTTGCGCACCCACATTTTGCATCTCTTCACGAACAATGCGTTCGACCTTTTGTAAAACGCGCAGCCCCATAGGCAACCAGATATATAATCCAGAAGCAATCTTACGAATAAGACCGGCGCGCACCATCAATTGGCTTGAAGCGATATCGGCATCATTTGGGGTTTCTTTTAGGGTAGCAAATAAAAATTGACTGGCTTTCATAAATAAAGCGTAACCTTATCAACGATAAAAAAATAAGAAGAAGTAGTAGGATGTTGAGCGTATGGCTAATCGTTTCATTGCCGCGGCAAGCTTGCCTTTATCACTTAGCAATAATCTAGGATATGTCCTAGTGACTCATATGCTTGTAAAAAAGCACACGAGTAAAACTCTTTTAACCAAAGAGGGATAAACTATGATTGATCTAATGATATATCGAACGGTTAAATGGATTATTTTCAAGCCAAATGCCTGAAAACCAAATCTATGCCGACGTTTTATCAATGCAATCTGACTATGTTAGGTAAAGTTTGGCTAAGACGCAATGACTTTTTGTTGTTTCAGACCGAACGTGACTGAAAGTGTCAGATAAAATCATAATAACTCGATTATGTAGGGTATTTTGACTATGTTTATGAGCAATAAATAGGTTTGTGGCCAACACATAGAGCGTTGTTAAGAAAATGGATCATCAGCAATTGTGTAGCGTATTGGTAGTTATTACTTGAAGTGGCTGCCTAAAAGCGGCATTTATATATGAAATAGTTGTTTGGCATATGTTTTATAAAAATAAACGATAAAATTTTGAGGTGGCTCATATGAACAATCCTGATGATCGCTCTTCTGTTGAGCACAAGATGACGAATCCACAAGCGAAAAAACCGATTGCCATGATGTCATGGATTGTATTACTGCTTGGTTTAGCTGCGCTCGTTTTTGCTATCTATAGTGTGCAAAATATAACAGAAGAAAAGCCAATAGAAACTATCACGCGTGAAGGTGTCATCACTCAGATCCAGCAGCTCAATCGTCTGCAAACAGTCGCATTCAGCGTAGATACAGTCATCACTAGCGAGCGTCCTGGCAGTTGGATGAAGCTATGGCAGGATGAGCAGAAGGCATTGTTTATCGCGCGTGGTCGTGTAGAAGCAGGCATTGATTTGAGTGCCTTAACGCCTGAAATGGTACAAGTAATACCGCCTACAGCCCCGCTCAATGCCGACCAAGAAGAAGCTTCAGTTGCTCTCATGCCACAAATCAATATTACCTTGCCACCATCAGAGATATTCTCCGTATATCTAGATGATATCGAGATTTATGACTGGCAAACTGGTGCCTTTGGCATGATGCAAGTCGATCCCAAGATATTGGCGCAGGCACAGACTATGGCAAAAAAAGAAGTACTTGAACGCGCGTGCCGTGGTGATGTCATGAACATGGCATTAAAAAATGCTCAAACGCAGTTGCAGCAATTATTTGCTTTGACTGGCGCGACCGTGACGGTCAATACGCAAGGGGCTGGCGCGTGTCAGTTGCCAATAGCCGCATCAAATGCCAGCTAAACTCATAGCGAATGTTGGTGTTAGGTCAATACAAGAGAGCGCCAGTAAGACCGGTAAAAATTTTTCGCATTCTATGTAGACACAACAAGTAAGAAAAATTTGTACCAGTCCCGCGTCATAATCTCGTATATCCATTTTATTGAGGGCGTGTTTGATAATTCAAACACGCCCTAATATCGACTATATAATTTTTTGAGCTGACCTGTTATGTTTGAGTCCAGCCGTTATTTTTTAAATTCTGCAATGGCTAGCTGGCGTGCTATTTTATGCTCGACCATTGGCACAGGATAGTCGAGGTTGGCAAATTTACCCCCTTTACTAAGCGCCTTGCGTAGTTTTTCTTCTGAATGCAAAATACTGGTAGGAACACTCTTTAGTTCAGGTAGCCAAGTCTTGATAAATGTTCCTTCAGAATCATGCGTTTTGGCTTGGCTAAAGGGATTCATAATACGAAAGTAGGGTGCAGAATCTGTACCAGTCGAGGCGCTCCATTGCCAGCCGCCATTGTTGGAGGCAAAGTCACCGTCGATGAGTTGCTGCATAAAATAGCGCTCACCCCAGCGCCAATCAATCAGCAAATCTTTGGTCAAAAACATGGCAGTGACCATCCGTAACCGATTGTGCATAAAGCCAGTTGCATTAAGGCTTCGCATGGCAGCATCTACTAATGGCACACCTGTTTTTCCCCTGCACCATGCTGCAAAATCGTCATCGTTATATGACCAGCTGATATTTTTATCCGTCTCGTCTTTATAAGCTTGATGACGGATCAGTGCTGGTTTTTCGACTAGTACATGACGATAAAAGTCGCGCCACGCCAACTCACTTATCCAGCGATTGATATCGTCATTGTCACTATCATTGCCGTGCAATTTTTCTTGTGCTTTATGGGCTTGTAGATAGCAAAGTCTGGGGCTGATTGACCCAATCGTGAGGTAAGCAGATAACTGACTGGTCGCCTGTAGGCTAGGCACATCGCGACTCACATCGTAGTTATCAATGTCCTCTGCGATGAAGTCCTCTAACCGCTGGCAAGCCGCCGCTTCACCAGCAGGATAGGTATCGCGCGCTTGCGTCAGCTGGGCATCTATATCGATATGCGAGCACGATGCCGTATCTTGCTGTGTTTTTTGGTAGTCCTTGGTGGTCTTTGTGCTGAGCGTCTTTATCTCATCAATCGTGCTTGCACTGTCTTTCGGCAATGTTACCTGAATGCTTTCGTGTTGGTTTACGGTCGGTGCTTCATGGATTTGTAAGGTGCTGACATCTAGAGTATGTCGCCATTTTTTATAAAACGGTGTAAACACTTGATACATGCTGTCGTCATTGGTGGTAATGCTTTGCGGTGGCAAGATACACTGATCATGGAAACGGATAAATTCGATGTTATTTTCTGCAAATCGTTCCATTAATTGTTCGTCACGCGCAATTTCATTGCCTTCGTATTCATGATTTGCCATGATACAGGTGATATCATTGGTCGTGCAAAAATCACTTAGCGTCTCAATACAGTCAGAAAAGCGCTTTGATTCCTGAACGAGCAGTTTGATATTCAGTTGTGTTTGCAAATTTTGTGCGAGTATAGGTAAGGTGCGAGTGATATGATCTACCTGTGCAAGCGACATATCGTGCGCTTGCCATTGCTCAGGCGTCAGAAAAAACACCGCGCTGACCTGAGCATTGTCTGCGTTTGCTCGTTCACAAAGCGCCGCTAAGGCAGTATTATCATGAACGCGTAGATCACGACGAAACCACATTAAATAATGCAACGGACGGGCGTTAGTACTTGTATCGTTATGGTCGGTGTTTTTAGCGGTTGCCGACGCAGTGTTAGACATTCAAATATCCTTATCTCAATCATAAACAAAATTAGGAATAAAAGTATGCTAGGATAAGTTTTTGGATGCAATTGATTTGCTATTTTTTTAACAAATTATCATCATAATTAATCGTTGGCAGTGACGACTGGCCTTTATCGCTAGCTGGTTCATCATTGTTATACTGAGTGTCATATCTAAGGTCATATCATGCACGTTAAGTTTTGCGGTTTTACCCAGCTTAGTGATGTCCAGACTGCTGTGCAATTGGGTGCAGATGCCGTCGGTTTGGTGTTTTATCCACCAAGTCCGCGCGCTGTGACGATAGTTCAGGCGCAAGCATTGACTGCCGCTGTGCCGGCTTTTGTCAGCGTGGTGGCATTGGTGGTGAATATGTCTCAGAATGAAATGATTGAGCTAGCAAATAACGTACCTTTTGATATCATTCAGTTTCATGGCGATGAAACACCAGAGCAGTGTCAACAGCTGGCAAGTACTGTCAATAAGCGCTGGATTAAAGCGCTTCGTATCAATGCTGAGCAACACACTATTGCTGGCGTGAATGCCCAGATTGACCAGTTTGCCGCAGCAGGGGCGAGTAGCATTTTACTTGACGCTTATCATCAGGATGCATACGGCGGGACGGGGCAGCGCTTTGACTGGAATCTGATACCGCAAGACAGCACGCTACCCATTATCTTAGCGGGTGGATTGAATGCCGAAAATGTCGCTGCGACTGTGGAGCTGCCTATTTACGCGGTCGATGTCAGTGGCGGTATTGAGCAGGATAAAGGCAAAAAAGACGCCGCCAAGATGCGCGCCTTTATGAAAGCAGTCAAGCGTGACCGATGGCAAAACGAGACGCTTAGCGAACCTTCGAACCTGAGTAGCTAGCCCTACCAATCAAACCGTTAACTACTCAAACTATTTTTCCCCTATTTATTCTAAAAAATACCACTTATTACAGTAGGAATTATCATGAGTCATGTCGCGAACAAAGATTTATCTGCCACAGCGCAATCTGTCAATACTTTTACCAATCCTGAAAACGTACAGGACTTTAACCAGTACCCTGATGCACGCGGACATTTTGGTGTACATGGGGGTCGTTTTGTCTCTGAAACACTGATGGCCGCACTGGAAGAGCTAGAGGCGCTATATACCAAAGTGAAAGCTGACCCTGCGTTCTGGGAAGAGTATCACAATGATTTGGTCAATTATGTCGGTCGTCCAACGCCGCTTTATCATGCCAAGCGTTTGAGTGATGAGATTGGCGGGGCGCAAATTTATTTTAAGCGTGAAGATTTAAACCATACTGGCGCCCATAAGGTGAATAACACTATTGGCCAAGCGCTGCTTGCCAAGATGTGTGGCAAAAAACGTATTATCGCGGAGACGGGCGCAGGACAGCATGGTGTGGCAACGGCAACGATTGCGGCACGTTTAGGACTAGAATGTATCGTTTACATGGGTGCTGACGATGTCGAGCGTCAAAAGATGAACGTCTATCGTATGCGCTTGCTTGGTGCGACCGTTGTGCCAGTCACGTCTGGCTCTCGTACGCTCAAAGATGCCATGAACGAAGCGATGCGCGATTGGGTCACCAATGTCGATAGCACGTACTATATTATTGGCACGGTTGCAGGCCCACATCCTTATCCACTACTGGTACGCGACTTTCAAGCGATTATCGGTAAAGAAGCACGTATCCAGCATTTAGAAAGAACGGGTAAATTACCGGATGCGCTAGTCGCCTGTGTCGGTGGTGGCTCCAATGCTATTGGTTTGTTCTTTGACTTTTTAAATGATACTGAGGTCAAAATGTATGGCGTTGAAGCGACTGGCGACGGTATCGAAACGGGTCGCCATTCAGCGCCGTTGGCTGCCGGTCGTATCGGCGTGCTACATGGTAATCGTACTTATCTGATGGCAGATGATGACGGTCAGATTCAAGAAACCCATTCTATCTCAGCGGGTCTTGATTATCCTGGTGTCGGGCCTGAACATAGCTTCCTAAAAGATATGAAGCGTGTTGAATATGTCGGCTGTACTGATAAAGAAGCGTTAGAAGGTTTCCATGAAGCTACGCGTAAAGAAGGCATCATCCCAGCGCTTGAGACCGCTCATGCCGTCGCTTATGCATTGAAGCTTGCTAAGACCATGACGCCGGAGCAAACCATCGTTGTCAATATGTCGGGTCGCGGTGATAAGGATCTGCATTCAGTGATGAAAGCGGAAGGGATAGAGATGTAGTAACGGTTATTTTTGTAAATGACTATCTTCTCCCTGATAAGAAAAATTGCTTAGCACCCTTCATTTATTATTTGATGAAGGGTCAACCAAGCCAGTTTATAACAATAAAGAGAACCCTATGACCCGAATTGAAACAACTTTTGCAACCCTAAAATCACAGAATAAAAAAGCCCTAATTCCTTATGTGATGGCAGGCGATCCGAATCCCACGACTACCGTAGACTTGCTGCATGATTTGGTCAAGCACGGCGCAGATATGATCGAAGTTGGCTTGCCGTTCTCTGACCCAATGGCAGATGGTCCAGTCGTCGCTTTGGCAGGCGAGCGTGCATTAGCCGCAGGTACGAGTACGCGTGATGCGTTAAAAATGGTGGCAGAATTCCGCCAAAAGGACACGCAAACGCCTATTATTCTGATGGGTTATCTCAATCCGGTTGAGATTATCGGTTATGATAACTTTGTCGCCTTATGTGAGCAGTCAGGCGTTGATGGTATTTTGATGGTGGACTTGCCTCCAGCAGAGGCGGGTAGTTTTACCCAGCATTTGACTGAAAATTCGATGAATGAGATTTTTCTATTGTCGCCAACCACCTTGCCTGATCGCCGTGAGCAAGTATTGACCCACTGCGGCGGGTATATTTACTATGTGTCTTTAAAAGGGGTGACAGGTTCGGCAACATTGGACACTAATGATGTTGCGACTCAGGTTCAAGCCATTAAGGCAGAGACAGACTTACCAGTGTGTGTGGGTTTTGGTATTCGTGATGCCGCTTCAGCTAAGGCAATTGGTACTCATGCAGATGGTATTATTGTGGGGAGTGCATTGGTACAAAACTTCGCTGATATAGATGCCAATGATGCTGATGCGGTTGCGAATGCCCAGCAAAAAATCATGGCTAAGATGGATGAGTTGCGTGCGGCTCTCGATAGTTTAAGTGCCTAATATTATGCTGGCAGCACGTTATAATGGTTGTACTTATTTTATTTAGGGACAACTATATATAAAGAGTGCAGCTGTTAAAGTGAATTCATAGCTGGGGCGATTATAAATGACACGTTTGGCGCTCAAATCATATGAATGTGAGTGCTAAAATTTATCAGGGTAAAATGGCTGAGTGAAGTTATCGTCACAATGTTTATAAAGACCAGTTATAAAGATGAGGTCAAATGACTTTGCTAAAGTTAGTTTACGTGTGTAAACTAACATCACAATATAAATTGTTACAGTTGCGCGTAAGCGTGCTTTATAACTGCTCATGTTATGACTGTATGTGACTCTTAAATTTACTCTTAAGGACAAGTGAATGAGCCAACTTGCCGATAAGCCTTCGATAATGGCGAATAATATGACTGATACGATAACGAAACCCAATTCTAGTAACGATAGCGCGCCTAGCCTTGAGCAAAATCGCAATACCGCTGGGCAATCATGGTTTAATCGCTCAATACCAGGTATTAAGCAACAATTGACTGCGCCATTGACGGCGGTAGAGACCGAGCCATCAACGAAATGTAGCAGCTGTCACTCAATGATTACCAACACGGCGCTGATTTTTAATAGTTATGTGTGCCCACATTGTGACCATCATTTACCGATGAGTGCTCGTGAACGCTTGAACTGGCTACTTGATACAGTAGATGGGGAATTGGGGCAAGAATTTACCGCCAAAGATCCATTACGCTTTGTAGACAGCAAGCCGTACCCTGCGCGTATGAGTGAAGCGCAAGAAAAGACGGGCGAGTCTGAGGCGTTGATCGTCATGTATGGCAAACTGCGTAATCTTGATGTGGTGACGTGTGCCTTTGATTTCCGTTTTATGGGCGGCTCTATGGGTTCGGTGGTCGGGGATCGTTTTGTACAAGCGGCCGAAAAAGCACTTAAAGATAACGTGCCTTTGGTTTGTTTTGCCGCTTCGGGCGGTGCGCGTATGCAAGAAGGTCTGTTGTCATTGATGCAAATGGCACGAACCGCTGCTGCCATTGAACGCTTGAGAATTGCTGGCGTGCCGTATATTGTGGTACTAACCAATCCTGTTTATGGCGGCGTGACGGCATCACTTGCGATGCTTGGTGACATTCACTTGGCAGAACCAAAAGCGATGATTGGTTTTGCGGGTAAGCGAGTGATTGAGCAGACAGTTCGTGAGACGTTAGAAGAGCCGTTCCAGCGTGCAGAATTCTTATTAGAGCATGGCGTGGTTGATGAAGTAGTGCATCGTCATCAATTGATTGATACTATTTACCGTCTACTGGCCAAGCTATGCCGCGTACCCAATGTTGACGCTCAATAAGCCAATGAGCCTATGGGCTATATAGCGTTTTACTAATATTTGTCAAATAGGTATCCGTTAAATAGGCAAAACCAACGAATAGCATTTATCGTAAATAACGGTAAATGCTATTTTTTGTTTTGACCAAGCTCGTTATACTGTTTTGATTCTTTATCACAAAATGTTATATAGGTTTTTTCTATGTCTGATTCTTTAATTTCTCATACGCATAGCCCTAATGATAAAGCCAGCCTAACCGAATGGCTTGATTATATGCAACAGATACATGTCTCTGCAATAGATATGGGGTTGTCACGAGTGTTGCCAGTCGCTGAGGCGCTGGGTGTGGTGCAATCTGCGAAAGACGATGCCTATGTATTTACCGTGGCAGGTACCAATGGCAAAGGCTCAACAACGGCTGTAATCGCCCAGATGTGCCAAGCCGCTGGTTATAAAACGGCCCTGTATCAATCACCGCACTTGAGTGTTTTTAATGAGCGCGTACGCATCAATGGCGAGATGGCCAGCGATCAGACATTAATTCAGGCCTTTAGTAAAGTAGAAGCCGCACGGTTGCAGTGTGATTTGACCTTATCGTTTTTTGAGATGACGACGCTGGCAGCGTTACTGATATTTGCTGAAGCAGACTGTGATGTGTGGGTATTGGAAGTGGGGCTAGGTGGGCGATTGGATGTGGTGAATATCATCGATCCTGACATGGCGGTCATTACCAATATCGGTATCGATCATGTTGACTGGCTGGGTGACAATGTTGAGGATATCGGTCGCGAGAAAGCGGGTATTTTACGTGACGATCTGACGTTAATTTATGGCACTACTGAGATGCCAAGTAGTGTGCAGCAAGCGATCTCTCAGCATCAGGCGACTTGCTACCAGTTTGGGCAAGATTTTAGTTACCGTGCAATGGATGCAACCACGTGGCAGTATAGTAATGCCGCCGTCACGATGCAACTACCTCGCCCAGCACTATCATTGACGAACACCGCCAATGCCTTGTCAGCTGTATTGGCAAGTCCGTTAAACATTAACATGAGTGCTATCGAGCAAGCATTGCAATCTGTTAAGCTGGCAGGTCGCTTTGATTATCGTGAGGCAAAAAACCGTCATTGGCTGTTTGACGTGGCACACAATGAGCAAGGCGTTGAGTTTTTACTGGCGCAATTGTTGCCATTTTGGCAGCAGTATTTGGCCAATCAACCTATAGACAGTCAAGCCAGCCGTGCACCTGCGACAATTAAAATGCTATTCTCGATGCTGGGTGATAAAGCCATCGATAAAGTCGTGCAGCGTCTGACCGATGCAGGGTTGCCCATTAGTGAGTGGTTTATTGCTGAAATTGACTATCCACGCGCCGCCAGTACCGAGCAGTTACAAGGCATTTTAACGAAATATGTCGATGGTGCTCAAATACATGAATTCAATCGTTTATCAGAAGCAACTGGTGCGGTAATAAATGCCAGTGAGTCGCAAGATTTAATTGTAGTATGTGGCTCTTTTCATACCATTGGAGAGACGCTGGCGGCGCTTGAGGTATGAGGATTTAAACCAGAAATGGGTTTGTTTGATGTTAATCTTAGTAATAGCACGATGGCAGACAGCATGAAAAATATGCTTTATAATCAAAGTGATTGAGACATATAGCATATAATTGACACATAATGAAGGTAACCGGCGATAATGACTGATTATCGATGCTATTTATGGCATAGTTTTGAGACAGCAACTGTGCCGATCAATCAACCTTATCACCAACTAAGAGACGTAAACGAATGAACTTTTCGAGACAAGCCTTATTGGGCATTGGGATGATTCTAGGCGGTAGCGTGATGCTATACGCCATGGTGCAACAGATTGGTGATAGTAATAAGCCGCAATCAACGTCAGCGATGATAGACAAACCAAGTACTGAGCAAGACTCTCCGCAGCCACTGACCACTGATATCGAGACTGAAAAGCGTATCTTAGCGCAAAAACAAAAAGAGCGCGCGGCTCGCGTGGCAGAACAAGAAAGGCGTGCTCAGCAGTTTTTGACAGAACAGGAAATGGCTGAAGCAGAAGCATTAGCAAAAGCCCGTGCCGAAAGTCAGCAGTATGTAGAAAACATTGCGTCAACGAATGAACAAAATGCTGAGGCGGAAACCGAAAAAAACACAGAAAATGATGTGAAGAGCAAAGAGGCGCAAGATACCGAGAAACTGACTAAAGCAGCAGATGAGGCAGTACAAGAAGCCAAAGCAAAAAAGCAAGCAGAGGCTAAGCAGCAAGCAGAAGCACAAGCTGAGAAAAAGCGAGAGACCGCTGAAGCAGCAAAAAAAGAGCCACCAACGTCGACTTCTGACTATCAAGTCAAAAGAGGTGACGGGCTCATTAAACTAGCAAGGCAGTACAACATGCCAGTAGAAGTCTTGGCGCAGGCGAATGATATGTCGCCATCGACATCGCTACAGTTGGGACAAAATATAACCATCCCATCACGTAATCAGGTGCAGCGCTTAGAGCGTGAAGCGGCCGCTGCTGAGCAAGTGCGTGAAGAAAAGCGTCAAAAAGAAGAAGCGTTGGCCAAAAAGTCGGTAGATGCAAAACGTGACGCTCAGCAAAAACTGAGTGACGCGCGTAAAGAAGTCAAAGAAACAGACGCCAAAGGCAGCTTTGGGGTACAAGTGGCATTGGCGAATGACCAAGGCAAAGCGGATGAATTGGCAAAAAAATTCCAATCAGCAGGCTATCAGGTTAAGACCAGTGCTACCAGTCGCGGTGTTCGAGTCATCGTAGGGCCTGAACGTGGTAAAGTGGCAGCCTTAGCCTTAAAAGACAAAATCAATAGCGATCCCAAGGTAAATACGACCAGTGCTTGGGTGCTTTACTGGCGCTAAAAGGTAGTCTAGGCCGCTTTGGTTAGCGGCTTGCTTAGTAAATAATCCTGCTTATTTATATTTGTTTAATCTTATATTTTTCTTACTGAACACGACATCTATTGTCGTGTTTTTTGTTTTATCGTTTGCTGATTGGCGCATGTTTGGTTACGATGAGCAGCATTTTATTTTCTCTTTTTTATAACCTGTCAGTCTGCAAGGGCTGCCCTGTTGTGATTGACTAGTGCTAATCTTAATAAGGTTATGACATATAGGCAGTCATTTTCATATTGTATAAGGTAAAACCATGTCATTTGGCGTTATATTTTTAATATTGGCGGTTGGCTTTTTGGGGCTGATTACGTTACCAAAATTATTATCGAAGCGTAAGCGTCAATATATTGAGCCTGAGCCAAAAGCTGTGCGCGGCGATGATTTGGACATTTGGCCATTCGCACCAATGCCAATTATGACCGATACCGAGGTGATCTTTTTTAAAAAATTAAAAAATGCCCTGCCAGAATATCATATCTTTGTGCAAGTTCAGCTGTCACGAATCATCGAAGCCAATAGTGACGAGACCTCTGAGCGTAGCTTTTGGTTCAATCGCATCTGTCGTCAAAGCGTCGATTATGTCATCGTTGACGTAGATTCACAGACCACGCTACTCGCTATCGAGCTTGACGACTGGACGCATAGTAGTAAAGCACGCCAAAAGGCCGATGACAAAAAGGATAAAGCCTTGGCTAGTGCCGGTATTGCCATCGTTCGTTTTCATGCCGAGCGCATGCCCAGTGCAGACATGCTTAGGTATGAGCTGATGCAGGTGATTGAAACGTATTGATTGATGGTTTTACGAGCGCGCGTTAAAAACTATCGTGAGCTTGATCGCGCTGATGAGGGTAAATAACGATGGGTCTATCGCCTTCAAAGTATAATCCGGTTCTAAGGGTTTCGGTTTCAGAGAAGCTAAGCGGTGGTAGACGTTCATTATAGCTATCATAAAAGCTACGTTTGCTAAACCATTCAATATAGCGTGCGGCTCTTAACGCCGCGGTATCAATCGTCGTAAGATTGGTCGGATCATTTTTATCGCACCATTCATGTATCGGAAAGCTGGGCGTTAGCCAAACAGGCCAATCATCATGTTCAAAGCGTGTGGTGTTGATGGGCAAAAAGAATCGCCCTTTGATGACGCCATAACGCATATCAATTTTGACTTGTCCGTGATTTTCAGTATCTACCCACACTGACCGAAATTGCTTGGTTTGCATATGCGTCATTTTACGCTGCAAGTTGTCTTTGGAATTAATCCCAACCCAATTCTCGGGCGCAAAAGGCGCTGATCCCATAAAAAACTTAATGGCTAGCTCCCAATGCTCGACAAGTTTCTCTTCATGGTTATACAAAATCAAATCCAGCTCGCCCGTTGTCTGTTTGCCATTGTACAGTTGTACGTTGTTAGCCAGCGTTTCGTATGGATGCAGCTTACGCGCAAAACCATCCTCTAACCAAAATGACAATAATCCTTCGAAGTGAAAACCTAGGCGGTTTGGGCTGGGTCTTTTTAATAAATAGCGGGTGAGAGTTTGATAAGCGTTGGTCGTGTCCAGCTCTGCTAAACGCTGTTGATACTTTTCAAACTGTCCCAGCCAAAAGCTGGCGCTATGTACCTCAACCTTATGTGTGTTTTGATGTGGCGCAAAGTCCAGCCATGTCGTCAAGACGTTGGGGCATGCCAGCACATAAGCCAAATCGCGCACAAAGGGACGCTGATAAGTTTCCCAAGGTGCAGGAGGGGTAGAGATAAGCTCGGTCATAATGTGACCCAAAATGAGTAGTAAGAAAAAGGCTAATAGAACCTTACCCTAGCGGCTCACCTACTAAAAGTCTAGATGGCGAAAGTATCAGCTAGGGCAATGCGTGTGCGCTGACACTATGAGGGAAGGGCGATAGTAATGTGATAAATATAAATGCTGATATCAGGCGGTGATAGTAAGTAAGGTAATAGAATACCGAGCACTGCTTTAAGTAAAAAACGCTGCCACTTTTTTGGTTTGCAATATTGACATTTAGGTGGTGGTTGTGAGTTTTGGTTAGGATAAGTCATGATTAGCTCCATGTTGCGTAGAGAGCCGTAACGGTTGCTACGGCTTACATGGGCTATCTTATTGGGTAGATTGGTATAGCTAAATGCTTATGCATGGATAGATTAATGAATGCATGGATAGAGTATCGAATGCATGCATATGACAATATGCTATGAGAAATTACCTTTATCAGCTTCACTCAATAAACGAAAAACGGTATTGAATGATGGGCTTTTACCTGTATCAATATGCAGTTTAATATAGGTAGCTGCATCGGTATAAGTGCTAAACCCTTTATCTTTCATAATCTTAAGGTACTTTTCTTTTCGCTCCTTTTTTTTCTCTCTATGTGGTTGCCATCTCGCATCAGATGCTTTCTTATTTCTATTAGATATTTCGTCTTTTATATAACTATCGATATCTTGTTTCTTATTGTTTATAGCTCCGCCATAAATTAGTGTAGCTACACTGTTATAACTTATTCCAGTTTCATAAGCACCATTATAAAAAGCCCATCTACCTAACTCTCTATATAATAAAATTCTCGTTATGTTATAAGATACTTCTCTTATTCGCATAAAATCTGCTTCGGTATATTCATCTGTAATGTAGCTTAATTCTTCAATGTCATTGTCTATATCAGCTTCAAAATGCTTTATGATTTCCTTGAAATTATAACTTACTACAGCATTAACTAAACATTCACGCTCACAAACGCCCTCGCAGTCACATTCATAATCAGAAGTATCAATATCAAAGTCATAATCGTAGAACAATACATAATCACTCATAAGAGTTTCTTGATGTTCCAAAAAAGCAATATTAATTGCAGACTGCGCTTCGTTACAGTTTTTATTATCAAGAATACTATTTAATATTAGGTCTATAGTTGGTTTTATCATAAAACTTTCTATAGCTTCATACGTTAAGCGACCAGATTTAGTGTTAAAACCGTCATCATCGTAAACTACGTAAGTCACAATACACACCTTTACACACCCTTAAATCAAAGTAGGTGCAAGGCAGTGCCAGCCTAAAGGTGTGTAAACGGCTGGCTTTTGGGTAATTAGTCCTAGCCTTACAGGATTTTTATTATTGTTTGCTCAATGAAATATCATACAATTACTAGCCAAATTTAGCACAAAAAAAAGCCAACCATTGAAAACAATGATTGGCTTTTCTCTTTACTGCTATGTTTGGTCGGAACGGCAGGAAGTAAAGTAAAGGCTGTATGCCTTGCAATATATAGGATTTGTTTCTTTGTATATTGATGATACCAACAATAATACCAACAATCGTTTTTGATAATGCCCTTTTTTGGCTGTTTGCTGCTTCATTGAATATTATTTTGTAATTGGTAAAGTAAATATATAATTATTGAAGCTGTTTCTGCAAATCAAGTAATTCTTTTAAGCTATCAATTTCATTTGGATAGCTTTTAGCAAAGTTCATTACGGCTTGTTGATCTGTCAAGTCTAATTGTTCAAGCTCTTTCATTGCAGCTAGATGTTTTTTGTAGGCTTTCTTTTCCTCTCTCGCTTTACGTATATTTACACCATCTTGATAGGACTTCGCTAAATCTAATTTATTGAAATCAATAACAGCACTACTATAGTCTAAAGGTGCGTTATTAACAGGAGTTATACTATAGGCAGAGCCAGCTACAAAGCAGCCAAGTATAAAAACTGATATCTGTTTCATTGCCTAACGCCTTTTTACTATATGGTTGATAATTTGACTATAACGATATTTGTATAGCTAGGCAAGAGTAATAGTGAGCTTAAAAATATCAATTACATGGGGTTAATTTGCTAATGACTGCACGCGCTCAATTAATACCGCTTTCTGATCTAAATTTATCTAATCGCGCCTTTATCTGCTTGCACCTATCTAGCCCCATTCTAATAGCTTCGGACAAATCGGCATTAGGCTTGATAGCATTTGGTACGGTTGGCTTCATACCGATTGCATCTTGCCTTTGCTGAGCCAGTTTGTTTAATGGTAACCCTATTTGTGACTCATCATCAGCCGTATTATCAGGATAAAAGTAAACTTAGTTCATGCTGCAAGCAATATAACCAAACTCAGTAGTAAATGGGTATGGCTCAACATTGCCATAACTTGACCAATAAATATCATTAACCTCTATAACATCATCAATATTATCAAACGTGTCATCTATAGGCTGGCAAGCTGTGAGTGATAGTAAGATTATAAGGATTAACTTATTCATCTATTCGCCTGTTAGTGCCTGTTTAGTAAGTCATACCTTAACATAACCAATGGAAGCCGTACTTTAACTTTTTAACCTAGCGTTAACCTGCTCATAGTAGCTGTAAGTCATGCGCCTACGTTACTTGTCGCAAAAGTCGCTTTAACTTCTTTTTGAAACGGTTTTTTCTTGTGCGTGTGAATAGGGGCGCTCTTATGTGGTTTGCCTGTTTAATCTCGATTTATAGCCCCCCTCGATACCTGTCCGAAAAGTCCTCTTTTTATGGACTCTAAAAAGTCCCTTGCGCGTGTGCGTACTGTTCCCGAAAGTCGCTCTTTTTATGGACTCGCAAAACTCCCTTTTATGGACTCCAAAAACTAGGTAACGGCAAGGTTCAAGCCAGCATTGCGCGGTGTGTGATTTGGTTTTCAATGTGAAGTTTTGTGAGGTTCTCGATGTTAGCATTTGTTAGCAATGTAAGGTTTTATAAGGTTCTCAATGACAGGTTTTGACAGGTTGGTACTGTCTGCCAATGTCAACAAATGACAACATGCAAGGCGGTGCTGTTCGCTTTTCGATGTTAGGTTTTGTTAGGTTCTAACCTTGTGGTGATCTTGGGGTGATCCTCACGCGCGTACTGTTCCATAAACTACCCCTAACGTGTCCGAAAACCTTAGGGAAACCTTAGGGTATCTTTACACTATAAAAAGGGCTTGGCAGTGATCGCCTAAGTTGTCCGAAAGGTCGCACACTACCATAATATAGGCTCAAATCTGAGCGTATCTATAATCCGTTACAGCCCCTTGATAATTTAGCCCTAAAATTACCTTATAGCCCATGATTGGTAAGTGCTTGCGCTCCATTCACTTTTTGGCAATCCGTATCTAAATAGTTAACTTAAACCATGCTTAATACACGCAAAATTGCTCATATCTTTTGTTTTACGGCTCTATCCTGTTTTGTTGGCACTATGACGCTGTAGGCTAATGATGGTCATGCTTTGGGCTAACGCTTACCCCATTGGGGGCTGGTGATCGGTAAAACGTGGTAAAAGTAATTATGCTTTTAAACCTTAGCATTACTTAACATGCTGTCAGTCATCAAACTGGTTTGAACGTTAACTTTTGACAACATGCTGCCCGTGATTTTCAAGTGAGTATTGAGCGCCTAACCTTAGGTTTCCCCTAGGTTTTTTCAGTCCACAAAAAAGGCAGACGATAAACGCCCACCTTAGATTATTTTTGTCTGCATCTACTTTTTTGCTTGGGACACTTGGGACAACGGGACAACGCCCGTACTTACTGGCTTTCAGCTGTCCCAGCCCTTTTTTAGCCTTTGGGACACTTGGGACAAATTAACAAATTGAGCTATTTTGTCCCAGCTGTCCCAGTGGTGTTTTAACGCTTGGGACAGGTTCTAGCCCTTGCAGTGTATGGGTTGTCCCAGTTGTCCCAGCTGTCCCAGTGCTTTTTGTAGTTTCACAACTTAATATCTCACTTTTGACCGCATAAACACGCTGGCGGTTCTTTTTGAATGGTAAAGGGACTCTACACGTTTTACGGTCATTCTCAGTCACATTCAATAATCCAGCTTCATCTAATACTTGTAGGACTTTGCTTTTGTTAAATGGTGCACAGACTTCATCAAAGGTACTGGTAGAGAAATAATATTCCCCTGTGTCGTAATTGTGATAGCCAGCACGGTTGGTTATCTTGGGTTCAAAGTCTTGGTACGTGTGAATGTGGCAAGGCTGAAAACGACTTGATCCGTGCTGTTCAATAAACGCCTTGATATGATCTATGATTTGGCGCTGCTCATGCTCACCATCACGCCCGTAGTTATCAAGCCAATTATCTAAGCATGTCATCACGGCTGTAGTCGCTTGTCCTGCTTGCCAGCCCGTTATACCTGCACTTGTTGCCAGCTCTCCAGCTGCGCTCACGATAGCAAACCGTTTAGCCACTCTATGCGCTTGTGCTGTCAGGTCGCTGTACTGACTCATAAAGCTACTGACAAGTTGCCCAGCGTTGGCGGTGGTTGCTGCCTTGTCACTGGTGATATGCTCTAGCCATGCAATGCCAGCTGATCCATAGTAAGCGTGTGACAGTTCTTTGATCTTATCGGCTTGGGCTTCGCTTGTTTTTGCCAATACCAAACTATCAAAGGTTTTTAACCCTTTGCTAGCATCAGCATCAATATGTGCGACTCGAACCTCGATACCTGCATTGGTTTTTTGTCCTGCTTGCGCCATGAAGTTCTGTAGCGACTCCTCACCATTAGACAAAAAGATAATGCGCCATGTTTTAGCTATGCGATTGTGTCCCGTGGTGGTGCTTCGTCCCTTACCTTGACCATTAGCCAGCATATAAACGGTTTTACCTACTATCTTGGAATCACACTCACTGATCTCATCAAGTGGTAAAAAACTGTCGTTATGCTCGCTTGCTGTGCCCTCCAGTGCGTTGTCAGTGCTGCGCCATGTCTTAACGTACCTGTCAGGATTGCCCCATACGCTAGACGCTACTTTAAGCGATAATGACTTACCCATGCTTGATGATCCTAAGAGGTGAAAACCGCCCCCGTCATACTCTAATAACTCCAGTAATTGACCGGCAAACGCGCAAGCAATAGAGAAAACAAAACGGCTTTGTTCTGCTAGGGGTTTGCATAAGTTATCGCGCCATTGATCTAATGTGCCTTGCTGGCTTAATGTGCTGTTAATGCTGTTTGCAGACTGATAGACGATAAGCTGCTTGCTATCACTGCCTATTGCCCTGTCAGGTAATATATATTGCTTATCGTGCCAGCCCAGTTTATCCACGCATAACGCCCGTTTGTGAATAGGGTAGTTTTGAATATAGGTGTCTAAGTAATTGCGCTGTTTGGGGTTGGTAGTAATGTTCAAGCCTTGACTAGCCAGCTCTTTGCGGTATTCACGGGCATCGCCTTGTAGCAGTGATAACGGCATTGACCATTGATGTTTTACGTTGTCATCGTCACGCCATTGCAACAACCGCCCCCATGTACCGCTGCTTGTGTCCCGTGTCTTAGCGATAACCTCTATCGGTGAACAAACAAACGCCTTAAACTTGAAAGTAATGTTTGCTGGGTCATCATCGTTATACTTCACGAAAAATAGCCCATCGTGGTATAGCTCAAAACGCCCATCACTGTAGGTCATCGGTTCATTCAGCTGGGGATCATCGCGCCATTCAGGATAGTAAGCCGTATCTTGTAAATTGATAAGCTGGGTGTCATCAGCTGCCAGTATCGCTTCATAGCTGTCATGCTGCAGCATAGTGACGATATTAGCCACAGTAACCAATGCTTGCACCTTTACACCTGCCAATAGGTTTATCAAGCCTTTATCATCAAGTGTCATAGGTACAGTTACTTGTGATCCGCTGCTCCAGTGCTGCACCATCTTTTTAAGGCATTGCTTGGTTTTATGAGGGCTGACAATGATTGTCTTGCCCATCAGGTAGCTGTAAACCTCGATACCATCATCTAAACTATCGAAAGCTATTACCTCACGGGCTTTGTTTGGCTCACCAATGACGATAGCGCCATACCCTGTAGGATCAATGACAATAGGCTTTGCTTTGCTGTTTGGTGTGTAGAATACTGCGCCTACTGTATCGCCTTGTTTATCGGTCAAACGTAAGGCTATCGTGCCAGCTGTCGGTACTATTTGCGCGTCATCTGTAGTAAGATTGTCGGTGATACTTAACAAGCTGTCAGGCGGTAATAGCGCGATTAGCTTTGTCAAAGTAGGATCATCTGCCAGCCCTTGCCGTGTGGCTGCATCAAAACTATTCATTACCACTGGAAAGCCTGTGCTAAACGCACGGGCTTTTTCATGGGTGGCTGTTTGTGGTGTGGTGGTCATCTAGTCCCCCTTGCTTGTGACTGGTTCGGCTTGCGCTGCTCTCTATATTTCTTATAGTAGCTTTTGCGCTTGGCGTGCTTACGGCTTTGCTTTGGTGGGTAGGTTTTCACTGGCTGCCCTCCTTGCCGTAACGGGTCATTGCTAGGGTTTCTTTGATTGATCTTACCTGTCTTTGTAATAAGTCGTCCCACGTTACAGTGGCATCATGCGTCAATCGCGCCATTGATATAGCAACATCAGGTTCTATTTTTTTGTAGTGAATAAGGGCTAATAGCTTGCCAATGTCGCTTATAACAATAGCTGCGCTTTCAAGATCACAGACAATATCTGATAACTCAAAGGCAGACATTAAGATCACTTCGTCATCATCTGCTTCGGTGGTGTCTATTACTGTGCGTTGGCTGGTTTGGTTGCCACTGTATAGCGTGGCTATCGCTTGGCGGTTGGCTGGCGTGTCATGAAATAGTGACGGCTGATAATCGCCTGTTTCTTTGTCACATGACGGGACAAAATAGCCTTGCTTGTCATAGTAAAAATAGCTGCCATCGTGAGTAAGTGCCAGTAAGTCACGTTTACTTCGTGGATCATTGCTAAGTACAAAAGGGCTGCTACTTAATGACGGGCATAGCACGCTGTTACCAATATCAAAATTCATTTGATTGGTGGCTGGTGTGCTGTTAGTAGCGGTTTGGGTGTTTGAGGTCGTGCTGATTGATTTACCCATGATGGATAACTCCTAGTAATTTAGTTAGTTTTATTTCGCCCACAAATAAAGGTGGGCGGGTCTCAACTACCGTTACTAGACGGCTAAGCTTATTCCCCATAAAGGGTATTTTATTAGGCTTTATCAACCCGCCATAACGTACAACACTGTTTCCAATGTTATAGATATGACTTGCCCGCAATGCGGACGTATTCTTATTCATGCCCTTATTAATTTGCTGATTAGTGGTCAGGTAAATTTTAGGCACAAAAATAGCCAATGAATGACGGCTTGGCTTAACCGCTAGTAATTTAGTAGTAGGGCTATAGTAACCGCTGCTATCATCGGTTGCAATCGGTTTTGCATTGACTGGCTGGCAAGCGATTAGTGAGAGTAGCAAGCCAATGCCTACCACCCATGCCATAAAGATAACAAAGCTAAGTAATAAGCCACGTTTGCCTGTCTGTTTGCGACTGTGCGCCCCGTGGTTGGCTTTTAGATTGGGTTTGGTATGGTTATCACTCATGATCTGTTACCTCCAACTCAGGCAGTAAGATAAGCCCGTCCATCTGTTCGCTTAAAATGGTTGCCAGCTCACTATTAGCGAGTAAGGCAGACCTTACAGCGACTAGCACGCCCTTACTGGTGTCATCATCGGTACTGATCGCACTAAGCGCCATTGCTAGGCTCTCAGCATCGTTTGATAGGTCTTGTATGCGGTCATTAATGACAGATAGATAATAGCTATCTACTGCCACTAGGCGCGGTTCTAATATGTCGTTTGATTGGCTCATGAAGTCACCCCACTAGCGTTATTATCGGTATCGGCTGGCTGGTCTATCCAGTAGCGTTTAAAGCGTTTACCGTTATTCTTTACCCATTCATCTTGAATGGTTACGCCTTGATCTCTTAGCTCACTGACACGCTGTAAAAAGCACGTTATGTTATAGAGGTCGTATGCTTCATAAGTGGATAGGCTCTTACCTGCCAGCATGTGATTAAGAATGATTTGTTTATACTTCTGCTTTGTTTGCCGTGTGTTCATGGGTTACACCTCGCTAGTGGTTGAGGTGTGAGAGTTCAGCCATTCGTGAACGTCCGCATAGCTCCATGCTGTCATAGTAGGGCTTAGCTTTCTGCCAGCTGGGAAACGTCCGTCCTTACTCCATTCAAACAAGGTGGTTTTGCTAAAGGGTAGGAAGGGCAGGATATCTTTAGCCCTGCCCATGCCTGTAGTAGGCAGTTGCATAGCTGGACTGTTTGCGTTGGTTGGTTCGGTATCGTGAGGGGTATCACTAGTAAAGGGAATGACTGGCGTGTTTTGGGTTGGGTGTGTCATGGTGTGTAGCTCCACTAAATGACGCTACGGTATGTAACGTCCAGTGGTTCTACTTTACGGGGTGGGGTATGGTGGTAGGCAATGGTGCTTAGTTAAGGCGGTGGCATCTGGTAAAGGTGCTACCTTGTTTAATCTTGCTCTAATTTATCATTATGAATAATATTAATGACTTCTAAAGAAGATAAGAGTTCAGGTGATTTTGTTTTTGAGTTTAAAGGTGTCAATAGACTTCTAATTCTGCTTTTTAAATTCCCTTGACTAAGATTAAAGTCGTTAGCAATCCTGTTAAATCTGCCAGCGTCAAACTGTGAAATATGTTTTATAGCATCAGCGTGATAGTATTCTTTCCATATCTCAATAGCTAAATGCAGTTCAGGGGGATATTGGTTTTTATCCATCGCTTGCCAATTGTATAGGTGGTCATCAGCTGGCTTGTCTGCTAATTCAGCTTTGGCTTGTGCTAGCTGGTTTTCGAGTTCGTCTATCTTTTCTTGTGCATTGCTGGGAGTATTCGTTTGTTTCTCTAATTTACTTATCTTACTATCTTTGTCCCTAATGACTTTAAGCAGTCCTTGAATGCGCTTTATCATCTCATCAGGGGTGTTTACAGGGTGTGTATCTTCATAAAAGCTTATATTGTCACTGCATAGCTCATAAGATCTTTTAATTCGTTCACTTTGTGGTAGATCTTTACTGATAAAATCTAGGCGTTTACCGAAGGGGATAACGGCAACTTTAGGCTTTGCTTCTTGCGCTTGTGACAGCTTATTTTCAAGCTCAGCTATACGTTCTTTGTCTTTCTTAGATGCTTCATTCAGCTCACTAGCTACATGGGTTTTGAACATGTTATCTAACTCTAAACCCTCTAATTTATCAGTTAGATTAAGTACTTTAACATGTGCTGCTACACCTTCCTCTTTCATTTCTGCCAATTGGTCAGCATAGGTTGGTGTATCGTCATTGAAGCCCTTATAGACAAAATTATGACTTGCCAGCCATTCCTTAACCTGTTCGGTTGATATTTGTTCTTTTTCATTGATAGGTTTCAAAACATCAGCTTCTATTGCGTTTCTAACCATATCTAAATAAGCACAATACATATCATTATTTTGTTCATAGGCTGGGTTTTCGTTAGATAGAAAGCATGCTATGTGATGAGGTGTAAATAGGGCGTAACTGGCTAATATTTTTTGATTTCCTACCAAACTTAATTCACTTCTACGAGAAATTTCAGCACTTGCCCTTTCTTTTATAGCGTCCATAGCACCTAGATAAAAATCAAATTCATTTTGTGCTGTTCTTTTTTCTTGCTTTATGTCAAAAACAGCTATTAGTTCGTTTCTAGAAAAACGCACATCGTCAAAGTCAATCTGCGAATATTTAAGGTCATCGAGTTTATCAAGTTCTCCAATAGGAGGGTTTTTGAATAAAAATACCTCATCATGAACTTCATATGCGCTGCTTTGATGTTTAATAATATTTTGAATGGTAAAAGGTGAATGTATTTCTATCCATTCTGGAACATCAGCATCACTATGCATCGAGTAAGACTCATAGTTCCTAGTTTGGTGCATGAAAAAATCATCATGTGTGAAATAGGCTTTCATTTTGTCATAGCGAAGTGTTTTATGATTAATATCAGGGTAGCTAACGTAACCACTGAATAAAAATACTGGTGTAAGCTGTTCAACATTGCTTAACTCCTCAAGAGTTGACCAGTTTATTTTTTCGCCTGTTAATTCAAAAACAAAATCAACGGCTTCTCTCATAGATAGATATGGCTTCACTAACACAATACACACCTTTACACACCCTTAAATCAAAATAGGTGCAAGGCAGTGCCAGCCTAAAGGTGTGTGAACGGCTGGCTTTCGGGTAATTAGTCCTAGCCTTGCATAGTCGTTACAGCATGATATTAACCATGCTTTTGTGTTTGTTGTTTGAAGTCTGCACGGATCAGGTTATCCAGCTTGCCAGCGTAAGCATTATCAATGAATTTTGCCCAGTCATTCATCATCTTGGTTCTGTAGGGTAAATGCTGCGCCCCGTTGTATGCCTTGCTGATCTTGTTTTCTTTTTCATGTGCTAGCTGTAGCTCTATCGCTTCGTGCATGTATTCTTGTTCGTGTAGGGTAGTGCTGGCAAGTCCACGGAAACCGTGCCCCGTCATACGCCCTTTATAACCCATGCGCCATAGGGCAGTGATAAAAGCGTTTGTACTGTATGGCTTACGGGTTGAGGGATTAAAGAAAACGTATTGATCCGAAAAACCTAGCGCCTTGATCTGTTCTAATAATGCCATTGTTTGCGGTGCAAGTGGTACTAGGTGCGGTCTATCCATTTTCATTTTGTCGGCTGGTATGCGCCATACGTTGGCTTTGTAGTCTATCTCTGACCACTCCATAAAGCGTAATTCTTGAGTACGCACAAACGTATAGCATAAAAACCATAAGCCCAGCTTCACCAATACATCACCATCATAGGCGTTAATGTCTTGAAGTAGTTTAGGCAGTTGCTGGCTGGTCACACGGCTATGGTGCTTCACTTTATGCGGTTTTAGTGCTTCGGTTAGGTCGGTGGCTGGGTTGAGATTGGTTAAGCCCTCACGTATGGCTTGTTTGAATATCTGCCCCGTTTGACGCATTGCACGCCTTGCCATATCACTAGCGCCCCTCGCTTCGATAGCTTTACCGATAGCTAAAACATCAGGCGCGGTTATGTCCTCTATGTTCATGTGACCAATGACGGGTTTAATATCGCGCTGGTACTGTGAATAGTCACGGCTATAGGTGGTAGGGGCTATGTGTGCTTTGCGGTCATCGTGCCAACGCTGGGCTATAGTATCGAACGCCCTTGATCCGTCATTGTCTGCTTGTGTCTTTTTCTTATCGTCTTTTGGGTTGATCCCATCAGCTATGAGTCTTTTGATCTCAATATTGCGCTGGCGTGCATTCTGTAGGCTCATTACTGGATAAGTGCCAATAGTGAGGGTTTGCTGCTTACCTTGCCAGCGGTAGGCGCTGATCCATGACTTAACGCCCGTATAACGAACCCATAATTGCAGCCCGTTACCGTCACTATGTTTGTCAGGTCGTTTTGTATCAATAGAGGTGGGGCTAGGGGCTAGCTTGTTGATACCTGTATGAGTTAGGGGCATGGGTCTATCCTTTGTTGGTATTGTCCATGTTGGTACTGCTCAATACCAACAATAATACCAACATTCTATATGGAACGCCATACACCTATAAGATAGTGAAAACCCAAAAAACGCCAAAAATAAAGGGCAGACGGTCTATGACGGTCTACCCTAAATCTATGTTTGGTCGGAACGGCAGGATTTGAACCTGCGACCACTACACCCCCAGTGTAGTGCGCTACCAGACTGCGCTACGCCCCGAATGACTGACTATTTTACGCAAAATTTGGCACATTGCAAGAGCTATTTATTTTAACCAAAATCTATAACCCCAATTGACGTATCACAGTCAGCATAACCAATCAGCAATTAACCTAGCAGTTACCCCAATAATTCTTTTAGAATTTGGTTTACTTGCTGTGGGTTAGCACTACCACGACTGGCTTTCATGACTTGCCCGACCAGACCGTTAAAGGCTTTTTCTTTACCGCCGCGATACTCTTCGACCATTGCTTCATTTTTAGCGATCACCTCTTCAACGATTGCTTTAATAGCGCCCGTATCGGTTTCTTGCTTGAGGCCTTTTTCTTCGATGATTTTGTCTGCCGCATCATCAGCATCGCCGCCTTCGCGCTCATATAACGCAGTGAAGACTTTTTTGGCCATTTTACCCGACAGCGTATCATCATTGATACGTTTGAGCAGTCCTGAGAGCTGTTTGGCACTGATAGGCGCATCAATGATGTCCGTATCGTCTTTATTGAGCGCGCCAAGCAGTTCACCCATCACCCAGTTACCAGCCATTTTTGCGTGCGTTTCGCCCACATCAGCGACGACATCTTCGAAGTAATCGGCAAGTTGACGGCTTCCAGTTAGGATACGAGCGTCATACTCTGACAGCCCCAGTGCCTCTTCAAAGCGGGCACGACGAGCAACGGGAAGCTCCGGCATCGCAGCTTTAATCGCGTCAACTGTGTGCTGCTCGATACGCACTGGCAGTAGGTCAGGATCAGGGAAGTAGCGATAGTCGTTGGCATCTTCTTTGGTACGCATGGTACGAGTTTCATCACGCTCTGGGTCATATAGCATCGTCGCTTGAAGGACTTTGCCACCTTCTTCGATGATGTCAATTTGACGCTCAATCTCACGATTGATGGCGCGTTCGATAAAGCGGAATGAGTTTAGGTTTTTTAGCTCAGTACGTGTACCGAGATCAGCGCCAGGCTTGCGCACAGAGACGTTACAGTCACAGCGGAACGAGCCTTCGGCCATGACCGCATCTGATATACCTAACCACGTGACCAGCTGATGAATGGCTTTGATATAAGCAAGCGCTTCGTGAGCAGATCGCATGTCTGGCTCAGAGACGATTTCGATCAGTGGCGTGCCAGCACGGTTCAAGTCAACGCCAGTCATACCATCGATGGCATCATGTACAGATTTACCTGCATCTTCTTCCAAATGTGCGCGGGTGATACCCATACGTTTCGGATATTCGTTCTTTTCCCCTTCATTGACCACGACATCGATATACCCTTCGCCAACGATAGGGTTGGCCATTTGGGTGATTTGATAGCCCTTAGGCAAATCTGGATAGAAATAGTTTTTGCGGTCAAATGTATTAAATAGACCCAGCTCAGCGTTGACACCGATACCGAATTTTAGGGCACGATCGACCACACCAGCATTTAGCACTGGCAATACACCAGGCAGACCCAAATCGACGATACTGGCTTGGCTGTTTGGCTCATGACCGAAGTCAGTAGGCGCACTTGAGAATATTTTACTTTCTGTATTCAACTGGCAGTGAATCTCGATACCGATGACCACTTCATAACCATCAACGAAAAGCTCTTTACGCACGGCGTGTTCACGGACGGCATTGTTATCAGTAGTAGCTGTACTCATTATACCGTCTCCTTCGCGATGGTAGAGTGTTGTAGATGATGATCGGTATGCTGTTGGAACAAGTGAGCGGTAGTGAGTAATTGACTCTCTTGCCAGTGCTTACCGATTAATTGCAAGCCAATAGGTAGACCCTCTGTCGTCAGACCCACTGGCTGGCTGAGCGCGGGTAGACCTGCTAAGTTGACCGCGATGGTATAAACGTCACCCAAGTACATCGTTGCAGGATCGAGATTGTCACTGAGCTTGTAAGCAGCCGTCGGTGCCGTTGGGCTAGCAATCACATCACAACTAGCAAAAGCTTCATCAAAGTCTTTGACAATTAAGCGGCGTATTTTTTGTGCTTTAGTATAGTAAGCATCGAAGTAGCCAGCCGAAAGGGCATAAGTGCCGGTCAAGATACGGCGCTGTACTTCAGGGCCAAAGCCTTCAGAACGTGAGCGCGTATATAGATCGATCAGATCGGTTGGGTTTTCACAACGATAGCCAAAACGTACGCCATCGAAGCGTGACAGGTTTGATGATGCTTCTGCTGGTGCCAGCATGTAGTAAGTCGCCAGGGTGATTTCAGGGTCAGTGATGTTCACTTCTACGATGGTTGCGCCAAGCTCTTCATATTTTTTCAAAGCGGCACGTGCTGCTTGCTCGACTTCGCTATCAAGCCCTGTACCGAAGTATTCTTTGGCGACACCAATACGCAAGCCGTCAAATGGCTTATCACCAGCCGCAGCTTCTGCATCATTGATATCTTGTACGTAGTTAGGCATATCGTATTTGATAGAAGTTGCATCGCGTGTATCGTGACCAATCATTGGTTGTAGCAGATAGGCGCAATCTTTAGCGCTGCGTCCCATGCTACCAGCTTGGTCAAGACTTGACGCATAAGCAATCATACCAAAGCGTGACACGCGGCCATAAGTGGGCTTGATACCGGTCAGGCCACAAAATGAAGCAGGCTGACGAATAGAACCGCCAGTGTCACTACCCGTTGCGACTGGGACAAAGCCAGCGGCAACAGCAGCAGCACTACCACCTGATGAGCCACCAGGAACGCGCTCTAGATTCCAAGGATTCTGTACGGTGCCGTAGTAAGAGCTGCTGTTGTCTGAGCCCATCGCAAACTCATCCATATTGAGCTTGCCTAAACTAATCATGCCCGCTTTGTCGATATTAGAGACGATAGTCGCGTCATATGGTGAGATGAAGTTATGCAGCATCTTAGAACCACAAGTCGTTAGTACGCCTTGGGTACAAAAGATATCTTTGTGCGCCATTGGTACGCCAAGTAGTGGACGCTGATCGCCCTGCGCACGCATCTCATCCGCTGCTTTTGCTTGTGCGCGTGCTGTCTCAGAGGTATGAGTGATGAAGCTATTGATCTTGCTGTCTAGCGCGTCTATGCGTTTGATATAGTGTTCGGTTAATTCCGCGCTGCTAAATTGTTTGTCTTGCAAGCCAGTAATCAGCTGCTCGGTACTTAATAAATGAAGTTCAGACATAAGGTGTCGTCCGTCAAAATGTTAATAGCATAAAATAGAATGAAATAAGGGCAAAGATAGCATCAACTGGCTATTCAATCACTTGCGGCACCAGATACAAACCATCTTCGACAGCAGGGGCGACTGACTGATTGCGCTCGCGATTGATGTCGTGTTTGGCGACGTCAGCACGCAATTCTTGGCAAGCTTCGTGGATATTGGCTAGTGGTTTGATATCTGTGGTATCAACATTGGATAGCGTGTGCATAAGCTTTAATACTTTACTGATATCGCCGGCATAGCTATCGGCAGTACTTTCATCGACACCCAAGCGTGCAAGGTTGGCAACTTCTAGGATTTCTTCACGGCTGACAGTGTTGTCAGACGTTGCTGGTTGCTGAGACATAGTTTCTCCAGTTAAGGACAGTTTTTGTTAGAGTAAGTGGCTAAGAAAAATAAAACACGCAAGTACTAAAATAAAATGGGATATAGAATTGTCTTATTATAAAGCATCTGCCTCAAGTTTACAGAGTGGGACGCTTGATTGATGCACAATATCAACCAAGACCGAAGGATTTGTAAAATTGACCGTATAATTTACGATTGACTCTTAATTGCTTACCCATTAGATGCTGAAATACGTTACAGTATGCACTTGCTATTAAGCAAAATTATCATCTGCTTCTTGTAGAATATTGTTAGTTATTGAATCAAATGATGTTTCATTGAGCCAAGTGGCCATTACTGCTATTTCAAACTTTGTAACAATTTTTAGTATTTGAGACCAAAATCCTTGCTTACTGATGCAAATATCTGTGTTTTTTTTGAACCAAATCGGTATAATTTAGCTCAGTTTTATCATCTCATCATTTTTGCTTAGATTTGACTTGTTGCGATGTTCAACGTCCGCCACAAGTAATGTCTATCAATGACCTACTCAACGCTGACGAGTAACGCCTCAGTCAATCTCATTCGCCTCATTCGTAAGACGCTGGATATATTAGCCATGAACCTGTTTGGATTTTTATCAAATAATATCGCTATCGACCTCGGTACTGCAAACACCCTTATTTTTATTCCTAATAAAGGCGTCGTACTTGACGAGCCTACGGTGGTTGCGCTACGCAGTAATCGCACTCAAAACCCGACCGTCGCTGCTGTCGGTATTGATGCCAAGCAAATGCTTGGTCGTACGCCTGCCAATATCACTGCCATCCGCCCATTAAAAGATGGCGTGATTGCTGATTTTGAAGTGACGCAAAAAATGCTAAAGCACTTTATTGGTAAGGTAAAAGCCAAGCGTTTTATGGCGCAGCCTAACGTAGTGGTTTGTGTGCCTTGTAAGTCTACGCTGGTTGAGCGTAAAGCGATTCGTGAGGCAGTATCGTCAGCAGGCGCGAGTAAAGTACTGTTGTTAGAAGAGCCAATGGCAGCTGCCATTGGTGCAGGCTTACCAGTTCATGAAGCCAGTGGTTCTATGGTGGTTGATATTGGTGGTGGCACGACTGAGATTGCGGTTATCGCGTTGTCTGGTTGTGTCTATGCGGAGTCGATTCGTATCGGTGGCGATATGTTTGATGAAGCCATTATTACCCACGTGCGCCGTACGCATGGTTGCGTCATTGGCGAGACGACGGCTGAGCGTATCAAAAAAGAAGTGGGCTCTGCATTAAATGAAGACAGTCAGCTAGAAGTTGAAGTGCGTGGCCGTAGCATGGCAGAAGGGGTACCAAAAACCTTTGTCGTGAAATCAGAAGAAGTTCAAAAAGCCCTGAGCGACCCATTGAGTGGTATTGTTAGTGCTGTAAAAGCGGCACTTGAACAAACACCTCCAGAATTGTCATCAGACATCGCTGAGCGTGGCATTGTACTGACTGGCGGCGGCGCGTTATTACGAGATTTAGACAAATTGATTTCGAGAGAAACAGGTTTGCCAGTGACTGTTGCTGAAGACCCACTGACTTGTGTTAGCCGTGGCGGTGGTATCGCGCTTGATTTTATCAATAACAAAAGCCTAAACATGATTTTTGTGTAGACTGCTTTGATTTAATACGGACTTATGCCAATAAATCCATACTAAATTATGATAAGTATAAGATGCCAGCCTAAAAAGATATAAAATTAAAGGTAGCCCATCGCGCTGCCTTTAATCACATTAGTAAGTGCCAGAACTCCTTATTGGCTATTGATTGTTTTATAACCTCTGAATTAGACGACTTATGACCCCAAGTATTTTTGCGCGCCAGCCATTATCACTTCGTAAGACTGTTATCGTATTGATAGCAGCCTTGATACTGATGTGGTTCGATAGCAAAAACTCACAATGGTTTAATCCGGTACGCAACACCAGCCATGCAGCCATGCAGCCTATTTATGAGTTGTCATTGTTACCTAGTTATGCCAAGCATTGGGTGAGTGGCAGCTTGCAATCTAAAGAAGCATTGCGCCGCGAAAACATACAGCTAAAGTCACAGTTGATTCACGCGCAAGCCAAGCTCCAACAGCAAGACTATATCTTGGCACAAAATGCGCGTCTGCAAGGTATCTTATCAACCACCAAGCCAGAGCAGTTTGATCTCAATCTAGCACAAGTTATTGGCACAGATACCAATTTGCTCAGACAGATTGTCGTGTTGAATAAAGGCGCACAAGATGGGGTGCAAGTTGGACAAACGGTCATTGATGAAGAAGGTATTTTGGGACAGATTATTAACGTCTATCCCAATACCAGTCGTTTACTATTGATTACCGATGAACAGCAATCGGTTGCGGTTACTGTCAAACGTACAGGCCAACGTGCTATCGTGACGGGGCAAGGCATACCGACTTCATTGAGTCTCGATTATGTTTTCAAAACCTCAGACGTGCGCGTGGGTGATGAACTGGTGTCGTCAGGATTGGGTGGCCGTATCCCAGCAGGTTATCGTGTCGGCCGTATCGCTAAGATTGAAGATGTACAGGCCGCTAACTTTAGAAGTATAGAAGTCACACCAGCGGCAAATTTTATCGATAATGCTTATGTATTAGTGCTCCAAGATAAGCTATTGAATAAAAATAACATGGCTATCACTGAGCGTTGATCAAGCAGTCGCATATTCCTCGAATAGCAAGCCTATCTACACCTCTTCGGCCACAGCGTTTATCCTACTAATGAATGCTTAATCATGCTTTAATAGCCGCCGTTAACACTCGCTAAGGTAGTAATCATGTCGTATCCTGACTCTGAGAATGCAACAGTACTTTTGATTGCTACCATTATTCTCAGTTTTGTCGTTGCCTCATCACTTAACGTTTATCCATTAAGTCCTAGCATGGCAACATTGCGGCCGATGGTCATGATGATGGTACTGACTTTTTGGTTGTTATTTCAGCCGCGTTATGTTGGTGTTTTTACGGCATTTACCATTGGTCTTATTGCCGATTTGCTAATGGATACTCACTTGGGACAGCAAGCCTTTGCTGCCGTGGTGGTTGCACTTCTTATCAAAATCACCAGTATTTATGTCAGACAATTAAATATCCTTAGTGCATGGTTAATCGCAAGCTTTGGGTTGGTCGTCTTTCAATTGATTTTATGGATACTACAGATGTTTATCCAAAACGTCTTTATCGCCCAAGCTGCCTTATCATTATTGATGAGTATCCTAAGCTGGCCGCTGGTGCTATTTATTTTGCGAAAATTTGTACGTTAATAACGGATATTTTTATAGCAACAGTTTTTAAAGCAGTTACTGTCATTAACAGCTTACTCTGATTTGCCCATCTGCAAAATTTCGAAATAAAGAAAACCTCAATTTATATACTAAGAGAGTAGCGATGGATATTATTTTAGCGTCTAGTTCACCGCGCCGTCGCGAGTTATTGGCAAGCGCGCAACTGGATTTTAGTACCTTAAATGTGGATATCGATGAAACGCCGTATGACAATGAGTCGCCAAAAGACTATATTGAGCGCATGGTCGCTACCAAAGCAAAAGCTGCGATACAACAGTTAAATGAGCTACTTAAAACGAACAAAGACAATTTTTCTGAACCGCTTATTATTTTAACCTCAGACACTATTGGGGTGCTACCAGATGGCAGGACGGTGTTGGTAAAACCAATGGATCGCGAACACGCTTATAGCATGTGGCAGCAAATGTCTGACAGTATCCACGAAGTGTGGACGGCAGTTCAGGCGACTCAAGTATCGTTAATACCCAAATTGGCTCATACACCAAACCATAAGCAAGCATTACAAATTGTCAAACAACAGCAAATCACTGAACGCACAGAAGTGACCTTTATTCCGCTGACAGCAGCAATGATGAGTGATTATTGGGACAGTGGCGAACCTGCCGATAAAGCGGGTGGTTATGGCATCCAAGGTTTGGGTGCTGCTTGGGTTAGCCGTATTAATGGCAGCTATACCAATGTTGTGGGATTGCCTCTGGCGCAGACAGTGGCGTTAATTAAAGAAATGAGATAGGTGGGTGTAGCGGCTATCAGTACATTAGAGACGGTTTGCTTATTTTCTGCACATAATGACACGGTAGGATAATGGGCAAGAGCGAGTTGCATTTGTTACACTGTCAAGAGAACAGGCGACGAACGCCTCACAAAAAGCTGAGAGATAAGAGAAAAACATTATGTCCGAAGAGCTGCTGATTAATATTAGTCCAATGGAATCCCGAGTCGCAGTGTTAGACAACGGTATCTTGGGCGAGATTTATATTGAACGTCATCATAAACTGGGTTTGGTTGGCAATATCTATCTAGGTACAGTCGTTCGTGTCTTACCCGGTATGCAGGCTGCATTTGTTGATATCGGTCAGTCACGGACAGCATTTCTACATGTCAATGATATGCAGCGTGAGCCTCGTCCAGTATCAGAAAGTAAAAACACAACGACTACTACAGATATTAATAAGAATAGCGATGCTATAGACGATTTAGTCAAAAATTTGGCTGTCGCACCACCTGTGGTTAGTGCACAAAGTACCGAGGTTGTGCCTATTTCCAAAACACTCATTCAACATCGTTTACACGAAAGCCAGCGTATTTTAGTACAAGTGACCAAAGACCAGTTGGGTAGCAAAGGGGCCCGCTTGACCACCAATATATCGCTGCCATCGCGTTATTTGGTTTATTTACCATCGAGTGAACATATCGGTATATCACAGCGTATTGATGGGGAAGAGGAGCGCACTCGTTTAAAAACAGAGCTGAGCAGTTTGATGCAGACTGTCAATCTAAAAGGTGGCCTCATTGCTCGTACCGCCGCAGAGCATGTCTCTGTCGATAAGCTGGAAGAAGATATTTATTACCTATTGCAACTTTGGCGTACCATCTGTGCTCGTCGCCAAGAAATGAATCACCATCAAAGCTCAGAGCTTATTTATCAAGAGTTGTCATTGCCACTGCGTTCTATTCGTGATTTGGTACATTCTGATACCGAAAAAGTCGTTATCGACAATATACAAATTTATGAACAAATAAGATATTTCGCTAAAGAATTTGTCCCGTTTATTTACGATAAAATCGTGCATTATACCGCAGAGCAGTCGTTATTTGATGTTCACCGCGTCGAAGATGATTTACGTGATGCTTTAAAACGCCGCGTAGATCTAAAGTCGGGTGGTTATCTGATTATTGATCAAACAGAAGCGATGACTACCATTGATGTCAATACAGGCTCTTTTGTAGGTGGGCGTTCATTAGAGGACACTGTTTATAAGACCAACCTAGAAGCTACTCATGCCATTGCCCGTCAATTGCGTCTGCGTAACCTAGGCGGTATTATCATCCTAGACTTTATTGACATGCTGGAGCAACAGCATAAAGACGATGTGCTTGAGAGTCTGCAATCACAGCTGGCACAAGATTATGCTAAGACCAAAATCACACAAGTGAGTGAGCTGGGCTTGGTAGAGATGACGCGTAAACGCACACGTGAATCTTTAGGGCAGCAACTTTGTGAGCCATGCTCAACTTGCCAAGGTCGCGGTTTTGTAAAAACGGCAGAGACTGTCTGTTTTGAGATATTTCGTGAAATCATGCGCTGTGCCCGTACCTATAATTCTCCAAAGAAATTCACCGTCGTCGCTCATGCTGCCGTTATCGATTTATTATTAACGTCAGAGTCGGATACCGTGGCAGACCTAGAGTATTTATTGGGTAGAGTGATTACTTTTGATGTCGAAAATTTATATACCCAAGAGCAATATGATATTGTTTTAGACTAATATGTTGCACCTTGTTAATGAGTCTAAAGATAGATATTGTTAATAAATAGAGTAATATACGAAGGCTAATATCTTAAAGCGCTGTTATATTGCTCTTGCAATACCTAAAATACTATGTATAATATACACCACTGAATTATATATGCGCAGCCGACTAAAAAAGCTGGCGCTATTACAGCTAGAGCATCGTTTCTAGCACTATTTCATTATGCCTTTGCTGACATCCATTATAGGAGGGTCGGCGGGGCTTTAAACTATTTTACTTTTGGCACGCTATAAGTTCGGATAAAGAACTCATTCTGGTTAAGAACAGAAGGCCGCTTTAAGTGAATATTTAACCAAACTGCTTTTGATCATGATCTTGCAACGCAAGAATGATGAAAGCACATATTAGGAGCTTGCTGGCATGGCTAACCAGAGAATCCGTATCCGTCTTAAGTCTTTTGATCATCGTCTGATTGATCAATCTGCACAAGAGATTGTTGATACTGCAAAGCGCACCGGTGCGCAAGTTTGTGGTCCTGTACCGTTGCCGACTCGCATTGAGCGCTTCAACGTTCTAACTTCACCACACGTTAACAAAGACGCTCGTGACCAGTACGAAATCCGTACTCATAAGCGTATGGTTGATATCGTTCAGCCTACTGACAAAACTGTGGATGCGCTAATGAAATTAGATTTAGCGGCGGGTGTTGACGTCCAAATTGCTTTGGGTTAATGCACATTACACACCCAACCCATTAATATAAGATATAAAGAGGTCTAAAATGGCGATCGGTTTAGTCGGTAAAAAATGCGGCATGACCCGTGTCTTCACTGAAACGGGTGCATCTATCCCTGTGACAGTGGTTGAGATTGATGCAAACCGTATCACTCAAGTAAAAAATACTGATGTAGATGGCTATCAAGCCATCCAAATCACCACAGGTACCCGTCGTGACAGCCGCGTAACAGCCGCACAAAAAGGTCACTTCGCTAAAGCTGGCGTTGCCGCTGGTCGTGGTGTTTGGGAATTTCGTGCCAATGAGAGCGATCTTGAAGGTCGTGAAATTGGTGGCGAAATACTAGCTGACTTGTTCGAACAAGGTCAGATGGTTGATGTGACAGGAAACAGTAAAGGTAAAGGTTTCCAAGGTCCTGTAAAGCGTCACAACTTTAGTATGCAAGATGCTACTCATGGTAACTCAGTGTCTCATCGCGCGCATGGTTCAACTGGTCAAAACCAGTCACCAGGTAAAGTATTCAAAGGCAAAAAGATGGCGGGTCAGATGGGTAACAAACGTGTTACTGTTCAAGGCCTAGAAGTGATTTCGGTTGATGCCGAAAAAGGGTTACTTGTCATCAAGGGCGCTATCCCAGGTGCCACCGGTGGCGATGTTATCGTACGTCCGTCAGTCAAAGCCTAAGCAAGGGGATTAACGTGGATTTAAAAACAGTTACAGGTGCGGCGGTTGAGCTTTCTGATACGGCATTTGGTCGTGAATTCAACGAAGCACTAGTGCATCAAGTCGTCACCGCTTATTTAGCTGGTGCTCGCCAAGGTACACGCGCACAAAAAACCCGTGCCGAAGTTTCTGGCGGTGGTATTAAGCCATGGCGCCAAAAAGGTACTGGTCGCGCTCGTGCGGGTTCTATACGTAGCCCAATCTGGCGTTCAGGTGGTCGAGCATTCGCTGCAAAACCACAAGATTGGTCACAGAAAGTAAACCGTAAAATGTATCGCGGTGCGATGCAGTGTATCCTAGCCGAATTGATTCGCCAAGAGCGTTTGATTTTGGTGGAAGAGTTGAGCGTTTCTGGGCCGAAAACCAAAGAACTGATTGCAAAGCTAAATGAGCTTGGTGCACCTCGTGCACTAATCGTCACTAAAGAAGTTGACGAAAACTTATACTTAGCCGCTCGCAACATTCCACATGTCAATGTACTTGGTACAAACGAAGTGGATCCAGTGAGTTTGATCGCGTTTGATAAAGTGATCATGTCAGTTGAAGCTGCGAAACAATTTGAGGAAGCACTAGCATGAACAACGCAAGACTTTATCAGGTCTTAAGAGGGCCTGTATTCTCAGAGAAATCTCAAATGCTTGGCGACTCACTTGGTGTGCAAGTATTTAAAATTGATTCTAATGCTACTAAGCTTGAAGTCAAAAAAGCAGTTGAGTTGATGTTTGAAGGTGTTGAAGTTACTAAAGTAAACACTTTGAATGTTAAAGGTAAGACAAAGCGTTTTGGTAAAAGCATCGGCCGTCGTAACGACTATAAAAAAGCCTATGTTACCTTAAAAGCTGGTCAAGATGTACAAATGGCTGATGCTGGTGAAGAGGTCGCAAATACGACTGCTTCTACTAGTGAAACAGCGAATAACGAATAAGGATTACACTCATGCCTATCGTAAGAGCAAAGCCAACATCACCAGGCCGTCGTTTTGTTGAAAAAGTGGTGCATCCACACCTTTACAAAGGTCGTCCTTATGCAGCGCTTCTAGAATCAAAAAGTAAGTCAGGTGGTCGTAATAATAATGGCCGTATCACTACTCGTCACATTGGCGGTGGTCATAAGCAACATTATCGCATTATCGACTTCAAACGTACTAAAGACAATATCCCAGCAACGGTAGAGCGTATTGAATACGATCCTAACCGTACTGCACATATTGCATTACTTAAGTATGCTGATGGCGAACGTCGTTACATCATCGCTGCTAAAAAACAAGCAGTTGGCGATACAGTAATGTCAGGCGAAACTTCTCCAATTCGTCCAGGTAACTGCTTACCGCTGAAAAATATCCCATTGGGTACTGTGATTCACAATATCGAACTTAAAATCGGTAAAGGTGCACAGATGGCTCGCTCTGCGGGTGCCAGCGTTCAGTTACTAGGTCGTGACGGTATCTATGCTATTCTACGTATGCGCTCTGGCGAAACACGCCGTGTACACGTAAATTGCCGTGCTGTTATTGGTGAAGTTTCTAACACTGAAAACAACTTGAAATCACTTGGTAAAGCTGGTGCTTCACGTTGGCGTGGTGTTCGTCCTTCAGTTCGTGGTGTCGCTATGAACCCGGTTGATCACCCACATGGTGGTGGTGAAGGTCGTAACAAAGGTCGCCATCCAACTAGCCCTTGGGGTCAGAAGTCTAAAGGACTTAAAACGCGTCATAACAAGCGTACTGACAACATGATCATCCGCCGTCGCGCCAAGAAGAAATAAAGGAAGAATTTCATGCCTCGTTCATTGAAAAAAGGTCCATTCATAGACGCGCACTTATTTGCTAAAGTTGAGAATGCATTAGAAACCAACTCACGCAAGCCAATTAAGACTTGGTCGCGCCGCTCGATGATCCTACCACAAATGGTTGGCTTAACTTTATCTGTTCACAATGGCCGTACTCATGTACCGGTTATCGTGAGTGAGCAGATGGTTGGTCATAAACTAGGTGAATTTGCCCCGACTCGTACGTATCGTGGTCATGGCATTGACAAAAAAGCTAAGAGATAAGGTGCTTACCATGGAAGTAACTGCAAAATTACGCGGTGCCGCCATATCGGCACAAAAAGTTAGACTCGTTGCTGATGAAGTTCGTGGCAAATCTATTGAGCGTGCTTTGGATATCCTAACGTATAGCAATAAAAAAGGTGCTGTGTTTGTTAAGAAATGTCTTAACTCAGCCATCGCCAATGCCGAACATAATCACGGCTTAGATATTGATGACCTAAAAGTCGCTACTATCTATGTTGATGAAGGCATTACGCTAAAACGTATCCTACCACGTGCCAAAGGTCGCGCTGATCGTATCAGTAAGCGTACTTGTCACATCACTATAAAGGTAGGAGAATAAGTTATGGGTCAAAAAGTACATCCAATCGGAATTCGTCTTGGTGTTGTAAAAAAGCATAATGCAAATTGGTATGCTAACCCTAAACAATACTCAGAATACCTCATCAACGACATTCAAGTTCGTGAGTATCTACGCAAAAAGCTAGATAATGCTATGATTAGCAATATCATGATTGAGCGTCCTACTGGTGCTGCTAAGATTACCATCGCCACTGCGCGTCCTGGTATTGTTATCGGTAAGAAAGGCGAAGATATTGAAAGACTTCAAAAAGAATTGACCAAAATTATGGGCGTACCTGCTCAGGTCAATATTGAAGAAATCACTTCACCTGATCTTGATGCACGTTTGGTAGCAGACGGTATCGGAAGCCAGCTTGAGCGTCGTGTTATGTTTCGTCGTGCGATGAAGCGCGCGGTACAGAACAGCATGCGTTCTGGTGCTAAAGGTATTAAAGTTGAGTTGTCTGGCCGTCTTGGCGGTGCTGAGATTGCTCGTACTGAATGGTACCGTGAAGGTCGTGTGCCATTGCATACACTCCGCGCTGATATTGACTACGCGTCAGTACGTGCAGAGACCACTTATGGCACTATCGGTGTAAAAGTTTGGATTTTCCGTGGCGAAATCCTTGACGGCATGAACAGTGTATATAATCCCGTCAAAGAAGAGCAGGCTCGTGCGCCAAAACGCCGTGGCCGTGGAAACGGAAACCGTCGAAACACAGACAGAGGTTAAACTATGTTACAGCCAAAACGTACCAAGTTTCGTAAAATGCATAAAGGTCGTAACACTGGGCTAGCTCATCGTGGAAGCACCGTTGCATTCGGACAAATTGGTCTAAAATCGTTGACTCGTGGTCGTATGACTGCCCGTCAAATTGAAGCAGCACGTCGTACCATCACTCGTAAAATTAAGCGTGGCGGTAAGATTTGGATTCGCGTATTTCCAGACAAACCAATTACCAACAAACCATTAGAAGTACGTATGGGTAAAGGTAAAGGTCCAGTTGAATATTGGGTATGCGAAATCAAACCTGGTAAAGTGCTATATGAAATCGAAGGGGTCTCAGAAGAGCTTGCTCGCGAAGCCTTAACGCTTGCTGCAGCAAAACTGCCCTTTAAAACTACCATTGTTAAGCGGACGATAATGTAATGAAGATCAGTGAATTACGTGATAAATCATTAGAAGAACTGACCCAGTTACTTGATGAAAAGCAACTTGATGCTTTCCGTATTCGTATGGCTAAAGCAACCGGTCAGTTGGGTAATACCCATGAAGTCAAAGGCAATCGTCGTATGATTGCTCAGATTCAGACTTTGATTAACGAGAAACAACGAGGCGACTCATGAGCGATAACAATCAAACAGCTACCAATGCTAGCGTATTGACAGGACGAGTTGTCAGTGACAAGATGGATAAATCCATCACAGTTTTGATTGAGCGCCTGGTTCGTCATCCTTTGTATGGCAAGCAGCTTCGTCGTTCTACAAAAATCAAAGCACATGATGAGAATAATGTTTGCCAACAAGGTGATCTTGTCCGCATCAAAGAAACGCGTCCAATCTCAAAAACCAAGTCATGGACTTTGGTTGACGTGGTTGAAAAAGTAGAAAAAATCTAAGTAAATTGCATTAAAAGCCAGAAGCTGTTAAAATAGCCGCCTTTTTAAGGATGCTGATTGCGCCGAGCGTATATCACTTACATTAAGAGTAGCAGCGGTTATTATTATTAAAATGCCGACTACTCATACTGTGCTAGCGGCAGCAACTGGTTTTTATTGCTCATACGTGTGGAGTAACGCTATGATTCAGGTTGAATCGATGCTGGAAGTTGCAGATAATAGCGGTGCAAGACGAGTTCAGTGCATTAAAGTACTGGGTGGTTCTCATCGTCGTTATGCATCAGTTGGCGACATTATTAAAGTAACGGTTAAAGAAGCCATTCCTCGCGGTCGTGTCAAAAAAGGCGACGTGATGAATGCAGTAGTTGTACGTACCAAAAAAGGCGTTCGTCGTCCTGATGGTTCTGTGCTACGTTTTGATGACAATGCTGCGGTATTGTTGAACCAAAACAAAGCGCCGATAGCAACTCGTATTTTTGGACCGGTAACTCGTGAACTACGTGGTGATCAGTTTATGAAAATTGTATCACTAGCACCAGAAGTATTGTGAGGTAATCCATGTCAAAATTACGTAAAGGCGATACAGTTATCGTGATTGCTGGGAAAGACAAAGGCAAGCAAGGTACTGTACAAGCTGTAAAAAACGATCGTATTAAAGTTGAAGGCATTAACATTGTCACAAAACATCAGAAGCCAAATCAGGCGACTGGCGTTGAAGGCGGCATTCTTAAGCAAGAAGCTTTTCTACATATCTCAAATGTCGCAATATTAAATGCGCAAACCCAAAAAGCAGACCGTATTACTTATCAGTTTGGCGAAGACGGCAAGAAACAACGCGTCTATCGTTCAAGCGGTGAAGTAGTGGCGACTGCGTAAGACACTAAGGGTGTAATGGTAATGGCAAGATTAAAATCTTTATATAACGATGAACTAAAGCAGCAAATCAAAGAAGAGCTTGGTTTGGCAAATGTGATGCAAGTGCCTAAAATCACTAAAATCACACTTAACATGGGTGTAGGTGGCGCATCTCAAGACAAGAAATTGCTTGAAGGTGCTGTAGCTGATATGACCGCGATTGCTGGTCAAAAACCTGTTGTCACCAAAGCGCGTAAATCAGTTGCTGGCTTTAAGATTCGTGAAGAATGGCCAATTGGCTGTAAAGTAACGCTACGCGGTGAGCAAATGTACGAATTTTTAGATCGTCTCGTTGCCATTGCAATTCCTCGTATTCGTGATTTCCGCGGTTTTTCACCTAAAGCCTTTGACGGACGTGGTAACTACTCATTGGGTATCAAAGAACAAATCGTATTCCCAGAAGTAGATTTTGACAAGATTGACCGTATCCGTGGTATGGATGTGACAATCACCACGTCAGCTCAATCTGATGAAGAAGGTCGTGCGTTGCTTAAAGCATTCGGCTTCCCATTTAAATAAGGTAAAGACGTTATGGCAAAGAAGAGCATGATTAACCGCGAATTAAAGCGCGAAAAAATGGTTGCTAAATACGCGGATAAGCGTATCAAGCTAAAAGAAACTATCAGTGATATGACTGCAAGTGACGAAACTCGTATGGAAGCAATGTTAGAGCTACAAGCTCTTCCACGCAACTCATCACCAGTACGTCTGCGTAATCGTTGTGCTATCACCGGTCGTCCTCACGGTTACTTCCGCAAGTTTGGCTTATCACGCAATATGCTGCGTGAGCGTGTCATGCAAGGCGATGTGCCTGGTGTTCGTAAAGCAAGCTGGTAAGGGGTAACTATATGAGTATGCAAGATACCGTTGGGGATATGCTAACCCGTATTCGTAACGCACAAATGGCTAACAAAGTATCGGTAGCAATGCCGAGCTCTAAATTACGTAAATCAATTGCTGATTTGCTAGTTAGCGAAGGTTATGTGGCGAGCGCTGTTGTTAAAGAAGAAGACAACAACAAAGCAACCCTATCTATCGAATTAAAATACTTCGAAGGCAAAGCTGTCATCGAAACTATTCAACGTTTTAGCCGTCCTGGTTTACGCCAGCATCGCGGTAAAGACGCTATCCCTACTGTTAAGCAAGGTATGGGTGTTGCTATCGTATCAACTAGCCAAGGCATCATGAGTGATCGTGCTGCACGTGCTGCTGGTATCGGTGGTGAAATCGTCGCATTTGTAGCGTAAGCTATACGATGATAAAGTCTATTTGATAGTTGTTAGACTTCTATTGATTGAGTAATGATAAATTATTTCAAATTGATAGGTGTCTAACAATGTCAACTATGCTAGACTAACACGCTTTTTAGCCTGTTAGTTTTTTCGCTAATATAAAGAAGTTAATTTTTTAAGGAATATTCCTATGTCTCGTGTGGCTAAAGCCCCAGTGACACTGCCAAACGGCGTAAGTGTTACTTTGAACGATCGGCAGGTCGAAGTGAAAGGCAAGAACGGCAATTTGTCTTTACGCCTGCATGAATTGGTCGAGCTGAAACAGGAAGATGATGCGATCATTTTCTCACCTACAGTCGATTCAAAAGAAGCTATGATGCACACTGGCACCATGCGCGCTCTGCTAAACAACTATGTTACAGGCGTAAATGAAGGCTTCGAAAGACGTCTTCAGTTAATTGGTGTTGGTTATCGCGCACAAGTTGCTGGTAACAAGGTAACTTTGAACGTTGGTTACTCTCATCCAGTAGAATATACGTTGCCTGAAGGTGTGTCAGCTGAAACCCCAACGCAAACTGAAATTGTTTTGAAATCAAACAATAAACAGCAGCTTGGTCAAGCAGCGGCTAATATCCGCGGTTTCCGCCCACCTGAGCCTTATAAAGGTAAAGGTATTCGTTATAGTGACGAGCATGTGATTCGCAAAGAAGCCAAGAAAAAATAAGGTGAGTTGAAATGTTTGATAAAAAAGCAGCTCGTCTGCGTCGAGCTAAGAAAACCCGCGCGCATATCCGTTTCTTAGGCGTTCATCGCTTAACGGTTACTCGCACGCCAAAACATATTTATGCCCAGATTATCTCTCCTACCGGTGGTGAAGTGATTGCTCAGGCATCTACCTTAGACAGCAGCTTGCGCTCAGGCGCGACCGGCAATGCTGATGCAGCAACGTCTGTGGGCCAAATGATCGCAGAACGTGCAAAAGCAGCTGGTATCACTAAAGTTGCCTTTGACCGTAGTGGTTTTAAATATCATGGTCGAGTTAAAGCTTTAGCAGAAGCAGCTCGCGAAAACGGATTGGAGTTTTAATCATGGCTAGAAATGATAAAAATGATAAAAATGAACAGACTGACGGTCTAGTAGAACGCTTAGTTACCGTTGATCGCGTTGCAAAAGTTGTTAAAGGTGGTCGTATTTTCTCTTTCACTGCGTTAACCGTAGTGGGCGACGGCAATGGTCGTGTTGGTTTTGGTCGCGGTAAAGCACGTGAAGTGCCAGCTGCTATCCAAAAAGCACTAGAAGCTGCTAAACGCAATATGATTACTGTTGAGTTAAATGATGCAACTTTGTATCATCCGATCAAAGCACGTCATGGTGCTAGTAAAGTTTATATGCAGCCTGCATCTGAAGGTACTGGCGTAATCGCTGGTGGCGCAATGCGTGCTGTATTAGAAGTTGCTGGTGTCAAAGATGTTTTGACTAAATGTTATGGTTCTACCAATACTGCTAACGTTGTTCGCGCAACGTTTAACGGTTTACGTGATATGTCAACTCCAGAGAAGATGGCAGCTAAACGTGGTAAATCTGTAGACGAAATCTTGGGTTAACTTAGACTAGGTGAGTTACGATGAAAAAAATGAAAGTCACTCAATTTAAATCGGGTGCCCATCGCCTAAAGAGCCACAAAGCGAGCTTGAAAGGATTGGGTTTACGCCGTATTAATCATACTGTTGAAGTAGAAGATACTCCTTCAACCCGTGGTATGGTCAATCGCGTTAACTACATGGTAAAAGTGGAGGAAGCGTAATGGGTCTTAGATTAAATGAATTATCACCAGGTGTTGGCGCAAAGAAAACTGCCCAACGTCGTGGTCGTGGTATCGGTTCAGGTCTTGGTAAGACTGGTGGTCGTGGTGTAAAAGGTCAGAAATCTCGTTCAGGTTCTAGCATTCGCTCAGGATTTGAAGGTGGTCAAATGCCTTTATACCGTCGTTTACCAAAATTTGGTTTTACCAGTAAAATGGCAATGAAGACGGCTGAAGTACGTCTTTCTGAATTAAATCAAATTGAAGGCGATGTAGTTAGCCTTGAAACACTTAAAGCTGCCAACCTTATCCGTCACGACATGAAGCGTGCTCGTATCATGTTGTCAGGCGAAGTCACTAAGGCTTATACTTTTAAAGGTATCAAAGTGACTAAAGGCGCTAAGCTAGCAATCGAAGCTGCTGGTGGTAGCATCGAGGAGTAGTAACGTGTCAAAACAATCAATGTCATCGGCTGGTATACCGCTTAATCCATTTGCTTTCATACGAAAGTATGATGAATTATGGACGCGTTTATTATTCTTAATCGGCGCATTGATTGTTTATCGTTTAGGGTCACATATTCCGGTGCCGGGTATCAATCCGGTTAACTTGGCTGATCTGTTTTCGCGCAACGAAAATACCATTTTGAGTATGTTTAACATGTTCTCAGGTGGTGCACTAGAGCGTATGTCCATTATGGCGCTCGGCATTATGCCGTATATCTCAGCATCGATTATTGTACAAATGATGTCTGCGGTATTGCCATCGCTTGAAGCCCTCAAAAAAGAAGGCGAAGCGGGACGACGCAAGCTAAACAAGTACACCCGTCAAGGGACACTTGCTTTAGCGCTAGTACAGTCGTTAGGAATGTGTGCTGGCTTAATCAGTCAAAATCTTACCTTATCTTCTGGTCTGACTTTTTATATTCCAGCCGTTACGTCTTTAGTAGCGGGCGCTATGTTCTTAATGTGGCTTGGTGAGCAGATTACAGAGCGCGGCGTAGGTAATGGTATCTCAATGCTCATTTTTGCGAGTATTGTGGCTGGTACGCCAGGTATGATTTCGCAGTCTATTGAACAGGTCAATCAAGGTCAGATGAACTTGATTGTGCTGTTTATTTTTGTGCTATTAGGCATCGCGGTTACTGCTGGTATCGTTTATATTGAACGTGCTCAGCGCCGTGTTCCAGTGAACTATGCACAGAAGCAACAACAAGGTCGCAAAATATATGCTCAGCAGCAATCTCATTTGCCGCTAAAGCTTAATATGGCAGGGGTTATCCCAGCCATTTTTGCCAGCTCGTTATTGTTGTTTCCAGCAAGTTTAGGGCAGTGGGTCGGTCAATCAACTGATCCTACTCTTACACAAAAGATATTACAGAATATGGCTTTGGTGTTGTCTCCAGGACAGCCGCTATATTTGGTTCTGTTTGGTGCGATGATTATTTTCTTCTGTTACTTCTATACGGCATTGGTATTTAGTCCACGTGAAGTAGCTGAAAACCTTAAACGTAGTGGTGCGTATATCCCAGGTATTCGCCCCGGACAACAAACTCAGCGTTACCTCGATCATGTATTAAACCGACTGACCTTTATTGGCGCGATGTATATGACGGTTATTTGTTTAATGCCAATGGTCGTTCAGTCATCGTTTGGTGTGCCGTTTCAACTCGGTGGTACGTCTTTACTGATTATGGTGGTTGTGGTAATGGATTTCATTTCGCAAATTCAAGCGCATTTGATGACCCATCAATATCATGATCAGACGTTAATTCAATCGCCCACTCAACCTTAAATGAGTGGTGCGATATTTCAAGGAGCATGCTATGAAAGTTCAAGCATCAGTTAAGAAGATTTGTGGTAGCTGTAAAGTTGTGCGCCGTAAAGGCCGTGTACATATTATCTGTACAGCAGAACCGCGCCACAAGCAACGTCAAGGTTAATGTTTAGTATCATAAAGTTTCTAACTTTTGTTACTATCTAAATTAGTACTTGAAAAATGACGGCGGATGGGATATCATCCGCCACTTGCCGTGTTTATGCAGAATTATTTATGATATTATCAATGGATAGGTTTGTAACCAAGTCAAAACAGCGATAATAAATGTAAAAGCTCTAGTATTGACAGCAACAAATCTGAAAAATAATGCCTTATTGATAAATAACGCTTATTTTTCTTTAATGGAGAGAAATCAATGGCTCGTATTGCCGGCGTAAACATTCCGGATAATAAGCATGCTGTTATTTCACTAACTTACATCTTTGGTGTAGGCCGTACCACTGCTCAGAAAATCTTAGAAGCAGTTGGCATTGCCCCTACTACTAAAGTTAGTCAGTTAGATGATACACAGTTAGATGCTATCCGTGCACAAGTTGCAAATTACATGACTGAGGGTGACCTTCGTCGTGAAGTTTCAATGAATATCAAGCGTTTAGTTGATCTTGGTTGTTACCGTGGCATTCGCCATCGTCGTAACCTACCAGTTAGAGGTCAGAACACCAAGAACAACGCTCGTACTCGTAAGGGTCCGACACGTCCTCTCAAAAGATAATTAACTTAGGAAGCTAAAAGATGGCAAAAGACACTCGCAGTCGCAAAAAGGTGGCTCGTCGTTCAGTATCGGAGGGCATTGCCCATATCCATGCGTCTTTTAATAACACCATTGTTACGATTACCGATCGTCAAGGTAATGCATTGGCTTGGGCCACTTCAGGTGGACAAGGCTTCCGTGGTTCACGTAAATCTACACCATTTGCAGCTCAGGTTGCAGCTGAAGTCGCTGGTAAAGCGGCTCAAGAATACGGTGTTAAGAATATCGACGTTTTGGTCAAAGGACCAGGACCGGGTCGTGAGTCTGCGGTAAGAGCACTAGGTGCATTGGGTTATAAAGTTAACAGCATCTCTGATGTAACCCCAATCCCACACAATGGTTGCCGTGCGCCGAAAAAGCGCCGCGTCTAATATTAAAGACGAAGCTTTTTATCCCAAAAGCTTATAGGAGACATAACAATGGCCCGTTATATTGGACCAAAACTCAAATTATCACGTCGTGAAGGAACAGACTTAGGTCTTAAGTCTGGCGTTAAACCATACGACGTAAAAACGAAGAAAGCTGGTCGTCCACCAGGTCAACACGGTGTAAGCCGTAACAAGACCTCAGAATATGCTCTACAGCTGCGTGAAAAGCAGAAAGTTAAGCGTATCTACGGTGTACTAGAGCGTCAGTTCGCTAATTACTATAAAGAAGCTGCTCGTAAGCGCGGTGCTACTGGTGAAAACTTACTAGCAATGCTTGAGAGCCGTCTAGACAACGTGGTATATCGCATGGGCTTTGGCTCAACTCGCGCTGAAGCACGTCAGCTAGTCAGTCATCGTACTGTTATGGTAAAAAAAGCCGGTCGTGATGAGTTTGTTCGTGTGAACATTCCATCAATTCAGCTTCAAGATGGTGATGTCATCGCTATCCAAGAGAAGTCTCGCGAACAGCTACGTATCAAAAACGCTATCGAACTAGCGACACAACGTGGTATTCCAGAATGGCTTGATGTTGATCACAGTAAGTTACAAGGCACGTTTAAACAAGCGCCTGATCGTATTGATCTACCTGCTGAAATCAACGAAAGCTTGATCGTTGAGCTATACTCTAAGTAAATGACGTAATGCTCGATGCTATAAAAATAGCATTGAGCAATTAACGTTAATTAAACCAGTTTAATAAATCGAGGTGACATCATGATGCTAAATGCAACTGAGTTTCTAACGCCGAATGCCATTAATGTGGATACGGTTAATGAAACGATTGCGAAAGTCACGCTCGAACCGTTAGAACGCGGCTTTGGGCATACCCTAGGTAATGCTCTGCGTCGCATCTTGTTATCTTCATTACCTGGTGCTGCAGTCATTGAAGCTGAGATTGATGGTGTTGACCATGAATACTCAACGCTTGAAGGGCTACAAGAAGATGTACTTGACTTGCTTTTGAACCTAAAAGGCCTGGCAATTACGCTTCATGACCAAAATGAAGTATTTTTGACCTTGGATAAACAAGGTCCGGGCACTATTACTGCTGCAGACATCGCGTTACCGCACAATGTTGACATCATCAATCCAGAATTGGTCTTGGGTACATTGAGCGATCGTGGTCATCTTAAGATGCGTTTGCGTGTAGTGATGGGTCGTGGATATGAGCCAGCAAACCAGCGCCGTGAAGATGGTGACACTAAAGCGATTGGACGTTTAAAGCTTGATGCAAGTTTTAGTCCTGTACTTCGTGTTGCTTATCAGGTTGAGAACGCTCGTGTAGAGCAGCGTACTGATCTTGATCGTCTTATCATTGAGCTTGAAACTAATGGCACTATAGATCCAGAAGAAGCAATTCGTAAAGCAGCCACTATTTTACAACAACAGATTTCTATCTTTGTTGACCTAGAAGCTGAAGAAGCGCCTGAGCCTGTGAAAGAAAAAGAAGAGGTTGATCCGGTGCTATTACGCCCTGTGGACGATCTTGAACTAACGGTTCGCTCAGCCAACTGCTTGAAAGCTGAAAACATTTACTATATCGGTGATTTGGTACAGCGTTCAGAGACTGAACTACTAAAAACCCCAAATCTTGGTAAGAAATCATTAACAGAAATCAAAGACGTGTTAGCGTCTAAAGATTTAGAGCTTGGTATGCGCCTAGATAACTGGCCACCAGCTGATTTACGTGTTGATGATCGCTTTTCTTATCGTAGCCGTTAAACTTTAAGGATTTTTGACTATGCGCCATCGTAAGAGTGGAGTCAAGCTGGGTCGTACCGGCAGTCATCGTAAGGCAATGTTTCAGAACATGACTAACTCATTATTTGAGCATGAACTGATTAAAACAACTTTACCAAAAGCTAAAGAATTACGTCGCGTTGCCGAGCCATTGATCACTATGGCTAAAGAAGACAGCGTTGCTAACCGTCGTTTAGCATTCAGCCGTATGCGTAGCAAAGCTATGGTAGGCAAATTATTTGGCACGTTAGGTCCTCGTTACCAAGCACGTCCAGGTGGTTATTTGCGTATCGTAAAATGTGGTTACCGTGATGGTGACAATGCGCCAATGGCTTATGTAGAATTAGTTGATCGCGACTAGTTTTATACTGAAAATATAAACTTATAAAAAAGCTCCAATTCAATTGGAGCTTTTTTTTGTCTTAAATTTGACTGCTTATAATATTAATTGGCTAAAGTAATAATGAATCGACATCAGCCGCACCTTGCCTGATAATTTCGGGTTGGCTGCTGGTCATATCTACAATAGTGGTTAACTTAGTCGTTTTTATACCGGCATTGATCAAAACATCTATCTGATTGCCTAGCAAATCTTCTATTTCAAATGGGTCATCAAGAATATCATCTCTGTTAGGCAATATTAATGAGCTGGTTAAGATCGGTTCATCCATAGCTTCCAAGAGAGCTTGAGCAATAGGATTACTTGGCACGCGAATACCAATGGTCTTTTTCTTGGCATGGGCGAGTTTTTTTGGCACATCTTTTGTAGCATTTAGGATGAAAGTAATGGGTGCTGGGGTATGTGCTTTAAGTTGTTTGAATTGTACATTGTCAACACTAGCGTAATTGGCAATTTCGCTTAAGTCACGACACAACAAGGTAAATTGGTGCTTGTCATCAAGCTCTCGAATTTGCTTGAGCTTTTCTAGCGCATCTTTTGCACCCAAACGGCAACCAAAAGCATAACTGGTATCAGTGGGATAGATGATTAATAGATCTTTACGCAATAGATCAGCTGCTTGTTCGATCAGGCGCGGTTGTGGATTGTCTGGATGAATATAAAGTACTTGCATAATGGTTCCTTATTTTATAGTTATTGGTTTTTAGCCATTAAGATATATGTGCTTTCATGAGATGTATATATCATCATTTAGGTGACTATCAATTGAATTGAGGATACGTACTAGTATAGCGTAAAGCAAATATAAGTTTAGTGACGTGGCGTTACTGTCCGTTGGAAATCGTTAACGACACGACAGTAAAGTTAAACAGTTAGCCTTGCACTGATTTAGATTAATCAGAAGCACAAACCATTAGGAAAGTGTGCAACAAGATTTTGGCATCACGTGGTATGGTACGTGGCTTTGTAATATACTCTTTAGCTTGTAGATAAACGTCACTAGCGAAAGTACTGCCTTTAGTATCAAATTCTGCAAACAAATTGTCCTGTGAAACTTGGAACTCTCGTCCGCACGCTAGAGTGAACAGGCACTCCAACGCTTGTGGTTTAATTTCTACACGCTCAAAAGCTTGTTGTTGGTCTGCTGAGCGTCCATCTGGTGCATACCAGTAGCCAAAATCACTAAGTGCTCTACGCGCTTTACCTGCAATGCACCAATGGCTTAATTCATGCAGCGCACTGGCAAAAAAACCATGAGCAAATTCAATTCTTGCCGGTTCATTGTGTTGATGAGGGAAATATTCTGGTTCTCCCGCACTGCGAGCTAATAAGACTTTTTGATCATCAAACAAGATATTGAACAATTGCATAAGCCAGTCTGTCGCCGCTCTTTCATTTTGATCTAATGCTTGTTGAGCGCTATCATATATTTTCATGCTAGAGAGTCTTTGCCATTGTTTTTTCCATTCACTTAAATGTTCCTCTCGTTTAAAAATTAATGAGGCGGGAGTATTTTCTTGGATATGGTTTGTCAGATCGGTCAGATGCTGTAGCAGATTGTTGGCTTTGATATAAGGTAGCAAGTGAGAAAAATCAGTTTGATTGTTGAATGAGCTCATAGATGAAGCACTGACCAAATAGATAATAAGGAATAGGAGACTAAAACAGCCTAGAGATAAAAAAATATTAACATACTAGCGCTGGCGCAGCTCGGCGCTTTCCATTAGTATGGCAGGCAATATTATACACCGTTTTTATGAATGAGGCCGCGCATGTCAAGCACTCCAGAAATTAAACCGTCAGCACTTCAAGCCGACAATAAAAAAGCGCCTGTATCTACCAGCATGCCTGAACACATTTCTTTAGATAAGTGGGCGGACGCGGGTTTTGAATGGTCAGGAGGGGTCGATCCAAACTCTTTTGATCGTCTTGCTGCTACGTTAAACACTGAGCATGAGCAATCAAATACACAGCTAGACGCCAAATTGTATCGCCGTAACAACGTCTTGCATCTAGCATTTACTCTAACGGGTGAAGTCTGGTTAACGTGCCAACGTTGTCTACAGCCAGTTGCGACAGATTTATCTGACGATTACAACATCGCGTTACTAGAAAACGAAAGCCAGGTGCGCATGGTTAATGAAGAGCAAGATTACTTGCTACTTGATGAAATCGTTACCGAGCAATCTCCAGAGCATTTATTACCATTCAAGAAACTGGTAGAAGATGAGATATTGCTCAAAACTCCAATGGCACCAAAACATGATGATTGTGAAATGTCGGTTGAGCAGTTTGGTGAAATACCAGAAGAAGAAGAGAGTGAAAACCCATTTTGCTGCTTTGGCTTCGCTAAAAGGCAAGCTATAAAAGTCATCTGTTTAAGGTATTTAAGTGTCTTTTATCAGCTTTATGCAGAAGAGTGAAAGGCAGGGCTTTATTAATTGAATAAACATGCGTATAATGTCCGGTTTATTGCATTCGAGCAACCTGTTGCTTGCTGATAGAAGCTGACTGATTAATTTTTTTATAAATTTTAGACGAAGTCAGCGCTTTATGTGAGTGACAATCTATTTAACTAATGATGCTTAAGACTTAGGTTGTTGTGATTATATAGCCTCTGTCAGTATCGACTAAAGCTGAATTTTAAGCTTATCCCTTTTAAGTATAGGAGCTATATCATGGCTGTTCAAAAAAGTCGTAAAAGCCGTTCTCGTCGTGACATGCGCCGTTCACACCATCGTATGGAAATTGCTGAGCTAAGCGTAGATGCTACTACTGGTGAAAAACATCGTCGTCATCACATGACTAAAGATGGTTTCTACCGTGGTCGTCAGTTGTTCAAAGTCAGTCAAGACGCTTAATTCATTGTTGTTTGATGGCTGCTAAAGATTATGATGGTTCTGATGACTGTCGAAGTTCTTTGTAAAGCTATTATCCAGCCATTGAGTTTGAGCTAACGAAAGCCAAGTTATTTCGCTATCATATATTATGTGGCTGGATAACTTGGCTTTTTGTTATTGAGTTTTCTAGTAGCTAGTTTTTAGTGCTCTTTTTTTAATACGGTTTATTGAACGATAGCTTTTGATAAATGTTTGTCATACTTAATCTGTCATGCAAGGCATATTTAATGTGCTCATCATAAATCGCGTTATAAGACTTATGAGAGTAAGACGCATAATTAAGTTTCTGGCAGCTATGCTAATGGTCGATGTCAGTGTATAGTTTACATAAGCGCACATTGTCTTAAAGGACTAGTGACAGTGAGCGCTATATAAAAATATCCTATATAGTCTTTAACTCTACAATGAACCCCATTCATGCTAGGGGTGTTTCCAATCAAATAAGGAATATTGGTTATGGGCTCTGTACCCGATATGATAAAAAAACAACCAACCCGTATTGCGGTCTTGTTTCCCGGACAAGGCTCACAAGTCGTCGGTATGACAAGCGAGCTTGCTGAAATCTATCCTGAAATTATTGAGACTTTTACTGAGGCAAGTGCGGCACTTGGTGAGGATTTATGGGCAATCTGTCAGGACGAAGACAAGCTCAATCAAACTCAATATACGCAGCCCGCATTGCTAACGGCTAGCATCGCTATTTGGCGCATCTTACAACAAAAAATAGAAAGTAAGCCTTGTTACCTAGCAGGTCATTCTCTTGGTGAATATAGTGCCCTCTGCGCCGCTGGCGTGCTGTCACTTGCTGATGCTGTAAAACTGGTACATAAGCGTGGTCAGTTGATGCAAGACGCTGTAGTGGGTATTGATACGGCTATGGCAGCAGTACTGGGTTTGGAAGATCATCGAGTCGAAAATTTGTGTGAGCAAGCCACTGAGCATGTAGATAATGCGATTGTTGGCGCAGCAAATTTTAATAGCCCAGGGCAGGTTGTCGTTTCTGGTAATGCCGCAGGCGTTAATGCGGTCATCGATAAAGTACAAAATACTGGTAAAAAGGCCATTCCATTAAAGGTAAGTGTGCCATCACACTGTGCCTTGATGGAGCCTGCTAGTAATGCGTTGGCAGCAGAGCTTGCGGCTATCAAGTTTGATCAGGCGACGATTCCTGTTATTCAGAACCGTCATGCGCGCGTTGAAACCAGTGCTGTAGGTATCAAAGCAGGCGTTAACTGAACAGCTAAGTCGAGCCAGTACTGTGGTCAAAAACCATGCAAGAGCTGGCAGATAAGCAAATTAATATTTTAATCGAGTGTGGCAGTGGTAACGTCTTGAGTAATTTGGCGAAGCGTCAAGCGCAGCCAATTGCAAGCTATCCTACTGACAAGCCCGCCCGTCTAGATAAATTACTGGAGGTATTATCATGAGCCGTACAATCACATTAGTAACTGGCGCAAGCCGTGGTATCGGCAAGGCAGTCGCCAAACGTTTTGCTAAAGAAGGACACTTTGTCATTGGTACTGCCACCACTGAAAAAGGTGCTGCACTGATTGATGATTATCTGCATGATAGCTGGTGGTATTGGTCGAGTGTTAGATGTACGCGATACCGCACAAATCGACAAGCTATTTGAAGAGATAGAAAGCGTTTATGGCGCGGTGCAAGTATTGGTCAATAATGCCGGTATTACCCAAGATGGCTTATTGATGCGTATGAAAGATGAAGATTGGGACAATGTGATTGATACCAATTTGACCTCTGTGTATCGTATGAGCAAACGTGCTGTTCGCGGTATGATGAAAGCACGCCGCGGTCGTATCATTAATATTACCTCTGTCGTTGCTCAAATGGGCAATGCTGGTCAATCTAACTATGCCGCGACCAAAGCTGGTGTAGAAGGTTTTAGCCGTACGCTCGCACGCGAAATAGGCTCACGCCAAGTGACGATTAACTGTGTCGCGCCAGGTTTGATTGAAACCGATATGACGGATGAGCTTGATGAGCGCTCTATTGAATTCTATGTTAGATGCCGTGCCTATCAGCCGTCTTGGTCAGCCAGAAGATATCGCGGCAGCCGTACATTTCTTAGCAAGTGATGAAGCCAGCTATATTACAGGTGCAGTTATTCCTGTCAATGGTGGCATGTACATGTAGGTAACACACAGACGTTACACAGTTATAATAAAAAACTGTGTGAACGAGTGTAAACTATAATAAAGGGTGCTATAATGTCGGATACTTTTAAGTCAAAGCCCTGTATGATAGCAAGGCTTTACTAGATATTAGTCAAGATAGTATAACTTGTTATAGAGCACTCAGACGGCCATGCTGGATCTGAAAATCCCATTTTATATACAATGCTATAGAGTCTAACTATAGGGCTATGGCAGTTTGTCAAAATAATAGATCAAAAAGGAGAAATCTACATGAGTAATGATACCGAGCTAAGAGTTAAAGCTGCAGTAGCTGAGCAATTAGGTATGAACGTTGAAGACATCAGTAACGATGCTTCATTTATGGAAGACTTAGGCGCTGATTCATTGGACCTAGTTGAATTGGTTATGTCATTTGAAAGTGATTTTGGCATCACGATTCCTGATGAAGATTCAGCAGAATTAACGACTGTTCAAAAAGCAATCGACTACGTACAAGCACAGCTATAATTAGCTACTTGCTCAGCAAGTCTTGATAGAGCCGCTTATCTTAATAGATAGGCGGTTTTTTTATGTTTGTTATTTCTCTTTGACGTTATCGCACTCATAGCCAATGTTAACAGTAGTGTTAACATTGGCTACGCCAAATCAACATTACTCAACATACTCTTACTATTCATCGCTCATACCTTTGCTTATACTCATAATGGTAAGCAATAAAAGGGTGGTAACCGATATGAGTATCATCGTAAAAACAATAACGATGAATAATAAATAATAATATTTTAAGGAGCAGTTATATGGGTATGTTCAGTTTTGCAAAAGACATTGGTGATAAGATTTTTAATCGTGATGACGCCAAGCATGATGCTAAAGTAGAAACCAAAGCAGATGCCAATACACCAGTACAGAGTACTGAGCCTTCAGCGCAATCAGTAGCCAATATTTTACTTCGTCGTATTCAGCAGCAAAACCTAAATATCAGCGATCTAAAAATTAAGTATAATGGGTCAACCGATACTGCAGAGATTAGCGGTAAAGCTAAGACCCAAGCGGACCGTGAAAAAGCAATCATTGCTATTGGTAACGTACAAAACGTCGCTAAAGTCATTGATAATATCGATATTGAAGAGCAGATGCACCTGAGTCGACTATGTACACCGTAAAATCTGGTGACAGCTTATCTAAAATTGCAAAAGATGTTTATGGTTCATCTGGCGATTATATGAAGATATTTGAAGCCAATCAAGCCGATGCTTTCTGACCCAGACAAGATTTATCCAGGTCAAGTACTACGCATTCCTAAACCGTAATGTTGCTTTTCGATTCTTAAACATATGTATGAATACTTAGAAATATAAGCCAATAGAAAACGCCTCATTATTAAGAGGCGTTTTTTGGTTCAATTTTAGTCCAAAAGTAGGAATCTAAGATTTAACCGTCTATTGCATATTTAATTTATCGAGCTGTTCGGCTATCGCCCAATCTATATGTTCGTCAAGCATGTCGTTATGCAGCCCAAGCTTTGACTCGTAATGCGTCTATCGATTTCTTGACTGCCATTGGCATTGCCAAGTCCGATGGCGATATTGCGCAAAAAATTCACATAACCTGTGCGTCTGAGTGGACTGCCTTCGGTTTTTTTCATAAACTCTGCTTCTTGCCATTGCCACAGCTCAAGCAAACTGCTGTTATCAAGACTGATGCCGTGGCGCAAAATCTTCTACAGGCGTCAGATTGGCGTAGCGGTTCCATGGACAAATAAGCTGACAATCATCACAACCAAAGACTCGGTTGCCAATCGCACGTCGGTATTTAGTATCAATGATGCCATCATGTTCAATCGTAAGATAAGAGATACAGGCAGAAGCATTAAGCTCATAAGGCGCGACAATGGCTTGGGTAGGGCAGATATCAATACAAGCGCTGCAACTGCCACAGTGCTCTTTTACTGGTGTCATCGTCAGGCAACTCAAGGCTCATAAACAGCTCACCGAGTACAAAGAATGAGCCAGCTTGTTTGTTTATCAGTAGCGTATGCTTGCCTGTCCAGCCAAGGCCAGCTGCATCTGCAATAGGACGCTCAAAAATAGGCGCAGAGTCACTAAAAGGTCTAAAAATAAAATCCTTGTCAGCGCCAATATCTAGATGTCGCCATTCAGGCAGCATGGCTTCTATGTTTAGTGCCAACTGCTTTAGGCGACTGCGCATGGTCTTATGATAGTCGCGCCCTCTGGCATAACGGGCAATGATACCTTGATTGGGGTGGTCATTATCACTGATAGTGCGCGGTGTCGGGGTTTGCGTTAGATAATCCATACGCACGCTAATGATGGTCTTTGCGCCCTCTACCAACTGTTCAGGATGAGCGCGCAGATGATGGTTGTTATGCATGAACTGCAACTGACCTTCATAGCCTTTATCTAGCCATTGCTGCAACTGTACAATCTGCTGAGTAAATAGAGGGTGGTGAACGGATAAGAAACCGCAGTCAGCAAACCCTAGCGCCTGTGCTTGAGTTTTAATCCATTGCTTGACGTCTGCCGTAGTTGCAAATGCCTGCGCATGAGTGACGGCAATCTTTTTTGTCGACGCATCGTTAGGGGTAGAGGATAGCTGCTCGGCTGATGTTTGCTTGGTTGATAAAAGTGGCAAGTCTGGTTTAGATACATTATTCATGTTTGACAGTAGGTATTGAGGTGAATACCGTTATGATAAGCCTGTGAGCGAAGAGCGCAAGCATAAAAGCAAATAAACTCGTATGCATATTGATACATAAGTCAAAGTAAGCTTTTGCTAAGCTAATATAAGTAAAAAAATAACGCAATATAAAATACTATATAGTCGATTCTAAATAAAACAAATACATTATATTCCAACGCTGAACTGGCATAAATTTCTCTGGCTTGCTGTGCCTGCGCAGACAGAGGCGGCGAAAAATTCATACCAGTCCCGCTGACTCGTTTTTATACTGAACTGATGATAGTAAAAATAGCTGAGGATCGATTATGCAAACCCAATCCAACTTACTGTACACAAAAACTACAACACCCACAGCGCTCTATAGCAGCAAGCAAGTATACGCTATGGAACAGGCATGGTTTGCAGAAGGTCATGACAGTTTTGGATTGATGAAACAAGCCGCTTGGCAAATGTCGCAACATATCGAGCAGCTTGATGAGCAAAAATATCTAAATACACACTCATCAATGAGCACTAGCATGTATCGTTCTGACACACGCCAGCGTAAAGCCAGTATTTGGGTAGGAAAGGGCAATAATGGCGGTGATGGTTGGCTTATCGCTTATTATCTGCGTCAAGCTGGCTGGCAGGTAACCGTAATAACCGTCGGTTTTGAAAAGAAAGATTTTGAGATAAATCATACAGTGGAAGTTTCTAATACGGCATGTTCAATAACGGATGCGACTAAAGCTCTACAAGTAGCCTTGTTTGCTCATTGTGATTACCAGCGCTTTGAAGATGGCAACAGCTGTCAAAATGACTCATTCGGCATAGCTTTATCTGCTGATGTCTATATCGATGCCCTATTTGGCATTGGATTTGATCGTGCACCTGAAGGAGTGTATAAGCAGGCAATCCGCAGGTTTAATGATGCAGTACAACAAAATAACGCCTTAGCAATCGCCGTCGATATTCCGAGTGGGTTGGTGGCTGCTACTGGCGAGGTATTTGACCGTTTAGCGATACAGGCTGATATAACGCTATGTTTGATTGCGCGAAAATTCGGTCTGCATACCAAAGATGGGATGGATTACAGTGGAGGAATAATTGATATACCCTTGATACCTTTTCAAAAGGTTCTTGACCAAGCCGCGTCTGATAAAAAGGATGGTCAAAACGTCAATCAAGCAAATGTACCAGTTGCCATGTTACTAAAGACGGCACATCGTTTAAATGCACGTCGTCAAAACAGCTACAAAGGCAGCTATGGTCATGTATTGGTCATTGGTGGTAATCGTGTTGATCGGTCGCAAGGTATGGGCGGCGCTGCAATACTGTCTGCGGCTAGTACAATGGCAGCAGGAGCGGGAAAAATTACAGTCGCCTGTCATGAGAGATTTCATGGGGCTTTATTGACCTCATTGCCAGACGCAATGACTCTTAATCTGCACGATACAGATGGGGTAGAGGCTTTAATTAAAGAAGCCAGTGTCATTGCTATTGGTATGGGATTGGGCCGTGATGAAAAGGCGCAGGCGTTATTTATCAGTTATATTGAAGCGGCCATCGCAGAAAAAACGCCATTAGTGATTGATGCTGATGGTCTTTATCATTTGGCTTCATTGAGTAGGGACAACCATCAACTCATCACTCAACTGCGAGACCACAGCGTTGACTATCCGGTTTGCTTGACGCCGCATAGTGGAGAAGCTGCCATATTGCTTGATAAAAATATAAGCGAGGTAGAAGGCGATAGGTTGGCAACGATAAAACAGTGCGCAGCGACTTATGGCGGTGATTGGGTGCTAAAGGGTGCTGGTTCTTTGGTGTTAGAGCAGCAGTCAAAGGGCGTGCAAATTTATGTTTGCGGAGTGGGTAATGCTGGTATGGCAACGGCTGGCATGGGGGATGTACTGTCTGGCGTCATTGCTGGCTTGTTAGCGCAGCAAGATCTAACGTCAGATATGCGCAGCTTGCATCAAGCCGTCATGATACATGGTTTAGCAGGAGATACGCTTGTTAACCAAATGAAGCGTGGCAACAGTGACAATAGCGCGCTATTGATTGGGCAGCGAGGGCTACAGGCTCAGGATATGCCAGCAGCCATTCGTCACGTTATGCAGTTGGGAGTTGATGTCTATAATTAATACTAATACTAGGTAGTAGGGTTGGCACAATACTGGTTGATTGCCTGCTGCACACGCTCACGCTTAAGCTCAATCTCACGACCATCTAGATATTGACGTTTGCCATTGGCATCCATCTCATAGATACGTCCGCCAACATTTAGATTGGTTAGATTATTACGTAACGACTGACAACGCTGGGCATTCGCTTGGGCTTCTTGCTCTTTGATACGTGCTTCTAACTGGGCAACGCGCTGTTCTTCTGCGCTTTGGCGGTGCATCTTTGATTGGCTTCGGTTTTACCTGCTAGCTGTCCTGCATTGCTCTGCCTACCGTCACTACGAAACTCAATCACCTCGATATTTCTACCATTTTGCGGCGCATGTTGGCTGTATTTGACTTCGCCATGTGCGCCAATAGATTTGTATACCTGAATGGCATGAGTGGCGCTCATTGGCAGCATGAACATACACGCAGTGCTACCTGATAAGCAGTTTGGCAGCGGTGCTTATCGTAGACGCTTGTGCCATGGTAGCAGCCCTCTTAATGAGGTAAAAAACGAAGGTATAGATAAGCTAAGGATAATGGTTAAGATACTCGATAACAATATAAATACAGTAATCGCTTGATTCTAGCAAATAATACTTATGAATGTACATTGTTTAATAACTAATAGTTGGGGATGGGGTTTAGAAGTTTTTCTTGACAATAGCTCACAAACCATCGAATATAATAGCAGTTGATTGGTCAGTGAGCGGCTTTTATGATATTGCCGTGGCACTTGAAAATAAGGACTAAGGGTTGCTTATCGGTAGCTTGCTTAGCCTTATTATCTTTGTGACAATGATATAAAATAAATAGCGGTTGTAACCATGCTATTCAAATCTATATTTATTGTCTCCGGACTTATCTGTCTACAATGACTAAGATAAACTTATTATTACTGTGTCTCATAAGATTTTGCTGTTGTAAAAAATAGAGTGTCATGTGTGTTCTTAACATCTCCTCATCAAACATGGTTATAAGATTTCGCAATCATATAACGTGATATAAGCTATAAAATATAAGCTTTGAGATTTGTTTCTATCATTCTGTACCCATCTATTCTATCATTAGCGCAAGCTCGTATGCATCTGCAAATAATAAGCTTCTTTTATAGATGCACTCGCATCTTGTCACTGTATATCGATAAAATCCTGTCGCAAAGCTGACCTTAAATATATTGCTATGTGTGAGTAGTATGCTGTCTTATAGCACAGCGTAACTTAGACGTAGTGGGCACATATTCTTGCCACAAAAAAAGGTGACGACAGTGACGCAAACCACGCAAAGTCCGAATATGACTGGACATACCCAAACGGGTAATGCCGCCAAAAATTTTGAAGAAAAGCAACAACGTCTTGCTGAAGGTAGCAAGAGCCTGTGATGCTATCTGGCGCTGAGATGCTGGTGCAAGCGCTGACGGATGAGGGTGTCAAATATATTTTTGGCTATCCAGGCGGCGCGGTTCTGCATATTTATGATGCGCTTGTTTCAGCAAGACAACATTGAGCATATTCTTAGTGCGTCATGAGCAAGCCGCTGGTCACATGGCAGATGCTTATTCGCGAGTAACTGGTAACACGGGTGTCGTGCTAGCCACTTCAGGTCCTGGTGCTACCAATACCGTGACAGCTATTGCCACAGCCTTTATGGACTCAGTACCGATGGTGTGATTGCAGGTCAGGTGCCAAGCAGCCTAATCGGTGAAGATGCTTTCCAAGAAACGGATATGATCGGTGTATCACGCCCTATCGTTAAGCATAGCTTTCAAGTGCGCCATGCTAGCGAAATTCCAATGATTGTCAAAAAAGCCTTTTATATTGCCCAATCTGGACGTCCGGGTCCTGTCGTCATCGATGTGCCAAAAGATATGACTGCGCCTAGCGAAAAGTTTGCCTATGAATACCCAGAAGAGGTATTTATACGCTCATATCAGCCTTCACTTAAAGGTCATAGCGGTCAAATCAAAAAAGCGGTTGAGACCTTATTAGCCGCGCAGCGTCCTGTTATATGCTGGTGGTGGTGTGATTTGGAGTAATGCCCATAAAGAGTTGACCGACCTTGCTCATCGTCTAAACTTACCAGTGACCAATACTTTAATGGGTCTTGGGTACGTTCCCTGGCTCTGATCGTCAGTTCTTGGGTATGCTCGGCATGCATGGCACTTATGAAGCCAACATGAGCATGCATCATGCTGATGTTATTTTGGCAGTTGGTGCACGTTTTGATGACCGTGTGACCAATAACGTCAAAAAATTCTGTCCAAATGCGACTATTATTCATATCGATATCGATCCGACGTCTATCTCAAAGACTATCTCTTGCTCATATTCCTATCGTTGGTGATGTAAAGTCAGTGCTTACTGATATGATAGAGATTATCGGTGAAGATAAAGAACTAGAGCAGCATGCGCTATTGGATTGGTGGTCACAGATTAATGAGTGGCGTAAGCGTCATGGTCTGCGTTATGACACCAGTACAGATAATGGTATTAAGCCACAAAGCGGTCGTACAAGCATTAGACAAAGTGACTAATAGCAACGCGATTATCACCAGTGACGTCGGTCAGCATCAGATGTTTGCGGCGCTTTACTATACTTATGATGAGCCGCGTCAATGGCTGAACTCAGGTGGCCTAGGCACGATGGGTGTTGGCTTGCCGTATGCGATGGCAGCAAAGCTTGCTAACCCTGAGCGTGATGTGGTCTGTATTACGGGTGAAGGCTCTATTCAGATGAATATCCAAGAGCTATCGACCTGCCTGCAATATAATTTACCAGTCAAAATCTTGAACTTAAATAACGCGCAGTTGGGTATGGTGAAACAGTGGCAAGACATGCTGTATGAAGGTCGTCATGCGCAGTCTTATATGAACTCCTTACCAGACTTTGTCAAACTGGCTGAAAGTTATGGTCATGTCGGTATCAAGATTACTGATCCTGCGACCATGGAAGCACAATTGGCTGAAGCCATGGCAATGAAAGACAAACTGGTATTTATCGATGTTTACGTCGATCGTAATGAGCATGTGTATCCGATGCAAATCGCTGGACAGACGATGCGTGATATGTGGTTAACAAAAGGGGAGCGTACCTAATGCAACAACAACATCTGATTTCGGTATTGATGGAAAACGAAGCGGGTTCGTTGTCGCGTCTAGTCGGCTTGTTCTCACAACGTGGCTACAATATCGAAACGCTAAACGTCGCGCCTACTGACGATCCAAGTATTTCACGTCTGACAGTTGACGACCATTACTTCACCTGAAAGAATTGAACAAATCACCAAGCAATTGCATAAATTGATTGAAGTGGTTAAAGTGCTTAATCTATCAGACACCGTACACGTCGAACGCGAGTTGATGCTCATCAAAGTACGGGCAACGGGTAGTGTACGTGAAGAGATCAAACGCAGTGCAGATATTTTCCGTGCACAAATCGTTGACGTCAATGCCAATTTATATACGATTCAAATCGTTGGCGATAAGGCTAAGCTCGATGGTTTTATCGATGTCATTGGTCGTGAACGTATCATGGAAGTGGTACGCTCGGGCGTCATTGGTATTGCTCGCGGCGAAAAAACGCTAAGTCTTTATACCATACGAGCCGTTTATGATCAAAATATTCGTATTTAAACTTATTTATCATCAACATAGCGCTTATCTTAGCAATCACTTCGATAATGGCTGACTAGCATAAGCGTTTATTTATCCATGGCACGCCATGATTGAGGAAAAGGACTCTATTTATGAACGTTTATTATGATAAAGATTGTGATCTATCAATTATCCAAGGTAAAAAAGTTGCCATTATTGGTTACGGTTCACAAGGCCATGCGCACGCGCTTAACCTACAAGATTCAGACGTCGATGTGACTGTTGGTCTACGTGCAAACTCAGGCTCATGGAAAAAAGCAGAAAACGCTGGTTTAAAAGTTGCTGAAGTAGAAGAAGCGGTAAAAGCTGCTGACGTCATCATGATTTTGACGCCTGATGAGTTCCAAAAAGAGCTTTATAACGATGTGATTGAGCCAAACATCAAAGAAGGGCGCTACATTGGCCTTTCGCTCATGGTTTTGCGATTCATTATAACCAAGTTGTACCACGTAGCGATCTTGATGTCATCATGGTTGCACCAAAAGCACCAGGTCATACCGTTCGCTCAGAGTTTGCTAAAGGCGGCGGTATCCCAGATCTTGATCGCTATCTATCAAGACGCATCAGGTCAAGCCAAGCAATTAGCACTATCTTATGCTGCTGGTGTTGGTGGTGGTCGTTCAGGTATTATCGAAACCACGTTCAAAGATGAAACTGAAACCGACTCTATTTGGTGAGCAGGCCGTTCTTTGTGGCGGCGCAGTTGAGCTAGTAAAAATGGGCTTTGAAACCCTAACCGAAGCAGGCTATGCACCAGAAATGGCTTACTTTGAGTGCTTACATGAGCTTAAGCTTATCGTTGACTTGATGTATGAAGGCGGTATCGCTGACATGAACTACTCAATCAGTAACAACGCTGAATACGGCGAATATGTGACGGGTCCTGAAGTTATCAATGAGCAATCACGCGAAGCCATGCGTAATGCACTAAAACGCATTCAGTCTGGTGAGTACGCAAAAATGTTCATCTCTGAAGGTGCAACCAACTATCCATCAATGACTGCTCGTCGTCGTAACAATGCTGAGCATCAAATTGAAGTTACTGGTGCTAAGCTACGCGGTATGATGCCTTGGATTGGTGGTAATAAAATCATCGATAAAGACAAAAACTAAGCTTATTATTAAATTATAAAAGACTTGGTTAATGAGTCATGCAAAACCCATGTTATCGAATGATAGCATGGGTTTTTTAATGTGCATTATTTGATAAATGTTTTTACAGGGCTTAGTTTTATGGGTTGAAAACCAATCATAGCCACCCATATATACAGGCGTTATCGTATTATACCGATCCCAAAAAATACGATTAGCTGCGTCAAACTCGCTTAGCCTACAATATGTAGTATTTATACTCGTTTTTCTTGCGGCTCTAATTTTTGGGATCGGTATTAGTTAGGCGATTGTCGTTATCATCATTTGTTTTTGGACTAAGAAAGCAAATGGTTTATCCATTCTTATTTTTCTATAGATTACAGGTTGTGTGTTGTGCAAATATCTTATCCTGACTGGCTAACGCCGCAATTCGTATATATTACTCTTAGCGCTGTGGTAGCAGTTTTGATTTGGATAGAAGGAGAGATGCTCAAAAAAACCGACGGCAAATTGCCCAAGTCTAAATTTTTTCAAATCAGCTCGCTCCTAGACACATTATGGTTCTTTATTTCTGTCGTCATGCTGTACGTGATTGACTTGACGCCACTGGCCATTGCTGTGCCTGCTGCCTATGGTATTTATACCACTTTTGGCTGGGTTTATGGAACACGATTGTTGAAACGTAAAGGTATTCCTGATTCCCCCAAAGATTTGGTGATACCGACTAAATATATTGCGTATAGCCAGTCATTTTCGCTGATATTCTTTGCTCTATGTTTGTTGGTATTAAGTTCACCGTGGTTGCCTATATCTCAATAAAGTATTTTTGAACTATAATCGATACTAAATAAAATGAATATACTATCTTGTAATGCGAGACAAGTATAAAGCCAACATTTAAAAATATCTTTAATATCAATGTATTATCTAGGTGTTTATTGAATCGCTTCGCTGTCTGAAATTGGTATAAGCGGTTTACAAAAATCATCAATTTAGACTGTTGCGCTTATGAAAAACTGTTATAATCGACCTGTACCCGAAGAATCTTGGTAAAAAATCAAAGTTATCGCTAAGGTAATTTACGGTTACGAGCCATGATTTTAATCAAAAAATGATCTGGGTATATATCAATTAATCGGTGATGACAAACGTCTCGCCAACAGTTAAAGAGTTAGGAAAATTTATGTCAGATAAAGTTGAAGGCACTGTAAAGTGGTTTAATGAAGCTAAAGGTTTTGGTTTTATCGCTCAAGACAATGGCGGCCAAGATGTATTCGCTCACTACAGCGCTATCCAAGGTGGCGGTTTCAAAACCCTAGCTGAAGGCCAAAAAGTGTCTTTCATCTTAGGTGATGGCAAAAAAGGCCCACAAGCTGAGCAAATCGAAGCTATCTAATTTAATTGATGATTGAACAAACTGTTTACCAGTTAGTCCAATTACAGTGAGATTATCAATACGCTAATTTGCTAAAATAATAAAAATACTGTTTCAACTTTAAAAAAGAGCAACCTCTCATCAGGTTGCTTTTTTTATGCCAGTCTTTCTTAAGAATAGAATACCATTGATTTCGGACATGAACATCATCAGTCAACAATAAATACTCACTCAAGAAAAAAGTAATAAATAAAGTGGTACTATGAAATTGTGGACTTGATTTCCAATTGATTGGTAACAGATGTTGGGCCTTGCTTTGTCTGAAGCAGGGTTGCATCTAGGATTGATGCTATTTACTCGATTAATAGGGCATAGGCTTTTAGTTCTTCTTATAGATTAAATTCGAATAGATAAATAATAACAAAATATTAAGTAAACTCAGTAATTAGAGTGCTATAAAGGTATGAACCTCTGAGGTTGTTGCCAAAGAAAAACCGCCAAATTGTGTGCTTATAAACTATTTATGGTAGAACGGTGACAAATTTATGACGCATTATTCACGGCGCTGCCTTGACCTTATCGGCGATGCTGACGCAAGATACATAGGTCTGATAATAACGGTTGGCTTAGCTTTAGCAGATTTCATTAGGAAGTAATACAATGCTAATATGGTTTCTAGTATTGGTGTATTTCTCTTAATTAACCATACTCTGTTGATGTAGTAATAACCTTGAGCAGTATTTTGAACGACAATTTGAACCACAAAGAACCTTTGGTTCTTAACCGACAATTTTTTAATTCATAACATTAATAAACGAGGAACGTATGAAAGCATTAGTAGCGGTCAAGCGTGTCATTGATTACAACGTAAAAGTTCGTGTAAAAGCTGATAATTCTGGCGTTGATTTATCTAACACTAAAATGTCAATCAACCCTTTTGATGAAATTGCAGTAGAAGAAGCGGTTCGTCTAAAAGAAGCTGGTGTGATTGATGAGATCATTGTCGCTTCAATCGGTCCAAAAGAGTCACAAGAGCAAATTCGTGCCGCCCTAGCATTGGGTGCTGATCGTGGTGTTCTAGTATTGACCGATGAAAAGCCATATCCATTACAAATTGCCAAGATTCTAAAAAATATCGCTGAATCTGAAAGCTACTGATATTATCTTACTAGGCAAAGCAAGCGATTGATGATGACAACAACCAGACTGGTCAGATGCTAGCCGCATTGATGGGTATCGGTCAGGGTACGTTTGCATCAGAAGTGAAAGTTGAAGGCGATAAAGTAAACGTGACTCGTGAAATCGACGGTGGTTTACAGACGCTTGCGCTTGAGCTGCCAGCGGTTATCACGACTGATCTGCGTTTGAATGAGCCACGTTATGCTAAATTGCCTAACATCATGAAAGCAAAGAAAAAGCAGCTTGATGAAAAAACGCCAGCTGATTTTGGTGTTGACATGGCCTCTAAGCAAGAGATTATTAAAGTCGTGCCACCTGCTGAACGCAAAGCTGGTATTACAGTAGGGTCAGTTGATGAGTTGGTCGATAAGCTAAGAAACGAAGCAAAAGTAATCTAATGTTTCAATGATTGGATACTTCGCTACGGCATATCCTGTACAAGGCTATAGATTTGGTGGCTTTGTTTAATATTAAAATCTAGCCGCCCAAATAGGCTTGTACACAAACAACCGCATGAATAGATGATACGAACAAATAAAGGATTAAAACCATGGCAATTTTGGTATATGCAGAACACGACAATGCCAGTCTAAAAAAGGCAACTTTGAACACCATCGCTGCTGCTAAGCAAATCGGTGATGACATCCATGTATTGGTCGCAGGTAGTGGTGCTCAAGCAGTTGCTGATGAAGCAGCAACAGCAGAAGGCGTGACTAAAGTACTATTAGCTGACAATGCAGCTTATGAGCATCAATTGGCGGGCAACGTGGCGCTATTGGTTGCTGATATTGCTGGTGATTATAGCCATATCTTAGCCGCTGCAACAACGACTGGCAAAAACTTCATGCCACGTGTTGCTGCTTTGCTTGACGTCAGCATGCTGTCAGAAATCTCTGGTGTGGTAGATGCGCAAACGTTTGAGCGTCCTATCTATGCAGGTAACGCGACGGCGACCGTAAAAACGACAGAAGATAAAGTGGTATTAACAGTACGTACAACTGCATTTGATCCAGTTGCAAGCGAAGGCGGTTCAGCCACTGTTGAAACTATCGACAACGTACAAGAAACTGGTAAAGCAAGCTTTGTTAATGAAGAGATGGCGAAATCTGACCGTCCAGAATTGACCTCAGCTAGTATTGTGGTTTCTGGTGGTCGTGCATTGGCAAACGGTGAAAACTTCACCAAGTACATCGAGCCATTGGCTGATAAGCTAGGCGCTGCTGTTGGTGCATCACGTGCTGCAGTTGATGCAGGTTATGTACCGAACGATATGCAGGTCGGTCAAACGGGCAAAATTGTTGCGCCAGACTTATATATCGCCGCTGGTATTTCAGGCGCGATTCAGCATCTAGCGGGTATGAAAGACTCTAAAGTGATCGTTGCTATCAACAATGATGCAGAAGCACCTATCGCTAGCGTTGCTGATTACTTCCTAGAAGCGGATCTATTTGAAGCGCTACCTGAGCTAACCAGCAAGGTTTAAGTTTGAACAATTAAGTATTTAATGTCACTTAATGTATCATAAATCATAAAGCCTTCGGTTCAATGAATCGAAGGCTTTTTCATGAAGTATTCTCAATGCTGATACAATTTCGCAATTTTTTTATAGCTACAGTTCATCCTACTTTTATCTGCATTTTTGAAACGAGGGCAGGCTCTAGTCAAATGGATAAATGTCAGCTACTATATTTATACTACTGTTTAATTTGTACAATTTGTAGAGCAAGATTATAGTAATAATTAACTTACTATACTCAATAATAGATGATTAGATGATGGACCAATCAATTAGTACATCATGGAATTAGGAGATACTAATGAAGGCAGGATTAAATATGTCAGAACGCTTACCTCAGGAATGGAATGACTGGGTAGCGACTAATATAAGTCGTGGTGTCCAACCAGAGACAATCTTTCAAACATTAAAGGATAATCGCTTTTCAGACGCTCAAATCAAAGCTGCGCTGAGTGATGGTTCCAAGGTGGCGGCAAACGACAGTAAACAACCGATTCGTGGACTCCCAAATAATTGGAAAGAATGGGTCGCGACCAATTTACTTGAAGGAACCAGTAAAAATAGTATTGCGAAAGTATTGGTGAAGCAAGGGTTTAGTCATGCAGAGGTATTGCTAGAAATAGAGACGGCTTCTAAAAGCCCTTACCTACAAGCAGGCGTTAAAGCCGCTAAGCTGCTAAAAAGACGAGAATGGCTTCTTAATACCTGTGATGACTTAGCCAAGTTAGATCCTGGTTATAATCAACAAATCGAGGTGATCGATACACCAGCATTTGAAACCTTTATTAAAGATTATTATAGTAAGCATAAGCCTGTGGTGCTTAAAAAAGGTATTAATCATTGGCCAGCACTAAAGAAATGGAGCCCTCGTTATTTTGCAGATACATTAGGGGATGCGGAAATTCAGGTTCAGTTCAATCGCGAGAATGATGCACTTTTTGAACGTCATTCTGATAAATATCGTAAATCAATGCTGATGTCTGAATTTGTTAATATGATAGAAAATGATGGTGAAAGTAACAACTATTATATGACTGCCAATAACACGCAACAAAACGTTGAAACCATTAGACCGGCACTGGATGAAATCGGTGATTTTGGTGAGGGTTATCGCCAGCTTTTAGATAATGATGCGGCCTTTAGTACGTATTTTTGGATGGGACCCAAAGGCACCTTTACTCCGCTCCACCATGATTTAACCAACAATATGTTGGTTCAAGTGTATGGCACTAAGAAAGTAACATTGATCCCAGCGTGGCAAGTGCCTTGGTTATATAATGATTTGCACGTGTATAGTGAAGTGGACTTTCCTAATTTTGATCTGACAAAACATCCGTTGATGCGGCATGTAACGCCAGTTGAAGTCACTATTAAAGCTGGTGAGGCATTATTTATTCCTATTGGGTGGTGGCACTGTGTGAATGGACTAGAGAAATCCATTAGCATTAGTTTTACTAACTTTAATGCACCGAACAACTATTCTACAAGCTTTATGGAAGCACAAGGTTAGTTTTCATATGGAGTCGATAAAGTAAGTTCTATATAAGAAAATGACTGAATCAATATATTTATTCAGTCAATTCTTTATCTGGGCTACATATATGACAGAATGTTTTAGGCGTATTGTCTTTGTCTTAAAGTTTCATACAAGCAAAGTGACCCTGCAATTGCTACATTGAGACTCTCTTGTCCATTGGGTTGTGGCAAGGCAATAGGCGTGGCGCACTGCATCAGCTCATCACAAACCCCTTGACCTTCATGCCCCATAATCCAAGCGATGGGTTGTTTTAGATCGTGTTGATAAATGACTGTATCGGTATGTGAGCTGGTTGCAAATAGGGGTGTTTGCACGTTGTCCAAAATATCTTGAGCGCTCAAGCCTTCATAAATATTCAGTGCAAATTGCGCACCCATGCCTGCGCGTAGTGTTTTTGGAGACCACGCTTGAGCAGTCGCACTGGTGCATAAAATGTTATGGATACCGACCGCCGCTGCCGTGCGTAGTAAAGTACCCACATTACCGCTATCCTGAACGTCATTAAGAATCAAGCAATCATCTGCCATCATCGATAAATTGGGCATTGGTATTTTAATGACTGCCATGATATCGATACCTGTACCCAAGCTGCGTACGCTTTCATAAAGTGTGTCTGACAATGTCAAAATAGGTGTATAGGTTGGCAGGCGCATTAAAACTTGCTGAACTTCAGGGTGGCTGCGCGCTGACTCAGACAGAAGTATTTGGGCAAATGGATAATCGCTACGCAGGGCTGCATCGATGAGATGGACGCCTTCAATGACCGTTTGGCCGTGTTTTTTACGCTGGCGAGCTTGCCCCAAGAGTGCTTTTACTAACTTGACCGTCGTATTTTTATCTGAGGTAATCAGCTCGGTGGGATTTAATACCATGATAGATCGCTTAGAAAAAAGAGTAAGATGTGGATAATTTTGATAACTGGCACAAAGTCTAATCAGCATAAAACCAAATAAATCATAGGCTTTATGCTAATTGTTATTAATATGAGTTATCCTCGATAAGAGAGTTAATGACATTATTTGTCAGTATAATTCACATGTAAGTCTTTAATATAATTGACTTCATTTTTACTACCAAGTACCACAGGCACGCGCTGATGGATATCGGTTGGTTCGATATCTAAAATACGATGAACGGCGTCAGTTGCTTTGCCGCCAGCGCGTTCAATCAATAGACTCATTGGATTGGCTTCATACATCAAACGTAACTTGCCTGCTTTATGAGCGTATTTAGTATCAAACGGATAGGTAAATAGACCACCGCGACATAAAATACGATGAACATCACCAACCATGGCAGCAACCCAGCGCATGTTAAAATCGCGACCACGGGCACCTGTTTCGCCAGCGATAAGTTCGTCGATATATTGTTGCATTGGGGCGCGCCAATAGCGATAGTTTGAAGCATTGATGGCGTACTCACTGGTATCGGCATCGATTTGAACATTGTCTTCGATGAGCACATAATCATTAGTATCTGGATCTAAGCTGAACATAACGACGTTATCTGTGATGGTTAGCGCCAATACGGTAGAAGTGCCATATAATAAGTAACCAGCTGCTAGCTGCTGGTTACCCGCTTGCAAAAAGTCACTATTCTCACTGGCTTGACCTTGGCGCTCATACGGTAGAATGGAAAAAATAGTGCCAACTGCCATATTGATGTCGATATTTGATGAACCATCCAGTGGATCAAACAATACTAATAGGCTGCCATCCGCATTAGCGGGGGTGGCATTATCCAGCTCTTCTGAAGCAACGCCGGCACAATGTGTATTTTTTGCCAACGCATCTAACAATAAATCATTGGCCAGTACGTCCAGTTTTTTCTGATCTTCCCCTTGGACGTTTTGATTGCCAGCTTCGCCTAAGATATCTGCTAAAGCCCCTTTTCTTAGTAACTGTGAGATGGTTTTGCCAACATCAGCAACCGTTGTAATCACGTCATTAAGGGCAGGATTGGTTGCGTGATCGTTTAGATAATTTGCTAGGGTCGTCATAAGGCTTCCTAATGAGTGGTATTGAGAATAAAAAACGTCTGAGCGTTAGATAAAAAACAGATAGTATTAGTAACCATAAGCCTGCAATTTGCACAGTCTGATTTTTAGATAGCCGATAAGGCATCTTTGTCCTGACCGTAAAATCAGCTACACTATAACCATTATTCATTTATAGTTTTGACACGCTTATTTTTATAATAGTCGCTAAAGGCTTGCTTATAGTCGATCTACTATAAAATAAATACAGTGTTGCTAAGCGCTTTTCATAAGGCTGCTTTTATTACGGTAAATTGTAGCAAATAAGCGTCAAAATGTCCCCGTGTCTGTAGGTATCAATTATAAATGCTCGAACAAAGATGAATAAACGATTAATATAGACCCATTCAAACTCATAATAAAGACTCATCATTATGTCAAATTCTATCGATAGCCATTCTACACATACGGTTTCGCCGACCGATTATGCAAAATTCGATCCCGATACCATTCATCAAAGGCTCAACACCTCACTAAGTCGCCCACAGCTCAATACTGATGGTCGCATTCGCCACTTTTTGGGTGTAGAGGGTCTTAACAAAGCTCAGTTGCAATCGATTATCGCAAAAGCAGAGACGTTCTTTGATGAGAAGGGGCAGTTGATTAATCGTCCTGAGTTAGATGGCTATACGGTGATGAATTTGTTTTTTGAACCGTCAACACGTACTCGCACTACTTTTGAAGTGGCCGAAAAGCGCTTGGGTGCTAACGTGCTGAATATCGATATCGAACGTTCTAGCGCCAAAAAAGGCGAAAGCCTACGCGATACATTGTGGAACTTGCAAGCCATGACGGCGGATATCTTTGTGGTACGGCATTCAGCATCGGGTGCCGCCCATTTTATGGCGACAGAAGTGACACCAGACATCGCTATTATTAATGGCGGTGATGGCTGGCATGCGCATCCAACGCAAGGTATGCTCGATATGTTAACCATTCACCGTGAGGCACCGCGCCCATTTGAAGAGCTGTCAGTGGCTATCGTTGGTGATATTAAGCATTCACGGGTCGCCCGCTCTGATATCAGTGCGCTACAAACCTTAGGTGTTAAAGATATTCGCGTCTGTGCACCACGTACTTTGTTGCCTAAGGGGATAGAGCGTTATGGGGTGCAAGTTTATGAAAACATGAATGAGTGCGTCACGGACTGCGATGTCATTATGGGATTGAGAATTCAAAATGAGCGTATCGGGTCGCCACTCTTGGCGTCCTCAAGCGAATACTACAAACACTATGGTATTACGCCAGAGCGAGTGGCACTTGCTAAGCCTGATGCGTTGGTTATGCATCCAGGGCCGATGAACCGTGGGGTTGAGATTGCGTCGAGCGTAGCTGATGGTGCACAATCGGTGATCTTAAAGCAGGTAAATAACGGTATTGCCATTCGTATGGCCGTACTGTCTCTAGCAATGGAAGGTCAACGAGCGCATCAGGCGGCTGGTAGCTAATATTTTCATCACCATTTCATTCTTATTTATTTCATTTTATTGATACGGTAATAACGCTTATGTCTACTACGCTCAATACGGAAGCACCGATACTTGACCATCTTCCTAAAACCATTAAGAATGCATTACCAAGCTCTGTGACCGATAAGCTGGCGTCACTTGAAGCAGGGCGCGAGATGTGGTTGTTGCCACCGCTGGTTGATTTGTGCGCGCGCTTACGTGAACCAGGACAACAACAACATGGCACGCTTGAGTCAGAAGGTCGTGCTGCCCGTGGTAATGGTTTTTTGCATGTGGTGATTCCACCAGATACCAATCCTATTTTAGAAAACGGTTCGTTACTCAAAGGGTTGCGTGAGCGTGCGCTGGATGACGGCGGGATTCATTTACATATTTTGGGTGCATTGACCGCTGGATTGGAAGGCGAGCGACCCTCTAATATCGCAGGCTTAAAAAAAGGTGGCTGTATTGCCGTCTCTAACGCTCGCAGGCCTTTTCGTAATGATTTGGTCTTGCTACGGACATTGGAGTACGCCGCGACTTTTAATATGAAAGTATTCTTTTATCCTGATGAGGCAAGTTTGTCTGGAGATGGAGTTGCGCACGAAGGGTATATTGCTTCTTATCATGGACTACAAGGTATCCCGTGGATTGCGGAAACAGTTGCTTTATCTACCCAGTTATTGATGGTAGAAGAGACGGGAATTTCGGCCCATTTTAGTCAATTGTCTTGCAAGTCTTCAATAGAGCTGATGCGCTGGGCAAAAGATAAGGGTCTGCCAGTGACTTGTGACGTGGCGATGCATCAATTGTATTTAACAGATGATAATTTAGAAGGCTTTAATGCTCAAGCTTACGTGTTGCCGCCACTACGTAGTAATACTGACCAGCAAGCCATCCGACGTGGACTGAAAGACGGCACCATTGATGCGATTTGTAGCCATCATGAACCATTAAATAGTACTGCGAAAAAGGCACCATTTTCTGAGAGCACACCAGGTATCTCAAATTTTGATACCTTTATGGCACTGGCATGTCAGCTGGTGCATGATGGAGTATTAACAATAGAGCAGCTGGTGGACAAAATCTGTCTTAACCCTGCAAAAATCGCTGGCATTACTGAGCAATATGAAAGCATTGGCGGCGCTGTGTTGGTCGATCCCAAGCTTGAATGGCAAGTAACCGCGCAATCAATGCTTTCAAATGGCAAAAACACACCGTTTTTTAATCAGCAACTGCAAGGTCGTGTCGTGGAGACATTCTTTGGGTAATCTGCCCCGACAGGATGACGATCTGCTGCCATCCTCGGAGGGGAGTGATTCTAATTTCCGTAGTCAGCAGGTAAGCTCTCGCAGCACTGCCAGTGAGTCTATCAAGGCCGTGGCAGTTTATGAAGTGGTCAAAGGTGTTGGTGCCCTGTTAGGCGCAGGCGCATTGTGGTCGTGGCATACCGATCTTGAGCATTGGCTAACGACCGCGACAGATTCTTGGCAACAAACCTTTGGTCACTTGCTTGCGCCACAAATTGATAGTGCCGTCCAAATTGCTCAACAGGCCAGCAAAAATTGGCCAGTGTTCTTATTGCTGATATTTGCTTATGCCAGTTTGCGCTTTCTTGAAGCTTATGGCTTATGGCAAGACAAGACATGGGCGTATTGGTTTGGTGTGCTCGGCTATGGTGTGTTTATTCCTATTGAGCTTTACTATCTGATCGTAAGCCCATTTGATTGGTTTAAGCTTGGTATATTGATCTCAAACATTTTAATCGTCATTGTGGTTTATCGTAATATGAAGCGAAAGGGTTTGCTGTAGAAACTTATTAAAGCATTATGTCGATTGAGGTTATTTTTATGCTATCCCTCCGTTGCTTTATCATCCGTACGAATACTTTTGGCGACTCTGCCAACGCTTAATCCTTGTACCAAAATAGAGAATATGACCACGGCATAAGTGAGCGCCAATAAGATATCACGTTCTGTACCAATAGGAAGCTGCAATACCAAGGCCACTGAAATACCACCACGCAATCCGCCCCATGTCAGTACTTTCCACGCGCCTGTCGGCAAATCAAGCTGGCGATGAAAGGTTTTGGTGGTCATGCCTACAACAATAAAGCGAGCAAGTAGGGCAATAATAATCGTCAAACCAGCGGCGATAAATAAGTTACCTGAGTAAGCAATCATTACCACTTCTAGCCCGATCAGTACGAATAAAATGGCATTTAAAATCTCATCAATCAATTCCCAAAACAAATCAATATAATGACGTGTCTTGTCACTCATTGCCAGCGCTCGCCCGCGATTACCAACCATTAATCCCACTATTACCATGGCTAATGGCCCTGATAAATGCCAATGACTAGCAAGCGCATAACCACCAATGACACCCGCTAGCGTTAGGAGTACTTCCTCTTGATAACTGTCGATGCTTTTGATTAAGTAATACAAAATGGCGCCGAGTACCAAACCAAAGACGATACCGCCACCCGCTTCAACGGCCAACGTATGTGCTACATAATTAGCCGTTGGGATATCACCGCTTGATAAAATTCCGAGCAGCAAAACAAAGATAACCACGCCGATACCATCATTAAATAATGACTCACCAGCGATAACGGTTTCGATACTTTTGGGCGCGCCTGCCGAGGACAGAATGCCCATCACCGCAATGGGATCAGTAGGAGATATCAGGGCACCAAACAATAAGCACCACAGAAATGGTAAGCCAAAGCCAAATAGGGGTAGCATAAAATAAATTGCGGTAGCAATAAGCATTGCTGACACGATAGTACCAAGGCCAGCAAGGATACCAATGGGTAGTTTATAACGTTTTAAATCACCAATATTGACGTGCAAGGCACCTGCAAATAAGAGCATAGAGAGCATGCCATCTAACAACACTTCGGTAAAATCAAGTCGCTTTAATAAGCTGACTTCGTAATCAATGAGTTGGTCAAATCCTAAAAACCCTAAGAATATTGCACCGATAGACAAGATAATAGAGATGACCATCACGCCAATCGTGGTTGGTAAACCAATAAAACGATGATTGACATAAGTCAATAAGGCAGTAATTGTTAAGAATATGGCGCTGACTTCGAGGATGGTTAAACTGGTTGCAGATGCCATAAAGCAAGATCTCGTATCAATATAAAAGTTACCCCATAAGCTCAAAGCTTATGAGAGTCACGTCGGTGTCGTATTTCTTTGCTTTATACATAGGTATGGGACATTGGCAATGTTTCCAATGATCAGCTTGATTGTGTTTCTAGTGCTTTACGGATGTGAGTGGCAAATTCACTTTCATAACTAAAATACTGATGTTGCGCATCATCATCAAGAATAAATCGCTCTGCTTGTTGACACATAGCAATCAAATCATTTATTAGTTCTTGGTAGCTTAAATTCTCTTCTCCAGCACGCTTGATCAGATTTAGCTCATGTAATAGTGTTTGCTGCTGTGCATGATTCACGCGTGCGTAACTCAGATCGACCATTGCCTGACACAGCGCTTTGAGTACCATCAAGTCCGCTGCTGCATAACGACGTATCTCGCCAAGCGATCTATTGATAAAATCTGATATTGTGGGAGTGTGAGTGACCAAAGCCAATATGGCAAATCGATGCTCATGGCTGACTGTATCGGATGCATCGTTATCTGGTGCTGGCGTATAAAAGTGATAAGGACTGGGCGGCTGACGACGAATCATGATACTCAAGCAGCTCGTCAATGATTGAACACAGTTGACGGCTGTTTTTGGGTCGTTGATACCAGGCGATAATGCCCGAACCGCAATTTCAGTCATTTGCCCCAAACTATAGGCAATGTCATTAGAATGTGCCAACCGTTGTTCGAGGCGTATGCAATCTGCAAAACGCTGCCAAAACATACCATCAGGTGAGCGCGGCACAACTGCCAAATGTGGTGTCGCTGTTTTTTGTTGATTAAGGGAATGATTTTTTGGGCGTTGATAAAAATAGCCAATCACGTTTTTGTCAGTGACATAGTCACCAAGATTGACATGCATTTGTACCACGCCACCATAGTCTTGAGTCAGTGTGATCAATGACTCAAGATAAATTTGCTGGATATAACCTGAGCGTGGCGGATAGACAGATGTTGCAGGCCAAGTATGAAACTGTTCGACATCATGATGTTCAACATCACGTTGATGCTGAATATCACAGCAATCACTGTACCAGTAGTGAATATTATCGATAGCATCATTGCTGGCATTTTGAATGACATGTGAGGCTTGGATGGCGTGTACCATATGCTGTACAAAATACACCAGTAAAAGCGCGCAAATAATTGCCATGATAATGGCAAAAGTGACTGACAGCTGCGGTACGCCATATGACACATCATACTTATGAATAGACTGTAAGACCAACAAACTATAGCTAAAAGTACCAATGAACGCGCCCAAGACAAACTGATTGGGCTTATCTGTCAAAAAATTACGCAATAATCTTGGGCCAAACTGTGAAGATGCCATAGACAGCACGGCGATCGTAATCGAAAAAGTGGTTCCCGCCACGCCCAACACGGCACCTGCAATCGCTGTCATAATAGCGCGAGCGGCATCATCGTCACCCGTAAATGCAAAAGTAATCTCTCTGACGGTTTCACGGTCAAAATGCTGATCGATAGTCACCAATAACGGTGCAAGTAGAATACCCGCGATCACACACGCGGTGGGGATAAACCAGTATGAGCCAATAAGCTGCTCCCACAGGTTTTTAAGTCGATCGGGCAAATCAGAAAGTGTCTGCAGCGACCATAGCTGAGTGAATTGCTTCAGTCTTTTCTGAGCTGCATCATAAGTACCCTGCCATAAGTTTTTTTTGTCGTTTTTATTTGCTGTCATAAGCTTTAAGGCATCCAAAAGTAATGGCATCGTGGCTTTTTTATAACTTTATGGCTCTAAATATTACACTATGATTTTTACTTTGTTTTGGGGTTGTCCGCTTCCGTAATGATAGTATTCTTGTGATCTCTTTTACTTGTAGCTGTTTGCGCATTGCGTTCGCCACTGCCTATAGGGATAATGGCTTCATTATTATGATCGTCATATTCAATGTCACCTTCTCTATCATAGGCGATAGGATCAAAATGCCGTGACCCTTCAATATTTGAGTGACCGTCTGATAGCTGATTGGCTGTTTCAGGTTTGATTTTTCTAAATAAATTATTTTTATGACCTTCATGTGTGCCTTTTTCATCAGGAGAGTCTTTTTTACGCGGCTCACTATGGGCAAAAACAGCACTTAATGGCAGATTCAACTGCTGTTTGGCATAAGCTTCGGTGTGCTCAAAGCGATCGACCAACAAGCTTAGCCAAGGTTTCTGATCCTCTACATTCATCTCATCGAGCTCATCCTTAATTGGCAAGGGATAGGGTAGAGTCCGATAAAAATCCCACAATGTCATTTTGCTTAAGTCTTTTTTGAGCACATAATCATCATCTTCGGTCATCGTGATGAGGTTGCTGTCTTGTAGATAGTTGATATAGATATACCACTTTGGTAATTCCTTACGTCCTAGCACATTACGCAGCGCTTGTTCGCTGACCGCTTCGCCTTTTAGATGGTGGGTATATACCAAATTTAGCATATCTAGTAAGCTGAGTAACGGATGACGAGGATAAACCTCTTGGGTTTCAAAAATAGTCAGAGTATAGCTAATCTCAACGCCCAATAAGATGAGATTCCATGATAAATAAATCCATAGTAAGAAAATAGGTAGCGCGGCAAAGGCACCATAGATCGCTTCATAATTGGTAAAGTTAGCCATCACTGTACCAAAAAGATGCTTCATCAGCTCAAATACGATGGCGACAAATACACCAGCGATGGCGGCGTTTTTTACTGGTACGCGTGCTTTGGGAATAAACCAATACATCCCGATGAAACCTGCGACAGTGATACCAATAGACACTGCCTGTACCCAAAACGACCAATCGATACCATAACCTGCGATTTGTCGATTTAAGAAACTTAAGCTTTGTACCGCACTTGAGGCAATAAAAGCAGTACCCAATACCAATGGCCCTAAAGTGACGATAGTCCAGTAGCGCAACATACTTTTTATGCCACCCGAACGGTCTTCTACTCGCCAGATTTGGTTAAAAGCGCGCTCAATGGTCGTCAACGTCATGATGGTCGTAAAGAGTAAAATCATGGCTCCAATAATGGTTAGATTAGACGATTTTTCGGCGAAGCTATTGATATACTCACTGACCTGCATGCTTGATTGTGGCAATAAATTGCTATATATCACCTCATAAATTTGTGCTCTGACCGATGCAAGCGCTGGTACTGAGGATAAAATCATCAATAATACCGTCAGTATTGGCACAATTGATAGCATCGTCGTATAAGTCAGTGATGCTGCTTTTTGTTGGCAATTGTCTTCTAAAAAATGCCGTGTCAAAAATCGCAAAAATTGAAACCAGCGTTGATGTAAAAATGGGATTTTTTCTGATAATTTTTCCATGTCGACCATCTAGCAAGGGTAAAGTGACAGTAGTGTAACAAAAATAAGCCGTTATCATCTGCCATTTAATTGTGTCAAAATGCACAATAGTAACCGTTGCAGGGTTTTACCCGCTACAATAGGATGCAGGGTAGTTTGCATATCAGGGAATGGCTCGGGCATAATGTGTATAGACATAGATATAGTCGATTCACTTTAAAACGCTGCCAGTTGCACATGGCTATTAACGTATAAATCGTATGTTGAACTGCCTATAGCATCAGCTAGTTGCTGTATTTGAATGGCAGCTATTTCAGCGTTGGAATATAATGTATCTGTTTTATTTAGAATCAACTATATAAACAATGACGTTAATGATTTTATGAGGAAGTGTTGCTAATGAGTCAGACTGTCCCTTATGTTTTGGTGCTGTATTATTCTAATTATGGTACGACTAAGACATTGGCATATGCTATTGCTCAAGGTATTGAAGATGCTGGCATGACGGCGCGTATCCGTACCGTGCCAACTGTTGCCCCTGAGACCACATCGAGCAAGCCTGCAATACCGGATGAAGGTGACCTTTATTGCACCATGGATGATCTCAAAGATTGTAGCGGCCTTGCGCTTGGTAGCCCGACGCACTTTGGCAACATGGCTGCGCCCATGAAGTATTTTTGGGACAATACCGTCACTGTCTGGCTGGCAGGTAATTTGCAAAATAAACCCGCGTCAGTATTTACGGCAACGGGTTCGATGCACGGTGGTCAAGAGACGACGTTGCTGACCATGATGTTGCCATTGATGCATCATGGCATGATTATCGTTGGAGTGCCTTATGCAGAGCCTGCATTAAATCGCACCAGTCGTGGTGGTACGCCTTATGGTAGCAGTCATGTCAGTGGCGCATTACATGATCAACCCGTGTCGGCTGATGAGCGCGAGCTGGGCATTGCTCAAGGTCGTCGTTTGGCTATCAGTGCAACCGCATTGGCGCAAGCCAACTGGCATCGCTAAGCTGCTCTGTACTCATTTTATAGTGGATTAACGATAGTGAAGCGCTATGTTATTAATTGGGAAATAAATATATCTAATGGCCACAAACCGCTCCGATAGCGAGATGAATGCTACCACACCAGAAAAAAAATCTGGCAAATCTGTCGAGGTTAAAAAACCTATTGCTCCCATTCGTCAGCGTCTGCTGATTACTTGGCTTATGTGGTTAGTCTATAGGTTGCTTGCATTGCCTGTTTTTATTAACGTTTTTAACCCAAGTCATCCTGATATTATCGGTGGCATCGCTTGGCAGGCGCTATGGTTGGTGCCAGCATTTATCCTAACGCCATGGATACTGCGTGGCCGCTCACCTTATGCATTGCTGATAAGCAGTATGTTTATCTTGGTGTATTTGGGTGCAAGTGGCGTGGTGCTATTTGCTCGTGCTTACGGCAGTAGTTGGGCTGAGATACTTATCTATTTGATTGATTTTATCTTGTTGCTAGTCATCAATGTTTGGCTATTTATTTTGCTTAAACGCCTGCCTTCAATGAATAATGTCGTCAAGCAACCTCGCTCTCGCTAACATTTTTATATTATGCAAGAGAGGATACCCATCGTTAATCGGTTTTAATCTTAAGATATAAGCTTAAGACACAAAAAAGCGGCGTCCTATTTGGGACGCCGCTTTTTTAATATGATGTTGCTTCTTTAAAGTGATTTCTTTGAATGCTTAGATTAGTTGACTTTGGTCAATTCTAAGTCCATTTTTTTACCATCATTAATCTGGCTTACTTTTATGGGTAAGTAATCCAAGCTTGGTGCAAGCCAAAAGCTGGTAGAGCGGCTGTTGTCATCATGGATACGGTCAACACGTACAGTATCAAACGTGCCAGCTGGGACAGTGATTTTAGTATTGCCTGATTTTTTAAATGGTGTCTTTTCTACTTTGTTCTTTTTGGCCATGTAGTAGTTACCAGAGAATTTACCGTTCAATAAATCTTGGCGAATTTGCACCTCAAGGCTCAAATCATCAAAGGCTTGCTGTGCCATGTCCATGGTCGTCGTCTTACCTTTATAGTTACTAGTGACCTTTTTGGTACTTGGGTTAAAGTCTAGCTTATGCGTCCGTCCCATACCGAGTAATTTATAAGTGGTGCTGGCTTGGCTTGGACTGACATTGTTGCCAGTAATGGTAAAGGTGCTACTTTGAGCTGCACTAGCAACGCCAGCTACGCGAGCATTTACGTCGTATTTCCAAGTACTGCCTGACTTCTTCAAAGTACGAGTAGCCGACCCTTTGTACTTGTCTTCTACCGTAAAGCTATAATTAGCGCTTGATGGTTGAATGGTTTTTGCGTTAGCGAGTGTGGGTGCGGTCATACTTAAAGCTCCAATAGCAGCAATACTTGCCCCTGTGGTTAAGGCGGTAAAGAACTTAGAATTAATGCGCTGTGTGTTATTAGCGATAGGTGTTTTTTTATTCACTGAGAAAAAACTCATGGATATTCCTTAATTAGCCTTTATGCAGTCATATTAGCTTTTGTTTATGACTGTCATCATATTATCAAAGACTATAATGGTCATATTATGTTACATTTTCAAGGATAGCCGCAGCTACCGATGTGTTGCTCTTGTAGTTAATGTTACGGGCAAAGCGATTGCCACCATAATGAGTAACCGACTGTAAACCTAGTAAGAAGAAGTAAGTTAAGCAGCTGGCTATAAAAGAAAGGCGGTAACCTATCACGACTCAAATTGATTCTTTTAGAACCATGTTAACGCTATTTGTTATAGGGTACTCCAAACGAAACATTTTTAAATAACGATATTCCTAGTTCAATAGCTCGTGACATGCAAAATTCTTGTAAATTTTTGGGCTTTACACTTGAAGCCATCTCCTATAGCCCCCACTTTTTGATACAAGCTCAAGACTTATCGTTAGAACGCTATTTTTAGATAGGAGTTCTGATAGATATTGGTATTGAGAGTATTAATTCAAATAAACCCTTAATTCAAATAACTCATTTTTGGAGACATATTGATGAATATTCGTCCTTTACATGATCGTATTGTTGTCCGCCGCATAGAAGAAGAAACAAAAACGGCTGGTGGTATCTTGCTTCCTGGTTCTGCTCAAGAAAAGCCTTCACAAGGTGAAGTGCTAGCCACTGGTAATGGTCAGATTCGTGACAACGGCGAAACTCGTGCGTTAGATGTAAAAACTGGCGACAAAGTTTTGTTCGGTCAATATGCTGGTCAAACCGTTAAAGTTGACGGCGAAGAACTACTTATTATGAAAGAATCTGATGTATTGGGTGTGCTAGAAGGCTATTGCTCGAGGCAATTTTGGCTAAGTATTTTTATAGCTCAGCAGCATTGATAACCATACTCATAGAATCATTCAATTGTATTCTCATACTTATAATAGTGGAGTAATTTAACATGGCAAAAGACGTAAAATTCGGCATAGATGCCCGTAAACAAATGATGGACGGCGTAAACATTCTAGCAAATGCAGTACGTGTCACCCTAGGCCCTAAAGGTCGTAACGTGGTTATCGATAAATCATTTGGCGCACCTACCATCACTAAAGATGGTGTATCGGTTGCCAAAGAAATCGAGCTTGAAAACAAATTCGAAAACATGGGTGCACAACTTGTACGTGAAGTCGCTAGCCGCACTAATGATGTCGCTGGTGATGGTACGACCACTGCGACCGTATTGGCTCAGTCAATCTTGCAAGAAGGCATGAAATCAGTTGCTGCTGGCATGAACCCAATGGATCTGAAGCGCGGTATCGACAAAGCGGTACGTGCTGCTGTTGAGCAAATTCATTTGCTATCTACACCAGCTGACGATTCAAAAGCAATTGCCCAAGTTGGTTCTATCTCTGCCAACTCAGACACCAAAATCGGTGAATTGATTGCTCAAGCGATGGAAAAAGTAGGCAAGCAAGGCGTTATCACGGTTGAAGAAGGTTCAAGCTTTGAAGATACCTTAGAAGTTGTAGAAGGTATGCAGTTTGACCGTGGTTATATCAGCCCTTACTTTGCCAATAAGCAAGACAGCCTCACTGCTGAATTTGAAAACCCATATATCTTGCTGGTTGACAAAAAAATCAGCAACATCCGTGAAATCGTGCCATTACTTGAGCAAGTCATGCAGCAGAGCAAGCCATTGCTAATCATCGCTGAAGACGTAGAAAACGAAGCACTAGCGACTCTTGTTGTCAACAACATGCGTGGCGGCTTAAAAACTTGTGCCGTTAAAGCACCAGGTTTCGGCGATCGTCGTAAAGCAATGCTAGAAGATATCGCGACGCTAACTGGCGGTACTGTGATCTCTGAAGAGATTGGTCTGAGCTTAGAGACTGCGACTCTTGAGCAACTTGGTACGGCTAAAAAAGTCACTGTCGGTAAAGAAAACACCGTGATCGTTGATGGCGCTGGCAACAAAGCGGACATCGAAAATCGCGTTGAGTCTATCAACCGTCAAATTGAAGAGTCTACTTCTGACTACGATAAAGAAAAGCTACAAGAGCGTGTTGCGAAACTGGCAGGCGGCGTAGCCGTTATCAAAGTTGGCGCAGCGACTGAAACTGAAATGAAAGAGAAGAAAGACCGTGTTGATGATGCGCTACATGCGACTCGTGCAGCGGTTGAAGAAGGCGTTGTGCCTGGTGGCGGTGTTGCGTTAGTTCGTGCGATGAATGCATTGTCTGAGCTACGAGGCGATAACGATGACCAAGACGCTGGTATCAATATCTTACGTCGCGCGATGGAAGCGCCACTACGTCAAATCGTAACCAACGCAGGCGAAGAAGCGTCAGTAGTGGTTAACGAAGTGAAGAGTGGTACTGGTAACTACGGTTACAATGCTGCTTCTGGCGAATACGGCGATATGCTAGAGATGGGTATCCTTGATCCAGCTAAAGTTGCTCGTTCAGCGCTAGAAAACGCCGCGTCTGTTGCTGGCCTAATGCTAACGACCGAAGCTATGATCACTGACTTACCAGAAGGTGATGACGGTATGGCTGGCATGGGTGCTGGCGGTGGAATGGGCGGTATGGGTGGAATGGGCGGCATGATGTAATTTATGCCATTCATATATAAGGCTTAGTGTTATAGTTCCTGTTCTATAGCACTTTGCGAAATGAGACCCCAGTAAGCTAACGCTTATTGGGGTTTTTTATGTCTAAATTTCATACCAAAAGATTATTTCATATAAACTTATTATAATTATATCAGCCATACTGCAGCTATTATTTAAGCTTGAAGTATAAATAATTATCAATAAGTTTTTAAAGGAGTAAATATGCAGTTATTTTTCCATGATGTTGGCTTGAAAGGTTCAGCAAGAGATTTTCCTAAAACTATTTTCAGTGAAATCTCAGTAGAGCATATTCTTCAGAATGCTCCAGCTGACTTAAAAGATGAAATGAGTAAGCGATTAAGAGAGAGATTCCCTGATGGTTTCTGCAATGTATGGGGAGTTCCTGAAGGTGCTAAAAGTGTCGTTAAAAATCTGAATGTTAATGATGCAATGCTGTTAATAAGAACAACAAGTGGTTCAGGAGATTTACCAGCTCTTTGCATAGTTAAGGAGTTTTGGCGAGAGCCAATGCCAGAACTGTCTAACTTTCTCTGGGAGAGTGGGCATTACCCTTTTGTTTTTTTCTTTAAAACACAAGAAATTGAACTCACTTGGAATCAATTTAAAGAGCATGTTGGTTATAAGATGAATTTTAGACCTAGTGGTAATGTTTATAGAGTTAAGGAAGCAGACAATAAACTATCAAATTTTGGTAATGTTAAAAGATACGTTGAGTTTTTAATAAATGGATTAAAAATAAGTGAGTCAGTATTACAGTACCAAATTGATGCCTCTGATTACTCTAGTGAATATGAAGAAGGTGAACGAAAATTTAGGGAAGTATCTTATTTCGCAAGAAATCCTCAGCTAGTAAAAGCTGCTAAGGACATTTATGGTTATACATGCCAAGCTTGCAAATTCAATTTTGAAGAAGTTTATGGAGAGTTAGGTAAACATTACATAGAGTGCCATCATTTAAACCCTTTATCTGAAAGAAAAGCTTCCTATAAGAGTTCAACTGACGATGTCTGTGTACTTTGTTCAAATTGTCATCGTATGATTCATCGCCATAATCCTACGCTTACACTGAAACAGCTCAAAGAGAAACTAGAAAATCATCAGAGTTGATGCAAGAGAAGGAATATAAGATACGCATCTTCTCTACTACTATCCACTAATTCATTGTATCTAGCTAGATCTAAATGAACTCATTATAGGTCTTGCTACTCACTAATTATCGAGCGAGACATTGCTCATTAGTATGAAAGAATCTCACACAAAAATAGGTAAAGTCGTCTTATTAATTACCTTTCTCACCGATAAATGAGTGTGTATATCTTTTACGCTAGCAAGCTTGTGTAGCTTACGTGTGAACCGCTCATAACCATCAAGATTGGGGCTCACTACTTCTAATAAATAATCGTAAGAACCCGACACCACATGTCCATTAATCACCTCGTCCATATCGGATAGGGCTTTTTCGAAGGTCGCAATAGATTCTTCTTGGTGGCTGTTGAGACTGACCTCCACAAAGAAACTCATCGTAATACCCACTTTGGCTTTGTTTACGTTCGCTTGATAGTTCTCTATATAACCTTCATCCTCCAAACGTTTTAGGCGTCGCGCGCAAGGAGACGGCGACAGCCCTATACGTTCGGACAGTTCAGCCGTAGATAAGCGCGCTTCTTTCTGAAGCACTTCCAAGATATGGCGATCGATTTTGTCCATAATTTACCTTTTGGCTTTTTAAGCCAAGAATTTTGATTTAATTAGCATTATCCATCAAATATTTGCAAAATTGCAATGAATAAATAGAGATAAAAGCGCGTATTTTAATCGATAATTGGTCTTTGCATACCAGTATAAGACACGACTATGAATACGATATTCCAACCCTCATCACGCAAAAACCCTTTGTTTATAATGTCGCCACTAACCAAAGGCTATGTGGCTATGAGCGTCGTATTATTGATTTGGTCAGGATTTGCATTGACTGTACGAGCGGTTGGAGCATCGTCGCTAAGCGTTGCGGATGTCATGCTCATTCGCTTTAGTGTACCGCTAGTTTTGTTGACCCCTTGGGTACTTTCTAGTTTGAATGAAGTCAAAAATATAAGACTGCCAGATATTATGTTTGTTTTATTTGGTGGTGTGCCTTTTCTTTTATTAGCGGCTTTTGGCGCAAGTACGGTGCCAGCAGCTTATGTTGGTACTATTTTGACAGGTACACCAGTTTTCTTTGCCGCATTATTGTCTTTTATTTTTTATCGTCAACGAATATCATTAAGAAAATTTGCCGCACTAACCCTTATTCTCTTTGGTATCGCTACTATGATTGGCGGGCATGCACAGTCAATACCTAATAGTCTTTTGTACGGTGTGGGATTATTGTTGATGGCAAGCCTGATTTGGGCGGGTTATACCTTAGGATTAAAAAGCACCAAGTTAAGTCCAATAGCTATCGCGATCGTACTCTCTTATACCTCGTTTTTTCTGACATTAGTGATGGTTCTGTCTGGTATTGTGGAGACGAATATAGGTTCTGTATCTTTTGATGAAGCGCTTCCATTTATCCTAGTACAAGGCCTTGGTGTAGGGGTGGTATCAACCATTGCATTTTCTTATGCGGTCAAACAATTGGGCTCCATTCGTACCTTATTACTTGGCTCTTTGTCCCCAGGATTAACCGCCATACTCGCTGCGCTGATACTCAATGAGTCTCTATCAGTCATCATGATATGCGGCATCGTACTCAGTACCATCGGTGTCATCTTGTCCAATCGAGCGAAATAAATTAATTAAGGAAGTATCATGATGTTAAACAATATGCCTATCATCAATGGTGATCCACTGTGGGCATTGTTAGGTAAGTTTCGCGCTGATCAGCGCAAACAGAAAATAGATCTATTGGTTGGTGTCTATCGGGATGAGTATGGCAATACGCCTGTGATGAAAACCGTGCAAGACGCAGAAGTGCATCTTGCTTATGAAGCTCATTCAAAGGCTTATGGTATGCTATCGGGTAACGGTAATTTTAATCAACAAATGGCAAAATTTGTACTGGGTGACCGTCCAAGTCTAAACAATCAATGCACGATTCAAACGATTGGGGCATCAGGTGCATTACGACTCATTGCTGATTTAATCGCCACGCTCTCTCCAGATTCAACCGTTTGGATCAGTGACCCTGGCTATATAAATCATCGTCCGCTGATGGAAGGGGCTGGGTTAACGGTTAATACGTATCCATGGCAAAATAAAAATGGTCAGTTAGACATTGATGCGTGTTTTGCCGCGCTAGAAAAAGCAAAAGAGGGAGACGTACTGTTATTACATGCGTGCTGCCACAATCCTACCGGTATAGATCCTTCTTTAGAGCAGTGGCAACTGTTTTCTGATAAATGTAAACAGAAAAATATTGTCCCGTTTATTGATATGGCGTATCAAGGTTTTGGAGATGATCCTGATAGCGATGCTGCAGGGCTTCGTTTAATTATTGAAGACTCTGATTTTGCATTTATCGCCGCCAGCTGTTCAAAAAACATGGGTCTATACAATGAGCGTACTGGTATTGCCACGGTGGTAACGACGAACCATGAGCGCCATGTAGATATACAGACACTTTTAGAAACCATTACACGCGCCAATTACTCTATGCCTCCCAATCACGGTGCCGCAGTTGCTTCTTATTTGCTAGACAGACCAGACGCTTGGCTAGTAGAGCTGGCAAGCTACCGTGATAGGGTAGATACTATTCGCCAAGCGTTAGGCAAAGCCTTAAAAGATAGGGGTGCACCCGCAGAGTTTTTGGATATTTCACAACAAAAAGGCATGTTTTCTCTATTACCGCTAACAGAAAATCAAATGTTAGATATTGCAAGATGAGTTCGCTATTTACGGCATGCCAAATGGCAGAATTAATATTGCAGGTTTGAAAATGACGGAAATCCCCAAACTGGCTGACGCTATTATGTCGATTATTTCACGTTAGAGAATAATTTTTATAGCTCAGTGCAATGGTTTTAGCCATTAATCGCAACCGCAAAAAGGACTGTTGTAATCCGTTCAATTAAAGGATATTTTATGAGTGGGCTAGAAGCACTGAGTGCCATGCTTCTAGCGACTGTAGTAAATATAGCTTTTATATCAAGTTACTGATCCGCCGCATCCCGTCTAAACGTCCAAGTCTGCTCATCAGACGCTTCTTCACAGTAATAATATCCTGCCAAATCAAACTGCTTTAACTGCTCCGCATTGGTCAGCTTATTATCAGCGGCATATTTGACCATTAGACCACGCGCTTTTTTGGCATAAAAGCTAATCACTTTATACTGACCATTCTTTTCGTCTTCGAATCGTGGTGTGATAATGTCAGCATCGATAGCTTTCTTTTTCACCGCTTTAAAATACTCATTCGACGCCAGATTGATCAAGACCTTGTCATCACTATCTGCCATACGCGCATTAATAACGCCAGTCACTTCCTCGCCCCAAAACTCATATAGATTATCGCCGCGCTCGTTTTTTAGCTTAGTACCCATCTCTAAACGGTAAGGCTGAATCAAGTCCAACGGTTTTAATACCCCATAAAGACCTGACAAAATACCCAGATGCTCATTGACGTAGATGGCGGTTTCTTTATTCATGTTATACATATCAAGACCGGTATAAACGTCGCCGTCGAATAAATAACCAGCAGGTTTGGCTGCATCATCAGTAAAAGGCTGCTCTTTGCTCCACTGCCATTGTTGATTGCGTTGGGCATTGAGCTGAGCCAAATCATCAGAGATGCTCATCAGCTCTTGTAAATCAACGGGCTCTTTTGACTTCAGTACTTTCATCAGTGACTTGTGAGTGCGCGATCAGCTCAGGCTGACTATAGTAGTTGCCCAAGTTCACTGGTATCGCGTCTGTTTCATTCAAAGATTTGGCAGGGGAGAGTAAAAAATACATAGTTATTCCTTATTATAGTGAAGTGATAAACACTCCATTCAACGTATCAAGCTTTCTCATTATACGGATACCTACAGGTTTAACTTGACTTACTCGTAGCTGTTTTGTACTTTTAAGCGTCATCATAGTACATAATGTCAAATATTATAGTTATTGTGAATGACTCGTGTAAGCCAATTACATAAAGGCTTTAAGCGTTTCAGGAGAAAAATAAAATTTTTTAATATAACAATAAAAGTTATGTAGATGGTGTAAATACCTAACTTTTTATTTTACTTGTGGGTCATCATTAGACAATGAAAGTTAGCAGATGATATCTCTATAATAAAAAGGCATGATGGCAAACGAGCTATCATTTATTAAATTGATAATCTTTGGTCTTAAGTGATAAACCAACTGACCAAAGATTTTTTGTCCCCTGTGCTTTTTAGAGGTGCGTTGAGGGTATTAAAAGTAGTCATTCAGACAAGTAAGGAGACGGTATGAAAATCGGTGTAATCAGTGCAGATATCGCGAGCGAGAGTCGGGTAGCATTAACCCCAGACGCAGTCAAAAAATTGCGCAAACTTGGGTTTGAAGTCGTTATCCAGTCAGGTGCAGGTCAAGCAGCGTATTATGCTGATGAATTGTATCAGGCTGCTGGTGCCGACATTGCCAATAGTAGCGCCGAGGTCGTCACACAGTCTCAGATTATTACCACCGTCAATGACTTACCAGCTGACGGCCACTGATCGCTTGACGTCTGGTCAGATCGTCATCGGTATGCTTGATCCATATCGCAATAGCCAGCTTGATACTTATGCTGCCAAAGGGGCAACTGCTTTTGCCATGGAGCTATTGCCGCGCACATTGTCACGTGCGCAAAATATGGATGTCTTGTCATCACAAGCCAACCTTGCTGGTTATAAAGCGGTATTGCTCGCCGCCAATGAATACTCACGTCCGTTTCCGATGTTTATGACTTCAGCGGGTACGGTTAAGCCTGCCAAGGTGGTTATCTTAGGAGTTGGTGTTGCAGGTTTGCAGGCGATTGCAACGGCAAAGCGTTTGGGCGCCGTCGTTGAAGCCAGTGATTTACGTCCGACCGCTCGCGAGCAAGTGGAGTCATTAGGTGGTAAATGGCTTGATGTGCCGATGAGTGCGGAGGAGGCTGAGACAGCTAAGTCTACAGGTGGCTATGCATGGACGCCATCTGAGCAATATATCAAAGACCAAGCCGCTGTCGTTGATAAAGCCTTGAGCAATGCTGACATCGTCATTACGACGGCGCAGATTCCTGGTCGTCAAGCTCCGCGTTTGGTACATCAAGCAACCATTGCCAAAATGAAGGCAGGTTCGGTGCTGATCGATATGGCTGCTGGCACGGGTGGTAACGTTGAAGGCAGTGTGCCTAACGAAACCATCACTACGCCAAATGGCGTACGTATCGTTGGTGCGGCCAATATTCCATCGCATGCTGGCGGCACAGTCTTCAGATTTGTATGCCAATAACCTTGTTAACTTTATCACGACTTTAATTGCGCCTGCTGCTACAGATGACGCTACAGCAAACACACTGGCACTTAACTTAGACATGGAAGACGAGATTCAGGGCGCACTGGCCGTGACACATGACAGTCAGGTACGACTGGCCAAACGCTAAGTCTCGACAGTCTATGACTATTTGTCACTATCGTACATTTGCCAGTAAGAATAAATTTTTAGGAGGATAAGATGATTGCCACTATTTTAGCGGCAGCGCCAGCCGGTGCGGCCATGAGTAGCACACCATTTGTAGCGATTTTTACCGTATTTGTGCTCGCTATTTTTGTCGGATACTACGTCGTTTGGGGCGTTACGCCTGCCTTGCATACACCATTGATGGCCGTAACCAATGCTTTATCAAGTATTGTCATTGTGGGTGCGATGCTACAGACCGTTACCATTGATGGTTCGATGTTTACACCGACCAGCTTGCTTGGTGCCTTTGCGGTATTTTTAGCCAGTATCAATATCTTCGGTGGTTTTGCCGTGACTGAGCGTATGCTGGCGATGTTTAAGCCAAAAGTGAAAAAAGCACGCTCGTAAGCAACGAGAAAATGGAGGTGACGCATGAATGATTTCTCAACAATGATTGCGGCAAATGCTGATTGGTTTTATCTAGTCGGCGCTATCCTCTTTGTTTTAACGTTACGTGGTTTATCTAGCCCAAAGACGGCGATTCGTGGTAACCGTTTTGGTATGGCGGCGATGGCGATTGCCGTTGTGACAACGTTCTTCTTAGCAGAAGGTCCAGTGCTTTGGTTGATTATCGGTGCGATGGTATTGGGTGCTGTCGTCGGTATGTGGAAAGCAAAAACGGTCGCGATGACCCAAATGCCAGAAACGGTTGCCTTGATGCATTCATTCGTCGGTTTGGCAGCGGTTGCGATTGCACTTGCGACGGTATTACATACTGAACAACAGCATGGTGCCGTTGCTCGTGTCGAATTATTTATCGGTTGCTTTATCGGTGCGATTACTTTCTCAGCCTCAGTCTTTGCCTTTCGGTAAATTGGCGGCAAAAAGCTGGGCGAAAACATTGGTGGGCGGCTGGGTAAAACCGGTCCAAGCGCTACTTTTCATTGCGATGATTGGTTTCGGTGGCGTGTATTTCGTCACTGATTCATTACCTGCCTTTTATGCGATGGCAGTGATTGCGGTTATCTTTGGTTGGATGTGGATTGCCCCAATCGGTGGCGGTGATATGCCAGTAGTCGTGTCGCTATTGAACTCATTCTCAGGTTGGGCGGCAGCAGGAATTGGTTTTACCCTTGGCAACTCAATGCTGATTATCGCAGGTTCGCTAGTCGGTTCATCAGGTGCGATCTTGTCTTACATCATGTGTAAAGCCATGAACCGCTCATTACTTAATGTATTGTTTGGTGGTATGGGCACGTCAGCAGTGGCGGCAGGCGGCGATGATGGCGCACCGAAAAATTACAAAGCAGGCTCAGCAGAAGATGCAGGTTTCTTATGGCCAATGCCAGTAGTGTGGTGATCGTACCAGGTTACGGTATGGCGCAAGGTCGTGCACAGAATGCCGTAAAAGAATTGTATGAGCTGTTAAAAGAAGAAGGCGTTAACGTTCGCTTTGCTATCCATCCAGTTGCTGGTCGTATGCCAGGACATATGAACGTCCTATTGGCTGAAGCGGATGTCCCTTATGATGATATTCTTGAGATGGATGAGATTAACTCAGACTTCGCGAGTACCGATGTGGTGCTTGGTCATCGGTGCAAACGACGTGGTCAACCCATCTGCGAAAGATGATCCAACTTCGCCAATCTTTGGTATGCCGATTCTAGAAGTCACCAAAGCCCAAACTGTCATGGTCATCAAGCGTTCAATGAGTACGGGTTATGCAGGTCTAGATAACAGCTTGTTCTACATGGACAAAACCATGATGATCTTTGGCGATGCCAAGAAAATGGTCGAAGAGATGGTACGTAGTATCAATGGCGCGGTCATTAATCTTTAAATATGTTTTTAACTATCAGCTTTGCACGTAGAGCTTTTAAATAAAGAAAGTCACTGAGGTGGCTTTTTTTGCGTTAAAGTATGCAGCATTTATATTCAATCATTGTTTATATCAAATAAGTTTATACAAAATAAGCGTTAAGAGAGTTATTTATGAACATGTTGATACGTTTTTTTATTATGGTCAGTCTGCTAAAACAACAACTTAAACAGCAATCGGTCGAGTGAGTACTTGAGTATCGAGATATTGACTGCACCCGTTGTTCGTCAGTATCGTGTATTACCACATGACATGGGTTTTCGCGATCATCTGCCTAACTATCGTTATTTGTCTTTTATTGAGCTCAACGTTACTCGCTGGCTAATGAGCTGCTGTCATCAAAAAGGTATTAAGCCGTTAAACTGGGTTATTGCCATGCAGGAGATGATCTATCTGAAAGAAGATCAAATTTTTGGACAAAATGACGGTAAATAGCAGAGCTTGTCGGATGGGATAAAAAATACGTATATTTTGAGCATCGCTTTTTTGTAAAAAACCAGCTGATGGGTGTTGGTATGACCAAGTTTGTTTTGATGAACACAATAAGGACAGTGTGCGCACTGCGGTACTGGATATGACAGGTGAGCAGCTAACGGATGTCATCAACACATGGAATAAGCATCAAGTCGCGGTTAAGTCGGCCAAAGTCAGCATAAACAGACATCGAACAACAGGATCGCAAAACGAACTTGGCTATAATCATTTGACGAATTTTGGTAGGATAGTGCCTATCAACTAACTGTATTTTAAAAATTAAAAAAAAGGAGCCATGATGACCCCGCAAAAACTCAGATGGACAGACAGCTTAGATATCGCTATTGAGCTGTATGAGAAATTCCCTGAGACCGATCCTCAGTACATACGCTTTCACCGATTTGCATCGCTGGGTGACTGAGCTTGAAGGCTTTGATGATGATCCACAAAAATCAAATGAAGGCATCTTAGAAGCCATTCAGATGAATTGGATTGATGAAGCCGATTAAGTTGGCTTTGTCATATTAAGCATTGTAATAAAAAAATTAAACCAACAAACAGAAAAGGCCGCATCATGACATCAGAAATAAAAGAGCTACCTGAAGCGATAGCTTGCAGCGGTATCAGCGTGCGTACTACCAATAACGCTGAGATAAACCAAGAAACGGCTAAACTAGGTCGTTTATGGCAAAAGTTTTATCAAAATCACGCAGGTCAACTCCCCGAGGGTGAAGACATCTATGGTGTTTATCATAACTATGAGAGTGAGGATTTAGTAGGGGCGTTTGATGTTGTGGCAGGTTGGAAAACGAACAGCGAGCAAGAGCCGTCAGACAATGAAAATACGGCTAATGCTGCAAACGTAGTGACAGTAAATATTCCTGCAGGGAAATACTTGGTATTCTCTGAAGAGGGTAGAATGCCATATACTGTGATGACTGCTTGGGAAAAGGCTTGGACATATTTCAATGATCGCAGCTGTGAACACACCAGAACTTTCGATGTTGATTTTGAGCATTATATCGGTGGCAATCTTGAGTATGGTCAAGTTGATGTCTATATTGGTATCGAGTAAAGCGATCAGGACATAAAAAGTAAGCTTTAAAAGGGTTGTCTTTGCCGAACATTTGAACTACCAGATCAACCGCTCAATCACTTTTAAAAAGTTGATTGAGCGATTGGATTTTAGTATTTTCCCCGCTATTTTTCTTTTTTTAATGCATGGAAAAATGACGAGCAGGTTTGTTTTATAAGAAACGGACTTGTCTCTCTAAACATTTTTTTCTCTTTTAAATGATGCAATTACGAAAATTTACTAACCTTCGCCTGCTTTACCGTATATTGAATACTATGTCTACATGAGAAAATTCTCAAAGATTTTAGAGACGGAAGGTAAATATGAACGATGACAATGATGATAAGATTTCAGTCTATGAGTTAGGACTAATCAAAAATGCATTGCGAGTACGGGTATTGGATGTAGAGGAATTCAGAACAGAAATTGTGCTCAAGGAAGAAGAGGGAGACATGAACGATAATGTTGATGCTTTCCAAGCAGAGTTAGTAAAAATACACGACAAACTCGAAAATATGTCGCCAGAAAAAGGTATTGATCTCTAAAGAAATGACTAGGCATCTATACTAAATATAACTGCTAATGCGCTGACTATCTTAAAAAATTTTGAATGAAATATTTATAAAAAAGCGCCAAATCTGTATGAGATGGCGCTTTTTTTAACTCTTATTAATAGTATTTAATCTAACAATAGATTTTCTAAAATTCCTTCATAAATCTGTGCCAATTTGCCCAAATCATCGATTTCTACTTTTTCATCGACTTGATGAATCGTCGCATTACGTACGCCAAGCTCGACTACTTGTGCGCCTGTCGGAGCGATAAAACGTCCATCCGATGTGCCGCCAGAGGTTGATAGCGTTGTGTCAACATCGGTGACTTTTTTGATGGCCTTTTGACATGCCGAGACCAATTTACCTTCAGGCGTTAAAAACGGCTGACCAGATAATTTCCAATGAATGTCGTAACTGGCCTTACTGCTAGCAAAGTGCTTGTCAAAGATAGCATGTGTTTTTGCTTTTAGCTCATCTTCAGTGGTTTCGGTCGAAAAGCGAAAGTTAAACACGACTTCTAGGGTTTCAGGAATGACGTTTGTCGCGCCTGTGCCGCCATTGATATTTGATATTTGCAGAGACGTTGCAGGGAAATAATCGTTGCCATTATCCCATGTGGCCGCTGTCAACTCAGCCAACGCTGCCGTGGCAGCATGGATAGGATTAGAGGCCAGATGTGGATAGGCGACATGACCTTGCTTGCCAGTCACTGTTAAGTACCGCACCCAGCGAGCCGCGACGACCGTTTTTGATGATATCACCTAGCGTATCGGTGCTTGAGGGCTCACCAACGAGGCAATAAGTGATTTTTTCTTGACGTGCTTCTAGGGTTTCGATGACTTTGACCGTGCCATTAATAGACGGGCCTTCTTCATCTGAGGTGATCAAAAAAGCAATTGAGCCGTTGTGCTCAGGATGATTGGCGACGAAAGCGTTCGGCTGCGACGGTAAAAGCAGCAATGCCGGTTTTCATATCAGCGGCCCCGCGCGCCCATAGATACCCATCAGCGATGGTTGGGGTAAAAGGCGGATAAGTCCAGTTCTTTTCGTCACCTGTCGGCACGACATCAGTATGACCAGCAAAGCAAATCACTGGATCAGTGGTGCCACGGCGAGCCCACAAGTTTTTTACTTCAGCGTGTTCGCCCTTTGCTTGTCTATCACCATAATACATAAACTCGCAGTCAAAGCCCGCTTGTTCTAACCTTGCTGACAACATATCTTGGCAACCATCATCATCTGGCGTCACTGAAGGACGTTCTAACAAGGCAATGCTTAAATCCAATGTTGCTTGCTGATGGGTTATTTGTTGAGTTAGCGCTTGCTTGGTTGTGAGAGTCAGACATGAATAAGCCTTTTGTATAATAAATTAAAATGATAAATATAAATGGATAGAGTAGAGGGCAAGTGTTAAATGGCTACTTCGACAAAGGGTATAAGACCGTCACGGCGCATCCAAGTGGCGATAGAGTAGCGTTGGCGATGCGCAATTTGCACTTGATGCTGTAAATCGCTGTCAAAAATAATCAGTCTATTGGCAACTGGCATCACTTCATGATGGATGCCATGCTTATCAACGACTTCTAGAGCGCCGCCGTCAGTTGGTACCCATTCGTCATTGAGATAAAACACCGCAGAGATAACACGTTCATCACGCCCAGCAGGGTTGTCGCTGTGCCATTGATAGCCAAAGCCAATCGGATAGCAAGCATAATGCGCTTCACTATGACGAATACCCGCGTACAAGCTACGGTTGAACAGCGCGGCCAGCGCATTGATACTTTGTAAATAATAATAGCCTGCAAAGAACTTTTCGGTGATCCAGCGGATACGATCACCGCGTATATCACTGATGCGAACACCCGCGGTCAGCGCAGCATCACGATAGTCAATAAAACCACTCTCCGCTTGCAGCGCGAGTAACGCTATACTATTAAACACATCATCAATGATGAGAAAGTCATTATTAACGAATGTATCCAGTTGCATATCAGTCAGCTTATCGTGCCAACTGACCTCAAAATCAGACGGTTGTAATAGGTGCTGAGTCAGGGACTTTTGGTTTGGGTCGTCGCTATGTGGAAACAATAAAGGTGGATTATCTTCTCCTATCGGATTATCAATCACCAACTTTGTCACATCAAGATTGCTAATAATCTTTGTCATTTCGTCTCACTATGGTCAATTAGCTGGCAATACATAGTCAATCAATGCCTTTTTACCAAAACCATCGTTATCTTTTACTCTGCCTATGCTACCATAGATGTAATTTTTCTTATTTAAACTTTTGAGATTATGAACTATAAACACGCCTACCACGCTGGTAACTTTGCTGATGTGGTTAAACACATTCTATTGGTACAACTCCTTAATCAATTGGGGCAAAAAAACAAACCTTTTTATGTGCTTGATGCTTATGGTGGTCGCGGACTGTATTCACTGAGCAGTGAAGAAGCGCGTAAGACAGGTGAGGCCAAAGGTGGTATCCAAGCTCTACTAAACGCAGATACCGACAAGGCACCCGCTGCTGTCAAAGATTATATGGAAGGCATTAAGCAAGCCCGTTTCACTTATGACAATAAAGTCTATCCTGGTTCTCCTTGGTGGGTTGCCCATCATATCGAGAAAAATCCAGATGCAGGTGTGCGCGGTGAAGCATTTGAAGCCAAAGCTAGCGAATATGATGCGCTAAATTATCAGTTGCACAAGTTACCCATTGGTATACAGCATCGTGATGCCTTTGAAGGTATTACCGCCGTTATTCCGCCAAAGGAAAAGCGTGGTCTGATTTTTCTTGATCCTCCTTATGAGCAAGAGCACAAAGATTTTACCCGTCTGATAAACCTACTCGTTGCTGCTTATAATAAATGGCCACAAGGCACTTACGCACTTTGGTTTCCTATTAAGAACGTGGAAGCCGTTGAGCTGTTT
>CAWURQ010000004.1:0-327393 GCA_963925435.1 uncultured Psychrobacter sp. | reverse complement strand
GATGCAGTAATCACCACTGTAGTGGGAGACGCCAATTCATCAATAAACGAGCCTGAATAACACGCCGATACCACAATGACCCGCCAGCGAATACCTGACGCATCCAAAGCCTCTCGCAGCCATGTCGCATCCAAATTATCCATCGCAAGTGGCGGGTTGGCTAATTGGATGATAGTCCTGATCACCATGCGAGGATAGCGTCAGAAACAGCACGTCTTCATCAGCATTCATCTGCTGACCAATTCTTTTTAAGCCGCGCAAAATACTGGTTTTGGTGGCAATCGGCTCATCTAACCAAGCTATAGTTATTATTAATCAGTGCCAATGAATGCCCGCTGGTACCAAAACGCACATCAAACAGCTCACGTACTTTATTAATCTCAGAGCGAAAAACGTTTTGATCAGAGAATCCCGCCACACCCATAAAGTACCAATCACTTTTGCCCGGTATACTAGGATCTATACGAGCCAGCGCCTCTTGCAGTAAACGCGGCTGCTCATACAATGCAGCCTCTTCTAATACAGGCTCTACCGGTATCTGCTTAAATATGGGCTGGTCAGCGACGTTACGCTGCCAAATCGTCAACAGTGCCACAGCGCCGACGATGACGATAATCCGCTCCCACCATGGTATGCGCAGGCGACGAGAAAATATCCATAATAATGCCAAGGTCTGCCATAAAAACAGCACCAAAAATAGCATCGGTAAAAACGAATAACTCCAATCGGGCAACCAGCCATAGCTGCCTAAAAACTGTACCAAGCTTTGCAATAATGCCGATAAAGTATCAGCAACCAACCACAGTACCACAGGCACAAAAACCAGCGCTTGATTGCCCGCGCGCCGTGCCAAAATAATACCACCAAGTAAAATAATCATCGGCCAGATGAGATAGCTGACCAATCCTTGCTCATTGAAAATACTGCCGTCTGGAGCGGCTAGCCAAGAAAATAGGACGTTACTACCAAGAGCCAATAGCGCAAATACTGCAAACTGAACAAAGGTAGGTTTAACCCAAGAGAATGCCCGCGTTGACCCCACTAGCATCCACAAAGTTGCAATAATATTGGCAGCGAAATTGAGCGAAAAGCGCTGAAGCGAGACGGTTTTTAACGACGCAAGTGACAAAGACTTAGACCTCTAGCCAGTCGAGAGAAATAACGTAAATTCATGACTAAATTTGTTGAAATCAGTGCCGTATATCGAAGTAAAGATATTATATTTGTAAGGCAAATCGAATTCTATTTTAGAGTAAACTGACGATAAAATGATTTTAACAAGCAAAAAGTATAACTTAATAGTTTAGCTCGCTAATCTATCGCGATTGTAACGGATTGTCGGTCAAGAGCATAAGGCTGAATTGTAAAATTCGCTTAAAAACCCCATTAAAAAAGGAGGTCTTGAACTTAAGACCTCCTTTTTTATCGAACACTAAACATTATCTCATCAATAGCTCATTGACGCGTTTGAGATAAGCGGCTGGATCTTCTAATTGACCGCCATCAGCTAGCAATGCTTGGTCGAAAATTACTTGCGCCAATTTATCAAAATCTTCGGCAGACTGCTCACTACTCTCAAGCTTTTTAATGAGTGGATGATCAGGGTTTACCTCAAGCGTCGGCTTGCTCTCTGGTACATCCTGACCCATTTGCTTAAGCATCTGGATCATCTGTGGCGATAGCTCACCTTCACCAACGACCAAGCAAGCTGGACTATCGACCAAACGCGTCGACACTTTAACGTCTTTGGCACGATCGCCTAATGCCGCTTTGAGCTTATCAACGACTGGTTTCATGGTTTCTTGCGCCTTTTCAGCCTCAGCTTTTTCGGCTTCATCCTGCAAGTCGCCTAAATCTACCGCACCTTTAGCGATATTTTGCAGCGGTGTCTCATCAAATGAAGTTAAGAAGTTCATTGCCCATTCATCAACGCGGCTGGTCATCAAGATAACTTCAATGCCTTTTTTCTTAAACAGCTCAAGTTGTGGGCTGTTTTTTGCCGCCGCTAGATTATCAGCCGTTAGATAATAGATGGCTTTTTGACCGTCTTTCATGCGAGCTTTATAGTCTTCAAAGCTGGTCGTCACACCGTCTTGCGTGCTGGTCGCATAACGAAGCAATTTGGCAATACGTTCTTGATTGCCCATGTCTTCGCCAACCCTTCTTTGATGACATCACCAAACTCAGCGTAGAACTGCGCAAACTTTTCTTGTTTATCACTGTCTTCGCTATTGGCCAAGGCTTGCTAGCAAGGTCAAAATACGACGCGCATTACCATCACGGATAGATTTGACATCACGCGATTCTTGTAATAGCTCGCGGCTGACATTCAGTGGTAAATCTGCTGAATCGATCACACCTTTGACAAAGCGCAGATACATCGGTAGCAGTTGCTCAGCTTCGTCCATGATAAAGACACGCTTCACATAAAGCTTGAGACCATGCTGCTGCTCACGAGTGTATAAATCGACTGGCGCTTTTTTTGGGATATATAACAGCTGCGTATACTGCACGCGGCCTTCGACACGGTTGTGCGTCCACGTCAGCGGTGCATCCATGTCATAGGTGATATTTTTATAAAAATCGACATATTCATCATCTTCAATCGTCAGATGCTGTACGTGTCCATAGGCACTGGCTTTATTAATGGTTTCCCACTCGTCGGTCAATACCATTTCGCCGCCAGCTGGCGTGTCATCACCTTCTTCATCGCTACATCTTCTTGCCAAACTCTCTTTACGCATCTGAATTGGTAGAGCTGATATGGTCAGAGTATTTATTCACCAAACGCTTGATTTTGCTGCGGTCAAGATAGCTGTCTTCGCCTTCACAGTATTCTTCTTTTAGATGCAAAGTGATGGCTGTACCGCGCTCTGCTTTAGTGATAGGCTCAACGGTAAAGCTACCTGTACCATCAGATACCCAGCGCACGCCTTTTCTGCAGGCTCGCCCGCTTTGCGTGATTCAACGCTGATGGTATCAGCGACGATAAAGCCTGAATAAAAACCAACACCAAATTGTCCGATCAACTGACCGTCTTGCTTTTGCGATTCAGATAATTTGTCCAAAAAGGCTTTGGTGCCAGATTTAGCAATCGTACCTAAATTTTCAATGGCATCGGCTTCATTCATACCAATACCATTATCGGTAAAGGTAATGGTTTTAGCGTCTTCATCGACAGCAATACGAATTTTTAGCTCGCCATCATCTTCATAAAGACTGTCATCATTGGTGGCTTCAAAACGCAATTTATCACAGGCATCAGAGGCATTTGAAACCAGCTCACGTACAAAAATATCGGAATTAGAATATAGCGAATGTGTCACCAAATGTAGCAACTGCGCCACTTCGGCTTCAAAGGTGTGTTTTTTTAATTCAGGGGTGCTTTCACTAGCGGCATTATCATTAGCAGTGGCTTTATTAACATCCATATCATCAACGCTTTTATTGTCTGCTGTGGTCTGTTCACTCATAAAAAACTCCTTTAATGGTGGTGAAAAAATTATTATAAGATAGCGGCAATCACTCTAAATTTGCTCAAATAAACGTTCCATAAGCTTTGTTTTGAATACCGCGTAGCTGTCTATACTAATAGGGGCGCCGCAAAAAATTTCAAGCTCAATATCTTGATTCAATAAAAACACCGCCCTAATTTTTAAGGCGGTGTTATGGTATAGCCATAAAGAATCAGTGAGGCATCGGACGAATGGTAAGGATTTGCTCACTACGACCAAACGGCCCATACACGTCATGCAGTACGGCGCTGGTCAATCCTATGCCATCATCGCCATATTGCTGCACAGCGTCAATACCCAGCCAGCGGCCTTGGGGCGAGCGATGCATGTGAATCTGTAAGTCTGTGTTAGGGAACATCCATTCTAATTTTGATAATCCAAGACCCAACCTCGGCACAACACCATTGGCCGTATCCACCATGCCCAATAAATGCACCAAGTCATCAGTTGGCCTGCCCTCGACCATCTCAACGTCATTGGTTATCCATACCATACCGCGGCCAGGACGACGCTGCGCATCCGTCACCAAACGCACACTTTCGATAAAACCACCAGGCCAGCCTTTCATCCCTTCCCAAACTGGCAAATCTTCCGGTTTGTGTACAGCTTTTTGGTCTTCAAGCCCTGCAATCTCACTGGTGTCTTGAGTCATGAGTCGCCATGCCCGCGCGATAATAGCATCACGGCCACGACTGCTCATCACGGCCTCAATAAGCTCAATGGTCTTGCCGGGTCGAATACAACGCGTGGTAATGGTAAAGTCATCAAGCGGTATCAGCCCTAAAATATCAAGGCTAATACGGGCGATACGCAGGTTTGCTTGCGGCGCATAGCCGTTCAACTCAGCCGTCAGCAATCCTGTCGCTGGTGCCATGTGTTGCTCATGCTCATTCCAAGCACCTTGCGCGTGCTTGGTGGGCTGATAATGCGCAACACTGACACCATTCTCCTGCTGTTCGCGTTTTATAAAGCTGTAGTAAGCAGTCATAACGGTCCTATCTTTTGTACTTTTTATTTATGAGTAAGTCTCTTGTTTTCTTAGCGTAAGAATACGGCGAGCCTTTTGGATGAAAGAATAATAATAAGATCATTATTACTGCGAGTGCGGCGTAAAAAAACGATTTTTTCTGCCATAAACTTTATGATGTTCATAAACAGCACAAATACCACTATCACTGTCACCAGCATATTGAGTTTTAGTTGCTTATTGACCTCAGCGAGAGTGGCTTCTGCCAATACAAATCTGGTTTTTTGTTTCTTCATTCTACCTGACCCATAATAGTAGGTGATTTTTATTGGCTGTCCTGCGTTATTTACCAATCTGAGTGATAGGGATACGCAAGGCTTTAGGCAAACTAAACGTCACATTTTCTTCGATACCTGACAGCTCACTTGGCAAATCACCACCCCAATCTTGCAACTGCTGTAGCACTTCTTGAATCAGTACTTCAGGCGCTGATGCCCCAGCAGTCACGCCGACACTCTGTATACCATCAAACCAGCTGCTGTCCATCTCACTGGCATTATCAATCAAATAAGCACGGCAATTCATACGCTCTGCCAGTTCACGCAAACGATTTGAGTTTGATGAGTTTGGTGAGCCAACCACCAAGACCACCTCACAGCGACTGGCCAAATCTTTTACCGCATCTTGGCGATTTTGGGTGGCATAACAGATATCGTCTTTACGCGGACCTTGAATATGGGGAATTTGTCCCGCAGCGCATCGATGACACGAGCCGTATCATCCATCGACAAGGTCGTTTGAGTGACAAATGCCAAGCGCTCGGCATCTTGTACAGTCAAGGCTTCGACATCGCTTTCATTTTCGACCAGATGAATCTGACCACCATGACGACGGTTAAAGCGCCCCATGGTGCCCTCTACTTCAGGATGTCCCGCATGACCTATCAACACCGCATCCATACCATCTTGCGCAAACTTAGCGACTTCGATATGTACCTTGGTGACTAAAGGACAAGTGGCATCAAATACTGTCAGATCACGGCGCTCGGCCTCATCTTCGACGGCTTTTGACACCCCATGAGCCGAAAAAATAACGATAGCAGCCATCTGGTACTTCGTGAAGCTCTTCGACAAATACGGCGCCGCGATTGGCCAAATCAGAGACCACAAATTTATTGTGTACCACCTCATGACGGACATAAATAGGTGGCTCAAAACGGGTTAATGCTTCGTTGACAATCGCAATCGCGCGATCCACACCAGCACAAAACCCACGTGGATTGGCAAGATAAATTTGCATAAGAAGGCCTATCATTAGATAATTTATAGTGAAAGCTTGTCTTTAAAAGCGTTCATTCAAAAGTTTGGATGAAATCAATGCTCTACTTTAGCATAATTTGCTTTTATTGCTCTTGAAAATACCACTGTACTTTATGAAAATAGCAGTATGCTAATCGCGCATTGGTAAGAGTGGCTTTAATTAAAATAAAAGACATAAAAGCAGTTTATAATGACGTATCGATTTCATTTCTTATCGCCATACATGATGGCGATTTTTATTTTTACCAGCCTTTAACTGTTCATTAAGACATCTTTTAGTTGTTTATTAGGACACACTTTACTAGGACACACTGTATGACAGGTTCATTATTTATTATTACCGCCGCCTCTGGTACAGGCAAGACCTCACTGGTAAAGCAGCTACTTGCCACCACCAATGACTTGACCGTCAGTGTCTCTCATACCACCCGCATGCCGCGTCCTGGCGAGATTGACGGTCATCATTATCATTTTACTGACGTCGATAACTTTGTAACGCCATCGGTGATAATAAATTTTTAGAACACGCTGAAGTGTTTGGCAATTACTACGGCACCTCAGAGCAAAGCGTACGGACGCAGTTAGAGGCCGGCGTCGATGTTATTTTGGAGATTGACTGGCAGGGCGCGCTACAAGTCAAAAAAATATTTCCTGAAGCGACGATGATTTTTATTTTACCGCCCAGCATCGCCACCTTACGTCAGCGCTTATCGACTCGGGCGCAAGACACGATAGAAGTGATAGAGCAACGTCTGGCTGGTGCAGTGACTGAGATGGCACAATACGTGCATTTTGATTTTGTGATTATTAATGACAATTTCGAGGTCGCTTTAACTGAGCTTAAAAGCGATTATTGTGGCCGATAGACAGACTCTGAATCGTCAACAGCAGCGTTATCATCGTACGATTACCAACTTACTTAAGCAATAAAGTAGAAGAGTAAACCCAGCACTGACCATGCACTTGTGGCTCATTCAAAAGTCGCTATAAGTAGATATAAAAAGCAACGACGTGGCAAGGCAAAAAATGCTATAATGTCTGGCTATCCCCCTTTATATTTTTGATATTATTTTTATTGAGTCGCGCGACATGTCCGTGACTAGATAAAAACAACCGAGGTAGCTATTTATGGCACGAGTGACGATTGAAGATTGTTTGGATAATGTTGATAATCGCTTTGAGCTGGTTTTGGTCGCAAGCAAGCGCGCCCGTCAGTTGGCCAAAGGTATCGCTGAGCCGTTGGTTGATGTCGATAACGACAAGCCTACTGTATTGGCATTACGTGAAATTGCTGCTGGTAAAATCACTCGCGACATTTTAAATCAGCCAGAGCATAACTTTGCTACCAGCTCATTAGATTTAGCACTGTCAGGCGATCACAGCTTCTAATAAATACCTGTAAAAAGCTATAAATTTAGCAAGCATACGATATTGACTGCGATAGAGACCACAGCATAGGCTGTGGTTTTTTGGTTGTAATGATAATGCCTTTGCTGTTTTAGTAACCATTTGGCACCTTAAAACATACCCTTGAGTAAGAATTCTCTAATTTTTACATTAGCTACTCGCTTAGCAGTTGACATTGAATGCGATTTACGATTAATTAGAGGTAGTCTACCCATTTTTCAGCTTGTATTGCTGAAGTTCTTTATTAATAGGCTCAGCACTTCATTCAGCCATTCTTTACCTTGCTAGACCAGTCAGTCAAGCAGGTAATGAAAAATAGGATCGTTACTTTATGAGTCAAACCTTACCCAAACTCAGTCATCATCTAGTCGATGATGCTCAATATAATTTGCTGCGTTCAGTAGGTTATCTCACTGCTGCTGAACGCCGTGATATTGTTGATGCCTGTGAGTTCGGTGATATTGCGCACATTAAAGACAAGCGCAAATCAGGGGAGCCTTATATCACGCATCCGATTGCTGTCGCTGAGATACTGGCAGGCTTTCGCTTGGATCGAGATACCATTATTGCAGCAATTTTGCATGATACGGTCGAAGATACCGAAGTAAGCGACGAGCAGATTGAGCACGCGTTATGGCAAAGTGGTTTCTAGACTGGTCGATGGTGTCACCAAGTTAAAATCATCTCACGCATAATAAACAAGCAAAATAAAGCGGCGACCTTTCATAAAATCTTGACGGCTACCCTCGCTGATCCGCGGGTATTGATTATCAAGCTTGCTGACCGCTTACACAATATGTCAACGCTAGATGCGGTACGTCCTGAAAAACAACGTACTACCGCGCAAGAGACATTAGACTTTTATGTCCCATTTGCACGGCTGATGGGTCTTAATGACATCGCTGATTATATTGAGGTGCTTTGTTATCGCAATCTTGATTCTGATATGTATAACAAGATGTCTGATAAACTGCTACAACATGGGCTCGGGCGCAATTTTCAGAGAGAAGCCATTCATCGCTATTTGAGTATTGTTCTAAATAATTTAGATCTGAATGGCTGGTCAAAGTCTTAGACAATCGCGTGGTCATATATCGTCAGTTTTTCCGAAATCGCGGCGAGATTAATGCGCTACTACGTCATTATGCGTTTGAGATTGTGCTCGACAATATCGAAGCCTGCGACAAACTGGCCTATTATCTCATTAAAAAATATCAGATTGATGACAGTCATATCGCGGATAATATTCGTAGACCCTTGCCAGGTGGCAATCAATCGCTTACCCTTATCTATGAGCGCGATAATGATTTTGTAAAAGTGACGATTTTGACCAAGCAAATGCAAAGTGCGGCAAGGCTTGGGGTCATCGGTGCAGAGCATGCCTCCGATGTCAGTCAATCAGTCATTCAGGCGTCATTGCGCAATATGAAAGACTTGGTCGATGAAGACTGTTTAAATGAAAACAGCCCTGACTTTGCAGCCGCGGTTTCGACCATTAACGAGCTGATGGACTATCTGCATTCCAGCAAAATTATCTGTTATAGTCCCCAAGGTCGTGCTTATGAGCTGCCACAAGGGGCGACTGCGCTAGACTTTGCTTATGCTGTTGGACCGATGGTTGGCAATGTGGCCGTTGGTGCCAATATCGATGGAAAAGCCTGCCAAGCTTGGGACTGTAGTCAAAAATGGACAGTTGGTCGAAATCGAAGTAAATAGCCACTCAGAGCCAAAAGCAGAATGGCTTGGGTTTGTGGTGACCAATAAAGCCCGTGAAGAGATTTTGCGGTGGTTCAAAGACTTATCTGTGGCTGATAAGCAGCACCATGGTCAGACAAGCACTAGATCGCGCGCTAAAAACTTATCAAAAAAGCTTGGATGACCTAACCGATAGTGACTGGAAGAATCTAACGGAATGGCGTGGACTGACCGAAAAATCGGCGCTATTTGAGCAAATAAGCTCTGGTACGCTATTGCCGCAACTCGTGGTGACGCGTTTGTTTAGCGATGAAGTCTGTGATATCCAATCGCAAGAACGTATCGATGATATGACCCAACCGCAGCAGCTGATTGTCAATGCTTCGGGCGTTGAGCTTGATTTTGCCAATTGTTGTCACCCGATTTATGGTGATCCTATCGTTGGACATTTATCCCGTCATGGTCTGGTCGTGCATCGACATAAGTGCTTTTCACTAGACGATATTCGTAAAGACAATCCCTATCAAGTCATCCAATTACGCTGGCGCAATGATAAAGCGATCAAGCAAAGTGACTCGGAAGAGCACGGTAACTAAAATTCGTTTTCCTGCTTATCTTAAAACTGTCTGTAGCGCTGAGCGACGAGCAAATCAGTGAAGTTATTTATCATTTACGGCAGTTAAATATAGGGGTTGAAACGGTCGACGTACGTAGCAGCGATACCATCATTCATATTGTGGTTCGTAGCCGCAATCACTTAGCCCAAGGTATTCGTGAACTACGCTCGCTACTTGGCTTTCCCAATATCATGCGTTTATATCAGCTATAAATACTTTTATAATACTAATTGTTAAAATCTATGCCTCTTAAAGCTTATATCATTTCGAGATTTAGAAAATTTTCAATCGTGCTAAACACTTGCTATTAATTTTTGTAGAAAATAGCTTTAGCACATCAAACATCATAAAAATATGATAAGGATATATTATGACCCGTCAAACCATCCAAACTGATAAAGCACCTGCAGCCGTTGGCACTTACTCGCAAGCGGTAAAAGTTGGCAATACTGTTTATATTTCAGGTCAGTTAGGTTTTGACCCTGACAACCATGGAACTAAAAGAGGGTTTTGATGCACAAGCAAAGCAAGTATTTGAAAACATCAAAGCTATCTGTGAAGCAGCTGGTGGCAGCTTAAACGACGTGGTGAAATTCAATGTATCGTTAACTGATTTAAATGATTTTGCAGCGTTAAACGAAGTATTCGTGGCCAATTTGACTGAACCTTACCCTGCCCGCGCAGCCGTTCAAGTAGCTGCATTGCCTAAAGGTGGTGTGGTCGAGATTGAGTCTATTCTATATATTGAATAAGTTTGATATTCAAGCAGTGCTTGAATAATAATATTGATATAATGAATCACCATAAGCTTAGCCTCATGCTAAGCTTATTGCGTCTTTCCTCTTTATTCTCATTTCACATTAACCTAATCATATTGCGAAGCCTTTTTATGTTGGTACAAGTTGCTCTGCCCGTGCCCCTTTATCGGGTGTTTGACTATAGCCTACCGGCAGATATGAGTGCTTTGCCAAATACTACTGCAACACAGATACCGCAAATTGGCAGCCGCGTCGAAGTATCATTTGGTCGTCAGACCTTAATTGGTATCGTGGTTAGCTCATATTGCTCAAGCGGACAGCAGCGTACCACTTAATAAGCTTAAACCCATTAATAAGTGCTTAGATGCTGAGCCGATTTTAGATGACAGCATGCTGAAACTCGCCTATTGGCTTGCTCGTTATTATCACTATCCGCTTGGTGAGGTATTGGCAGTCATCTTGCCCACGTTGGTTCGTCAAGGCAGACCGCTAGATTTACTGATTACTCATTGGCGAATTTTACCACATATCACTGACGATGACTTTCGTGCCAACGCCAAAAAACAAAAGCAGCAGTTTGATATGCTAAAGCTACATGGCGAGCGCGGCGCTAGTGAAGATGTACTATTATTAGAAGGTATGCAGCGATCTTTTCTAAAAACGCTGGAAGACAAAGGTCTTATCGAGCGCTATATTCAACCAAAACAAGCAGCCGCTCCTGTCAAACTGGCAAAAATGCCACTTGATCTCAATGATGAGCAACAGCTTGCCGTTGACAGCGATTGTTGCTGCGCATGAAGCCAATCGCTATACTGGGTTTTTATTAAATGGTATTACGGGTAGTGGCAAGACTGAAGTCTATCTGCAAGCGATGCAAGCCGTATTAGAGGCTGGCAAGCAGGTTTTGATTTTAGTACCAGAGATTGGTCTGACACCGCAGACGCGCGCGCGTTTTGCCAGTCGCTTTGCCGCGCATATCGTCTTGCTACATTCAGGTATGAACAACACCCATCGCCTACAAGGATGGCAAGATTGCCGTACCGGTCATGCACAAATCATTATCGGTACGCGCTCAGCAGTGCTATATCCGTTTGCAGATTTAGGGCTTATCGTCGTTGATGAAGCGCATGATGGCTCTTATAAGCAGCAAGATACACTACGTTATCATGCCGCTGATGTCGCACTATATCGCGGACTACAAGCCAACATCCCGTCGTACTTGGTACGGCTACCCCTTCTCTTGAGCATCTTAAAATTGGTCGATGATGGCAAATTAGTAGAGTACCAACTGCTGACTCGTCCTGGCAATGCTAAGCCTGCGACCATGCAGCTCATTGATGCTCGCCTGCAAAGCACCCATCAACAAACGCAAGATGATGGCGCGCGCTATGATACGGGGCTGACGGATGAATTAATCGGGGCGATACGGCAAACGCTAGAGGCTGGCGATCAAGTATTAATATTTTTAAACCGTCGCGGCTATGCGCCTGTTTTGTTATGCGAGGCTTGTGGTTGGCAAGCAGATTGTCCACGCTGTGATGCGCATTTAACCGTTCATTATAATAGCCAAGCCCAGCGTAGCAATTATTCAAGCAACTCTTATTTAAAATGCCATCATTGCGACTGGCAAGCCTATATTCCTACCGTGTGCCCTGATTGTGGCGAGTCAAAACCTAGATGCCAAAGGTATGGGAACAACAAGGCTAAGCGAAAATCTGCACGCTATCTTTGCCAATCCGCAAACCAGTAAAGAGCTTTATCCCATTATTCAAATCGATCGTGATACCACAAGACGTAAAGACAGCTGGGAAAATATCTATCAGCGTATCAATGAAGGCAAACCTGCCATATTGGTCGGCACGCAAATGGTTGCCAAAGGTCATCATTTCCCCAATGTCACGCTCGTCTGCTTGCCCAATGCTGATCGCGGTTTTTTGTCCGCAGACTTTCGCTCGCCAGAGCATACCGCGCAACTGATGATTCAGGTAGCAGGGCGTGCTGGACGCGGTGATAAAGCTGGACGGGTATTGATTCAAACGTTGCAACCGGACAATGAGTTATTATTAAAACTGGTGAAAGATGGTTACTTGTCATTTGCTCGCGAACTACTGCAAGAGCGTAAAATGATGGGACTGCCGCCGCATAGCCATGCTGCGCTGATACGCTGTGAAGGTAAAACCCTCGCCGCCACTACGCAAGCGCTCAAAGATGCCATTGCTCATTCTACCAAATGGACATAATCTGGCCGTTCTTGGTCCTATCGACGCGCCCATGAGTAAAAAGAACAGCCGCTACCATTCGCAGCTGCTGCTTTTAGCCAAAGATCGACGACAATTGCACCATGTATTAAGCCAGTGGTGGCAACCTGTGCTTGCACTTGCCAAGCGCTAAGTATCTTAAACTTACTTTAGACATCGACCCTATCGGTTGGTAGATGTAAGCTTTATGAATTGCTAACTACCCTGCTGTTATAAACTACTTTTTTATTTGTAATAAATCATATCGTCTGTATGCATTGTTTTTACTTCGCTGTTACAGCTTCTAAGACTCGACTATGTTAAATTTATCACAGCTAGTTGACTTTTTAGTAGAAAGTTTACTGTCACTTTTTATAGAGTAAATGTGGATTGCTCCATTCATTGTCCACAAACGTGAGTATTGTTATGACTCCAAAAAGTTCACAACCTAAACAAAATGATCATGCGCGGCAGAGACACTGATCTGACACGCATCAAGAACGGTGAGAAATCATACCTATAAGCACAATGAGTCAAATACTCAAGATTACGACATTCATTTAGAGCAAACAACGTCTCCACGAGATACCAAAGGCTATCAACGGACATTGCTGATTAGCTTTATCATCATTACAAGCTACATGTTTATCGAAGCTATCGGTGGTTGGCTCACAGGCAGCTTGGCGCTATTATCAGATGCCGGTCACATGCTAAGCGACGCGATAGCACTTGGCGCAACTTTAATGGCCTTTAAAATTGGCGAAAAAGCCGCCACTCATCAAAAAACATTTGGCTATAAGCGCTTTGAGATTTTGGTTGCTGGCTTGAACGGTGCCACTTTGATTATCATCGCCCTGATGATTTTTTATGAAGCAATCAAACGCTTCAATTCACCCTCCGAAATTGCGACCCAAGGGATGCTGATCATTGCAGTCATCGGCATGTTGGTCAATATTTTGGTCGCTTGGCTCATGCATCGAGGCAGCAGTGGTGACGAGCATGGGCACAGTCAAGAGCCGAGTCATGGGTCAAATGATGCTGAATCATTGGCTAATAAAGAATCGGTTAATCTAAATATGCAAAGTGCTTACTTGCATGTATTGAGTGATTTACTGGGCTCAGTTGCTGCTATCATTGCTGCATTATTGATGATGGGATTTGGATGGGTGTGGGCAGATGCTGTGGCTTCAGTCATTGTAGCCATGCTTATATTAGTCAGTGGTTACCGCGTCGTCCGTGATTCAGTACATATCTTAATGGAAGGCACACCTGCTAATATATCGTTGGCCAATGTTGAGCAAAAGCTACTCGCTCACCCGCAAGTAAATGCCGTCCATGACCTGCATGTCTGGAGCATTACGAGTGGCTTAAATGCGCTATCTTGCCACGTCGTTGTCGATGGTGACATGAGCATTCATGAATCAAGCGGCCTGATTACCGAGCTTGAACACCATCTGTTAGGCCTTGGCATCCATCACGCCACTATTCAGGTTGAATGTGCATCACACCCACAAAACAAAACACATAGTGATGCCTTAATTTGTAATATTTCAACGCAACCAATCAATAATAATAGCCACATTGGTCATAATCACTAAGGAATCAATAAGGCTTTTTATTAAACGCCTACGGGCTAACAGAAAATATTAGGACGGGCATAGTATTTATCATCGTCCTAAGCCTTCAAAAAACGAAATTTAAAAGCGTTTATGTGGTTATAATAACGACTGGCTAATGATAGTAAGTGACCCATCCGAACGTCGTTTGACTTTAAGCCCCATACTAATGAGTATTTTTTTATTTACCAATTGATGACCGTCCATTATGTCTAAACGCTCAGCGCCCTTTGTCGCCCCAGATCATATTGCAGACCCCACATCAAAGGATGGCAAAAAACACGCCAAGGTTTTGCTATCGACGCTGCAAGAAGACATTGCCAGCTTTCGAGATACGCAGTTTCCACCTGATGTTTTGCGTCAAATTCGCGACATGCCTATTTATGAAGGCAACTTAGCTGAGGTGCAGGCGTATCAACAGCGCTGGCAACCGTCTGCTGGCGCGCGCAATGGACTTTTACCCCGCTGCTGATCTACCACCCGACTATCTACCATTACCTGCCAGCCTTGAGATACCGCAGTTTATTTATCATGTGCAACGCTTGCATTTGACTAAAACTCGAGCCAAAGAATCAAAAAGCTTTGGCTCAGTAGGCGCGCTCACTGACAAGTGTGGTGATTATACAGCTGATGAAGTTGCCCGCATGGCAGCAGTGTTTGATAGTAATGATGAAGCGCGTTTGGTAGCACATCGTGAGTTTATAGATTTGCGGGCTTATGTGTTTTGCCGTGACAATAAAGGCGAGATGTTGGAGCCTGAACGGGTACGCTTTTATCGCACTGGCCTCATCGTTCATGCGCTGCCTGACTTTAAAATCGTAGACAGTCGTCAGACGCCGCGCAAACGCCGTAATGATGCCTATAGCAACCCACTTGCAGACAATGGCATCTGGAAGATTTACCGCAAGAAATAACTGACGTCGATGCTATATTATTTTTACCGTAATTATTTTTACTATAGTCGCTTTATATTGCTCATTTTATTACCACCTTTAAGGATACAAGATGTTCGCTGCCGCCGCCGGCTCACCAAACTTAATGTTACAAGCTACGATTTTCTTGGGCGCAGCGTTGCTCTTTGTACCCCTTGGCAAGCGTTTTGGTATTGCGACCGTATTGGGCTACCTCATCACAGGGCTGATACTGGGCCCAAGTGCTTTAGATGTAGCGGGCGATGCTGAGAGCTTATTACATTTTTCTGAATTTGGCGTGGTCATGCTGCTGTTCATCATTGGGCTTGAGCTGCAGCCTTCAAGATTGTGGGCGCTACGCCGTTCGATATTTGTGCTGGGCGGTCTACAAGTCGGTTTGACTGGCACGCTATTGATGGGAATTTTGCATCAGTTTTTTGGCTTACAACTAGATACTGCTTTTATCGTCGGCTTTGGCCTTGCGCTCTCCTCTACAGCTTTTGTACTACAAATACTGACTGAAAAACAGCAGCTATCGAGCACTCATGGACGTGAAGCTTTCACGATATTACTGTTTCCAAGATATTGCTGTCATTCCTTTGCTCGCCGTCATTCCCTTTTTGTCAGGTGTGCGTGAACAAACCTATGACTTGATCTATTTTGGCAAAGTCTTTGCCGTTTTTGCCGGACTTATTTTTGCCAGCCGCTATATTATTCGACCATTTTTCAAATTTGTGGCCTCAAGTGGCGCCTCAGAACTACTGACAGCGGTCGCCTTATTTATCGTCATGGGTGTGTCTATTCTGATGGGGCAAATTGGTCTATCAATGGCATTAGGGGCATTTTTGACCGGCGTCTTGCTTGCGGATTCTGAATACCGCCATGAATTAGAAGCCAGTATCGAGCCTTTCAAAGGATTATTACTGGGTCTATTCTTTATGTCGGTTGGTATGCTCACTGACGTCAAGCTCATTTTGTCAGAGCCTGTCTTTATTATTGGCTGTGCGCTGGCCTTGATGTTCATTAAGTTTGGCGTCATTGCAGCGATTGCAAAAATATTGGGCAATCGCTGGCCAACCAGTATCAGGCTGGGTGTCACGTTAGCCCAAGGCGGTGAGTTCGCTTTTGTGCTGTTCAGTGTCGCGACCGCTCAGAACGTTTTGGGACCTGAGCTGGCAAATACTCTCAACCTTATTGTAACCATCTCTATGGCGCTCACCCCACTGGCGTTTTTATTGCTAGAAAAAGTAGGCGAGCCTTTATTTGCCAAAAGCAAACCAAGCCGCGAGTACGATGCCATTCCAGACCACGAGCATCAGGTGATTATTGCCGGTTTTGGGCGCGTCGGCCAGATTATCGGTCGCGTACTACGTATGCATAATATCGAATTTACCGCCATTGAGCGTTCTGCAAATCGTGTCGATTTCGTTCGTAAATTTGGTAACCAAGTTTATTATGGTGATCCAAAAAACCCCGAGATATTACGTGCCGCTGGTATCAGTAAGGCCAAACTCTTTATCCTTGCCATTGATGATTTAGAGCGCTCTATCACGACGGCTCAATATTTGCGTAAAAATTATCCAGAGATGATCGTATTGGCGCGTGCTCGTGACCGCCAACATTATTACCGTCTTCGTGAGGTTGGCGTACGCCATATCTGGCGTGAGACGTATTTATCGTCATTGGATATGTCGCGTGAATCGCTACAACTGCTCGGTATCTCACCAGAAAAGGCACGCGAAACCGTACAAACATTCCGTGACTATGATGATGATTTGATTGAACGTCAACAAGCTATCTATGACGATGAAGCCAGTATGATTGAATCAGCGCAATCGGCGATGGCAGAGCTTGAGAGCTTGTTTGATGAAGATATCGGTAAATCCCGCAAAATGGATTTGAGCGATTTTTATGATGCCCTAAAAAGCCAAGCGACACCCATTGATGATAAAGACAATCTTAGTACTGATCCTAAAAATTCACCGTAGTGGCTAATCTTCATTGCAGCTCTCTGGTGCGAGCTTTTCATTCAATGAGCTCGTGCATGACCAATTGTCACTATCTAACAGATGATAAAAGACCAGTGTCTGATCATTTAGGTAGCGAATAGGGAATTTGACGTTCTGAATGGTAGCAATGACAGCACAGTCTGTCTCTGCGACTCCAGCAGCCTTATGGTCAATCTCAATGCGTACCTGCTCAGTTTGGGTATCAGAAGATAAATTGGTCGGACATTGACCGGTTTGCTGATAAATTAATGCGACACGATTTTGGGTTGTTTTGGCAATATCATAAGCATCAAACAACACTTCATTGGCTTTTGGCTTGGCAATGATGGGTAAAAACTGTACCTTAATCACCATTAGAGCAAAAGCAAAAAAACCAAAACCTAGTGCCAAACCAAACAGGCTTACCCCGCCCTCTCGGCGCAAGTGTGCCTTTTGCTCATTTTCATCTCGCGGATAGTCATTGATAACGTCCGCAATTTCCCGTCGTGCCATCCGATAATAATAAGCGTCTGTCCAGCGTGCCACCATAAATGACCAAAACAACCAAATAAGTGCGGCAATACCTATCCGCGTGGACATCTGATACGCATCAGGCACATAAGACATCGCTAAAAATTCAAATATAACCAACGCGATAGCCACATTTAACTGAATAAATGACCACCCTGCCACACTATATACAATCGCATCCATGTAGCGCTTACGATATATCAGCCACGGAAAGGTAATAAAAAAAGCGGCCCAATGCCAGTTTGGCGACAGATAGCCTTGCTGATCGAATTGCTCAAAGCGTTTCAGATAATAGCGCTGGCTACGATGACCGACAAACCATTCATCTAGCTGTTTGCGTTTGGCAGGTGTTAGTTTTTCTTGATAAAACGGTGGTGGCGAGTCCGTCTCAATGAATAGCATGGCAGTACGCTCATTTGGTTGTTAGAAAGATACTCTATCAATTCTGATTACATCATAACGCCAAAACCCCTGTATCGCATAGAAAAACAATATAGTCAGGTCAATATAAAAAAGAGTCAGCGAGGCTGGGATACATTTTTTGAAGCCTCTGTCGGCATAGGCACAGCCAGCAAGAAAAATTTATCTCAGTCTCGTATTATATGTCGTGTATTCATTTTATTTGGTATCGACTATAGCCGTAAGCAGCAAACCCACTAAAATAGGATTGGACATTCACAGTTGTATGGATTTGACTTATAATGAGTGAACCTCACCCACTTAATTAAGCCTTATTAATCTTATGAGTCAACATTCTGATATCAATGATAATGCCAACAGTACTATTACTGATGAGCAACACCTTACTCACACTAACGACAATCACACCAACGAATCTATCGACATCGACATTGATACCAGCACCAGCCATGAAATAGAGCCTGTCGCTGACAAACACCTACGTATCGTCAATACGTTCATGAAGCGACGTACGCACATGAACAAAAACGCTGAACTGGCACTGACAGATCCAGAATTTGCTGAGTATCTAGTCAATAATAGCTTCGGTGATGGCAATCTAGAGGGTATCGACAATTTGCGCTCGCTATTCACTGATAGCCCCAATGGAGCAGATGCCCCACTGACTTTAGAAATTGGTTTTGGACTGGGTGACTCATTTATTGAGATGGCAGCAGCCGAGCCGACGCGTAATTTTGTTGGCGTCGAAGTGCATGAGCCAGGTATTGGTAAATGCGCTTACATGGCAGGTACGCAAAACCTAACCAATGTCAAAATTATCAACGGTGACGCCATTCAATTGCTTAAACAGTTACCAGAAAACCACATCGATCGTATTCAACTTTATTTCCCTGACCCGTGGCAAAAAAAGCGTCACTATAAGCGCCGTTTCGTCAGCCCTGAACGGATGGCAATCGTGACTCGTAGCTTAAAACAAGGTGGCTGGTTTCATACCGCAACGGATTGGGAGCATTATGCTTTTTGGATGGTTGAAGTATTGGATGGTTTTGCAGGGTTAAGCAATCAAGCTGGCGCGGGTAAATTTACTGACCGTCCTGACTTTCGTCCAATGACAAAATTTGAGCGTCGTGGTCTCGAACGTGGACATGGTGTATGGGATTTGATCTATATTAAAGACTAGCTCTGACAGTTAAATCTCGATAGTTTTTGACACAGCGGCTAAATCATTTGGCCGCTTTTTTGTGCTTGCCAACTGCCCACTTATTGTGTTGCATGCTAATATTCGGTCATTTCCCCGCTATATCGCTTTATATACAGGCTTCAAATATTTTTATTATTAAAAATTCATAAAACGGTAACATGTGAAACATTGGTCTAAACATGAAATTTTTTGATAAACACAGATTTGCGTCAGCGCAAAAATTTCATTACAACCACATCTTTCGATATACAGTATCTACGCAAACATTGATGCAATAAGGGTTTCGTGAGTTCTCCCCATAAGCTGTGGATAACCCTGTGTATAAGTCGCTACTTGACAGAGAGTCGCCTAGGTAACATAAAGGACAAGGTAAAATCGTTCATTTTTTATACAATTTAAAAATCTTTTAAAATCAATAATTTGACTAATAAATTCAACCATAGAAAATTATTTTCAATATTTTCTAAAAATAATTTTCTACTTAAATATGTTTCACAGCAGAAAAATATCAACCCTTTATTCGTTGTGGACAACTTATAAGCCTATTGACAACTCGCATTCATTTCCTGTCCGAAATCACTATTTTCTTTTTAATCGTTTAGACAAATAGTCTTCTTCATAGCATGCGACAACTAATGTCGCTTAGCATAGTTAGAGCCACTATACGACTCTTGGATTTTGTTATAATTGCCTCATCTAATCAGAAGCGCTACATAGAATTCATTAAAAAGTAATGAGCATAGTATGCGTTAAGAACCACTATAACCATTAATTTTTATGAACTTATTTTTACTTTTATCATGGTTTAGTTTTGCTGTATAGTAAAGTGAACTTTTCAATATTACTGATGATACCCTCTATTTACTATATAGCCGATTCACTTTAAAACGGCTATGGTAATGATAACAGCCATACGCCAATCGTCTCTTACCCTCTTAGTAGCAGGATTGAGCAACTCATTTTAGTAGTAAAAGCATTTATTTATCGCATCAAAATTCATAGCTCCACATTCATTATTGCAAACAAGGAATCCAGTATGGACGACAATAAAGCCAAAGCCCTGAAAGCAGCACTCGGTCAAATCGAAAAGCAGTTTGGTAAAAACACCATTATGCATCTAGGCGACGACTCAGCTATTATGGATGTTGATGTCGTATCAACAGGCTCATTAGGTCTCGACATTGCCCTTGGCATTGGTGGTCTACCTAAAGGCCGTATCGTCGAAATTTATGGCCCTGAAAGCTCTGGTAAGACGACTATGACTCTACAGGCGATTGCCGAGTGTCAAAAGCAAGGTGGCACCTGTGCATTTATTGATGCAGAGCATGCACTTGACCCTGTTTATGCGCGCAAGCTGGGCGTAAATACAGATGAGCTATTACTTTCTCAACCTGATAATGGTGAGCAAGCGCTTGAGATTACCGATATGTTGGTACGTTCAGGTGCGATCGATATGATCGTTATTGACTCAGTTGCTGCCTTGACGCCTCGAGCAGAGATTGAAGGCGAAATGGGTGATTCGCATATGGGTCTGCAAGCGCGTCTGATGAGCCAAGCACTACGTAAAATCACCGGTAATGCCAAACGCTCTAACTGTATGGTTGTCTTTATTAACCAAATCCGTATGAAGATCGGTGTTATGTTCGGTAGCCCTGAGACTACAACAGGTGGTAATGCGCTTAAGTTCTATGCCTCAGTACGTATGGACATCCGCCGTATTGGTGCGGTCAAAAACGGTGATGAAATCATCGGTAACCAAACCCGTGTCAAAGTCATCAAAAACAAAATGGCACCACCATTCCGCCAAGCAGAGTTTGAGATTACCTACGGTGAAGGCACCAACCATTTAGCTGAAGTCATTGATTTGGGTGTCGAGATTGGCGCGGTTGGCAAAGCAGGCTCTTGGTATAGCTATGGTGATGAAAAAATCGGTCAAGGCAAAGCCAATTCTGTGTTGTTCTTGAAAGAAAACCCTGCTATTGCCAAAGAGATCGAAGATAAAATTCGTGATGAGAAGCTTGGGGTGAAAAAAGAAAGCAAAACCAAAGATAGCGATAAAACTAACGAAGAACTGGTCTCTGAACCTGTACAGTAACGGTGTCATCATTAACTGTTGTCAATAACCATGATTTACAATGAAAATTAAAACCTTAGCTGAAATACTCGCTGAATCGGACGCCGACTCAGCGAGTATTGCTGATACCCAGAAAAAACATCCTTCTCAACCATCTAGATCCTCTAAGCCTTCCTATAAAGCCCAGCCAAAAAAATCTACTAAAGCCCGTAAGCACTCGATCCATTCAGATAAAAAGCCATCTTTATCCAGCGATTCTATCATTGATGTAGAATCTTTCGAGTCACCCTCCTCTATCAATCAAAAACCTGCCAAATCCAAAAGACGTAAAAAACGCTTTCATCCAGCTGCTAACTTTACAGCCGAGCCTAGCGACGCGTCTGCTTATCAGCCGCCTGAAGCCCAAAGTATCAAAGAGATGCTGGCAGAAGTGAAACACAACGTTCATGGAAATGGAGCTGATAATGGCTCCACTACTGATGGCAATCAGTATGCAGAAAGCTCGGAACAACTACCTGCACTAACAGCGAGCGTTGACAGCGAAACGGATGGCCAAACCGACAATCTACCGGCCGCACTCAAAGCGTATTTGCGTACACCAGAACAACGACAGGCCGAGGTCGATGCGATTAAGGCTGAAAGTCGCCTGCGTTGGTTGGCCTTTTACTATTTGTCGCGCCGTGAATACGGTAAAGCTGAACTTAAGCAAAAACTGATCGATAAAGAACAAGACCCCGATCAGATAGACGCTCTTCTTGATGAGTTTGCAGAAAAAGGCTATCAAAGTGATTACCGTACCACACTGATGCTGATACGTGAAAATATTCGCAAAGGTCGTGGACGCGGACGCATCAAGCAAGAGTTTTATCGCAAAAAAATCGCTATGCCAAGTAATGTCGATGAGCTGATTGATATGGCGAATGCCGAGTCTGATGAGTTTAGCGAGTTTGTAGATGACAGCTCAGACAATCTGGTCGACGGTGTCGATTGGCTAAAATTGGCAGTCACAGCACGTACCAAAAAGTACGGTGAAGACATACCTACTGAGCAAAAAGATAAAGCACGCCAGCTACGGTTTTTACAGTATAGAGGGTTTAATACCGATATCTGCTTTGCAGCGCTCAACTATACATTAGAGACATTAGATGAGCGTTTTTAGGTGACGATCTTTACGTTTAAAATTAATTACTTTGACTTATTAATCAATAATAGCCAAGCACTTTCCACCAGATTAAACCAGCACCTATCCAAATAACCAAGTTAACCACACTCATAATCGCCCCAATACTCCACCATTCTTTTAGCGTCACATAGCCCGAGTTAAAGATAACTGGCGCAGTACCAGTCGCATAATGGGTCAGCGTCATCATAATATTCCCTGCCGCCGCCAAAATTAGCGCATACAACATCGGCGGCGCCCCTAATGTCAGTCCTACTGCATAGAAAGCGGCAAACAATGCGGTGATATGGGCAGTGGTACTAGCGAAAAAATAATGTATATATAAATAGACCAAAGTCAAAATAGTCACCGCACCTATCCAGCCTACCCCAGTCGTACCAATCAGAGACTCAATATTACCTGAGAACCAAGCAATCAAACCAAGCTCATTAAGATAGGCTGCCATCATAATGAGTGCTCCGAACCAAACGATGGTATCCCATGCAGACTTTTCTTTTAGGATATCATCCCAAGTCAATACACCAGTCAGTATCAATGTAGTCAAGCCAATAAAAGCGGTCGTAGTCGCATCAACGCTATACTGCTCACCCAAGATCAGTGCGGGAATATTTGCCCATAGCAGTAGCATAAGCGCAAACACCCCGAGCATGATTTTTTCTTGAGTGCTTATCTGCCCCATTTCTGCCAAATTGTCTTTTGCAAAACCTTTGGCATCAGGCGTGACTTTGACTTCAGGTGGATAGATCATATAAATGACCAAGGGCATGATGATCAAACACAGCATGCCAGGTATAAACATTGCCACCGCCCACGTCGTCCACGACAGTTGAATGTCACCACCTGTGGCTTTATTGACTAGTTCTACGACTAAAGGGTTGGGAGCAGTAGCAGTAATAAACATGCCAGAGGTAATAGGATTGGCATGGTAATTGACCATCGCCAAATAACGACCCATTTTGTTTTGAGTGCCGTCTTCTGGTATTGAATGGAAGCTGTGCGCAATGGAATTCATAATAGGGTGAATAATCCCACCACCACGAGCAGTATTAGAAGGCGTAATAGGTGCTATCATCAGTTCAGCGGCGGTTAGAGAGTAAGCAACGCCAATGGTTTTTTTACCGAAAATAGAAATAAAATAATAAGCAATACGTCGACCCAAGCCAGTTTTTATCAAACCACGAGATATCATCACTGCGATACCAATCAGCCAAATCAGTGGACTTGAGTAGCTCGATAATGCGTCGCTAATGGCTTGTTTTGGGCTGTCACTCGTAACGCCAGTAAGCGCCACTAGCGTAACAGCAATGATAGCAATTGCCCCAATCGGTAGTACTTTACCTATGATGGCGACGATAGTAGCAATGAACAATGCCAACATGTGCCACGCATCAGGCGTGACACCAGTAGGAACGGGAATGACAAACCAAATTATCAAACCAACTAAGATGGCTATTGCCGCTTGGATAGGCTTAAATGGCATGGGGAATTATCCTTATAATATGCTGTTACCATCAGATAGTCGTCTCTTACAAAGCACTTTCAAGAAAAAAATGCTATAAAGAGACGTTGGATGAATCCTATGACTATCTTATAAGATTTATATAACTGTTTCGCTATTGTTCACCATTTTTAACATATCTCTTTAGAGGATTAAATAAATAAGTAGTGTCGATGCCGTTGAAAATTTTTATGCTATATTGGCAATAAAAAAAAGAGCACATCATCAGATGTACTCTTTTTTATCGAATTTTTGATTGATACTGGCTCTTTTTAAAATAGAAAGTTATTTTAAAGTATTTAGTCGGTTAGATAACTGGCTAATGATTTGATCGATTTCTGTATTGGCTTCTGCTTCATTGTCCAAATTGCCGTTTGGTGTTAGCTGATTCATAACTTCCGGCAGCAACTCAGAAAGACCCTGACGCACTTCGACTTCATTGGCACCTGTATGAGCAGCCACTTGCTGAATCTCATTTTCATCAAACAACCGACTGACCTCATTTGGATCAAGATTGTCATTATCTTCTTGGTTACTCATCCAAGAGCGAGCTTGATTTTCATAACCCATGCCAGTAATCTTGGATAACGCCCCGCTCAAACCACCATTACGTTTGATCCAACTCAATACCATAGGCATCAGTGCAGCGATTAGCATACCTTTACCACCAAAGCCGCCTCTCGTGCGTTGACCACCCAATACACCGCCTAAAATATCTCCTAAACCACCAGCGCCTGAGCTTACGCCGCCGCGTTGATTGCCGCCAGTGAGACCGCCTATAATATCGTCCAAACCGAAGCCATTATCTGGTTTACGATCATATTGTCTTGGGTTATAGCCACCTGCTTGACTGCCGCCGCCTAACACACTACCTAATATATCTCCAAGGCCGCCAGTCCGATGTGGGGTGGTACGTTGGTTAACTGGGTTACGCTGGACATCTTCTGGATCCATGGCACTACGTGCAATTTGGCTCACTAAATTCCCTAATAAGCTCATAATCTATTCCTCTTTTTGTCATATTATTTATTATTACAAGCCACGGCTCTCCTGCAAAACACTGACAGTGAATCAGTATATAATGAATAAAAGCATTGGCTTATATGCTTTATTCTTATGTTGCAATATAGCAAATCTCTTTTAGCACAAAGATAGGTGTTTTGTTATGACATGTAGGCGTTCGTAAGTTTGTGGAGAGTTCATAAGATCGTAAAAGGAAAACAAAGTTGAAGGTAATAAAATACTAATGACTCACACCGCTTTGCTACCGCTAACATTGGCCAAAATACTCAGCCCCCGCCATTGATCAGCACTCACTTGATCGCGAAATACTGTCACCGATAGAGGTCGCTTATAAGGCTCTACAATAATGAATTCAAAGCTCATCGCCCACTGATAGCTATGAACAGCGATTAATCGTGCCTGCCATAGCTCATCACCGCGCCCAGTACGAACCAGTAGTTGCCACTGTCTATCCACACGCTGACTAAGCGGTGGCTGGCTAAAATGCAATAGTATCGGTCGTGATAGTGTCAGATAGATAGTAACTGCTGCAGCGACTATTAAGACAAGCACAGCCTGCCACAAGGCTAAAGCAGCAAACCATGCAAGTACAACCATAACGCTGGTTAAACCGATATACAGCATTAAACGTAAATAGCTGGCCGGCTGGATAGCTGTATCAATACGCAAGGGAGTGACTGAGGTCATATGTAAGCGCCAAAGAAAACGTGAGACTAATAGGCAATCAGCAGCTTAAAACTGTCTATCTCAACTTTAGCCAATTATTATTTGTGTCCAAATGAAGCACCAGTCATGACGTCAAATCTTTGGTATGACGCCACGTTTTAATTTTATTAACCAACGTCCATATAGCATCATCTTCTGGACGATTTTGATTGGTAAAATAATCTAACAAATCAGGGTCTTCATGCGTCAGCATTTGCGCAAATGTGTCTTGCTCAGCAGGATCTGCTGTTAGATACAGCTCTTTAACATATGGACCAATATAAAAATCCAACTCTTTTAATCCGCGACGTGCTTGATAAATAATGCGGCGCTGTTCATTAGTCGGTTCTGGTTGAGCAATTGTCATAAAGATACTCTCATTTATTTAGAGGGGTTTTGGTAAGATATTTATTACGGTCTTGATAACTGACTCCATAACGCTACTGCTTGCTGCGTCATGGCCACATTATGGGTTCGAATGATACTTGCTCCTTGCTGTAGCGCAAAAATGCCAGCAGCAGTTCCTACTGCATCACGCTCTACCGCTTGTGTCGTCATCATTGATGTGACGCCACTCTTGGTTAATACTTCCCCTAAAAAACGCTTGCGTGAAATACCAAACATCAGCGGTAATCCCAGTGCTTGTAACGTCTCAAGTTGCGTTAACAACGCACAATGATGATCATAGTTTTTAGCAAAACCAAAACCTGGGTCGATAATTATTTTTTCACGCTTGACACCCAAACTTGTTACTTCCTCAACACGTGCCATCAGCTCTGTAGTTACGTCACTAACCACATCTTCATACTGAGAAAGATTATTCATCGTCGTCGGCTCACCGCGCATATGCATGAGCATCACAGGTATATCAAGCTCAGCCGCTACTGCTATCGCGCCCTCACGTTTTAGTGCACGCACATCATTCCAAATATCAGCTCCCGCCTCAAAGGCCGCCTGCATAACGATAGGGTTACTGGTATCAATAGACAACCAAATACTGTCACCACAATGCTGCCTGATTGCTCGAACGACAGGTACGACACGCTGTATCTCATCGCTAGTGGCCACAACTTCAGCATTTGGACGGGTAGATTCACCACCAATATCAATAATAGTCGCGCCTTCTGCTATCATTTTCTGACAATGTGCAACCGCTTTGTCTACTGCGTTGTACTGCCCGCCATCTGAAAACGAATCTGGTGTGACATTGAGAATACCCATAATATGTGGTCGCGATAAATCCAAGGTTTTATCTCGGCTTACTATCTCATGGATGGGTAAAGGCTGGAATAAGGACATAATCAATCCATTATAGATAAGTTTTATAAAAGCAATTCTGATTGTTGCTGTTTTAGCTTATAATACCAGTAAATTCTATTCTGTTCTAAGATAGTACCCACAAAAAAGCCCTTTATTCAAAAGGGCTTTTTATCATCGTTAATTAATGACTCATTACATCGCTGGTAATGGTGGCGGTGTTGAATCAGTCGTTTTAACGTCATTTTTCGACAAGTTTACTTCATTATGCTGATAAACTCTTGGTGGACGAGGCTCTTCACCGGCTAAGATATCTTGCAATTGATCACGATCAATGGTTTCCCATTTCATCAAAGCATCAACCATTGCATGCATTTTTTCTTGATTGCCTTCAATCAATTCACGAGCAATATCATATTGCTCTTCTAACATACGGCGTACTTCTTCATCCACTTTTTGCTGCGTGGCTTCTGAAATCGTACGACCACCGCCACCGAAATAACCTTGTGAGCTGTCATCATCTTCATAGACCATGATACCAAGCGCATCAGACATACCGTATTTGGTCACCATCGCACGTGCCATTTTGGTTGCACGTTCAAAGTCGTTTGAGGCACCCGTTGACATTTGATTGATAAAGACTTCTTCAGCGATACGACCACCAAATAAAATCGCAATATCACTCAGCATTTTTGACTTATACATACTGGTTTGGTCATGCTCAGGCAGCTGCCAAGTGACACCAAGCGCAAAACCACGCGGCATAATAGTGACTTTATGCACAGGATCGGTACCCGGTAGCAGTTCAGCGACTAGCGCATGACCTGCTTCATGATAAGCAGTGGCGCGGCGCTCTTCTTCACGTATGACCATTGATTTACGCTCAGGACCCATATATAGCTTGTCTTTTGCATCTTCAAAATCATTCATATCAACGCTGCGCTTGTTACGACGAGCGGCAAACAATGCTGCTTCGTTCACAAGGTTAGCAAGCTGCGCACCACTAAATCCTGGCGTACCACGAGCCAAGAGCTTGGCGTCAACACTAATCGTATTTGGCAGTTTTTTCAAATGCACTTTAAGAATTTGCTCACGACCTTTGATATCTGGCAAGCCTACTTGTACCTGACGGTCAAAACGACCCGGACGCAATAGTGCTTTATCAAGAACGTCTGCACGGTTAGTGGCAGCAATGACGATGACGCCTTCATTGCCTTCAAAACCATCCATCTCAACCAATAATTGGTTCAAGCGTTTGCTCGCGCTCATCGTTACCGCCGCCCATACCAGAGCCACGATGACGACCGACTGCATCAATCTCATCGATAAAGATGATACAAGGCGCGCTTTTCTTCGCTTGTTCAAACATATCACGGACACGTGATGCACCGACACCAACGAACATCTCAACAAAATCAGAACCTGAAATTGAGAAGAAAGGTACTTTAGCTTCACCAGCAATGGCTCTTGCTAGCAATGTTTTACCTGTACCCGGAGGACCTACCATCAAGATACCACGTGGAATCGTCGCACCAAGCTTGGTAAATTTATCGGGATCACGTAAGAACTCGACCACTTCGACGACTTCTTCTTTGGCTTCTTCACAACCAGCCACATCTTCAAAATTGACGTTGATTTGGTCTTCAGTCAGCATCTTGGCTTTTGATTTACCAAAGCTCATTGGGCCGCCGCCTTTACCGCCAGCACCGCCTTGCATATTACGCATAAAGAATAAAAACAGACCAATAATCAATAGAATTGGGAAACTGGCTATCAGCAATTGCATCAATACGCTTTGGCGTTTCGGTGCAGTGCCTTGAACTTCAACTTGGTTCTCACGCAGTAATGGCATCAGCTGCTCATCAGACACAGCTGGTCTAATGGTCTCAAATGATGAGCCATTTTTCTTTTCGCCGGTGATCTGCTCGCCATCGATTTCAACACTGGCTACTTGATTTTCTGACACAGCGGTCACAAACTCAGAGTAGTTAAGGCTATCCGGCTCAGATGATTGATCAAAGCCGCTAAACACCAGCACTAAAACGCCGATTACCACCAGCCACAATAAGGTATTTTTTACCATGTCGCTCACTAGTTATTCCCATCCCTTACTTATTGGTGTGTTTACTAAACACGTGACGTCTATAAACGTATGCTCATTTTAAGAATATATTAACAATTAACATTCCTCATTCAATTACAGCGATCAAAAAACCTTATATTTATAAATTGCGAGATATAATCACGCATAACGATACATAATGAGCTTATAAAGCGCTTATTATCAGACGACTTTGCTTAAAACATATGCTTAGAAACAAAGTTAATATACCATGATATGTGGTGTTAACCTGCATAATTCAAGCAGGTTTCACTTTTATTCAGTTAACGATTGTAGCAGTTTTAATGCTACATAAGATACTTTATCTGTGCTATATTCGCTTGCAAGAGAGCAACTCATTGAATGTCAAACTATTTAATCGCAATCCAAAACATCTCTTTTGAGCGTGGTCGTGAAGCGCCAGGCTTGATACTACGAATTTTACTAAAATCAGCTGCATCTGCTTGCGTAATTCTTGTGTACCCTCGCCTTGAAACACTTTCATAATAAGCGCGCCACCTTCTGGTAAGGTTGCCAACGCAAATCCACTGCCAGCTCACACAAGTACATCATACGCGGCTGATCAATAGCACTATTACCCGCGGTATTGGGTGCCATATCAGACAGCACCACATCGACCTGTCTATCACCAACCTCTGCCATTATATGGTCAAACACCTCTGCTTCGCGAAAGTCACCTTGAATAAAGGTAACGTCAGGCAAGGTATCCATTGGCAAAATATCAGAGGCAATCAAAATACCTTGTTCACCTACCAGTTGGCCAGCGACTTGTGACCAGCTGCCAGGGGCACTACCCAAATCGACGACTGTCATGCCTTTTTTGATCAGATTGGTTTTTTCATTTATTTCTAATAATTTATAAGCAGCACGGGCACGGTAGCCATCTTTTTGGGCCTTTTGCACATAATGATCGTCAATATGCTCTTTCATCCAAGCACTGCTGCTTTTTGACAATTTTTTGTTTTCAATACGCGTGGCCAAAATACCTGCTCCTATTACACTTTGCAAAACACGAATACATACCTGTTAAATCACTACTACATTTATGAAATGCTTTTCATGTGAGTACAATTTTTTTAGATATGTGATCAATCAAGCGGTTAATTTGTTTTATGGTCTGAAACTAACCAAATTCTATTGGTGAAAACACTGCTTTATAAGACAGTAGCGTTTATAATGTGCCCAAACATTCAGTTTAACATTTTCATCACGTAAAATCGTGCAAAATCCTGCTGATCTCATGCAAGATGAGCACAGATTATCTATAATGAGTCATTAATTGCTCTCAATAGTACTGTCTTTTATTTTTACCAACACTTAGGAATTCTATGGAACTCGATAACGCTACAATTAAACGCCTAAGAGGCATTGGTCACGAGCTTAAACCGATTGTCATGATTGGCAATAAAGGTGTTACCCCGACCATCACTGAGGAGATTGATCGTGCCTTAACAGATCATGAACTTATCAAAGTAAAACTGCCTGCTGGCACAAAAGAGGAACGTGATGTCATCGGTGCTGAGCTTGCCGCTGCTGCAAATGCGTCTTTGGTTCATTCTATTGGCCGCATGGCATTATTACTACGCCAAAACCCACATGCTAACCCCAAGCTATCTAACTTAGCACGTCACGCGCAGTAACTCATAATGACCAGCGTAATTTTAGTCATAGTAACCGCATATATCACAAGCAAACAGTGAAAATGAAATATAAAAGCCGCGATGCAACTTGCTCGCGGCTTTTATGTTGTCTGATACTCTTGGATTTACTTAGCGTGTAGCATTAGCTCTGTTAATCGGTATAATTTCTCTTATTATTACTTTTTTATGATTACTATCGAGCTTTATAAATAATGAACCAATCTTTTAATCTCTGTATAGCCACCGAAACGATAGAACAAGATGCGCAGCAATTGGGTGTGACTGTAGATGAGTTACAGTGTATTTTTATCAAGGTGAGCGCTAAGGTCGCTCGACAACCACAACTTCACCTACAGCTGACCTATCAAATCACCTTACGCAGTCAAGTGCTAGTAGATCAATTGGATTGGCCAATTTGGCAGTCAGCACGAGTAGCATTTGTTGATTACTTATGGGAAGAGACTTGTCTCGAATGCTTTATTACTGGTCGTTTGGTAAATGACGACGATACAGTCTCTGCTGACAATACTGAGTCTTATATCGAAATGAACGCCAGTCCAGATGGACGTTATGCGCTTTATCAGTTTGAGCGTTATCGTCACCCTAAAACATTACCGCCTATGCCTTTATATCAACCAGACGGACACACACGGGTGTCTGTTAATTGGACTGATAATATCAAGCTGGCCGTAACGTCCATAGAAAGGCCATTGTCTAACACAGCATCGCTCTCACCCAAATCTTATCATTATGAGCGAAGTATTGGCTTGCCTTTGACCCAATTACCCCATCAGCAATACGCCATTGGACATACAACAATTGAACAGATAAATCCTTGTGTCATTTTATGGTTCGGTGAAACTGCTCTATATTTTGCATCGAGCCACTCCTCCCCACCTGACTTTCACAACCGAAACTATTGGCCAAAATTTGAGCTTTGATCTTGTTATATGAACTGTATCCGCTGAATAAATATTAAGCGGAAAATAATGAAAGTATTTATGCTCAGCTACTTTGTTGGACATCTCAGTTTAAAGCACAAAAAAAACCCAGCAATGTCATAAAGAGCATTACTGAGCTTGGAGAAAACGTTAACTTCGTTTAACTGATACTTATTTGTCAGCCATAGCAAGGTAGATACCACGGTCTGATGCGTCATCAACATATTGCGAATCGCGCCATGTCGTATAGCTATAGACACCACTGTATGGGCTGATGCTGTTTTGACGGAAGTCAGACACCCAATCATTACCATCAAAGATTTGGATATGGCCATGTGGACGGCTTGATGTAGCGATCATAGACAACAACATCACCAACTTGAGGCTGCATGTTATTACTGATTTTGGTAAAGCCTGCTTGTGAAGTGTGCCGCGAGAGGCATACTGATACGCTGAAGGGTTAGGCGTAAACTCGTAGCCCGCTGATTGTAGCGCTTTACGGACATAACGAGCACAGTAGCCAGAGCTTCTAGATAAAGCGACTCGTGAAGCATTCGCTGCTGCAATAGCAGGAGCAGAATAGCGATCTGGCACTGAACTTGCTTGCTGCTGACGCTGCTCATAAGACAAACGACTGGTTAGCGAGGCAAGCTGATATTCTTTTTGCTTTGCATGCGCGCTTAGATTGTCGATTGCTTGGCTGATTTCATCATTGCTAGAAACATGAGCACCGCTATTGGTGCTGTAAATGTTACGACTAGAACCGTAGTTCGCAGAAGTAGAGATATTTGTGATGGTATGACTCAAGGTATTATTTGGTTGAAAGGTTGTTTCGGCAGCACCACTTGTCTGTGCTATGCCCATTCCCAATACTGACAAAATTAATAAAGCTTGTTTCATAAATTTACTACCTATTGTTAATACAGAGATTGCTCGTCATCCGTGACAAAGCATCAATTAGTTTAGAGGATATAATCATGAAATAAACATGATAAAATCCTTAGTACAACAGCTCTCTTTCTTCTTAAGTAGACTGATGCTGATATCATTAGCAGCGTAGTCATCTACTATATAAATCGTTTGCTATGTCATACCTTGCTTTATGAGCGTTTGAGCATGTTTATTATGAATATCGATTTTTCACCTATTAGATGAGTCATTACGATGTCCAAAAAAACACCCTAATCGGCTTGCTCACTCTCATCGATCATCAAGCTTTTGCTGGTAGCGCGCTACCTCAAACCCTTGCTGACAATATGCGTCTATATATACAAGCGACCACTGAGATAAAAGAGCTTTTGGTAGATTGTCTACCTGAGGAAATCCTCAATACCTGCTGGGTCGTAGGCTTAACGTCTGAGCAACTGACACTCAGTGTCGAGTCAGTAACTGCTGCCAATCATATTCGCTATTTACAGAGCGCGTATTTGCAAGTGTTAACAGAGCAGTCAATTACATTTAAACAACTCAAGCAAATTCGCGTCGTCGTAGCCAAGAAATCTGCCGATAATCATTCATTCTAAATCATCATCAGCCTTGTCAGCAATCACGCTCAATGTCCGTTAAAGCCCATGAAAATCAGGCTCTTAGCCAAAACACAAAGCGGACTATATCACAGGCAGCAGAGCATGTCACCACTGATGAAAACCTCAAAAAAGCACTTTTGCGCTTATAAATCATTAAAAAACCCTTACAAGTCAATGTAAAGTTATGTAAATTAATCCAGTAAATGACGCGTTTAAGGCTGGGTTTTTGTAATTTCAAAAACAAAAAAAATCATCTGTTAGTGTCATTCACATTGTGAACATCACTAACAGATGATTTTGCTATTCGCTACAGCTTTTATCTCATCTACTGTACAGGTAACTTATCATAAAATAAAGAATTATATATCCACTTATACGAATATTATTTCATCTACTTATAACCATTTTATGTAATATTGCGTAAATGTTTCGATACTTCGTGTATATTCCTGTATTCATCCTTCGACAGTTATACCATTCAAAGGTAAATATTCGATAGGACATGTTACATTGTCATCAAAAGTTACAATTTCAAAGTTATCTGTGGTCGGATAAAATCTCACGCACCAATAAATTATTTAAAGCATGACCAGATTTATAAGCATTAAAACGACCTAGAATTGGATAGCCAATCAAATATAAATCACCAAGTGCATCTAGAATTTTATGACGGACAAACTCGTCATTAAAACGTAGACCTTCTTCATTCAAAATATTTGCTTCATCGATGACAATCGCATTGTCCATGCTGCCGCCTAATGCCAAATTGTTCTGACGCATGGCTTCAATATCACGTAAAAAACCAAAAGTACGTGCTGAGCTTAATTGTTCAATGAAGTTTTGTGTGGAAAACTGCAATTGGGCATGCTGAAAATTTTTATCAATCGCAGGATGATCAAAATCAATCTCGAAATTTAACTCAAATCCCTTCATAAGGACGTAGCTCTGCCCATTTATCATCAACTTTGACTCGTACGGTACGTACAATTCTAATGAACTTCTTTAAAGCATCTTGTTCACACAAACCTGCTTGCAATAACAATCCTACAAATGGCGCAGCACTGCCATCCATGATAGGTATCTCTGATGCTGATACACGAATTAGTAGGTTATCAACACCAAGTCCAGCTATCGCACTGAGCAAGTGCTCAACCGTGCCGACACGTGTACCACCAAATACCAGATTGGATGACATCATGGTGTCTTGTACTAAAAAAGCACTGGCAGGAATGGGTTGACTGCCTTCAATATCAGAACGCTCGAAAGACGATACCAGTATCAATTGGCTGCGGATGAAACTCTAAATCAACAGGCTGACCACTATGAAGACCAGTACCTGTAACGGCTATTGCTGTTTTTATGGTTCGTTGGTTCATGGCTGTCTTCTCACATATTTTGTTACAATTGCCATAGTGTATCATTACCCGACCCCTAGTTCGCTAGCGATAAAAAGCGTTAATTTACTTATCTCTTTGATTGATAACACTTATCGAAGATTATTATCGATGACTCTTAGTCGCAATAGCTACAGATGCTATGACATACTGAGCTTTAAAGGCTTTGCTTCTAGAGATATAGCCTAAATTAGTATGCTTAGCTATATTCGATAAATTGAATGACTACTATATAAAAGCCAGTTCGTAACTAGGCAGCTGCTTATTAATAAGCACAAAAAAGCCAGCGATTTAATTCGCTGGCTTTTTTACAGAGCAATATTTAATGAATGTATCTATTTGTTTTGCTGACGCTTTAGATAGTCTTGAATGCTGTTGGTCTTGGTTTTAGTCTGTTCAGGCACCGTATTTGAGCGAATTGCGGCTGTCTTGATACTTGAGCTTGAGACTGTTTTTGACTGTTTAATGCACTGGTATGCAAGTTTGGGTCAACAGGTTGTGTACTATTTACAGAAGGCACAGGCTGCTCTACTACTTCAGGCTCTTCACCAGCATTTTCATCCAAGGTTAAACCGGTTGCGATAACTGTAACGTGTAAATCGTCACCCATTTTCTCATCAATCACTGAGCCATAGAAGATATGCGCTTCATCGATATCAGTAATTTCTTCGACGATGACACTGATTTTGCTCATCTCATCTAAAGACAAAGATTCAGACGATATCACGTTGACGAGTAAGCCCTTGGCATTCTCTAGACGCAAATCATCAAGCAGTGGCGATCTAATGGCTTTTTCAGTGGCTTGACGCGCACGATCATCGCCACTGGCACGACCGATACCCATCATAGCATGACCCTTAGCGGTCATTGCTGTACGAATATCGTTAAAGTCAATGTTGATCATACCTTCGCTAGCGATAGTTTCAGCAATACCTTGAACCGCATGCAATAACACATCATCTGCTTTTTTAAAGGCATCTTGCATAGAGATGTTGCCGTAGACACTCATCAGCTTGTCATTTGGAATGGTAATGATAGAGTCAACAAAATTGGTAAGCTGCTCGATACCCGCTTTGGCAGCCTTGATACGTTTGCCGCCTTCAAATTTGAACGGCGTGGTGACTACGGCAACGGTCAATACTTCCATCTCTTTAGCAATACGCGCTACGACTGGTGCAGCACCAGTACCCGTACCACCGCCCATGCCGGCGGTGATAAAGACCATATCTGAATGCTCAAGTAAGGCACGAATCGCTTCTTCATCACTTTCTGCCGCTTCACGACCCACTTCTGGATTCGCCCCTGCGCCAAGCCCACGGTTGGTTTTTGCGCCAAGTTGCAATTTATGCGGTGCGGTCAAACGATCAAGCGCCTGTTTGTCCGTATTCGCACAGACAAAAGTTACACCTCTAATCCCTTGCTGTACCATATGTTCAACTGCATTACCGCCGCCGCCGCCTACACCGAATACAGTGAAGCTTGCCTGGCCATTATTTTGAAGCTGATTATCATCTGGCATGGTGTATTTTGACATAAAAAAGTTTCTCCAGTTGCAGATAGCGTGATGGTCGATACGTGGTAACACACGCATATGGCGCGCTATCGACTTACTATATATAAATGTATTTGAATAAAACAGGGCCATGGCTTAAATAGTAATACTTAACCAAGATATGCCGTTATTATACAGGGTATTGCTATTAATATTGTTGCTTGGTCTTGCTGACAAAACTCTTATCTGATTGTGGTATGTAGATTGTCAGTAGAATTACAGCGCAATTATAATATCTTTTTTAGTACACTGGCAAAACGTTGCCCTGCACTTTGGAAAACGCCTGTTACTCGATTCTTTTGAATCGCTTCAGGTTCGCTTTTTTCACTACGGCGGAACTGCTCGCTTTGACTATATAATAAGTGTGCCAAAAGCCGTTTGATAAGCGCGGTCATTCACCTGAATATTCAGCTGCTTAAATGATTCGTCATTATCAAAATGATTATAAGCACTGATTGCAGGGTGCGTATTGGTCAGTACCACTGGCATTTTTAGCAGTTTTTTGGCAAAGGGTATCATGCCTTTAATCAGCACTACCGCCGCCAGTCAGCACGATACCTTTATCGATATAGCCTATCAAGCCAGCTTCATGCAATTGACGAGCCACTTCAGTGAATATCTGAACGTAACGCGCTTCAATGATACGTGCTAAGTTGTAGATACCAATATTAATCTCATCACCTGACCCTTGCGGCTTAAAAATGAAGAATGAGCTTGGGTCAACACTATTGACATCAACCGTACCATGAGATCTTTTTCAGTTTTTCAGCTTCGATCATCGAGATACCAAAGTCAGCTGAAATATCCATTGTCACTTCATGGCTGCCCGTCGCAATACAATGCGTAAAAATCAGTTTGTTTTCTTTATAAACACAGATACTGGTGGTACTAGCGCCGATATCTACCAAACAAACACCTTGTTGGCGCTCATCACTCATCAAACTATACTCAGCACTGGTCACCGCATCAAACACAATATGATCGATGCCCACATCACAACTTTGCAATAGTTTTTGGATATTCTGACGACTAGCAGACGGGCATCATCATCATGTGATACATCACAGTGATATTGTGCGCCATCATCTCGATCGCATCATCTACCATGAAATCTTGCTCATCGACATAAATACCTTGCTGACAGCAATGCATCAAATAATAATCTGATGATAAGTCACGCGACTTGGCGTTAGTCAAAGCCTGCTACCATGTCTTTGGCACGTACGACTTCATCCTCTACTCGTACTTCACCAGCACTGTTTTTGCTAGATAGCTCAGGCGTGGCAAGCGTAAGCCACACACTATGAACACGGCAATTGGCGGTATCTTCTGCTTCTTGAATGGCTTGCTTGATAGCGCCTTGCAGACGTTCACGATGCTTTATTTGACCTTGATAGAAGTCGCTATTTTTAACTTGCCCCACGCCCAAAATACGAATGTCTTTTGCAGAGACAACATTGCCAATAACGACATAAACTGCCGTGGCACTTAGATGGACAACAACCAGATTTTCAGTATTTTTCATGGTACCAGACAAATTATCGCTAAACAGGAGAACCAAGTGATGTCTCCCATTAAATCATTAAAAAAAGCGCTATCAATACGCTATGATGTTGTATATTCAGTGTTACATGCTCTTAAAACTACTCAAACTAAAACGTTAAAAGTTATTAGTTTTCGCTTGCTACTATCTGTTGTGATTCATCAATCTCTGACTGGGTCATATTCCAAGCAATCGTGAAGCCGTTCTTATAACGCAAATCTACTGACTGTATCTCATCACGGCGCGTGCTTAACTGATTACTAAGCAGTTGACTTAAATTCAGCAGTTTTTGCGCGGTGTTTTCATTATCGACGATAACACGTAGTCCATTATCAAAACGTATCAGCCATGTCATTCTTGGTGACAAAATAATGTCTTCGACTTGTATACCAAGTGGTGCATACCAATCATTGACTTGCTGCATTTGCTGCATGATAACTGGTGCTTGTGTTATCTCACCTTGCAAGGTAGCAAAGCGCTCTTGGGTCAAATCATTATTATCGGCAGGGACAAAAACCACCCCTTTTGCATCGACCAAACGCTCTGTACCAAAATTAGCCACCGCTTTCTTGGGAAGTGCTGTCACCACAATACCGCGTTGCCAATCACGAGAAACACTAACCTGATCGACCCACGCCAGACCAGTGCTAATATCTCTTAATGCTTGCAAATCAGAGGTAAAGAAACTGCTCACTTTTTGCTGGCTCATCGCCTGTTGCAATGAGCGATATTGAGGGGCTGTCAAACCTTGACTGCTGACATAGATCGCGGCTGGAGGCGCGTCACGTAACGCTTTACCACCCATTATCAATATTAGCACTAGCAATCCTAACACCAACGCCATAAAAAGATATTTGACCGACGTTGGAAATTGGAATTTAGAGTTTGGGCGACGGGTTTTATCACTCATCAAGTCAGTTACCTCGTTGACAGTTTGAGCCATAACGACCTTTGTCCCTATATTTGCATAAAACTGAGCATGCTATTTATTGATGTAACTCTGCATATTTTTTGCAGAGGCCTATTAAGTTGATATGTTATCAAAGTCTGTCGCTAAAACGGTTTATATGATGCTTTTACACTCATTTAAACGTAACATTTTTCTCAATTTATGAATAACTTACAAGCTGTGGTTATTAAAAATATAAATATCACCAAAACAGACCAGCAATTGCAATATTAACGTATTTTATGGTCAAACAATAGCTTAACCCTTCTTGATGACAATGAATTTACACAAGTTTACATGACGCTGTGCTATAGCAGCTCTAGCGATACATTGCCTTGTTTTCGCTAGATATCATGGGCTGCTATAAATGACCTTAAGCATCGTTATTCACAAAATTGATTGTTCATGTGTTCGGATGACAAGTCGATAAAAACGCGTTAATCATATGATTACTGTTACATACTCTATTTAAAGTTGGCTGCCTAAACTTAACTAATTAAACGGTTGCACTTAAACCAGTATCGATAAGCTATAACGTCTGCGCTAAGATGTGCCAGCACAACGTATCAAAGTCCATACCTCGAGCCTTGGCGGCCATTGGAACCAAGCTATGACTGGTCATACCTGGTACGGTATTGATTTCAAGCAACCAAAAATTGCCCGCTTCATCTTGCATGGCATCGATACGTCCCCAGCCTTTTGCATCAACGGCACGAAATGCAGCAAGGCTTAGCTCCTGCAAATGCTTTTCATCAGGGTCACTCAATCCACAAGGGATGTAATAACTGGTATCGTTACGATTATACTTTGCTTCAAAATCATAGAAATTTGTGATGTCAGCAGGCTCAAGACGAATAACTGGATAAGCCTCGTCGTCGATAATGACAATCGTAAATTCACGACCTGTTATCCAGCGCTCGGCCATCACTGCATCGCCGCACTGCACAGCAGTTGCATAAGCAGCAGGAAGCTCATCGAGATTATTCACCTTTGTCATGCCGATACTTGAGCCTTCATGAACGGGCTTGATGATAAGTGGCAGTCCTAGCATATTGACCACTTGTTGCCAGTCGGTATCGGCTGTTAGCAATGAAAACGGTGCCGTTGCTAAGCCGCAACCTTGCCACAGCTGTTTGGTACGTACTTTATCCATGCCAAGCGCAGATGCCAAAATACCTGAACCTGTCTGTGGAATATTAAACCATTGCAGTACGCCTTGTAGCAACCCATCTTCGCCGCCGCGACCATGCAGTACATTAAAGACGCGATCATAAGTCCGTAGCTCAGTAATGTCTTGATGCTTAGGGTCGAAATGAGTGGCATCGACGCCTTGGTTTTGTAGTGCTTGCAGCACTGCCGCACCACTATTTAACGACACGCTGCGCTCATTACTGGTACCGCCATAGACGACGGCGACTTTACCAAACTGTCCAGCATCTTTTACCTTGCTGGCGATATTATCTACTGTTGCGTCATTGGCTTGGTTAGTTTCCATATTATCAATCGCTTTATTAGCATTATCTGTATTTTCTTGAGTGTTATTCGTCGTCATAAGGACAGCTCCTAAAATTTTTTAGCTTTTGAGGTAAAGGTTATTTGCTGCCAAATCGACTGCTATCTGGCCTACATTCCCAGCACCTTGGGTGATAAGCATGTCATTGGCTTTTAATAAACGCTGCATAACAGGAGCCAAGTTATTTTTATCAACAATAGTCGGCTCAATTTCGCCGCGTAAACGAATACTACGTGCTAATGACTTGGTATCAGCACCTGTAATCGGACTTTCTCCTGCTGAATATACCTCTAATAGCAGTAGCTCATCAACACTTGAGAGCACTTCGACAAAATCATCATAACAATCACGCGTACGGCTGTACCGATGGGGCTGAAATAGCATGACTAAGCGACGATCAGGAAAACTTTGGCGAGCGGCTTTGATGGTAGCATCAACTTCTTTTGGATGATGACCATAATCATCAATTAATAAGACATTACCATCATCGATATCGACAGAGGCATGCTGCTCAAAGCGTCGGCCGACGCCTTCAAACTTCTGTAGAGCACGTTTAATCGCGTCATCATCGACACCTTCATCAGTCGCCATGGTGATAGCGGCCAAGTGCATTATAAACATTATGCGTGCCTGGAATATTTAGCGTCAAACGCAGTGGCTCACGGTCACGGCGCAATACGGTGAAGTGAGTTTTGGTGCCTTCCGTTACCAAGTCTACGCTTGTACATCATTGAACGGCTCCAAGCCCAAAGGTCAATACTGGGCGACCAATATCATCAATCATCGCATACAATTCTGGGTCATCACCGCACACCACTGCTAAGCCATAAAATGGCATATTGTGTAGAAACTGAATATAAGCCGCTTTTAATTTATCGAAAGCTGTTTCCATAAGTTTCCATATGATCTTGATCGATGTTGGTCACAATCGCTGCCATCGGGCGTAATGACAAGAAAGATGCATCAGATTCATCAGCTTCTGCCACCAAAAAACGGCTACTGCCAAGCGCCGCATTTTTGCCAGAAGCGTTTAACTTGCCGCCAATCACATACGTTGGGTCAAGCTGCCCTTCTGCCATCATCGTGGTCAGCAAACTGGTCGTTGTCGTTTTACCATGAGCGCCAGCAACCGCAATACCATGACGATAGCGCATCAACTCACCGAGCATATCGGCACGGCGTACCACTGGCAGACGCGCTTCTAGTGCCGCTTTTACTTCAGGATTGCTACGATCAATCGCTGAAGAGACAACGATGACATCGGCATTGGCAATATTTTTGGAGTCATGACCGATCGATATCTCAATGCCAATTTGCTGTAGACGCTTAGTCACCAGAGCTTTCTGCGATGTCAGAACCACTGACTTGATAGCCTTGATTGTTCATTACCTCTGCGATACCGCACATGCCCGAGCCGCCAATACCGATAAAATGCAAATGCTGAATGCGGCGCATTTCTGGTATTTCAATCAAACGCTTAGGTAGAGCTTTCGCAGAGTTGGACATAACGGTTTCTCTTTAGTAAAGGCTAATAAAATAGAGTAAAGCAAAATAATAAGTAATAAAGACAGTCAATCGTAGAAGCAGTCAGTGATAAAAAGAGTCGATCACAAACACACTGACTATAAGGCTTGCCAAATGAGTTCAGCCACTCGCTTACTGGCACGACGATTGGCAAGAGCATGACCTTTTTTTGCCATTGCTAAGCAAGTACGGCGATCAAGTACTGTAAGCTCGCTACTTAGACGCTGCGGTGTCAGCTCAGACTGCGGTAATAAAATCGCTGCATCGTGCGAGGTCAAAGTACGTGCGTTAGCGGTTTGATGGTCATCAACGGCATGTGGCAGCGGTACAAAAATCGCCGCAATACCGACGTTTTGGATTTCTGTAACGGTCAATGCGCCCGCTCGGCACACAATGACATCTGCCCAATTATAAGCCGCTGCCATATCATCAATAAATGGCTGTACAGTGAACTGATGCGCACTTAAATCCTCGCTATCATAAGCCGCTTGCGTCGCCGTCTCATTATTGCGTCCACATTGATGACGTACCTCAAAAGGACGATCCATCAATGCCAACGCCTTTGGCACGGTATCGTTTAGCACTTGCGCACCAAGTGAACCGCCAACGACCAATAACTTAAGGGGTGATTCGTCATCCGTATCATAGCGTACCGTGGGTTCATCAACACCAGTAATAGCGTTACGTACTGGATTGCCAACTGTCTCAAGCTTTGCATCAAGCTCACTATTCGCAAACGTATGCTCAAAAGCTTGCAGAACTTTGGTTGCAATCTTTGACAGATAGCGGTTGCTCATGCCAGCAATCGCATTTTGCTCATGAATAATCAGCGGTGTTTTGGTCAAACGTGCAGCAATACCGCCAGGCGCGGTCACATAACCCCCAAAGCCAACGACCACATCAATCTGATTGTTACGAATGATTTTTACCGCAGCCATTGTCGCTGATAATAAAGTCACTGGCATTTTTAGCAAGCGTCCTATACCTTTACCACGCAGACCTTGCATATCAATTGCATGAAACGTATAGCCAGTCGGTTCGACCAAGCCGTTTTCCATACCATTTGGTGTGCCCAGCCAGTGGATAACCGCGCCGCGCTGGGTCAACTCATCGCTAACTGCCAAGCGCTGGGAACACATGCCCACCTGTGCCAGCAGCCATCATTAATATATGCGGTGTTTTCATGAACGCCTGCCTATCTTTTCTTGATTTATATGAAAGACTTATTATCGCTATAACCATCTCAGTCATCAACGAATAAGCACCCTATCAAAAGACCGCATAGTATAGTGTAAATCATGGGCTGATATATAGCACTTTATGCATCATCAATAACAAAAACCCAAGCCGCTAGCAATCTGCGCGTGTGGCTTCGGTGATAAATAATGACCTTACTCCTTGCCGCGTTTGCTCAAATCGCCGAATTTATTTTCGATGGCGATGATAAAGTCTGTCGCAATATCTGTACCGCACTGGTCATCAATCTCGCGCACACAAGTCGGACTGGTGACATTGATTTCAGTGATTCGACCACCGATTAAGTCCAAACCGACGAACATCAGACCTTTTTCTTTGACAATAGGTGCCACTACTTCTGCCACTTGGCGCTCAATATCAGTCAAAGGCATGGCGACGCCGCTACCACCAGCGGCTAAATTACCACGGGTCTCGCCTTTGCTTGGAATACGCGCCAAACTATAGTCAACCACCACACCATCGACGATTAATACACGCTTATCGCCTTCCTTAATCTCCGGTAAATAGCGCTGCGCCATGATCGGCAATGTCTCAAGCTCAGTCAAAATCTCCAGCGTCACACCAATATTAGGGCTGTCAGCTGTCAAACGAAAAATACCCGTACCGCCCATACCATCCAATGGCTTGACGATGACATCTTGCTGCTCAGCGTAATAAACTGACGAATGTGCGCCTGTTTACTGGTCACAATCGTTGGGCTCATATAATCGCTAAACCACGTGGCAAACAATTTCTCATTACAATCACGAATCGCTTGTGGATCATTGACCACCAGAACGCCTGCCGCTTTGGCATGATCGAGCATATAAGTGGCATAAATAAAGCGCATGTCAAACGGTGGATCTTTACGCATCAAAATCACGTCATAATCGCTGACCGAACCTGTTGACTTATCGCCTAATGTATAGAAATCTTGCGGGTCGCGCTTGACGGTTACAGGCTGCGTATCGACCATCAACTGCCACGATCCAACCATAGGTCATGAATCTGGCAGTAGCCTAGACGATGTCCACGATCTTGTGCTGCCCACATCATGGCTAAGCTGGTGTCTTTTTTATAATTAACCCGCTCGATTGGATCCATAATAACAAGTATGTTTAGAGATTTTTTTTGGTTTTCTTGGCTCATAGTAAGACTCACTTACGTTGTATTATAAATAGACAGATAAAGGTATTTTGCCAAAACTATACGCCGTACTGCTCACGATAATGCTGCATTTTTGCCAGTTGAGTGGCATCTTTATGCTGGCTATTGTCGTCTGCCAAATAACGGATTAAATCATCGATATCGACAAGCGCGCGCACTGGCACTTGTAATGTCGCGGCCAGCTCTTGGATAGCCGAATGCTCAGCCTGACCTTTTTCTTTACGGTCAAGAGCAACGATAATACCCGCAACGCTGGCACCCGCTTGCTCTAAAATCTCGACCACTTCGCGCATAGCAGTGCCTGCCGTAATCACATCATCCAGTACCCAGACTGCTTTGCCACTGACATCAGCACCGACTAAATTGCCACCTTCACCATGGGTTTTGGCTTCTTTTCGGTTATAACCCCACTTGGCGTTAATGCCATGATGCAGCCATAATGCCTGCGCCGTTGCTGCCACAAATGGAATACCCTTATACGCTGCACCAAAGATAACCAGCTCTTGCTCATTGATACCGTCATTTGTAGCATTCATTTGTTCAGCCAATGCATCTGCATAACCACGTGCCAATAATGACAACATCTCACCCGTAGCAAGCAGACCTGCATTAAAAAAGTACGGGCTGATACGGCCAGACTTGAGTACAAACTCACCAAACTTTAGCACTTGATTGTCTAAAGCCAGTTGAATAAAAGCATGAGATGAAAAATCTGGGTGTTGAGCGTGTTGAATGTTAGGCATTATGGCATTCCTATTAGCAAAAAGAAGGGCGAAAAATTTGCATTATTGTACGCATTACTGATCAGCTTGACCAACCATTGATATCATAATCTTGCATATTAGGATAACGAGTCAACAAGCCACTACGTGATGACATATTAAAATAGCATTGTCCATCCGCACTTACTTGTATGTCCCAACCTAAATGATAAGCAGCAACAATAACGTGCCCTGCAAAAATTCGTATTTGACGGTAGGCATGACGCTGCGCGGGTTCAAGGGTAATTTGGCTAAGCACATAACTGCGTATGTATTGGCAGAGTTGTGCTGCGCTATAACGGTCATTGATACTTTTACGCGTACTACATTGTTTTAAGGCATGAACTGCCGCACTACAAGCCATAATATCAGTAGCCAAACTGCCCTCACCTGTCTCAAATACTTGTGGCTGTAGAATTACTTGCCAGTCATCAGCATAAAGACTAGTGAGCAGTTCATCTGGATTATAGCGCTTGGTCAGCACTCGTAAAGAGACAGACGTACCGTTAGCATGCTTGTCTGCAACTTCAACCTTCTCAGTTGGTGAATCACTCAATGTAAAACCATATCGGTGCAATTTGGGATACGCCCGAATTGCCTGCTGTATGTCCGACATATCCAACAACGTCATGTCATGCAATGGCGATAATAATGGCTGCTCACTATGATTTTGATAAAAATTGGCTGGCAAGTCGATAAGCTGAGCCGCTTCTAACAATGACAAATGCTCAGACAAAGCCTCTGACGCAATCAGTGCCCACTTCGATAAGCTGTCTTTATTAGGCGAATGAAAACGCACTGAATGACCATAAAGCCGGCGCAATTGACCTTCTAGCCGCCGCGTCGGCTCTGGAATATCAGTCAAAGACCTAGCTGGATCTACTGGCGATCGATTGGGATCAAAATTAGGATGCACAATCGCAGGATGCTTGTTATCAGGTAAAACAGACGATGGCTCAGCACTACTTTCTGCACGATTACAGCCCTCTGCAATAAAGTCAGTATGGGGTAAGCGATTATCAGAAGTAGAAGGCTGAGTCATGAAATCTCTCTAAAAATAAAGTTGAAAACGAAGGAAACCGAACGCTCATACTAGACTAAGTTTAGACTTACTCTAGACCTAGTTTAAGCTTGATGGCGCAAAATATCACGATAACCGAATTGCCAATCAGGATAATCCAGCCAAGCTAATGGAATGTTGCTGTGTAAGCGTTTTCCTGTGACAGCTGTTTTTGTATCATCAACAGCAGGAGGCATTTCATCCACCTGTTTGCTAAGCCAAGTGGTCAGCTCAAAAGTCGTGACTGGCATATAGTCAGTGGCCAGATAAATAGGTCTTGGGGCATCGCAAGTCAATACATTGGCAATGATATTGACCAAATCACGATCCATAATACGATTGCTCCAATGCTCTGCTGCCACTGGCTCTTTTTGTGATTCTTTGGCTTTACGCAAACGCATGAGGCGCTCGCGTCCATAAATGCCACTCGGGCGAATAATAATCGCTTTGTCCCCAAAACCTTGTTGTAATACTTGTTCTGCTTGTAAGATCACTTTTGATGCTTCACGCTCAGGCATCATAGGTACTGTATGCTCATCAATCCATTCGCCATTATCTTGCCCATAGACGCCCGTTGACGAAATAAAAACAATGCGCTCAAGTTCAGTGAGTTTATCGGAAAATTGTGCTAGATGCTGATTGATAGCCAAATAGCTACTGTGATAACCACTGGTAGAATATTCATCAGGCGTCACAATAATCGCAATATGAGTAAAGCTCTGTAATTGCTCAGCATTAAGCATTGATGCATCAGCTTGCATGAACATGGCATTATCGCTCAAATCATAACGATGACGCTCACCGCGTGCCAGCCCGGTGACGCTTATATTATTTTGCGCCAGTTTATTGGTCACTAGTAAGCCAATGTCACCTTGGCCAATAATCAAAAGTTTCTGAGTGCTCATAACGCGTCCTTATTTTTGCCAAATGTCTAAAAGCCAAATGTCTAAAAGCCAAATGTCTAAAAGTATCGTCTATACGATAGCTGTACATCGTCATTGGCAGCGACACGATCTTGCCAGTCGTAGTTGGCATTGATACGCAGTGCTTGTTTTTTGTCGATATCGTACTGTAGACCTAAAGTCGATATCGGCTGCCAGTAATGACCACGGACGTCAGACTCATCACTGCTGCCATGATACCAATACGGCAATTGCAATTCAGCTTGCGCGCGTAACTGATTGTTAATCTGATAACGACAACCTGCATTTATACCTGTACCCACGCGAAAGCCCTTATTAAGACCTCGCCCACCTTGCGCGGTGCCTGATAAAAAGGTGTAACATAGCTGCGGCGGCATCTCGCCTGTATTTGCTCTCGGTGTACCAAATGCCCACGACCAACCTGTCTCGTAACCCACACTACCCACCAAATGATCTGTCCCATCTTCCTGTGAGCCATCGTTGACACGTGTCGCCTCTATCGTTGCGCCCCACGTTTTGCCTTTTTTGGCAGAATTAATGGGATTAAAAGAACGACCACGAATCAAGGTTACGTTTTGCAAGACCACGCTTTTTGGCTGGGAGTCACGATTGCTTGATGAATTGTCGTCTTGGTCATACAAGCGCAAGGTTGCAGCAGCGCCTTCTAAATCAAAAAACTGTGGAAATCCTGATGGACGATCGAGGGTATCATGGTAGCCCGCTCGCACACCAATATCGATATAGTTATTATCCCCGCGTTGACCAATACCTATATAACCAAGTTGCAACGGGTGTCTGTCTATTGGGTTGTTATCCGATACCGCAATGAGACGCGGCAGTAATGTCTGCTTGTTATCTGACATACTTGAGACTGCATTGAGCTGCGCCGATTTAACCTCGTTGAAAGTTTGTTTTGCACTATTGTGATAGCCTAATTGGTCACGCTGGCGTTTAATCTCATTAAGCTGTGCTTGACGCAACGTACTATCAGCAGGCGTATAATTGGTGCTGCCGAGTAGATTCTCATTATTTAATAATTGCACAACATCTGATGGAACGACCACATAAGGCAGTTGACTTAATAAATGTTGCTGCGGTCGCACCACATCGATGAGACGTAAAATCTCAGAAGCACAATTATCGGTAGCGAAATAATACGGCAGCGCCAAATCCTTGGTTTCCCAAACATGCCTTATGATTTGTTGCACCTCACTTGGTGTCAAATTCAACTGATATGTCCACGCATCACGTTCGTCATCTTGTATATATTTGGCAAATCTTTCAGGATAGGGATCTATTTCAATGATACTGTCATAGCCGCCGATCATAGATTTGACCGCATACACTGGAAAACTATCTGCTGGATTGCCACCCACTGTATAATTGAGTGCATAAGCGTGATGAATTTGGTTCGGATCAGCCACGCTTGCTGTGGAGTCGATACGTAATAAAGTGTGAGCAAAGGCTGAGGTGGGATTGTCTAAATACTCTTGTGCAAACATGATAGACAGCTGCTCGGGGGCAAGCTTCTGCATCCACGCATCAAGCTCAGGGCAATCAGCTTGTAACTCTGTTTCATCAATAGATAAAGCCTCCGTCAGCCATCGCACGCGCGCTGGAAAACGGCATAGTACCGAATTGCTATTTAAAGCGCTGCTATTTAAAGCATTGTTATCAAGCGTTTGAGCCGTGTCACGAGTAGTCGTTGCCATCTCGTTAGCAAGAGCCACAAGCATCGAATCAAGCTCTGCACCGGCGTCTTGTTGCCCGTTCTTACTCAAAAAAAAGCTGGCATCATCAACGACACTTACATTTTTATTTTTTCCCAAAAGACTGTTTTGATTATCCAAAAAATACAATAAACGCTGCCATGTTGTATGCTGTGCCAAATTCTTTGTTTTTGCTTGCTCGCGCCAATTGGCTAATAATTGTTCCGCCTTGCTATTTTGTCCAGCTGAAACATTTTGCACACTTTGAATATCTTGTTGAGTACTATCATGTGGCGCAGTATTTTGTGACGTAGATGCTACTTCTTCTGTCATCACGACCGATAGCGGTGTCGGCAAAAAAGCCTGCGCTTGAGTAGAGAGTAGAAATCCTGCCATAGCAAAGGGTAAACGTGCTCGCTGGCCAATTGCCGTTAAGGTACAATTTACAGATAGAGAAATAGGATTTATAGACATGGGGGTGAAACCTCGCACGTTATGGTTCATACGCGGATAGCGCGATTCAGGACTGATGAACATCATCTGCTCGTCCATCAACTTACATTATCTAAAAAACACCGTCATCCTAGAGCCTTTGAGTTTTTAGCTCGTGTTGCCTAATATTTTATAAAAAATTATTGGATAAAGACCTTCGCTGCTTACTTCTTCATACCCTGTTAAAAGAGAATATTATGTCCATAGCATCACCAATGACCATAAACGCTGGGCGATTATCCGCGGCGGCATGGCTTGCGTCACCGAACAACAATGTGCGACCGGCAAACACAAGCATCGACACTATTGTCATTCATAATATCAGTTTGCCACCCAATGAGTTTGGCACGTGCGGTACTGATGGTGTCCACTATGTTAAGGCATTATTTACCAATCAACTAGACTGGGATGCGCATCCTTATTTTCAGACGATTAAAGGGGTTGAAGTGTCAGCGCATTTGTTCATCGAGCGTGATGGGGCTATCACTCAGTTTGTGAACTTTGACCAGCGAGCATGGCATGCGGGCAGATCCAGCTACTTGGGTCGACCTGAATGTAACGATTATAGCATTGGCATCGAGCTTGAAGGGTCCGATTTTGTGTCCTTTAGCGACGCACAATATAACACGCTCGCCCAAGTTATCACTGCTATCTATAGGGCTTATCCTAAAACGCGACGACATTTAACAGGCCATAGTGATATTGCACCAGGGCGCAAAACTGACCCCGGCGATTATTTTGAATGGACAAAGTTACGTGAGCTGGTCGCCGACAACTTGAATACGTAGCGCCTGCTCTCAACGCTTAGCATTTCCCACATTCAATCCATTTATCTCAGTCATGAAAGTGCTATAATTCGTCAGTTTTTTGACACCAGCAAATCAGCACATAACCATTAGTATACAACTTGGCACAATAGGTTCTCATGGCAAAAAGTCGGTTATTTCGTTCAACCATGGTGGTCAGCAGCATGACCATGTTATCTCGTATCTTAGGTCTAGTACGCGATATCATATTATTAGGTGTTTTTGGCGCTGGTGGTCTGATGGATGCCTTTTTGGTCGCCTTTAAGATACCCAATTTTTTGCGGCGTTTGTTTGCAGAAGGCGCATTTAGCCAAGCCTTCGTTCCGGTCTTATCGGAATATAAAGAAAAATACAGCTTACAGCAGGTACAAATTTTAGTCAGTCGTACTTCTGGCGCGCTGTTACTGGTGCTGTCTATGCTCACCGTGGTGGTCATGTTAATCGCACCTTGGGTGGTGACATTATTCGCGCCAGGATTTGCCGATCAACCCAATAAGTTTGCCATCACCACAGAATTACTACGCCTGACCTTCCCTTATTTATTATTTATTTCTATGACAGCGTTTGCGAGCGGTATCTTACAAAGCTATGGCCGTTTTGCCGCACCTGCCTTTGCGCCCGTACTATTGAACCTATGTATGATTGGTGGCGCACTGATTTTCGCTCCGATGTTCGATACGCCCATCATGGCACTCGGCTATGCCGTGGCTATCGCTGGTCTGCTACAGTTTTTGATACAATTGCCGCAGCTGTGGCAACAAAAACTGCTCGTTGCCCCCAAAATTGATTTTCAGCATGAAGGTGTCCGACGCATTTTAAAACTCATGCTCCCTGCGATTTTTGGGGTCTCTGTCACTCAAATCAATTTATTATTAAATACGATTTTTGCATCATTAATGATTGGCGGCTCAGTTTCTTGGTTGTATGCCGCTGAGCGTATGAGCGAGTTACCACTAGGTTTGATTGGCGTGGCAATCGGTACGGTCATTTTACCAAGCTTGTCAAAAAGCGAAGCCCAAAAAGACGATGTGAGTTTTAAAAAGACCATCGATTGGGCAGCGCGCTTAATTATTTTAGTGGGCGTTCCAGCATCAGCCGCCCTATTTATATTGGCAGATGTACTCATGCAAGCGCTGTTTTTGCGTGGTGAATTTACCTTGCGCGATGCACAAATGAGCTCACTTGCGCTACGTAGTATGGCTGGTGGTATCTTAGGATTTATGCTGATAAAAGTCTTTGCTCCGGCATTTTTTGCGCGTCAAGATACCAGAACGCCCGTAAGAATCGGTATTGTCTCCGTTTTTGCCAACATGGTTTTTAGTGTCATTTTTATTGGTATATTTTACTTTTTAGACATACCGCTGCACGGTGGTTTAGCGTTAGCAACGACTGGCGCGGCCTTTGTGAACGCAGGTCTGTTATATTATTTCTTACATAAGCGTGACATCTTTCGCTTCGGCAGTCACTGGAAAAAGCTGTTTGCCCAATTTGCCGTTTCTACGAGTGCCATGGTTGGTGTGCTGTATGTCATGTTGCCCTACTTCCCTACCGATGACACTCAATGGCGACGTATAGCGGCGTTGCTTATTATGTGTGCAGCGGGCGCGCTGGTTTATGGTGTGGTGCTACTGGCAACAGGCTTCCGTCCTCGCCAGCTAAAACATGGTTAAATACATCAAGCAAGGTAAGTAAGGTATCAACTTACCAAACCAAAACAAGCTTAATATGAGAATTGACAATGAACGACGCGGATAGTTGCCATAATTGAGCGTTAATGAATCACTGAAATTTGAGGTTTAACATGATAGCCAATCATATAACGACTAAGCGTATAAAGACTAAGCCGCTTACATGGCAACGCTTACCAATGATCTTTGCTACTGGTGTCTTAAGCACTGGCTTACTATTAAGTGGTTGTAGCAATAATGAGGTAGATACGGCTGATACTGAAAATGCGGCTGCTGTAGAAACTTCAGATGAGAATACATCGGCTCAAACAGCCGCAGTCGATACCAATGACTCTATGGCAGATGCGCAAACAATCACTAACGCTGAAGATGAAACCGCAACGGCTAGCAATGCTATCAATCCAGCGGCTACTGCCGATAAACAACCAAGTCTCGTCACCAATCCGACTCAAGCGGGTACTCCTGAAGACACTGTAAAGCAAGCATTAGATAGCTTGTATTACGGCGATGTAAAAAAAGCGGCCGGATATTACCAAGTAGATATGGCAAACTTCGAGCAAGAACTTGCCAAAACTCAGTCTGCTTTTCAACAAACCGTTGACGGTGTCACTATCACTGATACCACCTATCATGATGACAAGACCCGTGCCACTATCATAGGTGAGCTAATGCTGAAAGGTCAAACTGAGCCTGCCCCACTGACTTATGAGCTACAAAAGATAGCAGGTCAATGGAAAATATTGGGTTAGGGGCTGTCTGCATTTAGCGCGTCATTACCTATTGGCGCTTGATTGGACGCCACGGCTTTGCCAAGCATGACAACATCGGCGATAAAGCCTTCCATATCACAAACTTTTGGCATATATCCCCACTGCTCAAACCCAAGCTTACGAAATAACCCTAGGCTTGGTTGGTTATGGGCAAAAATAAGCGCGACAATATTATGAATTCCGAGGCTTGGTGCTTGCGTCAACATCCAGCGTGTCAGTAAGCTGCCAAGCCCCCGACCATGATATTCTTTATGTAGATAAATACTGATTTCAGTGCTGATATGGTAAGCCGTACGCGCATACAGATCACTAAAGCTGCCCCACGCTACTATTGGCGATGTCTCTGCCAAATCATTACTTTCAGTGCCATTGATCACCGCTCTCACAATATAAATTGGTCGTGTTGGGCTTTTTAGGTGCTCATCGAACCAATCTAAACGCTCTTCACAAGTTACTGGCGCAAGATTGGCAGTTGCTTGTTTTCCTGCGATGCTTTGATTGTAAATGGCCAATATCTCAGCCAAATCATTGTTACCTGCGCGCTGTACAATAAACTGATCGTTGAGCTTCACTGTTGACAATATAGATGGTGTAGCATTTAAGGCAATAGTGGACATGGAGCCTCCATAATGAGTCAGATGACTAGAGCGTGTTTGAACACCCTATAATCTGCTAATCATATTTCTTGGGATTGGTATTATATGATGGGCAGACTATAGGATGTTAGTATGGTCATTTTACTTTATAATGGCTGGTTTTAGACACATCGATTCTTAGCATGGTTGTGTTTTTTCTCTTTTATTTGGTCTTATCATAGCTGAAAATTTATGAACACCTATTTTCTTGAGCAACTGATGGCGTCGCCAAGCGCTTTGCCGACAAATACGAGCCAAGTAGATCTAGCACCCTGTGTGCTCACGATTGGCAATTTTGATGGCGTGCATCTTGGTCATCAAGCCATGTTAGATCAAGTCCGTGACATTGCCCACACGCAAAATCTTGGCTCTGCCGTCATGATATTTGAGCCACAACCTCGTGAATTCTTTGCCCCAAACACGGCTCCCGCGCGCCTTACCAATCTTGCAGAAAAGCAAACATTGCTGGCAGAGCACGGCGTCGATACCTTGATTGTGGCGGGGTTTGATACTGACTTTCGCTCGTTGTCTGCCCAAGCATTTGCCGATATTTTGGCAATGCGCTTAAACGTTAAAGCATTGGTATTGGGTGACGACTTTCGCTTCGGTCATGACCGTACGGGTGACAGTCAGTTTTTGCGTAATTATGGCCTGCATGTGACCAATCTGCATACCGTCACAGATGATAGCGATAAAGCGGCTCGTATTAGCTCGACACGCATTCGCGATTTACTATTGGCAGGTGATATCGATGCTGCTAACACCTTACTTGGACGAGATTATGCCATAACAGGAATGGTTATTGGTGGCGATAAAATTGGTCGTACTATGGATTTTCCCACTGCCAATATTGATCTAAAGCGCATCAAGCCTGCCCTACATGGTATCTTTGCTGTAGATGTGGTCAGTCTAGATAGTGAGGGACAAGTGATTCCTAATGGCTTGGTTGCACTAGCGAATAATGGGCAAACAGGCATTGCAGGACTACGTCCAAATAGCTTATTTGGTACAGCTAATATCGGTACTAGACCTTCTGTTGATAAAACGCATGATTGGCGCCTAGAAGTACACTTTCCAGATTTACAAGCGGACTTATACGGTTTAACTTTACAGGTACGCTTTTTGCATTACTTGCATGGCGAACGACGTTATGATGGCCTAGAAGCGCTTAAAGCGGGCATTCATCAAGATGTGACAGACTTGCTTGAATGGCGGTCAAAACAAAAATAGCGTTAAAAGATATCCCTGACTTTTATGCAAATATAATGTATTAAAAAACCCACAAACATTCCTGTTGTGGGTTTTTTAATACATTATATTTGCGACACTGATTTTATCGGTGCTTAAGCATCTGGATGTAGACGCACGTTTAGCTCATCGATAACTTCTACCCATGCCGCATCTTTATTCCATTCTTCTTGTAAAAAAGCGCGTTGGTTGTCATTCCAAATATGTGCCTCTGTCAACTTTTCTTCTTTTGCTAGTTGGTTCTTTTCGACAAAGTCATCAATCGCTTCATCAGAACTGTCCAGTCCCATTTGTGCAAATAATTCATTCATATTATATTCAGGTTCACCCAACATACTTTTCTCCTTAAGAGGGTACAAGTTTAATTGTACTTATTATTCAAACTACCGCATTTATTGTAGCAAGCTTTGCTGAAAAAGCTGTTAACCAACGTTAATGTAAGGTTAGCAATTGTGTTAACGGCTAAGAAAATCTCACAGACATAAAAAAGCCCTCAAACAAGAGGGCTTTTTATACATAATAAGATTAACAAATAGCACTAAATTTTAGCATGCTAGCAGATTATGGTAGTAAGTGCGCTACTGCATCACGCTCTTCGCTAAGCTCTTGCTCAGTGGCTGCCATTTTCTCTTTTGAGAAATGCTGATGACACATCAACGCCATCTACGATAGACCAGTCGCCGTTGGTACAAGTGCATGGGAATGAGTAGATCAAACCTTTGGCAATACCGTATTCGCCGTTTGAATATACACCCATTGATACCCAATCGTTCTCATCAGTACCAAGTACCCACGTACGCATGTGAGCGATGGCAGCATTGGCAGCAGAAGCGGCAGATGATGCACCACGAGCTTTAATAATAGCAGCACCACGTTGTTGTACTTCTGGGATATAAGTACCTTCGTACCACGTACGATCAACCAAATCTAACGCAGGCTTACCGTTTACAGTAGCTAGCCGTCAGATCTGGATACTGAGTTGATGAATGGTTGCCCCAGATGATCATTTTCTTCACGTCATTAACAGTGCTGTCAGTCTTGCCAGCTAACTGCGCCATTGCACGGTTGTGGTCTAAGCGAGTCATAGCAGTAAAGTTACGTGGGTCAAGATCTGGTGCGTTACGCTGTGCGATTAGCGCATTGGTGTTCGCAGGGTTACCTACAACCAATACTTTAACGTCACGGCTTGCAACGTCATTCAATGCTTTACCTTGTGCTGAGAAAATCGCAGCGTTGGCTTCTAGCAAATCTTTACGTTCCATACCAGGACCACGAGGGCGTGAGCCTACAAGTAATGCGTAATCGACATCTTTAAAAGCCACGGTCGCATCATCAGTTTGGACGATTCCAGCCAATAATGGGAATGCACAGTCTTCTAATTCCATGACCACACCCTTTAGGGCGTCGAGTGCTGGAGCGATTTCAAGTAATTGCAGAATCACTGGCTGATCTTTACCTAGCATTTCACCAGAAGCAATACGAAATAACATAGCATAGCTGATATTACCAGCGGCACCAGTCACGGCAACGCGTACAGGCTGTTTCATTGACATTGAATACTCCCTAATTGATTATTATATAAGTCACGACTATCGTTTTAGATATCGAGTGGTTTGTTGCTAAACAGCAACCATAAACCGAGGGTTAGTGTAGCACCTCATCCTATTGACCGTCTAGACGCAGGAAGACACCCATTAATGATTATATTGTTACATTTTATACGAGACAAAATTTGAGTCTATCAAGGACTTATAAAAGAGCATTTAAAAAACTTAGCTACCGCCCGAAATAATAAATTTGCTACCGCAATTGTCCACAACCGTAGCACAAGTACCAAATTCGCTGCCCTCATAGCAAACGTGAATCTCCGTCAACGTCGATTGACGGCGATTTCCCGCTTGGCAAATCAAATCAACACTACTCGATGACATACCACTATTGAGGCGTGTCATTTGACTGATAAAACGTGATTTAGAAACCGTATAACTATTACCACTATTCAACTCAGCTGGTAGTTTTAACGCGCCCGCATAGTTAGTGATTTGACGAAAATAACTACTGGCACTGAGTGGACTACAGACACCATAACGTTGCCATACTTGGCTACGCACCGTTGTATCTGGCATGACACGGTTGACGACTTTTAGTTGCAGTGGCGTCAGACGTGGCTCGCTACCACGTCCGCAGCGCTCCCCATATCCCATATCCAGTCCTGATACGGTCAATGAATAACCTTCTAGACATTGACGCATGCGTGAGCGTGTCGGTTGTAGGTTACACAATGCTGGCGTCATTTCGATCATCAGCACGCGTTGCCCAGTTTTGGCCGCGCTAGCAGCCTGTGCCGGCATTAGCATCACGCCTTGCAATAACAATAACGTACCAATACCCATCGTCGTATTTATTTTGCCAATAAATGTATTATTGCTCAAACTTTTACGGCATGAAGCTAAGTATGTCACTGGTTTAATTTTTGAATGCGTTTTTGAGGGACTTAGAATAACTGACGAGCGCACCTGATTAGATGACGGATGCCTAATTTTCATTAATACGGGTAGATTGAAATATTTTTTTATCATAAGGGCTGAAGGCATCTAGCAATGATAAGACATGGACTATCACTTAGGTTGTTGTGTCTAAATTATAAACACACTTAAAACTAAGAATAGGGCTAACAAAAAAACAAGTAGCCATTTATAAGCATCAATTAAAGGCACTAATTAATGCAATGGTAGCAAAACGCTTTTTTTAATCTATAGCAGAAACGTAAAGATGAAGTAACGGCAGCAAGAATAATGCCATCTCTAATCAAACAGCGAAAATTAGCACATAAAAATAGACCATTAACGATTGCTCGCTAATGGTCTATTTAATCAATAAACAAATAACCTAAAATCCAGCAGGTACTATGCCCATACGCTGACTTATCGGCTGACTACGGCCCAATAGACTACTATAAATAGTCGCGTTTTCCATCACATGCTTCACATAATTACGCGTTTCAGGAAAGGCAATCGATTCAACATATTGATCCGCCGCCAATGAACCATAGGTTGGCTGCCAGCGCTTGGCATTATTAGGACCAGCATTGTAGCCCTGCCGTTGCCAATACTGGCTGACTGTTTAACTTGCCAAAGATATCACCCATATACCAAGTACCATAACGAATATTGGTATCACCGCTATTGGCACGGCTGGCACTATAAGTCTCACCTAAATTACGGGCGATATATTTTGCGGTATCTGGCATGACTTGCATCAGACCACTAGCACCAACATTTGAGCGCGCAGAGGCTACAAATCGGCTCTCTTGACGCATGATGCCATAAGCCCAAGCGGGATCGATACCGGCAGATTGACTGTAGCGAACGACGGCATCTTGATGCGGCATCGGATGCGACAGTGCTAAGCTGTCTACTCTGTCGGTATTGTCAACGGCATAGATTGCACGGTCGAGCCAGCCCATATCATAGGCTTGACGCGCAGCTGCAATGATTAATTTTCATCACGATTGTCACGTGCTTGCTTTACCGCCCAGTTCCACTCACGATTGGCATAAGCGCGGCTGGCGTCAGCGTTATATAGAGCAAAAGCACGGGCAAAGTTGGCATCTTGCATGACGCGAGCACGATCAGCGCGTACTGACATTAGGTAAGTTGCTACCACCCAAACGGCTGGCATCAAAACGCTGACCGACTTTTTCTTTTGCCATCAGACCATAGTAATCATTACTTTTTGCAAGATTTTGATACATTTTTTTGGCGGTATTGCGCTTGTTGGCATCGCTTGATTGCTCATAAGCGCGTGCCAGCCAATACTGCCACTGATTGCCTTTTTGGGTTTCGGCATCCATTCTTGAGATGGCTTCGACCACATCATCCCAACGACTAAAGCGAATCGCTGCCATGGCATAATCTTCCGCTTCTTCAAAATTAAAGTCATTCATCTAAGCTGTTACGGAACCAGTCGACTGCTTCAGCGTTAAAGCCATCGTCGGTATTGTGATTCATACGCTGTACCCCAAGAGTACGATAAGCATGAGCGACGGGTTTCATCATTCAATAGTTTGACTGAGCGCTGATTGTCTTGCTTGATATCAAAATCCAACTGCAACGCCGCCTCACGATAAGACTTTTCAGCGACACGCCCCATCGCATACAGATAGAGATATTGATTGGTTTGGCTGGCAGGCTCACGGCCAAAACGGCTAAAGAATGATGAAGGATTGAGCTGAATCTCACTCAGTGCTGAATAAGCAATCGGCTGTCCCAAGACGCGATGACAACGCCATGATATCACCCGTTTTACCTTTACGCAGCATACGTTTAAGACGAGAGACTCTATCTTGATTACTAATCAGGGCGTTATTATTCATCTCAAGCGCCTAACTGATCACACAAGGCTGGCTGTTTTTGTGGTGGTCAGCCAAACATCAGACTTTGCTGCCATGGCACGCATGGTATCGCCGCCATTATTAAACCCAAGCGCAACGGCACAGCGCTCGCTTGCATCCGCATTGGTAATCAGATTTGCCACTTGTCGCACTGATGCATAATCATTTGAGCCTGCTTTGGTCTCAGCAAAATCAGCAACCAGTTTTTCTGCCATGACCGTATCTGGATATTGGCGCACAAACTGCGAGACAGCCGCCGAGCTTTGCGAATTAAGATCTAAATTCATCCGCCAATAAGTCGGATACATGGCAAATAAACCGCCACTCATAGCTTGCTCATAATTATAAAGCGCACTGACATCACCGCGATCTGCTGCAATGGCCGCCGCCGTGAAAGAGCTAGCCCCACTGTCTGGTTGAGAACCATTGTTTTGTGGATAGCTGACCCTCTTGCTGGTAGACTTTCGTCCTCACCCCATGTCAGCTCTGCACAAGCCACTTGCGATAAGCCTAGCGCACTCACTGCTGTCGCCAGACTCAGCGCGCTTACTCGTAGCGTTCTTGTTTTGATTCGCTTTGAGCGATCATTTTGATTGGGTGATTTTCTATCCTTGATGCCATGAGCAACGCGCAACTTTGTCATACTGACTCTCTTTATGTATATCTCTACAAATAGTGTGAACGTAGCGATTTGCCAAGTACCGCTCAAGGCTTATGGCATTCATCATACTATACTCATTGCACTTTCAACCATCACCTTTACCTTTTGTTAATAAATAGGACAGCACGGAGTAACATAGAAATGATAGTGCGCTAGTCGATTTCTGTCTAAAACCTAGCTAATGATCCAGTAAACAATTGATACTGTTATAAATAATTGATCTATTGATCAATCAATTGCTCAGCGCTAATTTTTCACATTGAGCGAAGGGTTGTGATAAAATACGCCACCTGTTAATCGGCTACCCTGCTATATTTTTAGTCAATCATGGACTTATCCTTATGAGTGTTACTGTATTTAATCCCCGCATCAATGACGCTGCTGTCTGACAACTGCTCACGCCTGCTGTCACTGCACTCAAAGAACAAGTTCAGCACAAGCGCCTGTCACAAACAGCGACCAAAAAGGTGTTTGTCACCACCCAAGGCTGTCAGATGAATGTCTATGACTCTGGCAAAATGCTCGATGTGCTCGGCGATTCACATGGCATGGAAGTGACGCATGACATCGATGAAGCCGATGTACTACTAATGAATACTTGCTCCATCCGCGAAAAAGCACAAGAAAAAGTCTTTTCAGAATTGGGTCGCTGGCGCAAACTGAAAGAAAAACGCCCTGACCTGGTCATTGGTGTCGGTGGCTGCGTGGCCTCACAAGAAGGCGATAACATCCAAAAGCGCGCGCCTTACGTCGATATGGTGTTTGGACCCCAAACCTTGCACCGTCTGCCAGAGCTATATGACCAATCAAATGAGCAACGTGACATCGCGCCTAAAAACCGTATTGGTACGATTGACGTGTCATTCCCAAGTATTGAAAAGTTTGATTTTTTGCCAGAGCCAAGAGTAGAAGGCTATAAAGCCTTTGTTTCCATTATGGAAGGCTGCTCAAAGTATTGCTCATTTTGCGTCGTTCCTTATACGCGCGGTGAAGAATTATCGCGTCCACTGGATGACGTATTGGCTGAGATTGACAGTCTTGCCGCACAAGGTGTCCGTGAAATCAACCTATTGGGTCAAAACGTCAATGGCTATCGCGGCGAAAAAGATGATGGCAGCATTTGCCGTTTCGCTGAGCTATTGCATTATGTCTCGCATGTCGATGGCGTCGAGCGTATTCGCTATACGACTAGCCATCCGCTAGAGTTCACCGATGATATCATTGACGCTTATGCACAATTGCCAGAGCTGGTATCGCACTTGCATTTACCGGTACAAAGTGGCTCAAATGCGATATTGGCCGCGATGAAACGCAACCATACTATTGATGTTTATATCAATCAGATCAATAAGCTTAAAGCCATTCGTCCTGATATTCACTTGTCTAGCGACTTTATCATTGGCTTCCCTGGTGAGACCGATCAAGACTTCCAAGATACGTTGAACTTGGCAAAAGAGTTGAACTTCGATCACTCTTATAGCTTTATTTATTCTAAGCGTCCAGGTACGCCAGCGGCAGAGCTGCCAGATGATGTGAGCTTCACGACCAAAAAAGCGCGCTTGGCTGAATTCCAAAAAGTCATCATTGACTCAACGCTTGCCAAAACTCATGAGATGGTCGGCACGACGACTCGCGTCTTGGTCGAACAAGTTGCCAATCGTCATCCTGACTGCCTAATTGGTACAGCAGACAATACACGTACGGTCATGTTCCCTTATGACGTAGATAAAATGGATGAGTTGCTTGGTAAAATCGTCAGTGTACGCGTCACCGATTTCGTCAGCCCGCACATGGTGAAAGGTGAACTAATCGAAGTATTAGCATAACCATTGAAAGACAATTCTAAGCAAATAGAAAAAGCCGTTCACGATAAATAGTGAACGGCTTTTTTTATCAGCGGCTACAAATTACGTGTCATTAATCTGATTGAGTCGGAGCAGCCGTACTCCCTGCCAAAATACCGCCATCAATCGTCAGCTCAGTACCCGTCACGTATTTTGACTCATCACTGGCCAAATACAGCGCCGCGTAAGCCACATCCATTACATCTCCCATATAACCTAACGGAATGTCTTTGCTAATTGCCTTAATAGCGTCTTTTCGCTCATTGCCTTCTCCTAACATAGCATCCCACATCGGCGTATAGATAGCGGCGGGATGAATGGAATTACAGCGAATATCATAGCCCTTTTGCGCACAGTATAAGGCGACTGATTTACTATGATTTCTAACGCCAGCTTTACTTGAGGCATAAGCTGCCGCTAAAGGAATACCGACCATACCTGAGCGAGAGGATATATTGATGATACTCGATGTGCTGTTTTTATCCGTTGGACGATTTTTCATCAACGCGATGGCCGTCTTACAACCTAACGCCACGCCATCTAAGTTTACTTGATGAACCTTGTGCCAGCTTGCCATATCTAAGTGTTCAGGGTCATGAGCGCCTCTTGTCTCCAAAAATCCAGTAATGCCGGCATTGTTTACGACAACATCTAACCCTTGATACTTTTGTTGAATATACTGCTCGGCCTTTTGCCAATCGTTCTCGTTTGAGACATCCAGATGAAGATATTCTGCTGGCTTTGACTCGCACCATTGTTGACGCTTTATATTGATATCATCGCGAGCGCGCTGCCCTTTATCATCATTGATATCACTGAATATGACGGTTGCTCCTTCTTTTACAAACAGCTCAGCAATCGCTTTACCGATGCCTTGCGCTGAACCTGTGACCAATGCCACTTTATTAAATAACCTCATAAAATTCTCCTTTACGTTTTTTCTTTAATATATTTTATGTATTTGGTTTTGTTGGTTGAGTGACATTTGCACTCTAACCATCCACATTAATAAAAAGCCGCTCACGATTAATATCGAACGGCTTTTGTAGAACGCTATTGATCGCTATTCTGAAAGCCAATCAGTCTGCCGCAATTGCTGCTTGGTCTCACGGCGGCGCTTCTTTCGGACGATATCGATATCCTCTTTTTCATGAATACCGCCTTTTCGCAGCAGCGGATCAAGCGCCAAATAATTACGTGGTTTCACAGTGCCTAGCAAATTTTGAGTCTCTGTCGCATCGCGCTGTTCTAATTGACGTTCAATTTGTTTAGCCTTTTTTAAGGTTTCTTTTAAGCTCATATTGTTACCTATTCTATAATTCTTTTTAGATACCAACGCCGAAAACCATATTAGCGAGGAAAACGAGCGCAAATTGTACATCCAGTACATTAAGCGAGTTTGACAACGATAAAATGATTTGCAGGCTTGGTATTAGCCCTTTATACACATGACTTGCTTAAGCGTATGCACCACTTCGACCAAATCCGTTTGATTGGCCATTACTTCATCAATGTCTTTATACGCACCGGGTATTTCATCGATGACACCTTTGTCTTTGCGACATTCGACGCCATCGGTTTGCGCTTTTAACTCATCAATGGTGAACGCTCGTATGGCTTTACCTCGGCTCATCTGCCGCCCTGCCCCATGTGAGCAAGAACAAAACGACTCTGCTGCGCCTAAACCACGAACGATAAAAGATTTTGCACCCATAGAGCCGGGGATAATACCGAGCTCACCTGCATAAGCACTGATTGCCCCTTTGCGCGTCACATAGACTTGCTCGCCAAAATGCACCTCTTCATTGACATAGTTGTGATGGCAATTAATGGCTTCTTTGGTAAGCTGAAATCGTGGCAATCCCGCTTGTGGTGACTGCATTGCTTTAATGACTAGACGCATCATCTCACGGCGATTTTCTAGGGCGTAATCCTGTGCCCAGCCAACCGCTTCAACATAATCAGCAAAACTGTTAGACCCTTCGGCAAAGTAAGACAAATCGCGATCTGGCACATGACCAAAGCGCGATTGACGCTCTTTCTTTGCCAGAGTAATGAAATACTGGCCGATACAGTTACCAATACCGCGACTACCAGAATGCAGCATAACCCAGACATCGTTATTTTCATCCAAGCACAGCTCAATGAAATGATTGCCACCGCCAAGCGTACCCAGTTGCTTCGCCCACGTACGCTCAAAGCCTTTGAGCATTTTAAGCAACCCCGGATGCTTATCCGTAATCGGCTTTAGGCGCTTGCCAAGCGGATCAAGCGTGGAGTTTTTCGCTTGGATTTGCTTATGCATGTTGAAACCAACAGGCACCTGCTGCTCGACTATTGAGCGTAATAATTTCAAGCTATCAGGCAAATCACTTGCCGTCAGGGATAAACGTACCGCATTCATACCACAGCCAATATCCACACCGACTGCGGCAGGAATGATGGCAGACTTGGTCGGAATGACACTACCGACTGTAGCGCCTTTGCCGACGTGCACATCAGGCATGACCGCAATATGCGAGTGTACAAACTCTAACTGCGCCATATTACGTAATTGCTGTATCGCACCTTGCTCAATATCGGAGGTGTAAATCTTGACTGGGACGCCGTGTTTGCTATTTTTATTTAATACTAATTGAATGCTCATTTTTTATTATTTCCAATTTTTTATTTTTACAGCCATGTAGAGTATTTTTTATCTATTATTTATTTTTAGACATTACTTATCTATCTCAATTAAACATAACGTTTAACAAGAAAATTAATTGACAAATAAAATATTATAGGCAATAAAATACCGTCTTTTATTAATTAAAAATCAATAAAAATTCATGACTAGTTTATTATGGACGTTTTAAAAAAAGGTTTTACCATACCAAAAATGAGAGCGTAAATATTATACGCACAGATATACAGTTGCTAAGTTAATAGCGTGACTCATTTTTTGGTAATAAAGGTAAAGCAGAATGTTAGACAAACAGACAGTAGCGAGCGCCAGATTGCTTAGCGCAGTTGCATCGCTATTTTGACACAGTAGATTTAGAAGAGAGATGGAGCAAATATATATAGGAGGTTATTCGTTGATATTCATCAAAAACATCAATAAACCACTGAGCTATAAATTTAGCCAAACCTTTTCGAAGTCATCATTGCTGTCATGCTTTTCATACATTCAGTCTTTAAAAACGTCTTAACAGTTATATAGGACACGATGATTCCTCCATAGATTATGGCTAATGTCAGGGCGACAGTAGCAGGTTAATTGAAATAATTTATATCTTACACATAAGACTATAAATTAATGAGCTAATAATAACGGTTTAAAAATTAATGTCAACTATTAAATTAAACCCTATCTAAAACAATAGATTTCATAAAAGCCCTTATTTCATAAATAAGTTACTTTAGATAATAACTAATAATTTTTTATGCTAAAAAACTATTTATCACTTCAGCCAACAAAGCTGCTGCGATTATTATAAATATGACGCCGCAACCACGATTGAGCCAAGCCAAACGATTGCCAACATCAAGCCAACTTGCCAGTTTTGTACCACCTAGCGTATATACGATCTGCCAAATGGTTTCGCTTAAAAATAAACCTATCGTCAATAAGACATATTGTGGCCATAGTGGCGCACTAAAATTAATAAACTTGGGGAAAAAAGCCGCAAAAAATAAAATGGCTTTGGGATTAGATAGAGATATCCAAACACCCGTACGAAACAAAGTGAGATTACTTGGAGCTGCTTTCGTAGCAGCGCTAGAGAGCGAGCGCGGCTTGAGTGTATCCGCCGTACCCTCAGAGGCAGTATAGTCAGCTTCCACCTCGGCACTTAACTCTTGAGCATCACTCATCAAGCTGCCATCACCAGCATCACGCCATGAACTGATACCTAAATAAATCAAGTATGCCGCACCCACGGCTTTGATGATCGTGAGGAGCCAAGGCGACTGGCGACTGATCACATCCAATCCGAGCAGCGTCGATAGCAATAAAACAAACAGGCCAAGGCTTAGACCTGCCAGCGTCCATAATGTCCGCTTCACGCCATAGTTCATACCGTACTGGAATGCCAGTAGCATGTTCGGACCTGGGGTCGCGGAAATCAAAAACGTACTTGCGAAAAATACTGCAAACAGATGCCAAGACATCAACCAACCCCTACTTTGTTATATGGAAACGGCTCTAATATAAACAGTCACATCACTAAAAAAATAAATACCGCCATTAAGACGGTATTCTTTATATTGACTCATATTATATATATGTTTGGCATTTTTATAGATTATTTATTTGTGCAACTTGTTAGCAGTTTCTGCAAAAAGTCGTCACAACGTTCGATTTCGATCAATTCGACATACTCATCCGCCTTGTGCGCCTGTTCAATACTACCAGGGCCACAGATGATTGTAGGGATACCTGCATTGGTAAACTGACCGCCTTCAGTCGCATAAGCAACTTTATGACGCTCGTCATCGCCTGTCAGCGCAGCTATCAATGATTGCAACTCGGCGCTATCATCATCAGTCATTGCAGGCACGCTTTCTTCTTGCATCAGCTCAATACCAGTCTCTGGCGCGCGCGCTTGCATTTGCGCGTTTAGTTCAGCGACTTTCGCTTGAATGGGCGCTAGTATATCGTCTTGCGTCATGTGCGGCAGATTACGATAGTCAAAGGTAAACTCGCATAGGTTGGGCACGATATTAGTTGCTGTGCCGCCATGTATGGTCCCTACTGACAAGGTGGAGTATGGCACCGTAAATAACGTATCTCCATCTTCCAAAGCGCCATCACGAGCGCTGAGCTCTTCGGCAAGCGTATCGACATAGCCAACCAATTTGCTCGCGTAGCTAATGGCGTTAACCCCTTGTGCAATCAATGAAGAATGCGCCGACTTGCCATGGACACGGCAACGATAAACGGCGATGCCTTTATGTGCAACCACCATCGCCATATTGGTCGGCTCACCCACGATGCAATAATCAGGCGTGATACCACGTGCTTTTAGATCTGCCAAAATCAATGGCGCACCCAAACATCCTACCTCTTCATCGAATGACAGTGCAAGATGCAATGGGCGACGCAGCTGACCGCTGTTCGACAACTGCACCGCTTGCGGCAGCATCGTCAGGGCACAAGCGATGAAGCCCTTCATATCGCAAGCACCGCGTCCATATAGCTTATCACCACGTATCGTCGCCGTAAACGGCTCTGATGTCCAGTCTTGACCATCGACTGGCACGACGTCAGTGTGACCAGATAATACCAGACCGTTATTCACGATATCAGCGTTTTCGCCAGCTGGTACTGTCACAAACAAGTTAGCCTTGGTTTTTGCCTTGTTAAAGGTCAAGTCTACCGCCAAACCTAACTGCTCACAGTACGCTTTTACATCATTAATCAGTGCTAAGTTGGAATGTCGACTGACCGTATCAAAGGCAATAAGGCGCGTTAGCCAATCGAGACTGTGTTTGGGATGCTCAGTATTGCTAAACTGCTTGTCATTGCTAACGTTATCACTGCTAGCTGTATCATTAGTATCTTGGATCATAAAATATCCTTATCTTGATGTGTCACACTCACCTTATGATGGATTATTTTGATTCATAATGTCAATGACTGGTGGCATTGGTTTTGGTCGCTTACCTTCTGCTTGCAGCTCTTTGGTGGTTTTGGCATCAATAGACAGTCCAGCAATCAGCGCGATATCTTTAACAGGCTTGCGTTTACGCGTCGCAAAGCTCACTGGTACCATACGGGCAAACTCGTAAATATAAAGATAAGACTCCTCACCACCTTCAAAATCTTCATCTTCTTCGAGACGAATACCGCCAATTTTGGCCAAATCCGAGAGCATCTCATTTTCTTCACTGGTCAAACCGCAATCAGTAATACCAAAACCCGTCATAAACCCATTTGCCCACTGTTTCAATGCCATCACGCGCTCGTATAAATCATGTTCATCATCAGGGATGAGTGGCATATAAGCGTAGGCATCATCTTTGTCTTTTAGCTGGAAAACGATATCTTCAGCTTCTTCTGTCAACAAGGTCAAAGCAGGTTCTGGTAGCGACGAAAAGCTCAGTTCTTCAAACACCTTTGCCCATGTTGCTTCATCAGGGGCATCACAAGCCGTCATAAGCCCTGTCATCAAGCCATGTACTTCGCTGATAGACACATCAGTCCAATCATCAAACGCAGTCAGCCAAGTATTCCAGCCAGAGATATTATCATTCATAATAGATGTCCTAGTAATTGATTACTGCTCATAAAATAAAAATAGTGCCGATAAAATGTCGGGGACAAATTACCGGAAAATAAAAGTAAAAATACAAAGCCTCGTGCTTGTAATTACTTTGTTGATATAGATATTATGCGGTCACCTATGGCATTATTAAATGCAGCGAACAAAATTCATTCACGCTTACCTGTTAAGGATAAAAACTGACTATGTATGATCAACTTAGAATATTAGAAAAAATGGTACTCGACATAAAAAAACAGTATCAGCTTGTCAGTGCTGAACTTAGCAGCCTAAAACAACACCCTGTTACCGATACCAAAGAGCTTGCAACACTAAAGACCAAGCTCGATAACAGCCATAGCGAACGTGATGGTGCCAAAAAACAACTGAACGATCTCGACAAACGCTATCAGAGTCTCGCAGAAGCCCATCATATGATCGGTGAAGAGCAGGACAAACTGCAAAAACAGATCAGCCAGTTACAACAACAAAATAGCGATCTGCAACAACACAACAATGAACTAAAGCAGCAGTATAGCGATATCAAACAGCAAAACAGTGAGCTGCAAAAAAAGAACCAACTGGCAGCCGAGCGTACGCAAGTCGTATTACAACGTCTAACCCGTATCGATCAAGCAGAAGGTTAACGAATTGCTGTAACAAACGGCACAGACATACTGCTTATGAGACTGCCTAGCGCTACTTGTAATATCCGATACCACTCATTTCACTGACCAAATATTGTAGGATCTATCATGACCGACGACCAAAGCAAATCGATAGAAAAACAGCAAAAGAACAATCAAACACAAAATACTCAAGCGCCAAGTAAAGGGTTACAACCACAGAAAACGGCCCCAACAGGATCAAGTGCATCAAATACTGCAGTTCAATCTAATAGCAAAGTGACTAAAGCGCCTGAACCACAAATCAAAAAAGTAGACATTGCGATTGCTGGCGTTACCTATCCGATTTTTTGCCCAGTACATGAACAAGAGGAGCTGCTTTCAGCGGTCTCTTATATCAACAACTACGCACTCGATCTAAAAAGAGACGCGCCAAGCCTTAGCCAAGAAAGCTTGTTGGTGTTATGCTGTTTGGATCTGTACGAAAAAATTCACACCACTCAAAGAAATGACGAAGATCGTCTGCAGCAAGACAAACAGTCTGAAGCCCTACTCAATAAAATCATGAAAGACGCACATTCTGTTTTGTAAGTATAGTTGAGGCAGTTTAAAGTGGGTAGAAGGCAACCGAGTGCAGATAGTACCGTTGTACAGCAAGCAAGGTTTACACCGTACCCAGTTATAAATGCTTTGACTATAGTACTGATATATTGAACAGAGAAGCGCCTAGCTACCCAAGCTAAGCGCTTTTTTTATGCCTAATCGATAACCTATCTGTTTATACCTAAGGTTTATAGACTTTGCCCGCATGAAAGTCTGCTTGATGCTCATAATTGCAAAAAAACAGTTCTTGATCAGCTGCAATATTGCTGTCGTTATTTGCGGTCAAACTCGGCTTGGTCTCAAGTACGCCGCGATATTCAGCCAGATTGTTGCCACAAAAATTGCACTGACGCAGGGTAGTTATATCGCCTTTTTTTGGCATCATGCTCTTGGGCGCGCGTGGGTACATAAACCTATAAAACGCCCACATGGAAGCCCAGATAATGAGAATTACAATGATAACAGCCAACACGGCAGTGCTCCTTCGAGTATGGATTAAGACATTATAAACTTAACGCTGTAGAATAATCGCATAAAAAACTGGCTCAATGTGGCCAGTTTTTCATATTAAAAATAACACAACAAGATTAATAATCGAATTTTAGCGGCACTACAGCTGCAACTCGCTGATATCAGCCACCGTTAAGAACAAGGCTCGTACCTGCTTGAGCAATGCCAAGCGATTATTTTTAAGCGCCGCATCTTCACTATTAACCATCACATTATCAAAGAACTGTGTCAACGGCTCATCCAAGCTAGCAAGCGTTTGCAATACTTGAGTATAGTCAGCTTTTTCGAGTAACGGTGTCACTGCCATCTGTGCTTGGCGAATACTGCTATACAAGTTCTGCTCAGCAGGCTCAGACAATAGCGCTTCATCAACAGTATCAGCAACACTCATTTCTGACTTTGCCAATATATTGGCAACACGCTTGTTTGAATCAGCCAACATCGAGGCTTGTGACAGCTCGCTAAACGCTTGTACCGCGCGAATACGTTGGTCAAAATCAAGCGGCATGTGTGGGTTGATCGCTTGTACCGCCTGAATCGTATCAACGCTAACGCCTTGCTCCGTATACATAGCACGATAGCGCGAGTTTAAGAACGCCATTACTTGGGTAAAAGTATCGCCCATTTTGGCAATCTTGCTGCCATCAGTATCACTATAGTTTTTAATCGCTTGCTCGACCAATGCAACAAGGTTAATCGGTAACTGCTTTTCAATTAAAATACGTAGAATACCAATGGCTGAACGACGTAAACTAAACGGATCTTTTGAACCCGTTGGTGCTTGGTCAATTGCAAAAATACCAACCAGCGTATCTAAACGATCGGCCAAGGCCAAACAAATACCAATCGGGGTTTGCGGTAATACATCACCACTGAACTTAGGCAAATATTGCTCTTCTAAACTTGCCGCGACCGCTTCAGGCTCATCATTCAGACGCGCATAATACGTGCCCGCGATACCTTGCAATTCAGGATATTCACCAACGAGCGAGCTGGCCAAATCTGCTTTAGATAAAATACCGGCACGTACCGTTTCATCGATATTGATATCATGACCTTGCTGCTGCATCAATGTGGCAATAAATGCTGCAAGCTTAGCAATACGCTCAGACTTCTCCCAAATCGTTCCCAATTTGTCTTGGAATACGCGATTTTTTAGGCTTTCTGTGAGCGCAAACAATGGCTGCTTTTGATCTTGTAAGAAGAAAAACTCGGCATCAGCCAAACGCGGACGTACGACTTTTTCATTGCCTTCAATAATTTGATTGGGATCTTTTGACTCAATATTGGTGATAAAAATAAAGTAAGGCTGCAACTTGCCCGCTTTATCAGTTAAGCAGAAATACTTTTGATCGGCTTGCATGGTTGAGATAAGTGCTTCTTGCGGTACTTGCAAGAAGCGTGGCTCAAAGCTTGCCCGTAATGCAATCGGAAAATCGACCAAGGCGGTCACTTCGTCCAATAAATCCTGCGGTACGATGGCATCAGAGTTGACTTCATCTGCCAATGCTTTGACTTGATTTTTGATCAGCATTTGACGCTTATCAAAATCTGCCACGACTTTTAGACCATCTAGCAGTTGCTCATACTCATTGGCATGAGCAATATTATGGTAGTCAGGGCTATGGAAACGGTGCCCACGAGTTTGCGAGCCTGTCTCATGCCCTTGGATAGTCGCATCAATGACAGTGTCATCCTGCATCAATACTGCCCACTGGACTGGACGGACAAACTCATTGCGGCTTGCGCCTGAGCGCATACGTTTAGCAATTGGTAAATTATCAAGCGCGGTTTGAAAGATAGCAGGCAGTAGCTCAGTGGTTACTTGACCACCGATAGTCTGCTCATAACCCACGTAGTCACCTTTATCGGTACTAATCGTCGTAAGCTGGCTGGCTTCAATGCCTAAGCCATTGGCAAAACCCATCGCAGCACGGGTTGGATTGCCCTCTGCATCAAATGCCGCTTTGATAGCTGGTCCGCGTTTTTGCTCAGTGCGATCAGGCTGCTTATCGCTAATACCCTCAATCTGAATCGCCAAACGACGCGGAGCGGCAAAGGCTTTCATGCTATCAAAGGTAATATCAGCGTCAGTCAATTGCTCAGTGACACTGGCTTGCAGCGCATCACGCAATGGTTTTAGGCTCTTTGGAGGTAGCTCTTCACACCCCAGTTCAAATAGAATAGTACTCATGGGATGCTCCTATTTTTTGTTAGTAGATTGGTTGTTGTCAGTATTTTCTATTGCTAAGCCTTCTGTTGCCACGTCTTCTTTTGGCAAATACTTATCAAGCGCATCTTGGCGATGTGCTTCATCTGCCAATGGAAAGCCCAGTTTGGCACGCGCTTCGACATAACCAAAAGCAACCTTACGTGCCAGCGTACGTACACGTAGAATAAAACGCTGACGCTCCGTGACTGAAATCGCACCGCGCGCATCAAGCAAGTTAAACGCATGTGAGGCTTTTAAGACCATCTCATAAGCTGGTAATGGCAGTCCTGCCTCGACCAACTTGTCTGCTTGCTGCTCATAGAAATCAAACATCTCGCCCATCATCGGCACATCAGCGTGCTCAAAGTTATAGGTCGACTGCTCAACCTCGTTTTGATGAAAAACATCGCCATAAGTGACACGGCCAAACTCGCCATCTGCCCACACTAAGTCATAGACGCTATCGACGCCCTGCACATACATGGCTAAGCGCTCAAGGCCGTAAGTGATTTCGCCAGTGACAGGGAAACATTCAATGCCGCCCACTTGTTGGAAGTAAGTAAACTGTGTCACTTCCATACCGTTGAGCCAAATCTCCCAACCCAGCCCCCATGCACCAAGCGTCGGTGATTCCCAGTTATCCTCAACAAAACGCACATCATGCACCAATGGATCGATACCAATGGCTCGTAGCGAGTCCAGATACAGCTCTTGGATGTTAGGCGGATTCGGCTTTAGCACCACTTGGAACTGATAATAATGTTGCAAGCGGTTCGGGTTGTCACCGTAGCGCCCATCGGTAGGACGACGTGACGGCTGTACATACGCCGCATTCCAGCGTTCAGGGCCTAATGAACGCAAAAACGTGGCGGTATGAAAGGTGCCCGCGCCGACTTCCATATCATAAGGCTGTAAGATAACGCAGCCCTTGTCAGCCCAATAATTCTGTAAGGTCAGGATTAAATCCTGAAAAGTCATCGGTTGAGTATCTTTGTCTTGGGTCATCGAGGGTGTCGCTTGTGATGTCATAGTTTGGGTTTTCATAGTAAAGCCACTGTGGAATGAGTATGATTAAATAAATCTCTGATAGCACTCGTCTGGCCTATTTGGCAACGACTCTATTTGCCTGCTCACCTTACTAAAAATTGACTATTTTATCCATATTTACGTTAACTAAATTTACATCGTGGGTAAAAAATTCAGTTATTTGCTTTATTTATGAACAACTTCTTATTTTGTCGCTCCTAAATAAAATAGATACGCGATATTATGGTGCAAGGACTCTTTTTTATATTGAGCTGACTCTATCGACAATAAACAGAACCACAGATAAAAAAATACCCAAATGCGTTAGCATCTGGGCAGGAGGAAAAGTATGTCATTGGCATCCTGATTGATCAGGCTTTTTGTTTTTTGAAGAGCTAAACTATCAAGGAACTATTTTTTTTAAACTACTTGTGTTCTAAACTACTTGGATAAAACTACTGCTAGATCAATCCTACTGATAGGACTGATTGTTTGCTTTTGGCATGACGATCCACAAAATAATATAAATCAAAATGCCGGGCACTGCTGCACTTAATGATGAAATAACGACAAATAGTAATCTGACCCAAGTTGCTGACCAGCCGAAATATTCAGCAACGCCGCCCATTACCCCTGCTACCATCTTGTTGTTCTGTGAGCGATGCAATTTTGCTAATTTAGCCAAAGCGAATACCTCTTTTCATTTATCTATTATTTGTTTTTCTATTAATACTGTTTTATGCACGATTACTTTTTACATATAACCGATTTTAAAATTCAGCTTTAAAGATATTTAGTCTTCTTAGCTTACAAACGATTGTATCAACTATTTAGAATCTATCTGTTGAAAATGTAGACGTACTTTGTGAGTTTATGCTACTTAAGCTTACCCTAACCTATCATAGAGTGTCATAACCTCCTGATTTTAAATAGTTATTTCAAAATGTTTCAAAGCGCTCTTTGTTGCTCAAATCCTACGCGTTTATTTTAACCATTCTACCATTTATGAATCTAATCAAATAGATAAGTGGTATCTGCCTGACAGTAAACAGGCGCGAACAGACGCCACATGATTTTTAACAAGATAAGCGTAAAGAACAAGATAAGCGTAAAGAACAAGATAAGCGTAAAGTCATGTTTACAATAACCTACCTGTAAATCGTCTCGAACCTTTATACCATGCTGATAAACGACTCAACTATTAAATCGTCTAACAATGAGGCCAAAGTGAGGAAAAATATGCATGACTCTGGATTGATGATTGGGCACTTCGAACCCTTACACTTAGGGCAAATGCGCAGCATATTGGATGCGGCAGGACAAGCAAAGACGTTACATATCGTCATTATGTTGCATCCCTCGCCGCATCCAGATTTTACTATCACCTTACAAGACAAGGCGCGCTGGCTACAGATGGCTTGTGCAGATTTGCCGTTTATTCATATTCATACTACTCACGAAATTGAGCTGCCACTTCATGAACATTTTGCGGATGTCAGTATTGATGTGGCTGCCAATAATGCCAAATTGCAACGGTTGACTGAAGCGCTCGACTTGCCAGCAGAGACCGTACTATTTGTAGCCGACAACCATCCTCTCGCTCAGCCTGACATCCATGAACAACTGCTTCTACACGTTGCTACGACTCCACTACAATCTGAATTTAACTCTTACGCTATTGCTCAAAATCCAGTGGCACATTGGCCTGCGATTCATCCGCAAGCACGTGGCAACTATACAAAGACGGTCGCTATCGTTGGTGGCGAAAGCTCAGGTAAAACCACGCTGGTGCATAAGCTTGCCAATTATTACGGTGCCAGCTTTGCATTAGAAATGGGACGGTTGTATGTCGGCACAGATTTGGGTGGTAGCGAGGTCGGATTACAGTATAGTGATTACGGGCCTATTGTGCTCAATCATGCGCAAGCGATACGAGAGGCCGTAGCCAATGCGACCGCGCCCATCACCATTGTTGATACTGATTTTGTGACCACGCAAGCATTTTGTGAAGAGTACGAGGGCCGCACCCATCCTTTTGTGGCTGCTTGTGTTTATGAGTTTCGTTTAGACCACACCATCATGCTAGATAATAATACGCCATGGATTGATGATGGTATGCGCTCTTTGGGTACGCCTGAAGCGCGTGGACGGTTTGAGCAGCGATTAGTCGATATTTTTGCTCGTCACGGTATCGAGCCACACATGATTGATCAACCCGACTACGATGCACGCTATCAGCAAGCGTTGTTATTTATCGATCAACATATCTATGGCAAAAAATCATAAGATGCACTTATAGGTGCTCTATTTATAATAATAATTTGTTTGGCTAGCGCTTCGCAGTTAGCACTTTGTTGCAGTCATTATTTATCTTAGAGGAAAGAGCTATGCGTATTCAGCTATTGGACAACATCACCGGAAAATGGGCGATGCAATGGATTGTTATTTGGTTTATTTGCGGCGTTATTGCCTTATCCGCAGGTTTTTGGCTCACCACAGACCATACAACGCTTGATTGGTTTTATTTGGCTGTCTCATTTATTGGCTTGGTTTGTGTGGTGTCGCTGTCATTCCGAAAAAACGTCATGGGCAACGGCTTTGGTATGGGCGCAACCGCTGGTGAAGTGATCGTGCAAGCAACCTCTGGCGCGGTTGGTCTAATGCTCGCACCGCTTTTTAACTTTTTTACCCATGTCTACGGTATATTCTATTGGTCGAAGCACACTGATTCTGATGGTGACATGATACCTAAGTCAACGAGCAAAGCCGTTTGGTTGATTACGGCAGCATTCATTATCATTGGCCTTGCTCTTTTCCCAACGGTAAATAACTTATTGGCGAGCTATGGTTATGCAGTGGTAGAGGATGATAATAGTAAGTTTTTAGGGTTTATCTCTTTCTTTTGGATCAACGTCATTGCGTTTGTTCTATCTATTACGGCTCAAGCCGCTATGATTTTACGTTATTCATTTAACTGGTGGTTATGGATTGTCGTGAATTTCGTTTGGCTCATCGTCAACCTTATGTCAGGCAATTACATCTTTGCCATTCAAACCATGGTGTATCAAGTAAACGCATTTGTTGGTCTTTATGAATGGCATCGCAGCGAACAAGGTTGAACAGAGTATTTATCAATAAAACTTTAGGTATTCGAGACCAATTTTGCTACCGCCGCGCCAACAATACGAATGAGTTTGACTGTGGCGTCTATCAGATAACATGGTAGACAAGCTCAATTAATGCTACAACTGATATTAAGAACTGCATTAGTGTCCAGCTCAGCGACTACTGTCAGCTTATCATTTCAACTACTAACAGGGAGGTTAGTATGTCTCGTAATCAACCACGCATGTCTAAACGCACGCTAGAACAATGGCTCAGTGAATACTCTGTCAGTCACCAAAACTTGATCAATAAAAAAATTCATTGGCTGTGTGTCCCCACCATCTTTGTCAGCTTACTAGGTATGGGTATGTCACTTTCGGTCTGGTTTACCTTGGTTCTCAGCGCCTTGGTATTATTGTTTTATATGCGTCTATCCACACCGCTGTTTTTGGCAATGGGCATGTTTATCCTTATTTGTCTCTCGGTAATGGCCGTATTGCCATGGGGCTTTAAAGTCTGGGCAGGTGTCTTTATCGTCGCTTGGATTGGACAGTTTATTGGTCATAAAATCGAAGGGAAAAAACCTTCATTCTTTGAAGATTTACAGTTTCTATTGATCGGTCCAGCATGGGTCGCCAACAATCTGATGCGCCGCAAACAGAGTGAAACCAGCTAATGGAATTAGGGCTTAAAAACTCATATCAGTCGCACTTTATCGATTTTAACGGTTATTGACTGTATTTAATCATTTTTGCCTTCTTTGCATTTTTTAAATAAAAAAAGCGCCGCCCAATCATGTGTTGAGCAGCGCTTTTTTATTGTCTTTTTTATCTAGCAAACACACGACTTGTCTAGGGAATCTCCTAGAATGATGCGTGTCTGTCGACTACGCACCAAATACTTTCAGGCGCTCGTCAACTGGCTTGAATTCTTTATCGCCTGCTGGCTGTGCAATAGCACCAAATACCATTTGTGCTTTGAGTTCCCAGTCTGCATCGATGTTCCAAGCGCTAGCAACTCTTTCATCAATGATAGGATTGTAATGCTGCAAATTGGCCCCGACATCGATACTGGCTAGTGCTGTCCAGATCACGTACTGATGCATGGCATTGGTTTGAGTAGCCCACACTGGGAAGTTGTCAGCATATAAAGGCGCGGCTTCTTGCATGCCTCTAACGACACCCTGATCTTCAAAGAACAATACAGTACCAGCACCAGCTCTAAAGCCTGCAATCTTTCCTTCGGTGGACTTAAAAGCCTCGTCGTCACCAACGATAACACGTAACGTCTCTTCGGTTATATCCCACAGTTTTTTATGGTCATCACCAAACAAGACCACGATACGCGTTGACTGTGAATTAAAAGATGATGGCGTATGCAAAATAGCATGTTCAACCAGCTTAACGACTTCTTCGTTAGATACTGGCAATTGATCGCTTAGCGCATAAATCGAACGACGTTTCTCTGCAAGTTGCTGTAATACTTTTAAATCTGACATAGTACTTCTCCACGTTGTTGTTATAAGTAATCTAAATTTGGTCATTCTCAACTAGTAATCTCTATGATGAATAACTGAGATGTAAACGACACATATAATCTGCTGCATTATGAAAATAATTCAACAAAACTCTTATTTTATTTTTGTAAATAAATCTAACTACAAAACCAATCTTAAAAAGCAATCTTCAAAACCAAATAGACAGTTCTTGGTTAAAAGGATTTGCTAAAAAGAAACAGGTACTTCCATCACCAATACTTTCGTATCTTCGGCTACCTCTATCGTAAAACTATCAGTATCCCAAATGCCTAGACCATCACGAGTAGCCAAAACATCATCGTTTACAGTTGCCTTACCACTGATAACAAAGACATAAACCCCATTGCTAGGGTCTTTGAGCTGATAAGTTTCGCTAACACCTTTATCGAAATTACCCATACTAAACCAAGCATTTTGATAAATCCACACGCCGGCATCATCAGCATTGGGTGACAATACCTGATTAAATTTATTCGGCTGCATAAGCTCACTCATGCGCACTTGCTGATAACGTGGGGCGACGTTCATTTTATTTGGCATGACCCAAATCTGTAAAAACTGAACAGGCTCATCGGCATCGCCATTCATTTCACTATGCGTAATCCCTGTGCCAGCTGACATGACTTGAATCTCGCCCGTCTCGATTACGCCTTCGTTACCGATATTGTCGCCATGCGCAAGCTTACCAGCCAATGGGATACTGATAATCTCCATATCACGGTGTGAGTGCTTACCAAAACCTTGACCACCAATAACAAAGTCATCGTTGATGACACGCAAAACGCCAAAACCCATACGTTCAGGATTATAGTAATTAGCAAAACTAAAGCTATGCTTACTTTTTAGCCAGCCATGGTTTGCATCACCACGAGAGTTTGCTGCATGATAAATCGTTTTCATAATATTTCTTTTACCAATAGTTTGATGACTGACCATATGACTAATACTGGCTTTAACTAGATTGCGTTTTTTGCCATTTTCAGACTAACCAGCCTATCTGCTAATCGCCATATCATAGCATATACATTAGAATATCTAATGTAAATTAAGTTACGTTAAGTTAATCTTACAAAAAGACAAATAAGCCGACCGCATTATTCGTTTTAGAAGACGTGTATGCCTTTTCCAAATATTTGAGTAACAAGGAAAATGACTGTCAGTACTACGCATGGTAGGCCAAACGAGTTTGCCACTGCTATAGCCGGTGAAAAGTAATATCGATACAACACGTACTGCTGTTGCAAATTTTTCTTGCTTGCTGTGCCTCCGCCGACAGAGGCTGCAAAAAATTGACACCAGCAGTACTGTAGAGACTTTAAAGTATTTCAACTATAGTCATATTTTTTGGGATTGATATTACCTCTTATTTTGCTCGTGCAAATATCTATCGCTAATTTAAAGTCGATAGTTAGCGGTTGTATAAAAAGAATACCGTACTACTAGGATAATTTTTTAAAGAATTAGAGAATTAAGGATACTTAATAGCGCGGAGAGTTATAGCAGATTTAATCAGAACTTAGATTTAATCAGAACTTAGAAACGGTGATGTTGATGTGACGCGCAGGGACGATATAACGAGCAGCACAGCTCAAAGAGATGACTTATAGATAACTGGCTGGCTGCTTTATGTTTTGATAGCTTACTCAGTAATGGCAGCGATTTCTGCAATGAGCTTTTTGGTCTTATATCTTGCTTCTGCCAACGCCATCTTGTCTTGCGCTACCACGGTCAGCACACAGGGCTTGCCGACATAGTCCGTTTTGACAAACAACATGTTTCCAGAAGTGGCCTCAACGATTGTGATATCGCACTTACCCTGCTTCATCTGACTTGCAGATGAATCGCTTAATGCTGATAGTGTACTGCTCATTGCCGCAAACTTGTCAGCTTGATTGCTCAGCTCATTGATTGAAAAGCAACTTATCGGAAAGCCATCTGTCGTACATAGGCTGACCAATATCACTTCTCTATTGGCTTCACACAATGCTTTCATGTGCTTTAAGAGTTCTATTTTCGCGGGTGATTTTTCGTTTGGCATAGTCATCTCTAACATCAACCTTGATTGTTAAGGGTATTAAATAATGATAACAGAGACACGGCGGACTCTTTATTTCTAGGATCAGTATTGATCACTGGTGCCACAATACTGTGCTGCATTAGCATCACTCTTATCTCTTGGCCTAGCGCTGCCACACTGTGCTTATCAGCATCCTCGCAGTGGGTAATACCAATGATACAAGTGGTCTGATTTTTTTCTGGCGCAAAAAATGTCAGCAATTTATCTAGGTTGGCGTAATCTGGCGTCTCGCCATGCTTGATCAAAATGAGCAACCCCCATAAGGATTTATTGACAAACTCCCACAAAAAAGAAAAACGCTCTTGGCCAGGGACTCCATAGATACCTAAAGCCATGTCATCAGAGAGAGTAATCCGCCCATAATCAATACCGACCGTGGTGTACTCTTTGCCAATATCAATACTAGACTTGGCTTCAGTTTCAAACGGGCTTATCTCACTCAACGTTTTGACCATTTGAGTTTTTCCAGCGCCCACTTCACCAATAATAGCCAGCTTCTGATAATTCAATTTTTTACCCCATCCCTAAGAATTTTTTGATCGCACCATAAAACTTATTAGGCTTTTTCTCACTTACCGTTTGCGCGTCTAATGGCTTTGATTCTGTAACGCTCAATATGCCTAATTGCTCAAAGTCGTTAATAATTTTAGTGATTTGATCGGCTGTACCAAACTCGCCGCTATTGACCAAGGCATTAAACGCATAAGGTTTTTTGGTCAGCTTGACACACAAATCCATAATCATTTTTGGATCGTTTACATTGTTGAGATCAGGCCAAGCCAGCAATTTTAGATTTTTATCTTTGTAATGTTTTTCAGGAACGATGTCAGGTTTGTTTAAATCAATAAAAGGCTCGATACGGCTTTTTTGTTGTTCATCAAAGCTATCTAAAATGACTTTATTATCTTCAATAAAGGCGTCAAAAAATATGCCCTGATCGATAAAATCAAAGACGCTAACACTCCAGTTTTGAAAACTGCGTTTTGCCACGCGTGTATCAAGAAAAACCCAAATATCTTCATGTCTAGGGTCAGCTGCTATTTTCGTCATCAGCTTGTCTACTTCAAGATAAGGGCCTTCAATTACTTGAAGATACTGTCCTTCTCGATAAGATATAATCCCAGTAATTTGTGATTTTGGATTGTACTTACGAGAGACGTTGATAATATTTGATAATCCAGTAGGCATGCGAATGCTGAGATCACTGATGGGCGCTCTACTGACATATGCGATACATTTCATTTTGCCACCGCTTGCTAGAACAATAAAGTCAGTTAAATTGTCATAACTGTCTATAAAATAATAATTCGTTATATACAGTCCGTATATAACGAATTTGACCTTATTGCTCATACTGTTTAATACATTAAAAGCCGCAAGGAAGGTTCAACAAACCACTTACTGGCTTGATTGATTTCAGCCAAATTATATTTCTAGCTTACTCTCTACTGATTGTACTTTACGGCGTGCTAGTGCAAGGTTGGCTTTTGACTTATCAAGTACTAAATAGATAAACAAATCCTCATGATTGGCGGTAGGACGAATGATATGCAGCTGCGATTCTAGGGTAATCAACATATCTTCGATCTCACCTTTAATATCAAGTGATTTCATCGTTGCTACTTTTGCTTTTACAACTTGTGAATTACCTGCAGCAGCCAGCTCTAAATCAACACCGCCGCCTGTCATACCTAGCACCATACCAGACATATAATCGACGATACAGCCACCCATAGCACCATCAAGACTCATCAATTCTTGTAAAGACTCATTAATATTTGACATACTTTTCTCTCATTCATTTGATTGTGTTTGAATACGATAATTTTATCGTAGCAAGGTGCTTGTAACTCATAATGCCAAGATAAATTGGATGGCTTACTCACTCAATTGTTAGCGTATCTTAAACATTAAACGTAACCTTTAAGCTGTGGTCATTATAATATATATATCAAGCTGGAGCACACTTGCACCTAACCACTCAGGAACCAATAACGACCACTGAGTAGGAAACTACTAAAGTATTACCGCCACCATTTTATTTTATAGCTCAAAGCCTGCACTTTTTATATTTTGGCTCACTAGAAACTTGAATGGTTTGATTTAAATAGGGAGAGAAAAACTGGAAGGAGTTTGAGCATAACAATGCCGATATCATCAATATTGAAAACAGGTTTAGCATTTATTTAAAACATTTATGTAAACGATGCTCAGATTGAAAAATTTAGGTCAAAAAAAATGGACGATGTTGAAATGATATAAATGATGTCTAAAAATCTCTAATCCAAATTTCACACATAAAAAAAGCCTCACTATGAAGTGAGGCTTTTGGTGCTTTTTCAAGCCATATTTGGAGCGGGAAAAGAGATTCGAACTCTCGACCCCAACCTTGGCAAGGTTATGCTCTACCACTGAGCTATTCCCGCTAAATATCAAATCGTAATATCGTTAACGACTACGTCTTGATAGGCTGGCTATTCTAGCAAATATTCCGTACGTGTCAATATATATTTTAAACTTTATTGCGAATATTTTTGCTTTAAGCGTCTATCTAGCGCGAAAATACACGTAAGCAATTGATTTTATAGCAACTACTGCAAAGAATAAAATTATCATTTTTTTTACTATTTCTTGGGCGCTTACAATCATACGCTGTGTTGTTACTATTTCTGCATTGGTTTTGTCTTGTTAACATTATTATACTTATGCCTAATGACAGTTCAGGTAAAATTTTACTGTTTCGGTAGATTGGCAAGCGCTAGTAGAATATTAATAAAAGGCTGCTTTTTTACCTATTTGCTCAGTATTTGGTTTGTTCAATTTTACTTTTTATCATTTATAGCGAGGATATTTATTATGAAGAAATTATTAACCACTACTGTGATGGCGGCGTCATTGTCAGCACTGACTCTGACAGGTTGTACAAGTACGACCAATACTGGCGCAGTTGGCGTTGACCGTCAGCAGTTGCTCTTAGTCTCTAGCGAGCAAGTGTTGCAGTTATCAGCACAAAGTTATGCTAAGACATTACAAGAAGCCAGAGCCAAAGGCGTACTCGATACCAACACCGCTCAGCTCAATCGCCTAAAAAACATTTCTAACCGCTTGGTAGGTCAAGTTGGTGTTTATCGCCCAGATGCAGCGAAATGGCAATGGGAAGTGCATACCATTAAGTCAGATCAGCTAAACGCCTTTGTTATGCCAGGCGGTAAGATCATGTTTTACTCAGGTATCATTGATCGTTTGAATTTAACAGATGATGAAATTGCCGCGATTATGGGTCATGAGATATCGCACGCGCTACGCGAGCATTCACGCGAGCGTCTATCACGCCAATACGCCACACAAACCGGTATCGGTGTTGCTGCTAGTATTTTTGGCTTATCACAAGGTCAGGCTGAGCTAGCAAACGTCGCAGGTGATTTGGGGTTGAGTCGTCCTCACAGTCGTACCCAAGAAGCCGAAGCCGACCAAATTGGTCTGGAGCTGATGGCACGCGCAGGTTACAACCCACAAGCGGCGATTACCCTGTGGCAAAAAATGCAGCGCGCCAGCCAAGGCGAGCCACCACAGTTCTTGAGCACTCACCCATCAAGTAGCAACCGCATTGCTGAATTACAATCATTGATGCCTAAAGTGATGCCACTGTATCAAAAGGCGCGTCGTTAGTTGATTGTAAACAGGCTACTTTGAGTTAGCATCGTTAGATTATAAGAGCAGAGTACAAACGATAAATTGTGCTCTGCTTTTTTATGTAAAAAATGAGAATACACCTTAGAAACAGGCGCTATGGAATAGCCTGCCATACAGCCAATCGCCTCTGCTATAATGGACAAGACACGTCATTTTTACACGGCTAAATACCATTAAATATAGTCAGGTCGATATAAAAAAGAGTCAGCGAGACTGGGATACATTTTTTGTAGCTTCTGGCAGCAACGGCACAGTAAGCAAGAAAAATTTGTGCCTGACTCGCGTCATCATATCGTGTATCCATTTTATTTGGTATCGACTATACAATACATTAAAGGATTGTTATGAGTGCCACCCCTACCGCTGATGCGCTGAAAGCTGAACTACAAGCGTTACAACCGCAACACCTAGAACTTATAAATGAGTCGATGGATCATGCGGGTTATTTTGAAGGTAAAGAAAGTCATTTTAAGCTGACTATCATCAGTGATGCCTTTGAGGGCAAACGATTGGTCGCTCGTCATCAATTAATATATGGACAAGTTACCTCGTTATTGACGTCACAAGGTGGTCAAGTACACGCTTTGGCCATTCATGCCTACACGCCAACAGAATGGCAAGGTCAAAGCCCTGATAGCCCGTTGTGCGCTGGACAGAACAAATAGCAAACGGTATCTAAGTATAAATACGCTGGCAAACTGCCATTTTAGAGGAAACGATATCCAATGAAACATTTACATATGCTGATGGCCCTACTGGTTGTTGTGTTGTTTTTATACCAGAGCTACTTGGTGTTAAGCGCAAATAGACAAGCGCCACGTGCGGTCAAAATAGCCAATCATATTGTCTATGCCCTCGTTATTGTGTCAGGCGCTGTCATGTTAATGCAGCTAATGAGTGCCAATGCCCCCGTGCAATGGGTCTTTGCCAAGATCATCTTACTGGTTGCAGCCATTAGCTCTAGTATAAAGGCGTTTAACACTCATGCGACACCGACACAAAGAAAGACCGGCATTGTCATTGCCGCTGTTGCTTATATCGGTATCGTAATACTTGCCTTTAGCAAGCCTGGAAACTTATTTTGATAAGCGTTTGAGAGTAGCGCTGAGTGCTGCACAAGTCATCACATTCGAGCGTGTTGCACACTCACAAAGAGGATTAACAAATATTGAATAATCAATATCTTTTCAATATCTTAATCCCATTAATTTTGCTATCTTAAATGAACACAAATACCATAATTTGGCTTGATGGAGCAGCTATGAAAACCTTTACTACAGCGACATTACTGGCAGCAGCTGGCGTTTTCGGTCTCTCAGGCTGTGCCACTACCAGTAATATCACACCGCAATATGTGCCGCCAAGCACTTATCAAAACTATGACTGTCAAGCGCTCAGCCAAGAGTATGTCCGTGTCAATCGCTATGTAGACGCGGCGCGCAACGAGCAATCAACCTTATCCACCTCAGGTGTCGGCGTTGGGGTTTCTGCAGGACGCTGGGGGATCTCACCCAACATCAGTTTTGGCGTTGGCAAAAGCAACGATACCAAAGCACGCGATGCAAAATTATCGCGGCTATACGGCGAACGTGATGCCATTGTACAAACGGCTCGTATTCAACGTTGTAGCTTTGCCAACGGTGTCAAAATTTATGGCGAGTAAAATCGACTAAGTAAGCACAAAACCGCGCCAGCATGATTCTTATACAACGAAAAAAGCCAACACATTATCGATGTATTGGCTTTTTTATATCTATCGCTCTGAATATAATGAACAAAGTAGATGTAATAGACAAAACTCAAGCACAAAATCTTGGGCGTTATGAAGCCCTCAAGCTCCGCACCCACTGGACAATTTGGTCACTGGGTAATGCGCCTGACTGCCGCGCGATTTCTTTACCATTTTTAAAAGCCACCATGGTGGGCAAACTACGGATGTTATAAGGTGCTGCGGCTTGCTCATACTTATCGGTTTGTATCTTGGCAAAGACCACTTGCGGCAACTGACTGGCCGCTGCTTTGAACTCTGGTGCCATCATCAGACACGGTTGACACCAGCTCGCCCAAAAATCAACGATGGTCAATATCTCATTCTTTTGAATAACTTTATGAATCATTTGCGCGTTCAGCTCGTGAGGGCGACCCGTCAATAACGGTTGGCTACATTTACCGCAATTTGGGGCAGCAGTCAGCTTTTCCGCGGGTACACGATTGATCGCTTGGCAATGCGGGCAGACTAAATGAGGGCTTTGCTCACTCATTATAAGACTCCTATATAAATCGTATGGACACTCATCCACGATAGATTGGTAATATGGCTTACACGATGGCTTAGTATCATTTAAGATAACAGCTTTGATGTGTCATCTCATTTGTTTTATTGTCCAAGGACATTAATCGGTATTTTTAAATAACGCGTACCATTGTCCTCTGGCTTTGGAAAATGACCGGCATCAATGTTGACCTGTACTGATGGAATAATAAGGCGCGGCATCTCCAAAGTTGCATCGCGGCGCTCACGCATCTGCACAAACTCAGCTTCATTAATCCCATTTTTAACATGAATATTGCCCAGTTTTTGTGCAGCAACCGTGGTCGTTGGACAATGCTTGCGACCTTGACTTGGATAGTCATGGCACAGATACATGATCGTGTCTTCTGGAAGCGCCAACAGCTTTTGGATCGAATGATACAGGGTTGTGGCATCCCCTCCTGGGAAGTCGCAGCGAGCCGTACCCACGTCGGGAGCAAATAACGTATCGCCAACGAAGACCACAGTTTTTTCTTTGTCAGCGGCCATATAAGCCATATCAGCACGTGTGTGGCCGGGTACGTACATGGCGGTAATGGTGATGTCGCCTAGTGCTAGCGTCTCTCCATCATCTGTCAAAATATCAAACTGACTGGCATCAGTGCGAAAGCTGGTATCAAAATTAAAAATTTGCTTAAATATTTTTTGTACTTCGGTAATATGTTGACCGATAACCAGTTTTCCGCCAAGCTTTTCTTTTACATGGATAGCAGCGGATAGATGGTCTGCATGCGCATGGGTCTCGATAATATAAAGCAGCTGCCAACCATGCTCATGTACAAACTTAATGACTTCATCAACACTACTGGTCTCCGTGCGGCCTGATTTTGAATCGAAGTCTAGTACTGGATCAATGATGGCACATACTTGCTTCTGTACGTCCGCAAGCACATGGGTATAAGTTTCTGTGTCGCTGTGTAAGAATGAATGAACTTGCATGGCTACCTCTTTGCTTTATGTAGGAATGTTTTATTTTCCAATGAATTCTTAAGTATACTGTGCTTGTTTATCATATTGGCATGCACATACTCATTGATGATGAATACCAATATAGCAACCATAAAACAATTTATCAATTTATATAATGTAAATAATGATAACTTGCTATACCTTGTAATATCATTGATAATTCACTATATCTTATCTATGAACTCTACCCTTTTTACCTATGCCTCATATAAGGAGCTCGCTCTGACTACGTCCACTTCAGCATTGAGCACATCTACTACTGGCGCTAGTGATGATATTTCTCCCAGCGTAACAGACTTCGCGTCAAAAGACTGTGCACCTAAAGACTCTGCGCCTAAAGACCTAGCTGAGCAAATGCAACAAGCATCCATGCAAGCCAGCCAACTATTGAAGTCGCTATCACACCCTGATCGCTTATTGCTCTTGTGTCAGCTGACTCAAGGTGAATACTGCGTTAGTGAACTTGAGAGCTTAGTCGGTGTCGGTCAACCAAGCTTGTCGCAGCAACTGGGTATCCTACGCAAGGATGCGCTGGTCACGACACGCCGTGAAGGCAAGCAGATTTACTATAGCATCGCAAGTGACGATGCTTTAGCGGTGCTCGAGCTGCTTTATCAACGTTTCTGTGCCAAAAACGACGGCTAGCTTATCGGTCAACGCTTGGCTTTGATTAACTTTTATTGTGATGACTATTGCCATGCCTTCTATCGCCGCTCGTCTGATTCCTACTTGGTTACGCCAGTATCAGCTGTCTGATTTGCCAACTGACGTCATCGCTGGGTTGGTCGTCGGTGTGCTGGTCATTCCACAAAGTTTGGGTTATGCCGTGCTAGCAGGATTGCCACCGGTCTATGGACTCTACGCAGCCATCGTACCCGTCATTGTTTATGCATGGATAGGCTCAAGTAATATTCAAGCGGTTGGGCCTGTCGCTATCACTGCCATTATGACAGCCAGTAGCCTGCATCCTTATGCCGCACAAGGCAGTCAACAGTATTTACTGATGGCAAGCTTGCTGTCATTGATGGTCGGTGTGTTGTTATGGTTGGCAGGTCAGCTCAAGCTTGGTTGGATTATGCAGTTTATCAGTCGCGGCGTTTCCGCTGGCTTTATCAGTGGTGCGGCGGTACTAATTTTTGTCAGTCAGCTTAAGTATCTGACGGCCATTCCCATCGCAGGAAACGGCTTGATTGGTTATTTATCGAGTATGCAGATGTATGCGCAGCAGCTACATCCGCCAACTTTGCTTATTGGCATGATAGCCTTTGCCCTTTTGGTTGCCAATCGCTACGCCAGCAAATGGGTATGGCAATCTTGGTTGTCATCCGCTTATGCCAAATGGGCCGAACGTTTATTTCCGCTTATCTTGCTGGGTGTTTCTATACTATTGAGCATCAGTCTGCACTGGACGAAAAATGGCGTGGCAACGATTGGCAGTATCCCGCAAGGGCTGCCGACCTTTACCCTTCCCTATGTACCAAACTTTGATGAAGCGCTCAACTTATTGCCTAGTGCAGGGCTTATGGCGCTGATTATTTTTGTCTCTAGCAGCTCAGTCGCTAACAATTATGCTCGCCTGCGCGGTGAACCATTTGATGCTAATCGTGAGCTGACTGGATTAGGGCTTGCCAATATGGCTGGCGGATTTTTTCAAAGCTTTACAGTTGCTGGTGGGTTTTCGCGGACGGCTATCAATGCCGACTCAGGTGCCAAAACGCCTGTCGCCAGTCTAATGACCGTGGTGGTGATGATTGCCGCTTTAATCGCTTTTGGTAATGCCTTAGCACCGCTGCCTTATGCCTTGTTAGGCGCGACTATCATGGCATCTATCATCGGTCTCGTTGATATGACGACCTTTAAATCAGCATGGCAACGTGACCGCTTGGATGCTGCCAGCTTTATGGCAGCATTTGTGGGTGTACTGATATTTGGGTTAAATACGGGTCTGGTCATCGGTCTTATGGTGTCGTTTGCTAGCTTAATTTGGCAATCAAGCAAACCGCACGTCGCGATTGTGGGTCAACTGGCAGGTACGGGGCACTTTCGCAATATCAATCGTCATAATGTGGTGACTTTTAGCAATTTACTCATGCTGCGTATTGATGAGAGCATATTTTTTGGTAATAGCGAATCTGTCCATCGCCGTGTCGTACAAGCCACCCAGCAGTACCCAGCATCTCATGAGATTATACTCATTATGTCAGCAGTCAATCACATTGATTTGACAGGACAAGAGATGCTTATTAGTCTTAATCAAGAGCTTTTGAGCCAAAATAAGCACTTGAACTTTAGCTTTATCAAAGGGCCTGTGATGGATATCATTGAGCATACACCGATTATTACCGAGCTGTCAGGCCACGTTTATCTTAGCACCATGGATGCGGTAAATGCCCTAAAAGATACATATAGCCCCATAACTTGAATGTTGTTAAATCAATCATTGTTATTGTCTGTGACAAAATATAGGTATGATAAAAGCTGTGTTATGCTAAATTAGCATAACCATTAAGAAATAACGCTTAGCTATAACACTTTATACCCTATCACCTTTTAATATATGTGACCGAATCTACTTATGACCGATAATGTAACTATCTATAAGCAAATTTACCCGAGCCAATGCGTAAAAATTGCCGAGCTTGGTTATCGTTCCGTGCTCAATATTCGTCCCGATGCTGAAACAGAAACTCAGCCCAATAGCTGTGACTTGGCCAGCGCAACGGCGAAAGCCAATTTGACCTATCATCATCTGCCCTTCGATGATGAGCGATTGAGTATGGCAACTGTCGAACAGTTTGCTGATTTTTATCGTGCCATGCCCAAACCCATACTGATGTTTTGTGGGACAGGAGCACGCGCCAAGCTGCTGTATCAAAGTGCGTTGATGCAAGGGTTGCTATAAAGAGTGATTATAAGCAATATTATGACGCTTACATATCGCCCCTTTAGAAAATCACTCATTCAGCTTAGGCTTAAACGCTGTGTTTCCAAATCAAATCTGTCATTTTTTCATATACAAAATAAAAAGGAGCTCTTATGAGCCATCAAATAAGTATTACCGGACAAATCACCCCTGATCAAGTACCAATGATTGCTGAAAACGGCTTTAAAACCATCATTAATAACCGTCCAGATGGTGAAGAACCGAACCAACCGACTAGCGCTGAAATTGAAGCGGCTGCCAAGAAAGCGGGACTTGCTTATAAAGAAGTGTCATTTGCGGGTAGCGAGCTCAATCAAAACCATGTCGAAGAATTTGCTGATTTCTTTAATCAAGCCGAGCAGCCAATGTTGATTTTTTGCCGTACTGGCAATCGTTCGACGGGTATCTATGAAGCAGCTAAGCGCATGGATTTGTTAGATGATTAAAATGTTATTAAGTTAATAAAACTTGCTACCGCTTAAAAGAATGCCCGTCCAAATATTGGATGGGCGTTTTTTTTATATCTATCTTTTCAAATATCTCGGGCTGCATTTCGTTAGAAAATAGTTTTACTAAAAATTAGTTATATGCTAAATTTAAAATTGTGGAGGAAAAAGCAAATAATATAAGTCTCGTTCTAAATTTGAGTACCTTTAGGGGTACTGCTGAGCAGAAAGCTGCTTGGTTAAGCCAATATCATAATGTGAGCATTTAGCACAGATATTCTGTACGATTATTGTAATGAGAGGTTCAAGCATCATAGCGACAATTTCCATAACTATAAGAGTAATTATTTCCGACAAAAGGGGCGTTGCCTCCTATGGCAGCGGTTAGAACAGCTTTATCACGCTTTTATTATTCGCTACATGCGCAAAATGCTAGCCCCGTTCCTTCACTTCAAATATCTATTATAATTATATGAAAAATAATGATAATCCAAATAGCTGGTATAAGGTAAAAAAATATCCTCATATCGGCATCCCATCTAATCATCACAACAAAACCATATCTTACATAAAGAGCAAAGAGAGAATTTCTGCTCATGGGTTCACACCATTTATTCATAAGACAATATCTACAAAACGATATAGAAAAGATTATGATGATAACGGAAAAGTAAAAAATAATGGAAGGCGCGTAGATAAAGGTTCAAAAGAAAGAGATATTTATTATGCGAATAATTTAGACTCAAACGTTTATGCCTACTACTCTTATCTGCTGAATATAGATTATGAAAAGATTTTAGAAAATAGAAATCTAACTGAAGTAGTCACGGCTTATCGAAAGGCGTCAAAAAAATTAAAATTAGACGATGCTCAAAAACCTCCCAAGAAAAACAATATTGACTTCGCAGATGAAATTTTTCAATATATTAAAAACAATATAGATTACGACAATGGTATTGTTGCTATAGCTTTTGATATTAAGAACTTTTTTCCTAGCTTAAACCATATGGTTCTTAAAAATAAATGGTGTAAAATTCTTGATGTAGAGTATCTTCCCAAAGACCACTACAACGTATTTAAAAGTATTACCAAGTTTTCTTATGTCGAGGAAAGGCATCTTTTCAATTTGTTCAAAGAAAAGATTATAGTGAGAAAAAATGATGGTAGCACGTTAAACAGATCAGTAAAGCGTATTGAGCATTTATATAATAAAAATGCTATTGCCTATTGTGGAATGACAGATATACATACGATTCGTGAAAAAGGGTTAATCCGATCAAGTAAAAGGGCTAACGGTAAACTTGTAACGGCTGGCATCTGCCAAGGGTCTGCTATTAGTGCAACGTTGGCAAATATATACATGCTAGATTTTGATGAACTGATTCATAGCGAAATATCAAAAATAGGCGGGATTTATCGGCGTTACTCTGATGATATGGTAGTTGTCTGCTCAATAGCATATAAATCACAAGTTATCCAACTTTTTGAAGATAAAATTAAAGATATAAAGCTAGAAATCCATGGAGATAAAACTCAAGTTTTTCATTTTTCCTACTGTAGCGGTAAAGTCATCTGCAAACAAGAATTCAACAGTAGAATAACACCAAATAGTATCAACAGAAATTTTGAGTATCTCGGTTTTAGTTTTGACGGTGAGTATGTACGCCTAAAGACAAGCTCTCTAGGCAACTATTATCGAAAAATGAAAAAAGGCGTGCAAAGAAGCGGATTTTATAGCAGCAAGATAAATAATGATACAAGAGGTGAAATCTTTAGAAAAAGACTGTATAAAAGATACTCATATATTGGCGCTAAACGCTGTATAAAATATAAACGTGTACGAGGTACTACAAATCAATGGCAATCTGACAAGTATGCCATAAACTGGGGCAACTATATAACATATGCTAAAAATGCCCATAAAATAATGGGCAGTTACAGCAAAATTGACTCACAAATTAAAAATCATTGGAAAAATCTACATAAAGAAATTGAAAAATCTAAGTGATGACTTATATATAAAAATTTCATCTATCTATTGAAACAGAACCACCTCATTTGAGGTGGTTTTTTTAACTATTATAGACCGACTGATGTTACTTCATGACGAAGTATTCAAACGCTAATAATAGCGTTTCCGCCTACCTCCTAAAATTAGTACAGTATTTGCCGTAGCATCCAAACAATTTTGGCGGCATACTGAAACTCTATCCATCAGTCTAAATAGGTCGTTATCATGCAAAAACCACTCTTAATCATCGGTAACAAAAACTACTCATCATGGTCGCTACGGGCGTGGCTGTTGCTCAAAGCGTTTAACGTTGATTTTGATGAGCAGCTCATCGAATTGCTTCATCCGTCAGCACGTCCGACGCTCGGGGCACATTCGCCCACAGGTAAAGTGCCTGTTGTGATCTATGGTGAAGGTGAAGAAAAGGTAACCGTTTGGGATACGGTCGCCATTGCGATGCATATTAATGAGTATTTAACGGATATCAATCTTTGGACAGGCATCAGCAAGTCTGACACTAGCGCTCAAACTGACCATCAAAATAGAATAAATAGCGCTTATTGCCAAAGCATCATTGCTGAGATGCATTCGGGACTTATGGGTATTCGTAGCGAGATGCCGATGAATATCAGAGCGACTGCTAAGATACAACCGAGCAGTGCTTGCTTAGCGGATATTGCTCGTATTGAAAGTATTTTTGCCGATTGCTTAAAGGGACGTTCAACGGACAGCTATTTGTTTGGACATTTCACAGCAGCTGATGTCTTTTTCGCCCCAGTAGTGCTGCGATTACAGACCTATGTTGATGCAGCCAATATCACTTTGCAACCACTGACTAAGCAGTATTGCCAGACCATGCTGAATAACCCGCATATCAAGGCTTGGATTCAAGCAGCACTGCAAGAGACACGGATTATTGAAGAAGATGAAGCGGGTGAGATTTTGTCACTTGTGGGCGTATTAGCCAATTAAAAAAAACCACTTTAACTGACGTTAAAGTGGTTTTTTATTTGATAAGACTTCAAGCATAACGTTTTACTGCTTTTGCTCTAATGCCTCTTTTACTGCTTTTTTGCCCCATGCACTCAGATCGAGATCTAATTTCTCATACTCTTGCGCATCGAATAACGGCTCTTTGACGCCTGATCTTAACTGACCTGCAAAGTCGTCCAGTAGGCGCTTGGCACGTGGAAACAGCATAATCAAGGCGAGTAAGTTGGCTAGTGCGAGTACACCCATCAGTGGATCAGCGAAGAAGAAGACAGTGGTTGCCGCAGGTGCTACCGCGCCCAAGAATAAGATCGCAATCACCACAATGCGTAATACCAAGGTGGCCATTTTGGTATTCTTCTTAACCAAGAAGTTAATCGCATTTTCACCCATATAGTAGTTATACATGATCGAGCTTAGTGCAAACAACAATAGCGAGATGGTTAACACATACTGTGACCAATCACCCAGCTGAGCGGTGAGCGCTTGCTGCGCCAGTACAATACCATCGACTTCAGCACCTGGTTGATAAACGCCACTCAGCAAAATCATGAATGCCGTAGCACTACACACAACAATCGTATCGATAAATACTGATAGTGACTGTGAGATACCTTGGCTCACAGGATGCGTGGCATAAGCAGTAGCTGCAATGTTAGGCGCAGAACCCAAACCTGCTTCATTAGAGAATAAGCCGCGCTTCATGCCTTGCTCAATCGCCACACCAATACCACCACCAACGACAGATTCAATACCAAACGCATTTTTAACAATCATCGCCATCAATGCAGGCAGTTCGGTGATATTAAGCACGATGACAATCAGCGCCATACCAATATAAATCAATGCCATCACAGGAATGACAACGTCGGCGACCTTTGCAATGCGCTGGATACCGCCAAAGACGATAAACCCGCCCGCAACCACCAGTACCGCACCTGATATCCAGCGATCAATGCCGAAACTTTCAAGCGCAGAACCTGCTACCGTATTGCCTTGGAACGCCACAAACCCAATGGAGAAAGACAGTAGTAGTGAGATCGCATAAATGACAGCGAGCCAACGATAATCTTTACCTAGACCGTGCAGGATATAGGTTGCAGGGCCGCCGCGAAAGTTACCATCATTGTCTCTACGCTTGTAAAGCTGAGCCAAGCTACACTCAACAATACTGGTCATCATGCCGATAAGGGCCACAACCCACATCCAAAACACCGCACCGGGACCACCCAAAGAGATTGCAACGGCAACCCCAGCAATGTTACCACCGCCAACACGCCCACCGATCGAAACGAGCAACGCCTGACGGGCAGAAATACCGTCATCTCCTACTTCATCCGTCTTAAACACACGGAACATACGTTTAAAATATGTAAACTGAGCGAACCTGCCCACAATGGTAAATAACAAACCAAAAATAATTAACATAGGCACGAGTGCCCAGCCCCATGTTAGATCCCCGACTAGGGCAAAAAAAGATTCAATGTATTCCATGCCTATTTTCCTTATAGTTCATGACGCTATGATAGGTTTTATTGGGCTTATTATCGCATCTAAGACCCATATTTGTAACGCAAATGGCGCATTTGTAACGTAAATGATGAGATTTTTCAAGAGAAACTGCTTTGTTCACTCATCCAAATGACTGGTTTCTAAACTTTAGGCGCTATTCTATAGAAAAACTCCTGCACAAGCGCAAAAAAAAGCCACCTCAACTAAGGTGGCTTTTTTTCTTCTGAGACTAAAGCTTACTGCATGACTAAGTATTCAAAGGCAGACAATGCCGCTTTACTACCCTCACCCATCGCAATGTTAATCTGCTTGAATGGTACGGTGGTTACATCACCGCAAGCAAAGATACCTTTACGATCCGTACGGCAGCGCTCATCAATCTCAACTTCACCAAAGCGATTGAGATCAACAAAGCCTTTGATGAATCCAGTGTTTGGTACTAGACCTATCTGCACGAACACTGCTGATAGATCACGCTCATGCGTCTCGCCAGTACTGCGGTCCTGATACACGATAGACGATACTTTACCGTCAGTCGCTTTGATCTCTTGTGTCTCGGCACCAGTGATGAATTCGATATTAGATTTTTCTTTGGCTTTGTTGATCAATACTTGGTCTGCTTTTAAATCATCAGCGAACTCGAGTACGGTGACATGTTTGACGATACCTGCCAAATCTAGCGCAGCCTCGACGCCTGAGTTGCCACCGCCGATGACTGAGATATCTTTACCTTTAAAGAATGGACCATCACAGTGCGCACAAAACGCCACGCCTTTACCGATGTTTTCTTCTTCGCCCGGTACGCCAAGCTTACGCCACTGAGCACCTGTCGCCAAGATAATACTGCGCGTCTCAAAAGTCTCACCAGTATTTAGGTTAATGCTGTAGTTCTCTTCTTCAGTCTCGCCGATGTCTTTCACACTCACATGCTCTTTTAGCGTGATGTTGTATTCAGCTAAATGCTTAACAAAATTGGTCGATAAATCGGTACCGTTGGTTAAAGGCACAGAGATTAAGTTTTCGATGTCCTGTGTGTCTTTGACCTGTCCACCGATACGATCAGCGACCATGGTGACTTTCAGGCCTTTACGTGCTGTATAAATGGCTGCTGCAACGCCCGCAGGACCAGCACCAATGATAGTGACATCTTGCTGTTCTAATTGCTCAGCATCATCATCACTGGCCTCGCTCAACAAGTCAGGATATTGCTCTTGCAATTTTGCGATCAATTTTGCAGTGTCGATTAAACCATTGGCAAATGGCTTACCGTTTAAGAATACCGCAGGGACGCCTTGGATTTTGTTCGCTTCTACTTGCTCTTGGAACAATGCACCGTCGATCATCTCATTACTGATGCCGTCATTGAGCAGCGCAAATTGGTTCAATGCTTGTACTACTTCAGGGCAGCTGTGGCAAGACAGTGATACATAGGTTTGGAACTGTAATGGCTTATTAAAACGTTTGACTAGCTTTTGCACGCCTTCATCTAGCTTTAAAGTGTGACCACCCGCTTGCAAAATTGCCAAAATCAACGAGGTAAATTCATGACCACCTGGGATACCACTAAACACAATGCCTGTGTCGGTCAGAGCGCCATCGATATGACTACGAACCGCAAAGCTGATCGGGCTTGGTAAGCTATCATCCGTCGCTGTACTATCAAAATTGATTTTATCAGTCGTACCTGCGATTTTACTCAAAAAATCAATCAACTCGGCACGTTTACTGTGTTCACCGCTACCCAATACAAAGCTAATCGGACGGGTCATGTTTTCGCTATAGGTTTTTACCGCGTCTAATAAATTTTGATCTATCATGTTTGTTCCTCATTATTACTGAATATGTAACGGTAACTGTCATGTCACGCGTTGAAATATGGATTATTTAATACTCATAATTTGTCTAAAATGCTATAGGCTTCTGCCTTTTGATGTCCCTATTATCATTGGTTACAAGCCTTTAGACAAGCTGAGAAACTCAAACTTTGAGTTTTATAAAACAAATCATAAAGTATAATATTTAATTAAATTTAAATATACAGGCAGATTATTGCTATAGCACCGATATTCTTTTTTCGCTACAATCAAATGAGATCGATAACGGTTTGTATTCAGAACACTTAAGTATCACTACCATAAAAAGTCTTAACAACCATGCGCGATTGCTTATCGCAAGCTTGCGCCTCATAACAAGGATGAGCAGATGAGAAAGACCGAAACGTTTCAAGATAACAAAGAGATCATCGCTGAGCTTAAACAAAAAGACAGCCATTTTTCGAGTATATTTGATGAGCATACTCAGCTCGACCAGCAGATCAATCATCTTGAAAAAGATGTGATACAACACGCCAGTCGTGAAGAAGAAATAGAGCAAATGAAGCGGCGAAAACTTCATCTTAAAGATGAGATCTATAGAGTGATTGAAAAAAACAAACCACAGACTCAACATTAAAAAAAGCCCCACCAACTGAGGTTGATGGGGCTTTTATTCATAGTATCCATATAGTATTTATGTAGAATATAACTGTGATATCCAATACTACAAATTTTTAAATGGCTGCTTAGATTTTACCAACCAAATCAAGACTTGGTTTTAGCGTATCGCCGCCTTGTTCCCAAGCTGCTGGGCAAACTTCACCGTCGTTTTCACGAACATATTGTGCCGCTTTTACTTTGCGTAGCATGTCTTTTGCGCTACGGCCAATACCGCCAGCATGGATTTCAGCCACTTGGATCAGACCATCAGGATCCACTAGGAATGTACCGCGTTCAGCCAGACCCGCTTCTTCGATCATGACGTTGAAGCCACGAGTGATTTTACCAGTCGGATCACCAATCATTGGATAGTTTACTTTACCGATTGCGTCTGAAGAGTCGTGCCATGCTTTATGCGTGAAATGGGTATCCGTTGATACTGAGTATACTTCTACGCCCAAGCCTTTTAGTTCTTCATAATGGTTTGCCATGTCTTCAAGTTCAGTTGGGCAAACAAAAGTAAAATCAGCTGGATAGAATAAGAAAATTGCCCAGCTACCTTTTACGTCTTCTGAAGTGATGGTTTTGAATTCACCATTTACATATGCATCTGCTGAAAATTCTGGAATTTCTTGATTGATAATAGACGCCATTATTGGCTCCTTTATAGTTAGGTTGATTAAGATTTATTTTTACAATTAACTGAGCTAACCCTATATGCTATCTGGGCTACCTGACAAACTATACGCGAATTCTATCGTTAATCCAGTTAAAAGTTTTTAATGTGATGTTTTGTTTTATTAAACTTGTTAAACTATTCTCTCTGCTTTTCATCATCAGTGTACTATACGTAAGTGACTATTTTATTAAGAACTCCAATAATACATTACATCGACTGAGTATGTCAGATGAGCCAGCATAACAAATTGCGCTAAAAGCCCATTAATAGAGAGGTTTTATGATTACTTTACGTCAGCTTGAGTTTGCTTTAGCCGTGGCCAAACACCGTCATTTTAAACGTGCGGCAGAAGACTGCAACATCTCGCAATCTGCGCTCAGCTTGGGTATCGCAGAATTAGAAAAACAACTGGATACCCAGATTTTTGAACGTAATAACAAACAAGTCTTAATCACGCCCATTGGTGAAGACATTCTGACTCGAGCGCAGCGGGTCTTTTCTGAAGTACACGATCTGACCACGCGAGCGCATAGCCATCAATCTCCGCTGGCCTACCCGATGACCGTTGGCATTATTCCGACCATTGCCCCCTATCTACTCCCTAAAGTGTTGCCTGCGCTGCGAAAGCACTATCCAGAGTTTCGGATGAGCATCGTTGAACAACAAACGGAGCGCCTGCTCGAACAAGTGCGCTACGGTCATATTGATACGGCTATCATCGCCCTGCCTTATGCCGTAGATGGGCTGCACAGTTTTGAGTTTTGGAGCGAAGATTTTTTTGCGGTGTTTCCAAAAAATGACGTGCATGCTACGCTTGAAACCATCAATGCCGATGAGCTGACCACTGCCAATCTCATGCTATTGGGTGAAGGCCATTGTTTGACTGACCAAACGCTGTCTGTCTGTCATTTTGACCGCACGCAAATGAAATCCAGTTTTTCAGATGCCAGCCTCAATACTCTTATTCAGATGGCGCTTGCCAACATGGGTACGACATTGGTGCCTGAAATGGCGCTTGATCAATTGCATCTACAAAACCAAAATGCGGTCGCGGTGCCACTAGCAGAAGAAGGGCCGCATCGTCATATCGCCTTTGTCACCCGTCTGAACTACGCCCGCGTCGATGATGTCAATTTGCTGGGTAAAGTATTTAAACAAGCGTTTGAAGAGGCTACTAATAAAAACTAATAATCACTGTACTGATTGTCTTGCATAAAAAGTCAGGTTAATTATGAACGATTTTTCGCAAATAGATGCTGATCTGGGTAATCGATTTACTTTGCATTTATTTGCCATTAATAATGATGTCACGTCAGCGCAAGCAAAAATACTCTGGCTGGATATCATAGCTCGTTACAATGAAACCCAGCGCGACTATCATAGCTTACGTCATATCCAGCAGCTGTTTGTCCAGTTTGACAAAATCAATCACAAACTCAGTGAACCGCATCTCATCGCCTTAGCACTCTATTATCATGATGTCATATATGATCCAGCACGCTCAGACAATGAGCTAAAAAGTGCAGCATACGCCGTAGATCAGCTAAGGTGCTACCTAAATGAGGAACAATGCCAAACTATTTACGCACTTATCGCAATGACTGCCACACATCAACTGGCTGAACTGGCAGACCATGATAAGTGCAGCGATGCGGCGTATTTATTAGATATGGACTTGAGTATTTTGGGTGCGCAGTGGCCTGAGTATGAACGCTATGCGCAAGCTGTACGCCACGAGTATGCGCATATTTCAGCTATGGATTACCGCGCCGGACGAATAAGAGTTTTAGAGAGGTTATTGGCACATGCACAACTGTATCTCACTAAATACTACTATGAACGCTTAGAGATGCGGGCGCGAGAAAACATCGCGCGTGAGATTAGGGTTTTACGCGCATCTGAATAAACAACTCACTACCCTGCCGCGCTGGATGTGAGTTACGACTGGGCTCCATAATTTCAATATCAAAATGGCTATCAAAATACTGCTGATATTCTGTTTTTGTGCCACCAAATGGCGGTTCATCTCTTCCAAAATCCTTATCAAACAGCAAGCCAACCAGTTTACCTTTGGGCTGAAGCAGCAATGCCATTTGCTGTACATACTCGTCACGGCGCGACGGATTTATTGCGCAAAAAAACGTTTGCTCAAGTACCCAATCAAACTGGTATTGCTCAGGCGATAAATCGAAAAAATCAGCGCAAAGTAAATGCTCAGCTGGAAAGTCAGGGTAACGCTCAGCAAACGCCTTAATAGGTGCAAGTGCAAAATCAACCAAAGTGACATTGGTAAAACCTTGCTCATGTAAGTAGCCCACTTCGTAGGCATTACCAGCACCAGCGACCAAAATAGCCTGATCTTTAGCCGATTCAGGTAATTGGTCAATATAGGCTTTTAGGGGCGGTGACACCTCGCCCATATCCCAACCGATATTGTCTTGCTTGTAACGCTGCTGCCAAAATTCAGCTTGGCTGACGTTTTCCATATGATATCCTTATATATTTATCGTTATGATTTATCATATCAAGCTTACTGAAATTTTTGATAATGCTGAGGTGATATGGTTAATCTAACTGTCCTGTTTTACCTGCTAACATGTCATGCCAGCGCTGATAGTCTGGCATCGCTGTCGCCACCGTTTGCCAAAACGCGCGGCTGTGATTGGCATGATGCAAATGACACAGCTCATGGACAATGACATACTCTGTACACTCTATGGGATAAGCGGGCAAATAAACCGATAGCCAAATTCGGCGCGCCCGAGTGTTACAACTGCCCCAGCGTGTGTGCATTTTTTTTAGGCGTATCTCATTGGCGGTTGCTCCAACGACTGGTTGCCACTTATCAAATAACGCCGTTGTGACTGCAGAAAGTTCTTGTCGATAATACGCGATTTTTTTATCATGATTCAACACAAGCGGTTGTGCAATACCCCAAATCAATAGCGAACTGTCTGCCGTTGAAGTTTGAGATGTAGGTAACTGTTTGCGCTGATGTTGCTCTAATACTTGTGGATGGTTTGCAATCGCCCATGGCACGCGCTTAGCAACGGCTTGCCTGATTTGGTCAGGACTAATAAATATCGGTACAGATACCATCAAGGTGTGAGGCTTTAGACGAAAATTGATGTTTTTGACGCGCTTTTTGGTGACGTGCAGCTCAATACCAGCTTGTGCCAAGCGCTGGATGTCACGTTCTAATAAAAGAATATGACACTCTGAGGATACACTCATTTTCAAAGCGCTTGCAAGTGATTGTCAAAAGACATCAGGTGTAATTGACTCTCTGCCATCACACGCCCAGCACCATCACTCGGACTTTTATCTGCCGCAGGTACATCGCTTATAGATAACGTAGTCAACTGACCTTGCCCATCGCTGACAATAAAACCTCCTCTTTTGCCATACTCATCGATCTGCTGAATTTTTCTACTATCGCTGTGCGATAAAACCGATGCGCCTGCGCAATCTGGTAGATTGACTGTATCTATCAAGGTACGGGTATTTAAATCGAATATGGCTGCACAGCCACCAATCGGCGTGGTCACGCATAGCAGATTGTGCTTACTATCAACTGACACACTGGCAATATACTGATGAAAGCGCTGCCACTGATTATTGGGCATGGTTAAAGGCCTAAAGTCAGTCTCACCGCGTTTATGGGTCAGTACTAATGGCACATTGATGTGCTTTGCGCCTTGAAACTGAATACCGATCATCACTGTACCATCATCGTGCATGGCTAAATGACGCACGCTCATCTGATTGTGCTCGGGCATGATTTGCTCAAGCAACGAGCCATCATGACGGTTGAGATAAACCAACGATGGACGCATGGTATCTAGATTTAGCTCTTCGCGCGACGCTCTTTCAGTTTTGATGCCTCCATTGGCGATAACTAAAGTATCACCATCTGGATGCATGATCAGCTCATGCGGCCCAATACCGTGCGAATCAAATTCGGCTATTTTTTGATAATGATTACGAGCATCGTAGATGCCAATTTTTCCAGCTAAGGTTATCGCATTATTTTCAGTCACATATAGCGTTGAGCCATCCAAGCTATAGCACGCATGCCCATAAAAATGACGATTGGTAGTGGCGGTAATAGCATATTTAACTTGCCCTATCGCCGTATCCAATACCCAAAATTTTTCACTAGGACGACGACCCATTACCACGACATCACGGTTTTGGTTATTGTTATTACTACTATCATAATTATCATAATCAAGCTCGTTTTGAGCTTTAGTAATTGGCTGAACCACAATATCGTGGACACGTTCAGGCATAGTGGTCTGCCAAACGATTTGTCTATCTGCATCAATACCGACTACGCCAAAATCATTTGCATTGACGGTGTCGTCTTTATCTTTTATCGGTGTGATGTTTTTTGGCATAGAGGCGACGCCACTGACCCAACAGACGGGGCGCGCCAGCATGGTGGTGGTGTGTATAGCACTAAAGTCAGTAGCGCTATTATCGCACTCATTATCCTTTATCGCATCGATATGGTAAGCCTGTTGCCACGCAGCCGTTGCCTGTTGACAAGCATAGCCAAAGCGCTTGAGTGGTGGATTAGAGATGGATGGTAATGACTGCCATTGCGCGCGCGCGCCCGTCACGTAGTCTTGCAAACTCGCAGCAGGCTGACGCTGTTTGCGATAGCAATGATGGAGACCGACAAGTGCTGCCGTGCCCATAACGGTCAATACTGACGTCACTAACAGTTCCTGACCCAGCGGCGTATCGGCTGTTTTATGTTTGACAGTTTTACTCATGATGTTTTTAACTCAGAAGTATGACAAGCGTTTTCAGGCGCTAATATCATGGGCGTGGCGTTGGTATTTTGCATGATTTAGTCACCATCAGTGCTGTTAAAGCCCACACGAATACCGAGTGTCGGAATCAGTTGACGCTTAATCAAACGAGTAATGACAGTCAGTTGATCAAACAATTTTTGCTGTGCGGCTTTATCAGCAGTGGTTAAGTCCTCTGGCATCTGTGCCAATAATGTCGTGGTATCGGCAAGCGCCTTTGATAGGCTATCGGTCACGTTGTTTTGGTTATTACTGCCCAAAATAGTGATTAACACTGGATCGGTCAGCACTGTATTTAAAGTGGCCAATTTGGCATTGATAATAGCGCGGCTTTGGCCAGCGGTAGCCGCTGGTACATGACCTTTGGTCTTGCCATTTAGACCCAGTGGCTGCTCAATGGCATTTGATTTCATAGTCTCAACTAAAGACAATAAAGAATTGAACCATTGGTTCAAGCCTTGGTCGCTATCGCCTGTTTTATCAATCGCTAATAATTTGACTGAATTTTGCTGCCAGTTTTTTTCGATATCTTTTAGACGCGAGCTCAAAGCACTACTGGCACTCATGACATAAGCACATTGACCAGCGTCTAGACTGTCATTGGCATATAACGCTTCTTCCAACCCTGGTACGCCTTGGACAATCGCACTCTCATTGACGAGTTGCTCAGCAGTTAGGTTTGGATTGGCAGCGATAAGCTCAGCGACGCCGCTATGTACCAGTCCGCGCTCATCAGGATAGTAATTGATATATAGATTGCTCATACTGGCAGTCGCAGGGCCAAAATTCACCATTTCAGCACTCGCCCATGCTTGTGCCAATACCAGCCACTGATCACGCAACGCTTGTAGCTCATCACCACTGACTGGTGCTTGCTGACAGTGCTTTTTTGCCAGATCATGTAATATATCACTTTGCTTGGCTGCATCAGCATATGCGGGAATAACTACATCATTGGCCACATGAGTCAAGTAAGTCTGCTGTGTATCGGCACTAATGTCTACTGTCGTTATTTGAGCTGCAGCGTCGCCCGTAACGGCTGTTGAGCTGGTAGAGATGGCACTATCTTGTGCGACTTTTTGGCTGTCTACCTCTGGGGCTTTATTCTCATCAGCGGGTTTTACACAGCTGATAAGGAGTCCGGCGCTTAAAGCAGATAACGCCATCGCTAAAGCATGATTTATCTTCATAAGTTTCTCGGTAATGTGATAAGCAATTATTTAACTCGTTATATTGATAATGCTATGAGTCAGATATCTATAATGATTTTAAGAAAGCATTCAATTCAGCACGCCCTTGTTTATCCAATTTCAGCACGCTTTTTTGTTGCTTTTGCGCTTCTCCGCCATGCCATAGCACCGCTTCCATTAATGTACGAGCGCGGCCATCATGCAAAAACGTCGCTTGAGGATCAACCGTCTGAGCAAGACCAATGCCCCATAATGCTGGCGTACGCCATTCATAAGAGTTGGCTAAAAACTCAACTTGGGCAGTTTTGGGCGGCAATTTACCCGCAATCGTACGGTCAGCCAAATCATCACCCATATCATGCAGCAGTAAATCTGTATAAGGATAAATTACTTGTCCATGCTGCTCAAGGTGGTCGTCATCGGTTTTTGGCAACTCATATCGTGGCGTATGGCAACTTTGACAGCCCATATCATAAAAGCGTTTTTTGCCAGCTAATACCAGTTTGTCGTCAGCATTGCGGCGATGCGGTACGGCCAAATTGCGTGTATAAAACTCCACGAATTTCGCCACTTCATCATTCACTTCGACAGGCGGTTTACCATTGCCTTGCTCATCAGCTCCAGTTGCCGCGTTCATACAAGCCGTTTGCATCGGCATACAAGACTCATGCGGACGAATGTTCGAAGTCAATCCCATATCTTCATTGAAGGCGCTTTGGTTTTGAGTAATCAGCTTGGTTTGACCCGCTTTCCAGCCAAAGCGGCCGAGCGCATGTTTGCCAGTTTGTGGATCCATTACCCAATTAAATTTACCACTAATATCGCCATTTGTTTTCGTGGCTTGATTTTTGATGGCATCGTCGGGGATTTGCTCTAATAGCCCAAGCCCGATCATTGGCAAAGCAATACGTGGCGACACCATCAGCTCATCATCAAATGAACCATAACCGGGATTCGTCAATGTAAAGGTTGGCGCGCGCAATGTCTCAATATGACCATCAGCAAACGTGACAGGTTTATCCGTCCACTGTACCGCGATTCTCGCTTCGGCAGGCACACCTTGAATACCGCGATCTTGCAACTGACCGCCATACATCGAATGGGCAACTTTTTCGATAAGTGAATTCTGCAACTGCTGACGCTGCTCATCGGTGGTCGCTGGCATAGCAAGGCGAATGAGCAAACTGTCCGCATCGTCTGCCGCGGTCATTGGGGCATGACCGCGGCCATCTTTAATATGACACGATTGACAAGCAGCAACATTAAACAATGCTCCTAAGCCATCGCGGCTGTCGGTGCTAGCAGGAGCGATCACCCACGGTTGCTTGAAAAAGGCATTACCAATAAAAAAGTTCCCTTTACGCGAAGCTGGTAAGTTTGAAGAAGGTTTAGAGTAGCTCTCGGCACTGCTAATACTCAGTCCCGTATCACCGCCTTGCTTAATCTCTTGCGGATCAAAGCTTGCCAACTGCTGCATGGATACACCAGCCAGCGTTTCTATGGTTTGGACACGTTGAGGTGCTAAAACTGGATTTTTCTCAGTATGAGCAGCATTATCCACTACATTGTCCGCCGGTTGACAGGCAGTCAAAGACAAAGCACATAAAATACCCAGCATCAGCTTCGATGGTGTGGTTTTAATGAGCAAAAAAGAGGAAAGAGAGACAGATTTATTGACTTTTAAGACAGTCGAGGTGTTCATAGAGCGTACCTTAGTTCTAACATAGAACCATCAAAATCGCATGTTATAGAGCACTTCATTGTTAGTCGATGATTACAGCTGCACCCTGACCTAACAGGCTATAGTCGATACTGCCTAAAATGGATATGCGACATTATAGGGTGAGACTGATACAAACTTTTCTTGCTTGCTGTGCCTGCGCAGACAGAGGCTGCAAAAATTTGTACCCGTCACACAGACTCTTTTTTATATTGACTTAACTATTTTTTAATACAATATAAAAAAACACGTTGCCAACTGCGGACGGCAACGTGTGTCTTATACCTAATTATCCAGTATTATAAATAGATATAGCCAACCGTTTTAAGCGTATTCATCTTCACTTAAAACTGCGAACCTGCGTCAGCGTCTAGATTATCAATGCCAACCGCTTTGGCTGCATTTTCAATACCAGCAGTCAGTTCTTGTAAACTGGTGATACTGTTTTCAATCCAACTGCGACGGATGTTTTGTTCATCAGCTGAAATACCTTGTTCGCTTACTTGACCGGCTGTAGCGATCATTTGGTCAACTTTGATATTTTCTTTTTCACCTTTTTCAACAATCACATTAAAAGTGGCTTCTACTTTTGCAAAATCAGCCGCCAATTTATCAGCGGCTTCTTGATTGCCCGTATCGACAAGATAGTTTTTGATGCCATAACCACCGACGGTTTTGCCATCGACAGTTCTATAGCTACCATTAAAGACATTTTGGATACCGCGAGCATTGTTGGCATAGCTCAAATGCGTCAGATCACTAAAGCATTCATGCTCATCTTCGGTGGAGCCTGTAACAAAAGCGACTTGTATACGCTCAGAAGCCAGCTCACCCAATGCTAAGCTGCCCATCTGGTACATAATCTGACGCAGACCGTTATCGTATTTGCGCGCTATAAAGTCGCTGCGGAGGGTATTCTCGCTTTCAGGCTGCCATTCGGCTTCCATCGCCGTTAGATCATTCACCAATAATTGCGTGGCTGCTTTTAAGAAATCGCCACGACGTGTACATACACTGACATCTTCATTGACCGCATCGCCGCTGGTGCATTGACCCGCTTCAGTTGCATAATCGCTCACTGGACGATTGCCTGCACCTTCGCCAACACCGTTGGTGTCTTGACCCCATAGCATAAACTCAATAGCATGATAACCAGTCGTCACATTGGCTTCACTACCACCAATCTCATTCATTTCTGCTAACAACTCAGGCGTAATCGTGCCAGTATCTTGTTTGACACTACCAACCGTAATGCTATCGCTATTGATAATATTGTCTTGACTGTTGTACTCACCTTCATAGCTATCACTGACATAATCAATCAGCGCTTCATCAAGTGGCCAAGCATTTACTTGTCCCTCCCAGCTATCTATGCTACCTATGGCACGTTTATCATTGGCGGTGACAAAGCCTTCATCAAAACGGAAGATTTCAGTTTGTGAGTATGGCTGACGCGCGGCTTTATAGGCAGATTTTGCAGCGTCAAGATTTGCTTGTGTGGGTGTGGTCACGTACGTTTCAACTGCTGTTTGTAGCACTTTAGCAGTGTCTAACGAGTCTTTATAGGCAGCGTGCGCCATGTTTGCATAGCTTATCACCAGTCGATCAGTGTGGGCTTTATCAGCAGCCGACATGTTTGTCGTATCAGCTGCTTCTGTATTCTGTACCTCAGTTTGCGTCTCGGCATTAGCGGCCGTGTCTTCTTCAGTTTGCTTGGTACAACCCGACACCATCAACAGCCCTGCAAGCGCAGCAGCCAAAGTAGTTGGTAAAATCTTACGGCTCGTTACGGTGGTCATTGTCATACACATCCTCAAGAAATATAGCAAAAGAAAATTGGTTTAGATTAGGGCGTGTTGCCGCAATAATATCTTAGCTGGGCATATTGATTATTTACCATATACAATAAAATGCCTAATATTGCAGCAATATAAAATCTTTGTGAATTATAGTTTTATTGATAATCATTATCAATACTTAGTTTCATATTATCATCATCTTTTGTCTATCATTGATATGCTGAAATAAACCAGTCAAAAGTACATTTTAAGTAGAATTCGGCACAAAAAAAAGACCAGCTCATTGCTGATCTTTTTTATAAACAAAACTAAAATATACAGTCGTTATATAAAGAATACTTATATAAAACTATTGATTAGTTGACGCTTTGTGGTGAGTTAATAGTTAACTCAACACGGCGATTTTGCTGGCGGCCATAATCAGTATTATTATCCGCTATTGGACGTGATTCGCCATAGGCAACAACATTAACACGGCTAGAAGCAACACCGCGCGCTGTTAGATAATTTGCAACTGAATAAGCACGATCACGTGATAGACCCATATTGTATGAAGCTGAACCTTGGCTATCAGTATGACCGGCAATATTTACCGTAGTCTTGTTATACTGATTCATCGTTGAAGCCAACTTATCAAGCGTTGGTTTGAACGATGAATTTAGCGTAGCATCATCGAATGAGAAAGTAATGCTACCTGGCATAACCAAATCGATGTTACCTGTGGTTGGGTTTTGCTCAACCGTCACGCCTGTACCAGCCATTTGTTGCTCAAGCTGCTTGGCTTGACGCTCCATATAATAGCCAACACCAGCACCCAAAGCTGCGCCGATAGCTGCATCACGACCTGTTTCATCGCCACCAGTCGCTTTTGAAATCGTTGCGCCGCCTACTGCACCAACCAAAGTACCAAGTGCTGTTTTATTCAGACGTTGTTGTCCAGTGTTTGGATCAGTCGTACAACCACTAAGAACCAAACCTGACGCTACTGCTGCGATTAGTAATGTATTGCGCATAATGTACTTCCTCTTAAACTGAAAAGTGATGAATAGGTTGTGTTTTTTATAAATATTTTCCGATAATCCATTATAGGTGCATATGTGCACTCGTGATTATTATGGCAATTACAATTTTATCGTGTGTAATATTTTGTCACATCTATGTATAAAAAGTGCAGGAAGCGTTTGCGGTTTTCATACTTTCTACGCCTTTGTAATTGTTATCACAAGTCACGTTTACACCCGTACACTATCAATCGTTTCTGCTAAAATTATGCCACAGAATGAGCCATGACTATGCAGTGTACATAGCAGTCACGAATAAATATCCACTTTTATAAATAGTGTTTGCGTTATTGATAAAAACCTATGAATTAACAAACCAATGATGAATAACTATATTGATAAGCTTGACCGAAAAGGAATGAGCATGCGACTAACCTCTACGATTCAAAAAATGCACAAACGTAGCCCTAAGCTGGGAAAAGCCGTTTCGCTTGCAACAGCAACTGGCGTCATCGCTGCCAACAGCTTCGGTGGTAGTATTCCTTTATGGTTGATGGGGCTTGGCAAAACGCTTACTGGCGCACCGATTGCGGACAAAGCCGTCATCAAAATCGCCACTTACTGGATCAGTAGCAACAGTGCCTTGATCGACAATATGCTGCCGCGCAAAGACTGGCGTGTCAACTTGCCTGCTGACGTTCATACCAATGGTAAATATTTGCTCGTCAGCAACCATCAGTCATGGGTTGACACCAGTATCGTGCAATATATTGGCGAAAAACGTCTGCCGTTGACACGATTTTTTACCAAATTTGAGCTGATCTATATTCCCATTGTTGGTCAAGCCTTTTACTTTTTAGATTTCCCAATGATGCGTCGATATTCCAAAGAAGCGGTGGCCAAAAACCCTGCCCTAAAAGGTAAAGACATTGAAGAAGCGAAGCGGGCTTGTGCGCTTTTGAAAAACAAACCATTTACCTTATTAAATTATCTAGAAGGTACTCGCTTCACCAAGGCCAAGCACGCTCAGCAGCAGTCGCCCTACACGCATTTGCTCAAACCACGAGCAGGCGGCCTGTCATTGGCAATTAATGCACTAGGTGCGGACATGGATGGTATATTAGATATGACCATTGTCTATCCGGATGGCGTACCAACTTATAGTGATCTATGGAAAGGCAACATTAAGCGCTTAGGCGTTGATGTCAGACATATCAAAATACCTGACGCATTGTTTGTTGGTATTCAAAATGGCGACTACGAGAATGACGAGACTGTGAAAGCGCAAATGTTTGCATGGGTTGAGCAAATATGGCGTGAAAAAGATCAGCTGATTACGGATATGCGGGCTGAATTTGAAACCAGCCCGAAAACTGAAGAGGCATAAGTATAGTCAATTCTCCATAATGGTCAATTCACTATAAAAAGAGATGCTGAGAGGCTGGGATAAATTTTTTGTAACCTCTGTCTGCGAAGGCACAGCAAGCAAGAAAAATTTATCCAAGTATCGCATCATAATGTCGTGTATCCATTTTATTTATTGTCAACTATATAATAAAAGATGGGTTGTTTTTTGGAACGATTCATTGATAATGGGAGCAGTGATAAGCGTTTACTTTTACTGACTCAGTAGTCGCGTATTTTATCTAAGCTGCTTCTTTATGCCATTTTCATTTATAAGGTTTGACTGTGTCCGCCTCCACTATTACTAGCTCGTCTCTAGACTCAGCACCCGTGCCAAATCAGTCGTCTCATCTCTCGGACGATAAGCCATCACGACCCAACCGTCCAAAGCCAAGTCGCTTAAAACTCACTTATGATATTGTGATGCTTATTGCCATCAGTATTGATCTAGTATTGATTAGTATTGATGCTGTCTTGATGAGTGACTTTAGTCGCCATGTCGCAGGATGGCTGACCATTAGCGATGCGCTTATCTGGTATCAAAACACCTTACATGATTCTTTACGTACAGCTGGTGGATTTTTTACCATATTTTTAATTATTGAATTATTGTTACGTTGGGCAGTTGCGATTAAACAAAAAATTTATTATCGCTGGTTCTTTTTTCCTTTTGTGCATTGGTACGAAGTGTTAGGCTGTTTTCCTCAATTGCGAGCATTGCGTTTGTTTCGAGCAGTCGTTATCGGGCGACGTTTATATCAACTTGGCTACCAAGTAATGCCACAGCCGTGGATCAATCGGATTAAGTTCTATATTGACTTATTATTAGAAGAGTTATCTGACCGCGTCATATTGACAACTATTCAGAATTTTCGACAGCAGCTGACCAATCCTGCGACACACAAATCGTTTATTGAATCCACGATTGCACGAAACCGTAATGAGATTGAGGCAGCATTGTTGTCTGTATTGCGTACAGAATTGGCTCCAAAATTACAGGAATTGACGGCATCATCAGGCGGCGGCAGTATATTGGCCAGCGAAATGGGCAATGCTATCGAGGAAGGGTTGGCCAACACACCTGAGTTACGCCGCTATTTGCGCATGATTCCTATTGCTGGTAGCTTGATTGAATCGCAACTACAACACGTGGGACATAATATAGGTGAAAATATCGTTCACGCCTTGAATAAACGCCTCCTCGATCCTGAGCGTCTCGACTCATTGATGGTGGCTATTGCGAGCGGTATTGCAAAAATAGACACGGATAATAGCGCGCTAGACACTCTAATTTCTAGTATCATTGATGACAGTTTGACGGAATTTGAAGCCCAAGTAAAAGTGCAACAATGGAAGCATCAAGACATGCTCAATCTATGACCAATCATCCGACTTAACCATAAAATAAATAGCACGACTCGATAATAAAAACAGCATCGCGAATACAGCGACAGAATTATCTTTTGAGGATTTATATATGACAGTTTCAGGCAATGACAATCAGAGCTCGATCGCCGTACCAGCATCACCAGCATTGGCATTTTATGGCAAAATGCTGACTTTTTCACGTTTACAGTTCAGTACAGATGATCTAGGCGTTATTGAAGCCCAGCTTGCTGAAACGCTAAGTAACAAATCCAGCAATATTCCGATTCTCATTGATAGTGAAGTTGAGCAAGACCTATCAGCATTGGTCGAGTTGTTGTGGTCATGGGGTTTACAGCCCATTGGCGTAGTAACAGGGATGCTCGATTCACAAGCACGCGCACAGCGATTGGCCATATTTCCCGCCGATGGTAAACGCATTGAGCGGATTTTATCCAATAAAAAAACCGTTACTCAAATTAGTAAAACTCCAGAGAATACAAGCGAATTGCCAGAGGATAAAAGCGCAGACTTAGCTGGCAGTAGCGACACTGCTACCATTGACAAGTCGGCTGCGGAAACCACGATAGCAGAGACTTTATTGAGCGCTGAGCATATTACCAGCTTGATCTATGACCAAATGCTACGCTCAGGACAAAGCCTAAACCACGTCGGCGGCGACTTAATTTTGACTGATAGTGTCAACAGCGGCGCTGAAGCCATCACTGACAACAATCTGCATGTCTATGGTCGCGCCCAAGGTCGATTGGTTGCAGGAGCAACGGGCGACAAAGATGCCCGTATTTTCTGTCAGGTTTTTAATCCTTCACTGGTGTCGGTGGCGGGTACTTATTGCTTGCGAGACAACTTACCCGAGCATGTGATTGATAAATCAGTACAAGTCAGGTTTATAGAAGGTGAAGGCTTGGTATTTACCGTTATGGATGATGCCTAAGTTAACATTCTATTGAAAACAATAAACGTTCAAGTGGTTGTTAGAAAAATAAAAGCTGAGCCAAGCAATTTTTCATAAAATACTCTGAGATGATTGGATTCATCATTAGCGTAAGTTTATTTAACAAAAATACTCTATGATGAATCTCTGGCTCTGCCACTATCTACCTTATTCGTGAGCGTTTATTTTTATCATTCACAAAAGGCTGTATTGGCTAAAAAACGTTAGGTGACCATGGCGAATGGCTTACTGATACGCTGTTTTTTGGCTTTAGCATTGACTTGCTATAAATTCTTGTTTATTTGTGCTAGGCTAGCTTCGCAGTTAGTGCATGCTTAGTATGTGAATAATATGTAATTGCGCTATTTATATAAAAGATATCCCATTGATTCATAGGAGTGTGCCATTGTGGCGAAGATTGTTGTAATCACTTCGGGTAAAGGCGGTGTGGGTAAAACCACGACCAGTGCTTCTTTTGCCGCCGGTTTAGCATTACGTGGCTATAAGACAGTTGTTATCGATTTTGATGTAGGCTCTACGTAATCTAGACTTGATCATGGGCTGCGAAAATCGAATTGTTTATGACTTTGTCGATGTCATCAATGGTAACGCACGCCTGTCACAAGCGCTTGTCAAAGACAAGCAACTGGAAAATCTATACATCCTGCCTGCCAGTCAAACGCGTGATAAAGATGCGTTGACAGACGAAGGGGTGGCAGAGATTATGGCTGAGCTGTCTAAGCAGTTTGATTATATTATTTGCGACTCACCTGCAGGTATCGAGCGCGGTGCGCAGCTGGCCATGTATCATGCGGATGAAGCCATCATCGTCACCAACCCTGAGATCTCTTCAGTACGTGACTCAGATCGTATCATTGGTATCTTGCAAAGCCAGACCAAAAAGGTGGCTGAAAACCAAGGTTCTGTACGTGAGCATCTGATTATCACACGCTACAATGCAGAGCGAGCAGCAGCCAATGAGATGATGGATATTGAAACCATCTCAAATGACATCTTAAAAGTACCATTACTTGGTGTTGTTCCTGAGAGCCATTCAGTGCTTGAAGCATCTAACCACGGTGAACCCGTGATTCACTATACCGACTCTATCGCTGGTCAATGTTATGATGATATTGTCGCTCGATTCTTAGGTGAAGAGCGTCCGTTACGTCATATTGATGTGAAGAAAAAGAGTCTATTACAGCGCTGGTTTGGGGGTTAATAATGAGTAAGAAAAAAGGATTTTGGAGCAGCTTATTTGGCACTGATGACAATAGCAACACCGGCAGCGCCAATATGGCCACTGAGCGTTTAAAGGTTATCGTTGCAAGCGAAAATCGCTTGAACAATCGCTTGACTGCCGACCGTATCGAAAAAATGAAACGTGAAATACTAGAAGTGGTCAATAAGTATGTCAATGGCGTGCAGATTGATGATGTGAATATCAATCATCGTTCTGAAGACAGCTTAGATGTGCTTGAGATGAATATCAATTTACCTGAGCATAAAAAGTGATACTCTTCTCAAAAAAATGATTGGCTGTATCACACTCATTTATCATGCTAGATGCCGTGTGTACATTCGCAAAAAACCCTAAGTATTCGTACTTAGGGTTTTTTATATGCGTTTTTTAGTAGTAAAAACATTTTCATCGATAAAAAACCACTTAACATCAATTATTTCATACGTGCCATTAAATTGTCTTTTTTCACAAACTGATGATATAAAGCAGCGGCAATGTGAACAAGCGTGAACGCAATGATTGTTGGCCAGATAATCTCAGTATGCAAATCGTTATAAAAACGGGCTAAATCTCGATCTGGAGTCACAAATATGGGGATTTGAAACAAGCCGAAAATATCAACGGGTCGACCACCATAGACAGACATCAATAAACCCGCCATTGGCATAGCAATTAATAGCGCATAAAGTCCAAAATGCGACAATTTTGATAATAACAATTGCCACTTTGGCATGGATATTGGCGACGGTGCTTTAGTCACTGCACGGTTAATTACCCGTGCTATCATCCAAAATAATAAGCTGATGCCAAAAGATTTATGCAATCCGATATAGAGGTTACTATCAAGATTGTCGTACAAAAATATCATTACCCATGTGACCAGTAATAAAACTGCACTGATCCAGTGAAAAATACGACTACTGACAGACCACTTTGATAAGTGTGAACTTGTATTATTCATGCGCTATCCCATTGTCCTTATCACTCGTTATCTACAATCAATGTCATAGACAAAATAGCCACTCATTCAGTGATTAGAAATAAGCAAAATTTCTGGGCTAATATCTTGATAGCCAAGATTCACTCAAATATAGACGAGCAACTAACTGTCTAAATCAATTAATTGATGCGCAATTTTATCCAAATCTGGCACCAAATAAGTTTTGTCATCAATCATAACGGTTTGAAAAAGGTAGGATAGCACAACGTTTTCATTAACAGGTACTACAGTTTTGTCGATATCTGTATGATTGAGTTGCTCAGGAATATCGATGTCTTTGACTTCAGAAATACGTACTTGTAATTGATGTAGCTCGCCTGCCGTTTGCAATGCAAAGCGATGCTCTGAGGTATTACCCTCTAATACCATTATTTTCTCTGGCGACTGATCTTGTGGCAGTAAATGAAATACCACTACTGCTTGCTGCTGCCACTCATATGTTGAGACACGTTCCTCATAGTCATCCACACTCAAAATCAAGCTACTTGGAATAAGCCAGTCAGGTTGGTTAAAGGCAGGAACAATCGTAACATCAAGCATACCCTTGCTAGTGGTCAGTAAGCTTACTGCTTCAAACGAGTGTTTCAAAATTTGTTTCATACATCGCTCACCATAAGTTAATGCGAAGAGGCTGTCACCGCCCTTTCACCAATATAATCTGTAAGTTTTTGCGCCAGATCCGCTGGACTACCAACAAAGTTGCAATATCCTGAATCAATGATCGCCTGAGGTTGACTTGGACAAGCACTTAAACTTGGATCTTGCGCCCACAACTGACTGTTGTTTTCTTGAATGACATCCAAATACTGCGAGCCATCATTACCCATACCTGAAAATATAATATTGATAAGCTCACTGCCATAAACGTCGCTGGTGTTTTTAAGGATTTGACCAATGGCAGGCTTATATTCACCACTCCATGCTTCATCTAACAATATCACACGACCTGTCGAGTCACAGACGATTTGCTTATGGATGGGCGCTATGAGGCAATGACCTGCTCGTAAACGCTGTGAAGACGCAATCACCTCACAATGCCAGTTATTATGGCGATTGAGTATACGCGGCAAGGTGTCAATCATGGTTTTATTAAAATGATGTGCCAGTAAGATAGAAACTGGTAGCATGGGTGACAAGTTGTCTAAAAACTCTTTAATCGCACTAGGTCCACCCATAGACGCGCCCAAAAACACAACATAGTGCCAATCTGCTTCCGTATTATCCTTCTTATGAACGAAGTCATTTACCAAGACAGGTAACGCAAACATGTGCGCAAGCTTACGCTTTAATTTGCGCTGCCATTTGGCGTATTGCGGCGCTTCATTAAGATAAGGTGCTTGACTAAAACCAACCAACACGGCGGCTGGTTTGGAAACAGTCGTGGCCATCATAACATTGTCATCATAGTCGCTATCTATCAGCCAAATATCGACTGCTACCTCAGACAGCTCAACACTCTCCTGCAGTTGCGCCCGTGACATACAACCAACGAGGATAAAACCACAGCTGCGTATGGTATCCGAAAAAGCCATACGCTGATGATGATCTTCTGCTACGACCATCACCCTAATCTCATTCTTGTTTTTTTTTCTTAGTGCCAAGATACGTGCATTATCCTTCATGAGTCAGGCTGACCTTTTTGCCCAGCATTCCCTGAATTTTATTAAGCAGCTCCTGCTCTTGGAATGGCTTACCCATGTAATCATTTACCCCGATTTCTAACGCACGCTCACGATGCTTCTCGCCCGTACGTGATGTAATCATGATAATAGGAATATGCTGTAAACGCTGATCATATCTGACTTGAGTCGCGACCTCAAAACCATCCATCCGTGGCATTTCGATATCCAGCAATATCATATCTGGAGTGGTGTCTTGTAGTATCTCAATTGCATCGATACCATCTTTTGCCACTGCCACATTAAACCCTTGGCGCTCCAAAAAGCGTGACGTCACTTTGCGTACGGTGACTGAATCATCAACGACTAAGATAGTAGACTTAGACGCTATATTTTTTCGTTTAGCGTCAGCAGATTTCGACATATTTTTAACCAGCTGTGCATTGCGCATCAAAGCAATCAGATCCAAGATAAGCATGACCGAGCCGTCGCCCATAATCGTCGCTGCTGAAATCCCTGATAGATTTGACAACTGTTTTCCTAATGGTTTTACCACTACTTCAATACGTGACCCTGCAATTTGATCAACCTGCAAAGCAATATTGTGTCCAGTACGGTTTTTAATAATGATAAGTGGCAGACTGGTATTAGTATTGACGACCAGTTCGTTCAATTTATTACCCGATAAAATTTCATTTAAATAGCGAACCCGATAATCAACATCTTCGAAATTTATCGTGGCAGCATTTGACTGATAATAATCGTAAAGTTTTTCTGGATTGACACGAACCACGCGCTCGATTTGCACCAGTGGTATCGCATAATAACGATCTGCTGCACGAACAACCAATGCATCAGACACGGCCACAGTCAGAGGTAAACGCATCGTGAAGCGCGATCCCTGACCTAGCTCTGAAACAACCGAGACCGCACCACCCAATTGGCGAATCTCACTAATAACCACATCCATACCAACGCCGCGCCCAGAAATCTGCGTCACTTGTTTACTGGTACTCAGTCCAGCATTAAAAATGTATTGCATGATATCAAGGTCAGTTAAACTATAATCTTCTGCATTAATGAGACCTTGAGAGATGGCTTTGTTACGTACGGCTTCTACATCGATGCCACGGCCATCATCTGACAACTCGATGACAATCTCACTACCTTCGCGATGTACTTCAAGCGTAATACGCCCACTACGTTCTTTACCTGCTCTTAGACGCGTCGATGTATTTTCGATACCATGATCGACGGCGTTGCGTAGCATATGTTCAAGCGGCGAGGTAATACGCTCGAGGATGGTTCTGTCCATTTCGTCGTCAGCATTGATAATCGTCAATTCAACAGACTTGTTTAGCTCATTGGCAGTCTGACGAACGATACGCTCAAGACGTGGCGTCAAACGCGTAAATGGCACCATACGCGAGTTCATAAGACCATCTTGTAACTCAGTTTGAGTTCGTGCTAACTGCAATAAAAGACTCTCACTATCACGTGTCTTCTCTAACAGGGTATGATTGATATCGACCAAATCCGATGCTGATTCTGTCAAGGATTTTGATAACTGATTCAAAGAAGAGTATTGATCCATTTCGAGCGGATCAAAATCTTCATTCTGAATCAGCTCATCGTCGATTTGCGATAGAATCTGTGCCTCAAGCTCGATTTCCATTCGGCGTAACTGATCTGCCAAACGCTGTACCGTAGTTCCCATATCTTCAATGCTGTTGGTCAAGCTGGTTATGCCCATATCAATACGAGCACGGTTAATGGCTGATTCGCCAGACAGATTGATCATATGCTCAATCAACCCCCCTGAAATACGAATCATCTCATTGTTATTATCAGCTTGATCGTCTTCATTGACGATACTGAGCATAGACGGCATTTCACTAATATCTTTTGCAAGGTACTGTGAATCCTGCTTTGCTTTAGCAATAAAGATGGCTTCACGCTGTCCTTGTAGAGACTCTTTGGGTATTTGTTTTAAGCTATCAGGGTTTTTACCAAACTGTTGCAATGCTTCAATTAATAGCGCAGGCGTCGGTGGATTGACCTGCTGTCTAAGAATGGATACGGCATCAGCCAACCAATCATGACTGGCGACTAGCAACTCTAATACTTTCTTGGTGGCGGGACGGCGACCATTCACAAAATCCTTATAAACTCCCTCCATTTCGTGAGCCAGATCAGCGATACCAGTCGCAGTAACCATTCGCGCACCACCTTTAATGGTATGCAGATCACGCTGAAGCGCTTGTAACGCAGTGATATTATTGGTATCTCTTAAGAATAAATGCAGATATTTATTACGATTGGTAAGTTCTTCTGCTTCTTCTAAAAACACCGCTAATATATCAGGGTCAGGTAAGCCATTCGCCCATGACTGCTTAATCATTCTATCCAAACTTAAGGTATCTGCTTCGTCACTACTATAAGTATTTTCTGCATTCTTACTTTGCGTCTCAAATTCAAAATTATTTTTCGGTACGGGTATGATGAGCTCTACCGTTTCTGGCAATGTTTTTGCTTTTTCAAACTGTTGTAGCTGCTCAATCAGCTCTGATGCAAAAAATGATTTTTTGTAATTCACGATATGCATCACTTGCAACGACATCGTGTCTTGTACCATTTGCATAATCTCGAGCCATTGCGCTGTTGGAGCTCTTCTGTCCTCTACAAATGACTCATAAACACTCTCAGCCTCGTGCGTCAGATCGCCAATACTACGGATACCCGCCATCCGTGCGCCACCTTTGATAGTGTGAAGATGACGTTGCAAAACTTTTAATGAGTTGATATTGGTTATATCGGTGCGCCATTTATTAAAACTCTCGTCTAGCGCAGCATCAAGCTCTTGAGCTTCTTCTAAAAAGATTTCTAATAGCTCAGCATCCGTGTCAATAGACTCAAGCTCTAGCTCAGGTGCTGAGACACTTCGAACGATGAAAGCACCATCATCATTGTTGTCATCATCCTGATAAATGCTGTGTAGATCCTCAAGCACTTGATTGTTCACTTTCAATGACGTACTACCTGCCAATGCATCAAATAAACCGACTAACTGAGCATGGCCAGCATGTAATATGGCTTGAACGTTTACATCCTTTGCTTTATCAAGATTGTTGTTTAAGTAAATATACGCATTGCCTAGCTCATTAAGGATTAAGGTAAACTTTGGAAACGCTTGTGCTTTGTTGGTCAAATGATGTATTTGTGATATTTGGCGCTTTATATAGCCCTGAACCTGTTCTGTTTCAGAATGGTTGAGAGCGAGATCTAGTTCCCATTCCGCATCTAATAATTCATCAATATTATTATCTAATAGCTGCCCTATCGTCGGTTTTTTATCGGATACGGTCTTAGTATCACTAGTGATATGTTGCTCAGCAAGCATGGCCTGTAACGATGCGATGTCTTGTTGGCTCTGAATCTCTTCTGCTGCTACGTTTTGCAGCTGAACGTTTTGTTTGTAATGGTTCAAATAACCATCCATCAGTATGGCAGATTTGGCTAATGCTTCTAGGTGCTGAGCATTCATGGCGGTATCTTGTTGTTGTAACAACTCCAAACTATGCTCTATAGTCGAGCTCACTTCGCTGATGGCCGCTAGCGCACTTGAGCCAGAAGCCCCTCTCAAAGTATGAAAGGCGCGTACGATCTCATCCGTGACTTCAACATAAGGCTCATCTTTATGCTCATCAACAAATTGATTGATATCTTGTAATAAGCCTTCCGCCTCGTCGATAAAGATCTCACAAAACGCTTTTTCTTTTTCACTTTGAGGCGCTAAGACAATAGGTGCTTCTGCTATCATTTCGTTGACATAGTTGATCGTCTGCAGTGTGATGTCTATCTCTTCATTGGTATTATCATGAATGAGGTACGTGTTATCTGAACCAGATAGCTCAAATTCAACTGAGCTTTGATTTTCCTCATACTCAGAGCCATTCGATGCTGGCTCATGCTGCTGAGCAAATAAAGCAGTATAGCTAAACGCATCATGTTGCTGCTTACTATAAAATTTCGCGCAGGCGATCCATAAGGGCACCATCTCTGGATAGTCTTGGCTGTCGTTTTCAAACACCGTCAGCATCGCAGGATAAGCTGCCAATACATCTGCAATAAGCTGACACATATCCTCTGAGACAACAACGCTACGATCCAAGATACGATTGAGCATATCTTCTATAGCCCATGCCAGCTCAGCCGTATAGTGAGCCCCTACCATACGACCTGAACCTTTTAAGGTGTGAAAGCCGCGGCGGATGTCTACCAGTCTGCTCAAATCAGTTGTTGATAGTCGCCAACCTTCAAACAAAGGAACGATGTCAACCAATACTTCATTGGCTTCTTCTAGAAATATCTCTTTAATATCAGGGTCTGCATCACTAGCATCTGCTGGTAATTGCTCGATTTTTTGCATAAAAGGGACAAGTACCGCTGGAATCGCTAAAGTAGACAATGGGGCAGGTATCTTTTTATTTTCACTGTCATTACTTGTTTTATCAGAATCGTAAACTGTATCAAGAAGCATTGACGCCTCAATGTCGTCAATGGTTGCGCTGAATACGTCCGATTCTGAGCGGTTTGCTAAAACAGATTGATTTTCATCGGATGCGGTTTCACTGTCAGTAAGCGCAGGCACAGGTAGACCAGTGTTGATAGGCTGCTGCGCCATCAAATTATGGCTTTGCAAAATAATGACAGCAGGATCAAAGCTTGGTGATTGCTGCTCTTCAAAATCGGCGACCAAGGCTGGTAGGTGTTTCGTTGTCTCTATTACCAGATTTACTACTTCATCTGTGACAGATAGCGTCTTATTCAAAAGGCAATTTAGTAGGTTTTCGATTGACCATGCCATTTCACTGATACTAAAAGCACCGACCATACGGCCTGAGCCTTTTAAAGTATGGAAACCTCTACGTACTTCAGTTAGTGGGGTTAAATCCTGCGAGTCCTGCTGCCAAATCGGCAGAAAATCTTCTAAGTCAGAGATGACCTCTGTCACTTCTTCAATAAAGATGTCACGAATATCTGCGTCCATTTCGAAGTTGTCAGGTTTAATTTGCTCACGAACGCGTGTTAACGCTTCACTCTCTGCAACATTATTAACGGTATTGCTATCAACAGTATGGTCGCCAATATTATTGGTATCTTCATTATCGACGTCTGAAATGATAACAGGAGCAATCTCGCCACTATCATCATAACGAAGTACATTCATCGCTGCTGGCTTTTGCGTAAAAAAAGTATCGTTGATCGTCTCTGGTGCTTCAATGTAAACATTAAGTAGCTGTATGGCTTTGGTTATATACTCATTTGCTTGGGTCAATAATTGCTGATCAAAGACCTGTTGTGCAAGATAATCAAGCAACAATTCAATAGAGATTAAAGCTTCAGCCAATGCTTGAATCACATCCCATCTGAGCACTGCAATATTATGATTTGCCAATTGCGTAAATATACTGGCCATCTCATCCATGGTTTGACGAATTGCTGGCAAACCCATATCAGCGAAAGCATCTCCAATAGCGGTAAAATCAGCAGCATCTGGCAACAGATGAATATTTTGGCGCTGTACATATTCATCGAAACTTTGTTTTACTTCTTCTACCGCGATGCGCAACTCACGCAAATCTGCATCAGCAGAAGCAATGTCATGACTATCCTCCACCTGATTATCAACATTATCAAGTGCGTCAGACCCTGTAATAAAAGAGGCTGCGCCCCCTATCTTAATAGATATTGTTTGTTCGGTATTATCGATAGCACTATATAACTCTTGCAGCTTGCGCTCAATCTGCCATTGCTCTTGTACAAAACCATTTTCTGATGATAAAGCGTGCTCGATATCTGTAAGGATTGACTCAACTTGCGACACATAATATGTCCAGCCTCGCCCCTCAAGTTGACTTTTTATTTTTTGTAAAGGCGTGAAAAGCGTGTCTGGTTTATCTAAATTAAAGATAAGTGTCTCAAGCTCACCAAGTATCCGTGATAGAAAACGTGGAGCCGTTGGCGTACTCTGTGATAGAACGTTTAAGATAGATTGAGTGGTCTTGCTAATTTGGCCAAGACCACTTAATTCGATATAGACTTTTAAAATCAAGCTTCTGATAACGCTTGAGGGTAGCGCAGCTTGATTGGCACAAGGCTCTATCATTTGCTCAAGTTGGCTTAATAGTGGCGCATACTGCTCAGGTAATGGTGTGTCATTGTGCGTAAGATCAGTTAGCCACAGTTCAGTCAAATACCAAAGGCGCTGTAAATCGCCATTTTGCGTGGTTTGCCACAAATATTGGCTTACTGTTTCTAGCACTGTCAGTAAAGATGATTGATTGCTATTAATAACCAGTAACGATTGTACTTGCTGACGCCAAGCCAGTAATAACTGTTGATAATGATGATCGTCCAAGTGCGTCATCATTCGACTTGTAGGTACTATCACCTTGATATTATCAATAATATTGTTATCGACATCATTGTATGAATGCTGATACTGGTTATCGGTAAGGCCTACCAACGAGTCTGTCGCTATACCCAGTTTTGACAATGCTTGCGTCAGTTCATCAGCGGCTTTGTGAATTAAAGCAATATGATGACTGCCCGTACGTGCATACTGATTCAGTTCACGTTGCAACAGCCCATGAGCAAACTGGCCAATCCGGTGGTGGTAAGTAGAGAAACCATCATGACGGCTTGCTTCTACCAGTAAACTCAGTTTGTTAGCGAGATTTGCTAGCAAAGGAAGGCGAATCATAGTCAACGCCCCACCAATCTGATGGTAAGGTCCTATCATCCGCTCATAATCAGTGCTATCCGCACCTAATTGCCAGCCATCAGATACCTGTGATAATTGCTGATTAAATAGTGGTAATAACCACTCAAGCGTCACTATGTCATTGGGCTGGTTTTTCATAGGTTTATCCTAACTCGTCTAGGCACTAATTTAGGCATTAATTTTTTGCCACACATTAACCTGTGGGTGCGCAATACGGCGCATATTCGAAGGACGCCAAAACAACGCCTCACCTGGAGCCAATATAATATACCCACCTAACGCACACTGCTCTGATAGCCGTGCCAAAATATCACGCTGATCAAACTTACGAAAATATAGCAGCATATTTTGACAAATAATCACATGCTGAAGATGCGTAGTGGGTGGTTCTTGCTCAATAATATTGTGTAAAGCGAAACGAACATACTGCTGCAAGATAGGCGCAATTTGCCAGTGCATCTGAGTGCTTGCTCGCCTCTCTTTTACAGAAAACGAATCAAGAATATTTGATTCGTTTATCGCATTTGCATTGTGCAATGGCTGAACAAACTGCTGACAATATTGGGGAATTAAGGATTGCTGGCGCTTCTCATACTGCCCTAACCGTGCTTTTAAAATCGCCTGTTGGCTGACATCTGTACCCAATATCGCATAGTTCGTCAATTGCTTCGATGCCAAGCTCATTGCCAGCGACCACGTCTCCTGTCCTCTAGCACAACCAACGCTCCAAATGCGAAACAATTCGTTAGCACCATTCTCATTAATACTGTCATTACTACTATTAGTATCGGCAATAGCAGTTGGTTGCTGATGCTGTAATGCACACTGTGTGGCAAAATCTATAGAAGGCATGTGACGAAAGAAACGACTTTCATGAATCAGTACTTTATCTAACAACTTCTGACGAATCTCATCATTGTTTGGTAATTGATACCACAATTTTTGAGCGGTCAGTCCATACGATAATGCCGTATGGTCAATTGCATTTATCAACCATTGCAGTTGGATATCGGGTAGAACAAAACCAATCTCTTGTTCTATATACCGTTGCCATTGCTGCACATCAAAATCACCCGACTGCATCAAAGTTTTGACTGATGCAGACTTGGCTGTCTGAATATGTTCGCTGTTTGGTTGAATAAGATTATTCACGTCACCTGCTATGATTATTGTGGCACGTCATCGCCACTCATGCCGCATTTTGGTTAACACACCAGTATGAAAGATGACCAACCACCTAGTAATGACTTAAAATCAAAACTTATTATCAAGCGCTTTTTGACAAGGTTTTCTCTGTGTTCAGCATGTCATTATCTAACAATACATCGTCATTCGTTACTTTAAAGCCCGTCACTGACTCTTGTAGTGCTGCCGCCATTTCGCTCAGCTCACCAATAGAGCGCGCGGTTGCCATCGTACCAGATGAGGTTTGTGAGGTAATGTCTTGAATAATATTCATGGTGTGAGAGATGTGTCCAGCAGATTCAGCCTGTTGCAATGCAGCATTGGAGATGTTTTGAATCAAGTCCGCCAACGTGTTAGAAACGCTCTGTACTTCTTCTAGTGCTTCACCTGCATCCTTTGCCAAACGAGCGCCGCGGACAACTTCGGAGGTCGTTGACTCCATCGACATAACCGCTTCGTTGGTATCTGCCTGAATGGTTTTCACCAATGTTTCGATCTGTTTGGTAGCGTTAGCAGAGCGCTCAGCAAGACGTTGAACCTCATCAGCAACCACCGCAAAGCCTCGACCAGCTTCGCCAGCCATCGATGCCTGAATCGCAGCATTCAATGCCAAAACGTTGGTCTGATCCGCAATATCATTAATCAAGCCAACGATATCACCAATTTCTTGCGAAGACTCACCAAGACGTTTGATACGTTTTGAGGTTTCTTGAATCTGATCTCGAATAACGTTCATACCTTCAATAGAGCGTTGTACAACCTCTGCCCCATTATGAGAGATGGCAACTGAACGCTGGGCAACCGTCGCAGATTCTGATGCGTTGTTTGAAACTTGGTCAATGGAGACAGTCATCTCGTTAATAGCCGCCGACACACCCGCAATTTCTTGTGCCTGATGTTCAGAGGCTTCAGCAAGCTCAACCGCATTCATCTGTGTTTGCTCTGAAGACTGCGAAACGCGATCAGCCGTATTGTTAATAACCAATACCAACTGACGTAATTGGTCAATCGCAAAGTTCACTGAGTCAGCAATCGCGCCAGTAAAGTCCTCTGATACGGTCGCATTGACCGTCAAATCCCCTTCTGCCAAATCACCCAATTCATCAAGTAAACGTAGAATGGCTATCTGGTTTCGTTCGTTTTCTTCTTGAATTTGACGCGCGCGCTCAGACTCTGCCTCTGCTTCTTGACGGCGACGCAGTGTTTCTTTTTCAATGAGTATCCGTTCTGACCCACCGCGCTGCTTAAGTAATTGGTATAAAGCAAACAGAATGCCTAATGCCCCTATTACAAATATTATCACTGGCAAAACAACAGCTTGATTAAAGTCAGCTAAATGCTGACTCACTGACGATAACGAATTGACCAGCCAAATCAGACAAGCCACACTTAATAAAACAAAAAACCCCAATAACGATTTCCATAAGTTATTGGAATTATCGCTGTCAGCCATTGTCTTAGTCGTACCAGTCACAGGTTTTTTTATAGCATCACTCATCGTACGTATTCCTTTCAAACAATCGTCAAAGTCTTATCGTGACTGACTTTGACAATCGTACTGTTATAAAAACAACAGTGATTAACAAAGCCTGTATGAATGCTGATATCCAACTGTATCATGTCATTCTCCATTATTTCATCATCGTTCTAACAACCAAATGTCTTATCATCGACAGCTATATGGCAGCATTGGCATACTGCGAATCTTGGGCGAGCAAGCTTGGCATAAAAACGTACCAATCCTGTTCATTTTTCAAAAATTTACCATGATTATAAGGCGCAAACGGCGAACTGGGCTCGATTGCTTCTGCACGGTATTGGTCACGAGTAAATTGCTCAATACCAATGACTTGATCGACTACCAGTCCTGAAAAGAAATTATCATGGTCGATAACAATGACTTTGCGTTGACTCATTTGCGTCAAGCGACTAGGAACCTGCAAAAACTGAGACAAATCTGTTATTGGTAATAGACGTCCGCGTATATTGGCCATACCGAGCATCCAAGGCTTTACTAAAGGCAAGCTTGTATACTCTGGCATGGCCAATACTTCTGATATTTGACCCATTGGAGCAACCAATCGCTGGCCACCAATCTCAAATACCACACCTTGCCAGTCATACTCTTGTCCACCGCGGCGACCACTTTTGCGCGCGCGGGCCAAATCTGCTAAACGCAGAAGCTCAATAAATCCTCTGGATGCCACAATCTACTCCGTTACTTTGCGAATGATATTGACCAATCCACTTTCATCAACTGGCTTGGCCATATACTCTTTGGCACCTTGACGCTTACCCCAGACTCTGTCTGTTTCCTGATTTTTGGTACTGATCATAATCACGGGAATATGGGCGGTGGTTTTACCACGAGTGATTTTTCGAGTAGCCTGAAAGCCATTCATCTCAGGCATGACCACATCCATCAAGATAACATCTGGCAGATGATCCATTGCCATCTGACAGCCTTGCTCACCATTTATCGCCTCTAATACTTTAAAATTATTTTTAGCAAGCATGTCGCGAAATTTCGCCATTTCAGATGGCGAGTCGTCAATGACTAAGACAGTAGTCATAGTGATTTCCTTTCTTTTTCGAAGATATCCCTAAGGATATATTAATATATTGTTGAGACAAACTGAGTAAAAGTAGCCTTCCAAAATGAATGGGAAAATGACTTTCCTCACAGTTGTGATTAAATATTGAACCATTATCAGTTATGAAACCAGTACTAAATATATTCACTGTAACGCTAACCTATGAATACGCATCAATCATGCCAATCCGTAAGGCTGGATTCAGCTGTGTATTTATAGATATACCTATCCATTCATACTAGCGATACTGATTGATTGCCTCAAACAACTCATCTTTACTAAATGGCTTCGTCAAGTACTCATCAGATCCAACGATACGACCTCTTGCTTTATCAAATAAGCCATCTTTAGACGACAACATAATCACAGGCTTGTTGGCATAATCAGGATTATTTTTTATCAGCGCACAAGTCTGATAACCATCTAAACGTGGCATCATAATGTCGACAAAGATAATATCTGGGTTATTATCAACAATTTTTGCTAAAGCATCGAAACCGTCAATCGCGGTCACTACTTCACAACCAGCTTTTTGTAACAAAGTTTCTGCGGTACGGCGAATGGTTTTTGAGTCATCAATTACCATCACTTTTAAGCCATCAAAATTATTTTCCATTATCATTGTCCTATAAACGACTATTTATGCGTAACGCTCTTTATTGATACAAATGATTAACTGTTATCTCAACTTGTCCTACCATTTATGATGGGATTGATAAGAACGGCTAAGTTTGCATTGCTATTTTTATGACAGTGAACCTTCCATCTATCAACATCTGCCTCTCAAACACAGCGTCAACATGGGTTACTATACGCACTTTCTTATCAATAAGCTTACTAAATTGAGCCTGTTTTCTATCTTTTTGAATGAATTATTTCGCTTTTACACTCGCCCATTGAAACCGTATTTGGTTCAGGCGTAATTTAAAGCGTCTCATAACAGAGTGATAATTATTATTGAAAATAAAAAGCCCAAATCAGAAAAACTCTCAGTTTTATGATGTTTTTGTATTATATAGAAGCGATAATCACATTGCTGGATAATTTTGTTTTGTAATAAAAATGTATCAGTCTATTTCGTTATATTTGTTTTATCACAGTTATCGACCCTTTTCCAGTCATTAGTGAATCAATGTTCGCACTGATCGGTAATATTTTCGACCGATTTACCTTATTAGACTCTATATTTTGACTATCTGTATGGATTAATAGCCTTATTTTCCTAGGTGTCATCCATCTTGGGCCATTGTTTCACCTCATTGCAATTCACTATATAATAAAGCCATGATTATTCTGGTGACTGCTATGACAGCTTCTAAAATTTTAAAAAATAGCATCTATTTGCTCAGTGCTTTATTGCTTGCTGCCTGTCAGCCATCACCGCCGACTGATGAACCAGTCACGTCCGAAAACAGTGCAACTGTAGACACTCCAGTTGTCATTACTGCTGATAGCGTTACCATGACACCCGATCATATATTAAGCATAAAGCCTTCGCGTTATCAGCCAAGTTTGGGGTTACAAGGCCGTATCGAACCGATCAAACAGACCAAGCTTATTGCAGCGCATCCACTCGTTGTCGAAAAAGTACTGGTCACTAAGGGTCAATGGGTAGAAGAAGGTATGCCTTTAATGATTGTGCGACGTTTGGCTACCGCAGACATTACCCTTTCGGCAACCGAACAGTCTGATCGAGAGAATACATTGGCTAGCGATGCAAATGAGACCCAGTCAGAAGATAAACAAGAAAAAAACACCACGCTCAATTCTGAATTGGCCCAGCCTAAAACTGAAGATAGTACGGCGACCATAAACAATACGGCAACCACAAAAAGCAGCTCATCTGATAAGAAAGAGCCACTAAAAGCAGAATCTGCCATAAATGATAAAAATGACAATTCTAGTGCAAATACGGTAAATGCCACCGACAATGCAACGAATTCGACATCACCGTATACTTTAGTCACTGTCCGTGCCAGCTTTTCAGGGCGCGTAGAAGACTTATATATCAAAACAAGCCAAATACTAACGGCGCGCACACCGCTATTACAACTGAGTGATGAGACGCAATTACATTTTATCGCCACCCTACCTATTCAAGCAAAACCGCAGCTCTCGGTTGGTCAGACTGTTAACTTTACTGCTGAAGGACAATCGGAAAAATTTACTGGTCAGGTTAGTAAACTGACAGCCACCAGCCAGCCTAAAAAACTTTTGGTTTATGTGGAGGTGGTCGAAAATAAGACCAGTCGTGACATACTGATGCCAGACATGAAGGTCACGGGACGCGTTGATTATGGTCAAATAGATGTAGGTACAGTTGTACCTAAGCGCGCCCTTCATGATGTTGACTTGACAGAATTACGAAAGCCACCATATAAACCGCTTAGCCCTTTGACCGCTAATGTGTGGATTATTGGACAAGATCAGCGTTTGATTCGCCGGCCTATTGAGGTAGTTGAGTACAACCCCATTACAGACCAGTATTTAATTGCGGGTATTAGTAACGACAGCCTAATTTGCTTAGCTGATTTACCGATTGATTCTAAAGGCAAAAAAGTCATTGTTTCATAGCCATTCATGCTGACAGTTACATTGTGTAGAAACATTAACAAAGGCTCTCTTGTTTTGTAACTGCATAATTAGGCAATATGACCGTATCATATATCATTAGCCGAGTATTTAGCCGCCTGTGCCTCACTAGCTAAACACAACAAGTTAATAATTTATTGGAAAATTTAGAGAGTTGATCGTTTAAATGCTTGAGAAGCTGAAATACTGATGTACTTATCATGATATAACATAGCAGAGCACGTTAAATTTTGACAAACCATAACAACAACTAGAGGATAAACCATGAGTAAGCAAATTTTATTAATTGAAGATGATCCCGATTTAGCTGAATTAATCAGCGATTACCTGACAATGAACTATTATGATGTGCATCATGCAGGACTCGGTCAGGAAGGGCTTGATTTATTAGATACCAAAGAGCGTGATATTGATTTGGTCGTACTTGATTTGATGCTGCCTGATATGGACGGTATGCAAGTCTGTCAAAAAATCCGCGGCAATAAAAACAACATGACCAATAAAGTACCAATTATCATGCTGACCGCAAAAGGTGATACGACAGATCGCGTACTAGGTCTTGAGATGGGTGCGGATGATTACATCGCTAAGCCATTTGAGCCACGTGAGCTTCTGGCGCGTATTCGTGCTGTCATTCGTCGACACGAACAGCCCAATCAAGCAGACAGCCAATCAGATAGTTTAACTTTTGGTCGTTTGAGCGTATTCCCTGACAGTCATGAAGTGACTATCGATGATGAACCTGTCCGTCTGACAACGCATCAATTCCAATTATTGCATTACTTTGCCACTCATTCTGGTAAAGTCTTAAATCGCGAGCAGCTTTGGCAAGCCATGCCAAATGATGACAGCTCAGACAACATTGATCGCGCGATTGACGTACATATTTCACGTCTGCGTGCTTTAATTGAAGACAATCCGCGCCAGCCAAAACGTATTATTACCGTACGCGGTGTTGGTTATCAATTTGCCACTGATCAAGTTTGATCGTAGGAAACGGCTGACTTAAACAGTAAAATCAATATAAACGCCTAATAATAGAGATGGTTTAATGCAGCAGTTGGGATTCCGTTCCGTATTTGCCAAGCTATTTGCCAGCGTGATGCTGGCACTTATCTTATTTGCCGTCGCCATGGTGTTATTGACACAGCTTGTGCACGATAAAGATGCAGGTATTCGCTCAGAAGTCTTGGCCACACAGATTTTGGGACAAATAGACCCTTTTCTGCACGAGCTGAACATCTCCGTTAGTAAGGACAACCGTTTACAGTCACGCTTTATGCTAGCCGTGGTCAAAAAAAGCTTTGATATTTTTGATGAGTCAATACAAGCAAAGATGGGCTTGTATGACAGCGAAGGTCGGTTGCTGATGCAAACAGACAATAGCGATTTACCGCTAGAGCTGCCAGAACCACCTTCTCTACTATCACGCGTTTTCCCTTCATTTGCCGACACCTCTCCTACCAAACAAGCCCAAGTTTATAGCAGTACAGGCTATACGCTTTTGTATGAGTCACGCTTGCCACCCAAAAAGCCGGTACTCTCTGCTGCATTGAATTTATTCACTGGTACGCTACTACTGCTAATCATTATGGCAGGCGTACTATGGTGGATTGCCCGTACCATTACATGGCGTATCAATCAGATGAGTCAGCAGATGGCTCAACTGGGTGACGGCGACTTTACGGTGCGTGTTAATGCTCGCGGTAATGATGAGATTGCCTCATTGGCACGCGGATTTAACCAAGCAGCGCAAAAGATCGAACATCTTATTGATGCTAATAACTTATTATTAGCACATGCCTCTCATGAACTGCGCACCCCTATCACTCGCATTCGCTTACAAATCGAGATGATGGATATGCTGACGGGCGCGCTACCAACGGATACCAAAGCGAAATTCGATAAACGTGCGCAAGCGATTAATCGTGATTTATCTGGACTCAATGATCTGGTGGAGAGCATTTTATTGGTCAGTCGTTTAGATGCTGGCCATGCCTTGCAGCAAGTTGAAAGTTTAGATTTGTATCACCTAGTGAACCAAGAGCGGCAACATTATCCTGAAGCCACGCTGATTGGCGAGCACATCGTTATTGATGGTCAATCATCCATGTTGACTCATTTGATTCGTAATTTATTAACCAATGCCATGCTACATGGTAAACCGCCAGTGACTGTATTGCTGTATGGAGTTCAGACTGTTGATGAAGCTGGCACCGTTCCTGATTATCTATTGCAAACAGTGCTTTGTAGTAGTTTCGCTGATTATAATAGTTCAGACTTTGCATCTTATGATGAACAGAATGATACCAACGAAGATGTCTCGCAACACCCATTAAGTTTAGACGAATCCACTACTTCTGATACGATTGATAACGTTAAGTCTGAGAAAACAGATTCGACTCCTTTATTGCCAGCACCACCTATTTATAAAAATGGGGAAAATATGGTGACTAATGGCGATAGTGAGGGAGATGTTGGGCTAGATATTGATACTCGTACTGATACTGAGAGCACTACCAGTGTGATATCACCAGTATCCACCTCTTCTAATACTCCAAAGGATTTAGACGCTGTACAAAAATCAGAAAAAAGTAGCCCTATAAACGAAACCACCAGCCATGAAACCACGAGCACCTCATCATTGCTTGCTAACTATTATAGCTTTACCACTGATTTGACTGACAGAATAAAAAAGGTCATGTGGAAAGCCGTTCCTGACTCTGAAACGAGTAACCACTCTGAAAGTGTAGTCATTAGCGATACGACACCTAAGCCTAGAACCAAAATAATGAGTGGAAATATCAGTGTATGCAAAAATAATGAGGCTCCTAAAACAAACAAAACCATGGTTGATTCAACTGTCATTAAAAACGAGTCGAAGGCCAACGTTCAAAATGAGATTGAGACAGCGAGTGCACCCCGCAAAGAAAGCTTATTTGCAAAGCATATAAAGAAAGCCAAAGCCGAACCTGTACGCCCATTACCAAAATATGCGGTATTGGCCGTCATTGATGAAGGCACAGGCATTCCTGAAGACAAACGCGAAGAGGTATTTAGCCCATTCGTACGCTTACAGCAAAAAAATAAAGGTTCTGGTTTGGGCTTATCTTTGGTTTCACAAATCGTCACTGCCCATCAAGGGCGTATTCTCACCGATACCCTGAATGGTCATACCAGATTTTTAGTTGTCATACCAGTCAAGCACGATCCTCATTATCACCAGCATGATTAGGGCAAACGAGCATTTTTTTTGATGCTCTTCCTGTAACTCATATTCTTTGAAATCCTTATGATTAATAGCTATTAATCATAAGCGGTTCACGGATGCGAATATCCAAAGCGCTCGATAATATGCTATATTAGCGCCCTTTGTTATAGGGTTATTGACTGTTGTTTTTTAATTGGCTACTTATATTGTAAAAAAGGCTGATAACACGTTTATAACTATTAAAAATTATTGAATTTTGAGCCCTCCATGAATGACATGATTGTCTTAAACGATGTGACCAAAAGTTTTTTAAGCGACCGCTCAATCAAAGACAAAGACGGCAAACCGCATTGGTTTACCGCTGTTGAGCCGACATCTCTGACTATCAAACAAGGCGAGATTTTTGGTCTAATGGGCTATTCAGGCGCAGGTAAATCTACCTTGTTACGCTTGATTAACATGCTTGAGCGTCCAGATTCAGGCCAAGTGGTGATAGATGGTACTGACTTGACCACGCTATCTGCCAGTGAACTGCGTATCGCCCGTCACAATATCGGTATGATTTTTCAGCAATTTAACCTGATGTCCAATCGTACCGTCTTTGATAACGTGGCTTTTAACTTAACTGTTTCAGGCTATCCTAGCCGTGACATTCACAAAAGAGTCATGGACTGTCTTGCGATTGTAGATTTGACAGATCGTGCTGGTCATTATCCTGCGCAACTATCAGGTGGACAAAAGCAACGGGTTGGTATTGCGCGAGCAATTGCCCCAAGTCCAAAAGTATTGTTGGCCGATGAGCCGACCAGTGCGCTTGATCCGGCCACGACCCGCAGCTTGCTCACTTGTCTGCGTGATATTAATGAGCAACTGGGCGTGACTATTGTGATTGTCACTCATGAGATGAGTGTGATTCGTAGACTCTGTAATCGCACAGCGTTACTGCATCAAGGGAAACTATTAGAAGTGGCAGAAGTAAGAGACGGTCTGATTCAGGCAAATACTCCGATTGGCAAAGGTTTGGTCGTTGAGGACTAATGAGGCAGGAGAAATAGATATGTTAACTGGTACTGAATTATCCGCCTCGATAGACAAGCTGTTTGCACTGCGCAAAGAGATTGTGGATGCGTTTCTCGACACGTTTATCATGCTTGGCATTTCGACGACCGTCGCTATCGTCATTGGCGGGCTGTTTGGCGTGTTTTTGTTTTTATCCAGTGACCGCCAGTTCTTACAGAACAAGACACTTTATGGTGTACTTGGCGGTATCACCAATTTTATGCGTGCTTTTCCTTTCGTTATTTTGATGATTGCTATGAGTCCTTTTACCAAAGCCATTGTCGGTACTGGTATCGGCCCTATTGCTGCCTCGTTAGTATTGGCAATCGCTGGTTCGTTTTATTTTGCCCGTTTGGTCGAGCAAAATTTACGCGAAGTGCCGCGCGGTATCATCGAGGCCACTGAATCTATGGGCGCACGTCCCTTTACAATTATCAAAGTTTTACTCAATGAGGCACGCTCAGGCCTGATATTGTCAGTGACGATTCTCTGTATCAGTCTTCTATCTTATTCAGCGGCGGCTGGTATGATTGGTGGTGGCGGTTTGGGTGATTTGGCCATTCGTTACGGCTATTATCGTTATCAAACTGAAGTGATGATTTTTATCGTCATTGTACTATCCATCATGGTCATCGCGATTCAGGCCTCTGGTAATTGGTTAGCCACTCGCTTGGATAAACGTTAAAAGCCGTATCAAGACAAAAAATTAAAAGGACGTAAACATTGCTTATTATGAATAATATTCAAGGTTTAATGCCGATTCGTCCTAAGCAAAATGCTTGACTTTGTTACTGAGACCCTTTAATTTTGTCACTAATTTAATACTCATTAATTTAGCAGCATTACTATCCCTAATGTTGCTTTTTTTAATGGCACATTTTGCCTACTGTCTCTCCCTCTTATTAAGGAAATCCCATGAAATTAACAGATATCAGCCGCCAGTTGGCGACTGCATTTGCTGCTGTTGGCGTATCAGGCTTAGTGTTGGTTGGTTGCAATAATTCATCAGCGCCAGAAGCGACTAAACAGCCCGTTACCGAAGGCGCAACGGCAGAAACCGCCGCTAGCGATATCGATCCTGAGCATACAAAAATTGTCATTGGTACTACCGAAGGCGATTTTGCTGATATGGTACGTAACCAAGTGAAAAGCTCACTTGAAGCTCAAGGTTATGAAGTAGAGCTGGTTGCCTTTACGGATTATGTTCGCCCTAACCTTGCGTTGGCTGAAGGTGATTTGGATATCAATATCTTCCAGCACAAACCGTACCTTGATAACTTCAAGAAAGAGAACAATCTTGACTTAGTCGAAGCGTTCCAAGTACCAACCGCACCACTTGGCATTTATTCTGGCAAAAAGACCAGTCTAGACGCAGCTTATAAAGGTATGAGTGTTTCTGCCCCAAATGATCCAAGTAACTTTGCTCGCGCTCTTGTGATGATGAGTGATCTTGGTTGGATTACGCTAAAAGACAACATCGATCCATTGACTGCTTCAAAAGCCGATATCGCTGATAACAGCAAATACGATATTGAAATCGTTGAATTGGAAGCCGCTCAACTACCACGTGCTCGTGATGAAGTGGACTTCGCGGTTATCAATGGCAATTATGCAACAGACGCTGGGATTGTTCTAACTGATGCTCTATTCCAAGAGCCAAGCTTTGCTTATGTCAACTGGTCAGCCATTAAATCTGCTGACGTTGGCAAAAAGTGGGTCGAAAATGTGACAAACGCTTATAATTCAGAAGCGTTCAAAAAGTACGCTCATGAAACCTTCCCTGGTTATAAATATCCAAAAATCTGGGGAACCGATCACAGCGCGCATACAGACACTGCTGCGACCACAGCCCCAGTAGAAACTGCTGCTCAGTAAGCTTTAAACTAAAAAACACCCGAATATAAGGGTATCTTGTTTACGGTAAACGCCCATTGCTCAATAGCGATGGGCTTTTTTTATGGCATGGATTTCGAAGTCTGTGTTTTTTGAAAAAATGATAAAATGCTAATCAATGATTAAAAATCACGTTACAGCCTGTTTGTCCTTTGTAGGAAACCGTCACCTACCCTTTCGTTTTGCCTCGTTTTTTTCTATAGTAGACGAGCTAAAGAGTACTCAGTCGAATCTAGTATGACTGCTGCTCTATTTCAATCGGTTTTATGAGTCAGAGTATATGAAACATCATAAAATCATCAACGATAAGGATAATAATATGAGTACGAAAAATTATAATATGCGTACAGCTGGACAAGCAAATATTCCGGTACTAGGACTGGGCACTTGGCAAGCAACAGGTCAAGACTGTGTCGACGTTGTCAAACAAGCGTTAGAGATGGGTTATGAGCATATTGATACCGCTCAAGCTTATGACAATGAAAAAGAAGTGGGTCAAGGCATCAAACAATCAGGCGTGGCTCGTGACAAGTTCTTTTTGACCACGAAGATTTTCCCTGATGACATGAAATTTCAACCAGAAAAATTGGTCGAAGCAGCCAAACGTTCTTTAGAAAACTTAGATACCGATTATGTCGATCTCTTGCTGTTACACTGGCCTGATGATCGTGTGCCATTATCTGAAACCATCCCTGCATTATGCGAGCTGCAAAAACAAGGATTGACCAAACATATTGGTGTGTCTAACTTTAATATTGCCAATATTATTGAAGCAAAAAAACATGCCGATGTACCGATTGTGGTCAATCAAGTTGAGTTTCACCCATTTATCAAACAACACACCTTGCAGACTTTTTTGAACAATCATCATATTCTCTTAGAAGCCTACTCGCCATTGGCACGCGGTGATGTATTTGATAATGATATTATTAAAGAAATTGCTGATAAGCATAATGTGACGCCAGCCCAGATATCATTGGCATGGATTTTGTCAGACAAGCACCGTATTGCTATTCCAAAAACCGCTAATCCTGATCACCTACAAGGAAACTTAGACGCTATCAATGTGGTATTAAGTGCCGAAGAATTAGAAAAAATTGGTAATTTAGCGCGCGCTGATGGTCGCAAAATCAAACATCCTGATTATAGCCCTGTATGGGATGACTAGTAGCTGATAGTCATTTGTAAGAAAGCATTAAAAAAGCCACCGATACTTTCGGTGGCTTTTTTATCAATCTATTTTAGGACGGGACAGCTAAACAAACTTACTATTGTTGCAGCGTCTGAGTCTCATGAAGTTTTTCGGCAGGATTGTACTGCTCAGAAGGAGGCATAACCCCATTACGATTGTTCTCCTTCATCGACTTAGCGACTTCAGGCGGCATATAATTTTCATCGTGTTTGGCCAATACTTCCCCAGCGACAAACGTATCACCTTGCATTTTACCAGTGGCGACGACGCCTGAGTTTTCAGCAAACAAATCTGGCAAAATACCTTGATACGTTACAGGTACAGTCGATTGAAAGTCAGTAATAGCAAACTCAACATTCAATGGATTGTCTGCTGCTCGTTGGACACTACCCGCAACCACCATACCGCCTGCGCGAATACGTTTGTCTTGTGGTGCTTCACCTTGCGCAATAGCCGTAGCGTCAAAGTAATAATCGGTCTGTTGCCCAATGGCATAAAGCACCAACACCACGGCTATCGCCGCTCCTGCAAGCGTAAACATAACCCACATCAGTTTTTTGCGACGAACTGCGTTCATACCACTACCTCATTGATGAGTCACTGTTTTACAAACTACCGTCAAAGCCTTTGTACATGGTTACAGCATTCACTTTGCTGACTGCACTCAGTCTACAATTTGCGCACGCTTGCCCTATACTCATATTAAATGGCTTTGACAATATAAATCTATAAAACAGAAAATATTGAAGACACTACGATTAGAAAAACTTTTTAAGAATGTCTTTCTAGTCGTACGCTTCTAATAACTATATGGTAGCATTCTTTCTATAAATCAATAAGCCCCATCGCAATTTATACGGTCACATATTGATAGTTACACTATAAAAAATTCTATAAAACCATGGTGTTAAGCGATTTTTTAATCGGTGTGCTTATTTGTTGGTGGCTGTGTTTTAGCCGTACGTTGTGCTTGACGTGCTTGCTGGATAGTAAGCTGTTTGATCAGTGCTTTTCTTTGCCTACGGCTATACATAATAAAAACCAGCATCATGCCAACGGTAATAGCCCAACATGACCAAACAAAAACCCCATGCTTACCCATGGCGATAAACTCAGAAAAGCTATAAAAGTAAGGCTGCATAATATTTTCCTAGCCGTTATTTGTGTTGACCACGGAATATATTCTTTGACCCACGCTTTACCTTGATCACGGTACAAAATGAGTGTATTGGTACGATAAATCGCTAATGTCGCCACCAGTAAATAACTACCAATAATCATCAGTAGCAACGGCATCCACATATCTGCTGACATTTTTGGTGCTGCCGTTAAGGTAAAGGTCGCGCCTTGATGCAAGGTATTCCACCACTCTACTGAATACTTAATAATGGGCAGGTTCACCGCGCCAACAATAGACAAAATGGCCGCCGCTTTACCACGATTGGCCGTATGTTCAAAAGCGGCAAACATCGCCATCACGCCTGCATATAAAAACGCCAAAATCAGCATAGAGGTCAAACGTGCATCCCAAACCCAGTAAGTGCCCCACGTTGGTTTTGCCCAAATAGAGCCTGTCAGCAAACTAATCACACAAAGCAAAAAGCCTATCGGGGCAAGTGCCTGCGCCACCAAACTGGCAGTCTTAATTTTCCAGACCAAATAAATCACCCCCAGCACTGCTAAGGGCAAAATAGATAGAAATGGCAAGACTGGCCGCTGGGACGTGGATAAAGATAATGCGATAACTATTGCCCTGCAAGTAATCAGGCGGCGCAAAAGCAAGACCCCAGACACTACCGATCAGCAGACAGATACTGGCTAATATCGCTAAGCCACTTGACCCAAGGCGCAAAAGATGCGAAAAAACTGCTTGGTACCCACAGTGGTCAAGAAAGCCTTGCCAAATGCGTTGCCACAGGCTAGGAGATGAGACATTATTCAGGTTGGGCATGGGAATAAACCTATTGCGCAGCTTATGGTGACAGGTATAACGCATTATGGGCGCTACTACCTGCTAACCTGCTGGCGTTAAACACTGGATAGAATCTATAAGAGAGTGTTTACTTATTTAATGGACTATTATAGCAAAATTGCCAGTTTTCACCATGCTGTTAGTAAAAAGGGTTTTGATAAAATAATTGATCTACTGTTTAATTGAGCCACGCCATTTTTAAGGTCAATGCAATCACCCACGGCATGACCAATACTGAAATGATACTACCTGCCAACAACAAGGCCAATATAGGCAAACCATTAAGACCAGTGGCAAACAAATCAACCGCACCCGTTGCAAAAATCAACACTGGCAACTGCATTGGCAATGCAATCAAAGGCACCAGCACCGCGCCATTTTTCAATGACAATGTCAAACTACTAGCGACCGCTGATAGCATCAAGAGCATTGGGCTACCAGTAACGATAGAGGCCATCAGTATCCACGCCTCAAACCAGCTCAGCTGAAATAAAGGCACAGCAAGCAAACTAAGTACTGCCACAATACCACTGCTAAACACCCAATGAATGACTAAGCGGATCAGCACCCACAACGGCAGCGAAGCATTGGCGACGACCAACTGCGCCAGTGTGCCATTATCGAGGGCTGGCTTAAACAAACCATCCACGCCCATCACAAGCGAGAGTAAAGCAGCAATCCACACCGCTGACACCCCAAGTCGCTGCAACAGCGCAGGTTCGCTACCAACGGCCAGTGGAAACAGCGTAATAATCACCAAAAACAAGACCAAAGGATATAACCATTGCACCGCCCCTTGCTGCTTTACTTGCCATTCGCGCCGCCACAACTGCATGAAACCAATACCACGTGATGGCGCTGCGACCGTACTTGAGCTTTCATTCGCGGCTTGTACTAGACTGTTTGTCTTTGTCATTTATTTGCTCTTCTACTTATCGCACTTATATTATAGTTGGTACGAAATAAGATCGATACATCAGTATCAGCGTGCTACTGGTATGGCAGATGTTTAACAAGTTATCTAAACCATATATTCTGTCAAGTCGAGCACTTGATTGGCAACGCCGACTGATTGATGACTGGTCATTAGGATTGCACCGCCCGCATTGGCAAAATCGCGTAATCGGTCTTCCATTCGCGCCACCATATCGACATCAAGTGCCGTAAAAGGTTCGTCAAGTAACCAAAGCGGTGTCACATCGGACGTCAATAAATATAGCCGCGCAAGGGTGATACGGCGGGTTTGCCCGGCAGATAAATGGCTTGAACTTAAGGTCTCAAATCCTTGCAATCCCACCCAAGTGAGGGCGTCATCAATGTCAGCCGAACTTGGTGTGATACCATATAAATTCAGCAAAAACGTCAGATTTTGCGCGACCGTGAGATTGGGATGAATGCCCAGTTGGTGCGACACATATAAAGGCTGCATGGGCAAACCTGCTTTTCCTTGATAAGCAACCTCACCTGTCAGGACTGGCAATAATCCAGCCAACTGCATCAGTAGCGTCGTTTTACCCGTACCATTTGCACCAATGAGATGACAAATACTACCGGTAGCTAAATGGAGCGTGACCGCTTCACATAGAGGGATTTCACCACGCTGAACCGTCAGTTCATCAAGCACAAGTAAAGGTGTCGCCAAAGCCGTCATCAAAACCTCTCGTTATTTATCAAGCGGCAGTCAATATTCATCACAAACAAACACGCTGTTCATGGCATAATACTTTATGCTTACTACAAATACACAGTATAACAAATTGTCGATTACTATGACCTCAAAACCTATGCAGACTTCAAAAGATAGCCAAAACCAAACGCCCCCAGTAGATGCTGAACATAAGGCAGATACTGAAAATAGCCACTCTCAGGAGAGCTTGATAGGCACACCCTTAACCATAGACGGCTTGATCGATGCCCAAGTTGAGTTTATGCAGCAATGGTTAAGCAAGCAAGCTGAGCCTCTTAGCATAGAAGCTTGGCAGTGGTTTGGTGAGCAACCCTTAAATAAATATATCAGCCGCGACCATTTGCAGCACTTGGTAAATGATTGGTTACTCAATCAGCCGATAAGTGAGGTAATGCGTACCGATATCCGCGATATCTTACATACCGTTATTTATCATCCCGTCAATGACAACGTGCCATTATCTGAATTGGTAGATGACACGCAAGTTGAGACCTTTGCCAATTATGTCGGCAGCCAGGAGCAACAGCGCAATGTCTTGATTCATACGCTGATCGGCAATGAAACCTTTGCAGACTTGCTGACGCAAACGCTATACCACGCCATCAACGACTTTATGGAAACCACACTAGATAAAGCGGGCGGCGTTGGCAAGCTGATGAAACTTGGCCGCAGCTCTTTTGAAAAGGCCACCAACAGAAATCTTGACGAAAAATTGCAGGCGTATTTGCATCGTAATATTAAAGATTTGGCACGCCGAGCAGAAACCAATGCACAAGCGCATTTATCAAATGAAGAAGTCGCGCGATTATTGGTCACAGGCTGGGCACGAATCAAAGAGCAGCCTGTCAGCCACCTACAAACCTACTTACGCGATGAGCCTGATAACAGCAGTATCGACCATATCGAAGCCAGTATTCAGCAGAGCTATAACCGCCTGCGCATGTCGCCTTATTTGCACAGTCTTGTGGCAGCCAGCATCGATACTTGGTACGCCAACCATCAAACAGAGACCATAGCAACCATCGCCGCGAGCTTATATATTGACGAGCAGGCCATGACGCAATTTGCTACAGTGCTACTGCCGATTATATATGATGCTCTTGCAAGTCCTTGGTTTACCGCACATATCCGTGACATGTTACAAGCATTTTATAATCAGCCAAATATCAAAGAGAGTTTGGCACTTAATAACGCGTAATTTGCTGTTTTAGCGTGTTTATCCATATTCACTACCACTTATGTATTAGCCCAATATTATGAGCTCACGTAATAAACTCAGCTTGTGGCAAAAAATCAAACGGTTGCTAACGACGTCAGCACCGTCATCTATTATTAATGGCACAAATAAGCCATCGTATGTATCGTCAGATAAAAGTAAAGTGACCCAATCAGCAACTGATAGCAATCAACGTAACGATACTGACAGTGAAGATACTGGCATTGATGATAAAAATGACTCAAACGTTGATATCAAAGGTAGCTCTGAATCTGACGTCAAAAATAACAGCAAGCATTCACCAAGCACCCCTTCTGACTTGCGTGTAGGACAACAAGAGCGCAACGACACCCCCATTGTCAGTGTTCTAAAACAATACTTCAATAGCAAGCAGTGGCACTATACGCATTATCGACCCAAAACCAATGACAGCCAAAAATCACATCATTTGTCCTTAAGAGTGCGGCATAAGCAACTAAACTGTGGCTATCTGTTTCGAGTTCAAGAGCATAATAAGCTCTTGGCCGTCTATGGCATTTTGCCGTTTTTGATACCAGAGAGTCATCAAAGTGCCGCGATGCTCCTCATCACTCAACTGAATTATGACATGCTGGTCGGCAATCTAGAAATGGATATCAATGATGGCGAGATACGCTACAAAAACGCCATCGATGTCGAAGCAGTTGGTATTAATGACGACATTATCGAACATTTACTGCAAGGCGTGATTGCCATGACCACTGTCGCTCACGAATTGTTGAGTAATTTGCTCAATGATCAAGATCCTACAGAAGACTTACCAACATTGCTGATAGCGCTACGCCAACAGACAGATTCACGAACGTTCTTTTTGCCAACACAGTTCGTGCAGTAAACCGCTGATTCAAATAGAGTGGATACGCTTTAAATACTCCCCAAACACGCTACCAAAAGAACCCATTTAACATTATGCTAAAAATTGCTTACTCTGACATTTTTCGTTATTCAGTACCTGAAAAACATCGCTTTCCCATGCAAAAATACACCATGATTCCTGAGCGTTTATTGGCTGAAGGCACGATCAGTACCGATAACTTCTTTGCACCTAAGCAATTAAGTGAAGACGAGATTTTGACCACTCATACACCCGATTATTGGTCTCAGCTTAAAAACCAAACGCTGCCACGAAAAGAAGCACGAGCCATTGGCTTTGATATGACGCCATTGCTGGTAGAGCGTGGCCGTTATATTGCCCATGCGACTTATGAATGTGCGTTGTATGCGCAGCAATATGGTGTGGCAATGAATGTCGCGGGCGGCACGCACCATGCGTTTGCCGATCATGGTGAAGGGTTTTGTGTTTTCAATGACGTTTGCATTGCCAGCAATTTATTACTCAATCGCGGACAAGCGCAAAAGATTTTGGTGGTTGATTTGGATGTTCATCAAGGTAATGGTAACGCTAGTATCATGGCGGATGAGTCACGCGTTTTTGTCTTTAGTATGCATGGTGCCAAGAACTACCCGTTTCGCAAGCAACAATCAGATTTGGACATTGAGTTGGATAATGACACTGGTGATAAGGAATACTTACAGATTTTGGCCGATACATTACCGCACTTGATTGCTGATGTTGCACCAGACATGATATTTTATCAATCCGCTGTCGATGTGCTCGCGACAGATAAGTTAGGAAAGCTGGGACTGACGATAGAGGGCTGCAAAGCCCGTGATGAATATGTGTTACGTCAAGCAAAATCTGCCAACATTCCTGTCGCTATTGTGATGGGTGGCGGTTATTCAGAAGATATCGAAGATGTGGTAGAAGCACACTGTAATACGTTTCGTTTGGCTCAGCAGATTTATTTTGGTGAAATGGCTGGTTAGTGCTAGGACTTAACCTCTGACGACTTAATTTATAACGTCACAAGGCAGTTTTTATATGGCAAAAATATTGATAGGTATGGGCATTGTGCTGGTTATTATCGGCGTTATTTGGCTGCTGTTTCCTAGTGCATTTTCGTGGATAGGTAATCTCCCAGGTGATATCAAACACACGTCAGGCAACACGCGGGTGTATTTTCCAGTAATGACGATGATAGTAATCAGTGTCGTCGCGACTATCGTATTGAATTTATTTAATCGTTAACTGTATTTTTATTACAAAATCGCCGCAATTCCCTGCCAACCCACACGTATCCCAAGCACGGTTAAAATCACTAAAATAAGCTGGCGAAAGCGTGCTTGCGGTAAGTAACGACGTAGACGAATACCGACTAAAAGAGCGACTATGGACAAAACGCTCAACAATACAATGATTTGCCACTCACCACTGCTCAGCGCCATAATTGGCTCACGTAAAACGATGATTTGGGCGATTTTACCCAAAAAATAGCACATGTTGCCGACCTTGGCGACCGTATTTTTATCGTCGCTTGCAGACAATAAGTACATCATCAAGATGGTCGACATGGCATTGGTTGCGCCACCAATAAGGCCGGCACTAAAACCAACAGCGATCAGCACAGGCTTGGTATCCGGCAAGCGAATCTGCTTACCAAGAAGGCTACTTATCACATAAAAACCAATAACAGCGGCCAATACCAACAAGATATAGGCACTATCTACCCATAATAAGAGCTTTGCACCCAAAATACTGCCAAGCAAGCTGGTCAACGCCAGTAACCAATAACGTCTGCCGTAATAAATAAAGTTTTGCCAAATGGTGCGACCGCCACCCGCCAGCCAAGTCATCGCATTGAGCAATAGCGATGGAAAGATGGTTAACACAATGGCATAGGGCAACGGGTACATACTGGCAAGCGCCGTAGTCGTCACCAACGTTACACCCAGCCCACTAATACCATGTAGCAATGAGGCTAACGCAAAGACTGCCACCAGCAATAGCGTCTGCGTGCTATCGTTACCAATTATTTCGGTCATATTTGTCGCACCATTCAAGGCTTAGCGCCCATACTTAATAACGACATAGCTAGCCGTTTTGACGTTGCCAGATTGACTCACCAATGATGCCAGCTAATTGCTCAGCAATCTTGTCCTTGCTTGCTTTTTCGAGTGTTAGCGCCTCACGCTCGTAGCGCTCAGAAAAGAACACCTGCATTGCATTGTCATCACTAGCAAAGCCAATATCTGCGCGTGAGACGTCATTACAAGCAATCAAATCGAGATTTTTAGAGATAAGCTTACCACGCGCATAACGCTCCACATCTTGCGTTTCTGCCGCAAAGCCAACGACAAAAAGCTCTGGATGAGCAAGCGAAATAGTCGCCAAAATATCAGGATTTTTGACCAAGCTTAGCATCATAGTATCTTGCGTTTTTTTGATTTTTTGCGGGGCAGCTTCTGCCGTTCGATAATCAGCCACAGCCGCAGTCGCAATGAAGATATCAGCGACTCTCACGCTATCATCGACGGAAACGCTAGTCATATTTTCCTCGTCCTGCTCCTCATCACAATCACAGTCATGAGAATGATGATGGTCATGAGAATGATCGTGAGAATGGTCGTGATCATCTTCAGCAATATATGGTAGCTCGCTATGCGTGCCATCCACACATTGCTGTGATGCAAGCAACATCTCTTGAGCGGACAATACATCAATACGTGTGACATTAAGTGGTGTAGGCAATGCCACCTTACCACCAGCGATTAAGATAACTTCTGCCCCTGCAGCCACACAAGCGCGTGCTAACGCAAAGCCCATTTTGCCGGTAGAGTGATTGGACAAATAGCGCACCGGATCAATGGCTTCAACTGTCGCGCCTGCGGTAATCACGACTCTTTTGCCTGCCAATAGCTGCGGCGTTGTTTGCATCGCATTAAATAGCAATATCTCGGCCAATAGTTGCTCAGGCTCAGGTAAACGTCCTGCTCCCACATCCCCGCAAGCTTGCTCGCCACTTGCAGGCTGGATAATTTGATAATTCATATCGCGCAATGTTTGCACGTTCAGATTCACCGCTGGGTGTGCCCACATCTGCTGGTTCATTGCGGGTGCTATAATAACAGGTGCTGTCGTTGCCAGACATACTGTGGTCAGTAAATCATCTGCCATACCCATCGCCAGACGGGCAAGTGTATTAGCAGAGGCAGGGGCTATGACGATTAAATCTGCCCATTTGGCCAGTTCAATATGCCCCATTCCTGCCTCAGCTCGCTCATCAAGTAACGAGATATGAACCTCATTACCCGTCAAAGCTTGTAACGTCAAAGGGGTGATAAATGCTTGTGCGCCTGTGGTCATAATGACACGCACATCAAAGCCCGCCTTGATTAAAAGACGCGCAAATATAGCGGATTTATAAGCGGCGATACCGCCTGTGATAGCAAGCACGATATTGGACATAAGCATGGCATCAATAAAAAAGTTGAAAGATAAAATTGCGCTTATAGTAACAATTATGAGATAAATTGGGTAAGATTTTACGTATTTAACTGAGGTATTTGTTATCAATTCCTATTCAAGGAGAGACAATGGCCATTAAAGACTGGCATGAAGACGATAGACCCCGCGAAAAGCTGTTAAAATTTGGCGCAGCCCATCTTACTGATGCAGAGATTTTGGCGATATTTTTACGTACAGGCACACAGTCACAATCAGCAATTGAGCTGGCGCGTCATCTCATTGAGCAGTTTGGTAGCTTGGCAGAGCTGTTAGCAGCGCCTCAAGACATCGTCCTTGCGTGTCATGGCATCGGGCCTGCTAAGTACTCGCAGATATTGGCATCACTAGAGATGGGAACACGGTATCTAGACAGTCAGCTCAAAACAGGCCAAGCGCTTGGGCGCTCACAAGCGGTCAAAGAGTATATCAGTACGCAGTTGCGCGGTGAGCATCGTGAAGTGTTTGCGGTACTTTGTCTGGACAATGCCTTGAATCTTTTAAACTTTGAGATACTGTTCACAGGCGGCATCTCATCTTGTTCCGTCTGTATCAAACACGTATTACGCCATGCTTTGAGCCACGCCGCCAGCCAGCTAATCGTTGCACACAATCATCCGCATACCAATGCGACGCCATCTACCGCAGATAATTTATTAACTTATGAGCTAAAAAAAGCCTGTGATTTGTTAGATATAGCGCTCGTCGATCACATCATCGTTGGCCGTAATGAAACCTTATCTTATGCCGAGAGCTGCTTACCACCTTTTGGTTAATAGGCGCTCTTAGTGACTTATCATCTATTAATTAATACTATGAGCCATTGAAATGTGATACATATTATCGACACAGCGTAGCATTTCGCCTATTGATAGTTATAAGCAACTGTTTCATATTAGTAGCAATCGTATCTTTTATTTTTGAATTAAGAAAGCTGCTGCTAGGGCCTGTTCTCAATTCAATCGCTAGTCATCTAAATGGACTAAAAATGGCTTAATTTTGTCAGAACAGCGTCAAATGGCTGGTGAATATCTCGATATTATCTGTGCTCTTTTCATTGATTGGCTGCAATATGACTCATTTTTATTACCATTTTTAAAAGAGGACATGCCCTAGAACAATAACTATAATGATCTAAATAAACCTCATTCACTTATATTTTTCACGCTTATGGTTTAGCGTTACAAAGGAGACAGTCATGGCCATTGGCTTATTTATTTTGGCAGTCATCATTCAATTAGCCGTGGTCTTGGCCATCTTTTTGTTGTCTTTATCGCGTGTCACTGGCAGCGTCGTTGCCCTTGTTACCGTCATCGTAACAGCGATCATCAGTCCATGGTCACTCCTCTTAGGAATACCCATTGCGCTACTTTGTTTGGTGCTGCTCGTCACCTCTATTCGTCAATCCCTGATTACCAAGCCTGTCTATAAAGCTTTGGGCGGTGCGATGCCCAGTATGAGCGATACCGAGCGCGAAGCGCTTGATGCTGGTACCAGTTGGTGGGAAAAAGAGCTGTTCATGGGTGCGCCCAATTGGGATACTTTTGCTAGCTATCCTTATCCAAAGCTATCAGAAGAAGAACAAAGCTTCATTGACAATGAAGTAGAAATGCTTTGTGCCATGCTTGATGAATGGAAAATCCAGCATGAAGATAAAGATCTATCACCTGAAGCGTGGCAATTTATCAAGAGTAATGGCTTTTTGGGTTTAATCATTCCAAAAGAATTTGGTGGTTTGGCGTTTAGCTCTTATGCCCAAAGCCGTGTCATGAGTAAGATTGCCTCACGCTCACCAACTGCCGCTGTGACTTGTATGGTACCAAACTCACTCGGTCCTGGTGAGCTTTTGATGCATTATGGTACGGATGAGCAAAAACAACGCTGGCTACCCGGCCTTGCCAAAGGCGATGAAGTACCTTGCTTTGGTTTGACTGGTCCTGAGGCAGGTTCCGATGCTGGCGCGATTCCTGATACAGGCGTGGTTTGCTACGGCATGCACGAGGGCGAGCAAGTGCTCGGTCTGCGTATGAATTTCTCTAAGCGCTGGATTACCTTAGCGCCTATCGCTACTGTCGTGGGCTTAGCGTTCAAGATGCACGATCCAGAAGGCCTGCTTGGCAATCCTCAAAAAACCGATTACGGTATTACTTGTGCACTCGTGCCAGCTAGCCATACAGGGGTCATGATAGGGCCACGTCACAACCCGATTGGCTCACCGTTTATGAATGGTACAGTCGATGGTAAAGATGTCTTTATCCCATTAGATTACATCATTGGTGGTGTTGAAAACGCTGGGCGTGGTTGGCGTATGCTGATGGAGTGCTTGGGCGTTGGTCGCGGCATCTCGCTACCCGCGTTATCGACCTCAGCCAGTGAAATGACCTATTTGTCAGTTGGTGCTTTTGCCAAAGTGCGCGAACAGTTCAAAATTTCGGTCGGTAAGTTTGAAGGCGTACAGGATGCCACCAGCCGTATGGCGAGCAATACTTATATGCTAGAAGCGTTCCGTCATCTGGTCACGTGTGGACTGAATCAAGGTGGTACGCCATCGGTTATGACCGCAATGGCAAAATATTATGCGACGGAAACCATGCGTAGTGTGGTCAATGATGGTATGGATGTCGTTGGTGGTCGTGCGGTACAGATGGGACCACGTAACTTTTTGGCAACACCTTATCAAGCGATTCCAGTCTCTATTACTGTTGAGGGTGCTAATATCTTGACGCGCTCACTGATGATCTTTGGTCAAGGCGCAATGCGTTGCCACCCGTATCTGTTTGATGAGCTGCAACTACTACAAAGTGAAGATAAAGAAGGCGCACTTAAGCAGTTCGACATCCTTTTCTTTAAACATTTGGGCTATACCTTTAACCGCGGAGCAAAAGCCTTTGTCGCAGGCTATGTCGGCGGTAGCAATGACGCGCCAAGCTTCGCTGATGCCTTTACTCGCCCCTACTATAAGCATATCAACCGCTTGAGCGCGAGTTTTGCTTTGACTGCCGACATGGCATTAGGATTGCTCGCTGGTGATTTAAAACGTAAAGAGATGCTCTCTGGTCGCCTGGCCGATATTCATGGGCACTTATTTATCGCGACGGCTATTTTACAATTTTATGAACATGGTACAAAGTCAGAGTCTGAGCGCTTGCATGCTGAAGTGGCACTACAAAACAGCTTTTACACGATTCAAGAAGCCTTTGTGTCATTCTTTGCCAACTTCCCAAATCGTATGGCAGCCAACGTGGTCAGTTTTGTGACTTTCCCAAGTGGTCGTATCTTTACCCCGCCAAGTGACGAGCTAAAACGTCAATTGGGGGATACCTTTATGGACGATTTTGCAGCGAATCCATTCCGCGATTATCTTAAAACCATGGTTTATTACAATACTGACGCAGACGATGTTACTGGACGTATGGAAAATGCTTATCAGACGCTCATTGGTATAGAACCCTTATGGCAGAAATTCAAAAAGGCCGAACATAAAGACAGTTTTGAAGGCCTTACTTTTGAGGATCATGTGGTTGATGCCAGCCAAAAAGGTGACATTACTGAAGAAGAAGCAGAAGTACTCATTCAATACAATGCGCTTCGTTTTGATTCGCTGCTGACCGATGTGTTCGATGAGCATTTATTAAAAGCGCTAGAACGTAGTAATCCTCACAGCCTTGAGAATGCCGTACAACAGCTGACAGACTATGCGCAATTAAAAAGTGAGGCGCAAGCCAAACACGGTATCGTGCCTGATAGTGAGGTCGCCTCTGACAACTTGGCTGCACCTAACAGCGCTGATGAAAAGATTGGTGATGCCAATCCCAACCACGGTTATGAAAGTGATGGTGATGTAGAAATGGTCTCTGAGCAAGACACTGCGCAAGAGGTGCAGGCTCAGACCGACTTTGCTGATTCTAGTCCTAAAGCAGAAGCCCTTGACGATCGTCATCGCGACGCCGCGACACATTTAAATGAGCGCATGAGTAGCAATCATAGTCTGAATAAATATAGCACTGATGCTACTGAGACTGAGCATTTAGACAACTCTGAAAAACATGATCATTCAGATATTACGACAGAGTCGATTAGCAACCCTTCTATAGACGAAACTTCTACCACTGATACCAAGGGAGACAGTCTACGTCGTGACGAAAGTGACAAGGTCTAAAAGTAGAAAATTTACCTAGTGTATCCCTATCATCTGATATAAAGAGGCCGTCCGAATTGGACGGCCTCTTTGTTTGTGAATGACACGCTTAATGCTTATTAGAGATAAAACTTTCTAGCACTTACCTTTTTTGACCACAAAAAACCTGCGTATATGGCTGAAATCTTACGATTTTCTTGCTAAATTATAAAAAAACATTGCAGTAGCCTTAATAATTATTTTATATTGTGCGAGAAATTGGCACAAACTGACTGAAAAAATTCACAAACGCAATAAAATCAAGGATAGAAGCAGCAACCATCGATGTGTTGCGTCAGTCTGATACTTGGCATTGCGTACAAAAGGATATAGTTTATGTGGAAAAATATGGGACTGACAGGCAAAATCATTGTTGCCATGGTGCTCGGTATCATACTCGGTTTATTTATAAACTATTCAGGACTAAACGCTGAAGGCGGTTTTGTTCATACGTATATTACTAACGGTTTTCTCGCTATCGTTGGCAAGTTGTTTGTTAACTCGCTAAAAATGTTGGTTGTCCCCTTAGTACTTATCTCGTTAATTTGCGGAGTTTGCGGTATTGGTGATATTCGCTTGCTTGGTCGTATTGGGAGCAAGACGTTTTTTATCTACATGATGACAACTGCATTAGCGATTGCCACCGCGATTGGCCTCGGCCTTTTGTTTGGTATCGGTAAAGGCATGGATATCGAAACGGAAGCGGCATTTGAAGCTGAATCTGCACCGCCGCTGTTAGATGTGTTTGCCAATATCATTCCATCAAACCCCATCAGCGCGATGGCGAACGGCGACATGCTGTCGATTATTTTCTTTGCTATCTTAATCGGTATCAGTATTTTGATGGTGGGTAAGCCTGCCAAAGGCTTGGTACAAAGTTTAGAGCTGATTAATGAAGTCATCCTAAAAATGGTGACCATCATTATGAATCTTGCACCATACGGTGTCTTTGCCCTTTTGACCAAAGCCATGGCTGAGCTTGGTTTAGATCTTATTTGGTCATTACTTGGTTATGTTGCTGTGTTGGTTGGCTCACTTGCTTTCCACTTTTTCATTACCATGATGGTTGTGCTCAAGCTTTTTTCAGGCTTATCTATCAAGACTTTTTTGGTAAAAATGCGCGAAGTACAAATTTTTGCGTTTAGTACGTCAAGCTCGAATGCGACGATTCCTATTACCTTGCGTACTGTCACCAAGCGCATGGGCGTTGATAACTCAGTTGCTTCGTTTACGGTTCCTTTTGGCGCAACCATCAACATGGATGGTACGGCTATCATGCAAGGAACAGCGACCATTTTTATTGCCAACATTTATGGCATTGATTTGAGCGCGACCGACTATCTGGTCGTTATTCTAATGTCAGTGTTGGCCTCTATAGGTACCGCTGGTGTCCCTGGCGTTGGTCTGATTATGTTGTCCATGGTGTTTGCCCAAGTCGGCTTACCTATCGAAGGTATTGGCTTAATATTGGGTGTAGATCGTATTCTTGATATGTTACGTACTGCAGTGAACGTCAGTGGCGATGCAGCAGTAACTGCCATTGTGGCAAAATCAGAAAATAAAATGGATCTAGCCATTTATAATGACCCTGATGCAGGCACTAAAGACGTGTTCGATGGTCATATTGATGAAAACAATGAGCGTGAGTTTTCTGAAGTTTTCAGTGATGGCATAATGGGTAGTGAATACGATGATGTCGATCGTCGGCGCTAATTAGCTATATTGAATACGTAGTCATAAAAAAAACCTCAGTCACATAATCTCATGGGCTGAGGTTTTTTTATGGCCGATAGCATGGACGTATCGTCGCTCATTGCTATCGCTTAACACGCTTTGTACTTAACTGCATTATCCCATCACATATTTGGTGATCATCGCCAAGCATACCAGTACAATTAATGGTCGAATCAGTTTGCTACCGCCTTTGACCACCATATGAGAACCAAAATATGCCCCTATCGCTTGTCCAACCATCATTGCCAGTCCTACTTTCCATAAGACATTGCCACCTAGGATAAAAAATATCAACGAACCAATATTAGTAGACAAGTTCAATACCTTGGCAGCACCTGTCGCTTCGACAATTTGCCGACCGCGTAACGCCACATTGCCAAGCGCAAAAAACATTCCGGTTCCTGGACCAATATAGCCATCATAAAAACCGATTAATGGTGCAGCCACTTTTTGCCACTTCCCTTCTGAGATACGTGGCGCGGCTTCTACTTCGCCAAGTTTGGGTGCAAACAACGTATAAATACCAATGGCTGCAATCAAAAACGGAATCAGTTTTTCGAGCAGATCTGGCGGTGACATTTGTACAGCGATAGTTCCGATTACCGAACCGATAAAAGCGGTAATAATAGCAACTTTAATACGCTGAGGCTTGATAACGCCTTTTTTAATCATGGTAATCGATGCGGCAAGCGCACCTGAGGCTGCTTGTAACTTATTGGTTCCTAGTGTTAAGACTGGTGGAACGTTGGCAAGCAGCAGCGCTGGTATGGTTAATAAACCGCCACCACCAGCGATGGCGTCAATAAAGCCTGCCAGCGCTGCCACAGCAGTAAGCATTAAGATGATTTCTAAAGAGAGTGATAAGTCCATGACGCTGACCTGCAAAATTTATAATAGAAAAAAGCCTGAAAGAGGCAGGCTAAAGTGATCATTATTGGTCAAGCTTTGAGATTTTTGACACATGTTAGAAAGATAATTGAGCATTACGTAACATGGGTCATTATAAAGATAAAAATGTAAAAAAAGCCAAAAACGTAAAAAAGTCTGCTAAATTCAACTAATAGCTCAATTTATTCTTCAAAATAAATAGGGCTTATATAGGTAGACTTAACGACTTGTCACTACGTTAGCTGTTATATTACCTTTATAATATCGTTACTATTCATACGACAAGATAAGCTCATGACTTTGAGTTGACGTATTTTCTTGTCTATAGTAATGAGAGTATGAGAAACTGTCCCTGTCTATTTGCTGGATTGTTATCGGCAATAACATAGATATTTGAGGTTATTTAATACATTGTACTTAGTAAATGAGGATGATATGGCAATACGAAGGATTAAGGCATTTTTTGAATTTGAGGCAGCAGGCGGTATCGTCTTAGCATTGGCTGCCGTTGCTGCGATGATTATTGCTAACTCCCCTCTTAATGTTTGGTACGAAGGATTTATCCACGCACCCGTTGTGATTCAAATCGGTGATTTTGGGATTGCCAAAGATGCACATCACTGGATCAATGACGGTTTGATGGCTATATTCTTCTTTTTGGTTGGGCTTGAACTTAAGCGAGAAGTGCTGGTCGGTGAGCTGTCGAACATCAAACAAATCATACTGCCAGCTGGTGCAGCAGTAGGTGGCATGATTATGCCAGCAGTTGTCTATCTACTATTTAACTATAATGAGCCTGAGTTTTGGAAAGGTTGGGCCATTCCAGCGGCGACAGATATTGCGTTTGCACTCGGTATTTTGAGTCTACTCGGCAACCGTGTCCCCAACTCCCTAAAAGTATTTTTGGTATCCATTGCTATTTTTGATGATATTGGCGCCATTTTAATCATCGCTTTATTTTATACCAGCGACTTATCCTTAGGTTCACTCGCTATTGCAGGTTTATGCTTGCCTTTCCTTTACTTGCTCAATCGTCGTAACGTTACCAGACTCACACCGTACCTATTTATCGGTGTGATTATGTGGATTGCGGTGCTTCAATCAGGTATTCACGCTACCTTAGCTGGCGTAGTCTTGGCACTCTTTATCCCTATGTTTGACCGTACTGATCCTGAGCATTCTCCGCTTGAAGAGCTGGAGCATGATCTACATACGACCGTGGCGTTTGGTATTTTGCCGTTATTCGCATTTGCTAACTCTGGCATCTCACTCGAAGGTGCAGGCATATCTGAGCTATTCCATTCAGTCCCACTTGGTATCGCGGCTGGTCTGTTTATCGGAAAACAACTGGGCATTATGATTATGTGCTGGTTGATCTTTAAGCTTGGCATATCGACCATGCCAAAAGGTATGGATTATAAGCAAATATACGGTGCCTCTTTATTGTGTGGTGTGGGCTTTACCATGAGCTTATTTATCGGCGGCTTGGCATTTGCTGGTGACAACCCCCTATTTGATGAACGCCTAGGTATTATCATGGGTTCAATCGTTTCGGGTGTTGCAGGCTATATCATGCTTAAGACAAGCTTAAAAGATGATGCCAGCAGGACGTCAGTCGACTTGACTCGCCCGCATTGATAATACAATGCGCTGTGAGTCAGCGGCATGATCTAAAACGTTTAGAAATAAGGGTGCTTGACGAATAAGGTTACTTAATGAGCATGGATCAGAACAATCCCGCAAGTATCTTAACTGACCGTCAGCACCGTCAATCGACTGAGGGTTATCAGCGTCATGGACGCACCACCGCTATTGACGACCATAGCGATCTGCAAGTATTAAAACGGATCAAACGGTATTTATTGCCAAAAGACTTTGTCATCTCGCAAGATTTGTTAAATGAGATGGTCGCAGGTTATGATATTGGTGATCCGCTTGCAGATGCGTTGGCCGCTGAAGGCATTCGTTTTTCGAAGCCTTTACAGCAACTCATTATCAGCAATCGCTTCGATAATAATCTCAGTAAAAACCCCACTTTTAGCACACTAACGGAGCAATTTAGCAGCCATCCCAATTGGTTTGATCCTAAACTTGCTCAAATTGGTGCTGTTGCCTATCGACGCTATCCGCTGATGCTAATTTGGCTTTTGCGTAACGTTGCGCTAATGGCGGGCTATAGTATCCCAGCCTTGTCGCTGCCGCTGATTCAGACGGGCGCGCTGATGCACGATGCCTTGCCGCGTTTGATGCGTACTTACGCTTATATTCTAGCCATCTCTGAACATCCACAATCGAATATGAGCGTGCGCAATAATCGTCAACCTATTGATCAAGTATTGGCTATTGGCTCTGAAGGCTGGCGACAATCTATTAAGGTACGTCAGATTCATACCTTAGTACGTCAAAACCTCCTCAAAGGCAAAGGCAATGCTGCTAAAAGCGTCATAGGAGATATTGATCAACACCACAATCCAGATGGCAGTTGGAATACGGCTTATTGGGGTGTACCGATTAATCAAACTGATATGATTGCTACACATTTGCAGTTTTCATTGTTAATTATGCGCGGTTTAAGACTGCTTGGTGCGCGAATCAGCAAGGAGGAAGCCGAAGGTATTCTGCATCTCTGGAATCTTGCCAGTTATTGGATGGGTGTTGATTTGCAGCGCTTACCAAAAGATGAAGCGGCGTGTTGGGAGTGGCTCTATACGTATTTGTCCATTCAGCAGCTTGACTTTAAAATGGGACAGCCATTGGCAAAAGCCTTGCACGATTTACCGCGTCAGCTCATGGGTGAGGACAATCGCCGTGGACGTTTCGTTGAGATGGTCAATGCCAGCGTGACACGTACTCTGGTGGGTGATGATATTGGCGACGGACTGGATTTACCAAAATCCAAGATACGTTTCGGCGTACTGTCCTCAGTGCCAATCTTGTTTGCGCTTGATACCGCGCGGCAGCACAATCAAATCGTTGACAGAAAATTAGAAGCGTTCCGTGCTAAGCGCCAAGACAATATGAACTGGTGGCTAAAGAAAAATGATGATTATTATCAATAGATGCAAATACTAAAGCAGGATCTACCTACAAATAACCTACAAGCGGGTGTTTTGTATGCGGTAATACCATTCAAGCTGCCGATCAAAGCCCGTTTCTAGTAAGCTGGCAATAACTCGCCCTGTCAGACCCCATACTGTCTCACCATCCACTTGCCAGCTGGGGGTGAGCATGGTCGCGGTCTGGTCTTGCATTGTATATTCTACCGCATACTCTACGGTAGGCTGAGTGAGCAACGACTCAAAATCTGCCCAAAATATGCGTGATATCTCTCCCAGTTCGGGCACCAATATCAAATCTGGCGCAATAAGCGCCACAATGGGGCGCACACTCATGCCACTTTTGGACGTTTGTATGGGTAGTTGACCGAGCAATTGCACTTTATTGGGTGGCAGTGCTGTCTCTTCACAGGCTTCACGCAAGGCAGTAATAACATTATTGCCATCGCTTATGTCATATTTACCACCGACACAGGAGACCTCACCAGCATGGCTATTCATATGCGCAGCACGGCGCGTCAGTAATAGTTTAGGATGGCGCTCATGAGTAATGGCCACTAGGACTGACGCATCTGCAATCGTTGTCTGATAGAGACTGTCTAAGATGCGAGCACTATGAGAAGCGTGGTCAGTGTCATATAGCGCTGGACTGGTAACGGTATTTAACGTCTCATGCTGTACCCGTTCAGCCAATTTTCTGAGCGTAGGATAACGAATAAACGTGGGCACGGCGACTGAAAATTCATCAAAACTGACAGATTGCGGTGGAAGTAGCATTATAATTGCCTTGTGTTTTTATCAATGTTCAACACGCCCTAATTGATGACACGCACTAGCATAGCGCAATCTGGCTACAACTGTATAGACTTTGTGGGACTGATACGTACTGTCTGTTTTGCTTACTCGTATACGCAAAAATATTAGCCCTTAATCTTGCAAACTTGTGCTGTTGTTATCATCATTGTCAGTGCGATGATGATTTGTGTTATCTTAAACTTAAGACCTATCACCAGATAAAACATGCATCGGTCACCGCCATGCTATCCTCATAGCATTAGAACGATAATTTTTAAACTACTTTTACTTTCTTTTATCATTATATAAGGCAGTTGATATGCGCTATTGTCTAGAATGCGGGCACGAAGCAGAGTATAAAATACCAGCCACGGATAATATGCCGCGTTTGGTTTGTCCAAATTGCCACTATATTCATTACGAAAACCCAAAAGTGATTTGTGGCGCGCTCGTTATTCATGAAAACAGAGTACTGCTCTGTCGCCGTGCCATCGAGCCGCAGTACGGACTTTGGACGCTGCCAGCAGGTTTTATGGAAAATGGCGAAACCATGGCGGAGGGAGCGGCGCGTGAGTGCTATGAAGAAGCCGAAGCGGTCGTTATCAATCCCCATTTATACTGCTTATACGACATTCCTGATATTGGCCAAATCTATAGTATCTATATAACTGAGCTAAAAGACGGTGCTTATGGTATTGGTGCTGAGAGCCTTGACTGCGCGTTATTTAAAGAAGAAGACATTCCATGGGATAACATTGCCTTTGAAGCAGTACGTCGCACCTTAAAAAGCTATTTTGAAGACCGTCAGCAATTCGACAGTCATGACAAATTTCCAGTTCATCAAGATTATATTGGCAAAGACAAAAGTATCAAACGCTACTAGAATTATTAGGGCGTGTTGAACATTCACAAATAGGCACTGCTGATGGCTAAAACTGTTCCAGACAAGGCGCAAGTCGATGATAATGTGAATACCTTAGCGAGACTTGCAACACAGTATGGGGCAGTTTTAGCATCAGCCTGAAAGGACAGGATTCTTTTTTGCCGCTTCATTGCTAAAAATAGACGTATAGAATGACTATACTCACTATTTTTATCTTCGAATCGCCTAAAAAATAGTCTCTGTCAGTGCCATGGTTGAATGTTCAACACGCCCTAAACCTTACCAATAAAATAATTCACAAAAACGATTATCAAAAATAAAAACCGCCGCTTTCAATGTCAGTAAAGAAAGCGGCGGTTTTTGTATAGTAGGTTCATTTTAAAAGAACACAGTGCTGCTAGAATAAATTTTTTGAAGCCTCTGGAGTACAAAGCATACCCCAGCAGGGAAAAAATATGCCAGCATGACACTATTTTACTCGTGTCTCTCTTCTTTTAAACCAACTATATATGAGTCGTCAGAAGCATCTTTAGCACTTAAGCATGAAAACTTAGACGTTTAGCTCTTAATTCTGCAAACGTTAAAACCAAGACCTTTTACTGTCTCTTCTTTATCATAAGGCGCTAAGACCGAACGCACATGATTTTTCCCTTGCAAATATTGCTTGGCTACGCGCTGTAAGTCCGCAACTGTCACTGCTAAGATTGCCGCGCGCATTTTACGCTGCCAGTCTGCACCGCGATGATGCAAGTCAGCAAAGCACGCTTTGATCGCCTCGCCTGCTGGCGAACCTGGTTTATCCATACCCGATATAATACCTAAGATGGCTTCTTCTAACTGCTCATCCGTTTGCGGCTCATTTAATAACCACTCAATACTAGCGTCAAAGTGAGCAAAGGTCTCCGTACACTGCGGATCACGGTAGCTAAAGAATTTAAACGCACACGCATTGGCATCGTAACCTGCACCGCCGCCATAAGCACCGCCGCGTTCACGAATGGCACTATGTAAGTAACCATTACGCAGATAAGGCGCTAATACCATTAAGGCAGCAGTATCAGGATGGTCAGCCGCCGGCACAGTATAAGCGCTAGCGTTATGATAGACATTGGTTGGCACCAACCATGCTAAATCCTCGACCTCTACTGCCCCACTTTCTTCTGTTTGAGCCGTATCCTTTTCACCATTCAGAGACAAATCTAGCAGTAAACCTGCAAATTCACTGGGAATATTGGCGTCAATACCTGTATCAGTGTTACTTAATTTCTCAGCAAGCGTTGAGGCACGACTGTCTTGCCAACTATCCACAATCAAACTGCTTAGACGTTCAGTTTGCTCAGCTTCACAAATAATAACGGCGTGTTTAGGCAAACTAATCAGGCGTTGGTGTAAATCCATCAAACCCGTCGCTAATTGATCCCACTGCGCATCATCCGTACTGGCATGGGTTAAAAAATCTTTTAGCGCGTTCAATGCAGGCAGACCACTGCGCACATATTCTAACTGTGCTTGGCGACTCATGCCGCGGCTGGCGGTTTGCATGGCGTAGGAATGCCCAGAACCCGCAAGGTTTGATTGCCAGCCCGCTTGACGCTGCTGCAAAATCTCTTTGATACGGTCATGCTCAGTGAAGACACTATGCTCCATGACTTCTTTGAGCAAATCAATCGCTTCAGGTTTGCGGTTAAGCGCCCGCGTTGCCACCACAAAGTAACTGCTAATAGACTGGCTGTCATCAACATTGGTACGTTGACTAATACGCGCCGTCACCCCTGATGAATGCGCCGCTTGCTTGGCTTGCATCTCATGAGCACTGAGCGAATCTGTACCTAGCTCTGATAATAAGCTCAGATAAATAGGCAGTAAAGGATGATTAATCACCTCGTTAACTGGTAGTTGGTCACTTTCATTGTTACCAATGGCATCAGTCAACGGTACGATTACTTGATAATAGTAGATACCATTGGTGCCTGCTTCATACTCAAATAAGGTGCTGTCTTGTCCACTTAAGCGCACCGTTTTTTGCGTGCCTTGTTTAAAGCTAATATCCGTTGGCACATCTTCTAAACCAACTTTTGGTAATAAACTTAAATCATCAGGTGCCGCTTGGCGCGCGGCCAAATCCAACGCTTGCTTATGCAAAATGTCTTTATCGTCGGCCGTCAAATCCATGGCGATAGTATCTAAACGCGTCTGTTCTGCAGCGGCAAGACGCGCCGTTTTTTCGCTGTCTGGTGTCAAAGTAACACGCACACGGTGGTTGTTTTCAAGCAGATGGGTTTTGATTAAATTGGGTAGCCATTGCGCGTCGATGACTTGCTCACGCAGCCATTGCAGATGCTCATCGACTTCCCAAACATCAATCGGATTGCCATCATGAATGGCGGTACTAAAGCCCTCTAGCATCAAGTTCAAACCATAAGGAATGCTATCACCGCCGATATGGCGCTGATCAATCTCTATCTGATGCAAAATGGTTTCGATGGTTTCGTCATCGACTGGTGACGCTTGCCACGTCAGTGAGCAAATCTATGATGCCTTGCTCTACCGCGTCGGCATGTTCAGGATTGGAGCCACGCAATCCGGTATAAAAGACCATTTCATAATGACTGTCATCAAGTCCCAATAATGGACTTGGCGCTTTTCCTAGCGGATGGCTGTCCAAATAAGCGCGCAGCGGCGAGCCTGCATGTTCAATCAAGACCCCTTCGAGCAAACGCAGTGCCAAACGCTGCTTTGGATCAGTAATAGACGGCAACAACCAAGCAACCACATGGTGGGTTTGATCTGGACCCGCTTCGTCAGCGGTATAAGTGTCGGTCGCACTAATCGGCGCAGAAAGGCGCTGTTCTGGACGCGATACGTGCTTTTTGCCCGCCTCAAACTGAATCAAAGCGTCTTCATGAATTTTCACCTGCGTTTCAGATACTGGAATATTACCAAAACTCATAATGACGCTGTTCGATGGATGGTAATGGCTTTGATGAAAGTCAACCAACTCAGTGTGTGTCAAATCAGGAATATCAGCAGGATCACCGCCTGAATTATAATGATAGGTGGTCGTTGGGAATAAATGATGAGCAACGGCATGATACAGCTGGTCAATCTCACCGCTCATCGCGCCTTTCATCTCATTAAAGACGATGCCTTTAAACTGCGGCTTGTCGTCACTGTCTAGCTCCACACGGATGCCTTCTTGAGCAAAATCGAGCGGATGAATATTTGGGAAAAATGAGGCATCAAGATACACTGCCAATAGATTAAAGTAATCGTTTTTGTTTTGCGTCGCATACGGATATGCCGTCCAATCAGCGGCGGTCATCGCATTCATAAAGGTATTAAGCGAGCGCTTAATCATTGAAAAGAACGGATCGCGTACTGGGAACTTCTCAGAACCACATAAGGCAACGTGCTCTAAAATATGCGCCTCGCCCTTTGAATCCATGGGCTGGGTACGAAAGCCCACCAAAAAGGCATTTTCATCACTTGGATGTGCCAAATGATAATGCATTGCGCCTGTCTTGACATGCTGACTGATCAACACATCCATTGACAGCGCCTCAATATGGCGATGCTCAATCAGCTCAAACGCTGGATGTAGAGTTAAGTCGGCAGTAAATAGTGTGTCAGTCATAGTGTTCCTTATAAAGCGTTTTTGACCCAGTAAAGATAAGCGTGGTGCTTCATTAAAATCACACATCGTCTGATTTACTTGGATAAAAACCAATAATGTATAAAATAGTGGATACAAAATAAGTCGTTTTATCAGTCATCGATATCAATCAATGTACAAAGACTTTTTGGATAATTTTGGGTAATATTCTTATTTAATGGCTACATATTTCATGGCAATGCTCAATCAATAGGAATTTGCCTAACGGTAGTAGATGGGGCTAAGCGTTTGATAAGTCAAGGCAGACTTTGAAAGATAAGCAAGAAAGCTTAACCTTTAAATAGACCAAACCTTTAAACAACCAAATCCTCATACATTCAAAATGGTTTAATGATGTTACTTAACAGTGGCCATCAGTAGTGCTATAGTTAGAATCATCTGTCATCAGGAGCAGCTCATGAGTTACCAACATATTTTATTGGTTACCGATTTAATGTCCGATGCTGATTTGGTCGCCCAAAAAGCCAAACGTATCGTCGAAAATCGTCCTAACGCCAAATTATCGGTATTACATATTGTGAAAGACACCATGGTTGGTTTCGGCTATGAGCTGGTGCCAGCGTCAAGTTTATACGATCAAATAGATGACGAGCGTTGCCAAGAAGCGCGTGCCAAGTTAGCGCAGTTTTTGGAGCGCAATGACTTACACGCGGTCAATTCTGAAGTGACCACCGCCATCTCTAATAGCGAAGGTATCGTCAACTACTGCCACAAGCATGACGTTGATTTACTGGTTATCGGTCGTCACGAACGCCATGGCATCGTTGCATGGTTAAGCGGTGCTACAGCAGATAATATTTTGCCAAACGTGCCTTGTGACAGCTTGGTGGTGAGACTCGATAAACCAGTCACCAAGTAGCGTAAAAGACAAGACTCACCAAACAGCACTTATAATACTTGGATTACAAGTTACCTGTATAAAGCGTCCTATAATCATCTGTTATGGGACGTTTTTTATTGTGCGTTTTTGACCTGATCGCCATGTTATAGTCGGTGAAAAGGAATATCGATACAACACGTACTGCTGGTGCAAATTTTTCTTTCTTGCTATGCCTTCGCAGCTCGATGCTACAAAAAATTTACACCAGCAATACTGTACCCACAGTAAACTGCTTCGACTATACTGTCAAAATATCAATAAACGTCTGCCATATGGGAGTTTGATGGCGCGCTTTGTGCCAGATTAACCACCATGTCCGTGACAGATCGATACCGGCCACTTTGACTTGTATCAATGTTCCTGCCGCAAGCTCCGTCTCAATAACATGCTGTGAGAGACAACCAAGACCGATATCGGCACTGACCATATGTTTGATCGCCTCCGACTGTTGTATCGCTTTAATCACCTCCGCATTGGGTAAATACTTGAGCAACTGCTCATCGATAATTTGCCGTGTGCCCGACCCTGCTTCACGTACCAATAGTGGTAACCGTGCCAGTTGGTTCAGGCTCAGCTCGTAACAGTTGTCCAACTGGTTATACACTGCCATATCTGCCAACCACTGACTGTCGCGTTTGGCAAAAATCATCAACGTGTCTGTGCGCCAAGCGCGCTGCTCGATGGCTTTTATATCTATCGGACGCGGCGTGCCTTCTACCAAAGCAATATCGATATTTAATTGCTCAACCTCGCTCAACACCTCTTGCGTATTGGCAATATACATATCGACATTTGCATCTGGTAGCGCCTCATACAGTCTTGCCAATAATGACGGCAATACATAATTACCAATGGTCGTACTTGCCCCAATACGAATTTGCCCTACTTGGTATTGGTGATAATGCTCCAATGTCAGTGCTTGCCCCAAAATCGCTTGCGCTTGTACATAGATGGGATGGGCATTGGGATGTTGATTAAGCCGACGTCCGACCCGCTCAAACAATGGCATCTGTAGCCTTGATTCTAATTCAGTCAAGGCACTACTGACCGCTGATTGTGACAGATGCAGCGCTTCACTGGCTCGACTGGTACTGCCCGTTTGGTAAATACTGACAAAAACTGACAACTGTTTGAGCGTAATCTTCGGTAGCATCGGCATGGCTTTTTTCATGATATTTTTAACACTCTATGACAATCTATTAACCCAAAAAATCGATAATTTCTATCTCATTAATCTGTTTTTATTATAACCAGTGGTGTCTTATACTGTCCAATCATAAGCTTATGCTTATGCTTATGCTTATCTCGATTATAAATGATAGGACAATCAGTCATGCAAGTCTTGAGCCAAACTATTCATGATTACTGCCCGAGTAATCGCCATTTAGCAGGTCTAATGGTGGTATTTATCGGCAGCTTGTTTTGTTTGTGGCTTGATGTGAGCTTAGATACTTGGACCGATGGACGCATTGTCGGCCTGTCTTCTCTGACTTTAGCGATTTTGCTCGGTATGGTATTGGGCAATACGGCTTATCCTACTTTCGCACACCGCTTAGATGTGGGTGTGTCATTTGCCAAAGGTCAAATACTACGCCTCGCCATTATGTTTTATGGCTTTAAGCTGACATTGACGCAAGTATCGAGCGTGGGTATGCCTGCGATTATGACGGATGCACTGGTACTGACCTCGACCTTTTTACTGACTTATTGGTTGGGTACAAAGTGGTTAAAAGTCGATAAGCAAACGACATTGCTCATTGGTTCAGGCGCGAGTATTTGCGGGGCAGCAGCAGTAATCGCCGCAGAACCAGTAATCAAAGCAGAAGCGCACAAAGTGACTATCGCTGTAGCAACGGTGGTGGTCTTTGGCACAGTCGCGATGCTGCTCTATCCTTTCTTATATCATCTAGGCTGGCTACAACCTTGGCTAAACGCGCAGCAGTACGGTATTTATACGGGTTCAACCATTCATGAAGTGGCGCAAGTGGTGGTCGCCGGTAATGCTATCAATGCCGACGTTGGTAATACTGCCGTAGTCACCAAGATGATACGAGTGATGATGCTTGCACCCTTTTTACTGGTGCTGTCTTTTGCTTTAACCACAGATAGTGGCGATGAGGGTAATAAACCTTCGATCATGACGCGTATTCAACAGGTCAAAGTACCTTGGTTTGCTTTTATCTTTATCGCTATCGTGCTGCTACACACTTGGGTACCGATGACGCAAAGCTTTGAGCGGAGTATGGTCATGCTCGATGACGTTTTGCTGACGATGGCCATGTTTGCACTTGGCCTAACCACCCATCTGAGCGCCATCAAGCAAGCTGGGATTAAACCCCTTATTCTAGGTGCTATCATGTTTGCTTGGCTTATTCTTGGTGGTGGTTTGATTAATATCGGAATTAGCTCGATCTAATAGACTGAGTGATTACGAATTACTAGAGGTAGTCAATCGCACTGCCCTGCTGACTCTTATTTATTGGAAGGATTACCTATTGATCTGACTATATTCTATGGTTCGTATCAAATTTTAGACGAAAAAAAACGAACCCTTAGGTTCGTTTTTTTATTCATCTTGCTCTAATTGTCTATAAAGACAAATTAGATAGCAACGATGTTATGAGCTTGTGGGCCTTTTTGACCTTGAGTTACAGTGAACTCAACTTCTTGACCTTCAGCTAAAGTTTTGAAACCTGAACCAGTGATTTCGCTGTAATGAGCAAAAACGTCTGCGCCAGTTTCTGGAGCGATAAAACCAAAGCCTTTAGCTTCGTTGAACCACTTAACTGTACCTTTTTGAGTATCTGACATATCGATAATCCTACTTTTTAATTTATTAATGGTCTAGTGACCGGTAACGCTTGCAAATAGCTACTGAACGATAAATATTAAAACGAAGGATTATAACTAATACTACGAGGTAATGATTTGGTGCAGAACTGCTCTTAAGCTTGGGTGCATTATAGGGGGCTAATTCCAATATCGCAAGTATTATCTTGTATTTCGTGTAACTGAAGCCCATTTTTTGTTTGAATTGCAGAATTTTTAGGCATTTGGCAGGCGAAACAAATATATGGCTACCCCACTACATACCATGGCTAACAGCCATGCTACCCATATCATATCGGTAGGCAGACGATAAAATAACATGACCGTCGATATGGTCATCATTATGGTTGCCAAACACTTGGCATAGAGGGGTACGGCGTGATTTTTTTCCCAATCGCGGACAAATTTACCAAAGTATTTGTGATTGATCAGCCAAAAATGAAACCGCTTAGAGCTACGCGCCCAGCAACCAGCTGCCAATAATATAAAAGGCGCAGTCGGCATGACTGGCAACAATACGCCAATAATTCCCAGTACAAAAAATATCCAGCCAAGTGTCACAAACATCCAACGCACAGTCGGGCTATTGGATTGATTGGTCTTGGGCCTATGATAAAACGTTTTTTTATTATTGGTCATGAAGGTCGTATCGTATTGTTAGCAGTTGACATACGAGGAGCAATATCGATAAGCAGTATTAATATCAGTCCAAATGAAGCGTTTATCATGCATCAGACGCTATATGCAAACAAGATTACTTTTGCGTCTTTAGTTTGTCTTTTGTTTCATGTATCACACCACATTTGTCAGACAAGATCTTTTATCAAAAAAACACTAGCGTTGATTTATTTAGTAGATATTTGTTTGATTTACATGCATAATTCATCAAGTTTCTTAATAGTGTTTTTATGTAACAGAATGTGATTATATGTTATTAGTAAGTGTTATCTCTATGGCTCAGCACTGAGACCTTTTCTGATTACCTTGTCAGACAGACTCTTCTTTAATAGCTATTGTCGTCTTAGTTATATTTTATGTCAGTTTTTCTCTTCTCTCTATTCTCTTCTCTCTATTCTCTTCTCTCTATTCTCTTCTCTCTATTGGTTATTAGGATTGTCATGATTCAATTTTCTACAAAAACAGCTACCTTATCTATCGCTTTAGCAGTCACCACGATTTTGAGTGGTTGTGCGACTACTACCAGTCCTGAGGCGCGCTCAGCTTATGATAAGACGCAGCAAAACCTAAAGTCTCAACCTGTTAGCATTATTAGTGATGGTTGTCTAATTAGAGTAGAAATGGGTAAAAATGACGTCTTGTATGAACAATCCAATTTTACCTCACTTGCCATGATGGCAACCGTAGAAGAAGCGTTGAGTGAGAAATCTTTGAAAGTATCTCGTACTACGGCACCGTTTGTGTGTGGTGCGCTCTCCAAAGAAGCATTAGCAAAGATGGATATATTAGCTACTGCCGATGCAAAAGACGAACTCAATACAGCGTATCCTTTACTAAGCTCTACGAACAATCTTAGTCAGACAACCAATCGAAACTATCTGACATTGCTAGAAGCTTTTGCTCAAGATAAAAGAAAAGAAATCGACAAAGCAAAGGGCAATAGTGTTAATTTGGGTTTAGATAAAACCACATTAGAGACGCTCAAAGAAATCGAAGGCACTGATAAAGTATTCGTATCCATGGTTACGGGTAGCAAGCCGTCATTTGGCTACTCTATGGCAATGGGTGTTACTACAGCAGTAGCGACTGGCGGCACTGGCTTTGCAACACCGCAGCAAGGACAATTCCACCACCTTTACTTGGTTGACCTGACGACCAATACCGTTGACTGGGCTAAATCGACTGCTTTTAATGGTCAAGTATTTAAGATGCCGGTAAATGAGCGGTTGGCTTATAAAGGTATGCTTATCCCTTTATATGCTGAATAAATATCTATAATTTACTGACGTTTAAAATAAAAACCCGCTCACAGTCACTGCTGGAGCGGGTTTTCTTTTAGTGATAATCGTTCGATATTGTTATTTTTTATCAGGTCTATCTCGCATGCTTTCTCTAGCCATGTGTCGTCAACTTGCTGACTCATTCAAAACCTTGCATCAACGCTCATAAGTCGTCTATGATGACGCAGTACCAATCAACTTGTCGGGGTGCTTTGCTTTTGACTATTTAAAACCGTCAAAAACCATCGCTGAGATACACCCGTGAACCTGAAGCAGTTAGCACTGACGTAGGAAACAAGCGTGACACGTTTTAAATAAATCTCTAGATGATGCGTTCCTGTGATGGCGCATCTGACTTTGAGATTTTGCCTTTCTTGTTTTGCATTTCTTGTTTTACCTAAACAGTATCAGTCTGATTGTTTCCCACCTAATAAAGGAAACAACTATGCAGCCGACCACCAAACTTACCCTTACCTTAGAATGGTTTTTAAACCCTGATCACCTGCCCTTTATCGCTGGTGTGACCACGGGCGCGTATGAGCAAGCAGGGCTTGATATCACCATTATCGAGCCAGATGACCATTATGATGGCTTTGCTGAATTACAGAATCAAAGTATTGACCTGCATGTGAATGAGCCTATTCATTTGTTTGAACATTACGCACCTAACTTGCGCGCGCTGGGCTGCTTCTTTGAGACCGATGGCGGCATATTGATGCAACGCGCCAGCATGGATAAGCTAAAAAACAATCAGCCTATCCGCATTTGCACCCCTGCTGCTGAGGAAAAAACCAATCATATTGGCTTTGAGATTTTAGCCCGCTATGCCAAGAAAAACGGCTTTAGCATCAGCCGTGATAATGTGACGTTTGTGCAAAAAGACTTTTATCATATAAAAAACCTGCAAGAGGACCCAAGCCTAGATGGTGCATGGCTATGCTTTTATAACTTTGAGGGCGTTGAAGCGATACATGAAGGGTTGGACTTTACCTTTATCGATCAAAACTTGTCACCCTATCCCAATTTCTCAGCGTTAGAAATTCTCACGACTGAGGAGATCTATAGCGCAAAAAAAGACGCGATAGATACCTTTATCCAAGTGACCAACCAAATGACGGAGCTGTGCAAAAATGAGCCAGAGTCTACCCACCGCATGTATTACGACTATAGTAAAACCGAGGCAGATGCGCTGATGGATGCCATCATTGATAATACGTTGGGCAGATTGATCACGCCTGTCAAGCCTGATGCGAGTAAGTGGGAAGAACTGCGCGAAATGCTAGCAGAGATCGATATCGTGACGTTAACGGATGAGCAGTATCAGTCGCTTTGGGCGTTTTAGAAACTTCAAGAATAGGTTATTCAAAATAATAAAAAACCGCCATAGCATTTGCAGTGGCGGTTTTTTATTTGATGATAATCGAATGATAAGATTATTGTTGCACGATACCTAGGGCGTGTCCCCAATGCATTTTGCAATGAATGATGGTACAGGCTAGTTAAAGCATAGACTTAAAATTGCAAGCCAACTTTCCTGAATACCTATCGATCGCTAAAATATAGGCCTTATTTTAGCGCCTATATGTACTTTTTCCAATTAGGGACACACCCTAAACCAATATCAACGCCAGTAATGCAAATATCAAAAAATAGCCAAAGACGCCCATAATCGCGTACATGGTTTTGAGCTCTTTACCATTGATCTGTATGCTGGCTAATGTAGTGCCAAGTTTCAAAATAGAGATGGTATAGAAATAAAATGCTAATAAAAGAAGTACCATGCTAATGGTAAATATGGCGATGGAAGACAGCGCGCCAAAAAAGACAACGGTGCCAGGGAACAACGCCTCGCCCTTGATAATTAAAACCAATAGTACGATAGCCACACCTGATGCAGACGCGTGAAAAAATATAATATCGTGCCACGTTGCATCAGCTCGATAAAAACTGGATTCAATATCGAACCTATCACTACTGAGTACTTTTGACATAGAGCCGTTATCACGGATCAACCTATGACCTTTGATATTACTCATAGCAATAAGGAAGGTAAAAAACGACAGGGCGACCCAAAAAATGACATACATATTTATCTTTATCATAGTCATTATTCCTAAACCTAGTAAAACTTGATTTAAAAATATCTTGTGTACTACAAGATTCGATAGAATATTTTCTGTTTATTTCACTTCTTATACTTTCCCAAATTTTATAAACATTAATCCTCATAGGTTTATATTATCAGCCCTATTACTTTTATTTGTAAAAAAGTGCGCAAATAAACGTCTTTATTGTAGCGAGGCTAACTTTTTTCACTGCTGCCTATGTGGATACCGTGTTTGATGATTAGGTGTTCATGATTGATTTATACATCACGCTTTTTTTGGCTTAGAAAAACCGCTCGCAGCGAGACTGTGAACGGTTTTTAGTTTTAGTGACAAGATTCTGATTGATTTATTTCGTTACGATACCCAGTTGGCGCGCTTCTTTTAACCATGTTGGAAACTCTTCTAGCATGTTTTCATACAAGGCTTCTTCGCTGATATCATCCAAATCATCGAGTTCAAAAAAATCGCAATTATCAATCACGCGCCCTGTCATGTCATCTAGTTTTTTTAGGATGCCATAACCACGACCACCCAATCCCACAAACTGCCAAAATATCGGCAGTTTCGCCGCTTCCGTCATGACTCTCGTGATACCGCGATTGTCACTCACCCCGCCATCACTGATAAATAGCACGTAGATAGGCACATCCAAACCATCTTTTTGATAAAACTCAGTCACGGCTCGCATGACTTCTGCTTCGTTATTCACACGTGGGCCAAGTGCCCATTTGCGCCAGCCGCCATGAGCGTTATCAATAAAACCGTCATAGTTGCTCAGCCCAATCTCACCCAAATATTGCGGGTCTCGGGCGAATGCCCAGCAGTCTAGTGCTTGGTCGTCATCGAAGCTCACTGCCAAGGGCAATAAGCGGTTGACCACTTCTTGCACGCGGCCTTTTTTGTACTGTCTGTTCATCGAGCCTGAGGCGTCCAGCACCAATGCTACCTTTGCCGTTAGTTGCTGCAATTGGCGTTTCTCAAGCGATATCGTGGCTTTTTTGGCCAGATTGACCAGTTTTGGTGCTTTGTCTAGCATGACCTTCTCTAACGACGGTTTTGCTTGAACCGGTGTTACGGTCGCCTCTGCTGCTGTCGAGCTGCCCTCTTCTACATCGCCACCAAAATGCTGCGCGATGGCGGCAAGTCCACCATTAAAGCCTTGCGCGACGTTAGATACTCGCCAAACGCCACTCTTACGATAAAGTTGCATCAGCATACTGGCTTGCTGCTGGGCAAAGTCTGCTGCTTGATACTCTGCCTGCACTTTTTGTGATTGCTGCCAAATGCCAATCTCTAACGATTGAATTTGATTGAGTGGCGTGTCGGCTGATAACACAAAAAACAAGCTGTCTATATTCGCAGACAGTTTGGATAAATTAACTTCAAACTCGGCTTGGATACCTTTATTCGCCGTTGGCTGCGACTCATAATGAGTAAGCTTGATTTGCCCGCAAGGTGAGGTTGGCTGATTATAAAACACCATGTAATCATCATTGATCAGTTTGCCCGCTGCGTCTAATACAAAGCAGCTGAGGTCCATCTCTATTGGGCTTTGACGAGTGAACTTAAGCGTGATTGGTGCGGTATCGTCAATAGCAAGATTGCTTAAAGGCGAGCGTTGTCCGACGGTGAGATGGTTCATGGTGTTCCTTAACGTAATTAGTATTATTTTGATAAATTAGAATTTTAATTTCATTTGTTACATTGAAGATGTTATTTGATACTATACCGATATTAACAAATAAACTTTAATACTAGGTAACTCTTATGCTCATACATAGCTTAACGAATATACAGAACAAAGCTAAAGAAAGAACAGTAAAAACTCAAAATATTGAATATGATTTAGAAACTTTAGTGAAAAAGATAGATAAAAAAATCATCAAATTGAATCCTGATTATCAACGGAAGCATAGATGGACTCCAGAATACTCTTCAAGACTAATTGAAAGTCTTATTTTAAATATACCAGTGCCCTTGATTTATATATCACAAGACGTAGATGTAGATGATGAGGTTGATGAGGGAATAGCTCGCTATTCTGTCATAGATGGTCAACAAAGATTAACCGCTATCTATGAGTTTTTAAAGAACGAGCTAGTATTAGATGGATTAGAAGTACTGGAAGAGCTAAATGGATTGAAACATAATCAATTGCCTCCTTTTTTAATAAGAAGACTTGAAGAAAGAACAATAAGTTGTTTACGTATTGATTCAACAATAGATGATCAAGTGAAATACGATATATTTGAGCGTTTAAACTCTGGCTCAGTAAAGTTAGAGCCGCAAGAACTTAGAAATGCTACTTGTAGAGGACCGTTCAAAAAATTAATTAAAGAGTTAGCGAAGAATAATTTATTTATCTCAGCAACGAAACTTTCCGATAAAAAACTTGAAAAAATGGAGGATGAGGAGTTAGTTTTGAGATATTTTGCTCTATCTTATAAGGATGGTTATAAGCAATACAAAAATTCTTTCAAAAACTTCCTTACGGGGAAGATGACAGAGTTCAATAATCTCAGTTTAGATGAGTTATCAATACTGAGAAAAAATTTCATAAATACTTTCCAAATAATTAACAATTCAAAAATTGAACTTCCATTTACAAAATATAGAAGTAAGGATGGCGAACTTGAGTGGATGTCTAATTTTAATGTGGCAGTTTATGATTCTTTAGTTGTCCCTCTTTCTAAGATGGGATCTTCAACAATAGTGGACATTAGCTTATTTAGAGACTTATTCCATGATGCCGATTATTTTAAAAGCGTAGACAGCAGTACAAATGATGCTTCAAAGGTGCACACTAGAATTGACAAAGCTATTGAGGCTCTTCTATGAGTCAGAACTATCTCAATTTATTAGTAAGCGAGTTAGAGAGTCGGTGGGATGAAATTGCTATCTTACTTAGAGCAGCTGAAGATAGCAAATATACAAATGCTACTCTACACGATGCGATATGTAGATCTGTGACGGTGCTTATGGTTGCTAATTTGGAAGGCTTTTACAAGGACTTAATTAGGAACACGATAGACGACTTAAACGATAACTATAGATTTAATGACCTTAGCGAAGCTATTCAAAGACACTATTGCTCGAAATTTCTGGATAGTAAATCCACTGACAAAGCTAAAAATGCACTGACTAAAATTTTGATGGAAGAGTTTCAAATACTTAACTCCAATATAAATTCTAAACCTTTTTTATATGCTAAAAATAACAATCCTAAGCCTCAAATTATTGAGTCGTTATTCGAGAATTTGGGTATAAATATCGTATTTAAGGTTTTGAAAGCCTCTCGTTATGAACTGGTTTTTTCAGAAGGAAATAGTTATTTAGAAGATAAGATCTCAGATTATATTCAGGAGTTAAAAGATTACAGCTCAAACTTTCCTTATCAATATACAAGAAAATCTTTTAACATACTAACTAACACATCTGAACAGCGTAGAGGAAGGACTTTATGGGAAGAGTTTTTAGATCAGTTAAACAAGCGTAGACATGAAGTAGCACACGGAAACGACTTACGAAACATAGACTCAGTTGAAAATCTAACATTTCAGAAGAATAAAATCATTTTCTTACAACTAGCACTAATTCATATCATAATAGAAGAGTTTGGTACGTATACTGCAATATATCATCCACGCTCGATACCTCTAGTAAGTATGTTAGTTCTAAATTAATATATTATCCGGAAAAGTAAAAAGCTACCTAACCAGGTGGCCTTTCTCATATCTAAGTTTTCAAATTCATAAACTAGCTAATCCATAAGTATTAAGATATTCATGCTTATAAAGAGTGTAAAGCTCTATATCAAATTATTAAATCTACATTTAATAATAAGTTTCACTTCCGCAACCGATAACCGCATCAACAAGGTTCTTATAAGATATCTCATCTTCGAAGCAAAGAGCAAATGCATCATATTTTATGTCTTCCTTAAAGGGAATAGTTGATATTGATGATAAGTTTACAGAACCATCTTCTAAACTTTGCATTCCTAAAGTCTTACCTAATTTATATTCAATTATTTGACATGCTTGCTTTGGGGAGTAGTTAAACCATTCAGATCTTGTTTCTTTCATAAAATGATACTGAGGACTACCAAGAATCTTATGAACATATTTTTCTACAGCTCGAACCTCCTCTTTAATTATTCGATATGCCTTGACAATAGCATAATCAGGATTTCCAGTTTCAGTTACTCTCTTGGAAAGCCATCTAGTAGTGCATCCAACCTTACATTTGTTTGGTTTATATATATCCATACAAATATATACCCAACCATAGCCTTCCATTTCCTTAGCGCTATCCATGACTTTCTCCTATAAAAATTCATTAATAACTTAAAACCAGCACTGATGAGCAAAGTAAAACTCTCAGAAAGCTATGCTTGCTTTTCTCAAGAAATAAAGCAAAATCATAGCACTCTAAGAACGCCCAACTATGACTGAAGGAACAGTTTAGCCCCGATTGTAGCGGAAAGTGGGATTAGCTACTACAACGCCCTCAACTCTTCCATCTGTGCTGTCATCGCCGTCAACTGCCCTTCTAACTCAGCCAATTTCGCTTTCTCAGCATCGACCACTTCCGCAGGCGCTTTACTGACGAAGCCTTCATTACCCAGCTTACGCGCGATACCTTCGGATTGACCTTTCAACTTATCATATGACTTACCCAAACGTGCCAGCTCAGCCGTAGGATCGATTAGCCCTTTCATCGGTACAAGTACACGTAGCTGACCGACCATACTTGATGACGATAGTGGCACTTCATCACCTTCTTTGACGATCTCTAAGCTCTCAACTTTAGCAAGCGCTTTGAACTGGTTTTTGATACGTGATAAACGCGCATCTTCATCAGCAGAGATATTTTGTAGTAGCACTGGCAGACGTACCGCGTTGCCCAGTTTCATCTCACCACGGATGTTACGGACGCTCGCGATTAGCTCTTGTAGCCACGCCATATCTGCCTCAACCTGCTCACTGATTTGTGCGGCATCCGTTTTTGGATAGTCAGCGACCACGATGCTGTCGGTATTTTTGCGACCCAGTAGCGGTGCGACCGTCTGCCAGATTTGCTCGGTCAGATACGGCATGATTGGATGGCTAAAGCGTAGTGCAGTCTCTAACACATGCAGCAATACATAGCGGATTTGCGCTTTGCGCTCGTCAGACACCGAGTCATCATTCAGACTGGCTTTGGCAAGCTCAACGTACCAATCACAGTACTCATTCCAGATAAACTCATAGATATCTTGGCTGACCATATCGAGACGATACTGAGCGAAATGCTGATGGATATCGGCAATGGTAGAGTTCAGACGACTCATGATCCATTTTTCTGGTAATTCCCATACGTCAGGGTTTGCCGCTTGGTCGATAGGCTTGGCACTACCTTCACTATCGACACAATTCATGAGTACAAAACGGCTGGCGTTCCAGATTTTATTACAGAAGTTACGATAGCCCTCGACACGCTTTAGATCAAAGTTGATATCGCGACCCGTACTGGCAAGGGATGTAAAGGTAAAGCGCAGCGCATCCGTACCAAAGGCTGGGATGCCTTCTGGGAACTCTTTACGCGTTTGCTTTTCGATTTTGGCCGCGTCTTTTGGATTCATCATATTACTGGTGCGTTTTTCGACCAGTGCTTCCAGATCAATACCGTCGATTAGATCAATCGGATCTAAGACGTTGCCTTTCGATTTTGACATTTTTTGACCATTGCCATCACGCACCAGACCATGCACATAGACGGTCTTAAACGGTACTTGCGGCGTGCCGTCTTCGTTTTTCACGAAGTGCATGGTCATCATGATCATGCGGGCAACCCAAAAGAAGATAATGTCAAAACCTGTCACCAACACGCTGGTTGGGTGGAAAGTGTCCATCACGCGTGGATCGGCGTTGACGTCTGCCCAGTCAAGCGTACTGAACGTCCATAGACCAGAGCTGAACCACGTATCGAGCACGTCATTATCTTGGCGCAATACGATATCATCGCTGAGACTGTATTTACTACGTACCTCGGCTTCGTCACGGGCGACATAGATTTCACCCGTCGCATCGTCATACCATGCAGGGATACGATGTCCCCACCAGAGCTGACGACTGATGCACCAATCTTGCAGATCGGTCATCCACGACATATACATGTTTTTGTACTGCGCAGGGACAAACTCGATGCTGCCGTCTTCTACTGCGTCAATCGCAGGCTTGGCCAGCTCTTTGACTGCGACATACCACTGATCGGTCAACCACGGCTCAACGATCGTACCGCCACGCTCAGCACGTGGGGCTTTTAGTGCATAGTCTTCGATATCTTCTAGCCAGCCCTGCTCGCCTGCTTGCGCCACAAGAAACTTACGCGCGGCAAAACGCTCAAGTCCTGCATACTCGCTAGGCGTGGTCTCTAACTCTGGCTCACGCGTCTGCAGATCAGGATAGACTTCCATCGCTGGTAAGATATTGGCGCGCTCATCAAGGATATTAATCAATGGTAGGCTATGACGACGACCCAATTCATAATCATTAAAATCATGCGCTGGGGTAATTTTTACGCAGCCAGTACCAAAGTCTTTTTCGACATAATCATCAGCAACGATAGGCACAACACGACCAGTAATTGGCAAGGTAATGGTTTTGCCGACCAAATGCGCATAACGCTCATCGCTCGGATTGACTGCGACAGCGGTATCACCAAGGAGTGTTTCAGGACGAGTGGTCGCTACGACGAGGTAGTTTTTACCATCTTGAGTCGTTAGGTCTTTATCCGTGAAATGATAGCGGAAATGCCACAAGCTGCCTTTTTCATCATGGTTTTCGACTTCTAGGTCAGAAAGCGCGGTTTGGAACTTTGGATCCCAGTTGACCAAACGCTTACCGCGATAAATCAAACCATCGTCAAACAGACGAACGAACACTTCTTTTACCGCATTGGACAGACCATCATCCATGGTAAAACGCTCACGTGACCAGTCAACCGAGCTACCCAAACGGCGAATCTGGCTAGTGATGTTACCGCCCGACTCTTCCTTCCATTCCCACACTTTATCGATGAAATCTTCACGTGTCATATCACGACGCTTGATGCCTTGCGCCTCCAAACGACGCTCAACGACCATTTGGGTGGCGATACCTGCATGATCCGTACCTGGTTGCCACAGCGTGTTGTCACCATCCATGCGGTGATAACGGGTGAGCGCATCCATGATTGCATTGTTAAAACCATGACCCATATGCAGCGAGCCAGTAACGTTTGGTGGTGGCAGCGCAATAGAAAACGACTCGTCTTTGTCAAAAGTTGGCTTGAAATAACCGCTTTCTTCCCAGCCTTGGTACATACCTGCTTCGACTTGTGCAGGGTTATAGGCGTTTTCAAGTTGGCTTAAGGCCGCTTGGATCGATTGGGTTAGGTTGGTTTTGGTATTTGTGCTTTCAGGATTGCTCATAATGGAATGGTCTTTTGTTAATAATAAATGTGGGCAAACACATAAGTGAATAAATGAGAAAAATGATTAATAGCGTGATTTTAACGCAGATAGCCAGATTTTGTTAGATGCTAAGGCAATTTATCAGGTTGGAAAAATAGTATTTAATAATTAATAACGCCAATCGACTAAATGCTCAACAGAATAGGCCACAGTCATGCGTCATAATATCGGTTATCCATTTTATTTAGTATCGACCATAGAGTGATACTATCAAATATAAGCCACACTTCCATAATAATACCATCTGATAAACAGCGAGCCGACCGTGCCCCAAGATAACGAGCATAAAAATAACTCTCAGGCTGATGATATAGTGGACAAGCGGCTCATGACTGATACTACCGAGTCTTTAAAAGACGAGGATTTTTCTGAAGAGATCAGCCAACAAGACCGAGAAACCATCAAGAAGGTCGCGAGTGATGACAATGTAAGTCAAGCAAAAAGCTACGCCAGCATTTTGGTTGAGCAAGTGATGGATGCCAAAGAGACTTTTGAGCGCTCGCTTGGGTCACTATTTACCAGTGCCTTTACGGCAGGGCTTGAGATTGGCATCAGTTTTTTTATGATTCTGTCCGCTTTTGCGCTGCTCAGTGGCGTATTGCCCAGCCACTACGCCGTTGTACTCGCCTCTTTGCTTTATCCGATTGGCTTCATCATCGTGGTCATTGGTCAGTCACTATTGTTTACAGAGCAAACCTCCCTTTTGAGTCTGCCTGTCCTCAATGGCATCGAACCTTTGACCAAACTGCTGCGTCTTTGGGGCATTGTCATCGCGGGCAACGTCGTTGGTGGTTGTTTATTTGCCGCTTTGATGGTGGGTTTGGGCCTAAACATGCAGCTGTTTAGCGCGAGTGATATTGACGCTTATGCCGAGCATATTTTAGGATTTAGCTGGTGGGTGATATTCGGCAGTGCCATATTGGCAGGTTGGATGATGGGTGTCACCGCGTGGCTTGTGACCTCAGCACGCGATACCCTTAGCCGTATCGTTTTAGTGACGCTTATTACTGGCAGTATCGGCTTTTTAGGTTTGCACCACAGTATCGTTGGCAATATCGAGATATTTTCGGCATTGTTGTATGGCAACACCGTCAGTTTGTGGCGTTACTTATTGTTTTTAGCGGTGGTTCTGATAGGCAACACCATAGGCGGTGTGGTGTTCGTCGCGGTACTCAAAAACCGTACCTTTTTATTTGAAATCAGAAAAGTAAAAGAGCAAACAGCAGAGACAAAAACGAAAATAGATGACCTTCGTTTTTAATATAGTTGAAATACTTTAAAGTCGCTACAGTATTGCTGGTGTAAATTTTTTGCAGCCTCTGTCTGCGTAGGCACAGCAAGCAAGAAAAATTTGCACCAGCAATACGTGTTGTATCAATATTACTTTTCACTGACTATATTTCACGATAAACGCGCGAGCAATAAACGCACCTGTCTCCCATAACCAATTTAGAAACCTTAAATTGGTTATGGGAGTAGACACCTAATCAATCTCGATAATTCATCTCTCTTTTATACCTCCTATCTAAAGTCTACGCGCGGCCAAAATACCGCTTTCTACTTCAGATTCTTTTAGTTTATTGTACTTGGTGCTGAAAATCCTGACTAGAATACCTGCGGTTAAGAACATAATTAACGTATAAATGGCGGGCATCAATGACATTTTATAATTGGCCAATAACGTCAGTGCCATGAAGATCGACAACGTGCTGTTTTGTAAGCCGACTTCTATCGTTACCGACGTTCTTTGTGCTAAGTTTAACCCAAACCATTTACTGCTGTAATAACCAAGCGCCATGGTTGAAACATTCAATAATAAAGAGACTGGCCCTGTGGCCAAAAAGGCCTCAACGATAATATCTCTTTGGACATAGCTCAAAAAAACTACCAAAAAGGACAAAAATATAACGCCGAATCTGGACACATACAGCTGCGAGTTGTCCGCGACCTTTGGCGCAAAGCGTTTGATCAGCATACCAACACTAATAGGTACAATCGTCAGCAGCACCAAGGTAAGCACCGTCTTTAATACGGGCAATTGAAACTCGCTCCCTGCCCCCATGAAATGAACCAACGAAAAGCTCAAAACAATAGGAATACTAAATACCGTGATGACACTCGCGATTGCTGTCATCGTCACGGATAGCGCCACATCACCTTTGGCCAAATAGGTAAATAAGTTGGAAGTTGTGCCGCCTGGACATAATACCAATAACATGACGCCGACTGCATACTCAGGCTCAAGCGGCATGATATTTGCCAACGTAAAACCAATAATAGGCAACAGTAACAGCTGATTGATCAAGCCAATACCAACGGCTTTTGGATATTTTAGAACGCGTTTAAAATCGTTTGCGACGAGGGTCAGACCCATACCCATCATAATCAAAAATAGGCAAATGGGAATGACAACTGAATTTACTAACGTGACTATCTCAAGACTTTCCATAACTACATCCATGTAGATAAGACCCTACTCTGGGTCAGTATATGACAATGCCGTGATGCTTAATCAGCCAATCCTGCTGATTATTTTAGGTAAAAGCCATCAACGTCATCAGCGTTTTTGTGTGATGCTTTTTTGTACCACCTGATGTCTTGTACCGTACTATTTTTGCAGGACAACGAGGTACATGTCCCACCATAATTTTGGAACAAGGAAAGTAAGTATATCGTTGTGAAAGTCTCTTTATTTGCTTTATTCAACTACTGGTCAGTCAGATGTGAAAATTATCTTTCAGGATGAGGAAAATTAAAAATGAAAGGTTTATAGAAAGGCGATTTTAAATAAGGATATTTGAGGAAACGCTCAACAGAGGTTTTAGATATAGAGCCCGTCATATTCGTCGCGGTATTTAAAAACCGTACCTTTTATTGGATACTGCTAAAGTAAAAAACAAGCGGAAGATGACTAAAAAGATAAAAGAGCGCGGTTAAATGAGCGTGGTCGTTAGATAGTGATATTTGAGCCATTCTCAAACGCTTAACGCCTTTTGTGATTCTGCAAATAATAACCCCCTGATACTCTTACCATAGAGAGTGTCAGGGGGTTTATTTTTATGAATTATTCACGTCTAAACGCTGATAATCGCTATGCTATAAGTAGCTCAGCTGCAAGATGGTTTCAAGTGATGTCTGATTTGCTTTTTATAACAGCTACCGTGTACTAAGTCATTAGATTTTCTATAGACCTATATATCAACTAAAAGGCGCAGCTAGATAACCGTCCGCTAAAATTTGAGTTTCTAAATAATCAGCGGCTGTATCATTAAAATAGGTACATTCTACAGTATCTGCATCAGGATCTGTGTTTCGGGTATAACCATTGACGATATAATTAGCGGTATAAACACTGCCATTCATCTCTACGGCTGCTTCATAGCCAACGTCACCTTGATAATTATCAGGATCTACTAAACGTATTGCACGGTATTCATTATTCTCGCCAACCTGAACAAGTTCATAATCATAATTATTTGAATTTCTTACATTGGCTTCATTTAGCCATTCTTCGATAGTATTTTCATTTAAGAATGCAGATCCAACTTCAAACACTGGAAAAGAAGGTTTTTCAACAATATCTGCATAACAAATTGAATTAGTTGGTAACTGCGCGTTATTAAGTCTATAGATAGACAAAGGCGTGAAGAATCGTTGTTCGTCTGCTGTCGTTATACCAGATATATCGTAACTTTTTAAAGTCCGTGTAAAGGTCAATGGCTTATTATTGCTTGCAGAACTCAAAGTATATGAGTATGAAGTAGGCGTTAATACATCTATTGTTGGACTAATAAGTGCTTCGAACGCTTCGTCATTAACTTCAAAAGTACGATAATAGTTAGGTGCAATATAAGTATAAGAAGACTCATAGTCAGGTTCGCTCTTAACCCCTTTAAAGACCTTGGATGTTGTTTGATTTTGACCATCACGAAGGACTACATCTATGCGTTCTGCATATTCTGAACCTCTATCACTGTAACTGCCTTCTACTATCGAAAACTGTATCTCATCGGCAGTTTCCACTGGATTATCAGTGGATGGTATACTGTTATAAGAAGAGTTATCATCACCGCCACAAGCGACAAGCCCTAAAGAGGCAACTAGAAATGCACTAAATACAAAGGTATTTTTCATGTATGGTTCCTAAAATGTATTGAGGTAGCAGTATGATTCAATATAGTTATACCAATTGTTACGGTTCTGATTCAGATATCAGTATTATCGTTGACTTATACCGTGTCTGCAAGAATTTTGTTTGTCAAAATCCAATAACAGTTGCTATTGCTTGCTTATTATAGATGATAGGATGCTAGAGTCTGCCTGATTAGCTTAGTTGGTTTTAGAAATGTCAAAATAAAATAATGGATGTTAAAATGATACATTGCAGGATAAATCAATGAGTGCTTTGACAAATAAAGAACTAGAGCTATCGTTAATTGTCTGCTAGACAATTAACGATAGCTCTAGTTCTAGGATTTTCAATGCTAATGACGGCGGTACCGTAGGCAATGGCTTCTACCATGCTGCCCAGTTGATTGATATTGGTGACTTCTAAACGTAAGCCATAAATATGAGTATAGCCTTTGGCATTTGCTTCCGTACGCATACGCACGATAGCCTCACGGCGAGCACGATCTAACAATGTCTCATAAGTGGTTAAGTTTTTGCCAAACAAACTTAATACCCGAGCGATAATCATTTTAAAATAATCTTGGGCAATGACGACGCTGCCCAGCACCAACTCACCCTCACTATCAGCCGCAAGCTTGGGGCGATAAAAACGCTCGCTTGAGACAATAATATGACCCAGCTCTTGCTCTGCAACGCTCAACTGCGCTAAATGCTGACGCTCATGACGCGACCCAAAAAACCAACCAGCGGCGAATAATAAAACAAACGGCGCATAGTTGATAAGAAATTGAGTGAGGGAGTTATTCATGACACGTCTCTTAATATAAAAAGCATCAATGCTTTTGAGATTTGGCTAATTAACCAAAAGGATTGAAACGTGGCAAATCATCTGTCGGCACAGGCGCTGGGGTTTGCGTCGGCGGGTATTGGCCAGATTGTTGATGACCATCCGTTGGCGAATTTTGATAAGATTGCGATTGCACAGGGATAGCTTTGACAGCCGTACCATAAACAAACAGCTCAGAAGCGCCTTGCGCAATGCTAGAGGTCGAAAAGCGCAGACCAACGACGGCATCCGCTCCTAGTGCTTCTGCCTTGACAATCATCCGATCTATGGCTTCTTGACGCGACTCTTCTAGCAGCTCGGTATAAGCCGTCAACTCACCACCGACGATGTTCTTTAAGCCAGCAAACAAGTCTTTGCCGACATGCTTTGAGCGCACGGTACTGCCGTACACCACATCTAGGCGCTCGGTGATTTGATAGTTAGGCAAGTGCTCAAGGTTGGAGAGTTGCACAGTCATAGTACGCCCTTGTCGGTGACTTAATAGGATGATTCAAAAATCGTTAAGCAGCGCTGACAACGAACCACATGGAAATCAGTCAGCGCCGCTCATCAGTCAGTGGCTAATCATTGGTATGAAACAACAAGAACAGTTCGGTCAAATTGCCTTCGATGCTATTGGCCATTTGCACCAATTTGTCTTCATCTTTACGCATCTCAGAAAGCTCTGGATCTTCATCATCGATACCGCTCAATACAATCATCGGCAAGGTCAATACTGCCACATCTTCTGCGGTCTCTTCGTCTTCAAACCAATCACTGGCTTCATCGCCATACATCGCATCTACAAAACCGATCGACCAAGCGACAATATCTGACTCATCTGAAAAATCGACCGCTACCTCTTCGTCACCCGCATCTTCGCCAAACGGCAATTCAATAGGCGTCTCGTTTTTTAGCTCAGCCATGATAGAGTCACGCCAGCGCTTGATGCCATCGATGACATTGTCTGGAATCTCACTAACATGACCTTCAAACAATGCATCCATCCAATTGGGCAACGGACGCCCAATCACAGTGGCTGTCAAAAAGCCGTGAGCGGCAACACTATCAAGCACAAACTGGCTCTCCTGATTGTCCAAATAGTCTAGTAATTCATCGAAACTTAATGGGTTACTCATATTGTTATTGTCCTTGAGAGATTGCGTCACTCACCACAAACGATTGGTTAAATGCCGTATAACGGATAATAAAGATCATTTGGACAAAGCAGCCAAACAACCATTATAAAATAAGAACGATTGAACATAAGGGCTTGCTAGCAACCGTAAAAATTCACCAAATAAGATATCATTAGCTTAACACAGTCCAATAAATATCTAGCAATAAAGAGCTTTAGTCGGCTCAAACACTTTAGTCTCTATAACCCATATCATGAGTTAACTCCAACTACTAAAGATCATCATCCCAGTCATCGCCATCTTCGTCGAAGTTATCGATATCATCTAGATCATCTTTTAGTTCTTTGGCCAGACGTTTTTCTTCTAACAAATTATCGATTAATCGACGTTTCTCAAGGCTGCTCAAGCGCGTACGCACACTTGTTTCGGCCTCTTCTACCATCTTTGCATCATCATCGTCGACAAAATCATCATCAAAATCGTCGTCAATATCAGCGTCACTCATGACAAACTCCTATCGTTTTTGGCAAAGGTATTAATAATACATCAATATATATATGCCTTATAAAGTCTCTATTGAGCGTTGTCAATCCTTTTTATCACGGTGATAAGTTTTGCGTTCAATACCAAGAAAGTCATATAGGCTATATAACAGACAATTGTACATAAATCAGCGAAAATAAGTAGGGCTAATTGGGTGACTCTTGCTCATTTTCAATCATCAGACACTGCGTTACGAACGTCCGCCAAACGCTGAATCATCGAGTCATTACCGCCATCAAATATCGCACACTCGCGCTCATAGACAGTCGTTGGACGCATGATGCTTTGTACTTGTACATGGTTGCTGATTTGCTTGAGACCTGCATTCGGCAACAAAATCAGCATTTGCTCTTTTTTGCCAATACTGTGTAGCAGCTGGGTCATTGCCTCCGATTGCGCATCATCACTGACGCCCGCTTTTGCCGGTAGCGCAAAGCGTGAGAGCTCGATGTGCTTATCGTGGATAATCTTATTTAGCATTAAATATAGCTTGCCAAGCATCACGCCTGCTAGCGCAACTTTTGCATGGCTGTTGTCCGCTTTTAGCAACACGCTAGCACCACTACCCTCAAAACGTGGTTCATTCATCGCACTCACACCCAGCAACAATGGTTGCTTAAGGAGCTCGGTTACTGCTTGGTTGAGTAGCTGCGTACATAATGCCAAATAAGGCAAGCGCTGGGCGGGTGCGAGGCGCTCAAGCATATTAAATTCGTCATGGAACACAATGTGCACTCTGACACTATTAAATGATCGTGTGGCAGACAATCTAGGGGCGCTACTAGACTTATGGTTACTACTGTTAGCACCGCTTATTTGATCTTGCTGACTGTCCGCTGTTCGCACTTCAGCCGTATCTTTGTCAGTGCTGGCAACAACATCTGTCGCATCACTCGCTACATTTTGATGCTGTTGTGCTTTTAAATATTGATTGACTTCATTATGGACATCAAGCTTACTTACATGAGATGAATCATCGCCCGTCTCACGTTCAGAGGAGTTGCCAATGCTTTCGCTATTCATTGAATCGGCTGAACGGCTTTCACGATCATAGCGGCGTTGATCGATTTGCTGATATTGCTCACGATGCAAATCTTGAATTTCGCGGCTTAAGGCATTGATTTGCTCTTTGGTTGGACGAGCAAGATAGCCGTAAATTAACCACAGTAATAAATGCAGCAGCATGGTGCCAATCACAAACGGCCACTGCATAGCGATAATCTCACCTTTGCTCACATCCTTCAAAGTCAAGGCTACGCTTCCAATCACGGCATCGCCTTTGGTAGCAATTTGACGAATGGTCTCACCTTGCTGCATAGGTGCATTACCAACAGGAACCAAAATTTCATCATTGTTGTCTTTAATCAAAATCCGTGTGACGTCTTGTTCGCTGGTATAGCGATTGGCAATAACACTGAGACTGACACGGTCTTTGTTTTCTAGAGACAACCTTGCTTCATCAATCAGCTGGGCGACCATCTGCTCGCCTTTTAACGCACGACTTTCGCTCAGCTGCTGATCTGTACTAATGACCAATAGCAGAGTTTGCAAACAAAAACTAACCAGAAGAATAATGGCAAACAACCCTTGCCGCGGCGCTAAATACGTCATGATATGGTAAACTTTTTTAGATAAAAGAAATTAAAAAACAAGGCTATCGCTCATTTTTTGGCTAAGTTAAAAAAAACGGTACTACAAAACGGTTATTCAAAAGACAACTACTTAAAATAAGCGGACGCATTTTGGGATGCTGCAAAAAATTCATACCAGTAGCACGGCATCTTTTTAAATTGGATCGACCACTGACATCCTTTATCTCCTCAGCCCATTCTCTCCACTATATCACCATAATAAACCTTGTAGCGTTAGCAACTTTATAAATTTATCACAATAAAGGTATTGCAATTTTATCTGCTTTTTGAGTGACAATAGCGGTTTTTAGTGAACCATGATACTTTGCGTGTCCTCTATAGGCGCTGCCCAGTAAAACTGGTATTATTCCTAATCTTATATAAGCATACAAGGGACAATTGAGCCATGCCAAACAATACATCTTATTCGTTACCAAAAGACAGCAAAGCATGGCAACAAGCCGTCGATTCTATTGCATCACTATTACCTGACGATACCAATTTGCAAGATTTTGATGCGCTACAGTCTCTGCCTGTATTTGCCTTAATTGTCGTACTCCCAAACAAAGTGTCAACGCTCGATATTCATCAATATGTGCAATCATGGGTAGATGAGCAGCCAAGCTGGCATTTGGTCACTGTCGCAGAAGATACCGATGCAAGCTTTGTCAATATCACGGTTGCGGATACAGAGCCCATGGCAGGAGGCGCACAGCGTCTGCCTTTTACTCAATCGCAAGTATTCCGCTACTTACTGGTGCCAGTGACCGACACACTCATGCACCCAGGCAAAAAAACCGCAGCCGCTCACATTATCGATGACCAGCTGACGACGCGCTTACGTCGTGACTTAACCGAAGAATATAAAAACACAAGACAATGCCAATAAATTAGATGTCGTCGATTGCCATATTTTATCTGTCGGTCATATGCTACGCACTCATAAGCTTGCCTGCTTTGATATGGATTCAACCTTAATTGAGCAAGAAGTCATCGTCGAGCTGGCCAAAACTGCAGGTATTGGTGAGGAAGTCGCAGCGATCACTGAAGCGGCAATGCGCGGTGAGATGGAATTCGATGAGTCATTCGCGCAGCGTGTGGCGTTATTAAAAGGTATCTCAACCGACGTGCTTGATGACATATGCAGTCGCTTAACACTATCAACAGGGGCTCGCACCACGATCAGTGCGCTAAAAGCATTGGGCTATCATACGGTGCTGGTATCAGGCGGCTTTACTTATTTTGCGCGTTATATCGCTGAACAGTTGGGTATTGATGAAGTGCATGCCAACGCATTAGATATCGAAGAAGGTGAAGTGACCGGACATGTACAGTTGCCCATCATAAATGGGGCCAAAAAAGCCGCTATCGTCGAGCATACGGCTCAGCGTTTGGGGATTGAGATGTCACAAGTCGTTTGCATTGGTGATGGTGCCAATGATTTACCGATGATGACCATTGCTGATCTGGGTGTCGCTTACCGTGCGAAGCCCATTGTCCAAGCAAGAGCAGATGCGGCTGTCAATGTGACGGGACTTGAGGGCACGCTTTATGCCCTTGGTTATCCATCGCTTGCGCCTACTCAATAATCACTAAATGCTCAAAGTCAGATAACAAGCCAAAGCATCAGCCAAATTACGGTTTTTATCATTGGTATTAACTCTTAACACTTATTATTAAATAATGAAGGACTGTCCATGACGGTACCACAACCACCACTTCCAAACGAGCCGTCAGCGCCACAGCCATTGGATCAAGATACCACTCTTACGACGAGAGATACGCCAAAGCAGTTATGTGGTGTTTATATCAAAGGCATGGCCATGGGCGCAGCAGATATCGTGCCTGGCGTCTCTGGCGGTACCATTGCGCTGATTGCTGGTATTTATGAGCGCCTGATTAATGCGCTGAGTAGTATCGGCCCCAATCTTTGGCAAGTATTTCGGCAGCAAGGAGGTCTCAAAGGGCTAGTGGCTGTTTGGCGAGCGGTCGACGCGACATTTTTGCTGTTTTTGCTACTAGGGATTGCCACCAGTTTTGCCACGTTAGCCGGTATCATCAAGTACCTGCTAGACAATGAGCCACTATTTATTTGGTCGTTCTTTTTTGGCTTGGTGGTCGCCACAGTCTTGATACTCTTGAGTGAAATTGAGCGCTGGAATATAGGACGGGCGGTACTATTCGCCGTTGGACTTGTCTTTGCAGTGATCGTTAGTAGCTTGCCTTTACTGACGGCAACGCCAAGTTTACCGTATTTGTTTTTTGCAGGGGCAATTGCCATTTGTGCCATGATATTGCCCGGTATATCAGGGTCTTTTATCCTATTGCTATTGGGCGCTTATGACACGGTACTAGAAGCGGTACACACCCTTAATTTTGCGATTATCTTGACTGTCATGGCTGGCATGGTAACTGGGTTGTTGTTGTTTACCCGCGCCCTTAAATGGTTATTATCCCGCTACTATCAAGCAACTTTGGCATTACTGACAGGCTTTATCGCCGGTTCTTTGGTCAAAGTGTGGCCGTGGAAAGTAGATGCGTTAGGTGCTCTAAACAGTGAGGCGGTGACTAACGTGATGCCATGGCAATATCCTACTGGTCCGCATTGGTTCATCACAATTGGCCTGATGCTACTGGGTGCAGTTTTGGTATCGTTGTTGTCTTGGTGGGGCAACCGTCGCAGCTGATTTTCCAAGGAATATCCTTAAGATATTTTTCTCAAAATCTCAGATACCATCAACCCCATATCAAATCAATACATAGCTAGCTCTGTACTACTGGGATAATTTTTCCTCGCTTACTGCGCTGTTGCAGGCAAGGGCGACAAGGAATATATCCCAGTCTGCTGACTCTATTTTATATTGACTTAACTATAAAAATCAGTGCCCAATCTTGCGGTACTTAGTCTCAAAATCTGCACTAAAAAATCCTCAAATTCACTAAAAAATGAAACGTCAACGGTTGTCGCAAAGTCGCCTCTCCCCCCTTTAGCTTTGTTCAGCAAGCTCTCATAATAGCCTTATTGGAATTCACCTTATGAATAGCGAGATGAATGATGTTACTGACTATATTTTCTGTTATTGGTGTCGACACGTGGAGCAGTGCAACAGTGCTTGGTTATGGCTTACTGGCAGGCTTGGTTATGGCGCTCGCCTTATCATCACAACGCTGGCTGCTTTGGTACTTGTTCGGTGGTATGGCGTATTGGCTAGCGGTCGAAGCCATCCAATACGTACTAGCAAATCGCCCTATGCTGTCAGCTTTATCGGAGTGGCATCGCTACGTCATTGCCATGGGTATCAGTTGGTTGCCGTTGTTGGGTTGGGTATTGTATCGGGCACTTCGTTATGAAGATGTCAGTCAATCGGTGCAGCAGCAGCGCGCATTAGAAGCTGCACGTTATATCGAACATACCCCTGTCTATGACGACGATTATCAGCCACGCTTTCATTAAGCTATAATTAGGTCCACATAAAAGAGGGTCCGCGAGACTGGGAGAAATTTTTTGTAGCCTCTGTCTGCATAGGCACAGCAAACAAGAAAAATTCATCCCAGTCTTGCGTGATAATATATCCGTTTTATTTATTATCGACAGAGTAACTATGTTCATTCGTTGCAATGTTACAAGATACTTAACGCTCTCTACGTAACTACTAAAGAATTGAGACTTATTAATCGTTTATAATCTATTTATATATTTGTCACAAAAATTGTTATAAAGTACGCGTTATTTTGCGTCCCATTTTTAGGAGTTCAATTATGTTTACTATTCCTGTATTGGATATTAAGTCTGATCCGTTAGATGTATTGCTGGCTGTGATTGGCTATCGTTTGTCAATGCTTGCTGATAGCAACGATGACGCGGTCAAAGCACTATTTGCAGATCGTCAAGTCACAATCGAGTTTGCCAGTGCCGAATCTGATGTTGCTCGCTACTTTAGCTTTGATAACGGTGAGTTTAGCCAGCGTAGTGGTCATGCTGAAAAAGCCGACCTGACTATCGCCTTTAAAGACTCGATGACTGGTGTTAAGCTTTTGACCAAAGGCGATTTGCCTGCGTTTATGACTGCCGTACAAGAAGGCAATCTGAGCATTGAGGGCGATTATAGCTTAATGATGTGGTTTAATAAGCTGGCCAAACACATCGTGCCAACGATCCCTGATGAATATCAACCCTATGTCCAAAAAGCCAAACCATATGCTTATAAAGCACAGAAGTTTACCAACCACTGGATTGGTGTCGCCAAGCACAAACTGGGCAAATAAACCCAGTCTAATGATTGAATAGCTATAAATACTATATCCTAGTGTTCTGACTTTCCAAAAAGGTTGCGTTATACTATACCGCAACCTTTTTATTATCTTAAAAATGACAATAGACCAAAATATTTATACCAATCCCAAAAACAAGCGTAGCAAGGAAAACGAGGGCAAGTACTACGCATGGTAGGCTAAACGAGTTTGACACGGCTAATCGTATTTTTTGGGTTTGGTATGAGACTTATCTGATACCGTTTAATATTATTGTAAAAGGACTTATATCATGGCAGGATTACTTAGCATCTCAGAACCTAACGCCAGTAACCCCACTGACCCACTTGGTAATCAAATCAATCATCAAATTGCTAATCAAAATAGCACCAACAATGATTTTTTGACCAGCTTAGCAACCGACGCGATTAATACTGACCAACAAACTATGAATAAATACAACCGTGAAGACATCGCCCAACTGTTTGACTTGCCTTTGATGGATTTGTTATTAAAAGCGCAAACGATTCATCGAGCGCATTTTACCGCCAACGAAGTTCAAATCAGCACTTTGCTGTCTATTAAAACCGGCAACTGTCCTGAAGATTGTGGTTACTGCTCACAATCAGGTCATCACCGCGACACAACCAAATTGCAAGCAGAAAAACGCTTAGAAATTGACAAAGTGATTGCCGCCGCCAAACGTGCCAAAGCCACTGGTTCATCACGTTTCTGTATGGGGGCGGCGTGGAAGCATCCAAGCGCTAAAGACATGCCTTATGTAGTAGAGCTGGTCAAAGAAGTAAAGGCATTAGGGCTTGAGACCTGTATGACGCTTGGTATGCTCGATACTGATCAGGCAACCCAATTGGCCGATGCAGGACTGGATTACTACAATCATAATCTAGATACCTCGCGCCGTTATTATGAGCAAGTCGTCAGCACGCGTAGCTATGACGAGCGTTTAGACACAATTACTAATGTCCGCAACTCAGGCATCAATGTTTGTAGTGGCAATATCGTGGGCATGGGCGAAAGTCGCGACGATCGCATTGATTGGGTGCACGAGCTGCTCAAAATGCCTAAGGCACCTGAGTCGATTCCCGTTAACTTATTGGTACCGATTAAAGGCACACCAATTGGCGATAAAGTATTGGCAGAAGGCCAATTGTCAGTGCTAGAGTGGATTCGCACCATTGCCGTAGCGCGTATTTGCTGCCCGACTAGCTATGTCCGTCTGTCTGCGGGCCGTGAAAGCTTATCTGACTCTGAGCAAGCGTTAGCCTTTATGGCGGGTGCTAACTCGTTCTTTTATGGCGATAAGCTATTAACCACAGGTAATGCCAGTCAATCAGGTGACGACAGACTCATGCGTGAGCTTGGTCTAACAAAGCAGTTTGCCGCACCAAGAGCGCCCAAACAAGTACCGGTCATGGATGCGATGAGCGGTCATCAATCGCAAGTGGTATTGGCAGAGTAGTTTTTGTACTTTGTATCACGCTACTATTATTGAATAATCTGCGCTAAGCTTGCCAGCATAATTTACTGCACCAATAAGCTGGAATACACATAAGAGAGACGATCATGCCAGATTATTTCAACTGGATTAAAGCAGCACACATTATCTCGATGGTCTGCTGGTTTGCAGCGATATTTTATTTGCCGCGCCTGTTTGTCTATCATGCGATGAGTGACGACAACATCAGTCATGAGCGCTTTGCCATTATGGAGCGCAAGCTCTATCGCGGTATCATGACCCCAGCGATGATAGCAACATGGGTATTTGGCCTATGGATGGTAGGGCTGGGCTGGGAGGTTTATAAAACCCAAGGCTGGTTACACGTCAAGCTGCTACTGGTGGTACTGCTGTCTGGCTATCATGGTGCCTGCGGCTTTTACCGTAAAAAGTTGATAGACAACCCGCATTATAAATCCCACAAGTTTTGGCGGTGGTTTAATGAAGTACCCGTTTTTGCGTTGGTTATTATTGTGATTTTAGCGGTGGTAAAACCTTTTTAAAATTGATTTCCCTGCAAATTGACTGATAGCTTTAAAAAAAAGCATCCACCACTTCTATGTGATGGATGCTTTTTTATTTGCCTTTTTTCTCGTTCACTAAGCGACCTTAGCATTGCTATTCACACTTTCAGACACTCAAAATTTTTAAGGTTGGCACTAAACGCTCGGACGCATAATTTGATAAACATTACTCAAATCATAAACCCGATAACGTGCAGGTTCACGTCGATTTTGGCCAGCATAGCTCAGTATCAGCGCTTGCTTAGCGCGCTCATCAACCCAGCCTACAAACAAACCACTATGCTCAACACGATTATAGCCATGATTGATATAGTACAGCCAATCGCCAACTTCAATCTCATCGCTACTGGCATAAGGACCTTGACCGTACGTGCCTTTATGAATGGTATCACGAGACACCCCTGCCCGTTTGAACACGGCATTAAGATAATCCCAACAACCACCTTGAACAATCGCACGCTCATTCAGCGTCATCTTACGTGCTGTACTGATTACCTCACGCACAGCCAGACTACTTTGCATCTCAGCCGTGCTTAAGAGCGGTAAATACTCACTGTCAACATTATCATAGTTACCGGACAAAAACGCTGGTAGCACCTCAGGCATTTGACGCTGTACCTCAGGATAACGATAAGCGGTATTGATCGTTGGCGAACTACCCTTATTGGTTATATTTGACGCATTATTGTTTGAATAAACGGTATTAGTCGTTGTTTGAATATTGATAGGATTTGAGCGATGTGTGCCAGCACGTTGAATGGTAGAGCGAGTACTGACTTTGGCAGAGGGTACTGACGAGTTATAACGAATATTGGTATCAGACTGAGCAGATTTTTGAGCAATAAGCACACTCATATTATCGGCATGGGCTTGGCTTGTTAGGCCAAAAGTAAACAACAACAAACTGCACGACGCTGTAACCAACGACACGGGCGAACGCGACATGAACAACTCCTTGTCAATAAGAGATAAATGACAAAATAAACAATGATATCAAGGAAAATTTTTCAATCTTACTTATAAACTATTTAGGCAGGAGTCTGCAAGCATTATTGCACTCGAATAGCCGATAGAAGGTATTGAAATGGAGATAAATGGTCAGAGCGTGTTTGAACATTCGACCATAGCACTGACAGAGACTATTACATCATAGTGAGTTCAGTATAAAAACGAGTCAGCGGGACTAGAATGCTTATCTTTAAACAAGAAGTTTCGCCGCCTCTGTCTGCAAAGGCACAGCAAGCCCGAAAAATTTATACCCGTTCAGCGGTGGAATATAATGTATCTGTTTTATTTAGAGTCGACTATATCCTAAAATAACATAAGGGTTTTTAACACATATCACTTAATAGACAGTAAGCTAAGCATGAGGCTCATTATTGCCCATCTTGATATTTACATGGCGCTTGCTCAATGCTTGACCTTCCAAGATAGCTTTGGTAGCGGTTGCTTCTTGGATACTTTCAAAGCCGCTGATATGGTATTTACGGTTATTATCACCGTCAACAATCTGTAACTGCTCATCAATAAGACAGACTTTATCGCCATCAGCCAGATGGATATGCTCACGTTTGCCTTGATTGTCATGCACCAGCTCACCAACACGTACCCACAATATGCCGCTACTAATGACACCTGTCATGGCTTTTTTACGTTGTTGACGTTGCAGATTAAAAACAAAGCTACCAATGATAAGTAATGCCAGCGCACCAATAGCCAGACGTTCAGGTAATAGACTCATTGCCAGCGCTACCGCCACTGCGCCTACTAACAATGCTGAACCAAACCAAAACAAGCCATTATCCACCGCTTGTGGCTGACCCTGTAAAGTGATTTTGGCGCCATCGTCAGTCAGCTTGAGCATACGTTAGTACCTATTACAAAAGTTAAGGTGATTGTCTATGAAAAAACTGCCTATCAAGAGCTAACAGGCAGTTATTGGAACGAAACATAAAGGCAGAGTGCTGGAGATAAAAACAGATTACCAGCCAAGCGCCGTCTGTTGCATTTTAATCAATTCCGCAATACCTTTTTCGGCAAGAATCAACATATCATCGGCTTGCGCACGAGTAAATGGCTTCTCTTCCGCGGTGCCTTGTAGCTCAATGAATTCACCTTTTTGGGTCATAACGACGTTCAAATCAGTATCACAGCTGGCATCTTCTTCGTAGTTCAGATCTAGGTACGCTTCGCCATCTTTCATACCGACAGAAACAGCCGCCACCAAACCAATTAATGGATCTGCTTTCAGCTTTTTGGTTTTTTGGATGCTTTCTAACGCATCAATAAGCGCAATTGCTGCACCCGTCACACTAGCGGTACGAGTACCACCATCGGCTTGTAAGACGTCACAATCAAGATAAATGGTGTTTTCACCCAACTTACTCAAGTCAATCATGGCACGTAAGCTACGACCGATTAAGCGCTGAATCTCTTGTGTACGACCTGACTGCTTGCCGCGTGCTGCTTCACGTTGATTACGGGTATTGGTCGCCCGTGGTAACATGCCATATTCGGCAGTGATCCAACCTTTGCCTTTGCCTTTTAGCCAGCGCGGTACACCAGACTCAACACTAGCGGTACACAATACTTTGGTATCGCCAAAACTCACCAACACCGACCCTTCGGCATGCTTAGTGTAATGGCGCTCAAAGCTGATCGAGCGAAGTTGGTCGAGCTCACGATTGTCAATACGCATAAAAATTCCTAGTAAGATGTTTTAAAAGCCGTGTCATAAAAATAAGAGGTCTATGGCTATCGGCCTGACCAATCTATAATCAGTGAAAAGTAATATCGATACAACACGTACTGCTGGTGCAAATAAAAGTAATCGAATACCTTAGCACACTTAAATATTGAGATATCCTAACGTGACAGCGGCGCAATAGCAAGATTCAGTCAAGCTATGACGCCGCTACGTAGCCATGGAGCTGGCTTACCAAAGAAAGAATAACCGTAAAATTATTCTAACCCTTCCATCTTACGCAATTCTTTACGTAGGATTTTACCAACGTTCGATTTTGGTAATTCATCCACAAACTGTATATGGCGTGGACGCTTATAGCCCGTCAATTGCTTTTTGCCAAAATCCAGCAGCTCTTTTTCTGTGACGTTGCCTTTTTTGACCACAAATAATTTTGGTTCTTCACCGCGCTCATCATTAGGTACACCAATGGCACCGCACTCCGCTACGGCCGGATGCTCGCTCATGGCTTCTTCGATCTCATTGGGATAGACGTTAAAACCAGAAACCAAAATCATGTCTTTTTTGCGGTCGACAATTTTGATAAAGCCTTTTTCGTCCATGATACCGATATCACCCGTTTTTAGGTAACCATTGGCAGTAAAACTTTCTGCCGTTTCTTTTGGACGATTTTGATAGCCAATCATTACCTGCGGGCCTTTGACACAGATCTCGCCACGATCACCTAGGGCGACTTCGTTTTCGTCATCATCAATCAGTATGATATCCGTGCTAGACGCAGGAATACCAATTTTATCGGTAAATTCAGCGATGGTCATTGGGTTAAATGCAACCACTGGTGAGGTCTCAGACAAACCATACCCTTCTACGATAGGCAGGCCTGTGATTTTGTGCCACTCTTTGGCCACGCTCGGCAACACTGACATACCGCCGCCAATTGAGGCTTTTAGGTTAGAAAAGTCTAAGTCCGCAAAACCTTCTTTATGTACCAAACCATTGAACAAGGTATTTACCGCAGGGATAAAAGAGGGTTTGTATTTACCCATCTCTTTGATCAGACCATCAAGATCGCGAGGATTCGGGATAAGCAGACCAGCATAGCCTTGGTACATGCCATACATACCGCATACCATAAACGAGAAGACATGATATAGCGGTAGTGCGGTCAAAATGACGTCGCTAGCATCGACATCATCTTCAAACGCACTGTTCATAAGCGCGCTAATCTGTAGCATATTGGCGACTAAGTTACCGTGAGACAACATCGCGCCTTTAGCAACGCCTGTCGTACCGCCCGTATATTGCAGCAAAGCCACATCGCTTAAATTCAAATCAGGGCGCTTATACTGACTGGCTGACACAGCACTTAATGCATGCTTAAAGCTCACGCTATCTGGCAAACTATAAGCAGGAATCATCTTTTTGACATGGCGTGCGACAAGGTTAACCACTGGTCCTTTGATCGTTCCTAGCATATCGCCAATTTTACAGACGATGACATGCTTAACTTGACCTTTGTCTTCTGCTTCTTGGTATGTTTTTGCAAAGTTTTCGACAATGAATAAGGCTTTTGTACCACTGTCATGCAGCTGATGCGATAACTCGCGGCTGGTATACAAAGGGTTGACGTTGACCAGCACCATGCCTGCACGAATGATTCCCAAAGCAACCACTGGATACTGCAAAAGGTTGGGCATCATTACGCCAACTTTGTCGCCCTTGAGCCAGTCCTAAAGACTGTAAATAGCTGGCAATCTGGCGACTGTATAAGTCTAATTGCTTAAAGCTGATGGAAGCGCCCATACAGATATAGGCTGTTTTTTGTCCATAACGGCTAAAATTACGCTCGAACACATCAAGTAAAGAGGTGTTGTCATCTGGCATATCGATAGTAGCGTCAATACCATAGCGCTCATAAGCACTCAACCATGGACTGTCACTAGGTATCGTCGGCATAGTAGGAAATACATTGTTTTGATGAGCATTGATTTTATGGGTACTGTTTTCTTGGTTACTGTTTTCTTGAATATTATCAGACGCATTGCTTTTATTGCTGGTCGCAGCTTTATCGTTTGTCGTCTTTTTATTGATTGTGTCGGTCATAACTTTCCCTAAATGTTACCGTTAAAAACGTAGAATAATCTAATGAACACACTATTATTTTTGTGAGTGGGCAATGACAGCAAAAACTTGTGAATAATAAACGTGGTAACACCCTAATGTTTGTCATTCACAAGCTTTGTCGATCAAAGCATCAGTTAAGCCAAGCATAGCTGGCGTAATACTTCGGTAGCACCGAATCAAATATCTTTTTTCCATGACAGTTTTACCAGACTTAGAGCGTAAAACTGATGACATTTTGTAGAAAAATACAAAAATATGTCGCTGAGCACTATAGCAGTTTTGCTAAACATTCTCTATCTATACTGGCGTCGTCGTAAGGCTAGCAAAGTGGCAAAGACAAAAAAATGATAAGGCAGCCTATAGGCAACCTTATCATTTTTGATTGAACTGTCATTCTTTTTAATGTCTAACACTTATTGGCACTCATGATAAACGTTATAAGTTCAGTATAGATGGATTAACCGTGATTCTTTTCTTCAAGCACGCGTAAATCTTTATGTAAAATCTTACCGACGTTTGACTTCGGCAACTCATCGATGAACTCAACATAACGAGGACGCTTATAACCAGTTAAATTTTCTTTGCTATAAGCAAGCACTTCTTCTTTAGTCAAACTGTCATCACTACGCACGACATAGATTTTTGGTACTTCGCCGCTCTTTTCATCATCGATACCGATGACACCACATTCCAAAATCTTTGGATGACCTGACATCACATCTTCGACTTCGTTTGGATAGACGTTGAAGCCTGACACCAGAATCATATTCTTTTTGCGATCGACAATCTTAAAATAACCGTCTTCATCCATCACACCGATGTCACCCGTACGGAAATAGCCATCCGCTGTCATGACTTCAGCAGTTGCTTCATCACGTTTCCAGTAGCCTTTCATTACCTGCGGCCCGCGGACACAAATCTCACCGCGCTCTCCAAGTGCCACCTCATTGCCTTCTTCATCCAAAATAGCCATATCAGTCGCAGGCATCGGTAGACCAATATTACCTGAGAACTCACCAGTGCCATGTGGATTTGCTGAAGCAACAGGTGATGTCTCAGACAAACCATAACCCTGCACGATAACGTTGCCTGTTATTTGTTGCCATTTAGCAGCGGTGTCTTTGAGTACCGCCATACCGCCGCCCATAGACATCTCAAGCCTGCTATGATCCAAACCTTGGAACTCTTCATTATTAGCAAGCGCATTAAACAGCGTGTTTACTGCTGGGAAAAACGCTGGCGGATAATCTTTGTAGGCTTTGATTAAGCTTGGTAAATCACGTGGATTTGGCACGAGCAAACCGATACAACCACGGTATAGACCATACATACCACACACGGTAAATGAGAAAATATGATACAACGGCAGTGCTGTCATAATCACTGGTTGCTCATTTAGCGTTTCAAACTTATCAAAGGCATCGCCCAAATAAGTATCACATTGGATGAGGTTGGCAACCAAATTACCGTGGGTGAGCATTGCACCTTTCGCCACGCCTGTTGTACCACCGGTATATTGTAGGACAGCCACATCGTCAAGACCAATATTATTGGGGCGCTTGTAATTTTCGGCAGAAAAACGGTTTAGGGCTTTTTTGAATTTTACGCTGTTTTTGATATGGTAATCAGGAACCATTTTTTTGACATGACGAACGACCGCATTGACGATAAAGCCTTTTAGTGGGCTCATTAGATCGCCCATCGACGTGATTACCACATGGTCGACCAAATCTTTACCAATGTCGTCATACGTTTTGGCAAAGTTCTCAAGCAAAATCAGGGCTTTGGTGTCAGAGTCTTCTAACTGATGGGCAAGCTCTTTTGTGGTATAAAGCGGATTGACATTGACCAACGTCATGCCAGCCCGTAGCACACCCAACACAGCAACGGGTAGCTGCAAAATATTGGGCATCATTACCGCCACTTTATCGCCCTTTTTTAGCCCAAGTGACTGTAAATAGGCAGCAACTTGTTTACTATAGCGGTCTAATTCTTCGTAAGACAGTTTGACATCCATACATACAAATGCAGTTTTGCCTGCATGAGTAATGAAGTTCTGCTCAATGATATCGATTAATGAAGTATTGGCAGCTGGCATCTCAATATCGTACTGAATGCCGAGTTTTTCATAAGTATTGACCCATACTTTATCATTGCGACGAATTAAGTTACCGTGATTTTCCATAATCTTTTTTCTCCTAGTCATAGTGCGCTACCGTCAATCCATACCAATCACAGTGTGATAAAAATACGACAACTCGGAACGCAAACTTGTCATCATAATGGCAAGCAAGGCTGCGACGTAATCGTATCGTGATGGACAAACAGTATAGCGGTAAATAGCCCTTTATTAATTAACATACACACTTTATATAGACTACTCAATACAAAAGATTGTTACTTGCGTTCGCAAACCGACTTGACTAACAATTATTTAATACATATCAATCATTTAACCATGATTATTGAACAAATTACCAATGGTTTTTTGACGAACATTTATTCATGAAAATCTGTTAATTTTAAACTGAATCGGTTGGTGCAGATGACATAATGGGCAATCTATATTACAAATAGAAAACCACATGAGCACGTCATACACTGTCGTCTATTCTGACTTATGCCTTTTTAATTCGGCCAATATCCTTTACGATAGCACTATCTTATTTTTAAGTGAATATCGCGCCTAACCTAAATGAAAATACGGCGCGGTTCATACTCATCCTATGCATCACTATATAAACCATACTAATTAAAAACTCATAAGCGAAGTCTATTTTATGTCCGATGTTATTGATCATACGATTGCCCCAGTTATTGCCACTGAACCGATGGATACGCGCTCAGTCGCGGAGTTCACCGAGCAGGCCTATCTCAACTATGCCATGTACGTCATCATGGATCGGGCGCTACCAAATATCGCTGATGGGCTAAAACCTGTCCAGCGCCGTATCGTTTATGCCATGAGCGAGCTTGGGCTTAAAATCAACTGCCAAGGCTAAAAAGTCTGCACGTACTGTCGGTGATGTGTTGGGTAAATACCATCCGCATGGTGACAGTGCCTGTTATGAAGCCATGGTTCTGATGGCGCAGCCGTTCAGCTATCGCTATCCACTCATCACTGGTCAAGGTAACTGGGGTAGCCCTGATGACCCCAAATCCTTTGCTGCCATGCGTTATACCGAAGCCAAAATGTCGGCTTATGCCAATACGTTGCTCGCAGAGTTAGGACAAGGCACCGTCGATTGGCAAGATAACTTTGATGGTACGATGCAGGAACCAACCACCTTGCCTGCCCGCTTGCCCAATATTTTATTAAACGGTACAACTGGTATCGCAGTCGGTATGGCAACGGATATCCCGCCGCACAATCTTAATGAAGTGGTACGCGCCGCGATTCGTCTGCTAAAAAATCCTGAGCTGTCAGTTAAACAATTAACCCAGTCGATACCAGCGCCTGACTTACCAACACCAGCTGAGATCATTACTAGCAAAAAAGACTTGCAGGCGATGTATGAAACTGGGCGTGGCAGCTATAAGATGCGCGCAACTTTCCACATCGATGCCAAAGAAAAAAACCTCGTCATCATTGATGCGCTTCCTTACCAAGTCTCAGGCAACAAAATCCAAGAGCAAATTGCGAAGCTCATGACGGACAAAAAGCTGCCTTGGATTACTGATATTCATGATGAGTCAGATCACGAAAACGCCTGCCGTATCGTACTCGAGCTAAAATCAACACGAGTCGATGTCGCTCGCGTCATGAGTCATTTGTTTGCCAGTACTGATCTCGAAAGCAATTACCGCGTCAATATGAATATGATTGGCCTAAATAGTAAACCGCAGGTCAAAAACCTAAAAGAAATCTTAGAAGAATGGCTAGTATGTCGTCGCTCAGTGGTCACCCGTCGTCTTCAATATCGCCTTGATAAAATCGATAAGCGCTTGCATATCCTCGCAGGTTTGCTGATCGCTTATCTCAATATCGACGAAGTCATCCGCATCATTCGTGAAGAAGACGATCCAAAATTATCACTAATGCAAGGTTATGATTTAACGGAAATACAAGCCAATGCCATCTTGGATATTCGTCTGCGTCAATTGGCAAAACTAGAAGAGATTGAGCTGCGCTGCGAGCAAGATGAACTGGCTGCCGAACGCGCCATTATTCAAGAGTACTTGGACAATCCAGACAGTCTGACCAATCTAATGGTTGATGAGCTGACTGCCGATATGAAAGAGCACGGCAACGAGCGCGTATCGCCACTGGCAGAACGCGAAGAAGCGCAAGCATTAAAAGAGTCTGACCTCGTACCGAGTGAGCCGGTTACAGCCATCCTATCAAAAGCAGGCTGGATTCGCGCCGCCAAAGGCCATGACGTCGATGCCGCTGGTATGAGCTACCGCTCAGGTGACAGTTATCAAGCGCACGTCCGCGGTAAATCCAATGAGAAAATCTACGTACTTGATAGCACAGGACGTAGCTACAGTATCGATGCGCACAACCTTGCCTCTGCCCGTGGTCAAGGTGACCCGCTGACCAGCCTATTGAAACCGCCAGCAGGTGCCAGCTTTGAGCAGTTATTAACGGGTGATAACGATCAGCGCATCATCCTTGCCAGCTCTGCCGGTTATGGTTTCATCAATGCATTGGGTAATCTCGATAGCAATCAAAAAGCGGGGAAAAACATCATTACTTTAACGCCTGACAGTCGCTTGCTCCCTGTCGCGCGTATCGATGCGCCAACCAATACGGACGGTGAAAACAGTTTTGCAAAAGCAGCGCCTGACCATCTCGCTGTCGTGACCAATGCCGGATACTTATTGATATTCGCGCTTGCTGATTTACCTGAACAGGCGCGCGGTAAAGGCAACAAATTGATTAAACTAAAAGAGAATGAAGAAGTGCTGGCTATCACACCACTTAGTCAGCAAGACAGCCTAGTCATTACCGCTGGCAAACGCCATGTGACCCTAAAGCCTAATGATTTAGCAAACTATACGGGCACGCGTGGTAATCGTGGTGGACAGTTGCCAAGAGGCTTTCAGAATGTGACGAGTGTTGAGGTTGGGTAGCGTTACTGATTTTTCTGGTATGACTCACGGTAACAACGCCTACTCTGTTACCGTGAGTCAATCGAAGAGGTATTTTAAGAAAGCTAACGCTAACTATTGGTGAAAATAATATAAAAAAACATCTTATATTAGGTTACAATAGTTCGCTAATAATTTGGGTTATTAAATGGTGTGGGCCTATACTATGAATGTAGAAGATATCGCTTCTGGACAAAAAATTGTTATTTATTCAATTGTAGCCAATTTTTTGGTAGGTGTGTCACAACGCAGTACGCCTGAACTCGGCGTTATCCTCATTGTGTTCTCGCTGCTGGTAACAGCAGCGGCGATTTACGGTGCTTATCGTCTTTGTACAGGACTGGATTACTCGGTCGGTATCAAGATTTTAGTCATTGTGCTTTTATTCATTCCATTCATCAACCTTATTACACTTATTGTCTTAAGCGTAAAAGGTACTAAAGTTTTGCGTCAAGCAGGATATGAAGTCGGTTTTTTCGGAGTAAAATAAGATTCACAATTAATATCCATTTGTCGCACTGTAAAATACAGTATTTCTACTAAGGTGTGTCCTTGCTTAGCTTACTTGTTTTTAATTAATATGAACATACCCACATCCTGTACATCGATTAGATGACATAATATTTATTATATTTAATCAAGACAAAAAAGCCGCCTACACAAACGTATAGGCGGCTTTTTTACGCTAAATAAAACAACCAAGGCATCAATATCGACCCATCTCAACCGTTGTCTCAGCAAGTACCATATCGCCCTGCCATGCTTGCACATCTACTGTATACAGATGGTTTTTACCGCCGGAGCAAGGCGGCTTATACGCACCACCCACCTCACCTTTACGGCTACGGTATTCCGCAACCATCTCAATACCCACTGGCACTTCATAAGTATGACCAAATACTCGTGGCACCTCAGCGCTCGTGGCATCTTTTGGTAATACAAACTCTACAATACCATGTCCACCATTTTGCATACGTTTATTGCTCACATCGTTGTAAACGAATACCAAGCTCTCTGCGCCTGCCGGAATGTCTGTGACTGTCATGCTTGGCGTGGCAGGACTTTTGCCATCATAGTTTAGGCACTGCTGCCCTTCAGGTATTTTTTTACCATTCCAAACGGCATCAGTAAACTCAACATCCATCGCAAAAGTATTGGCAGATAGTGTCAATGTTGCCAATGCCGTCACAGCAATGACTGATTTTAAAGTAAAGATGTTCATACTTCTTCCTTTAGGTAGTTGATGCCTTAATAAAGAGAGACGCTATTATCTTGTTAACTGACATTGATAGTTAATCTTCACCTTATAATAAATAGGCACTGTTAAGTTAATTGGAATATGAACATGCTCTGGTAGTAACGTCATGGCATCGAGTTCAAAATCATGGTTTTTCGGTAAATCGATAAGCGTTGCAGAATTCATTGAATATGATTTGTGACAAGCAGGCTCTGCCGATTCAATCAATTTATGATCAAAAAATAAGAACTTTTTTGGGCTTATATCTGATATAAGTTCATATAAATCATACCTTTCAAGTGTTTAGAATCCTTAAAAATATTGGCTAAAATCTCAGCCTATGCATACTTCTATCTAATATATTTTTTATTGAATTAAATGACAGTCAAAGTTAACCAACATTATCAACTGGCAGTTTTTTATCCTCAAAGACTGCATTCAAAAAGCTAGCAATTTGAGTTCTTTTCATTAGATAGGGATTGAAGTCGGAACCAGCTGAAAAGCTTTTCAAGGCATACTCTTCATATTCAGGGCTTGACGTTAGATATTTGATTAAAAACCCATCCCATCGACGCGCCTCTATTTCCTCCACCTCAATAATATGCGGTAAGATGTCCAAATACTCAGCAACTATCTTAGTTAAAGCGTGATTGATAGCAGGTCTTGATCCTTGAATGTTTTGAATAAAATAATTTTCATTAAATACAAGCGCTGAAGTTATGCCAGTTTCTTCAAAATATCTTCGCCAATGCTCGAGAGCACGAGTCAACTCAATTCCTGAATTTTCTTCGGTTTTTTTGGCAATGTACGTTAGGCTCATAAGAATATGTTCGCCATCGTTATTACTGCTTTCTGAAATACTTTCTGTGATTGTTTGCATAAAAAATCCAATTAGTAGAAAGTTAATTTAAAATATTCTTTATAACCGTGTTACCTCAACAATATTTTAAAATGAAATATAGTACTCAAACCTTCATCGGATAGATGTTGCGAGAGTCGATCACTAACGTCAATTAAAATCTTATGCCGTTGCTCAGAAAATACTTCATTAAAACCAATGCCAGTTAAAAATAGCTGACCTCTTCACCTTGGGAATCTCTCTCTTCAAAGATTGTTTCCATAAAGCTTGTAATTTGATTTTTTTTCATCAAATAGGGATTGAAGTCGGCACCTGCCGAAAGGCTTTTGAGTGTATATTCCTCATCTTGGGCGCTTGAGGTTAAATATTTGATTAAAAAGCCATCCCACTTACGCGCCTCTATTTCCTCAATATCAATGATATGAGGTAAGAAGTACGAGTATTCGTTCATTAAGGTTCTCAATACTTCATTGACAACAGGTCTTGAACCCTCAATATTTTGAATTAAATAGTGATCGTTAATGACAAGGGCTGAGGTTATATCGCTTTTTTCGTTATTTCTTCGCCATTGTTCAAGGATACGAGTCAACTCTACTCCATTATTCTTTTCACTATTTTTGCCAATATATTTGCCAATATAAGTGAGACTAACGAGAATATGTTCGCCCTCTACATTATTACTTTCTGAATTATCGCTTATAATTGTCTGCATAAAAAGCCCCATTCATAAAAATTTTATTTAAATTAAGATACCCTTTAAACTAGAATATAATCAATAACATTTTTTGTTTTTTACCGCCTTTTTATCTTTTAATGACAATAAAATAACCTCAAAAAACTTTTCTAATCTTATCGATAGCATTATCATAATCGTCAATGAATCCGCACGGTATATCTCTATAGTTTTAACTTAAACCCAAAATAGGAATTACCAAATCTTCTTCATCGGACAAATGCTGCGAGAGTAAATTACTAACATCAATTAATGTCTTGTGCAATTGCTCACCCAGCGCTTTATTTTTACCCTCACTGGTCGCTAGCCGACCACTCAGTGCTTGCAACTCATTCAGTAGCCCATCCAAACGCACATGATCACGATCCAATATCTCAAAACCCGCTTTTAGCTGTGGATACATGCGGACGAACTGTGGAAAGTAGCCTTTATCTTCAATATTATGGTGCTGATGCAATTTGAAAACATACTGATTTATCCGTGGTAAGATTTGTGAGCGGTACTGTGCCCAGTCAATATCGCCAGACTGATATGCATCACTGATTTGGGTGAGAATGTGTTGGCGCTCACGTATATCAGCGTGAATACTTAGCCAGAACGACGTCTTATAAACATAATCTGCACTGAACCATTTAGTAGGCGGAAGCATCTCATATAGAAACAGCCAATCTGCCTCAAGCCGAGTGTCAGGATGACGCGGTGATAGCGCGTCTTGAGATTTCACATTTTGAGTAGAAGCAGTCATTGTATTGTCCCTATGGGTTGTTTTTGCTTATTCAATCTTTTACTGATGCTAGGGCGTGTCCTCAATCTGAACGAGAATGACTAGATGGCTTAAAAATGGCTGAATATTGAAATGAAAAAACACTCATTAGCTATACTAAAAATTCGCGGCTATATATGTAGAGTATATATAGAGTCAAAAAATGCGAAATCAACTGTGCACTTGGTTACGTGTTATAAATTCTTCTCATAATTAGTGTCAAAAACTCATTAATCATCGCGTTACACAATTTAGTCAAAAATCCTGTTATTTTTGGCTGACGAGCCTGTAGGATAAAACCAATAATAGCGAACAAAAAAGTATCTAAAACACAAAGGACAACTATGTTTATTGTTGATGAAGCAGCGACAGCCATTATGAATCACAAATTTCCCACACCCAAAATTATCTTTTTTGATATTGATGACACCTTAAGCCGCAACGGTATTATCGCCGAGCATAACAAAGCGACCCTTGAGCAATTGTCCGAAACGGATATTAAGTTGGTGATTTCCACTGGACGTTCCAAAGCCATCATACCTGATGATATTTTAGCACTGCTTGATGCTGACGTTTTAGATGCCATTATCTGTATGAATGGGCAGTATAGCTTTGATAAAAGCGGTCGCATCAGCCACTATCCACTGTCCGCTGAGCAGACGGACAACATTGTGCAGCTTTGCCAACAGAGTGAGCTGATTCATAAGTTTGACTCTGCCACTCATATCGCTTGGTCCAGCGAAAATGAACGCTTACGCGAATACAATGCCAGAACACCAAACTCTATTGTTGATCCCGTTTATTATCAATCAACCCCTGTATATCAATGTTCGGTATTTTTTAATAATCAACAAGACAAAATGCAAGACGTCAACTTTGCACGGCATGATTTAAAACTGGTGCATTGGCATCAGATCGGTGCAGACATATTGCCAGTGGATGCGTCTAAAGCTCGAGGTATCAAAGACGTGTGTGAGTATTATTCGGTAGATGCCAGTGAGTGTATGGCGTTTGGTGATGGTATGAATGATTTAGAGATGTTTGACTTAGTCGGATTTGCTGTGGCGATGGGTGACGCGCAGCCCGCATTGATAGCGCGGGCAGATTTTGTCACTGGCACGATTGAAGCGTTTGGGATACAAGCGGTACTTGAGCAATGGTATATAAAGCAAAAGGCTTAAGAGAAACCTCTGTAGACTAGATTTTTAGCTGTTGTAGGCTGATTTTTTAACCCAGCCTACAACGTCCTAAGCTGAGCGATAGACCCAGCCTGCGTCACTCCATAAAATCTGTCCTGATTGATGTATACCTCTTTAGTCTAGTAATCATCCTCGCCCAGCCATCTGATCATAGGCCCAAATACCGATTTTATAAAGTCTCATAATAATCAAAACGAATAACCCAACTGTGAGAACATAAACTAACGTTGTCGATACACTCGTCAGTGTATCAATACTAGAGGCCACACTAAGATAAGCCTCTAACGGCCAGCTTTCTATTGCAGTCCCAGTGCCCGCATTAAAGTAGGCGATAATACCGAACAGACCTATAAGGATAGTGGTCATGCCAGCAATTCTACGATTGTCCATTTCATCTCTCTTCTATCAAATTTTCTGGTGTTCCTAATAATTAGCTAACGCTCTCAGCCCCGTCTCGCAACCAAACCATAAACCCAGCCACCAACTTTATAAAACCCTACGATAATAAGAATAAGCACCAGCGCTGCCAGCACATAAGCCAGCCAATTTGGTACGTGGCTCAACCAACCAATCGTAAATACCAAACCCATGTAAGTCTCAACTGGCCAATGGATGATAGGCATTGGTGAGCCAGAATTGAACAATGTAATAAAGGCAACCATCCCGGTGACAGCGGTAATGAGTTCAGCACGCTTGCGATTATTCATCTTTTCCCTCTTCTATATTCATTATGCAGTGCTTATCAAATGTTCACAAATAAGCGCTAAGGCATCGTCAAACCACCATCGACAGCGATAGATTGTCCAGTGATAGCCGCACTTAGATCAGAGGCCATTAATAGCACTGAATTAGCAAAATCAGCCACTGAGGTCGCTTGACGCAGCGGGGTCGTCGTAGCAATATAATCGAACACCTCTTCAGTCGTTAGGCGGCTCGCATCTGTCGTTTTCAATAGGCCGCCGGCCAGCAAATTGACCCGAATACCATACTGACCAAGCTCAGCTGCTAGGTTGCGTGTCAAGCCAATCAATGCAGATTTGGCCGTGGTATAGTCGTAATAAGTGACCACTGGATTGTAGACAAGGTTGGTTGAGATATTGATAATCTTGCCCATTTTTTGCGCTTTCATCTGAGGTAGTACTGCTTGCACGGTGTTGACCGCACCCTTTACGATGCCGTCTATTTGCTGAGAAAAATGCGCCCATTTTACCGTTTCAATACTTGTATAGTCAGCATTAGGATTAAACTGGTAGCTTGGCAACGCATTATTGACCAATATATCAATGCGACCATAACGTGCCACTACTTCTTTTGCCATATTTTGCATATGCTCAAGCTCCGTAACATCAGCCTGATAACTAAATGCCTGTCCGCCTAGCGCAATGATGTCAGCAACCACCATTTCGGCTGCCTCTTTGCTATTGATATAATTGACACAAACGCTTGCGCCAGCTGCTGCCATTTTTTGAGCAATTTGTGCGCCCAGTCCGCGACTGGCACCAGTGACGATAACCACTTTATCGGTCAACAAGGCAGGTATAGCAGCGTTGGTCTGAGTCATGATGGGTAATCCGTTATTATGTTATGGTTGGTATAGAGGCATAGTGTCATATAAATCTGCGTTCATCATATAGTCAATCCACTATAAAATAAATACATAACGTCATATGCATCAACTTGAGTGATTGTTCACTCATTCTCAGTGACAGCACTTGTAATGCCCCTTTAAATTTTTAGGCGTCGTGACCATAATATAGTTACAATACCGTAAAAACGCTACCGTGCTATTGGGATGAATTTTTTGCAGCATCAAAACGTGCCCAGCACACCGCAAGCAAGAAAAAATTGATACCAGTAGTACAAAATTATCGATGTATCGATTTTACTTTTCATTGACTAGAATATGATCGCTTGTATTAAATATTTATTATTTGCCATATTTTACTGACTGCCTTATCTTTATTTAGGAGAGATATTTTGACCCATTTATCGTCGCCCCATTCAGCCGCAAACACCTCAGCGCGTATCGGTCGCATCGTACCAAAAGCATTATTGGCCGTGGCTGTTGGCTTGGTGCTTGCCAGCTGTAGTAACTCTGACAACGCCGCTGCTGATGGTAGTGCCGCAACGAGTAATGAGACGCTCAATCTATATAACTGGTCAGAATATATGCCCCAAGAGATTCTTGATGGCTTTGAGGAAGAGACGGGTATTAGCGTTAATTACACCACATTTGACTCTAACGAAGCCATGTATGCCAAGCTCAAACTGCTCGATGACTCTAGTCAATATGATTTGGCCATTCCATCGACTTATTATGTCGAAAAAATGGCCAAAGAAGGGCTGCTACAAGAGTTAGATAAATCAAAGCTGAGCAATTTTAAGAATCTGGACACGTCATTTACTAACACCAAAGTTGACCCTGAAAACAAATACTCTGTCCCCTATATGTGGGGCAGCACAGGTCTGGCGATCAATGGCGATACTGTAGACCCTTCGACGGTCAACAGCTGGAATGACCTATGGCGATCCTGAAGTACAAAGGTCAAGTGATGCTGACCAATGACGTACGCGAAGTATTTGGTATGGCTCTACTGACGCTTGGCTATTCAGGCAACAGTAGCAATCCTGATGAGATCAAAGCCGCTTACGATAAGCTCACCACATTGATGCCAAATGTCAAAACCTTTAACTCCGATGCCACTCGTATGCCCTACATCGAAGGCGAAACAGCGCTTGGTATGACGTGGAATGGCGAAGCCGTCATGGCCAATGACGAAGGTTTAACCAGCTTAGTTTACAAGTACCCTACTGAAGGTGCCATATTATGGATGGATAATTTTGTCATTCCGAAGAACGCAAAACAAGTTGATGCGGCGCACAAATTTATTGATTATCTATTGCGTCCTGAAAATGCCAAAATCGTTAGTGAAGAGATTGGCTATGCGTCACCAAACATAGCCGCCCGCGAGCTGATGGACGAAGATGTGCGTAATAACCCCACTATTTATCCAAGTAAAGAGATACTCGCCAAAGCCGAATTTCAAGAAGACGTGGGTGATGAAGCGCTGCAATTGTACCAACAATATTGGGATAAGCTAAAAACTGGACGTTAATAGTTATGGTGTAGCATTCACTCTATAGTCGAAATACTTTAAAGTCGCTACAGTATTGCTGGTGTAAATTTTTTGCAGCATCGAGCTGCGAAGGCACAGCAAGCAAGAAAAATTTGCACCAGCAGTACGTGTTGTATCGATATTACTTTTCACCGACTATAGATATAAAAAACGCTGACACTAAACTGTCAGCGTTTTTTTGTGTGTTATAAATGCAAATCTGTCTCGCCGCCTTGTTGCTTTATTCTGCGCTGCTCACGGCGTTGATAGCCCAGACCAGACGCTGTATACCAATTTGGCTTAGTCGCTTGCAACAAGTCACTCAATTGCTGCAACTGGGTTTGCAAGGTTTGGGTCAACCAAAAATATCCCTGCCATTCAAACGCCAAGTGTTGGACACTTGGATACTCTGAGACGGCAATACGAGTGATGGGGCGAAACATCTCATCGCTTGGACTACGCAGTACCGCTGCTATGTGTTGCATGGCTTGAGTCAGCTCATGTTGATAATGTAACAATAAGACATGATTCTCATCATCGATGTCAATGTTTGCCAAACGCGGTGCCGCACTCAAAAGTAAATCAATCGTACCAATGATATTACGGTGAGTACGCTGAATGGTCTCTAATGTCTCTTTCTTAATTCCTGACTCACTTGCCGTTGCAGCGATGTGAGGGCGTACGGCCAGTAGCCGTTTATTTATCTTTTGTAGTGCGGTGACCAATTGCTTATTCACAGGCACGCCATCAGCGAGAATAGCCACTGGATTCAGTGATTGAACAGCAGCATCCTTCATTATACCAGGCGCATCAATGTGATTGCCCACACTAGCATAAAGACTGCTACAAGCATCGAGATTACTACTCAATAAAAAACGCCACATCAAGGTCGACTTTAACGGCAACACCAGTGTTACTGCCACCGAGACACCCGTTCCAAGCAAAATATTCAGAGCACGGTAAACACCATCTTGACCAATGCTGTTATTGCCCAAATCTGAGACTATCATCAGCATGGTGATACCCGTCAGCAGCCCTGTATACCCAAGCTGTCTGACTGCTAGATAGCCGATGATGCCACTAATCAGACCTATCAAGGCATAATCTACCCACAACCATGCGCTCACATTTTGACTGAACCACAAAACACCAAGAGCAGCGCCGATCCCCAATAAAGTGCCAAGGACTCGCTCTTTCGCTTTGGTATAGATAGCCCCTTGATATTGCAACAACCCCAAGATGATAAAAACAGTAATAGTCGTCCACTCCCCATGTGGGAAGTTGGTGATTTTATTGACCAATAAAGCAAGTATTACGGCCGTACCCAAACGTATGGCATGCAAGGTATCTGCATATTGATAGCGGACATAAGGCTCAACAAACGGTGCGGTAAATCGTTGCCACATAGTTAACTTCACGCAAGGCTACTCTTCTTAGTTGGTGGTTAAAATAATCGTAGCAATTATATGCTAACAATTGACATGCTAGCAGTAGCACCGCCATTTACAAAGCCATTCCCAAAAAAAACGTCTTTTGCCCATTAAAGACAAAAGACGCTCAAAGTCATAATACACTGATCACTGATGTAAGTTATATGCGCTTTATTATATAGTCGATTATAAATACAACAGAACTATTATATTCCAACGCGGAACTGGTATAAATTTTTCTTGCTTGCTGTGCCTTCGCAGACAGAGGCTACGAAACTTCTCGTTTAAAGATAAGCATTCCAGTCCCGCTGACTCGTTTTTATGCTGAACTCACTATACTTCCAAGAAATCTAAAATACCTTCAGCCGCTTCACGACCTTCCCAAATAGCTGTCACCACCAAGTCAGAGCCGCGCACCATATCGCCACCCGCAAATATCTTAGGGTTATTGGTCTGGAACTTAAAGGTTTGCTTTTCTGCTGCTAATACCCGACCAGAGCTGTCCATCGCTACTTGCTGCGACTCAAACCAATCAGCAGGGCTTGGTCTAAAACCAAAAGCCATAATCACCGCATCACAAGGGATAATCTCTTCTGAATTGGAATCGGCTCAGGGCGTTGACGACCACGGTTGTCCGGCGCACCCAATTGAGTAGTGACGACTTTGACTCCATTGACCTTACCATTTAAGCCAATAATTTCTGTTGGCTGACGGTTGAATAAGAACTCAACGCCCTCCTCGCGCGCATTGACCACTTCACGGCGTGAGCCCGGCATGTTTTCTTCATCACGGCGATAGGCACAGACCACTTGTTCAGCGCCTTGACGGATGCTGGTACGGTTACAGTCCATCGCTGTATCGCCGCCGCCCAATACCACCACTTTTTTGCCTTTGAAATCGATATACTCTTCGGGTCTTTTTCCCATTCATTGCAACGATTGACATTGGCAATCAGAGTAATCTAGTGCATCATAAACACCGTCTAGCTCTTCACCAGCAAAACCGCCGCGCATATAGGTGTACGTACCCATACCCATAAACACAGCATCATATTCGCCGAACAGCTCATCGATACTGACATCTGTGCCAATCTCTGTTTCAAGGCGAAATTCCATACCCATGTCTTCAAAGATGACACGGCGATTGCGCATGACGTCTTTTTCCATTTTAAACTCTGGAATACCAAAGGTAAGTAAGCCACCAATTTCAGGACGTTTATCAAAGACGACCGGTTTGACGCCATTTCTCACCAAGATATCCGCGCAGCCAAGACCTGCTGGCCCTGCACCGATAATCGCAACTTTTTTATCTGTCCAAACCACATCTGACATATCAGGACGCCAGCCGAGTGCAAAGGCGGTGTCATTGATATATTTTTCAACATTACCAATCGTCACTGCACCAAAGCCATCGTTTAACGTACAAGCCCCTTCACACAGACGGTCTTGTGGACAAACACGCCCGCAAACTTCAGGCAAGGTATTGGTGCGGTGACACAATTCAGCCGCTTGAAATATTTGACCTTCGGTGGCCAGTTTCAGCCAATTGGGAATGTAATTATGTACTGGACATTTCCATTCACAGTACGGGTTACCACACTCAAGACAGCGGTGCGACTGCTGCGCAACGGCCTCACTCTCAAACGGTGTATAAATCTCGACAAACTCTGTTGAGCGCGTTGCGATGTCTTTTTTGATCGGCTCAAGACGTGGTACATCTAAAAACTGAAAACTATTTTCTATGCGTTTTGCCATGGTGCTATCTCTTTTATATAAGGCTCTTTTATAGTGGGCGGTGACAGCGAACGATGCTCAATGAATCGTCACATCAAAACGTGTAAATCGTTGCTGTCACTTACCTGCTCAAAACCTGTGAGTTAAAGCGTATCTAAAATCTATTATCAGGTAACCCAATCCGCTATTGTGGGTCCGCCATAGTCGTTTTTAGAAGGCTCGCAATGTTCGCAGCTTTTGGTTTCACCAAGTAAAACTTACGGACATAGTGTTCAAAGTCAGCCAATATCGTCTGACCCCACGCACTACCGGTTTTATCTACATGCGTTTCAATCACTCGTTGCAAATGAATACGATGTTCCTCAGTTTGCTCGCTTGAAATACGATTCAGATCGATCAGCTCATGATTGCAACGATCAAAGAAATCACCTTCCATATCGAGCACATAAGCGAAACCACCCGTCATGCCTGCCCCAAAGTTGAGACCAGTACGTCCAAGAATAGTGACGATGCCGCCAGTCATATATTCACAGCAATGGTCGCCTGTGCCTTCGATGACCGCATGCGCGCCAGAGTTACGAACACCAAAGCGCTCACCTGCCGTGCCAGCAGCATACAGCTTGCCACCAGTTGCGCCATATAGACATGTGTTACCGATAATGGCTGTCTCTTGTGCAATAAAGTTTGAGTCTTTGGGCGGATAGATGACAATCTCACCGCCTGCCATGCCTTTACCGACATAGTCATTGGCATCGCCTTCAAGCTTGATATTTAGGCCGCCTGCATTCCAAACCCCTAAACTTTGTCCTGCTGTGCCTGTCAGATGCAAGTTTAATAGGCATGTCACTCATGCCAAGGTTGCCCCATAGTTCTGCAATCTCGCCAGAAATACGAGCACCGATAGAGCGATCACAGTTGCCAACATCATAGCTATAATCTCCGCCTATACCTTGGCGAATATTCAATAGCATATCGCTAATCATCTGTTCAGCAAGCAAGCCTTTATCAAATGGCGCATTGCGCTCTACCTGACACGTTTGCGCTTTACCAGCACTGGCTGGATGACTGAATAGTAACGGTGTTAGGTCAAGGTGACGCTGCTTCTCAGTCGTTCCTTCTAGTATTTCGAGCAAATCAGTACGTCCGACCAGCTCTTCCATACTGCGGACACCAAGCGCTGCTAGCCACTCGCGCGTTTCGGTCGCCACAAACTTAAAGAAATTGATCAGCATCTCAGCTTCACCAATGAAATGCTCATCGCGTAACTTGGCTTTCTGAGTGGCAACGCCTGTTGGACAGTTATTCAAATGACAAATACGTAGATATTTACAGCCAACCGCAATCATCGGCGTGGTACCGAAGCCGAAGCTTTCTGCACCAAGAATCGCTGCTTTTACCACATCGAGACCTGTTTTTAGGCCACCGTCGGTTTGTATACGTACTTTATCACGCAGTCCATTGACGCGTAGCGACTGATGAGTCTCAGCAAGACCCAACTCCCATGGCGAGCCTGCATGATGAATAGAAGATAATGGAGAAGCTGCTGTGCCACCATCATAGCCTGAGATGGTGATTAAATCGGCGTAGGCTTTTGCAACGCCCGTGGCGATTGTACCGACACCAGGGCGTGATACCAATTTAACTGATACCAAAGCATCTGGATTGACTTGTTTTAAATCAAAAATCAGCTGCGCCAAATCCTCGATAGAATAAATATCATGGTGCGGCGGCGGAGAAATCAACGTCACACCCGGTACAGAATAACGCAAGCGCGCAATCAAAGCATTGACCTTACCACCCGGTAGCTGACCACCTTCACCCGGTTTGGCGCCTTGTGCCACTTTGATTTGCATGACTTCTGCTGAGCGTAGATAAGCCGGCGTGACGCCAAAACGACCCGAGGCAATCTGCTTGATTTTTGAGTTACGCAATGTGCCATAGCGTACTGGATCTTCACCGCCCTCACCAGAGTTTGAACGCCCACCAATGGTGTTCATGGCCATGGCAATGGCTTCATGGGCTTCAGGAGACAGTGCGCCTAATGACATGCCAGCAGAGTCAAAGCGTGTCAGAATCTCAGAGATATCCTCGACGTCATTGACATCAATACTGTTATCCGTTTTTAGCTGTAATAGGTCACGCAACGTGGCAACCGGACGGCTATTGACCAGATTTGCATACTGGCGATAATTTTCATAATCACCCGTTCGTACAGCGGTATGCAAGCTGTTGATCACATCTGGATTAAAGGCATGGTATTCTTTGTTAAAGACAAATTTGAGCAAACCTCCTTGATCCAGTGGCGCGCGGCGTTTAAAGGCATTGGCAGCCAATTGTGCTTGATCGGCAGCCAAGTCTGCAAAGGTGGCACCTTTGATACGACTTTGCACCCCTTTAAAGCACAAGCTGACGACTTCTTCAGAGAGGCCAACAGCTTCAAATAATTGAGCACCGCGATAAGACACCACGGTAGAAATACCCATTTTTGATAAGATTTTTAGTAAGCCTTTATCCAAGCCTTTACGGAAATTCACCCGCGCTTGGATCGGATCACCAAGCAGCTCACCAGTTGCTACCAAGTCATCGATGACATCATATGCCAAGTATGGATAAATACAGGTAGCACCAAAGCCAATCAATACGGCCACTTGATGTGAATCACGAGCAAGACCCGTCTCAATGATCAAATTAGCATCGGTACGAATACCTTGCGCGATGAGGTAATGATGCACAGCACCCGTAACCATGATGGAATTGGCAGGTACTTTGTCTGCATCAATGGCTTTATCAGATAATACGATCAAGGTATGGCCAGCACGGATGCTACTCGCCACTTGCTCACAAATAGCGGTAATGGCATCGGACAATTCTAGCGTACGGTCATAGTTCAAGTCGATACGAGCCATCTTGAACGCAGAATCATCCAAGGTCTCCAGCTGCTGCATTTTGCTGGCTGACAATACTGGCGACGATAGAATAATACGATGAGCATCTCTCGCTGACGGCGCAAACACATTGGTTTCAGCGCCTAGGCATGTTTGTAGCGACATCACAATCGATTCACGCAATGGATCAATTGGTGGGTTGGTTACCTGCGCAAACTGCTGACGAAAAAAGTCACCAACATGGCGGATTTGCTGCGATAGCACTGCCATCGGCGTATCATCACCCATTGAACCGACGGGCTCTTGACCATTTTCGGCATTGGGACGAATGATTTCTGTGCGCTCTTCATTGGTGATGTGATACATTTTTTGCAAGGCTTTTAGCTTATCCCCGCGGCAAGCTTGCGTTGCTAATGTTTCTTCTAAACGCTCATCATCACGAATGCGTGTCGCTTCATCACGTAACCATTTGCGGTACGGATGGGCAGTTTTGAGTAAAGTTGCAATCGCCTTAGTATCTAAAATTTGACCGGTCAAGGTATCAATAACCAGCATCTGACCAGGACCAACCCGACCTTTTGCCAACACATCTTCTGGTGAGTAATCCCAAACGCCAACCTCAGAAGCCACCGTGATATAACCATTTTTGGTGGTTACCCAACGCGACGGGCGCAAACCGTTTCGGTCAAGCATACAAACAGCATAACGCCCATCTTGAATCACCAAACCTGCTGGGCCGTCCCACGCTTCCATATGCTGTGAGTAAAATTCATAAAATGCACGCAAGTCCATGTCCATGCTATCGACATTCTGCCACGCTGGCGGCACTAAGATAGACATTGCATGGAACAGATTCATGCCGCCGGACATCAGGACTTCGAGCATGTTGTCTAAGCTTGACGAGTCCGAACCTGTGCTATTTACTAAAGGCGTCAACTCATTCAAGTTGGGCAATTTTTCTGATTTTAATTTTGGTGTGCGAGCCTCAGACCAATTGCGGTTACCTGTGATGGTATTCAACTCACCATTGTGGGCAAGATAACGGAACGGCTGTGCCAATGGCCAGCGCGGTAACGTATTGGTCGAGAAACGTTGATGGAACACCACAATATGCGACGCCAAACGCTCATCTTGTAAGTCTAAAAAGAACGCGGGTAAGTCTGATGGCATCACCAAACCTTTATAAATAATCGTCTGGCAGCTCAATGAACAAACATAAAACAACTCGTCATCGCCCAAACGTTGTTCTGCTTTTTTGCGAGCCACAAACAGTTTACGATTAAAATCATCCGCAGCCAGATCATCAGGCGCATTGACAAACACTTGCTTAAAATCTGGCAATGTTTCACGGCCAATTTCACCGACAATACTTAGATCCAGCGGTACATCACGCCAACCCGCAACTTCCAAGCCTTGTGCCGTAATCTCATCGCTCAGTATCTTTTGGCTATGCTTGGCTTTAGCTTCATCTAAATTGACAAATACCATACCAACTGCAAAGTTATCAGTAATGGCTAACTGCTGCTCAGCTGCAATTTTTCTAAAAAACTCAGTAGGCATCGCCAGTAATAAACCACAACCATCACCAGTTCTACCATCAGCAGCCACGCCGCCGCGGTGTGTCATACAGCTTAGACTATGAATAGCAGTTTTTACCAAATTATGGCTGGCTTGACCTTCAATGTGAGCAATCAAACCAAAACCGCAATTATCAGAAAAGTCATCTGGCGTCGCCAGGTGGGTGTGCGAGGAAATCATTGACATAGCTGGTCCTTTTAAGTAAACGGGCAGCTTATATATCCAATGCGGCACATAAGCTGGCACCCGTAAGCAGAACGGGCTGATAGTGAGTATTCATATATTCGAATTAATAAATAGTGCGAGACTCATAGACATCATCGTTCAAGAGTAAGGAAAAACCTTTAACCCTTTTATAAATAACTAATGTCTTAACAGATAATTCGCGTATTAACAGATAGTAAGTAATAGCCTCTAGCAGTAAGATAAAGTACGATCCTATATGCCAGTTACTTACTCACCAATAACGTCATGTCGTTATTTTGAGTCCTGCCTGTCATGATGTCATGCCTAGCGCTTAAAGATCACTGGCTGGACATTGAATAACAGCGCATTTGATTAATGTTGAATATCTGACGCTCTATACTCAAGCGCTTTATGAACTCTAAAGAGAGTGACAATAAGAGAGGTTGCGCCACTTGTCATCGCTTCACTGTGAATGACAAGTGGCTTCGCTTGAGACAAAAAATATTAGTAAGGTAGCCTATAAATAAGAGCTGCTTGCTAAATACTTGTTAGATAAATAGTTTTTTACGATAACTATACAGAACGTCGCCCTCACTTATATTAGTTAATGCCACACAAAAAATCTAGTCTTTTCTATCGATTCATTCGCCATATTTTGTAAGAGAACTTATTACTATTGGTTATAGGACGACTAAAAACCTTGTGCAGATTTTAATATAAACGAATAGTGATGAGGTCTGAACGAGGACACTTATTCAGACTGACGACATTTAGCCGTTCGTTTTTAACGTTAGTAAAGAATTTATCATATCCCACAAAAAAACCCACCAATCGTCTTCATTAGTGGGTTTTTAACAAATACAAGCACCGCTTTATCATAACGGCTATTAAACGCTAATTACTTTTATCTTCTATCAAAGTTTTCATACTGTCGTTGCTATTTTTAGGAGCGCTGCCATTGGTAGTGCTTGGCGGTTTAGGCGTTGGCACTACTGGTGGTTTTTTAACCGTACTATTATCAGTGCTTGGTACCGCCGGCTTACTCGCACTCTCACCATTTTTAGGTGACGTGGTAGAGGATGTCTGTGGTTCATAACCGACGATACGCTCTTCATTGACAGACAAGGTCTCAGAGGTATCAGCTGATTGACGAATGCTTTCTGCTTCACTATTCGCATTTGCAGATTCTTGACTGCTGCGATCTGTACTGTTACCTGCTGTCTGCTCATTCACACTATCACTGGCTGCTGGTGTAGCCTGACGCACAGGCACTTCACGTTTGGTCGGTTTTAAATTCACAGAACGTGTACGCTTGGTACTTAAATCTTTTACTGAATCAGGGCGTTCATAATTATCGATAATACCGACATAACGATTGATCTCTTCGGGCAACACACGCACATCAGCAGGCAATTTAAAGTCGATGAGTTTTGCCGCCCCGACTGCTTCTTGCGGACTACTCATGAGTCCATAAGTCAGCATATAGCGCACTTGGTTTTCATCATCGAGATAGCGGAAATAGGCAAATTTATCACGATCCGCGCGACCTTCTAAATAGCTGACAATCACATCATTTTCAGCGACATTCATTACCTGAACAGTCCATTTTCCCTTATTAGTCAACAAATAACGCTTGTCTTTAAACTCATCAGGGTAATTACGCAAATCACGAACCGTGGCATCAAAACTAATCGGTTGCACATCTGTGTCCAGCTCGTGTAACGACTCAATACTTAAAGGCTGCTCAAGCGCCGTACTTAATGATTGCGGGGCGGATATCGGGGCATTTTCGATTTTGGCACCCATCGCTGGCGTTTGACTAAGCATCCAAATTAGCGCTGTAACCACGCCCAATAGCAAGGTCATTATTAGCCAAATCAACGCTTGACGACGATATGATTGGCGAGCGGTACGAGGCGTTGGTCTTGAAGCTGCCATGAAGGTGTCCTTGGTAAAAATATATTTAACCACATTGAAGAGAAGCGTACACAAACGAAATGACGGCTATACAGTGCAATTTGAATAGTTCATTTCTATGAGTATTAGGGCGTGTTTGATAATTACCGACGCCCTAATGATAACTAAAGTTTTGATACGCTATGCACTGTGTTGTGACAATACGTCCGTTAGACTCTCGGCATCAAAATCATTGGTCAGTACGGCTTCACCCAGTGATTTTAACAAAATAAGGCGGATTTGTCCGTGTTTCACTTTTTTATCATGACCCATCAGGCTCAAAGCAGTTTGTACATCGATAGACGGCGGCGTGATGGGTAAATTGGCCATAGTCAAAATGCGTTTGATACGCACCACCTCTTCAACCGTCAACCAGCCAAGTTTTTGTGACAGCTCGGCGGCTTGTACCATGCCAGCAGCAACAGCTTCACCATGTAGCCAATTGCCGTAGCCTTCATGCGTTTCAATCACATGCCCAAAAGTATGGCCAAAATTTAACAACGCCCGCACACCCGACTCTCTTTCATCTTGCGCGACGATATCAGCTTTGTATTGACAACAGCGCTTTACCGCCTCACCCAATATGGCCAAATCCAATGTCATCATTGCTGGTAGATTGGCCTCAAGCCACGTCAAAAAACCGTCATCCATGATAAGGGCGTATTTGATAACTTCAGCAAGTCCTGCCGATAGCTCACGCGCTGGCAATGTTTTTAGCGTACTCATATCAGCAAGTACCATTTGCGGCTGCCAAAAAGCCCCAATCATGTTTTTGCCTTGCGCATGATTGATGCCAGTTTTGCCGCCAACGCTTGAATCCACTTGCGACAATAGCGTGGTTGGGATTTGGATAAAATTCACCCCGCGCATAAAGCTTGCCGCCGCAAAGCCTGTCATATCACCAACCACACCACCGCCAAGGCTATAAGTGTCACATCACGATTGAAATGCGCCGCCATCAATGCATCATAAATTTGATTGATACTGGTCTGGTTTTTATATTGCTCACCATCTGGACAGCACACAGACCTTGACGGTAAATTGCTCTGCTAAGCTCTTCTTCCAACGCCTTTAAATACAAAGGCGCCACGGTATCATTGGTCACAATCAATACTTGGCGGCCGCCAATATAAGGGTGCAACTTGCTTTGCCATACTGCTTGTTTTTTATCGCAGCTGTTTTCAGTAATGACGATTGGATAATCATGACTTTGCGTATGTACCGTTAAGCCATCATGAAACAGTGGCGTTGCCATGAAAATCTCCTTAAGCATTACTAGTAAGTAACATAGTGAGTACTTATAAATCTAGAGCGTGTTAATTTATCGATGCGAGCTAAAGGATTAAAATGAGTGACACGCTAGTCTATTATTTTTGTATCTGTCAATCTTCTTTGAGTCTGTTTATAGAAGGCGCGAACACAAAGAGTTGAGCTGCTGTAATAATTGATTGACCATGTGGCGTGGATACGTATGACCAGTAGGCATAATAATATGCGCCACTTGCCGATATAATGGATCGCGCGCGCTGTATAAATCTTGCAATATTTTTCTAGGGTTAGGCTGTTGTAATAAAGGTCGCGATTTGTCTTTAGCGGTACGAGCCATTTGCACATCGACAGGCGCATTGAGATAAACGACGATACCGCGCTGCTTTAAGAAATTCACGATTTTCAGCAGCCATCACAGCGCCGCCACCTGTCGCCAAGACAATTTGCGGTTGCTGCGTCAGCTCATCTATGGCACGCGTTTCACGTTCGCGAAAGCCCGCTTCACCTTCTTTGGCGAATATCCAAGCAATATCAGCGCCGGTCTGCGACTCAATATACCAATCACTGTCTACAAACGTCCGCCCTAACTGCTTGGCCAGCAATCTGCCGATTGTGGTCTTCCCTGCTCCCATCGGCCCTACTAAAAATACCGACGGTAATTCCTCCACCATAATACTCACTCAGCTAAATTAGGTATGATACAACGTCATTGATATTCTGGCTAGTAATGAGCTGTGATTATTGTTAGTAAAATCACGCCGCGTAAAAACTAGCCATTAAAAAAGCAAGCACTAAGGCTTGCTTTTTTTGACTAACTAACCAATTGAAACATGACTAATCTAAGACGGCTAATACCATCATTGATCAGTTTTGGTGTGACAAATATCAGCAGCTCTTCTTTGGTATTGCTACGCACATCTTTACGGAAGGCGCGACCGATATAAGGCAAGTCACCTAAGAAAGGCACTTTATCGACCCCATTATTGGTACGGTTTTTAAAGACGCCACCCAGTACAATGGTTTGACCATCTTCAACAATGACGTTGGTTGAAATAGAGTCTTCAGCGATGGCAACCTGATTATTGATAATGGTCGGTGTGCCATTGGTAATAACAGTTGCAAACCAATCTTACCATCTGGGGTAATGTTTGGCGTGGCCTCTAAACTTAAGGCAGCTTCTTTAAAGCTGGTCGTGGTCGCGCCACTGGCTGATGCTTCTTGATAAGGAATCTGCGTACCAGAGGATACTTTTGCCGTTTGTTTATCTGCGGTCAAAATCTTTGGCGTAGAAATCACTTCACCGCGGTTGTCAGCTTGCAATGCTGACAACTCAAGATCAAGCATCACATCTGACATACTTAAGCAACCAAAAGCGATACTACCTGCTGGGTTGGAAACGCCCAAATCAACGTTTAAGTTATCAGGACGGCTGATGTCATAGGAAGGATAAGAAACCGTTTGACCATTGACTGTCGTGGTCTCTATGTCAAAATCCTTTAAGATCTGCCAAGGTCTGATTACTACCACCGACCAGTAAGCTACGGTTATTCGCCGCGCCATTTGATAGGATGCCCCAACGAACGCCAATTTCTTTACTAAAGCTATCGTGGCACTAACGATACGCGCTTCAATCATGACCTGACGGACAGGAATATCAATTTTGCTGATTAGTTTGTGGATATTTTCGATACTCTCGCCACATCTTTGACAATCAAAGTATTGGTACGCTCATCGACGGTTACCGTGCCACGATTAGACAACAAGCGTATTGTTATCATCGGCATTGGATTGCTGCCAGTAGTGCTACCGCCAGATGACCACCACTACCTTGAGAGATAAGGGTCAATACATCTTGCGCTTTTGCATAGCTTAAGACGGATATATTCAGTACGTAATGGCGCATAAGATTCGACCGCTTGTTGTGCTTCAAGCTCACGTGCTTCTTGTTCAGCAAGCTCAGTAGAGGGCGCGACCAAAATCACATTACCGTTTTCACGCTTGCCAAGATTTTTACTTTTAAGAATAATATCGAGCGCTTGATCCCAAGGCACATTAATCAGGCGCAAGGTGATATTACCGGCGACCGAATCACTAGCAACGATATTCATCTCGGTAAACTGCGCTAAAATATCTAAGACGCTACGAATCTCAACGTCTTGGAACTCCATAGATAGCGCTTCGCCGCTATATACTCTTTCTTCCAGCGTCGGCTCACGTAGCAGCTCAGGTTTCTGATACCGATATTTAGCTGGTTCCCTGATTGATAGGCTTGATACTCATAATCCTCTTTCATATTAATGGTAATAACACCATTTTGACCTTGGTTTTTGGTATCAATACTGTCTAACAAGACCACTATTAATATTCAAGCGGCGCAATAAGTTTCTAGGTACCGTGCTGCCAGTCAAACGCACGACCAGTTTATTACCTTGACGTTGAACATCTACTGGAATGGCTTCATTGGCAAGTGAGATACTGACATTGCCACCGCCATCATTCCCTGCTGAAAAATTCACAGCGCTTAAACCATCATAGCTATACTGCTTACTGACTTGTGATGCAGGCAAGTTGGGGATTCAATAGCGGATTGACTCGACGACCATAGTATCAGCTGGCACTTGGTTTTTCACGCACTGTCGTTCTAGTACGGTGCCACTGGGACGCTACTGCTTTCGACAATTGGCGTGACCACAGCGGTCGTAGTAATAGCATTATTGTCATTGAGAACATCTTGAATCGGGTCATTGGTAATCGACAGGAGCGGACTTAGGATCTGTAATGGTCAGCAACAAATCATTGCCGTCAATCGCTGTCGTATAGTTGCCCGTCTTTTTTAACCCAACAATAAGACGGGTGGTACTGTCGCTGCTTAGCGTCGTAACTTCATTGACCATACCGATATTATATTCGTTAAAGCGACTGGCAAGCCCGTTTTGCACCTGCTCAAAGTCCAGTACCAAACGGCTAGGATCATCAAGCTGATAAGCGGCAGGTAATACTGGCGAACCTGAAAATCCCAAACGCATTTGGGTTACTGCTGGTGCAGTCTGTACTCACAGAGACATTATTGATGCGCTGCTGCGGCATAGGCACTGCTACTTACGGCTACCATACTGATTGCCAATGCAGAAATGGCAAAAGCAGAAGATACGCGGTTGCTCATCATCATTACCTTGTTATTGCGTACTGTCATTATTTATTCCTCAAAAAATCTGCCGACTTAGCTTATAGGGGACACCAGCGACTGGGGTTTTTCAACAAACCCAGCACGACTGTCTGGCACAATTTCAATCAAATTAATCTGGGTCGGCGTGATTTCAACAATACGGCCGTCATTCAATCCAAGATAATCACCTACTTTAACACTGGCAACTGAACCATCAGGACGCTGTACTAAAGCATACTGCTGACCTTCAGGTGAAATAACCACACCGCGAAAGACCAGTTGCGTCAGCTCGTACTGCTCAAGTGGCTCTTTGACTCGAGTTATATCAGGGCGTACCCCATCAATAGAGGTGGTCGGACCTTGTACGTTGACTAAACTCGGTGGCAAAAATGGACTACGCTGCGCACTGGCGCTATAGACAAAATCTTCTACCAGCTCAGCCTTAGGCGGTGGCTCAATCGGCTGCGCAGGCTGGTTACGGATATCAGCCATTGCTTGTTCTGCCATAGCCGATACGATCCGTACAACCCGTCATAGATAAAACAGCAGCACTTAATAGCAATAGCCTTAACTTAGGCAGTTTTTGGCTAGTCATCAGTTGCCTCCTGCAGCAGCAGTGGGCGCAGCTTCAGCAGCCGCTGCATCACCTTCAGGGTCTGCTTCTTTTGAGCGATAGGTTTTAGTTTGCAACACCAAATTCAGCTCGGGTAAAACATCTAAGGTTGGCTGCGGATTACTGACTTCAAAATCGTGCATGGTGATAATCCGTGGTAAAGCCGCCAAGACCACTGATAAAGCTACCAAACTGATGATAGTCGCCCAACGCTGCGATACGAATAGGCTGCTCAATAAAGAATTCGTTTTCAATTTCAGGCTCTACGGATATGTCCTGAAAACGTATATTACTGCCCACGCCCGTCATATTGATACCCTCAACCAATTCTGATACGCGCGTATCTTTTGGTAGCTGGTCAAGTAAAGCCTTAAACTCCGCTTCCATTTGGAGCACTTGTGCTTGATAAGCTTGTAGATGGCGCGCGCGTGATTCTTTTTCACGGTAGCTATCAAGCAACGTTTGTTGTTGGCTTTCTGCTGCTGTAATTTCATCGATTTTACTACTAATCGGTAGCGCCCATGACAACGCTGCAATCATCGCAATAATGAATCCAATGATGGTTACTTTTACAGGAAGCGGCCAACTGCCGTAGTTTTCAGAATCCAATGACTCAAAACTGCGGCGAAATTCATTTAAATCAAACTGTTTTTTTGGCTTTATCGCCGTCTTTTTAATTTTAATGCGGGTTTTTTTACGGGTCAGTTTCATAACTCACCTCCAAGTCCAACAGCGCCATCAACACCTTCTACAGGAACGGCCGTTTCAGACTGTACTTTGGTCGTGATCACAAACTGTACATAGCTGTCTTCAGGATAAATAGGACGCTGCTGTTCACCAGGGTAGTGACCGTATTCTCTAAGACCGGCGCGGCTTGATAAGCCGTAATGTTTTGCTGAATATTACTAACGGCTGAGTTGCCCATCCATTTACTGTTATCAAGATTACGAATCAAGCTCGATACAACGTTTGGATTGTCAGCAAGACCTGTCAACGTCAGCACATCCCCTTCACGCTTTAAGTTATTTAAATAAAGCGCTGGCGGAATGGCTTTAGCAAGATCATCCCATAAACGTACAGGTACAGGACGTCGACCTTGCAGGTCTTGAATAACCTGCATACGTGAGATAATATCTTCACGGCGCTGCTCTAAGCTATCAATCTCGACCAACGCCTTATCTAAGCGAGCGTTTTCTTGTTCTATCAGCGCATTGGCATCTAATTGCTCATCAAGTTCATTATTAAAATAACTCCAAGTCGCAAATGCCGCCAGCAGAGACAGCAGCGTCACTGCCACCACCAAGGTGATAAACTCTTTATTACGGCGGGCACGCTCTTCTTGCCGCCAAGGCAGTAGGTTAATACGAGCCATTAGTCAAAGCTCCTTAACGCCAGACCGCAAGCGGCCATTAAACTGGGTGCATCAATCGCTAGTTGCTCATGATCGATATGCGGAGCGATGGTCATATTAATGAACGGATTTGCAATACTCACAGGCACGCCCAATCTTTGCTGCGCCATACCAGCAAGACCTGCTATGGAGCTGCTACCACCAGCAAGGACCACATGGTCGATACTACTATATTGACTTGAAGAAAAATAAAACTGTAAAGAGCGAGTGATTTGTTGAATGGTATTTTCTATAAATGGCGTTAAGACATCGGGATAGTAATCTTCAGGTAAGGCATGCTCGCGCTGACTAATAGAAGCTTCTTCAGCAGACAAACCATAGCGGTTTTGGATGGCTTCCGTCAGCTGGCTACCACCAAATAGCTGCTCACGGCTATAGATGAATTCGCCATTTTTGGCGACATATAAAGTTGTTTGATTGTGTCCAATATCGACCAACGCCACCAACTCTGGCAAGTTTGGCAGACTGTCTACCATCAAGCCAAAAGCACGCTCAATGGCATGCGACTCAATATCCATCACTTTGGTTTGCAGACCGCCGAATGTCAAGGCATCAACCCTTTGATCGACGTTTTCTGAGCGAGAGGCAGCAAGTAACACTTGCACCATATCGTCATTTATAAGCGACGGACCCAATACCTCAAAGTCCAAATTGACATCATCTAGCGGATAAGGTATGTATTGGTCCGCATCCAAGCGAATCTGAGCTTCACGCTCCACGTCATTTAGCACCATATCCATATCGATGATTTTGGTAATCACCGCGGACCCTGAGACTGCAGTGGCAGCACTACTGCCCACCGCTTGGCAACGTCGAGCCAAGCCTGCTATAGTATTACCTACCGCTTCAGTGTCTACAATGAGTTTATCAATGACTATGCCTTCAGATAATATTTCAGTACCATAAGATCTTAGGTGGAAAACGCCTTGTTGGCGCTGTATGTCAACCAGCTTGACTGAGGTGGTACCAATATCCACGCCAATCAAATATCGACTCTTAGAAGTAAATAGCCTCACAAACTCTATACCTTATATTAAATGTACAATATGATAGTTATTTGTAATAATTTAGTACGATACTTTACTTAATAGATAGATTCAAGCATTTAAATGTGCAGTAAAGACTAACTTACACATTTATTATTACTTGGCTATTTTGTTCAAGGTATAATGTTTTTTATCTGTTGCAAACCTTAATCGATAAGTCTGACTATGACCAAAAAAAATGCTACCGTTCGTCTCATTCACTTTTTGGTGGGGCTTTTCATTGCCTGTCTAGCATTGGCGGTTGTATTGGCGCTTGCTGTCCCTATTGGGTTCTATGGTATGGCGATGTATTTATCGCCAACGTTGCCAAGTACGCAAGAGATTAAGACGGCAAATTTAGAGATGCCATTACAGATATATAGTAGTGATGACAAATTGATTGGGCAATATGGGAACCGTTTATCATTACCTATTACCTTTGAAGAAATACCAGAAGATTTGACCCATGCTTTTTTAGCAGCAGAAGATTCTTCGTTTTTTCAGCACAGTGGTATTAGTATTAAAGGATTAGGGCGCGCGGTTACCGAAGTGGTGACGGATGATGAAAGCCAAACAGGTGGTTCAACCATCACCATGCAGGTCGCCAAAAACTATTTTTTAAGCTCAGATCGCACATTAAACCGTAAACTAACGGAATTGTTTTTAGCCCGTAAAATTGAAGACGAGCTGAGTAAAAACGACATCCTTACCCTTTATGTCAATAAAATATACTTAGGCGAAGGTGCTTATGGTATTCGTGCTGCTGCCAAAAAATACTACAGTAAATCACTAGAGAATCTCACCATTGCAGAGATGGCAATGCTGGCAGGTTTGCCTAAAGCCCCTTCTAAATACAATCCTGTTGCCAATCCAAGTCGTGCGCTCACGCGCCGTAACTGGATCATTGGTCGCATGCACGAATTGGGCTATATCGATAAAACCCAACATGACGAAGCTATTAACGCGCCCATTGGTGTCCAGCTTTATCAAGAAAAGCTGGATGTTAATATGCCGTATTTAGCGGAAATGACGCGCGCGGCTTTGGTTGAGCGCTATGGTGAGCAAGTCATGCATGGCGGCTGGCGTGTACGCTTGACGGTTGATAGTCAAGCACAAATAGATGCAGAAAAGGCAGTGTCATCTGGCTTGGTCGCTTACGAGCATCGCCATGGCTGGCGCGGCGCCGAAGCAAATGACGAACCGCTAGAGAATTTCAGGCGCTACAGCAATATGTCGCCTGCCAAAGTGACTAAAGTGAATACCAGTAGTTTTGAGGCAACTATGCTTTCAGGAAAAAGCGTGACCGTCAATTGGTCTGGCATGCGCTGGGCACGCAAATATATCTCTGCTGATCGTATCGGTTATTTTCCAAGTAATGCCAGCCAAATAGTGAGTAAGAACGATATTATTCGCCTGATACCTACTGCTAGTGGTGGTTGGCAGCTTGGTCAAATACCTGAAGTACAAGGTAGTTTGGTTTCTCTAAATCCTGATACCGGCGGCGTTCGCGCCTTGGTCGGTGGCTTTGATTTTAATCATAGTAAATTCAACCGTGCTCTGCAGGGCTGGCGTCAAACGGGATCCACCATTAAACCTCTTGTCTATACCGCCGCTTTAGAAAAAGGCTATCGTCCAGACAGTATAGTCTCCGATCGCCCCCTTCAAGTAGGTGACTGGAAGCCGAAAAATTCCGATGGTCGCTTCTTAGGTGATATTACGTTAAGCCGCGGACTTTATTTATCACGTAACTTAGTGTCTATTCGCTTGCTGCAAGCAATTGGTGTCTCTGATGCTCGCAACTTATTAGATGAATTTGGTCTTGATAAAGAAAAACTGCCAACTACTTTGTCTTTAGCATTGGGCACAGGTCAAGCAACCCCATTACAAATGGCAACCGCTTACGCCACCTTTGCCAATGGTGGGCATCGCATTCAACCTTATTTTATCCTTGTGCGTTATGTTTTAACGAACAACTCGAAGCGCTCAATAAAAAATCAATCGAAGATTATAATCAATCAATTGCAAACAAAGACGGTATTACTGAAGACAGTGTTGCTGAAAATGAAGTAACTACCGAAGAACAAAATTTAGAAAATAGCAATGACACCGAACAAAGCGATAAAACTATTAATTTGACGGTTTATGACGCTAGTCCACAATCGGACCGTCTAAAGGCACCTGCAGTACAGTATGTGATAGCCAAACAAGCACCTCGAATATTAAAACCTAGAGTGGCTTTTGAGATGGCCGATATTTTGCGCGATGTGATTCAACGTGGTACAGCAGTGCGCGCAAAAGCACTAGATCGTGATGACATTGGTGGAAAAACAGGAACGACTAACGAAGCCAAAGATGCATGGTTCGCAGGATTTCATCCTACCAATGCGACAGTAGTATGGATGGGTTTTGATCAACCAGCTACCATGGGTCGCCGTGAATATGGCGGTGTAGCAGCACTACCTGTTTGGATGGACTTTATGAAAGCCCAGCTCGAAGACACGCCTCGTCAATGGGTATCAATTAATAACCGAGCCAAATCTGAAAAGCAAAAACAGAAAATCATAGAAATGACTGATGAAGGTATTGTGGCTAATGATGACGAAGATATAGCAGACAATGCATCCGCAAAACCTGTCAAAACCCAAACGCAACAGCGCAGATCACCCATTGCTGAACCTCCTGAAGAACCAAATACATCACCAACAGTTAGACCCAGTAATGAACGTAACGATAGTGTCGCGCAAAATCCGCTATCCGTTACGCCCGCTGAGCGCATGCCACCAATGCCTGAGTAAGTCAGACAGTTAGATGATACTTTTTTCAGAAACTTGAATAATAGGTGTAGTCGATTCTAAATAAAACAGATACATTATATTCCAACGCTGAACGGGTATAAATTTTTCTGGCTTGCTGTGCCTTCGCAGACAGAGGCTGCGAAAAATTCATTCCAGTCCCGCTTTATTTTTTTATACTGAAATTACTATATAAAGAATACAAGTACTATATTTCATAGACTGGGCGAGTTTGACACAGCGAATCTATTTTTTAGAATTGGTATAAGATAAAGTGTGGCAAAAAAAAGGCTTGTTTAGCAATCGCTAAACAAGCCTTTTTTCACTTAAAAATCCTGTTGTCCAGCAATCCCCTTCCCTAAAACTCAACCATACCAGCACGTAATTGTTCGATTAACTCCAAAAGCTGCTGACGCCATTCACGGATGGTCGCCTCATCTGGCAACCACTGATTTGATAAAGTAACGACATTAACAATAAGATCAGGTGCTTCCACCATGTCACTACTTGGTCGATCCTCTATGATAGTATCTGGTGGTACCGCATAAAGACAACGCTGATAAGCACGCTCTATATTGGCAACAAAACCTTGTTGCTGTAACTGCTGCAAGCGCTGGACTTCAGGTGACACTTGGGTACGCTCACCCAATGCTTGCTCAATATCTAACAGCGTTGGCGCAGTCATATTCAAACTATAAAAATGACCAAGCTCTTGTATGAATGCCAAAAAACCACCGTATAGATGAAAGATAGCCGTCTCACAATGTGCTTGATATAGCTGTTTATCATTGGTACTTCCTGCCACTTGGCAAGATAAACGACAGAAATACAGTTTTTGATTGGTTCGATCTGCTTGATATTTGGCAACGCGCGTTTTACCTGCCATTTGCTACTCATCCTTATATTGACCATATATATTATTCAGTGAAATCATAATGACTTATCACGCCAATTTTTTAGTGTACTATTAACCAAAACACTTTTCATAGAAAATTATGCCAATGGCACGGTAAGACAGTCTAAATATCAGACAAACATAAAAAAGCCTGCAGACATCTGCAGGCTTTTCGATTTTACGAATACTAACTGAGTTAATTAAGACTGGCTGTCTTGATTCAGCTCTTGAGCAAAGGCTTCATCGAAACTTGCAAAGTCTTTGCTGTCAGTGCTTGCCGTCATATCAAACGCTGCATTGAAGATCTTTATCTTGTAGCTTCTGATCCGCTTTTTCTTTACGAGCTTTATGATAAGCAAGACCAGTACCTGCAGGAATCAAGCGACCAACCACCACGTTTTCTTTCAGACCACGTAGCTCATCCACTTTACCAGTAACGGCAGCCGCAGTTAGTACACGGGTTGTTTCCTGGAAAGACGCGGCTGAGATAAAGCTTTCCGTTGCCAGAGCTTGCTTTGGTGATACCTAGTAATTGACGCTCAAACTGTACTGGGAATTTATCTTCCGCTTCTAGCTTGGCATTCAATGCTTTGATATCAGCATACTCTACCTGATCACCTTTGAAGTGATTTGAATCGCCGCCATCAGTGATTTCAACTTTACGCAACATCTGACGAATAATAACTTCGATGTGCTTATCGTTGATTTTTACGCCCTGCAGAGCGATAAACGTCCTGTACTTCGTTGACGATATAATCAGCAAGCGCAGTCTGTCCTTTCAAACGTAAGATATCATGTGGGTTCTGTGGACCATCAGCGATCACTTCACCACGTGCTACCGTCTCGTTTTCAAAGACGTTGATTTGACGCCATTTCGGGATCAGCTCTTCATGCACTTCACCATCTTCATTGGTAATAATGAAAGCGGTTTTTACCTTTGGTCTCTTTACCAAAGCTAACCACACCCGTCATTTCTGCCATGATGGCGTGATCTTTTGGACGACGTGCTTCGAACAAGTCAGCAACACGTGGCAGACCACCGGTAATATCTTTGGTACCAGAAGACGCTTGTGGTACACGGCCTAGGATCGAACCGGCTGCTACTTTTTCACCATCGCTCACGCGAATGATGGTTTCAGCTGGTAAGAAGTAAACCACTTCTTTGCCTTCGTCAGTGTTCAAGATAATCGCAGGACGTAAGTCTTTTGCTGAGCTTGAACGGTCACGAGTCGCTAGAATCTCAAATGAGCTCATACCAGTCGCGTCATCAACCTTCACTGTAGCAGTCATACCATCAGTGATTTCACTGAAGCGTGCTGTACCAGCGAATTCTGTGATAATAGGATGCGTGTGCGGATCCCACTTAGCGATGGTTTGACCGCCTTCAACCTGCTCTTCGTCTTTCACGAGTACGCTTGAACCATAAGGTACTTTATAGCGCTCACGCTCACGACCAAGCTCATCGGTCAAGGCGATTTCAGCTGAACGCGATACGATAACTAAGTGACCATCAGTATGCTGTACGGTTTTCATGTTTTCGAAATGCGCTTGACCAGCATTACGTACAGAGATGCTGTTGTCTACAGATGCTGAGCTTGCTGCCCCGCCCACGTGGAACGTACGCATGGTTAACTGAGTACCTGGCTCACCGATAGACTGTGCTGCCATAACACCGACTGACTCGCCGATATTCACTTTATGACCACGAGCAAGGTCACGACCATAACACTGTGAACAAACGCCATGCTCGACATCACAAGTAATAACTGAACGTACCCAAATATCATCGATTGCGTTATTATCAAGCACGTTAACCCAATGCTCATCGATTAATGTACCAGCTGGAATCAAGATTTTTCAGCATCATCGTTATAAGTAACATCACGTGCCGTCACACGACCAAGTACTAGCTCACCCAACTTCTCGATGATTTCACCACCTTGGATATGTGGCTTCATGAGCAAGCCTTGCTCAGTACCACAGTCATCACTGGTGATAACCAAATCTTGTGCCACATCAACCAAACGACGAGTCAGGTAACCTGAGTTAGCCGTTTTCAGTGCCGTATCCGCTAGACCTTTACGTGCACCGTGAGTTGAGATGAAGTACTGGAGTACCGTCAAACCTTCACGGAAGTTGGCTTTAATCGGTGTCTCAATGATTGAGCCATCCGGCTTAGCCATCAAACCACGCATACCAGCCAACTGACGAATCTGTGCCGCACTACCACGAGCACCAGAATCTGACATGATAAAGATAGAGTTGAATGACTTCTGCTCTTCTTCTTCACCTTTGGCGTTGATGATTTTATCAGTCGCCAAGTTGTCCATCATCGCTTTAGCGACTTTGTCATTGGTACGTGACCAGATATCAACCACTTTGTTATAACGCTCACCAGCCGTCACAAAACCTTGCTCGAATTGATCTTCGATCTCGCGGACTTCGCCTTCTGCCACTTCGATGATTTGCTTTTTGCGTGGTGGAATGACCATGTCGTCGATACCGATAGACACGCCAGACAGCGTCGCTTGAGCAAAACCAAGATACATCAATTGGTCAGCAAACATAACACTTTCTTTAACGCCCACTTTACGGTAGCAAGAGTTGATCAGACGTGAGATATTTTTCTTCGTCATCTCTTGGTTACACTCATCAAACGCCATACCTTTAGGCATGATGTTCCAGATAAGTAAACGACCAGCAACCGTATCTTTGATACTGACTTCTTTGGTTTCGTTACCGTCTTCATCAATATGCGTTTCAGTAGCACGCACTTTGATCTTAGCGTTCACATGTAAATCGTTTGAGCCAATCGCACGCAATGCTTCATTAACGGTGGCAAAAATCATGCCCTCGCCTTTGGCATTGACTGACGAGCGGCTGATGTAATACAAGCCCAATACCACATCCTGTGATGGTACGATGATTGGCTCACCGTTCGCAGGTGACAAGATGTTGTTGGTAGACATCATTAAGGCACGTGACTCAAGCTGTGCTTCTAGCGTCAATGGCACGTGAACGGCCATTTGGTCACCATCAAAATCGGCGTTGAATGCAGTACAAACCAGAGGGATGTAACTGGATTGCTTTACCTTCGATTAGTACTGGCTCAAATGCCTGTAGACCCAAACGGTGAAGTGTTGGTGCACGGTTAAGCAGTACTGGATGCTCACGGATAACCATGGCCAGCATATCCCACACTTGTGGCTCTTCACGCTCTACCATCTTTTTGGCAGCTTTAATCGTCGTCGCTAAACCATGAGACAATAATTTGTTATAAGTAAATGGCTTGAATAATTCTAGTGCCATTTTCTTTGGTAGACCACACTGATGTAGACGTAGTGTTGGACCTACAACGATAACCGAACGACCAGAATAATCGACACGTTTACCTAGCAAGTTCTGACGGAAACGACCTTGCTTACCTTTGATCATATCAGCCAAAGATTTCAATGGACGCTTGTTACTACCAGTAATGGCACGACCGCGACGACCGTTATCAAGCAAAGCATCTACTGACTCTTGCAACATACGTTTTTCGTTACGTACGATGATATCAGGGGCGCTCAGCTCAAGCAGACGCTTTAGACGGTTGTTACGGTTGATCACGCGGCGATATAGATCGTTTAGATCTGACGTCGCAAAACGACCGCCTTCTAGTGGTACTAGAGGACGCAAATCTGGTGGTAGTACTGGCAAGATGTTCATTACCATCCACTCAGGCTTGTTATTAGAATCACGGAATGCTTCTAATAATTTAAGACGCTTAGACATCTTCTTAAGCTTAGTCTCAGAACCAGTTTGCGGAATCGCTTCACGCAGCTCATCAATCTCTAAATCGATAGTCGATATCTTTTAATAAGGTCTTGAACGGCTTCAGCACCCATCTTGGCGGTGAATTCATCGCCAAATTCTTCAAGCGCTTTGTAGTAATCTTCATCATCAAGCAACTGGTACTTTTCTAAACTGAGTTAGACCAGGCTCAGTCACGATGTAGCTTTCAAAATATAGAACGCGTTCGATATCACGTAGCGTCATATCTAGCAATAGACCGATGCGGCTTGGTAACGACTTTAGGAACCAAATATGTGCCACTGGACTGGCTAGGTCAATATGACCCATGCGATCGCGACGAACTTTAGCAGTGGTAACTTCAACACCACATTTTTCACAGATAACGCCTTGGAATTTACGGCGCTTATATTTACCACATAGACATTCAAAATCTTTTACTGGACCAAAAATTTTGGCACAAAAAAGACCATCACGCTCAGGCTTGAACGTGCGATAGTTAATGGTTTCAGGTTTTTTTACTTCACCATGCGACCATGACTTGATGACGTCAGGTGATGCTAAAGTAATTTGAATGCTATCAAACTCTTGATTACCGTTGCCGGTAGGGCTTTGCATGATATCGAGTAAATCTTTCAAGTTGCTTCTCCGTTATCTTTATAATCATCTGACAGCGTACCATTGACGCAGATAAGATGAATGAAGGCAATGAACAGGGTTGAGACAAATCACTAAAAGCAGCAGCTATGCGCGTACTGCCTTTAGATTGACCACTAAGGATAATAATTGACTGAGACCATGTTAAGGGTAGCCTCAGTCAGCCGTGCTTAATGGGTTTGTTTTAACTCAATATTAATACCCAATGATTTGATTTCTTTGGTCAGTACGTTGAACGACTCAGGCATACCTGGATCCATATACTGCTCACCATCAACGATGTTTTTGTACATACGAGTACGGCCTTCAACATCATCCGACTTCACAGTCAGCATTTCTTGCAGCGTATAAGTCGCGCCGTAAGCTTCTAGTGCCCATACTTCCATCTCACCGAAAGCGCTGACCACCAAACTGAGCTTTACCGCCCAGTGGCTGCTGCGTGACTAGTGAGTAAGAACCAGTTGAACGCGCATGCATTTTGTCATCAACCAAATGGTTAAGTTTGAGCATATACATGTAGCCAACGGTGACTTGACGGTCAAACTTCTGACCCGTACGACCATCATACAACGTCTGCTGACCATCACGTGCCATACCAGCAAGCTCTAGCAAGTCTTTGACTTGGCTTTCTTTCGCACCATCAAACACTGCCGTACCCATTGGTACACCGCCACGTAAGTTATCTGATAGCGCCATGATGTCATCATCACTCAAGCTATCAAGATCAACTTGTTCGCCGCCTACTTTGTTATAGATTTTGTCTAAGAAATCACGCAACTCTTTGATCGCTGCTTGAGATTTGAGCATACCATCGATCTTCTCGCCCAAGCCTTTCGCTGCCATACCCAAATGCGTCTCTAGAACCTGACCGATGTTCATACGTGATGGTACACCAAGCGGGTTCAATACGATGTCAACGGTATTGCCATGCTCATCATACGGCATGTCTTCAACTGGCATAATGCGCGATACAACACCTTTGTTACCATGACGACCAGCCATCTTATCACCAGGCTGAATACGACGCTTAACCGCTAGATATACCTTAACGATTTTTTGTACGCCATGTTGTAAGTCATCACCTGCCGTCAACTTGCGTTTTTTCTCAGCAAACTTCACATCGATGTCTTTTTGCTTATCAACCAAGTAATCAGCGATTTGCGTGAGACGCTCAGAGATTTCTTCTTCTACTGGCTGGATATCAAGCAAGGTCTCAAGGCTCATATCTTTCATATCAGCCAACGCCATAACCGTACCAGCTTTTAGGCCAGAACCGCCACTGACTTTTTGGCCATCTAATAGATTACCAATACGGCCACGTGCTGCTTCTTCAAAGATACGTAGCTCTTCTTTTAAATCTTTACGGTAGCTATCAAGCTGTGATTTTTCAATCGCTCTTGCACGCGCGTCTTTTTCAACGCCATCACGGGTGAAGACCTGTACATCAATAACCGTACCTTTACTTGAAGTCGGTACACGTAGTGACGTGTCTTTCACATCAGCCGCTTTTTCACCAAAGATAGCCCGTAGTAGTTTCTCTTCTGGCGTCAGTTGCGTCTCACCTTTTGGCGTCACTTTACCAACTAGGATATCACCAGCGTCAACTTCAGCACCAATATAAACAATACCTGCTTCATCAAGACTTGATAGTGCTGCTTCACCAACGTTTGGAATATCAGCAGTGATCTCTTCTGTACCTAGCTTGGTATCACGCGCCACACAAGTCAATTCTTGGATATGAATCGTGGTGAAACGATCTTCTTTAACCACTTTCTCAGATAGCAAGATTGAATCTTCGAAGTTGTAACCATTCCACGGCATAAATGCGATGCGGATGTTCTGACCAAGTGCTAGCTCACCAAGATCCGTTGATGGACCATCAGCCAAGATATCACCCAAAGCAATCTCATCACCTTGGTTAACGATGATACGTTGGTTGATACAAGTGTTTTGGTTAGAGCGCGTGTATTTGATCAAGTTATAGATATCAATACCCGCTTCACCAGCAATCATCTCTTCTTCGTTGACACGAACCACGATACGTGATGCATCAACATCTTCGATCACACCGCCACGCTTAGCGATTACACAAACACCAGAGTCACGAGCAACGTGACGCTCCATACCAGTACCTACTAACGGCTTATCAGCACGTAGCGTAGGAACCGCCTGACGCTGCATGTTCGAGCCCATCAAGGCACGGTTAGCATCATCATGCTCTAGGAATGGAATCAGACCTGCTGCGACCGATACTACCTGACTTGGCGACACATCCATATGCGTCACTTTTTCTGGCGGCATACGAACGAATTCACCATAGCTACGCACACTGACCATCTCATCAGATAACGCGCCTTCTGCGGTCACTGGTGAATCAGCCTGTGCAATGACCGTACCTACTTCTTCAATGGCTGATAGATACTCAATAACGTCTGTTACTTTACCATCAACCACACGGCGATAAGGCGTCTCTAAGAAGCCAAAGCTGTTAGTTTTAGCAAAGGTCGCTAATGAGTTAATCAGACCAATGTTTGGACCTTCAGGAGTCTCAATCGGGCATACACGACCATAATGGGTATCATGTACGTCACGTACTTCAAAGCCTGCACGTTCACGGGTCAGACCACCGGGTCCTAATGCTGATACACGGCGTTTATGCGTCACTTCAGACAACGGGTTGTTCTGATCCATAAACTGTGACAACTGGCTTGAACCAAAGAACTCTTTAACCGCAGCCGCTACTGGCTTTGAGTTAATCAAATCTTGTGGTGACAAGTTATCTGATTCCGCTGAGCTTAAACGCTCTTTTACCGCACGCTCAACACGTACTAGACCCACACGGAATTGGTTTTCTGCCATCTCGCCCACTGAACGAATACGGCGGTTACCTAAATGGTCAATATCATCAACATCGCCGCGACCGTTACGAATCTCGATCAGCTCTTTTAGAACGTTAACGATATCATCGTTGGTCAATACACTGCGTTCGCGCTGGATATCAGGATCATCAGTGTTATCAAACTCTAAACCCAAACGACGGTTGAATTTCATACGACCGACATTTGATAAGTCATAACGATCTGCGTTAAAGAACATGCTGTCAAACAGTTTCTCAGCAGTCTCAACCGTTGGTGGCTCACCTGGACGCATGACTTTATAGATTTCGATCAATGCTTCTTCACGGCTTGAAGTGCTATCGGCACGTAGCGTATCGGCAATATAACTGCCTTGATCGATATCGTTAGTGAACAGAATACTGAACTCTTTGATAGACTCACTGGCTTCAAATGCACTTAGTTTAACCAATAATTCATGGTCAATTGGCGTGTTAGCTTTAGCGATGACTTCATCGTTAACGACGATGTCTTCCGCTAAAATACGCTCATATAAGTATTCATCAGGACTGAGATTTTCGTCATACCCGCTTCTTCAAGCTGACGGATACGGCGTGCATTAATACGCTTGCCCTGCTCAACAATCACGTCACCTTCAGGCGACACGATATCAAACTGAGCCATCTCACCACGTAGGCGATCAGCAACCAGATCAATCTCAAACTGCTCTTCACCTTTATAAACGGCTACTTTATCAAAGAATAAGATCTAAGATTTCAGAAGTGCTTAAGCCTAGTGCACGTAGAATAATAGATGCAAGTAGCTTACGACGACGGTCAATACGAGCAAAAACTAAGTCTTTTGCATCAAATTCAAAGTCTAACCATGAACCACGGTAAGGAATGATACGGGCGTTATAAAGCACTTTACCACTTGAATGCGACTTACCTTTATCATGGTCAAAGAACACACCAGGTGAACGATGTAGCTGAGATACGATAACACGCTCAGTACCATTGATAATAAAGGTACCGTTAGCGGTCATCAATGGCATCTCGCCCATATAAACGCTTTGCTCACGGATATCTTTGATAGCCGCTTTGCTGTCTTTATCTTTGCTGTCTTTGTCTTTGATGATCAAGCGAATTTTGACACGCATAGGCGCAGCAAACGTTGAACCACGTAAGATACACTCACGCTCATCAAATTCAGGCGTACCTAAATAGTATTCAACGAATTGTAGCTCTGCATTACCAGAGTGACTCTCAATTGGGAAAATAGAGGAATACGCAGCTTGCAAGCCAGTATTCTCACGAGCTTTTGGCTTTTTATGCTCTTGCAAAAATTGCTCATAAGAATCTACTTGGATAGACAGTAAATAGGGAATGTCCATCACAGTGGGCAATTCAGCAAAACTTTTGCGAATACGCTTTTTTTCAGTATAAGAATATGCCATCGAGAGTCCTTACAGTAAACGTGGAAACAAATTAAAAGCGTGGCCAGTGTGCATAAATACTATGCAAACTTAGCGACGTAAACGATAATATAAAACGGGTGTTCGTGTTCAGCTCATATCTTTTTATCAATTGCTACTTTACTAATCAGTGCCTACTTAGCACACTATCATTTAATCAATCTTGTTATCGTGTATTTAAGTCAGCTCTATATGACTGCCTCATACCGAAAAATTCAATATCATACAATGTTGGCAATTGCCTTTACGGCTTAAACTACAAATATCTTGACTGAAAAATAATCTACTATTAGCATGGTCTATCAACCATTTAGCATCTAGACACTTCTGTACCAAAACTCAATATCGTCACTGATATATACCGTCTACGAGACTACATACTGACAGTAAAGCCACGCTAAATGGATAACCTATGATCAACAGCTTTTCAGAATTAGTAATAATTGGGGTAACTATAACTTTTAGAATCAGTATAAACTATAGTGTTAATAGGAAAGCATGCAGACACAAAAAAATGCCAAACATCTACTGACGTTTAGCTCATATTAACTGATTTCAAAAACTGGCATGTGTGCTTGCATGTATATCGTCTGTCCTTTTGATGGGTATCCACCGTGTTGTTGCATACGTATGTTGGCAGACACAAAAGGTCAAGCTACGAATTATAGTAAAAAAAAGCTGGCAATGCAAGGCATTACCAGCTTTTTTTCGTACACTGTTAAACTTATTTTAGTTCAACAGTTGCACCAGCTTCTTCAAGTTTCTTTTTCAACTCTTCAGCTTCAGCTTTGTTAACGCCTTCTTTGATTGGAGCTGGAGCGCTTTCAACCAAATCTTTCGCTTCTTTCAGGCCAAGACCAGTAGCTTCACGTACGGCTTTAATTACGCCAACTTTCTTCTCGCCAAAGCTGGCAAGAACTACGTCAAACTCGTCTTTTTCTTCAGCAGCAGCAGCAGCAGGACCAGCAGCAGCAGGTGCAGCAGCAACAGCAGCTGTTACGCCGAATTTTTCTTCCATAGCGCTGATTAATTCAACGATATCCATTACTGACATTTCAGCGATTGCGTTTAACACATCATCTTTAGATAGTGCCATGAGAACTCTCCGTTATCTGATAAAAATTAATTGATTTTAATATCGCTTTGATTGCTTGCCAAATGTTCAAATAGTGTTGGCAATAAAGTGCAATCAGCGATGTCAAAGTTACGTTAAAACAAGCAATTAAGCAGCTTCTTTTGCGTCTTTGATTGCTGCAACAGTGCGAACAACTTGCCAGGAACTGCGTTCATAGTCTGGACAAGCTTGGTCACTGGTGCATTCATAGTAGCCATCAAGATAGAGATTGCTTCGTCGCGAGTTGGTAGCTTCGATACGCGCTCTAGCTCTTCTGGACCATAAACAACACCACCGACTGATACCAATTTGGTCTCTAAAGCTTTGTTATCTTTGCTAAAGTCGAAAACGACTCGAGCAGCAGATCCCAAATCTTCCATAGAGAAAGCCAAAAGTAATGGACCAGTCATACGGTCTGACATGCTCTCAAACTTAGTGCCTTCAAAAGCGCGTTTTGCTAGGGTATTTTTTACCACTTTCAAAATCACGCCTTTCTCACGGGCTTGTTCGCGCAGCTTAGTAAGCTTTGCAACACCAATACCGTGATATTCGGCAGCTACTGCTGAGTAAGCATTAGCAGCAACTTCAGACACTTCAGCCACAACTTGTTGTTTTTGCTCTAGCGTTAATGCCATAAGTTGACTCCTTTAATCTTATCAATCAGCTCAGTATTTCAATCTTAAAAACCTAAGTTTTTCAATCTATTAAACACTCGCTTAGACTGACTTGATACGACACGTTATTCAGTAAATTTATAAAAATAAAATTACTCATAACGACTGATTACGGCACCGTTATCAGAATGACATCAAGTGATAGGTTGAACTATCGGCTCTTATCAACAACTGGGTGGGCCACCGTCTGCGTAGGACAACTAAGATTTTCATCTGTCGTCGATTAACAAAAGCAGCTTATTGTGATAAATAACCATCTCAAGAATCGTCATCTATACCATTAAACCAGCTCTCTACCTACGGTCTTAGACAGCATAGCGTTTGCTACGCTGACCTAATTCTTTAAAATATTTTGTCCCTTTATTCAAAATCGTTGAATAAAGGACGTATTTAATTATTTCGCTGTGCGATATGGAACTGGATCAATACTTAGACCAGGACCCATCGTGCTAGACAAGGTAATTTTCTTGATGAAAGTACCTTTAGAAGTAGCAGGCTTAGCACGTTTTAGATCTGAAATCAGTGCTTCAGCATTTTGGATTACTTGCTCAGCAGTAAAACCAACTTGACCGATAGTCGTGTGGATAATACCTGCTTTGTCTACACGATACTGTGCTTGACCGGCTTTAGCGTTAGTAACCGCTTCAGCAACGTTAGGCGTAACCGTACCGACTTTAGGGTTAGGCATTAGACCACGTGGACCTAGGATAGTACCTAGTTGACCAACAACACGCATTGCATCAGGAGCAGCAATAACGACATCAAAGTCCATGTTACCGGCTTTGATTGATTCTGCTAGGTCTTCAAAACCAACGATGTCAGCACCAGCTTCTTTAGCGGCTTCAGCAGCAGCGCCTTGAGCAAATACAGCAACGCGTTTGGTTTTACCAGTACCAGCAGGTAGGTTGGTTGCGCCACGAACGACTTGATCAGATTTACGTGGGTCAACGCCCAAGTTTACTGCGATATCGATAGACTCTTTGAATTTAAGAGGTGGCAAATCGTTTAGGATTTGAACCGCTTCTTCGATCGTGTATTGTTTTTCGTGCTCAATACGGCTATTGATTTCTTTTTGACGTTTGGTTAGCTTAGACATTATACACCCTCCACGGTAATACCCATTGAACGTGCAGTACCAGCGATGGTACGGACAGCAGCGTCAAGATCAGCTGCAGTCAAATCTGCATCTTTAGTCTTAACGATTTCTTCTAGTTGTGCACGGTCAACTTTACCGACTTTAGCGGTATTTGGTGTACCAGAACCTTTAGCAATACCAGCAGCCTTACGTAGTAAGTACGCAGCTGGTGGTGACTTCATGATGAAGGTAAAAGACTTATCGCTGTATACAGTGATCTCAGTAGGAATCGGTAGACCCGGCTCTTGGTTTGAGGTCGCAGCGTTAAATTCTTTACAGAACGCCATGATGTTCACGCCTTTTTGACCCAATGCTGGACCAATCGGTGGTGAAGGATTTGCTTTGCCTGCAGGCACTTGCAGTTTGATGTAACCATCAATCTTCTTAGCCATGATTCTCTCCTAAATGGGTAATAGCGCCAAATCAATATGCATAGACATATTGACTAACAGCTCCCCGGTTGATGAACTTTTTTGCTGGTTTAGTCTAGCTTCTCAACTTTACTAAACTCAAGCTCAACCTGAGTCGGTCGATTAAATACGTTTACCGTTAAATGTAATTTAGACTTCTCATAATCCACTTTTTCAACCAACCCTTTAAAGTCAGTGAATGGACCATCGATAACCAACAACTCTTCGCCCGGCTCAAATAGAGTCTTAGGACGTGGGTCAGTTTCAGTCTGATTCAAACGGTTTAAAATACGATCAGCTTCTACTTGCGTAATCGGCGCTGGCGTTTCAGGTGTACCACCGATAAAGCCCATAATACGTGGACAATCTTTTACGATGTGCCAAGTATTGTCGTTCATTTCCATCTGGATCAATACATATCCTGGAAAGAACTTACGCTCGCTTTTACGTTTTTTGCCGTCTTTCATTTCGACGACTTCTTCAGTAGGCACCAATACATCACCGAATGACTCAGCGAAGTCACTACGATTAATACGATCAGTTAATGAACGCTGTACTTGCTTTTCATATCCTGAAAACGCTTGGACAATATACCAACGCATATCACGCTCCTGATCAGTGTAAGTAAGTCGTTATCAATAAATTTTGGGTAAATAGTCGCTAATACGCGCCTATCTAACCAATAAATATGCCAACGAACCAATTAAAAAAGTTATCTAATAACCAAACTAAAAACCAACAATCGCAATCATGACAATGACTTGCCATGTGTATTGAAAGGTTTCGTCTTTGCCTGGCCATGTAACGCGGCGTAGTTCAACAGCAGCGTCTTTCAATAATATTTTAAAAGCACGGCCCTGATTCGTTAATGCTAAGACATACTAGCGCAAATACAAAAAGGGCAACGATAATACCAATACGTACCCAAACATCATTGGCAGGTTGCCAATAGCCGGGTAGATATTGATTAACTAACGTCGCACCAATTAAAACAGCTGCGGCAAGTAGCCACAAAATCACATCTTTTACTGAGCCAGTCTTAGCAACTTCAACAGCAGTCGTTTGATTGCCCGCTGAAACGTGCTTATCTTTAGACAGCATTCCACCAGCAACCGCCTTGGCATCAGATAACTTAGTCTCGAGGTTATCTTGATTATTGCTCATAAAGAACTCGCTTCGGAGATGGTGGGGTATAACAAAGATGTGATAAGAAGATGGCAGGCGATGTAGGACTCGAACCTACAACCCTCGGTTTTGGAGACCGATGCTCTACCAATTGAGCCAATCGCCTATGGGTGTAAAGGACAGCATTATACAATATTTAGCATAGAATGCAAGCCTTTAGACGATATTTTTATTGTAATCTATTAGATCGTTAATTTATCATGAGTTATTAAATCTGACAAGCTATATAGTTCAAATACTGTAAATCGCTAAGATGCAGCGTTAATATAGCAAGCTCTGCTGCTAGATTACAATAGAACAAGCAGATAATTGTCATATCTCACCTATAAATCTGTATTAGCTAGGCATTTTGAATTTTAGATACATCATTCTACATCCACAAAAAAGCCACCCTCAGTTAAGAGAGCGGCTTTTCGACTAACTGATAAGCTTCAATTACTGAGACTTAAGCTTAGTTCAATACGTTAGCAACAACACCAGCGCCTACAGTACGGCCGCCTTCACGAATTGCAAAGCGAAGACCTTTGTCCATAGCGATTGGGTGGATAAGCTCTACGCCCATCTCAACGTTATCACCAGGCATCACCATTTCAGTACCGTCTTGTAATTGGATTGCGCCAGTTACGTCAGTAGTACGGAAGTAGAACTGTGGACGATAGCCGTTTAGGAATGGTGTGTGACGACCACCCTCTTCTTTTGACAATACATATACTTCAGCGTCAAACTTGGTATGAGGAGTGATAGAACCTGGCTTAGCAAGTACTTGGCCACGTTGTACGTCTTCACGCTTAGTACCACGTAGTAGTACGCCACAGTTTTCGCCTGCACGACCTTCGTCAAGCAGTTTACGGAACATCTCTACACCAGTACAGGTGGTTTTTTGAGTGTCACGGATACCGACGATTTCGATTTCTTCGCCAACGCGTACGATACCTGATTCAACACGGCCAGTTACAACAGTACCACGACCTGAGATTGAGAATACGTCTTCGATTGGCATTAGGAATGCTTTGTCGATGTCACGCTCTGGCTCTGGGATGTAGGTGTCAAGAACGTTTAATAGTTCTACAACAGCTGGTTGGCCATATTTTTCTTGTGAGCCTTTTAGGGCTTCAGTCGCTGAACCATGGATGATTGGAGTGTCATCACCTGGGAAGTCATAGTCGCTCAATAATTCACGAACTTCCATTTCTACTAGCTCTAACAATTCTTCGTCATCAACAACATCACATTTGTTCATGAATACAACGATGTACGGTACGCCAACCTGACGTGAAAGCAGGATGTGCTCACGAGTTTGTGGCATAGGGCCGTCAGTTGCAGATACGACTAGGATTGCGCCGTCCATCTGTGCCGCACCGGTGATCATGTTTTTAACATAATCGGCGTGACCTGGGCAGTCAACGTGAGCATAGTGACGTGATGGTGTGTCATATTCTACGTGTGAGGTGTTGATGGTGATGCCACGTGCTTTTTCTTCTGGTGCTGAGTCAATAGACGCGTAGTCTTTGGCTTCGCCACCAGAGGTGATAGCAGCTACCGTTGCGATAGCAGCGGTAAGGGTTGTTTTACCGTGGTCAACGTGTCCGATGGTACCGACGTTAACATGTGGTTTTAGACGTTCAAACTTGGCCTTTGCCATGGGTATTTCCTCTTTTTTTGGGGTCAACTGCTTAATTTATATAATACGTAATTAAGTGAATACTGACCACATTAAGATAACTGTTAAAAGGGTGCACATACTAATGTGCAGATATTATAAGAAAATCACGAGCAATAACAAGTCTTTTAACCAATTATTGCTCGATTATCTACTGACAATATAGAGATATGCCCTATATTGCCATTATCAATAGATTTTTGCTTACTCGTCATCATCTTTAGAGTTGAATTTAGAGATGATAGCAGCTGCAACTGATTTTGGAATTTCAGCGTACTTTTGGAATTCCATTGAGTAAGTTGCACGGCCTTGTGACATTGAGCGCATTTGTGTGGCATAACCAAACATTTCCGCTAATGGTACTTCAGCACGAATCTGCTTAGTGCCACCAGGTAAGTCTTCCATACCTTGAACCATACCACGACGACGGTTAAGATCGCCCATGATATCGCCCATGTAGTCTTCAGGTGTTTCAACTTCTACTTTCATGACTGGCTCAAGTAGTGCTGGGTTTGCTGCCATGAAGCCTTTTCTGAAAGCGATAGAACCAGCCATTTTAAATGATAACTCATCCGAGTCAACGTCATGGTAAGAACCATCATACAAGGTCGCTTTTACGCCAACGATTGGATAGCCAGCAAGTACGCCATTTTTCATGCGCTCTTGAATACCTTTATCAACCGCACCATGGAATTCTTTTGGTACCGTACCACCAACAACTTCTTCAGCAAATTCATAAAGAACGTCGCCAGCTGGATCCATAGGCTCAAGACGTAACCAAACGTGACCGAATTTACCACGACCACCAGTTTGACGTACGAATTTGCCTTCTTGCTCAACCGTGTTACGAATCGTTTCACGATAAGCAACCTGCGGCGCACCGATGTTGGCTTCAACGTTAAACTCACGCTTCATACGGTCAACAAGAATCTCTAGATGCAGCTCACCCATACCACTGATGATAGTCTGACCAGATTCTTCGTCAGTATGTACACGGAACGATGGATCTTCTTTCGCCAAACGACCTAAAGCGATTGACATTCTTTCTTGGTCAGCTTTGGTCTTAGGTTCAACCGCTAGGCTGATAACTGGATCTGGGAATTCCATGCGCTCAAGCGTGATAACATTGCTTTCGTCACATAGCGTATCACCAGTCGTTACATCTTTCATGCCAACCAATGCTGCGATATCACCAGTACGGATTTCTTGCAAGCTCTTCTTGAGAGTTCGCCATCATCTGTACGATACGGCCAACGCGCTCACGCTTCATTTTAACTGGGTTATAAACGCTGCTGCCTTGCTTCAGAACACCTGAATAAACACGAACGAAGGTTAAGTTACCAACGAACTTGTCATTCATGATTTTGAATGCTAAAGCTGAGAATGGTGCTTCGTCTGACGCTTCACGAGTGCCTTCAGTTTCATCTTTGTCATCAAGGATACCTTTAATAGCAGGTACATCCATTGGTGCAGGAAGATACTGAATAACCGCATCCAACATCTTCTGTACACCTTTGTTTTTAAAGGCAGTACCACAAAGAAGCGGAATGATTTCGTTATCAATAGTCAATTGACGAATAGCAGCGTTGATCTGATCTACAGTCAATTCGCCGTTTTCAAGATACTCATTCATGAGTTCTTCAGTAGCTTCAGCAGCGCTTTCTACAAGATACTCGCGATACTCTTCCGCTTTTTCTTGTAGTTCTGTTGGGATTTCGCGCTCATCATATTCCATACCTTGAGACGCTTCGTCCCAATAGATGGCTTTCATGGTTACTAGATCAACAACGCCTTCAAAGTCATCTTCTTTACCAATTGGGATAACCAATGGTACTGGCTTGCCGCCTAAGACGAGTTTTGATTTGTTCAATAACGCGATAGAAATCAGCACCAACGCGATCCATTTTGTTTACAAATGCAAGACGTGGAACTTTATATTTGTTCGCCTGACGCCATACGGTCTCAGACTGTGGCTGAACGCCGCCTACTGCACAGTAAACCATGCAAGCGCCATCAAGTACACGCATAGAACGTTCAACTTCAATCGTGAAGTCAACGTGACCTGGGGTGTCAATGATATTGATACGGTGTTCGTCAAACTGTTTTGCCATACCTGACCAAAAACAAGTTGTCGCCGCTGAGGTAATAGTAATACCGCGCTCTTGTTCTTGCTCCATCCAGTCCATGGTGGCTGCGCCATCATGTACTTCGCCAATCTTGTGACTAACACCGGTATAGAATAAAACACGCTCAGTAGTGGTCGTCTTACCAGCATCGATGTGCGCTGAGATACCAATATTGCGATAGCGGTTTAGGGGAGTTTTACGAGCCATAGTGTTTTCCTAGGGAAAGTCGTGTATATATTAATGTGTTGTGTCTCTACCTCATACTCTATGACAAAGCAGTCAGCTTCGTAATATTACTTACTGATTATTGAGCCTAATACGGACAAAAAAAGAGCAAATACTAAGAATAGTGCGGCATCAAACTCAGGAGACTTATTTTACAGAACAGCATCTTGACAGATGTCCGCCATCTAGATAGTATCGCATATCATATCTTTCGATAAATACAGCAACATGATTAATGATGGCGGCAATCAATAGAATAAACAACAATCTAAGATTAGTTGACGTGAGCCAGTAATCTAAAGCTACTATTTAACAGTAGCTTAAAAACGGTAATGAGAGAATGCTTTGTTAGCATCTGCCATGCGGTGAACTTCGTCACGCTTCTTCATAGCATTGCCTTTGCCATCAGCGGCATCATTCAATTCGCCTGCTAAACGCAAAGCCATTGATTTCTCAGAACGCTTAGCAGCAGCTTCAGCTAACCAACGCATAGCCAAGGCAGTACGACGGGAGGGGCGTACTTCCATTGGTACTTGGTAGGTTGCACCACCAACGCGGCGAGCTTTTACTTCTACCATTGGGCGTACATTTTCAAGACTTCTTCAAAGAAAGATACTGGATCTTCGATGTTACGCTTTTCACTTACTGTCTCAAGTGCACCGTAAACGATACGCTCAGCAGTAGATTTTTTACCATGACTCATTACATGGTTGATGAATTTTGCAACAGTTTGGCTACCAAACTTAGGATCCGGTAGGATCTCACGGGTAGCAACGACGCGACGTCTTGGCATAATAAATTTCCTTATCTTCAGGAGTGTCCAACATTCACAACATCATACTCGTCAATAGGACATAGTATCGAGTTGTCAGTTAGCCTTACTGCATGGCGGTATGTTTGAGTAGAGCCGATATAATGACTTATATATCAAACAATTACTCTGACACCAAACCCATGCACAGTTATTGGGTGATGCAAAAAAGCTTATCTAATAACGTTTAGTTATTAAACTTTAGGCTTCTTAGCACCATACTTAGAGCGACCTTGCTTACGGTCTTTAACGCCTGCGCAATCTAGTGCACCGCGAACAGTGTGATAACGTACACCTGGTAGATCTTTTACACGACCACCACGGATAAGAACAACACTGTGCTCTTGTAGGTTATGACCTTCGCCGCCGATGTAGCTTGATACTTCATAGCCTGAAGTCAAACGTACACGACATACTTTACGCATGGCTGAGTTAGGTTTTTTAGGCGTGGTAGTATATACACGAGTACATACACCGCGACGTTGTGGGCACGCTTCCAACGCAGGAACTTTTGACTTTTCCTTGATGGTTTTGCGACCTTTACGAATCAATTGGTTAGTTGTTGCCATAAGGCATCCTTCTCCCGTTTGGTATAAAACAAAAAAATGGGGAAATGCACCATCCATCTGACGTTAATCGACAGATTTTGGCACACCCATTTTTAGGACAGTGTATTATAAAGAGTTGTTGCTGCTATTTCAACCACTTATGAGTAGTTGTGCTTTACAACATTTGATAGATATGCATTCAGCCTATCTCGATACCACTTTATCTGTTTCTACTTAAAAACAGCTCTAAAAACAGCGTTATGGAATATGGTATTAAAAGCAGAGTTCATTATGCGATTTAGGTAAGGCATTGAGTATTAAAAAATAGCAGTTCGTGATGATTAAATGGCGATATTATCTTACTTTTCAAGACAGCTAAGACAATATCGCTACATTTAAATATGGACGGTTGTTTCAATTTACTTATTCTGTTACTTGCTTTGTTTATGCTCTTTGATTTGCTGTCTGACGATTTGTTTGAGTTGTCTTTTTTGCTCTCTTTGTCTTCTGGGTCTTTACGCTCATCGTTGCTTTTATCATCAGCATTTTTGCTATCAGTACTTTTATCAGCACCTTTCTCATCATTGCTGGCGGTTTTGCTCACCTCTTCCTCGCTACCGCTATCATCGGTAATCGCACGATTGGCAAGTTTGGCTTCTGGGGCAAAAGTCGCTTGCGCCACACCGATCACTTCGTCAATGAGTTGGCTGTTATAACGCATGCCTACCACTACCGCAGTGCCTGGTAAAAAACGACGTACCCATGATAAATTGATTTGATCCAAATCAATACCAACCTGACTGGCAATACTGTCAACTTGCTCAGCATAAAAATTAACGTTTTTATTTTTTAGGCCGAGGTTTTTAAGCTCACTATGTAGACCATTGCTTTGAGCATTATCGAGTAGACCTTTACCGATACCAATACCTGCAAGTAACGCTTGCTTCTCTTGCATTTTGCTTAGGTCAGCATTTGAGAGCAACTCATAAGCCATTTTGACACCTTGCTTACCTGTCAGCGGCTTGTTATATACAGCAGCCAACTGATAAACAGTTCGTAATGATACCAACAATAGCCACAATGTATCAGCCAGCATACCTGGAAGTCCAGCCAGACCGGTCAAACCGCCCATCGTAGCCAAGCGCGCGGTTTTGATTGGCGATATCAGTGGCTAGTGCATAACGCTCTTCGTCATCTAAGCTTGCGACACTGGCAAACCGATGCTCATTAGGCAAGTCAATTTGACTCCAATTAGATGCGAGTTTGGCTACTTGAGCGAAAGCCCCATCGACTGTCGATTGAAAAAAACTGTTCGGTACTACCTTTTTGGCATATTTACCATAAGTAGCAAAACGTGGCCCTAACAATTGCTGAGTCGCCTTCAACGTTTGCTCACGAAATAAATCTTGCTGATAGTCTTCATCGCCTAAATCTACCGCTTTATATTGACGCGGTTTGCCGGTTTTAGCATTCATACCATCAATCAAAGCACCCATACGCTCTAGGTTGTTACGAGTAAAAGAGCCAATAGTATTGATACTTTTAGAGAGAGTGCTACGCTTTGCCATCGGAATATCCTTAATAAGAAATTTGATTTTGTTTTATTATATGAAAATACTGACTGTGTCATTCTAGCGAACCACTGTTGTTGATGTCAGTGCGAACAATGTTATCGCTATCACAAATTTTGTATCTGAAAGTATAACTTAATTTTTGTCTGACTTAACCATAGCCTTTAGTTCACCCACATTGTTTTTCATAAATAGCAAAGCAACTGCTTGAATAAAAGGGCTTCATAGCCACTCACTTTCTCATTACCTTGTAACCATAGAGGCTATCTCGCCATTATTTTACACTTGTCCAAAGATTTTCAACGCTTGATACGTTATCATGTGCCGTAAGTTAGAGCATAATTGTACACTGAATTGATATCGTCTTTAATATACTGTAGTTACCTTAATTCATGCTATCGTTATCTACATAGACTATTTTTTCACTATAATGCTCAAATTAATTAATAGTTAAACCTCATATATAGATTTACAACGATTATTGCATGTCAATAGCTGCAAATCGTTACTCATAAGGAATAGAATATGCGCCGCGTCGTTATCACTGGAGCAGGGATTGTCTCTTGTATCGGACATGATTTAGCCACGGTCACTACTGCTCTTAAAGAAGGACAGTCTGGCATTACATTTAATGACTCTTATGCTGAGCACGAGTTTAAATCACACGTGAGCGGTAGTATCAATCAATCAGAACTAGATACCTAGTGGTATCGATCGTAAGCTCAAACGCTTCTTTAGTGATGCCAGTCTCTATGCTTATGTTAGCGCTCTAAATGCGATTGAGCACTCTGGCTTATCGCTTGAGACTATCAATAACAATCCACGTGTGGGCGTGGTAGCAAGCTCGGGCGGCGCATCGACAGAAAACATCGTTAATGCTGATCGATGCCATGCGTGAAAAAGGTCTACGCGGTGTCGGTGCCATGGCAGTACCAAAAACCATGGGCAGCTCGGTATCAGCAGCATTAGCTACGGGTCTCAAAATTCAAGGGGTCTCCTACTCCTTAGCTTCTGCTTGTGCAACTTCAACTCATTGTATTGGTCATGCCGCTGAGCTTATTCAACTGGGTAAAGCCGATGTGATATTGGCTGGTGGTAGTGAAGCTGAGCATTGGACGCAGTCTTGTATGTTTGATGCGATGGGCGCAGTTAGTACTCAATATAATGACACGCCAAAACTTGCCTCAAGAGCTTATGACAAGGACCGTGACGGTTTTGTGATTGCTGCTGGTGGCGCGATGGTGGTTGTAGAAAGCCTAGAGCATGCTCAAGCACGCGGTGCCAATATTTTGGCTGAAATCGTAGGCTATGGTGCCAGCTCTGATGGTGCAGAAATGGTCGCACCAAGCGGTGAAGGCGCTGTACGCTGTATGCAACAAGCCTTAGCCGAAGCAGGTCTAGAAAGCTGTCGATTATATCAACAGCCACGGTACGAGTACACCACTCGGTGATATCACTGAGCTTAAAGCGATTGCTAAAGTATTTGGTAATGATGTCAGTAAAGTACCCTCTATCAGCTCCACCAAATCAATGACAGGCCATAGCTTGGGTGCGGTCGGTGCGCAAGAGCTAATCTATTGCTTATTGATGCTACAAGAAGGCTTTATCGCCCCAAGCATTAATGTTGAACAATTAGACCCTGCCGCTGAAGGCTTTGATATCGTCACTCGAAATGCGTGAAGCCAAGCTTGAAACGCTTGATGAGTAACAGCTTTGGCTTTGGTGGTACTAACGCTACCCTAATTATCAAAAAATTTGACGCTTAGCATATGTTTGCAGCAAATCATAATACGACAAAGCAGACAGCTTCTGCCAAAACGCCAACTACTAAGTCTAGCTGGCGTTTTGGTGACCTGCCTGCAGCAGCATTGATGCCACAATTACAAAAGCATCTAGCAGTGCAAGATACTGAGGCGAACTGGCAACTGGTTTGGCTCAATAATGATGGCAGACCAGTGATTGGTTTGCTGCCTAAAACCAGTTGGTCGGTTTATCCTACCAATCACACACTGTCTAATGAATCATCAACGCCTTATACAGTCATTAAACATTGCCGTGATGCTTGTCTTTCTCATCATACTAAGAACAACGCGATCACAACCACCCATATGAGCTATGCTGTATGGCAGCACGAGTTAATTGCTTATAGTCAAGCATATGAGAATCATAACAATAGATTCAAAGCAGTCGGGTAAAGTAAATGACAAACCAAGCTACCATCATGGCCTAATAGGCTTTATCGGTTATGACATGGCCGCGCGCGACCTAAGTCCAACTGCTGATATTAAACTGGCAGCGCAGCCTTGTGCCGTATTGGGACATTATGATATTTATCTGACACCAGCCGGTGAATATAGTGACTCTGTTTGGACGTTAACCGTAAACAAAACCCATAATTGTTTCGGTGAGAGTGATAATAAGAAAAAGAACGAATTCGTCGCAGCGCTAACCTCCTATTTAGATGCTTTAGATAAAAAATTGTCTGATAAACATCTTAATCAGGTGGAATTTGAAACATTATTAAAGCCAACTCCTTTAATGCTAACAGCACGATGGCATAAGCATCATTACCAGCACGCCTTTAATCAAACCCAAGACTATCTAGAGCAAGGTGACTGCTATCAAATCAATCTGACTCAAGAGTGGTATGGCTGTCTGCCATATAAAAACGATGCGAATCAACCAACCTCAGCGCTTCTCGATTATCTACCTTCGCTACATCGTAATACCCAAACACCTTTTGCAGGTTATTTGAGCGTTGATTACTCGGCCGCTGACTACATAGATAATCGTGATGGTATTGATACACGCAACAACAGTTTTGAATTGTTAAGTTGCTCTCCAGAATTATTTTTTACGTTTAATAAAGACAATCAGACTGGCAGTCACTATATATGCACCAAGCCTATCAAAGGCACTATGCCTCGTGGCATCACTGATGAACAAGATGAGTCGTATAAACAGCAACTGATCGATAGCGAAAAAGATCGTGCCGAAAATGTCATGATCGTCGATTTATTACGCAATGACTTGGGCAAATATGCCAAGATAGGTAGCGTAAAAGTACCGCAGTTATTTGCGATCGAAAGTTTTAGCAATGTCCATCATATGGTTAGTACGATCAGCGCTGAGCTAAAGGTAGATACCCATCCACTGACAGTATTATTTGGCAGTCTACCTGCCGGCTCTATCACTGGTACACCCAAAAAGCGTGCTGTCGAAATCATCGCTGAATTAGAAACAGCCCCGCGTGGTGCTTACTGCGGCACCATGGGCTATATGAATTTTGATGGTAGTGGTCAATGGAATGTGCTGATTCGCACGCTGCAAGCCAGCATCTCACCAGACAATGAGTTAGATAAAGAAAGATACATCAATTTATGGGCTGGTGGCGGTATCACAGTCGCTTCTGATTGCGATGCTGAATATCAAGAGTGCTTAGATAAAGTGGGTAATCTGCTGTCAGTATTGGCTCAAAAGTCGTAGGCTGCCAAAGTGAAATATCGTTTCTAATTTCAAGCCAAAACAAAGCCTGCCAACGATATGTTGGCAGGCTTTTTATTAATTAGTATTAATATAACGGGGACACTTCGTTAATTCACAGTAACCTCAGTATCCATGTACAATATTTTCAAGGCATCTATCAAAGACATATTGCTCGGTACATGACATCCGTTCGTAGTACATATTTAACACCTGATATCACTGGTGCACCTTCATGGAACTGTTGATGTGCAAACAATAATGCTTGGCCTTTTTTTGGTGTAACAACATGAGTCGGCGTATCATTATTATACCAACCACCTTGCCATTGATAAAACTTCGTCTCACCACCTTCGAAGTCATCATTCAAATAAAACAATAGCGTTAAGAAGCTCTTGTGAAATTTATTCTTCTCATAGGCGCCATCGAAGTGTGGTTTGAACGTTTGGCCTTCGCCATAACGATAATAACGGAAACGCTCATTTAGCCCCGACAACTCCCATAAACCTTCATCCCATGTTTTTGGCAAGTAACACGCCACTTGATCAAAGAGACTTTTTGCTAAATCAGTATCATCAAATATGATACGGTCATTATTTCGGACACTCGTATCTGTTCGAAACTGATCGTTGCCGACCGTAATTTGTGCTTTCTCGTACTCCTGCATTTCACTTTTTTCAATAAATTTCTCGCAGTCCAGCTCATTGAAAACGTGATTAATAGTACAAATCAATGGTCGATTACGAATCACATTCAGATTTTTCATCTATGCACTCATCGCACGCAGCGCTTCAATCAAACGGTTGTTGTGCTCTGCCGTACCAACCGTAATACGTAGGTAATCTGCAATGCGTGGCTTATCAAAATGCCGAACGATAATACCCTGCTCACGCAATGTAGTGGCGACCGCACTCGCATTGCCATCTTTAGGACGGACAAACACAAAATTGGCATGCGATGGCAATACTTTATAGCCTAGTGCAGTCAATTCTGCCGTCAATGATGTGCGTAAATCGATGACCTGCTGACGGGTCTGCTCAAAATAATCCACATCTAGCACACTCGCAGTCGCACCCGCTTGCGCTAACTTATCCAGCGGGTAGCTATTAAAGCTGTTCTTCATACGTGTGAGCGCTTCAATCAACGAGGCATTGCCAAAGGCCATACCGACACGTAAGCCCGCAAGGGAACGTGATTTTGAAAAAGTTTGTGTCACGATAACGTTGTCGTATTCATTGATTAAACTTACCGCTGAGACTTGAGCGTCTACACTTTCTAAATTTATCTGGGCAAAATCAATATATGCCTCGTCAATCACAATCACAGCGTTGGAGTGCTCGCTTGCTAGCTTACGAATATCAGCAAGTGATAATAGCAAACCCGTTGGTGCGTTAGGATTTGCAATGATGATACCACTACAAGGTTGGCGATAAGCATCAGGATCGATACTGAAGTCTTCCTCTAATGGTATCTTGACGAGATGTACACCAAAAGTCTGCGCATACACTGGATAAAAGCTATAACTGATATCAGGCGCTAACACCGGACGCTCTTTCATAAAGAAGCTTGCAAACACAATTGCCAACACTTCATCCGAGCCATTACCGACAAATACTTGATTGATATCGAGATCATACAGTTGTGCCAATGCGGCACGCAAATCATCAGACTCAGGCGCTGGATACAAACGCAGGTCATCCGCCTGCTGCTCCAAAACTTTAGCGATTGCTTCCCCTACTTTTGGTGAGGGCGGAAATGGGTTTTCGTTGGTATTTAATTTGCATAAATTGTCATGTTGCGGCTGCTCACCTGGGATATAAGGTGACAAATTGCGTGCTTTGGATGACCAAAGTCTGGTGTCTGTCTTTAACTCACTCATAAATTATCCTACTATTAGCAATAAGGGCTATTAACAATAAATTCCAAAAGTAATTTTTAAGGTGGTTTTTAAAAGTACCAAAACATATTACTGATAACGGTAACGAGCCGAACGCGCATGGGCTTCTAGATCCTCACGTTGCGCTAAAATATCTGCCGTTTCTGCCAACGGCTTACTGCCAGCTTCACTACAATAAATAATGGATGATTTCTTCTGGAAGTCATAAACTCCTAGCGGCGAAGAAAAACGGGCAGTACCGGATGTCGGTAGTACATGATTCGGCCCTGCACAGTAGTCGCCAATCGCTTCTGGTGTATGACGACCCATAAAGATAGCGCCAGCGTGACGAATGTCCGCAAGCAGTGCATCAGGGTCATCAACGGATAACTCTAAATGCTCAGGCGCAACTCGGTTGATCAGTGCCATTCCTTCTGCTCTGTCTTTCACTAAAATAAGCGCACCACGGTTTTTTAGCGAATCACGAGCGATATCAGCTTTTGGCAATTCTGCCAATGCTTTTTCTATCTCAGTAGCGACTGCTTCTAATTGCTCGCTACTTGTCGTGATAAAGATGGCCTGCGCGATGCGGTCATGCTCTGCTTGTGACAATAAATCCATCGCTAGCCAGTCAGCGCGATCTTGTGCTTCACCCTCTGCATATACCAACACTTCAGAAGGACCAGCAATCATATCGATACCAACTTGTCCAAATACCGCACGCTTGGCTGCTGCGACATATTTGTTACCAGGCCCTGTGATTTTGTCTACTGCTGGAATCGTTTCCGTCCCATAAGCCAATGCTGCCACAGCCTGTGCGCCGCCAATGGTAAAAACGCGATCAACTTGCGCCAAATGCGCCGCTGCCAATACCAAAGGATTTAGTACGCCTTTGGGCGCTGGCACGACCATGATGACCTCAGCGACGCCAGCCACTTTGGCTGGAATGGCATTCATCAACACTGATGATGGATAAGACGCCAAGCCGCCAGGCACATAAATACCCACGCGATCAAGCGGCGTGACTTTTTGACCTAAGCGATTGCCCAGCTCATCTTCATACTGCCACGTCTCTTGTACTTGGCGTTCATGAAAATTCTGCACACGCGTTGCTGCCGTGGTCAATGCTGTTTTTATTTTATCATCAAGATTGGCGAACGCTTCAGCAAGTGATTCTTGAGAAAGTTCTAGCTCTTGTATCGTCGATGCTGGATGCTGATCAAATTGCTGGGTCAACGCCAGTACCACGCTGTCACCATCATGGCGCACTTGCGTAATGATATCGTCAACGGTCTTTAATAAATCGGCATCATTGACGGTTTCAAACGCAAGCAATTGGGTCAATTGACTGTCAAAGTCGGCATCTTGAGTACTTAATTGGCGCATGACTGAATCCTGTGGTTAAACATAGAACACGGTTATAAGAATTTAAAAAATCAAAATTGCTACAAGCTATAGTTTATATAGAGGCTGTATAAAATTCACATCAGCAAAACAGTAACCCTTTTAAAGTGGATCAACGATATATCAGCGTATTTACTATCTTTTCACTTAATTATACTGGCATCTCACTTAGATTATACTGGGCTTTTGTTTTCTGGCAAGTAATACCAATCCCAAAAATTAGAGTAGCAAGAAAAACGGGGGCAAGTACCATGCATGGTAGGCTAAGCGAGCTTGACGCGGCTAAGCATATTTTTGGGTTTGGTACAAAGACAACAAAACCAGTTTAGCACGCTATGTCTATCATAGAACGCCAAACTGGTTTGAAAATTTGTATAACAAAACTTTGTATTATCAATGATTACCGCTGACTCATGAAGCGCTAGCAATACTGTTTTTGAAGCTGTCCAAAATCGGTTCAAGTAAAGCAAATTTGCGCTTATAACTGACTTGATTAACAATCAGACGTGAGGAGACATCACAGATATGGTCGCGTGCTTCGAGTCCATTAGCGCGCAAGGTGTTGCCAGTATCTACTACATCGACGATCAAATCCCCCAAGCCGACCAAAGGCGCAAGCTCCATAGAGCCGTAAAGTTTGATCACATCCACTTGCTGACCTTGGCTGGCAAAATAAGCACGGGCAACATTGACGTATTTGGTGGCGATACGCAAACGACGATTGGGTAATGGCGCACCTTTGACACCAGCAGTCATCAATTTACACTGAGCAATCTGCAAATCAAGTAACTCATAAACATGATTGGCGCCATGCTCGAGCAAGACATCCTTACCCGCCACACCAAAATCAGCAGCACCATGTTCTACATAGGTTGGTACATCACTGGCACGCAAAATCAATACACGCACATTGGGATTTGAGGTTGGAAAAATAAGTTTGCGCGAAGCTTCAGGATCTTCTAGCAAGTCGACACCAGCCGCGCGTAGCAATGGCATGGTCTCTTCTAAAATACGACCCTTTGATAAGGCAAGCGTTAAGCCTGAGAACTCATCATTTACTTCGTTCAATAAACCGCTGGCGGGTATTGGTTTGGTTGCTTCAGTCATAATGACATCGTGTCCATATACAGTGGGCATCCTCATTAAAGAGGATTTTTTAATTTTATAACGCCATACTTTCAATCAATTTTACAATGCAACTACTATAGTCGATTCTAAATAAAACAGATATATTATATTCCAACGCTGAACTGGGATAAATTTTTCTTGCTTGCGGTGCCTTCGCAGCTCGATGCTGCAAAAAATTTACTCCAGTCCCGCTGACTCGTTTTTATACTGAACTCACTATATCAATAACGCACCTATCAAAGCTTACTTGATAAGACTATTAATATCAGTCGTTGGTATTGATACGCTCGATAGTGACGCCAAGGGCGCGCAGTTTATTTTCGACATCTTCATAACCACGATCAATATGATAAATACGATCGATTAAGCTGTCGCCCTCAGCAGTCGCCGCAGCCATTACCAATGACATAGATGCTCGCAAATCAGTTGCCATCACAGGGGCGGCAGTAAATTTCTCGACACCTTTGACCACCGCAGTATGACCGTCTACCTGAATAGATGCACCCAAGCGATTAAGCTCAGGGACATGCATGTAACGGTTTTCGAAGATATTTTCGATAATAGTACTGGTGCCATCCGCTAGGCAACAGATCGCCATAAGCTGGGCTTGCATGTCCGTTGGAAAGCCTGGATGTGGCTGAGTGCGGATATCAACTGGCTTTGGACGCCCCTTCATCTGTGCCCGAATCCAATCATCGCCCGTGGTAATAATTGCACCCATGGCTTCAAATTTTTCAAGTACAGGATGTAATAAAGACGCCGTGGTTTTTTTGGTTAATACATCACCGCGAGTCATCAATGCGCCAGCAAGATAAGAACCTGTCTCGATACGATCCGCTACCACAGAATACTCACAACCGTGCAGACGCTCAACGCCTTCGATGGTCATGGTTGCCGTACCGATGCCGCTAATTTTAGCGCCCATAGCAACCAGCATATTGGCCAGATCGACGACTTCTGGCTCTAACGCACAGTTACCCAAAACCGTCGTGCCTTTGGCAAGCGCTGCTGCCATAATAACGTTTTCAGTACCACCAACGGTAATCATATCAAATGAGAACTGACACCCAAGCAATCTACCACCTTTTGGTGCGCGCGCTTTTACATAGCCATTTTCGACGCTAATCTCAGCGCCCATTGCTTCAAACGCTTTAAGATGCTGATCAACGGGACGCGAACCAATCGCACAGCCGCCCGGCAATGAGACTTCTGCCTCACCAAAACGCGCTAACAATGGCCCTAACACCAAAATCGATGCACGCATGGTTTTTACCAAATCATACGGCGCATAAAAGTTATCGATGCTTTTGGTATCACAAGTAACCGTATCATCTTGTTTTTGGATATGGATACCCATGCCACTGATCAATTCAATCAACGTCCGTACATCTTGTAATGATGGCACATTGTGCAATGTCGTTGGGGTCTCAGCCAATATCATGGCTGCCAATAACGGCAAAGCGGCATTTTTGGCGCCAGAAATAGTAACTTCCCCTGCGATACGACTACTACCGGTGATTAAAAATTGATCCATAAACATGACAACCTAGCGATAAGTATAAAAATAATGAAAACCAAACCCTCTAAAACTGATCGTCTAAGCAATCTATTCTATGAAGTTTAATCCTATAAATAATGGTTTAGCCTTTTGATTGAACATCCCACTCAGCAGGCGTTAGTGCTTGAATATTGAGCGCATGAATATCGCCACTCGCAATCTTATCATTGACGAGCGCATAGATCGCTTGCTGGCGCTGAACAGCACGTTTGCCTTCAAAGCTAGCATCGACCACGCGTACATCAAACTTATTGCCTTGATTGGCAGCTTGAATAAAAGCATCTGGGAAATGAGTTTGTAAAAATGCGATCAGATCGTCAGCGTTCATGCTCATGCTCATAGAATATTCTGCCTTACAGTAAAGTGGGGTGGAGATTCTGGGGTGGAAATTTAAAGTGCCGATATTATAACAAGAGTTTGCGCATCTTACAGTACTGTCTTACGCAACTGCTTGGAAGTAGAAGTAATGGCGTATAGTCGATACTAAATAAAATACAGTCAAAGCACTTATAAATGGGTACGGTGTTAACCTTGTTTGCTGTACAACGGTACTATCTGCACTCGGTTGCCTTTGCCTTGTACCCACTTTAAACTGCCTCGACTATATATACACGACCGTATGATTATTTTAGCGTTTTGTCTAAATAAGTTAATACTTGGGCGCGAACATCATTCACCCAGCGTAGTGGTGGCGCCATTGCGCCAATACTGGTGGCATGACTGGCACCTTTTATTTCTCCAGTTTCAACAGTGACACCGGCTTTTTGTAGCGCGTTGGTCATTTTAATACTATTGGTGGCATGAACCACTTTGTCTTTTTCGGCGGTCAATAATAAGTAAGGTGGCTGTGCACCTTTGATTTGGCGATCTGGCATAACCGTATCGGGAGTAGCGTCGGCACCAAACGCTGTCGCACTACTAAATTTACGGAAATCATAGCTATAAGGCCCAGCAATACCAATCACCGCAGCAAGATCTTTTGGTTGAATACCATAGGGCGCTAAAAAGTCCTCATTAGCGACTGCGGCAACTGCATTGAACGCGCCAGCGGAATGTCCTATGACGGCTAAACGCTCAGGATCAGCGTGAAAGCTTTTGGCATTATCATAACTCCACGCTATCGCTTGCGCCGCATCTTCCACATAATCAGGGTATACGTGCTCAGGCGCTTTACGGTAATTAATTACGGCTGTGACATAGCCTGCTTGCGCCAAACTTTGTCCAACAAAAGCATATTCTTCTTTGTTGCCACTTTCCCATGAGCCACCATGGACAAATACCACCATGGGATACTTAGTCTCTACCACACTTTGGGTTTTCATTGCTTGCGCTAAAGGCTTTGGATAGTAAATATCTAAATCTTGTGAGGGTTCATCGCCATATAAGATGTCTTTGCTCACACCAACACCACCATTTGCGGTGATGCCATTGACGATAGCCAGCGCTGATAATGCTTGTGCTTGCTGCGTGGCCAGCGCAATGCCGCCTATCGCTAATGCGGCCGTAACGCCTACGCCTGTCAATGTATGTGCTTTGGTTTTTGCTGTGCCTTTACTTGAACCCTTCATAGCCAGTATTCCTATTATATGTCAGTCAATGATTGGTAAGTAGAATGATGACCACTTGCGGTACTGTTGACGCGGCCTTATCTACTTTTACGGTTCATATTTTACGTTCTGACTGAATATTTTTCGTGCTTTTACTGTTATCACTGTTTAGGTTTATTGTCATTTAACGCTCTACAACATTAGCTATTCTAAACGTAAGGTGACTAGCATAAACGGTTTACATAGACGTTTAAATCGCTCTCTGAAACAACCATGATTGATCTATAGTCGATACCAAATAAAGTGGATACACGATATTATGACGCGAGACTGGCACAAATTTTTCTTACTTGCTGTGCCTACGTCGACAGAGGCTACAAAAAATCTGTCACAGTCTCGCTGGCTCTTTTTGATATTGAGCTGACTATAATTAGGACGATTAATAAAGACTATTCTATTATTAGACAAACGCTACTAGACCGCTTTTACTGATTTTGATAAAGCTCGATATATGGGCTTGATGACGGTTGGTCGACGGTGGCACCTTCCTCTGTCACTATAATCGGTGTCGCCGTACTTGCCGCTTCTGTCCTTGTGGCACTATTAACACGCGACTCTACGGCGCTATCTACAACGGGTACTGCCGTAGGATTAGCCAAGTTGTTCTCGTACATAATATCTTCTTCGTTTATTTTCACGCCTCTATCATCGACGACCGTCGTTAGTAATACCAACTCTGTCACACCGACAGTACTATTGGCGATATCAACTAAGTGACTCTGCTGAGTGGGCGTCATGCGTCCCATGATATAAACCATACCATTATTGGTCACTGCTTTGATTTGTGACGCTTTGATGCCATCACTTGTGGCTATTTTTGCCAGTAGTTTTGAGGTGATATAGCCATCATGAACCGTTGAGCTATAGCCTTTTGAAGCACTGACGTCCAGCTCGTTATAGACGCGGCGCACATCTGGCATAGAGCTGACGACTTTTGCCACTTCTGCTTTTATAGCCTCGGTAGGTACTTCACCTGTCAGTAATACTTCACTATTGAAGCTATCAATGCCCATACGACTGGTTTGCTGCAGATCTTCTCTTAAACCGTAAACATTGATTTTGGCTGTGTGTTCGATACTGCGATCAAGCAGACGCTGCGGAATGGTGCGCTCAGTCATTGGCACACCATAAGTTCCCTCAGTGCTATTGGTCAAATAATTGGTGGTACAGCCTGTACTAATAACCCCAGCCATCAACACCACGCCGATTGCGGTGCGATGTGATGAACCAAAAATGGCAGTGCGCAAATGCATCCGTGTCATGATTTACCTCTTAGAGCATGGTTGTAACGATGATATAAATTCAATTAATCTGGTAATTGTGAATTTAATGGCTATTGATTGAGCTACTTTACTGAATTTTTATGGATAGCGGTTAGGTTTTTGGTAACGGTCATTGATTGTCCAGCTCTATTTAACCCATCAATAAGAGTATCTCTATATGCTATTACCATATCCTACCCTATTACCAAGCATTCGCTATAAAAGCACCTTGAAGCCATTCTGGTTGGTTGTCTATCAGTTGTCCTTTGAGCGGCATTTTACCCGTGGTGTTATAGGCAATGATGTCAAACCGGCAGTCATAATGCGCATACTCAGGGTGTTGTTGTAAAAAATATTTGGCGGTTTTAATCACTTTACGTTGTTTACTCGGTGTGACGCTGAGCGCTGCATCGCCAAAAACCGAGCGTTGCCGCTGGCGTACTTCAATAAATACCAGCGTTGACCATGCTCGTCCTTTCTCCAGCATGACCAAGTCTAGCTCACCGATTTTTGGTTGCTGCCAGTTTTGCGCAATTAAATGCAAACCTTGCATTTGTAAAAATGCACATGCCTGCTGCTCGAACAGACTGCCTTGGCGCTGTGTTGGTGAAGTCAGGGTTAAGGTTTTATGGAGCGGTTTATGGTTTGCCATGAGGTCAATAGATCTGATTAACATTTCATAATTATCATAGCACAACATGCTAAACTAACCACTTTTGCGCCATTGATCCATACACCATCATGCATTATTTGTCTAAGACAGATAACAGATGCTGACCGTATAGGTAGCGGTGCTTTATTATTTTTAACGATTCGAGGTTTTCATGTCTACCCCTACTGCGATGCCAGCTTGTCTATATATCGTTGCTACGCCAATTGGTAATATGAATGACATGACACCGCATGCAATCGATATTTTAAAGCAGGTTGCCATCATTGCCTGCGAAGATACCCGCACCTCAGGTAAGCTACTGTCATATTTTGGTATTGATACCAAAGGCGATAAAACGGACGACACCAAAGATACCGCTCATCCTGAAACTAACAATGAGTCCGATACTACCCCAAAACAAAAAGGTCATAATAAGCTTTGGGCCTATCATGAACACAATAGCGCGGTACAAACCCCTAAAATCATCGAGATGATTCAGCAAGGTCACTCGGTCGCCTTGATTAGTGATGCAGGGACACCACTGGTCAGTGATCCGGGTTATCAATTGGTGCAAGCTGCTCATGCCGCAAAGATGACAGTATCACCCATTGTTGGTGCGTCTGCTGCTATTGCTGCCTTGTCAGTCGCGGGCTTACCGTCAGATCGCTTTAGCTTTATTGGCTTTTTGCCAGCAAAAACACATGGTCGTCAAAAACAACTAAGCGCTTTACACTCACGTACCGAAACGCTGATATTTTATGAAGCACCGCATCGTATTATTGCGAGCTTAGAAGACATGGCCGCGACATTCGGGGCTGAGCGCGAAGTGACTTTTTGTCGTGAATTGACCAAAACATTTGAGACCGTACACAAGAGCACACTTGGTAATTTGGTAGAATTTGTAAAAGCCGACGACAATCAGCAGCGCGGCGAGATCGTAGTTGTGGTCGCTGGCATCAATGTGGCACAAGACACCGATGACATCAGCACGCACGATAAATTATTGCAGCGTTTGTTAGAGGATTTATCAGTTAAAAAGGCGGCTGCATTGGCCGCTGACATTACAGGCGTAAAAAAGAATGCGCTTTATCAGCGCTTGCTTAAACTACAAGCTGAATAATTTCAACGAAAAAAATCATAGTTATAAACTCATTGAGGAGAAGGGTGTAATGTACGATGTAATGGCCATAGGGAATGCCTTAGTTGACCACGAATACGTGCTATCGGATGCCGCATTAGAAGAGACAGACCTGACCAAAGGTAATATGACACTGGCAGATATCGAAGAGCAACAACAACTGCTTGCTTATTTCAAGCTTGCTGAGATCGAGCCATCAAAACAAGCTGGCGGGGGCTCAGCCGCTAATACGATGTATGCATTTGCCAGTCTAGGCGGCAAACCTTTTTATGCTTGCCGCGTTGGGGACGACAATCAAGGCGCGTTTTACCTAAAGGACTTGCATGAAGCAGGTGTCGCCACCTCAGACAAATCCATCCATACAGGCGGTGTCACTGGCTCTTGTGTGGTCGCAGTGACCGAAGATGGCGAACGTACCATGCAAACTTATCTTGGTACTTCAAGCGACATCACTGCCGATAATGTCAATTTTGAGGCACTGGCGCAGGCAGACTGGCTATACATAGAAGGGTATTTGGCTATGTCTGAGAGCATTCAACCAGCGATGACCCAATTACGCCAACAAGCAGGCATTCATGGGGCAAAAATTGCGGTAAGCTTTGCCGATCCCGCCGTAGTAAAATTTGCCAAAGATGGTCTGCTCAATATGCTTGGCAATACAGTCGCTGTGATATTTTGTAATAGTGAAGAAGCCAAGTTATTCACTGACAAAAAACAAGTGAAAGCAGCAGCACGCGCGCTACTGGACTACTGCCAAACAGCCGTAGTCACAGATGGTGCCAATGGCGCAATCATTGCTCATAAGCCTGATAATACGTCAGAAATTGAGATTTATGACGTTGCGACACCAGCGGTTGCCAATGTCATTGATACCAATGGTGCGGGTGATAACTATGCTGGTACATTCTTATATGCGCTGTCTCAACAATACAGCTTACTAGAATGCGGTCGTCTTGCCAGCGAAGTATCCGCAAAAGTCATCCAACAGTTCGGCCCGCGCTTGGCCTCACAAGAGTATAAAGAGATTGCTCGCCGTGTATTATCTGCTTAATCTATGGTTGATTTTAAATTAAAGAAACACAATCACTAACATCATCCTTTTTGTCGCTTCATAAAAAAGCCCGTATCTATATGATACGGGCTTTTTGGGACTGGTATTAATATTAAGCAGAAGCCAATGCTTGCGCCAGATCGGCTTTGATGTCTTCGATATGTTCAATACCAATAGACAAACGCACCATATCCGTACTCACCCCTGCCTTTTCAAGCTCTTGTTCATTCAACTGGCGGTGTGTCGTTGTCGCTGGATGACAAGCCAAAGACTTGGCATCACCGATATTTACCAGACGAGTAATCAGTTGCAACGCATCGATAAAGCGTGCACCTGCTTCGAGACCACCTTTTACACCAAAGGTCAAAATAGCTGATGGCGTGCCCTTCATATATTTTTTAGCAAGCGCATGTTCAGGATGATCTGATAAACCCGCATATTTTACCCAAGCCACTTTTTCATGGTCACGTAGATATTCTGCTACTGCTTGGGCGTTCTGTACATGACGCTCCATACGCAGGCTTAACGTCTCCATACCTTGCAAAATACCAAAGGCATTTAGCGGACTGAGTGCTGCACCAGTGTTACGTAGCGGAGCCACCCGAGCACGGGCGATAAAGGCGGGCGCGCCCACATCTTTGACAAAATTCACTCCATGATAGCTGGCATCAGGTGTGTTCAATAATGGAAAACGCTCCGGATAATCACCCCATGGGAACTTACCACTATCGACAATCGCACCGCCAATTGATGTCCCCGTACCACTCATGTATTTGGTCAAGGAATGAATGACGATATCAGCGCCAAATTCAAACGGGCGACATAGCGCAGGCGTCGCAACCGTACTATCGATTACCACTGGAACACCGTATTCATGAGCTATATCACTGAGTGCTTGAATATCCACGATATTACCGAGCGGATTGCCAATGCTTTCTGCAAAGACCATCTTGGTTTTGTCATCGATTAAATCACGAATCGCTTCAGGGTTTTTATGGTCAAAAAAGCGCACTTCGATGCCTTGACGCGGCAATGCGTGAGCGAACAAATTATAAGTACCGCCGTACAGAGTCGATACCGCGACGATATTATCGCCGGCTTCACAAATGGTTTGAATGGCATAAGTGATAGCCGCCATGCCTGATGCCACAGCAAGCGCACCAATTCCGCCTTCAAGCGCTGCAACACGTTCCTCTAACACAGCGTTGGTCGGGTTCATGATACGGGTATAAATATTGCCCGTCACCTTTAGATCAAATAAGTCAGCACCGTGTTGGGTGTTATCAAACGCATACGAGCTGGTGTGGTAAATAGGCACTGCCACCGCTTTAGTCGTTGGTTCAACAGTATAACCGGCATGAATCGCCAAGGTTTCTAGACGTGGGGTGTTCTCTGCTTGCTTTGTTGGTTGTCCATCACTCATATTGCACTCCTAATTGACTCGCTATCAAATAGATATTCGATAACTAAAAAATATTTTGAAAAATCTCTACTCAAATACTTATCGCTAAACAATATCCATCCCTAAACAACAGGCATAAAAAAAAGCTGAGTTAATAATAACTCAACTTCTTTATGAAAAGAATAGCCGATTATTCAGTGTTTAATGACAAAAATTCATAAGCGATAAATACAATAAAGTTACTTATCATTTTGCAGCCGTCATTTAGCGTTTACTTATAATAGGCGTTTTCTGTACGCGTGTGATCCGTTTCATCAATCACTTGCGTCAGCTCTGGTATTTGCTGCTTGAGCTGCACTTCAACGCCTTGACGCAAGGTCATATCAACGGCTGAACACCCTTGGCAACCACCACCGAACTTCAAGACAGCAGTGAGACCAACGCCTTCTTCATCAAGCAGTTCAAGCAACTGTACGTCACCGCCATGCGCTGCAAGACCAGGGTTAATTTCTGACTGCAGTACATAGTTGATGCGCTCTTCGATACTGGCATCCGCGCCCACTTTGGGCACTTTGGAATTTGGCGCGCGGAAAGTCAGCTGACCACCGAAACGGTCTTTATTATAGTCAATCACGGCATCTTCTAGATAAGGGACTGACGCCGCCTCAATAAAAGCAGAAAAATTGTCATAGCTGAACTTTAAGTCCGCGCTGTCCTCTTCGCCCGGCTGATTATAAGCCATACAACATTCTGCACGCGGGGTACCAGGGTGCTCAACGAAGATACGCACACCGATACCATCGGTATCTTGTTTAGACAACAAATCTGCCAAATAGCCTTGAGCTGACTCAGTGATCGTAATATTGCTTTTCGTTTCAACTTGCTCGGTATCTAGTGCTGATTCGTAGTCGGTAGACTGGTCTAATTGGTTATCAGCTTGGTTTTGCTCACTCATAATGTTTCCTATGCGTTATGACACAAATGCGATATCTATTATGGCTGCTGTGTCGTGAATTTGAATTTTTAAAAATTTTTACGGATTATATAAAACATGCAGACTATCAATGATTGGAATTTATTATTGTATGGCACTGACCACAATGTTTATAAAATTTGATACGGTTATAATCACTATTATACCTGACTTAAGCCGTAATTCCGACCGCGCTACTGTGAATTGCATCATCGTATGGGCAAATGACTGTCATCGATTTTTTTAATAGCATTACTAGTTTCAAGCGATTGTCCCAACCATAACGATGATTTGATTGATGGTGGGGACGTCGCCCTCTATTACGTTACTCTCTATATAAAGACAGTAGCTGGTGTTATCAAGCACTTCACATTGCTAAGGCACAAAGTAACATGATTTACCAAATAAATTGTCTGATGCCAAAATGGAAATCGTCATTTTTATGCGCTCACTTTTTCTCTAAACATCTTTACACTTGTCAGCCAGTGATGGCCTGTGTCAGTATTAGCAACATTACTCTTTTTAACTGATAAAAATAAGCAGTAGGAAATTGGCGTCTATGAGTGAACTATCAGAGCAAGCTTCAGATAAGCAAAATCCCGATCAGCAAAACACTACACACTATCGTTATTTGGTTTTTATCGGGCGTTTCCAGCCGTTTCATAGTGGCCACAAGGCAGTCATTGACGAGGCGCTCAAGCGCTCAGATGAAGTGATTATGCTCATTGGTTCTGCCAACCTACCGCGTAGTTTACGCAATCCATTTAGCGTCGCTGAGCGTGCCGCGATGATTAAAGGCGCGTACTCAGAAGCAGACGCTGCACGCATTCACTGCGTCGGACTGGATGACGCGCTTTATAATGACACGCGCTGGCTACAATATGTACAAGCGGGCGTAAAATCCGTCACTGGTGACTTGCAGACTGACATTGGTTTGATTGGTCATTCAAAAGACAGCTCATCGTATTATTTGTCGTTATTTCCCAACTGGGCTTCTGTCTCTGTACCCAGCTATCAAAACCTCTCAGCCACGCCTATTCGTGACAGCTACCTTATGGGGGCGACTCCAACACCTGAGCGCACGCCTGAGTCGACACGCAATGTACTCGACGACTTCAAAAAAACTGACGACTATCGACAATTACATGAAGAAGCAGATTTTATCGATAAATACAAAAGACAATGGGAATCTGCGCCTTATCCACCAACCTTTATGACAGCCGATGCTTTAATCGTGCAGTCTGGCCATATTCTCTTGGTTGAGCGCCGCAGTATGCCAGGACGTGGACTATGGGCGTTGCCGGGTGGTTTTTTGAATCCGAAAGAGACATTATTCGACGCTTGTATCCGTGAGCTACGCGAAGAAACTCGTCTTAAAGTTCCTGAACCAGTACTGCGAGGATCTTGCCATAGTCAGCATACCTTCGATGACCCCTATCGCTCAGCGCGTGGGCGTACGATCACCCAAGCGTTTTACTTTCAGCTCAAAAACGACCCAAAAGGGTTGCCAAAAGTCAAAGGCGGCGACGATGCGACCAAGGCATTTTGGTTGCCCTTAGCAGAGCTTGATGCCAAGATGATGTTTGAAGACCATTATGCCATTATCACTAAGATGGTTGGGTTGTAGCATTTTTTTCGTTGACTATTTAGTACACTATTCATAAATAAGTCACCAAAAACGGTTTATATAATTTATTTTATAGTTTTCACGCCAGCGCCGATAGACGGCAATGGTTAATCTAGCCGCAGTTGACCTTGTAATTAATACAAGCTGCGGCATCTCAAAGCAGAGGAGTTCTGTGATGTATACCAGCAATTTGAATAATTTGATTCTCAATAGTGACAGCTATAAAACCTCACATTGGGTGCAATATCCAAGCGGTAGTGAGTATCTGTCAAGCTACATCGAAGCACGCAAAGGCAACTACGATGTGGTGTTCTTTGGCTTACAGGCCTTTATCAAAGAATACCTAAGCACACCCATCACCCATCAAGATATTGATGAAGCCGAAATGGTTATTCAAGCACATGGCTTAACCTTTAATCGTGCTGGTTGGACACGTTTGGTGGACAAACATAATGGCTACCTGCCATTACGTATCGAAGCCGTACCCGAAGGCAGCATCGTGCCAATATCTAATGTGGTCTGCCAAATCATCAACACCGATCCTGAGTTTTATTGGCTACCAAGTTATATCGAGACGGCACTATTGCGGGCGATTTGGTATCCTTCCACCGTCGCTAGTGTCTCGCATTATTGCAAAGGCATTATTCGTCAAGCGCTAGAAAAGTCAGCGGACAATGCAGACTCGCTCACCTTTCGTTTGCATGACTTTGGCTCACGCGGCGCTTCTAGTCAGGAGTCGGTCGCGCTTGGCAGTTTGGCACATTTGGTGAACTTTGCGGGTACTGACTCGATGACAGCCTTGGTTGCTGCCAGTCGTTGGTATCAAATGGGCAGTGACATGCCCGCGTTTTCTATCCCTGCGGCTGAGCACAGTACCATGACAGCATGGGGCCGAGATGGCGAAACAGATGCCTTTGCCAATATGATTGAGCAGTTTGGCGGAGAAGGACAAAGCTTTTCGGTTGTGTCTGATAGCTATGATTTGTGGAATGCCATTGATAACATTTGGGGCGGTAGGTTAAAAGACGATGTGAAAAACATGGGCGGCACTTTAGTCATCCGACCAGATAGTGGCGAACCGGCTAAGGTCGTTCGTGAGGCTTTAGAGCGTTTGGCAGTGAAGTTTGGGACGACCATCAATAGCAAAGGCTACAAAGTCCTGCCTGATTATGTGCGTATCATTCAAGGTGACGGCATTAGTCCACAAACCTTGAGCAAGATCATTGAAGTAGTTATGAAAGCAGGCTTTAGCGCAGACAATGTCACTTTTGGTATGGGTGGTGGGCTATTACAACAAGTCAATCGCGACACGATGAGCTGGGCAATGAAAGCCAGTGCCATCTCTATTGACGGTACATGGAAAGATATTTATAAAGACCCTGTGACTAGCCGCTCTAAACGCTCAAAAAAAGGACGCTTGGCTTTGATTGAAGACAGTCACGGCTCAGATAAAAACCATTAAAGCAAATGAGCTATCCGCTAACACAAGCAACCTATTACGCGATGTCTATGTTGATGGTGAATTATTAATTGAAGACAGTCTCACTACTATTCGGGAGCGTGCGGGATGGTAAATAGCAATAAAGTCGCGACCGTCGCAAGAGACATGCTGCTCGCTCCTGTTTATCTTTATCAAGGGCGCAAAATCAAGCGTGACACCCTGCGTCTTCCTGAACCAAATGGCGACAGGCATGGGCTTGTTCAACTGAACCAGTCTACTGACACATCAACAGATGAATCCAAGCAAACGCTTAACCTCATGATCGTTGGTGATTCGGCAGCAGCTGGTGTCGGTAGTCAAACACAGCAAGAAGCGCTGGTCGGTAGGTTAATTCCAGTTTTGGAGCAACATCCCACAATCAACTCAATGTTTAGCACGCTTAACTGGTCATTGCAGGCGACGACCGGACATACCAGTTTTGATATTTTACGTCGGTTGTACGTCTTACCCACCCCTACTCAGCCTGTAGATGTGATGGTGCTGAGTGTCGGTGTTAATGACACCACCGCTAACGTCTCTGTGAATAAATGGCAACAGCAAATTGAAGACATCATTGCAATTGCTCAGCGTAAATTTGGCGCTCAAGAATTGATTTTTTTTAGTCTGCCGCCGATGGCACAAATGCCAGCAATACCGGCGCCCCTAAATAACTTTGTTGGTGCCAAAGCATTTATGCTTGATGAAGTATTGCAGCAAGTCTGTGCTGCCCACGACGGGGTCAACTACATGGCAACTGATTTTCCACGGATGATAGAAGAACATGCGAACGGCATGCCCATTGATATCGCAGTGATGTTTGCCAGTGACGGATTTCACCCAAGCAGCCTAATGTATGGTTACTGGGCGCAGCAATTGGCCGAACGTATCACACAGTTGCTTGATGACTCTACGTCTGTTTGAGACTTCTTCATCTTGATATACTAGCTGGTAGTCTGGCAATATTTGCTTTCACAGTGATTTCAGTATAAAAACGAGTCAGCAGGACTGGTATGAATTTTTCGCAGCCTCTGTCTGCGTAGGCACAGCAAGCCAGAAAAATTTATACCAGTTCAGCGTTGTAATATAAGGTATCTGTTTTATTTAGAATCAACTATAGCAACGCAATAAAAAACCGCTGAATCATCAGCGGTTTTTTATTGCTTAGCAAAATACCTTTACACAGTAAGTGTAAATTATTCAGCAGAATCAGCGGCTTTCTTGCTACGGCCACCAAATGCACCAAAGCGTTTGTTGAAGCTAGCAACACGACCTTCGGTAGAAGTTTTACGTTGCTCGCCAGTATAGAATGGATGCGACGCACTTGAGATATCAAGTGGGTAGTATGGGTATTCTGTACCTTCGTATTCACGAGTGGCTTTGGTTTTAACCGTTGAACGAGTCAAAAAGAACACGTCAGCGTTCGTGTCATGGAATAAAACTTCTTGGTAATTAGGATGGATATCTTTACGCATAATAAGCTCTCTAAGTCCGATGTATGGATAACGCGTTTAAACAACGTCTGTAACAGATGTTAAACGAGCAATGACATACGTAACTGAGGCACTAAGGACATTTATAAGTATGGCAACTGTGTCACTGGCTTATTCCAGCACCCAACACCACTCTTCTGCTCGCTTAGCCTTTCCCCAGCGGGAAAATCAAACCGTGATTCTAACGGTTTTTGGTGTTTGATGCAAGCAGCACTTATCCTACTGATGTGTGATAAGTGGTCAACCAGACGCTTATTGAATTGAGAAAAATACGTTACATTAGTACAATAATCATTTAGCTGAAATTATCAATAAAATCTGTTACTGTAGCTTTCATTAACAATGAGAAAATTGTATTATTGATATTTATGAATCATTAATATTAGTAATCTGTAGTTTTTAAACAGCCTTTGCAAATGGCCTTTTTTTAATTGTACCGACTTATAATGACACACACTTTACGACTGCTGACCAGCAATAAACATTTTTACTTAATAAACCTCAAATAAGGACAATTCAATGATAAATACTGTCATGAAAAACACCGCAAAAACATTACTAATCAGTTCAGCGCTAGCTGTCACTACTATGGCAAGCGCTGCCTTACCGAGCCAATGGCAGTTAGACGACTCACATACTCGCGTTGGATTTTCTGTCAACCATTTGGGGTTTTCAACCACTATGGGGCATTTTAATGATGTCAAAGGCATGGTTAATTACGATATCAAAGCCCCAAGCAAGACCAATATGAACTTTACGATTGCAACCGACAGTATCGATACCAATTGGGATGCGCGTGATGAGCATTTAAAGACAGATGATTTCTTTAATGTTGCCAAATATCCAACCATGACGTTTAAGTCTACCCAAGTCACTTTTATTAATCCGCAACAAGCCAAAGTCACGGGTAACTTTACGATGCTTGGTCAAACCAAACCACTAACGCTTGATGTAACGTTGAATAAAATTGCTAATAGCCCACTTACGAAAGAACCTGTCATTGGTTTCCGTGCCACTGGTAACATTGATCGCGCCGCCTATGGTATGACCACCTTTGCTGATGGCATCACGACCAACGTTCCTATCCAAATCGATGGTGAATTAGTAGAGAAAAAAGCGAAATAAACCGGATTTTTAGGATAAGCAGTATTACCAATTTTTCCAAATTTTAAAAAAGCAGCCATTGTATGTGGCTGCTTTTTTAATTGTCATCGGCTACTCGTTGACAAAACTCATGTATCTACTTACGTATTTGCCATCACATCGATTGTAGTTTTTCGTACAATATCGCTAAAGAAATTAAGAATTACTACATAATAAAAAATGACCATTGCGGCTTAATATAAACATTGAACTTGACTACCTTTGCACGCATATCAACAGTGATAAGATATTTAATGTATACGCCGAGCATGACCTGCTGTGGATGCTACTTGCTATGGATACTACTAAGGATACAATGAAGACAATGACTCACTCTCTTACTAAAAATCATGCTCATTCTACCAAACGCGTTGGTATTCTTGGTGGTGGTACGGCCGGAGCAACCATTGCTATTCGCTTAGCTGCGCTCGGGCTTGACACTTATCTGTTCGAAAAAAGTAAATCGCTGATCGATGGCCCGCCCATGTGTCATTTGCATGCAGGTGGCAATTTATACCGTGAAATTCCTGATGAAGATTGCGTCGCACTTCTCAAACAATGCATCGATATTTTACGTCTTTATCCTTATACCATCGATGTACGCCCAACCGTATTTGCTGTTCCAACCCGCGATGAAGGCATGCCCGAAGACTTACTACCACGCCTCGATATCTTGACAGAAGCTTATCGTGACCTTATTGCTCAAGACGCCAATAATAAAGTCTTGGGCGACCCCGAAGATTATTATCAGTTATACAGTCATGAGCAATTGATTGAGCTGTCTGAGCGCCAGCAAGTCGCTGTGCCACGCACCGTTGACGAGTGGGTGATACCGGTTGCTAAGTATCTGGACTTAAATAAAGTCAAATTTCCACTTATTGTCGTACAAGAGTATGGTTGGAATATCTTTCGTCTAGCCGCCTCTGCGCAGTTGGCGCTAGAAGGTTATGAGCACGCGCATGTCTTTACCGATACTCAAGTGGAACAAGTCATGCCTGTGGATTGTGAAAACTGCTCAAACGCTGACCACCATGTTACTAAATGGCGCATCGATTATCAGCAAGCAACGCATTCAGAACCTGAGTCTATTGAGGTCGATTATTTAATCAATGCTTGCGGCTTCCGTACTGGCGTAATCGACGATATGGTTGGTGTAAAAGTCACGCGTATGGTTGAGTTTAAATCCTCTTATATCACTCATTGGGACAATGCTGGTGGCCAAATACCAGAGATTATCGTTTATGGCAGTCGCGGTACACCAGAGGGCATGGCGCAGCTCACACCCTATCCCGGTGGCTACTTTCAAATACATGGTATGAGTAAATTTATCACATTATTCGACGATGGATTGGTCGCTTCTAGCAAAGAGAGCGCCCAACCTAAGCTGCCTCCGCAATATGTGCATTATATTGAAGATGGCTGGGATAAAGCACCGCTCCAAGCGCGCAGCCAGCAAGCGATTGACTATGTAGCGGAGTTTGTACCGACATTTCATAGTGCGCGCACAGTTGGTAACGCATTGTATGGTGGTCAACAAATTCCAGGCCAAGACGATACATTACGAGTCGCTGATGTGAGCCTTTATTCTAATATACGCTATGCCCGCGCTGAGAATGTAAAGGCGTCATCGACATTGATTGCTGCGGATCAAATTGTGGATGAATTGGCTGCGCTTGGCTTGATTGACCACGATACACCAGCAAACCGCAATCGCTATGCTCATGAATGGTCTTATCTAGTGCACAATGACAGTTTAATCATCGACGAGGTCGCGCGTGAACTGGCTAAAGGACGTGGATTTCCGCTGGCGATGGCGGATGTGAATCACGGTATCCGCGAGAAAACCTTAGATGATCTGTCACCAGATGAAGCATAGTCTTTTATAGTGGGATTAAAAGAAGAAGAAAAAAAGGCGTCGATAACCAATCATTGGTTACCGACGCCTTTTTCTTTTCAATAAAATGAAGAATCATACCATTTACAAAAATTAAAGCAGCAAAGAAAACGTGCACCGTTATATTCAATCTAGAATAAAAATGGTAACCACATTGATTATATTCTGCTGGTATAAATTTTACTCGCTGGCTGTTCGCAAGCGTGATAGATGCGTCATAAAATTTACACCAGCAGAACTATAATTTTTGGAGCTGTAGCGGATCGATTATATTAGAAAATTAATTTAGCTTTCGCTACCCACCATTTTTTCAGTATCGACCGTATCATTTATAGTCACTACAGTTTTTAACAAGTCAATGGCTTCACCAATGGTATTACAAACCACCAAACGCTCAAGGTCTTGTTGCTTCATAAAGCCCTGATCAGCAGTATATTTTAAATGCTCAATCATACGATCATAGAAGCCATTGATATTAAGAATAATCATCGGCTTTTCATGTTGATACAACTGGCGCCATGTGGCAATCTCCATGATTTCTTCTAGTGTTCCGAGGCCACCCGGTAGAGTAATGAAGGCATCAGCATACTCTGCCATCACTGTTTTGCGTGTGTGCATGGTATCGGTCAAATGCAAACGAGTCAGCTGTTCATGAGCAATTTCGTGCTTTAGCATAAAGGTTGGAATTACCCCCACCGCTTGCGCGCCGCCTTGAATAACCTCATCTGCGACAGCACCCATCAGACCGATACTCGCACCACCGTAGACCAGTCCCAAGCCATTCTCCGCCAGAGCGAGACCCAGCTCGCGGGCGGCTTGTTCATATACGTCACTGTTACCCAGACGTGAGCCACAGTAAACCGCAACCAATGGCATCATCAATGTTGACTTATCGACTGCTTTTTCGATATTGGTAATATCTTGGCTAGTAATAACTTCATAAGTGTCATTATTAATTTTCATTTGCATATAGCGTCCTTAATTTTATATCAATTATTTTATTGAGTGCGCTTATTGGTACACATTTCTGAGCAGATCTTAAATCGTCAAAAAGACGTTTATTCAAATCTTTGTAGACAATCTTATCAGACAAACTGGATAGAACTTGGAAGTCATTCTTGTTCGCCTCGCTTACCAGCATTTATCTTAACATAAGCCATGCAATAGTCGAGGTAGTTCGAAGTAGAGACAAGGTAAGCAAGCACAAATAATACACTAAGCGAGATTAACGTCGTCATCATTTACAAATGCATTGACTATATCACGTGGTAGCAACGATTTGCCACTACGCAATAACGGCTCTTTTAACCTTCAGCGTTGATAAATGATGTCAAACAAACAAGTATTCCGTTCTATTAAAAACGATAAAAACCAGTAAGGTAAAAACATGGATAATCATAAAACACCTTCTTCTGTAGCGCAACGCAGCGCTATCATTGACGCTACCATCAATCCCCATGCGGATATCGACACCTACTCACTGAGTATAATGACCGACCGTAACCAGCCATTAGCCGCGACTGTGTATCGACCTAAAAAAACGGTAAAAAAAGCCATTATGATAGCCCCAGCAACCGGTATCAAACGTCAGTTTTACCATAATTTTGCGACGCACTTAGCCAGTCATGGCTTTGGTGTGTTGACCTTTGACAATGAAGGGATTGGCGAATCGCTGTCGACTCATCTGACAAAATGTGATGCGTCTTTGATAAGTTGGGGTCGTCATGATATGCCCGCTGTGCTCGATGCATTGCAAGATGAGTTTTCTGATGCCACTTACCACCTAATCGGTCATAGCGCGGGCGGTCAGCTGATTGGTTTAATGCCGAATTATGAGGCGATCTCGTCCGTATTTAATGTCGCTTGTTCGTCAGGTCGTATCAAAAATATGAACATGCCTTATAAGCTCAAAGCGATGGGCTTTATGGATGCCTTTATTCCTATCACTAACTTAGCATTAGGTTACACGCCTTCGGATAAAATTGGCATGGGTGAACCACTTCCTCGCGGTGTGGCAAAGCAGTGGCGTGAGTGGTGTAATGGCGCAGGCTATATCAAGACAGCCTTTGGCAAAAGTATACACACACATTTTTATAATGAGATAAGCATGCCCGCCTTATGGCTCGGCTTTAGCGATGATGATATCGCCAATAGTAAAAACATGGACGATATGATGCGTGTATTTGCAAAAATGCCAGTCGAAAAACGTTTTTTAGAACCCAAGGATTTTGGACTGCACCATATCGGTCACATGCGTTATTTTAGTCGTAAAACCAACGCCAAAGCACCAAAACTATGGCAGATGGCGGTAGATTGGTTGCATCAGCAATAACCGTTTAGCGCTTATATCACACCTCGATGCGCCTCATTCTTCCTTGATATGCTCTGTCGGATCTTCTGCCTTGACACGTTTCGTCAACGCAGAATACAGCGACGGCTGCATATTATGGATGTTTCCAAGCATCCATTTCACATAGCTGATAGGTACGTCTTTGACTGCCTTGCCCTTATATTTGCCAAAAGGCATTTTACTCACAGGCGTCGCTGTATTAGAGATGGCATGTGCCGCCTCAAAATCCGTCGGTGCAATCTCTAAACGCTCACAGCATGCTTGATAAAGCAAATAACACATACGAGCATCACCTAGCGCGTCGTGAGCTGCAATCGTCATCCTGCTCGCCTCACCGTTGCCCAATAGCTGCTCGATACACTTGGACTGACCATAAGCACGCCATTCTGGAAAGGCGGCGCGCGCCAGCCTAACGGTACAAATTAGCTTGGTAGAGGGACTGCCAATCACGCGCCAATCAAAGCGAACATTATGACCAATCAAGTACGCTGGCAATTCAAATTGTTCCAACTCAAAACGCTCAAGACCCGCGACATCCTCATCAGTAATGCCGTGCACTTTGATGACAACTGGTGATATTGGACGACCACTATTGAAGTACTTCATCCACTCATAGCCCGTAGTGACATTGATGGTCGCCACTTGGATCGGTCGTGGATCATGCCCTTGATCGGTTTCTGTGTCAATAACCAGTGCAGTATCAAAATCAATCATAAGGCATGATCCATAAGTCTAAATAACAGTCGTGGTATCGTATAGTCAAATCAACATAAAAGAGATGCAGCAAGACTGGGATAAATTTTTTGTAGCATCGAGCTGCGCAGGCACAGCAAGACAGAAAAATTTGTACCAGTCCTGCATCATAATATCGTGTATCCACTTTATTTAGTATCGACTATAGAGTAAGCACGCTATTAATGGGAATAAACTTGTTATATAACAATGCTATACAAACGCAGACCCATAAAACCCATATACTAGCAGTTGAAACGATTTAAAAAAGATAAGAGACTTTAATGCTACCAAATGATGAAAATAAGCAACAAAAACCTGCACTTTTGAGCCGCGTGCTAAAGGTGTTGATTAGGGCTACTGTGCTGTTAGCATTATTATTTATACTGGATAAACTACTGCCAAGCATCAGTCAACAGACACAGTCATTTGTGGTAGCGAAATGGCAACAGCTCAGCCTAATGCAACAAGAACCACCCACAGAAAACAGCTTGCCCAATCCACTGCCCGAACAGCAACTGACCGATACTTGGGGCGCCGCGCGTAGTCAAGGTCGCTCACATGAAGGAATTGATATCTTTGCCCCGCGAGGCACACCGATTCAAGCAACGACCCAAGGCATCGTCAGTAAAGTTGGGGAAAATAATTTGGGTGGTCGTGTGGTCGTGGTCGTAGGACCAGGGGGTGCAGGACATTACTATGCGCATTTAGAAGACTATGCCGACATCGCGCCCAATGACTGGGTAAATGCTGGTGACATCATTGGTTATGTTGGTGATAGCGGCAACGCCAAAGGCACACCGCCTCACGTCCATTATGGCATTTATATCAATGGTAGCGCCGTTAATCCGTATCCGCTTTTGCAAAAAGACTAAAACTGATAATGCCTTATTTATAGATACAGTCAATTCACTATAAATAAGGCATAAAGAGACTGGGATAAATTTTTTGTAGCATCGAGCTGCGAAGGCACAGCAAGCGAGAAATTTTTAACATTAATCGGTGGACGCAAAGCGAACATAAGCTGCTGGAAACACCATACTAAAAGTCGATCCGACTCCTTCTACTGACTCAATTTGCAAATTGGCGTCATGTTGATACAAGACATGCTTTACAATTGCTAGTCCCAGCCCAGTTCCACCGGTGGCACGGCTACGACCTTTATCAACGCGATAAAAACGTTCAGTCAAACGTGTGATATGCTCCGGCGCAATCCCAATACCATTGTCCTCGACGGCAAAGCGACAGCCATCAGCAGTCTTTGTCCAGCTGATAGCAATATTGCCACCTTTTGGTGTGTATTTAATGGCATTAATGACTAGATTGGATAACGCACTATTTAGGTACATCTCTGAACCATACAGCCCATCATAGGTATCTATCTGTAAATGAATGGTATGACCATATGCTTGATTGTAAGCCTGCGCATCGTCATAAACATTGGTAAGCAAACGGGTCATATCGATATAATTAAGTTCATGAGCCTCTTCGATTTCAATGCGAGACAACAGCAATAAGTCATTCACAATCCTATTCATACGGGCAGTTTGCTGAGTCATCAGCTCAAAACCACGTCGCCAATGCGGTGGCATATCTGGTTGATCTGAGAAGTTTTCAAGATACCCCATCATTACGGTCAATGGTGTACGCAATTCATGCGAGACATTCGCTACAAAGTCACGACGCATCTCCTCTAGATGCTGCAAGCGTGTCACATCATAAATAATCAGCAGCTTCTCATCACCGAAAGGTGTGAGTTCACATTTTAGATAGCGCTTAGGGTCTTTCCATGACTCTATATGCACACTCTCATTAGATGTTGTAGTCGTTTGATAATATTGACGAAATTCAGGCACACGAATAAAATCAAAAATACTTTTGTCTTTATCGTCTGATTGTAATGACAATAACTCTTGAGCAGATTGATTCCACCACTCTAAATTGTCATCTTCGTTAAGTAAAATTACCGCATCTCGTAATGCCCCTAAGGCGCTTCTGATTTTTTTGAGTTGATCCGTTGTATTTTGCTGGGAATTTGGCTCTAACTGATTCTGCGGCTCATTTTCCATCGACGTGATGTTGCTCATCTATCCTCCTTACCACTACTCGCTGTGTTACGTTAGATTACGATGACACTTCTGATTGTGAATTACTTATAATAAGCTACATTGGTTCAATGAGACTAGAAAATCGATAACCGGTACCGCGTACCGTTTGTATCAACGTATCACAGTTATGTGGGCGCAGTAATGTACGCAAACGTTTGATATGGACATCAATGGTTCTGTCTTCAATATACACATTGCCACCCCATACTTGATCTAGCAACTGTGTCCGTGTATAAGCACGCTCTGGATGACTCATAAAAAACGCCAATAAGCGATACTCAGTAGGCCCAACCTCAATAACTTTACCAGCAGCCATCACGCGTTGGCTTTTTGGATCTAAACTTAAATTGCCTATTTCGATCGATTTATCGTTACTGAGTGCACTACTACGGCGCAGCACCGCTTTGATTCTTGAAATCAACTCACGCGTCGAAAATGGCTTGGTCATATAATCATCCGCACCAGCATCGAGACCGTGAACCTTGCTGTCTTCTTCACTTTTTGCGGTTAGCATAATGACTGGTATCTCAGAGAGCAAATCATCGTTTTTTAGCATACGACAAAAATCAATGCCACTTTTATCCCCCGGTAGCATCCAATCCAACAAAATCAGTGCTGGCCTGTGATCGACTACTTGTTGATGCGCTTCTGACACATCAGCTGCCTGCAAGCTATCAAACCCTGCCATCTCTAGTGTCATAACGATCATTTCACGAATGGCGGGTTCATCTTCAACAATCAAAATTTGCTCATTGTACATACGGCATTCTCAGTGTTAGAGGACAAAGTTTAGCATGTAAAAAAGGCGATAAATGCTCGCCAACTTCTCTCTATTAAACAAATTAATTATGACAACTCGATGACATTGGGTTTTTAAGCGATTAATATAGTCAGCTCAAGATAAAAAAGACACACTTATAGTAACGTACTACTGGTATGATTTTTCTTGCTTGCTGTTCGCAAGCGTGACAGAAGCTGCAAAAAATTCATTCCAGTAGCACTGCCTTCTTTTTAAATGGGATCGACTGTAGCTAATAACTTATTCCATCATTTAATCCATTTATCATGAGTTTAATCCACTTCTAATAAAAAGTTCAGTGGTCCATCATTGATACTCTCAACTTGCATATCAGCACCAAATTGACCAGTGGCAACATTAGGATGTTGCGTCTGAGCATAAGCAACCAATTGTGCAAACAATGTTTTTGCCGCCTCAGGTGCCATCGCTCCGCCAAAATCAGGACGACGCCCTTTGTCCGTTTTTGCCATCAAGGTAAACTGTGATACCAGTAATAACCCACCACCGACTTGTTGCACATTTTTATCCAGTTTACCGTATTTGGCAGGATCGTCATCATTATTAAAGATGCGATAAGTGAGAATTTTGTCGATCATCCGCTGTGCACTCTGCAAGCTGTCCTCATGTCCCAAGCCAATATAAGCCAACAAACCCTGTTCGATTGCACCGACACAATGACCATCGACAATGACCCTAGCGCGATCTACCCGTTGTACAAGTGCTTTCATTTACGGCCCTCTTTATTTTTATTTATAAATGGAATGGCTTACAGATTATGCTCATACAATGATACGCTGTCCATGATAAAATACTGCCATTTAATTGCCCATTAATTACTACCTCACACTCTATTTTGGTCGCCTTACTATGAATTTATTCACCACCTTACAACAGCTTGTCCCGCAGCAGCAACTGAGTAAAGTCGCTGGGCGTTTGGCTGCCAGCCGCCATCCATATGTCAAACGGGCATTTATCCGTGGCTTTGCCAAAGCCTACAACGTCAGTCTCGATGAGTATGAGCGCCAGAGTCTCAATGCGTATGAGAGTTTCAATGACTTTTTTACCCGTGAGCTAAAAGAAGACGCGCGTCCCATCGATGCCACCGTCAACGGCATCGTTAGTCCTGCTGACGGTATTATCTCTCAGCTTGGACAAATCGAAGATCATAAACTGCTACAGGCCAAAGGTCGTCACTATGATGTCGGGCAACTGCTTGCCGATAGCGAAGATGGTAGCTATTTTGCCGATGGCAGTTTTGCCACTGTTTATTTGGCGCCTAGCAACTATCATCGCGTCCACATGCCATTTGCGGGTACGTTGACCAAGACACGCTATGTACCGGGCACGCTGTTTTCTGTCAACAATACCACAGCGGCAAACGTGCCGGACTTGTTTGCACGTAATGAGCGTCTGGTCTGTATGTTTGATACCAAGTATGGCAAAGCAGCCGTTGTGATGGTTGGCGCTATGATTGTCGCTGGTATCGAGACGGTCGCCACAGGCAAGATCACTCGCACCGAGGACATACAAGAAGCGGATCATAATATGGACTTTACAGCAGGTGATGAGCTTGGACGTTTTTATTTAGGCTCGACCGCCATCATCGTGCTGCCAAAAGCAGCAAAAGCGGATTGGCAAGACAGCATGAAAGCTAATAGTGTGGTAAAAATGGGACAGTTGCTGGGTATCACTAAACTGTAACTTTTCTCTGGCATAATAAAAAATAAAAGCCCAGTTAAACGTGAATAATAACGTTTGACTGGGCTTTTTATTGTCTGTTATTTACTTAGAATCACGCATTAATCAACCATCCTTGCTCGGTCGCGTACTCAATATTTTTTGAGAGCCAGTCATGAATAGAAGGAAAGCTGTTTTTAATAAAGGCATGAGCACCCGCAACTTGGGTACGTGTGACCCCAAGCTCAATCCACGTTTTACCATTGGTATTCAGATTGAGCAAAAATGGCAATAAGCGATCAATGACCCTAAGAAGCTGAGCTTCTTTACTGCTGCCTGTCTCTTGCGCCTCCCAAATCGCACTTAGCTCACTAATACCATTGCCCCACTCACACTGCAATCTAGCGATACCAGCGCGCTCTTCAATATGGGCGTCACTACGTGCATTGGCATATAAAAAAGTGTCACCCGCATCGATTTCCCCCAGATCATGTACCAGAGCCATCTTTAGCAGTTTTTCGTGATTGACATCCAATTCAAACAACTCAGCGATTGACCAGCACGCCATGGCTAAGTGCCAAGAATGCTCGGCAGAGTTTTCTTTGCGAGTGGTATTCGTCACGTAACTACGGCGATTCACACGTTTTAGGGCATCTAATTCTAGTAAGAAATGAGTGACATCCTCTATGTCGATAATTGCAGCGGCTTTTGGATTCGTTAATAACATAGGCATGTTTAAGGACATATTTCTCTCTGATGCTTTGGTAGTTTTAAAAATTACGGTTATGGCTAAAAGAAAAATAGCGCTTATCTTACAAAGCGCTATCTCGTTTAAATCTGCTGAAATGGGTTAAACCCGCTATTTGATTAAATTACTAATGGTTTTAAAAGCTGGGTCTTCGCTGCTGCGGCACAATTCAAACAGAATGGTTTCTACTGTCGTAATCACTCCACCTGCACGGCGAATACGGCGAATGGCTTGCTTTTTATCATAGGGAAAACGTGAACCAACAGCATCACCAATAATGACGGGCTGCATCCCATTATCAAGCAAATCAAGCGCAGTTTGTAGCACGCAAACGTGCGCCTCGACACCAAATAACAAAACAGTGCTACGATTCTGCTGCGCTAAATGATGCCATGAATCATTATTATCGCAGGCGCTAAACGTGACTTTTTCAAAGCTTTTGGCGTTATCACCTTCTAGTACATCACGTATCTCAGGTAACGTATCGCCCAATCCTTTTTTATATTGCTCATTGAGCATGATTGGGATCTCAAGCGCTTGCAGACCTTTAATCAAGCGTGACTGTTTTTTTGATGATATTTTCGTGGTCATAGATGTGCGGGGTTAGGCGCTCTTGTACATCGATAATCATTGCTTGGGTGTTTTCGCGAGCGATTCGATAGGTGCGATCGGTAATCATAGTAGACATAGTACACTCCTTGTACGGCTGACATTTATTATTAAAAACTACTTTAGAATTATCATCAATAGTGTCTTGACTCAGCTTACTCTTATTTAGTCATAGTTTGGTGGATACGTCAATGGAGATAATTTTTAATAAAAATTTATCAGTATGGTGCGCTCCCAAACCACTTTAATTTAATCAATAAAAAACCCCCAGTCATGATGACTAGAGGCTCTTTTTTATTAAAGTATTTACGATCGTTAAATATTAAAAACTGGCTAGCGATACGAAAATTTAAACACGCTCAATAATAGTGGCGATACCTTGACCAAGACCAATACACATCGTCGCTAGACCGATTTCAGTATCTGACTGCTCCATTGCATTTAGCAAGGTCACTGTGATACGAGCACCTGAACATCCTAGTGGATGACCTAGCGCAATCGCGCCACCGTTGATGTTGACGATGTCTTGCTTATCAGTCAAGTTCAGTGCTTTTAGTACTGATAATCCTTGCGCGGCAAAGGCTTCGTTTAGCTCGATGGTTTGCATATCATCGATGCTCATGCCAGCACGCTTCAAGTGCTTTTTGGTAGCAGGTACAGGACCATAACCCATGATAGCGGCATCACAACCAGCCACTGCCATGCTACGAATACGAGCACGTGGCTTTAGACCTAGATCTTTGGCTTTTTGTGCGCTCATGACTAGCATTGCTGACGCACCGTCAGATAATGCAGATGAGGTTGCCGCAGTCACCGTACCGCCTTTTGGATCAAAGGCTGGACGTAGATTTTGCATTTGCTCCATCGTCGCGTCTGGACGAATCACTTCATCCACCGTACACAGTTGCAAGCGACCAGCCGCATCATGACCTTCGATACCGATGATTTCATTGTCAAAACGACCTTCAGTGGTCGCAGCCCATGCACGGCGATGTGACTCAAGACCAAAGGCATCTTGCTCTTCACGGGTGATGCCATTCATACGACCCAGCATCTCAGCGGTCAAGCCCATCATGTTTGAGGCTTTTGCATAGTGCTTTGACGCTTCAGGGTTCAGATCAACGCCATGCATCATGCCGACGTGACCCATATGCTCGACACCACCGATGATGAACACATCACCTTGGTTGGTCATGATTTGGGCAGCAGCGGTGTGTAGCGCCTGCATAGAAGAACCACATAGACGGTTGACCGTTTGGCCACCAGCGGTCTTTGGGATACCAGCTAGCAGACCAATGTTACGACCGATGTTCAAGCCTTGCTCTAGTGTCTGGTTGACACAGCCCCAGATAATGTCTTCGACGTCACGTGGTATCAAAGTCGTTACGTTCTACCAGCGCACGTACCAGTTCAGCTGACATGCTGTCAGCGCGTACATGACGGAACATACCGTTTTTGGTTTTGCCCATTGCTGAGCGTACGCCATCTACGATGACCACATCTTTTGGACTTAAAGTTGTCATACTATCTTCCTTTTCAATTTTTATTGTCAGTGTAGGCCGTTCACGCCAGCGCGATGACTTATTGGTCTTACGCTATGCATCATGTGCAATACGCGTTGACGTTGAGTATCATTTAGCGCGCTGTAGTGAATCAGCTAAAACAGTACGTCTGTCATTAAAGAATATCGATAAATCCATTGCTATTTCTCTTTTGGCAGACGTACCGCACTTCATCCTAGTACGGTACTGTCCATTACGCGACTGCGTAAAAAGTCTCGCCTGCAGCTGCCATATCGCGAATCTTTTGCGGGGCTTCATAAGCTTTGCCAAGATGTGCGTACTTTTCACATAGTGCCAAGTAGTTATCAAGACCCATTTGGTCGACATAACGGCAAGGACCACCGCGGAATGGCGGGAAACCAACACCCATAATCATCGCCATGTCAGCTTCAGCAGGCGTGCTCACGATGTTGTCTTCTAGGCAGCGAACGGTTTCGTTGCAGAAAGCCAGCATGGTGCGATCAATGATTGCTTGATCGTCAAACGTCTTGCTTTTCGCTATCAGTCGTAGTTTTTAGCAACTCGTAAGTGGCTTCATCAGCAACTTTCTTTGGCTTGCCGCGTTTGTCCGTTTCGTACTTATAGAAACCAACGCCGTTTTTCTGACCTAAGCGTTTGTTTTCATATAAAAGCTCAATCGCACCTTTATAATCAGGCTTCATGCGATCTGGGAAACCATCCGCCATGACTTCTGCGCCATGTACACCCGTATCTAAACCAACGACGTCGATTAGATAAGCAGGACCCATAGGCCAGCCGAATTTTTCCATGACTTTATCGACATGAGCAAAGTCAGCGCCTTGCTTCAGTAGCAAGTCAAATGCGCCAAAGTATGGGAACAAGACACGGTTGACCAAGAAACCTGGGCAGTCGTTAACCACAACTGGCACTTTGCCCATTTTAGAGGCTAGCGCAACGGTAGTTGCGATGGCTTCTTCAGAAGATTTTTCACCGCGGATCACTTCGACGAGTGGCATACGATGTACTGGGTTGAAGAAATGCATACCGACGAAGTTTTCTGGACGCTCAAGCGCCTCAGCAAGATAGGTGATAGAGATCGTTGAAGTGTTTGATGCTAGGATGCAATCGTCTTTTACTAGACCTTCTACTTCTTTTAGTACCGAACGCTTCACGTTTGGATTTTCTACCACAGCTTCGATAACGATATCAGTCTCAGCTAAATTCGCCGTAGCTCAAAGTAGGACGGATGCGGCTTAAGGTTTCGCCCATTTTTGCTGGGGTCATTTTGCCGCGATCGACCATTTTGCCAAGCAGTTTGCTGGCTTCGCCCATACCAAGGTCTAATTGCTCAGACTTGATGTCTTTCATAATGATTGGCAAGCCTTTGCTGGCTGCCTGATACGCGATACCGCCACCCATGATACCAGCGCCTAGTACAGCTGCTTCATTGATATCATGTGCAAGCTTGCTGTGTTTTTTGGCCAGTTTTTTGACCAGCTGATCATTTAAGAATAGACCAACCAAGCTCTCTGCTTGCGGAGTTTTAGCGGCTTTAGCAAAACCGGCGGCTTCGACTTCAATCGCTTCATCACGTGGTAGATTAACGTGTTTTTCAATAGCTTCAATCGCGAGTGCTGGTGCTGGATACTGCTTAGGATTGGCTTTGGCAAAGATCATCCCTTTGGCACTGTTGAATGCCATGGCTTGCTCAAGCTGGTTTAGCTTCACGGGAGCCAGTTTTTCTTCACGTTTTGCTTGCCAATCAAGCTCACCTGAGATACATTTTTTGACCAGATCAATTGCTGCATCTTGCAAGTCATCAGCAGCAACAGTCGCATCAACCAAGCCTAGCTTTAGCGCATCAAGTGGTTTTTTTGGTGTACCAGTAGCGATCAGCTCAAGCGCATTATCGATACCAATGATACGAGTACTACGAACCGTACCACCAAATCCCGGGAAGATACCTAGTTGGGTTTCTGGTAAGCCGATGATCGCTTTGTCACTCATGACACGGTATTCACAAACCAACGTCATTTCACAACCGCCGCCCATTGCCGCGCCATTAATGGCCGCAACTTTTGGGAATGGTAGGTCTTCAAAACGATTGAACGCGTCATTGACATGAACGACCCAATCTTTGATCTCGCTTTCTGACTTTTTGAAAGAAGCCACAAACTCTGTGATATCAGCACCAGCGATAAACACGCCTTTGCCTGAAGTGACGATAAGACCTTTGACATCGTCCGCTTTTTCTAAAGCAGTAACGGCTTCACCAAACTGCTTGTTGGTTTCGGCATCAAATTTGTTCACGCTCTCATTTTCGGCGTTGTAGTGCATGTTGGCGATGCCATCCTCTAGCATTGTCACCGTGATGCGATTTCCTTGGTATACCATTTGAAACTCCTTTCTATATAACGAAAGCTACGTTTTGAATTAAAATAAATAGCCAGTTACTGTTAGTAAAATGGGTAATAGCACTGTGCGCCTGTGATGTCGTAAAGACAAACACATAGAGGGCGCACGAGTGAAGATGTCTTTATTATCCAGCGCTCATGATGTGATACTTATTTTGACGTCTCTTGTACCCCATCACACGGCGCCTCATTTATATGTTGCAAATACTGATATTAAAATACTGACTAGACATGGTCCAACACTGAAAATTGATGACTGAATACGCTGAGTAAAACCCGATACAGTCAACATCAGACCATTTTCACGTCAATTAGTGTAGGGGATTATGCCCCTAACTGTCACAAGCTAATGCCATACTCGCAAGTCACTCTTAAATCACCTGTAGGCATTTACCTTATGCGCAAAGTGTTTTAGTGAATGCTTGTATACTGAGTTGTCATTTTGAATGTGTTCCGTCTTGCTCGTCTTTACGGTACACCACCTCAAGGATGATAAACCGTTGGTATAGTCCGATTAATAAGACTTACTTAGCTTGCGCTTTTATCAAAGCATATTCAACCAGTGAGTGAAATCAGCCACACGTAACGAGGACTTGTTGTAATATTGCGGCTAGATTGCTTTATTTTTGAACAGATGACAGCCGTAAAATGCAAAAAACAAACGATTGATACGGTGTCTCACACGAGCAATATGACCTATCATGCTACACTAATGTCGTTTTTACCTTGTCCCTGATAAGTTTTCATTGTATCCCTGATAAATGGTTGGATTATGACGGTTTCCCTTATTTCTAGCGCTACCTCCTCTGGCTTCATACCTTTTAACGCTGTCTCTTTTCAAAGCACTGAGCAATTTCATGGTGCTGTGCGTGCGCAATTGGCGCAAGATATTGAGGTGCTATTTGCTTATGCCGAGCTACCAAGCCCACTAGCAGATGCCTGTCGTTACGTGATGATAGGTCAAGGTAAGTTGGTACGCCCACTGATGGTTGCCAGCGCTTTTGCCAGTATTAATAGCGGTAACAGTGAACGTACAGACGAGCATAATGATGACATCGACACGCTCAATGCTGATCTGGACTCATTGCTAGAAAATGACTCAGACTATGATATGTCGCGCCGTGCCGCCTTAGCAGTGGAACTGCTCCATACCTATTCTTTGGTGCATGATGACCTGCCATGTATGGATGACGACGAGCTGCGCCGTGGGCAACCGACCTGTCATATCGCCTTTGATGAAGCGACAGCACTGCTAGCAGGAGATGTATTGCAGACGCTAGCGTTTGAGGTATTGACTGCAGAGATGCCAACTTTTGCGCCATTTGATGCGGATATTGCAAGCCAGTTATTGGCAATATTTGCCCCGCGCGCTAGACGCATGGTGTCGGGTCAAATGCTAGACCTCAATGCTGAAGCCAGTGCCAGTATTGCGCAGGATGATTTAGAAGCCATCCATCGTGACAAGACAGGGGCGTTGATTGAAGCAGCTATGCTTATGGGCGGCGTCTGTTCTGGCGCAACGGCTCCACAACGTATGGCATTGCAAGAGTGCGCGCAGCATATTGGTCTAGCCTTTCAAGTCCAAGACGACGTGCTAGACGTCACGATGACGACTGATACCCTTGGTAAACCTGCGGGTAGCGATGAAAAATTGGATAAGTCTACCTATGTAAAACTGATGGGTGTCGATGACGCGACCAGCTATGCGCAATCGCTCTTCAATGATGGACGCGCAGCCATCATTCGCGAACTCAGCGACAATCAAGACAGTGACGCGTTGTTGGCGTTGATTGAATGGCTTTGGTCACGTAAGAAATAGCTAATGAATAGCCGCTGAATGAAAACAGCTCAGAAGATTTTATCATCTCAAACGGCAGTGAGTGGTCAACATGGACAGTTCCCCTACCCCGCGTGTTTATCTTGGCACTGGTGGTTATAGCGATACCGATTTGCTCGGTACGCTGTATCCCGCTGGTACCAAAAAAACGGACTTTTTGCGTGAGTATGCCAAACAATACGGCACGGTAGAGATAAACAGCACCTTTTACGCGCCGATTGGACAAAAAGCTTTTGCAGGTATGGTGGACAAAGCCTACGCGCAGGCCGACAGTGAATTAAAATTTGCCGTCAAACTGCATCAAGACTTCACTCATGCACGTAAAGGCACTGCCGAACACGCACAGGCTTTTTTAAACGCTTTATCCCCGCTTATCGAAGCAGATGCTCTAGCGCCTTTATTACTCCAGTTCCCACACGGCTTTGATCGTACTCGCGAGCATCGTCTTTATCTGGCCAATCTCGTTAGTTGGTTTAAAGAATATCCGCTCGCCATCGAGTTTCGTCATAACGGCTGGCACACGCCGCAAGTGGTTGATAGCTTTGCACAGCAAGGACTAATTTGGTGTAGCGTCGATTATCCAAAAGTAAATGGCCTACCGCCATCGCGACTGATATTTACCGAACGTACGGGCTATCTGCGTATGCATGGCAATAACCTAAACTGGTGGGATGCGATGAGTGCGGCTGACCGTCATGATTATCGCTATAGCGAAGCGGAGATGCAGGACTGGGCGCAAGCGATTGCCAATCAGCGTCAGCACTTTGATATGCTTTATATCTTCTTTCAAAACACCGTCAATGCACATGCCTATTATAATATTGCGATGCTACGAGAAGCGTTGGCAACGCATAACTTTGACGTATTGTAATTAATCTAAACCCTTAAATTAATAAGAGCGCTATGGATTCACTCAGTCAAATCGTCTTAGGTGCTAGCGTCCAAGGGGCAGTACTTGGTAAATATCAGGGCCGCAAAGCCTACCTATACGGGGCGATACTAGGCACGCTACCTGATTTGGATGTGCTTATCAGCTACCCCGATCCCATCAGTGACATGACCTATCATCGCAGCTTTAGTCATTCATTACTTGTCCTGACCGCAGTGGGTATCATCGGCGCTTGGCTACTTAGTCGCTATCATCAATGGCGCGATATGCCATTGCCTTATTCAACGCGGCGCTTAGCACTCGCCATGACGTTAGTTTTGACCACCCATCCTATCTTGGACAGCTTTACGGTCTACGGCACACAATTATTTTGGCCGCTGCAAGACCCTTTTCAGATAACCCCAATCAGTATTGCGTCGGTATTCATTATCGACCCGCTATATACCCTGCCATTACTTGTAGCGGTGATCGTAGGACTCTTCAAAGGTAGCAAAATTGCAGTATTCAAGGCAGGACTGCTGGTCAATTGTCAACGTATTGCGGTTTGGATGCTACTACTCAGTAGTAGCTATTTACTGCTCGGCTTAGGATTAAAATACCACGCACAGTCCCAAGCTGAGCAAACTTTGGCAGCCGCTGGCATTGACACCCTAAGACTAAAAACCATGCCCGTGTTGCCAACGATACTCATGTGGCGTACCGTTGCCGAAGACGATCAAAATAGATTGATTGAATTAAGAAGCAGTGTCTTAGATAGCCGCTTACCTGAATATCGCTACCTGACTCAGTATGACAACGCGCAAACGCTACGGGCAAACATACCAGCACAAAGCCGACCTTATGCACAGCGTCTTGATTGGTTCTCTGCTAACTGGACAGGATATCGCGCCCAAATGCTACCCGCCACTTCTACTACTAGCGATGCAAGCGAACAACTGGTGGTCGATGATTTGCGTATGATGGCAGGTGACACTGCGTTCTTTAGTTTTGTATTAGCCGATAAAACCATCGACAATGAGCAATGGCAAGCCATCACGCCGATAGAAGCACCTGTCGTTGAAGAAGACAACGAGCCTACGCAGTCACGATTGGCACTGATACAACAAGGCTTTAAACGCGTGTTTGATGGGTCGATTGTAGATACGGATGATGGCTGGAAAGTGGTTGAATAAGTCGTGATCGGTAGCGCCATATATTGAACTTTGAAAATACCGTCGGTGCGCATACTTATTATGGTATTGCGATGCTACGAGAGTCATTGGGTTAGTTTGGGTTTGAGGTGTTGTAATCCAATCTATGATGAGCCAATCTTAAATTTAAAATTAGCCGCGTAGGGTGCGTTGCACTTACCAATAGCCTTTAAGATATTAAATATATAAATATTATTAGAAAATTTATCTGAAATATTTATTATTCATAAAGCTGTGTGTGGGATGCATTCTGTAAAAACTTGATAATAGTTTATTAATACCTATATATTCTATCTACATTCAAATATGTAGTTACTGCAACTTAAACGCACATAGGAACTAAAAATTATGAAACTTGATGATCTAAAAAAAGTATTGGCTACTTCGTCTCAGGATGAATGGATAGTCGACGATGAGACGGGTTCTTTTACTTATAAAAATGACTTAAATCTTCGTATAGAAAGAGCAGAATACGATACATACGAGAACTTTGTTGAACCTTGGGCTAATCGCCATCCTGACTCAAGTGCTAAGTCGGTAGATTATACGGTAAAGTATGGTTCTTCTTTTATAGAGAGACATAAATTAGTATCAGTAGATGGTCATAGAGCTACATTGCCAATACCTGAATCAAGAGATGATCTTAGAGTTAGACCATCTGAGGTAAATTTTGCTCATATTATTGCCACGGGTGATCGCGTGGAAGAATATCTAAGACGTTCACAAATTAGAATTGAAGATTATTAAATTCAGGCTTTATTAAAGCAAAGAAAATTTTAAGTCTAAACCAAAAAAAAGGACACCTTGCGGTGTCCTTTTTTGTTAATCAAATACTGAGTCGTTAAATATTACACCTTATAGTATACCGTCACCCCACTGCCGCAATCACTGCGTAACTGCTTACATAGAGTTATGCGTGGGCGCAGACTTGATATACCCACTTGCGCTAACAAATAGCAATACCGCCAGCAAAGCGCCAAGCATCTCCATGGCAAACAGCGTCTGCCCCATCGGCTCTACCGAGTGCGGAAAGATATTAGTAATGTCCGCCACATACACCAAAAAATACTCCACCGCGAGCAGCAGCAGTATCTTGCCGCGCATCACCTGACCGTCTAGCCCCACGAACAGTTGCCAAATACTGAGCACGCCAAGGGTAATCAAAAATACTGTAAATAACGTAATGACTATCGGTGGATAATCAGGAAATACCCGCGTCTTAGTCAACGTGCTCAGTATCATAACGCACAGGTTCAGCACCGATAGTGTCAATGTGGCCAGTACTGCGATGCGTGCTTTATTCACCCTATTCCCCTGCCTACATTTTATGTTCACGTCGCCTGTATTATAGCGCTATCAATACCGTTTTTATCTATAAAATCATGGGCGCGCGCGCTGGTGTATCCTTTACCATAAAAATGCTCATTAAATCTCCAATCCACAGAGTAACTATCAGGCACGGCTATCTTACCGTGGTATTTGTACTGTCCTATTCCTTTTTTATTAAAATGCACATCAAAAAAAGGACACCTCTCGGTGTCCTTTTTTCAAATCAAATACTTGGTTGAATATTACGCTTCAACGCCAGCATCTTGACCTTTATATTTTGCGTTTGCGTAGTCCCAGTTCACTAGCTTGTCTAGGAACGTGTCAACATAGTCAGGACGACGGTTACGGTAATCTACATAGTATGCATGTTCCCATACATCACAAGTCAATACCGCTACTTGGTCATGTGCAAGTGGGGTGTCAGCGTTAGCAGTTTTAGCGATTGATAGTTTGCCACCGACTTTATCAGCGACTAGCCATGCCCAACCTGAACCGAACTGAGTCAATGCTGCGTTTTTGAACTCTTCACGGAACTTGTCATAGCTACCGAAATCTTCTTCGATTTTAGCTTTTAGATCGCCAGTAGGTTCGCCGCCGCCGTTTGTTGGCGTCATGCAGTTCCAATAGAACGTGTGGTTCCATACTTGGGCTGCTTGGTTAAACATACCTTGCTTGCTGTCATCTTTAGCAGTTGCTACGATGATTTCTGGCAATGTTTTGTCTTCTAGACCAGAACCTGGCAACAAGTCTTTTAGCTTGTTTACATAAGCAGCATGATGCTTGTCATGATGATACTCTAGCGTCTCGGCACTGATATGTGGCTCTAGCGCGTCTTTTGCATATGGTAGGTCTGGCAATGTAATGTTTGACATAATTATTTTATCCTTGCTGTTTAGCCGTTACTTTATAAAAACTGAGTATAGAACTGAATTTTACGCTATTTTTACACGCAAAAAACACTATAAAATAGAGGCTAAATTGGCTGAGTTTATTGTTTGAAATGAATGTTATCGCTTAATACACGTTATTGCTTAACACAATATCACGTATTATTATGAATCCAAAATTAACCTAGCTGTTATTCTGTTTTCTTGCCAAAAGCCAAGTCCTTGACTATATAGACTTTTATTAACTTAATATTCACAAGCTATAAGATATAATTCACTGTAGCTTGGTAGCTATTATAGCAATAGCTACCAATAATATCAGTTACCAAATGTTATAGCCCGTACAATCTACATCGTAATTGGTTATTTATTCAACGATAACTTCATACCTTGTAAAACCCTGTACTATCAATACTGGCATAACTATCAAGGTCAATCGATACAGTGTCTATAAGAATATCAAAAGATAAAACCAGACTGACTAAATCCTCCCTTTTACATAACGGAATGACCCTATGAGCACCATTGACACCTCGTTACTCTCTACCCAATCGACCGCCGATAACCAGTGGGTGCTCGCCAGTAATAATAAAGGCAAACTGGCTGAGTTCAAAAGATTGTTTACTGAAGCGAATTTGGATGTGACCATTATCCCGCAAGGTCAGCTCGATATCGAAGATGCAATCGAGGACGGCCTAAGCTTCGTCGAAAACGCCATCATCAAAGCACGCCATGCCAGCCGTATTAGCGGACTGCCTGCCATTGCTGATGACTCCGGACTATGTGTGCCAGTATTGGGTAACGCACCGGGCATCTACTCAGCGCGCTATGCTGGTGAGCATGGTAATGATGGCAAAAACAACGCCAAACTTATAGCTGACTTGCAATCTATCCGTGACCAGCAGGCCGGTTCTTCTAACTCTAACACTCCGATCGCAGGTATGTTCGTTTGCGTATTGGCGATGGTGCGTCATGCTGATGACCCGTTACCGATTATCGCGCAAGGCTTATGGCATGGTGAGATTTTGGATACGCTGCATGGTGACGGTGGTTTCGGCTATGACCCATTGTTTTGGTTACCTGAATTGCAAGCTAGCGCCGCCAGCTTAAGCGCTGCTGACAAGAATCGCATCAGTCATCGGGGGCAGGCAATTCAGCAATTATTGGCGCAGCTGCCTTTATAAGTGCTCTTGTAAATAAGTGCTCTTGTAAAAGCAAGAAACATAAGTAAACATGCCATTAAGGAGATAATTTTTACTTTAATAAACAGATAGATTATACTGTTCTACTTTTAAAATTTTGCTGGAAGCCGTTATTTGTCTGTATAAGTCACCAAAAAGCGTTATTATGCGGCCATTTACGGTTTATTATTGATATTTGATAGCTTTTACTAATATCAGCAGTTTGATATTTTTGTGCTGCAGCGATTGCTAAGCACTGATTAGAATTGCGGACTATCACTATCCCCTATTTATTCCAACGGCAACCAGTCGTACACGCCCATATTTTGAGGCACGGTTTGTCTATTACCATTTAATCCTAAGTACTGCTTAATCAAAGTACTATTAATCCTAAAGGTGTAATTAACATGGCTACAGATTTACAAGTCACAACCAACAAGCTATCTAACAAAGAAACCCAACTAACGGTTAAAGTACCCGTTGAAAAAATTCAAAACAAAGTCGAAGGCCGTATTCGCCAAGTTGCGAAAACTGCCAAGATTGACGGTTTCCGTAAAGGTAACGTCCCTATGTCACACATCCGCTCTCAGTACGGTGCTGGCATTCAACAAGAAGTGATCAACGATGTCATCCGTGATACCGTTTTTGAAGCGATCAAATCTGAAGACATCCGCGCGGTTGGCATGCCTAACATCGACGACGTAAAACTTGAAGATGATTTCTTGGTTTATCAAGCGACTGTTGAAATCTTCCCAGAAGTTGACGTACAAGGTATCGATGAAATCGAAGTTGAGCGTCACACTGCTAAGGTTAGTGAAGAAGACGTTGACACCATGATCGAAAACCTACAAAAGCAACGTGAAGAATTCGTTGAGAAAAAAGGCATGGCGGCGAAAGACAATCAAGTGACTTTTGACTTTGAAGGGTCTATCGACGGCGAAAAATTCGAAGGCGGCTCTGCTGAAGACTTCAAATTGGTTATCGGTAGCAACCAAATGATTCCTGGCTTTGAAGCGGGTATCAAAGGCATGAAAGCTGGCGAAGAAAAAACCATCGACGTGACTTTCCCAGAAGATTACCAAGCTGAAAACTTAGCTGGTAAAGAAGCTCAGTTCAAAATCAACGTAAAATTGGTTGAAAAATCTAAGCTACCTGAAATCGATGATGCGTTCCTTGAGCTATTCGGTGTAAAAGAAGGCGGCGTTGAAAAATTAAAAGACGACGTACGCAAAAACATGGAACGCGAAATCAAAAACGCTGCGCGTAGCCAAGTGAAGCAAGCGACTTTTGATGCATTGCTAGAAAAGAACGAGTTTGACGTACCAAACGCGATGCTAGAGCAAGAAATCGAGCGTCAACGCAACATGATGATGCAACGTTTTTCTCAGCAGTTCGGTGCTAATGCTGATAGCTTCGATAAAGACATGCTACCAAATGAGCTATTTGAAGAGCAAGCGCTACGTGCTGCCCGTCTTGGCATCATCGTTGCTCGTGTTATCGATACCAAAGGCTTAGAAGTAGATCAAGCACGCGTTGAGACTTTCATCAAAGAAGCGGCTGAAAACTACGAAGATCCAGCAGAAGTGATCGAGTACTACACAACTGATAAGCAACAGCGCGCTAACATTGAGTCTGTGGTACTAGAAGACCAAGTGGTCGATTATTTGATTGGTCAAGGTAAAGTAACTGACAAAGAAGTGAGCTACCAAGACTTGCTAGCTGCTCAGCAACAACAGCAGCAAGCGATGTAATCTAGCATAGCTTTGCCATTAATTGGCACTGTCTGTAAGATTGCTGCAAAAATGCCTTAAACATGCCCTGACACATTTGTTAGGGCATTTTTATTGGTGGCTTATATGCTATCTTTATGAATAGTTTATAGACAGCGCCCTTGATAAATGCGCACAAACGCCTTATTAATAGGGAGTCATTTATTAGTTTTTCACATTAAAAAGTTACTATTACCCCGATAAAAAAGTTACCATTAGCTCAATTATTTTTAGCGTAGCCTTTATCACCACTATTTATCAGCTATTGACGCGATACACGTTTCATTTAGCTTAATAGGTTTTATTATAAACCGGCAATGTTTACAATGATAAACACCAATAAAAGCTTAACCGTTCGCTAGCCTTCTACCTCTTTAGCTTCTATGTACTTATAAACAGGACATTTTTATGACAGATTATGATCGCATCACTGCCAACCCGCATTTTGATATGCTGATGAGTGCACACAACCATGTGCAGAGCACCACTCAAAGCGCCTTGGTGCCTATGGTGGTTGAGCAATCAGCGCGCGGTGAACGCTCGTTTGATATTTTCTCACGCCTATTGCGTGAGCGCGTTATCTTTTTGACCGGTCAAGTCGAAGACCATATGGCCAACTCTAATCGTCGCGCAGCTGCTATTTTTGGAAGCTGAAAACCCTGATAAAGACATTCATTTATATATCAACTCACCAGGCGGCTCGGTCAGTGCTGGTTTGGCTATTTTTGATACCATGAACTTTATCAAACCTGAAGTATCGACCATCTGTATGGGCGGTGCGTATAGCATGGGTTCATTCTTGTTGGCGGCTGGTGAAAAAGGCAAGCGTTATGCCCTAGCCAACGCTCGCGTGATGATTCACCAGCCTTCAGGCGGTGCGCAAGGTCAAGCAACTGATATCGAAATTAATGCGCGTGAAATCCTGAAAACTCGTGCTCGTTTAAACGAGATTTTGGCTGAGCGTACGGGTCAACCGGTAGAGAAAATTGAAAAAGACGTCGAGCGTGATTATTGGCTAGATGCTAAAGAAGCCAAAGAATATGGTCTGGTTGATGAAGTGTTAGAGCGTCGCCCTGCTTCTTTATAATCACCTACTGACCGTATAAGAGCCTTGATAAGCCGTGATGCTGAGTGTCTGCCCTATAAACTCAATGGCTTAACATCTATGGCGCATCTTAAGTATGACGTAAACATTCAGAATATTTATAAGTATTAAATTTTAGGAGCGCCTTTTATGGCAGAAGATAACACCCCGCTGTGCTCGTTTTGCGGCAAAGAAAAAAGTGAAGTGAAGCAGCTGATTGCTGCTGACGATGCCAATATCTGTAATGAATGTATTGAGCTATGTACTGACCTTATCGCCGACAGTGACGAAAATACTGATGACGATAGCGACATTGATACCTCTTGGGTCAATAAAAAACTACCAACGCCAAAAGAGCTACGCGCCAAGCTTGATGAGTACGTCATCGGACAGGACGCTGCCAAAAAAGCGTTGGCTGTTGCGGTTTATAACCATTATAAACGCCTAAAAGTGAGCCAAACCTTAGCCAATGACAGTAAAAAAGCTAAAATCGGCGCTGACGATGCGATGGTTGAACTGGCAAAGAGTAATATCTTGCTGATTGGTCCGACGGGTTCTGGTAAGACACTACTTGCGCAAACCTTAGCACGCCTACTTGATGTGCCTTTTGCGATGGCAGATGCGACGACTTTAACCGAAGCAGGCTATGTCGGCGAAGACGTTGAAAACATCGTACAAAAGCTACTACAAGCATCAGATTATGATGTCAGTAAAGCTGAGCAAGGCATCATCTATATTGATGAGATTGATAAAATCAGCAAAAAGGGTGACAACCCTTCTATCACGCGTGATGTGTCGGGCGAAGGCGTTCAGCAAGCGCTGCTAAAGCTTATCGAAGGTACGGTCGCTGCTATTCCGCCGCACGGTGGTCGCAAGCATCCACAGCAAGAGCTGATCCAAGTCGATACCAGTAATATCTTGATTATCGTTGGTGGCGCGTTTGCCGGTCTTGATAAAGTTATTCAGCAGCGTACTGAAAAAACAGGTATTGGCTTCAATGCCGATGTCAGCTCAAAAGATGATAGCCGTCGTAGCTCAGATCTGCTTCAACAAGTAGAGCCTGAAGATTTGATCAAATTTGGTCTGATTCCTGAACTAATCGGTCGTTTGCCTGTGCTTGCTGCGCTACAAGAGCTTGATGAAGAAGCCTTGGTACAGATTCTTACTGAGCCTAAAAATGCGTTGGTTAAACAGTATAAATACTTGTTTGACATGGAAGGTGCGGAAATCAGCTTCACCCAAGAAGCACTGGATGCCATCGCCAAAAAAGCCATGGAACGTAAAACAGGTGCGCGTGGTTTGCGCTCTATCGTAGAAAATGCTCTACTTGAGACTATGTACGAGCTGCCTTCTATGAAGGATGCCAAAACTGTCTTAGTTGATGTAGAAGTGATTAATGAAGGCAAAATCCCCAAAATTGCTTAGTACAATATTGGGTGAGATAGCCAGTGACAGTTCATTGGCTATTACTTAGAAAAAGCGTCTGGCATCCTGTGCTCAGACGCTTTTTTTTGCCTGTTTTAATGGCTATTAATCGGCGATTGTAAAATGACAGCAGCGTTTATCAATCGTGACCAGTCATTATTATAAATCATGCTAAGGTAGATAGTATGTTTTAACGCTCATAGTTATATTTCTTAACGCTTATAGTTAATAGTTAGCCTCTGTATTCCATCGAAAATTGCCCTTGTGAATACCATTACTAATAATACAAAGGATTGTTTATTATGTTTAATCACATAACTACTGTGGCGTCTTCGTTGCGCCAATACTTACCCTTTTCCTCAAATAATACTCAAGATAATGGTATTGCCCCTTATTATCGCGATCATGTTGCTGCCATCACTGGTGCAGGTTCTGGTATGGGACGCGAGCTTGCGCTTCATTTAGCAAAAATGGGCTGCCATGTCGCCTTATCAGATATCAATGCGGAGCAGCTGGCACAAACCAAAGCGATGCTGGTCGGTTACGATATTAAAGTCACAACGACAGTACTGGATGTTTCTGACAATACAGCCATGCAAGCCTGGGCCGATAGTGTGATGAGCGATCACGGCAAAGTGAACCTTATCTTTAACAACGCTGGTGTGGCATTTTCTTCGACGATAGAGGGCGCTAGTATTGAGGAGCTTGAATGGGTAATGGATATCAATTTTTGGGGCGTGGTTTATGGTACAAAGGCGTTTTTACCCTTAATCAAAAATAGTGTTAAACAAAGCGAAATGGCTCATAATAAGGAAGGTAGAAACGACAACCAAACACACCAGTTTGTAGAGCATGGTCATATCATAAATATTTCAAGCTTATTTGGCTTGACCGCTCAACCCTCCTACTCTGCTTACAATGCCAGTAAATTTGCTGTGCGCGGCTTCACAGAAAGTTTGCGTCAAGAGCTGACTCTTCAGCACTGCGGCGTTTCAGCAACTTGTGTCCATCCTGGTGGTATCAAAACCAATATTGCTAATAGTGCGCGAGGTAACGACAGTGTCAGTGATGTTGGTATGCATACTGGTGAGAAGGCCATCAAGAGTTTCAATAAGTTGTTAAAATTTGATGCCAGTGAAGCCGCTTGGATTATTTTACACGCTGCAGCAACCAGTCAAGCGCGCTGCTTGATTGGCAATGATGCTAAAATAGTGGATGCGGTACAGCGTGTCTTTCCCGCTAGTTATAGCAAGGTGCTGAACGACATCAATAAAATATCTCGTAAGTTAAAACCACGACGCAAGAAAAAGACCAGCACCGCTCGATGAGCAAAAAGCGATTTGCTAAACTAGCAGACCATAAACATTAAAATAAAAAAGCCCAGCTATTTAAAGTAGCTGGGCTTTTTGCATAGTAAGTAATCAATAGCGACCATTCAAATCAGGCCAAATATAGCCAAATATAGCCAAACCACTACAAAATAAATACAGTGCTGCTGAGATAAATTTTGCGCCGCCTCTATCTGCAAAGGCACCGCCAGCAAGGAAAGTTTATCTTAGTAGCGCGTTGCCATGTTTGTAATCATTTTATTTAGAACTGACCATGGCATACAGCTATTAAGGCAACTTCATATCACCAGCGACCAGCCAGCCCATACGGCGCATTATATAAGCAACCAAACCCGCGATTATTGCAGGCAATACAAACATCAATAAAATAATAGCAGTCCATAACTGCGTCGTGCTCATGATTCCTTGCGACGCCTCAATGACGCCAAATACGCCAACCAATCCAGCGGTACCCATACCAGCACCTGTCGCCGTACAAGCCAAACCAAACCCTACCGTCGCAATAGGCCCAACGATAGCGCTGGCAATAACTGCCGGTAACATGACTAAAGGCTTTTTGAGAACATTAGGAATTTGTAGCATGCTGGTGCCGAGACCTTGTGATATCACACCACTCACGCCATTGTCTTTAAAACTGGCAACGGCAAAGCCAATCATGTGTGCCGCACAACCGACGACTGCCGCTCCGCCCGCCACACCGCCAAGCCCAATAGCGATACAAATAGCAGCACTCGATGTCGGTAGCGTCAACAAAATCCCAACCACAACCGCAATCACAATACCCATCAATAAGGGCTGTAACTCAGTGGCTGCTTGAATGCCTTGTCCGATGGCAGCGACCGCAGCGACGATAGGCGGATTAAGTAACGCACAGACCAATAGTGCAACCGCACAAACCAATAAGGGCACCAATAAAATATCAAGTTTCGTCTTGCCAGCGACCCAAGTACCAGCGCGATACGCAAATACAGAAGTCAAATATGCCCCGATCGGATTACCAGGCAAAGCAACAAAAGTCGCAGGCCCACCCTCTTGTGGCAGAAACAGCGTCCCTGCCATTAATGCTTCAGAATGCGCACCAAGCATACCTGCCACGAGGCAACTGAGCATGACCAGCGTCGGTGCTTTTAGGTAATAAGCAATACCCACTCCGATACCCGCACCCATCATTACCGATGCCAGCTTGCCAACTGCCACCAATGCTGGCAGGCCTAACCAACCACCGATCTGCGAGATAATCAGACCAGCAATCAACGTGACAAATAGCCCTAAAGCCATGCCAGTAAATGCATCGATAAAATATTTTTGAAAAAACGCTTTCATGTAGCCAGTAGGCGGTGTTGCTGAGTCAGATACAGTCATGACCATACTCTTTGTAAAGGTTCGGTGAGATATAATAACCCTTTGCTAGGGCGTGTCCTCATTTTGAAAATGGTCATAAAAATGAGATAAAAAAAACGTCATTGCGACGCTTTTTTTATCATTCATAAATAAGTAGGCTATCACGAAGGTCAAATCTAACGACGCTGTTCAACGATAATAGAATCGATACCATTGTTTTGTAGGCGCTGCTGGGCAGTGGTCACTGCCTGACGGTTATTCATCGGACGTGAGATCACTTGATAAATTGGTAAGCCATTACCTGTTGTATTTTTGACCACTCTTGCATCGACACCAGCCATCAGCACTTGCGCACGGCGGCGATCTGCTTCATCAGCATCACCGAAGCTATTAATCTGCAAAATGTAAGTGGCAGCAGGTTTGGCTGCTTGAATGCTCGCAGTCCCTGCTCCCCCATTATTTGCACGGTTCGCAGAATTATTACCAGCAGGTGATGACCCATCATAGGTTGCCTCTTCCTCAACGATAACGATATCATCGCCACTGTTGCTGGTTGCCGCATTGTTGCCGCGGCTAGGCTCAATCGTTGTACTTTCAGCGATGCCAAAATTACCGGTATCGTCGTTACGACTGGCTGAAGTGCCATCAGGTTGAGTCACAATAACATCCGGCTCAAAGGCTGCAATATCTTCTATACGATTACTATCTGTCTCAGCAGTATCTTCTTCAGGAATGGTTGCCATCTCTTGATTGGGCAAAATATCATAGAACTCATAATCACTATTGTCGGTATCAGTATCAACGCGAGGTTGCACTTGACGATCAGGATCATTGCCAGCCGTTCTCTCAGCAGGACTGAAATCAAATAATGGAGACAGGTATAGAAACACGCCAATCATAAGGGTCAATACCGCCCCGACAAACATCCATAATAAGCCTGATACGCTACTTGTTTTGCGCTTTTCGGTCGCGCCTTTAGGTTTTTTGGCTAACATGGATCTGGTTCTCCCTACTGAATCTAACTATCATCAAATTATTGCTATCGGTCGTCTATACTTACTCTACATGTTAGAAAGATACTACATGCTAGACGGTGCAGATAACCCTAATAAACTGAGGCCATTGGCCAATACTTGTCTTACGGCTTTGGATAAGCGCAGACGTGCTTGCATCAAATCCATCTCTGCTTGACTCGGTGTCTCACCTGAGGTCAAGCTCACTGGCAAAATACGATTGCTATCATACCAACCATGAAATAGCGCCGCCAATTCTTTTAGATAGTTGGTTAGTACATGCGGCTCATAGCCTGTCGCTGCCCGTAGCAATGTTGCAGGATACCCTGCCAACAGCTTAATCAGCTCATCTTCATTTGGCGCACTTAACAAATCTTGATGTGCCAAACCAACGGTATCATCTACTGTCAAATCGTAAGTTGCCAGTTTTTCTAACACTCGGCATACACGCGCATGGGCATACTGAATATAGTACACTTGGTTGTCTTTGCTCTGTGACTTGGCAAGCTCCAAATCAAAATCAATATGTACTTCAGGCTTACGCGCCACGTAGTAAAAACGTGCCGCATCGTTGCCGACTTCAGCACGCAGCTCGCGTAACGTGACAAACTGACCAGAACGTGATGACATTTGCACTTTTTCACTACCGCGCCATAATGCCACAAACTGTACGAGCACTACATCCAGACGTTCAGCATCAATACCAAGGGCTAATAGTGCCGCTTTTACTCGTGGCACATAACCATGGTGGTCAGCGCCCCAAACGTTAATTACTTTGTCAAAACCACGATCGAACTTGTTTTTGTGATAAGCAATGTCAGAGGCAAAATACGTCGATTGACCATTGGCACGGCGTACCACACGGTCTTTTTCATCACCAAAATCGGTCGATTTGAACCAAATATTGCCATCTTTTTCGTATAAATAACCTTTGTCATCGAGTATTTGTAGTACAGGCTCAATCTCGCTATCGATAGATCTTTCGCTAAACCAGCACTCGTAACTCACACCAAAGTCATTTAGGTCGTCTTTGATATCCGCCAAAATACTAGTCAATGCTGCATTCAAAAACAGCGCATAGCCATCACCCAGTAACGCTTTACTGTTGGCAATCAGACCATCGATATGCGCTTCTTTATCACCTGATAGCAGTACTTTTTCGCCATCAGTATTTATCTCAAACTGAGCGTCTGCTGGTACACCTTTGGCAATCTCTGCAAAATTGTGTACATAGCTGTCACCATGTTGCGTGTTTAGCGTTTGGGCAATATCGCTAACATAATCGCCTTGATAGCCATTAACTGGAAAGACTACTTTCTCGCCATGAGCCTCTAGATAACGCAAATAAGTACTGGTCGCCAAAATATCCATTTGTCGACCCGCGTCATTGACATAATACTCACGCGTAACATCATAGCCAATCGCTTCGAGCAAATTAGCCACACTCATACCGAATGCCGCTCCGCGTCCGTGACCGACGTGGAGGCTAGACGTTGGGTTGGCAGAAACAAACTCAACTTGTACCTTTTGACCGTCAAACTGATCGCTCAAACCAAATCGATCTTGTAAGGTAAAGATATCGTCTAATACCGCAAATTTGGCTTCGGCATTTAAAAACACATTAATGAAGCCTGGGCCTGCGATTTCTACTTGACGAATATCTTGATTCTCAGGCAGCGCGTTGACGATTTGTTCGGCAAGCTGGCGTGGATTGACTTTGGCAGCTTTAGCCGCAGTAAGCGCAATATTGCAGGCGAAATCACCATGAGTGATGTCTTTGGTACGGGTGATTTGGCTGTTATTTTGCCAATCACTTGGTAAAGTACCATCGGCTTGTAGGGCGTGAATGGCATCATTAAATAGTGAGGTAAGGGTATCAATTTGGGCTTGTGACATAGGGTTTTGAACTCAGTTAAATAAACAACAAGAACGGCGCAAAATGTGGCAAATGCGAGCAGTCGATAACTGCCTATTATAATAGCGACCGACATTGCAGGGGATAAATAATATAAAAAGTTAAGTAACCTGTAAATATAACAATCTTTGCGCTTTATTGCACTATTTGCACCAAAATTAGTACTAAAATCTTACGGTTATGGCTTGGTCAAAAACTATAAGTCAGCCGTGATGATTGTAGCATTACTGTTGACTGATACTGGACAGTCGTTTCTACGCGCCTAATTCCGCGTTATAATGGCAGTTTGTATGACTCGTCTAAATCATCGAAGGCGTTACTACTTCATAGGATTATGCCATGTTTGCTATTGCTGCCAGTACGGTCACCAGTTGGGGACTGTACGTCTTATTACCAATATTCATCGCATTCTTATTTTTTATTGTGTGGGATATCTCGAAACAGTCCGAAGCTGGGCGCGCTGGTACGTTTTGGATTTTTTTAGCGTTGGGCGCAGGCTTTGTCGGTTTTTTACTCAAGCTACTGCTAGAAGTGGCCTTTCAAAGATGGTTTATTTGATAAACATTATTTATTATCTATCACTTCACTGACGTAAGTTGGCAAATCCCATGCGCCACCTGCAAAGCCTCGGCACATGCCTGTGCTAGAATCTTCAGATTGAGCGAAGGTTTTGCCACTCCAAACCCATCCCTGTCTATTCCAGCAATCTCCTACTCCTCTATCTTTATGAGTGGCCCAAATCTCGCCATCAGAATACTCATTGCCTGAGGTAGTGATCAGTTCTGGTTTGCTGGGTTTGTCATGATTAATCAGCCAATAACCGTAGCCCTCGTTGTATGCCCCTTGCCAGCAAACATGACTAGCCAGCGTATACTTGGCGTCTACCGGTGTAAATGTCCAATCCAACCTATCAGCGCCATATTCTTGCATTTGTTGATAGGCTTCAGTTTTTGGATTAACCAGCTCACAATCTCCCATCTCATTTTCAGACCCGACCAGCTGCTTAGCATCAATATCAACCCACTTATTTATATTTTTTTGAAAATACACTAGCTTTGCAGGGTCTAGCTGCTGTTTATCGTCAGAATATGAGATCGCTTTTTTAATGACAGGTTTTGCTTTGGCGGCTTTAGGAGTCTGCCGATTGGCATTATTTTTACTCACCAGCGCTATTGGCGTCCCCACTCTTCCTTGCACCTCATCAAGCTTGAGCAGTACGGCACTCATGCCTTTATCACTGATTGTCCACCGATCAGCATCCGCTCTTATTTCTATTTTAGTATTTTTACGCGAATGACTGAGAAGCTGCTGGGTTTGCTTAGCGGATAGATCATATATTTGAGAATCTTTTCCAACTAGCTGCAAAGTCCCATAGTTTTTGTCATTTAACCAAAGCTGAGCATTATCAACGCTATCCTCTGAAGATTCTGACATAAATTGAACCTGTGCCGTTGGCAGGGCTACTTTTGGCAATACTGTGAGTAAAACTGAGGCAGACTCATCTATTAATGCTTCACTTGCGTATCCAGCCGCTCGACAAGTTCGCGTATTGTCGCAGACCAGTTGCCAATCATCCTGCACAAAGCCCCACCCTTCAAATGGCGTACCATAAGTAGCATGAGCGGATATGGACGTCAATGGCAGAACACCAATCATAGCACTGAGTAAAATCGTTAGTTTTTTCACGGTCCATTTTCCTTATGGTAGGTAAATAAGTGCTACTTTTTGGCAATCAAGGTTGCACGCATCGGCGCAGGATAGCCTTCAATGGTCTTTGTTGGATCATTAGGATCTAAGAAATCTGCTAACGAATGATAATTCATCCACTCAGTTTTGCGCTGCTCATCGGTTGAGGTCACTGCCACATCGACACAGCGCACTTCTGTAAATCCTGCTTTTTCAAGCCAGCCAATTAATGCTGCCACCGACGGTAGAAAATACACGTTATTCATTTGGGCATAACGGTCATGCGGTACCAGTACGGTATTGGCATCGCCTTCTATCACCAAGGTTTCAAGTACCAGCTCGCCACCTTTTACCAGTTGACCTTTTAGCTGCTGTAAATGCTCAAAGGGCGACTGACGATGATAGAGCACTCCCATACTAAATACGGTATCAAACAGCTGGCTATTATCCGGTAATGCTTCAAGCGGCACTGGAATGTAGTGGGTACGATAACGACCTATGTCATGAGCATCGGCGCTACCGACAAAATGCCGAATCGCCATAAACTGATGATAAAACAAGCACGATGGGTCAATAATAATAACCGTATCCGCCCCTGCCCCTGCCATACGCCAGCCATGATAGCCAGAGCCACCGCCCACATCTAATACACGACGCCCTTTTAAATTACCCAAATGCGGTGCGACTCGTTGCCACTTCCAATCACTGTGCCATTCTGTATCGATAAAAATTGGCTCGGCTTGCTCCCCTTCATTTTGGCTACTGCCAATTTTAAAAGGTCCTTTGCGCCACGGCATCAGCTGCTTTAACAAGGCAGTTGCTTGTTTACGCTCAGAATCACTTAATTGTGCCTCGATCGTCAATATATCGCTATTTAACTGAACATTATCGACGGTCAATGTGGGCAAGCGCGCAACCGAAGCTTGATAAGCTGGCGCATGAGCGTAATTGGCTTTATCTTTTATATCGTTTAACCATGTAGGCAGTTGCGTGAGCCACTCATAAGCGTTCGGCTGCTGCTGTGCCCATGCTAGCAAGGTTAAATACAGTTCGCGTTCTGCGTGGAGAATAGTGTTGTTAAGCATAAAAACGGATTACTCTGTTGATCAAAAAATAGGATGACATTTATTTTTAAGGATTTAGCCGTTATTTAAACGCCACAATAGAGACGAAGTTTAAAAATTGAAACCAAGTCAGATGGCGCTGAAAACCTACTTGCGCTAACCTCGTATGATGCTCATCTAAAGTATCCGTAATAAGGACGTTTTCTAGCGCATTACGTTTGCCACTGATTTCCATTTCGGTATAGCCATTGGCGCGTTTAAAATCGTAATAACGCTCAACCAACCATGCATCATACTGCTCATCAAAAGCATGGGTCTTTTCAGTCAATACCAATATTCCGCCTTCGCTGAGTGCGGCATAAATTTTTTCAAGTACCGCACTCTGTCGGCAGCTGGTAAAAATTGTAAGGTTAAATTCAAAATCACCATATCACATGGCTCAAACTCAATATCACGAATATCAGCGGTGATGACCTCGATATCATGCTCAGGATAATTGTCACTTAGTAAGGTAGTCGCTTCAGTGGTCATCGCTGGTGAAATATCAATTGCTTTAATTTGCAGATCTTGTGACTCAAACTCACCAGCCAACGTCATACTTGCAGCACCAAGCGAGCAGCCCAAATCATAAATGCGGCTGACACGCTGACCGTTATCGCCTTGCTGACGATATTTACAATGACGACGGGCAAATATAGGTAACATCGCCAATACCTGACCATAACCTGGGACACTACGACGAATCATATCCGGAAAACAAGCCACCACTTGCTCATCAAATGAAAAACGCGCCGCTTTATCTAGTGGCGTGGTGAATAGGGTGTCATGTTTGATAGCAGCGTCTGTAGAATGATGTGACTGGCTCATGGTGCGACTCATTTTTGATGATAAAATATAAATTAAGAAGTAGGTAGCAAAAGCCCATTATAACATTACTGTTTGTTACTTAGCGCTAGCAGATCCCCTGCTAAGCTAAATGCATCTTATTGAGTGCACAGCACTTGACTGGTATTTTATATTTATAAAAATAGGAATAAATTATGCAAACCATTATATTAGGTGGCGGCTGTTTTTGGTGCACCGAATCGGTGTTTTTATCCGTAAAGGGCGTGCAGTCCGTGGTATCAGGTTATATGGGCGGCGATGCTGTATCTGCCAATTATGAAGCGGTCTGTAGTGGCAGTACAGGACACGTTGAAGTCATTAAAGTGACATTTGATGAGTCAGTCGTACCATTAGAAGTGATACTCAATGTCTTCTTTGCAACGCATGATCCCACCACGATGGATCGCCAAGGCAACGATGTCGGCAGTCAGTATCGTAGCGTGGTCTTTTATACTGAGGAAGACCAAAAGCCAACAGTCGACCGCACGATTAATAAACTGCGTGATATGGGCGTCGGTGTCGTCACAGAAGTACATCCAGCGGTTGAGTTTTATCAGGCTGAAGACACGCATCAAGACTTCTTTAATAGAAATCCAGGTCAGGCTTATTGCAACTTTGCCATACCGCCAAAACTGGCTAAATTGCGCAAAGAGTTTAGTAAATACATGGTCAGTTAAACAATTTATTGAATAAAAATGTCATGTTTGATAAAAGCCAAACGCTTAGAAAATAAGTGTTTGGCTTTTTATTGTTCTAAACATTTTCAAGTAAGACGTTATGATAGTGAATTTAAAATAAAAGAATCACCCACAATTTCAATGCTTACAAATAGAGGTCTACATTATGAATCCTGAATTTTGGCAAAAACGCTGGCAAGAAAAACGCATCGGTTTTAATCAGCCTGAGGTCAATCCTTTATTGATAAAGTATTGGACAGAGCTAAACTTACTAGCTGGCAGTCGCATCTTTGTACCGTTATGCGGTAAATCGATTGACATGGTTTGGCTGGCAGCACAAGGTCATGACGTGGTAGGAGTTGAATTGGTTGAATCTGCCGCGCAAGCATTCTTTGCTGAACAAAATATTCAGCCTACTGTATCTCAACATACAGAAAATTCAGCTATTAAGTGCTATCAAGGTCAACTGCCAAACCAAATCTCAAAGCAACCGTCACAACAAACAGTCACGCTATGGGTCGCCGATATCTTTGCGCTGACAGCTACAGATATCGGCCCTATCGATGCGGTGTATGACAAAGCGGCATTGATAGCCCTACCAGCCGATATGCGAACAAAGTATAGCGAGCAAATACGACAGCTTAGTGGTAATGTGAGTAAGGTTGATAGCGTTGATAGCTGTGATAACAAGGCCGCGCCGCAACTATTGATCACGTTAAATTACGACCAAAGCAAAAAAGATGGGCCGCCGTTCTCTATCAATGGTGAACAACTAGAGCAATATTATAGTAATCACTATCAAATCTGTGAGCTCGCAAGCGAGTCTTCCTCTATAGGATCTGCCCCTGATTTAACGGTTACAGAGCACATTTGGCTATTGAATAATAAATAAACCAGTTTGCGCAGCGAATAATCAGCGGTTAAATCACAATGGAGAAACTGAATGAAAATATTAGTTGGTCTGATCAGTTTAATTGCTGTCTTACTAGTCGCACTCGCAGGGCCATTATATAAGTTTGAAATTATTGATTTGGCGACTGCGTTTACAGGGTTTAAGTTTGGTGTATTTGCTGGTATTGCCGCATTAATTCTATTAGGCATACAGCTTTTATTTAAGCGAAACACGGCTAGTCTTGGTAGCGTATTAATATCAGCAGTGCTTGCTATAACTGCCATCACTATTCCACTAAGCATGATGAATACCGCCAAAAATGTACCGCCCATTCATGATATTTCTACTGACTTGGTGAACCCTCCTGAATTTGTGGCGATTGCGCCACTACGTGCAGATGCACCCAATCCAGTAGCCTATGATGGCATCGAAACAGCAGAGCAACAACGTACCGCCTATCCTGAACTACAGACCTTACGCTATAACCAATCGCAATCTCAACTGGTTGAGGCAATCGAACAAGCTATTGATAATTTAGGTTGGGAGCTTGTCGATATCGATACTGATAATGGCATCATTGAAGCGACAGACACAACTGCTTGGTTCGGTTTTAAAGACGATGTTGTCGTGCGTATCACGGATAGTGATAATGAGCGCTTGGTCGATATACGTAGTAAATCACGGGTTGGGGGTAGCGACTTGGGTAAAAATGCTGCGCGTATTCATACGTTGGTTGACGAGTTGAACAGGGTTTTGGGTAAGTAGATGGGTTCTATCTGCTAGAGAAGCTCTGACATTTAAATGCTGTCTAATGCTTTGAATTTTTAGCTCAACAAAACCCTCTCCTAATCTCACGCTAACGTCAGCTTATAGTAACTGAGTGCTTCGACACCTTTTCTTTATTATTGAGATTGGTTACTCTACGTTAATATCGATTTTTGCCTTTTGCTTTTTTTCTCTCAATAATCACTTTGATGTTTATAGGATATTTTCATGCGTTTGACTTCCCTTTCTACTTTATCGCTTCTTAGTATGGCAGTTGGCCTAAGCTTTGCCAGCACTGCCCAAGCCGCTCGTCCCGAAGCACCAAATTTATCAAATAGCGAGTTTCAGCAATGTCTGGATAGGCTGCAAAACTCAAGTAAATTCAGCGGGGTCAACAGCTCTACTTTTAACACCTATCGTCCTAGCCAGCCTGACCCTAGCGTCATTCAATCACTCAATTATCAACCAGAATTTCAAAAAGACGTTTGGGATTATTTATCAGTACTCGTAGACAAAGAGCGTGTCGAAGATGGTATTCAAGCCAAGCGCCAATGGCGCGACACGCTACGCCAAATCGAGTCACGATATGGTGTAAAAGCTGAGCACGTCTTGGGTGTGTGGGGCGTAGAATCAAACTTCGGTCAGACCCTAGGCAAAAAGCCTTTGTTTGAGTCTTTAGCGACGCTATCGTGTTTTGATCGTCGTCAAAGCTACTTTCAAGGTGAATACGCCAATGCGCTAAAAATCGTGCAAAATGGTGATATCGCGCCAAATGACATGACGGGTTCATGGGCAGGTGCTTTTGGGCAAACACAATTTATGCCGAGCACTTTTTTAGAATTGGCCGTTGATTTTGATGGTGATGGTCGTCGTGATCTGGTCAATAACGTCCCCGATGCGCTGGCCTCTACGGCGAACTTTTTAGACAAACGTGGCTATCGTACGGGCGAGCCTTGGGGTTACGAAGTCAAATTACCAAATGGCTTTTGGGCAGCCTCTAATCGTAAAGACAAAAAGTCTATCAGTCATTGGCGCAATCAAGGTCTGACGCTTGCCAACGGTAGCACACTACCTAGCGACTTGAGTAGCGCAGGTTTATTATTACCCGCTGGTATGGAAGGCCCTGCATTTTTGGTCGGTAAAAACTTTGACACGTTTTATTCGTACAACGCTTCAGAAAACTATGCCTTGGCAATCGCGCACCTATCCGATTTAATAACCCGCGAAGACAGCAGCAAAACTGACTTTGTCACTGCATGGCCAACAGACGATCCTGGTATCAGCCGTCAGCAAGCCAAAGACATACAGCAAGCATTATTAAATGCAGGCTATGATATCGGCGGCGTTGATGGCATCATTGGCGACAATACACGCACAGCGATTCAGCAATACCAATCTAGTCGTGGTATTTTCCCAGCTGATGGCCGAGCAGGACAGAAGTTCCACCGCACCATCGTCGGTAACACAGCTCCAAGCAACCCACAATTTGGCCAACCTTTGAATCCTGCTTCTGCAGATCGTATGGGACAACTGATTCAACAACAAACGAGCAATCCTAATACTTACTCAGCACAACCATCGGCTCAACCATCAAGCGCTGGTAATACGCGCTATCGCCGTATCACAGGTACTGATGGTGTTGTGAAGCTTGTTCGTATTGATGAAGGTTCGTAAATCTTACGCTAATAAATTTGATCATACTCGCTTAAGCAAAAAGCCACGCTAATCATAGCGTGGCTTTTTTATATTCATTATCTGCTGTAGTCGTTCATCTACTACATCAGCATTTAGAAAAAAACTTAAACGATAGGCGGTGGATTTGGCTTACCATTGTCACCATCCCAGTTTTCACGTGCTTTGTCGTCTAAATCCGCAGGTGTTTTTGGTTCCCACTTACCATTTTCTTTCCAAGTTGCATCACCCCAGTCCGCATCTTCTTCTTTTCTATCCAGCTCTTTATACGCTTGGCTAGGATCGATACCGCGGCGCTTCATGTCTGCTACCTGCTCTTCTAAGGTATGAAACTGATCGGCATCATGCATAGACTTCTCTAAGCCATCAAGTTCTTTTTTCAATGCATCACTTTTTGCGTTACTCATTATATACTCTCCTTAATTGCTCAACATCATTATACGTTCTGTATGTTTGTAATCTTAATATAAATAAGGTATTCGATATCAATAGCTGATTAATCTTATTATCGCCAGTCCAAAGCGCATTCGCAACCATTGACACGTATGCTTTGTATTACAAAACGTAGTCATAAAGCGCAGAATGATCCCTGTACTTATTTTATATGGTATTTATTTTATATGGTGCTGATTAACGTACTGACTATTAGGTTTCGGCATCCTCACTGTCTACTAAGCTTTTTGCATAGAGAGTCAATTTCCACAGCTCTTGTGACACTCGAGTACCATAAGCACCATAGGTTGTTAACTGTATCCATTTTGCAGCCACCAGCTGGCGTTGCAGCTTATTTAAGTCACCTTGAAAAATTTGGCAGCGTGAGACGGCATGAACATTTGGCATGTCTTGTTTGATGTCTTGCTCAGCTTTTACTGCTATCAAACGATTGATGGTATTTTGCAACCCATAACTAGAAAAGGTCGTCGGAATTTTTATTAATGCGACCAATATCTCTTGCCATGTTAATGTCATGACTCTGGTAACATCTGTTAAATTACCACCTTCATAAGCTTGGGCACTGTACTGAATATTAAAGGTTTCTGATAACACTATAGTGCTACTGACACCATCAGCCACAGAACCTGCCTCCGTGACCTCATCGCTGTCTTTTTCCACCATTTTATGGTTGGATAAAAGATCTGTAAATCTTTCTGCCACCGTTTGCTTGCTAAATTTAATCATTTCTTCGCTGGCTCTTATCCAACCACCAGTCATTTCATGATCATTCAAAATTTTATAGTAAGCTTGCACCAGCAGCTGCTCAATATCATCTTCTGTATCGTAATAATATATCTGGTTGTATTGTCTAGTGACTGACTTGATAAATTCTTGTAATTGACGACTGGTATCCGTATCTTTGCGATGATTTTTGATTAAAATCACTAAAGGCTTGAGCTTAGCTTTGGCATTCAAATAACTTAAGTGCATTTGACTAACGCCCGTTTTTTGTACCGTACCGTAACTGTCGCCAATGATCATCAATGCATAGTCGCAGGAGTCAATGCATTGGCGACCATACAAGGATGCTTTAGGCAATTTACTCGACACATCATAAGTCAAGAACGCATGGCTCTGAAAAAACATTGCTAGGCTATCTAAAACCAGCAATTGATCGTTGTCAGCGCATATGACATGAATATGATAACGGCAGTTTGGCACAATTACCTCTGATTTTCAGGCATAACATAAAAGGATGTAATATGAGACATAGCACAAATATCTTGTTTGGCACAGCCTAGCACAATCTCACAAAAATACGCTCAATTTATTTAAAAAATTCCATACTACAATTGTGGCATTTAATATAAACAACATTTTTGGCGGCTACTTGGTGTAGTATTTTAATATAGTCTCTTTGCCAAGCAAGCGCTCTATCAAAATGCCCAATTTTTCATCATATTTAGTGGCGTAAAAAGTCAACGGTGGTCGAATGCCAGCATTGGTTTCACTAGCGATTCCTGAACGTCTATTATCTGCACCACTATTGTCTTTGTCATCATCAAAAAATGCAGACAGCTGGTTTGTCATCAATAGCTGTTTGACTCGCTCAGCAATGGCTTGTCCAGAATCCACCACTTGCATCGATAACTGCTGCTGGGCAATCTCATCTAATAAAAATGCTTTAAAAAATGGATAGTGTGTACAACCTAGCACCAACTGATCAATACCATCCTTGGCAAAGGCTTGTAGCTGCTGGCGCAAATACAGAGCGGTATTATCTTGTTCTGGCATACCTGCTTCAACCCAAGGCACTAACTGTGGGTCAAAATATTTAGTGACTATCGTACTGTTAGGTTTCGCAAAGTTATTGATAACATCATTTAACAATGTACCATTCAAGGTTGCCTTGGTTGCCAATACTGCCACGCGGCCGCTTTTGCTGGCCAATATGGCGGGCTTCAAGGCTGGGACTAAACCAACAATAGGTACTTGCGGATAACGACGCCTTGCGGCCTCAAGCGCATAGGCTGAAGCACTATTGCAAGCGATAACGATAAGCTTACAGCCCTGCTCACACAGCCACTCTACAGCTGTTAAGGTTAGGGTTTCAATATCGGCACTGTCACGGCTGCCATAGGGTACATTTAACGTATCGGCATAATAGACATAACGCTCGGCAGGGAGCTGCTGCGCCAAATGTAAATAAACAGATAAGCCACCAATACCCGAGTCAAACAACCCTATTGGAGCGCGACGGTCTTTATGACTAATAGCGGTATTACCTACTTTTATATTGACATCACTTTTGATAATAGCTCTATTGTCAAAAGCGCCGATATGAGAAGCATCTGTTCGGACTTTGATCCCATCGATGAGATTACCTGCGGTAATACCCATTAATGTTCTACCGTCATTGTTGTATACATATCGTCATCTTCATACTTTTTATTAAGTCACATATAAAATTGAATCTGATGGAGCCCATAACAGTCGACGCAGTCTAAAAGAGGTACAAGATAGGCGTACGCAAATAGTCCATTTAGTACATAAAACGAGAGTAACGCCGTAACCATTTACCAATGCGTTGACAATGGCTATCAAATTACTTGATTGATGAAAATTATAATAACTACCAAATGAATTGCAATGAGTAAATTGTCATCGCTGATATTTAACTGGCTGGCATCGATAACTGATAAGACTGTCCACCGCTCTGTAACGTCAATATTGTCTCGCCATTTTGCTCTGTCAATTGTCCAATTTCGGTCAAATGATAAAAAGTATTGCGACCGATAAGCGCCGACAAACCATTTCTAACTGGCATATAAGGACGTACCTCAGTCTCGATGCCGACTGCCTGATGATTTTCATTATCTTCGCTACTATCAGAGTCAATACTATCAGCTTTAGGATTATACGCCTTTAACGTAATGGGATGCTCATTATCCAAACGTACCACATCGCCAGTCGTCGTTGTAAATTCTAACCAGCTGTTATGGCCTTCATTGACAATACCAACATCATTAATAAGTAATGGGGCGTCTTCAACTTGGATACGAATTTTTTGTACAGGGGTTTTCAAAAAATACTCAGTGACACCCTGATTTTCTTCTTTCCATAAAATAGTGGCAAATAAATCAACCAATGACTGCCTAGTCATTTGTCCGCCTTCGTGCCACCACTCACCATTGGCCTTTATGACCAAATCCATATCTGCAACATCTTCAGGGTGCCATTTTTCTAGTGGCGGTATGGCGCGACCTTCACGCGTCCCCGCAGTAGCCTTTAGATATTGGCTAAGAGCATCCATATTGTTTAGGTTGGACGCTATGTCATTTGGAGGCTTAGCAGCACTTTTGTCGTTGTCAGTGATGTTATTGGTATTGTTGTTCATCATGTAATCCTTCACCTAGTATTCAAAGTTTGGCAAATCTATTATTACTATAAATTTTAGTTTCGGGTATGATAAGGTCATATCCTGTCAATCCCCTCATTACCTTGAACTTACCTTAACACCGATACCCATAAATGCGTATCGTGTTTATAGGACTTTTCTTTTATAATGAGTAACGATTTTTTATTGAATTGGTCAAGTGGGTGTTGTATTAACAACACATTTTACGTGATGTGTTGATGCCTTTAGATAATGGGTTTCAACAATAACAGAGTCCATTGATGCCGCAAAGACAGTTTCTATCGGGCAGCCATATGTCTGAGTAAAGTTAGCGCCGCAAGTCTATTATTCAATTGTTAAGCTAATGATGCCCTGAGATAAGCCACTAAAAGTTTAGGAGTAGGTATGCAAGAGCAAGACAATCAAAAGCCAGTTATCGATGGTAACACTGTGCACACTGACACATCAGTAGCGACAGAGACAGCCGCCCTAGATAAAGCAGAGTCAGCTGAAGCGGTGACTGAAGAGAAATCAACGACTGATACAGTCGCTGTCGACAAAGAGCCTGAGCCTGTCGTGGCAGAGCCTGAAATCGAACGTGAATCAATGGAATTTGACGTTATCATTGTTGGCGGTGGACCTGCTGGGCTATCTGCTGCTATCCGCCTACGTCAGCTCGCTATCGCTGCTGGTAATGATGAGTTTATGGTTTGTGTGGTCGAAAAAGGCTCTGAATTTGGTGCCCATACTTTATCTGGTGCAGTCATCGAGCCACGTGCTTTGAACGAGCTGATACCGGACTGGAAAGACAAAGGCGCACCGCTCAACGTGCCAGCAATCGAAGACCGCTTTTATTATTTAAACTCTGCCACGCGCTCTACTAAAGTACCTGACTCTTTGATCCCAGGGCCGATGCACAACAATGGCAACTATATTGTCTCATTGGGGAATGTGGTTCGTTGGTTGGCAGTACAGGCAGAAGAGCTAGAAGTCATGATGTTCCCAGGCTTCCCTGCGGCTGATATTTTATATAACGATGACGGTTCTGTACGCGGTGTCTTAACGGGCGATATGGGTGTGGCTGCTAATGGCGAAGCCAAGCCTAGCTTTGAGCCAGGTTATGAGCTACTTGCCAAATACACCATTTTTGCCGAAGGCAGCCGTGGTCATTTAGGCAAACGCTTAATCAGCCGCTTTTGTCTTGACAAAGACTCTGATCCTCAGCATTACGGTATTGGCTTAAAAGAGCTGTGGGAAGTCAATCCAGAAAAACACGAGCAAGGCGTGGTCATGCACGGTCTTGGCTGGCCTTTGACTGAAACGGGTTCTACTGGCGGCTGGTGGTTATACTTTGATGAAAACAACCAAGTAAGCTTTGGTTTGGTGGCTGATTTGTCTTACCACAACCCCTATATGTCGCCATTTGATGAGATGCAGCGCCTAAAAACCCATCCCGTTATTAAAAATGTCTTAGAGGGCGGTAAGCGTATTTCTTACGGCGCACGTGCTTTGACTAAAGGCGGTTTGAATTCACTACCGAAATTCACCTTCCCAGGTGGCGTATTGGTCGGTGATGATGCTGGTTTTTTAAATCCTGCCAAAATCAAAGGCACGCATACCTCGATGAAGTCAGGCATGCTAGCCGCCGAAGCCATCTTTGAGGCGCTACAAGCCAATCGTCAGCATGATGAAGTGGTTGCTTATACCACCATGTATAAAGAATCATGGTTGTACCAAGACAACTATGAATCACGTAACTTCTCACCAGCGATACACCGTATGGGTCTGTTTATGGGCGGTGCATTTACCTTTATCGAGCACAACTTATTGAAAGGTAAGATGCCATTTACTTTGCATGACAATCTTCCGGACTATGATCAGCTAGAGCGCGCCAATCATGCTTATCAGCCCACTTATCTAAAGCCTGATGGCAAATTGATATTTGACAAGCTCTCATCAGTATTTGTCTCCAATACCAACCATGCAGAAGACCAGCCGGTACATTTAAAATTGACCGATCCAACCGTTCCTGTTTCGATCAATTTACCCTTGTATGCTGAGCCTGCACGCTTATACTGCCCAGCTGGTGTATACGAAGTCGTAAAAGATGCTCAAGGCGCCAAATTTGTCATTAATGCGCAAAACTGTGTGCATTGCAAAACTTGTGATATCAAAGATCCTTCTCAAAATATCACTTGGGTGACACCAGAAGGCGGCGGTGGTCCAAACTATCCAAATATGTAAACCATCCTTGTGATGATGTTGCTTCTAATAAATTATCAACACCCAATAAAAAACCGCCCTTCAAATAAGGGCAGTTTTTTGTCTCATATATTGAACGACTATAGAATCAATGCCTCCACGCATCACGATTGGCTTCATCTCGCAGCTTCACAAAATTATCGGGATCAAAATATCTCTCACTTGCATATCGTATTGATATCGTTTGCAACCAACATGAGCCTTAAGCAGCCTTGTTTTAAAGTCGCGACATCAAAATATCATGTGCATATCTATAGATATTCAGCCGTTTGCGAGATCACATTTACTTATTAGCTTATAACGATTATTTATAAAATAAATGTTAATGACAGTTGATATCCTATACTATGTTTATGAGTAACAATTTAGCAGCATAAGTTACACTGTTATCGTGCTGTTTCAGTAACGTTAATCACTAATATGATGTTTGCCATAATATATCTTATGGTATTTTTGGAAAATATAGATACTATCTGTAGTTACCTTTGGTTAGTATTGATAGCTTCAATTTAGTATAGAAATTTTCATTGTATAAAATTTTATGTAGAGCTGATATTTAATAATTCGCATGAATGGTTAGCTTATTAGAAACTTTAAGAAGCTTGTCAGGAAGACAAGATTGCAAAAAAGACAGCGGACCGTCTTACCATCCCCCTTCTTTCTTCCTCAAAAAATCCTATCCTTTGCGATACTCTTAATCAAAGCGACCCATACAATACTGAATAATTTCGTTGCTACTTTTAGATCAATGAGCTTAGTGACTTTATATTTTTAGTAACTCTATATTTTTAACGATTTTATGCTCTTGATAATGTCATATATTGTTACGCATGAATGATCTGCTGTTTATCACTGTCAATTTATAAAGCAGTACATATCTATTTTTTATGACCTTGTATAAGTGATAAAAAATAGCCAAAGCCTCTCTCATGTTATTGTTGGTATTAGTACGTTTGAATCAATTGCATTAGCAGTCTATGAAGCAACGTTTTTACGCTAGATACCGTATCGTTGCAATCGGTAAACGCTAGACTATTTATGATGTACTAGGATTAAATCAACAATAAGATTTTAGGTAAGACAAAAGGAGTTGTCCTATGGAAAACCACAACGATTCATCCGGTTATTGGCGCGCCAATCTCCGTCTCATTCAGATAAGCCTCGTCATTTGGGCCTTAGTCTCTTATGGTTTTGGCATCTTACTACGTCCATTATTGTCAGGTATTAGAATAGGTGGTACTGATATAAGCTTTTGGTTTGCACAACAAGGGGCTCTTATCGTATTTATCGCCTTAATCTTCTTTTATGCATGGCGCATGAATAAACTAGATAAACAATATGGTGTAGACGAGGAATAGCCCTATGAGTCAATTTACGATTAATATTATTTTTGTAGGTCTGTCTTTCGCTCTATACTTCGGTATTGCTTGGTGGGCACGTGCAGGTTCGACCAGTGAGTTCTATGTTGCTGGCGGCGGTGTACATCCTGTTGTTAATGGTATGGCAACCGCGGCTGACTGGATGAGTGCGGCGTCATTTATCTCGATGGCTGGTATTATCGCCACTGGCGGTTATGCTGCATCCACTTACTTAATGGGCTGGACTGGCGGTTACGTGCTACTAGCGATGCTACTAGCGCCTTACCTACGTAAATTTGGTAAGTTCACGGTTCCCGATTTCATTGGTGACCGCTTTTATTCTAAAACCGCTGCTATGATTGCCGTTGTTTGTTTGATTATCGCATCAACCACTTATGTTATCGGTCAGATGACGGGTGCTGGTGTGGCATTCTCACGCTTCTTAGAAGTTGACAGTACCACTGGTCTGATTATTGCGGCTGTTGTTGTATTCTTCTACGCCGTACTTGGTGGTATGAAAGGGATTACCTACACGCAGGTTGCGCAGTATGTGGTTCTTATGATTGCCTATACGATCCCTGCGGTATTTATTTCACTTGAGTTGACGGGCAACCCGATTCCAGGTCTTGGTTTGTTCTCAAACCATATTGAATCAGGCATTCCTATCCTAACCAAGCTTGACCAAATCGTCGTCGACTTAGGCTTTACCGCTTATACCGCTGATGTGCCAAACAAGCTAAACATGGTGCTATTTACCTTATCACTGATGATTGGTACCGCTGGTCTACCTCACGTTATTATTCGCTTTTTCACGGTTCCTAAAGTTGCGGATGCGCGTTGGACAGCTGGTTGGACGTTGGTATTTATCGCACTACTATACTTCACTGCGCCAGCAGTAGGTGCAATGGCGCGTCTAAATCTAATCGATACTGTTTATCCACAAGGGGTTGCAGAAGCGCCTTTCGAATACGAGCAACGTCCAGATTGGATGAAAACCTGGGGAGAAACCGGTCTTATTAAATATAACGACCTAAATAACGACGGTCGCATCCAGTTCTATAATGATAATGGACTTGGCGCAGCAGAGCTAGCATTGGCTGCGGCAACGACTGACGGCGGTGATGTTGCAGCAGCAACGACGGCCGTTGAAAAAGCAAAAGCTGCGCATGCTTTAGGGCGTGATGGTGTGTTTGTTGATAGAGGTTGGGCAGGTAACGAGCTTGACGTCAACGCTGACATCTTAGTATTGGCTAACCCAGAAATTGCACAGCTACCAGGTTGGGTTATTGGTCTTATCGCCGCAGGTGGTTTGGCAGCAGCCCTATCTACAGCAGCTGGTCTGTTACTCGCCATCTCATCAGCGATCAGTCATGACTTGATTAAGCGTAACCTTAATCCAAACATTACTGATGAAGGCGAGCTAAAAGTCGCACGTATCACGATGGCTATTGCGCTTGTGGTTGCTACCTACTTAGGTATTAATCCACCAGGATTTGCTGCACAGGTCGTTGCATTGGCCTTTGGTATTGCCGGTGCCTCACTGTTCCCTGTATTGATGATGGGTATTTTCTCTAAACGTATTAACAACTTGGGCGCCATCGCTGGTATGCTCACCGGTTTGATTAGTATCTTAGTTTATATCTTCATCTTCAAGGGCTGGTTCTTCATCACAGGTACAGCAAGCTTCCCTGATACTGAAGAGTACTGGTTGTTTGGTATCTCACCATTATCATTTGGTGTGATTGGTGCATTGCTTAACTTTATCGTAGCATTCGCAGTTTCTTATGCGACTGCGCCACCACCAGCACATATCCAAGATTTGGTGGAAAGCGTCCGCTCTCCACGTGGCGCTGGTGCTGCAATCGATCACTAAGCTTCGATACAAGCTAGCAAATGAAGTGCAAATGATAGATGCTTTTTTACGATAATACATCACTCACAGGCAGCAGCTGCTTGTGAGTGATTTTTTTATCCCAATCTGGTGATAGAGTGATTTTTCAACACTGCTTATCCAACCATGATTATTTTATTCACCTCTCTTAAAAGTAAAAATAATGAGAAAGGTGACCATAAATGCCATAATAAATTCGCTTAAAAAAATTGAATATGTCGGTTTATTTTTAATAATTGGTATGAAATGCGCTGATTGCGTTAAGGAAAAGTATTATGCTTTTTGAGTTTATCGCTACCATTGCGGCTGGATTTGGTTTAGCTGGGATAGCACTGGTCATCACTCACCTCAGCAAACTCGCAGGTAAGAAAGCGCCAAGATGGCTTATTCCATTATTTGGTGCCATCGGTATCTTTGGCTTTCAAATAAGCCAAGAATATAGCTGGTTCGGTCAACAGGTTGCACAGCTCCCTGAAGGTGTTCATGTTGTCAAAAAAGTTGAAGAAGGTACGTGGTTTCGTCCGTGGTCTTACGTTAAACCACAGACGTTACGCTTTATAGCGGCTGATAGCGGACACGCTCGTGCTAACGCCGATAACCCAGAAGTGTATTTGGTCAATTTGTATTTGTTTGAAAGACGCAGAAGTGTGCAGCAAGTACCGCAAGTGATTGACTGTGCTGCCCCTGCCCGTGCAGATTATGTGCTACAAGAAAAAGACAGTAAGCTGAGTATCGATGAGCATGTGAAACAAACGACTGCTTGGCGACCTTTAGAAAAAAGTGACCCACTATATATCAATGTTTGCATTAATAAAAAATAACTCAGTCATTGATCCCTCTACACAATAATTTATGAATAACGCTATATCTTATTGAACAGGCTTTCTTAATATATTTGCCGAAAAATAAGGCTAATAACGATTATTCACTGTTGTATAAGCATGCTTAGAGCTGGCACCCAACAACAAGCCGGCGCATAAACCACCAAAGTGCGCCGCAAATGAGATACCTTGTTGCGGCATCAATCCTTGCTTTATAGTCAGCCAATAGCCAGTACCCATGACAATACAGGCCACAAGATACCCCCAACGTCGCGCAAATATTGCACCACCTATCATATAACCGAGCATCGCAAAACACAGTCCTGATGCACCAATATGAATAGAAGATGGCGAACCAATGATCCAAGTGACCAATCCAGAGGCGACAACCAGTTTCAACACCGTACGATAAGCATTTTTTTCAAACAAGCCAAACAAAAACAAAATTTGTAACAACGTCACAGTGTTGCCAAGCAAATGTGAAAAGTTGCCATGCATCGTCCATGAAGCAAACACCCCTATCATACTGCCCACATCTAAGGCGCGAGGAACAATCCCAAAAATATTCCACAGCCCAAATAATGCGACTTTATTCAAAAAAAACATGCCCCACATCGGTATTAATACAAAAGCATATAAGCCGATAACCTGTTTTATTCGCATCACAATCAAGCTAAGCAACTGCTGCCAATTCATATAACATTTTGTCCTTTTGATTCATTTCTTTAGGTATGCCCTAGGGCGTGTCATCAATTAGATTATGAGAATTCAAATGAGATAAATTGATGACACGCTCTAATGATTCACAGCAAAAAGTGGGCGCTCTACTGGTGTAAAAGCCAACAAGGTCGCGTCTTTATCAGTCGTTAAATAACTGTCGCCATGTAGTAACGACGTCGAGTGATAAGGTACTAAAGCTGTAGGAATAAAACGTCGTGCCGCATCAATATGTTTGATTGAATCATCAAAAAAGATATGGGGCGCAAACGTTCTAAGCACTGCTGTTTTTTCTAGACCACCTAAGAAAAACGCCATATCGACATTGACACCCCACTCTCGTAGCGTCTTGATAGCACGCAAATCAGCAGGCGCATTGCGAGCAGTGACCAATGCAATTTTTATTGGAGAGTATTTAAGACCCGCTGGCAAACGCTCTTGTAAATTTGATAGCTTAATCAACAATTCCGCATAAGGACCTTTTTCAATCGGCAAGTCTCGCATCTGTATTTCACGATCATGAAAGGCGCGCAGACCTTTTTGCTTATAAAGTAGCTCGCCTGAGTCATCAAATAATACCGCATCTCCATCAAACGCAATGCGTAGCTGATTGGTATCTAACTCATACGTGTTCACAGGCGTCGCATCGAGTATGGCACAAGCACAAATATTAGCATCGGCAACTTGCTGCGCGTCATCACGGTTGGTGGTTAAAAACAAATCAACATTGAAATCTTTAATGTAAGGAGCAACAAGGCTACCTGAAATAAATGCTGATCGTGAAATATTAAGCTTGTGTTCAAGAATCGCGTTAAGTACTTGGATACCTGTATCAGGACTGCTTTTTGAGACGATAACGACTTCCACCAATGGTGCTTCAATATCTAAATTTGGCGTGCCATCTCTATGGCAGTAATCGTTTAGATTGAGCAGTGCTTTTATCAAAGGGTAACCTGCACCAATATTTAAAGGGTCGTTTTCACGCTCGGTCATATAGTCACGGAATTCTTTGATAGCGCTTGTAGGTCGCTGCTCTAATAGCTGCAATAAGTAATTTTCTGACTCTGTTAAATCAAAAAGCGCCGTTGCAGAAATCGCGACTATTAGCGTGTTACTAAAATCGACTGCCATACTCTCTCTACTTATAAAATAATCTATACGGAAATATCAACCAGTTTACTACATTCATAAGCCTTTATAATGCTAAGAAAAGTTATCGCTGGGCAATGTGCGATAAGTGCAAAATAGACTTGTAAATAGCCTACTCAAAATACCCGCCTAAGTGACACAAAAAAGCCATATTGCAGTGACCACAATATGGCTTCTAAATGTGAATAAATTATAAAACTGTGATAAGGCTAACCTTCAGACTCTTTTTTATCGAGAATGCCTAGGTCAATAATACTAATGATATCGCTGGAAATGCGACCAAAATCACCAAGCGAATGACATCAGAGACGATAAAAGGCGCAACCCCACGAAACATATCACTAAGCTTTATATGCGGTGCCATTGCTTTAATCACAAAGATATTCATCCCCATCGGCGGCGTAATCAATCCAAGCTCTACCGTCAATACCGCAATGATACCAAACCAGACTGGATCAAACCCTAAAGCTACAATAATAGGATACACCACTGGAATGGTAATCACCAGCATCGCTAAGGCATCCATGAACAGCCCTAACAGAAAGTACATGATCAAAATACAGATCAATACTATCATTGGACTGACCGCCAACGTACCAATCCAAGTCGCTAATGTATAAGACAAGCGTGAGACTGAGATAAAATAGCCCAAGGCTTCTGCACCCAGTAGCATAAAGAAGACCACTGCTGATAATGCCAGCGTTTCAATCAGCGATTGCTTAAGCCCTTTCATGCGCATACCTTTGGCAAAGGCATAAGCCCATGAGACAAATGCACCAACTGCAGCGCCTTCTGTTGGGGTAAATAACCCAAAGAAAATACCCGCAATAATCACGATAAAGATAAAGCTAAAGGGTATAAGACCTGTCAAAGAGATTAACTTTTCTTTCCAAGAAGTAGGCTCCCCACGTTGCGCTAAATGCGGCTTCCAGCGCACCATGATCATGACAGTGATTGAATACATCACCATGCCAAGCATACCCGGTAAGAAACCAGCGATAAACATATCACCGACTGACTGCTGGGTTAAGATGGCATAGACCAGTAGCGCAATACTGGGCGGAATCATGATACCCAAAGTACCACCAGCGGCTAAAATACCGCAGGCAAAGCCTGGTTGATAACCGTACTTCTCCATTTGTGGCAGCGCCACTTTGGTCATGGTAGAAGCAGTCGCCAATGACGACCCTGAAATAGATGCAAAGATACCAGATGAGCCGATACCGGCAATACCAAGACTGCCTCTTACGCCGCCAAAGATGGTTCGGGTGGCTTCAAATAACTTTCCTGCCATACCAGAATGAGAGGCAAAGACGCCCATAAGTATGAACAACGGAATGGCACTAAAATCATATTTTGCTAAGACATCGACCGGTAAGTCTTTGAGCATATGTAAAGCACCAATAGGCGCTGTCACGGCACCAAAGCCAACCAGACCCACACCTAACATGGCAAGTGCAACAGGAACACGCAGCATGACCATGCAATCATGCATAACAAACCAATGGCACCAATAATTTCTGGACTCATGCGCCTGTCTCCTCAGCGTCAAAGAACTCGCCTGTTTTAAAAATATTGATGGATTCGATCAATGACCGAATGGCAAGTAAAATACTTAAGAAGGCACTGATAGCATAAATTGGCATCATAGATATTCGAAGGTCTTGGGTGACTTTGCCATACTCTATCGCATCAAAAGCGCTTTCATATAGACCCCAAGCAAATACGATACCAATTATAAAGAACCCCATCATAAAGGTGCCCATCATGTAACCTTTAACGGCTTTCGACATCTTTTGAGTGAATACATCGACGATGATTTGTGAGCGCTCAACAAAAGCAGCAAAGGCACCAAGTAAAGCAAAGAGCATAAAGTAAGAGACAATCTCAACGCTACCTTTGACCGTAAATCCAAACTCACCACCGGTGAGCTTGAAGATATAGCGAGCAAGAACATCTAACATAGTGGTCAGCACAATGATGATAAGACTAATACCACCAAGAAACTGACATAACCTGGAGATAAGGGTGCTCAGTTTGACTAAAAATGCCATGTGGCAACTACTCCTTTAGGTTAGACTTTACAGGCGGCACTGGCGGCTTTAGCTTTGGCATAAACACCATCTGCATCTAAACCTAAGGCACTGACATCAGCAAGATATTTGTTGGTTCCTTTTTCAAGAGGTCCTTTCCAGTCTGGATCGTTTAACGGATCAGGAATCTCGACAATTTCATCACCTTTATCTTTAGCAGCTTGAATCGCCATTTGGTCATGTTTATCAAATACTTCACCAACCTTATTGGCAAGCGCCATACCTGAGTTTTTATCCAGCACCTTTTTTAGATCATCAGGTAAGCTTTCATATTTCTCTTTATTCATAGTGACCATAAGCGCCGAACTATAAAAAGGAATACTGGTATGGTATTTGGTGATTTCGTCAATTTTAAAGGCAGTTACAGCTTCCCAAGGAAAACTCAAACCATCAACGACCCCACGCTGTAAAGAGGTATACATGTCATTGGCAGGCAAACCTACTGGTGAAGCACCAGCACTTTCAATAATGTCACCGGCGACCGCAGAAGGACGGCGAATACGCATACCCTTCATATCTTCAGGCGTGCGAATTAATTTGTTAGTTGTATGCAGTGAGCCAGGTCCAGCGCCATACATAAACAACAAATGTGAATCTTCATATTCACTAGCTAAAGTGCCATCTTCATACAGAGTTTGGAGCATACAACCCATCTGAGTGGCTGAATTTGATAAGCCTGGAAGCTCAGTAATCTGAGTTAAAGGAAAGCGACCATTAGTATAGCCGTGTGCTTGTGAGCCAATATCTATCGTGCCTTTGGCAGCAGATTCATAAGTAACGTCTGCTTTAGCAAGACCAGCTGAAGGATACAGTTCTACTTTTAGGCGACCATTAGAGTCCGCTTCTATTTGCTTAGCCCACGGCTCAAAAACCTCAGTACTAATCGATGAAGTAGCTGGCCAAAAATGTGAAAAACGTAAAACAGTGGTTTCTTGAGAAGTTGCTGATGAGCCATCAGTGGTGTTATCAGATTGGTTAGAGCAGCCAAATAGACTAACAGCCGCTAATGCACCAATTGAAAAAATAGGAGCTAGCTTCATTATCAATTCCTTTTGATAATTATGAGAGTAAGAGTAAAACTTTATAAATAAGAATTTGATCCTGATACAAACTAAGTAATGTACTCAGATTGGCTGTATTTTTTATATCCTTATAATGAAAATACTGTTCAAAATTATCACCTATAATGATATAAGTCAAATCATTTTAATAGATAAAGTTGGCAATTTATCTATTAGATAGAAATAAAGTCCTAATGTCTCAAGATTCATACACCATTTTAAAGTTGATGGAGCTAAGGGTTGTTTCAGCTGATCAAACACTAACCCACACAAAGAAAATCCCCCGCCTAGGTAACTAGTCGGGGGATAATCAGGAATAGAGAGCTGACGATGACCT
>CAWURQ010000003.1:0-73613 GCA_963925435.1 uncultured Psychrobacter sp. | reverse complement strand
TTCTTCACCTGCGCCCGTAAATTGATGCTGGTCGCGACCTTGCGAAATAGAGTTGCTAGCATAAGACCATGACCGGCTGCGTTGCAGCTCGCTATAGGTCATGGTATCGACGCTGAAAACAAACTGTCCGAGGGCTAAAAGCATTACCACGCCTCCGCTAAGTCATAAAGTGCTGTGTTGTTTGATTGACTACGTTGTTGTCTTTGCATTGTGGCCACTACTAGATCGGCAATCTGCTGCTCTGATTGATGAGGTTGAGCATTAATAGTGAAATGATTAACTATCGTAGGTTGCGATTGCCCAGACGCTCCACCCATCATTGCTGAGGCACTGATTGGCTTGCGACTATCAAAACGAATCTCGCTAGTATCCATTGCATTTCGTAAATTATTGCTGGTCTGAAGCATGGCTGCAACAGGACTGTTATTGGCCAATATGCCTTGATTGAGTCCCTGCATCATGTAACCGCCATAACCGCGAAACACACGACTAGGGCTTTTGATTACCATGCCTTTAGTCCCAGTAAAGGCTGATTTGATACGATTGGCCACACCAAGGATTGAATCAACGACAGCAGTCGCTTTGTTCACAATGCCATTTTTAAGACCATCCATAATCTGACCGCCCATCGCTGACATTTGAGCTGGTAGCCCAGCTAAAAACGCCATCATGCGTGCTGGTAGTCCTGCGACATAATTGATGGCTGCTCCGCCATGCACAACAATCATCGCTGCAAAAGTGCCAATAGCCATCCCTATGGTTTGTAGCCCTAGTGCCAATGCACCGACGAGACCAGCAACTACCTGAGCAATTAGGCTGACAATCGTGCCCAATACATAGCCAAACTGACTGCCATAAGACGTTGCTGTGGCTAATTGCGAATCGGTCGCTTGGAATGGTGCGATTAAGTCGGCCAGTGCTGCGCCAAGCCAACCAATACATAAAATGATCACATCTAATACAGGACGCAACGGTGCAAATATGCTCGATAGCATGGAGCCTAGACTATCTAACGTCGCTCGTATTGGTGATATACCATCCAAGAATCCTGTCCACATACCGGCAAAGAAAGCTTTAACTGGTTGCCAATACTTAATCAATAATAGTCCAGCGACAGCAATGGCCATAATTGCCCAGCCGATAGGGGTGGTGAGTAGTGCGACTGATAACTGGCCAAGCGTTGTAATTAGCAATGGAATAGCGTTACGCGCTAAGAACCAAAATGTCCTGAAAAATAGCTTACTAAACCACACCAGGGCTTTACCCATTAGCTTGAACTTGCCCCAAAATGAGATGCCTAGCTTGGCTAATATGGCGTTAAATATCATCATCGCTGCACCGAACTTGATAAAGCTGGCAGCCATGCTGAAGAACGTACCAAACATGAGGGCAGCACTGTACTTAACCACCCAAATCGCAGCATTAATTTTGATGAATTTTAGGGCTAACGCAGCAATGGTTTTGACTAATTCTGGATTTGCCTGAACCCAAGCCGTCACTTTGTTAATTATCTCGGTTATATGACTGACTAGCTCTCGTAGCGTGTCGTTAATGACGCCACCTTCACCTCCAAGTGCGATAGACATGGACTCCCACGCACCTTTCATCTGATCTATATCACCAGCCAAGTTATCCAGTCGGGTTTCTGCTACTTTGCCAGCTAAATTTTTAGCATTCTCTAACTCTTTCGTAAATTCAGTAATATTATTTACGACTTTTCCAGTATTCTTATCGAGTACTTGTGAATTAGCCACTAAAACTGCAAATTTGGATAAATGCTCTTCACCAGCCAAACTTTTAAATATGTCGAACTTTACATCATCGTTTAGATTCTTTGTCTTTTGATTGATCTCAGCGAGCACTTCATCGATTTGTCGCATCGTCCCGTCTTTATTGACAGTTTCAATCTTTAGGCCACCTAAAGCTTCTCTAACAGGTTTGGGTGTGGACGCAAGCCTTGTCAAAATTGTACGAATGCCTGTACCTGCTTCACTACCTTTAATATTGTTATTACCCAATATACCCATCATTGCGCTGGTTTTTTCAATACTTGTGCCGTACAGTTTGGCAATGGGCGCGGCATATTTCATAGCCTCACCCAAATCTTCAATGCCTACAGCTGACTTATTGGCAGTAGCCACCAACACATCATTCATCCGGCCAATTTCTTTAGCTTCCATCCCAAAGCCATTGAGTGTTCCTACTGCTATCTGTGCTGCCAAAGCAAGATCAACTTGTCCTGCAGCAGCTAGATCCAGAGAGCCAGCTAAGGAATCCATGACTTGCTGTGCAGTAAAACCCCCAGCGGCCAGTTCAAACTGCGCCTGAGCGGCTTGGCTTGCAGAGAACGCTGAGCGAGCGCCTTCGCTGATCGCTTGCGCTCTAAGCTTTGCCATCTCAGCAGACGTCTTCTCTAACTCAAGCACTGCTTGGTTTGCACTCATCTGTTTATCGAACTCAATAGATGGTTTGATTAACTGATAGCCTGCAATTGCAGCACCTCCCATCATGAAAGCGCTATTGACAACCTGTTGTCGCATCTGCTTACGAGTGTCTGCAAAAGAGCGAGCCAAGCTATCTGTCTTACGGTGCACAGCTACCACGCCTTTAAGTACCAATGCGAAATCGGTTACTAACCCTTGAGCGTGGCGTCGACCAGTTGCCAATAAACTGTTGGTGCGTTGAAGTGGCTGATTGACTTTATCCAGCCCTGTACGATTAACCCGAGCAAGGCTGTCGTTGAAAGAATCGACGGTGCGTGTGGCACGTTCGAAAGATTTTGATAGTTTGTCTGATCTATCAGTGATACCGCGCAGAGGCGCGGAAATATCATCGATTAACTTGAGTGTTGCAGATAGATCTAAGTTATTCGCCATATTACGCGCCTATTAAAGTTTATTTGTCAGTCTCACTACGCTTACGCGCTTTGTCATGCCAATCCATTAGCTCGTCGACGTCCATGTCCTCGCAGTCAGACGGTCGCCAGTGAAAGACGACCGCTAGATCAGCAATCACATCATCTACGCAGTAAGGGATGCCTCGGCTTTCGCTGTCTCTGCCTCCAAACGTGTTTTCTTCCGCTGATCCTTGCTGGCGAAAAAACCGACCACCGCTGTGCTAATACTTAGAAAATCAGCTGGATCTAATGCGGCAACTTCGTGTTCCGTAAGTGGTGGCGTGCTCACACGTGGCACCAGTTTGATAACGGTATCAACGTCTACTTTTAGCAAATCTGATAGTGATAGACCGCGTAATGCACCAGTCTTAGGTTTGTTGATATTGACTTCTGAAATAGTCAACGTGCCACGAATGATAGGGGTATCAAACTCAACGGTTTCGATATCAGGATTGGCGGGTAGTTCTGGGGGAGTAGATACTGACTCTAGGTCTTCTCCACGTGCCACCTTCATTTCCATTTCTTCAAGTTCTTCATACGACAAGTGAGGGTTTTTCTTAAAAGCTTCAGCAACTGCAGGTGATAGTGATGCACTTGAAAACTCGGTGGCGGTGTCATTTTTCTTAGTCATAATGTTGTCCTGGTCTATGGATTTATTTGGGTAAAAGTAGTGTTAAAGAATTGGCCATTTATCCAAACGGTGATATTTGGCCAAAAGAGTTATAAGCCTAGCTTGGCATTGATTTCGCTTGTCATGTCTTTACCTGCGACAATGAGTATGCCGTTCACAAAGTCGACCTCAAGCAAGGTGACACCATCGTCAACAATCTTGAGATACGTCACGCTATACGTCAGTTCATGCTCGTTGATACTGCCAAGCTCAAGCTCACCAAGCGGCAAGCTGGTAACAGATCCACGCATATAAACATCGCGCACAACATGGGCACAGGTGTCTTGACGCTCGTATGCACCAATGTAGCGAATCGGCAATGCCGAGACACCACAGTAAGCAAGCTGTGCAATGTGCCGGCTATCAACACCCGTGTAAGTAACGGTCGCTTCCATCGCTTCAAAGCCCATGTCCAGCTTGATGTCACCAATCATACCGGCGGCGCGATAGTCTTCGGTTTTTTTGACAATCTCGGGCAAGTTGATGGTTTTGGCTGTGCCGGCATAGCTGTCACCATCGACACGGACGTTAAAATTCTTAAGTACTGCAGGCATCTGTTTTGCCATGTGATTAATCCTTGTAGTCGTTTACGCTTATACGCCCTGTGCGATGAGCTTGCCAAAGTCAACGAGGTAGCGGTCAGTGATGCGCTGATTAAGTTTGAGGTTCTCAAGCGTCGGCACAGGCGTGTAGTCATAGTCGACCCATAGCATGCCTTGGCTTAGATCCTGTGCATTATTCAGGTCGTCGTTGTACCAGCAGTTAGCACCAAGCAACCAGCCCTGTGAGACGGTAGCGCGTAGCTTGGCATTGATGGATTCGATGATGTCTCGCACAAGTACTGGCGTCAGTGGTTGATCGACAAATGGGAAACAGCCTTCAATGATTGTGTCTAGCAACCACTGGGCTGTGAGTACACCAGTTTCAAAAGCGAAGCGGGGATCTGTTGAGCACGTGCGGTTGCCCCAAAAACGGAAACCTTGGTGTTGAACCACTGAGGTGACTTCGTTGGCATTTAGATAGCCAACCTCGGTGTTTGGGTCTTCTAAATCCCATGTGCGTGGCTGTTTAATGCCAGCGACACCGGGTACCGGTACGTTTGAGATTGATTTGGTAAAGCTCGCTGGGTATGTATCATCAATGAGCGCTCGCATTGCGAGGGCGGTAGCGATGATAGGGGTTGCGTTGGGCATCTTTTACTCCCTGATATTTAACTTTGAATAGTGGTAGTTATGTCTTGTTTGATAGTCTTTAACGAGCAATTATTAAGTTAGTATTATCGGTGGCTCTAAATCAGGAACAGCATTAAACATTTGAATAGCACAATCAGCAGTAAACTCAATGTAGTCACCATCCGCATGATAGACAGCAGGGGCTAACCCATTACCGTCAAGTAGACTCACTTTGTTGACCAACTTTGCTTTAACAAGGTCAAAAGCATCGACGTAATTTGGAGCGTCAGAATGGCGAGGTGGTAGCGTTAGCATATCTGCCGACGTACAGCGCATGACTTTAAGCTTCGTACGCTCTGTGATTACTGTCATTTCATTACCATCTAAAGCTTCGCTCAAAACAGAGTTGAGATTTTCAAAGCTCGTTGACTGTATCAGCGCACGCCACTCTTCTTCTGACATGATGTATGAGCCATCTACAAACGGCGCTTGTCTTGACAGTTCATCTTTTAACGTTTGCTGTGTAAAACATGCAAGGCTCAAACTATCAGGATGATTGATTAAGATTTTCGAGTCTGCTGTATAACCAATTAGGACATCAGATGGCGTGCCCGTTATTGACATCATTGGTGCCACATAAGTCCATTCGGAGCTAAAGCCAAAAAAATTATAAAGATGGCTAAAGATAATAAGGTCGTCAAGGTTGCCAACTGAGTCAACAGCATACTCAAGATTTTCGCCAGTACAGCTTGTAATGAAAGGAGGCTTGTTACCGACTTGTACTTTTAAACAAGATGAGATCATGATAAATACCTTATGATTGTTTTTTTAAGAGGGCAATTGACCGTTAGTCAACGGCAGGGCAAGGTTGATGTAACTGACGCTTGAAGAGTCAGGCTCGCTCGGCACCCCCCATTCACCGTCAATAATAGAAATCTCACGGTCACCATAAGTATCGCGGTACGCGACGATAGCTGCCTTATCTGTAATAAGTGTGCCGTCGTGTTTGCGCGGCGATGCGTAGACAATGCCACGGCGACGCTTCGCAATAGAGACAAGTTTCAGAACCACGTCTGGCGTATCAAGCTCTGGCGCACCAAAGCGTTTGGGCATGAGTCCAAAGCGAGCAGGGCAGGTCAGCAAAATATCTAAACTGTCAGCCTCAAATGAGGCTGACACACGTAAGACAACGACTGTGGGGTTGTGAATATCGCGTATCGTCTGCAGACAATCGCGCAAGGTGCCATTAGTACCGGCTTTATCAATATTGTCTTGAGTAATGCCAGTGAGCAGAACTGGTGTGCCAACCGGATACATAGTGTCATCGGCATCGGTGCTGATAACGATTAGACCTAGTACACTAACGTTGGCATTGCGCATCGGCAAAATGCCTTGTACTACTTCTTGCGCTGATATGCCATGATGAAATCCAGCCATAGTTTTATCCTTTGACTTGTTGATTAATTAAATTAGCGACCTTTAGTGACGCCGTTTGAATAGTTTGTAATGGTTACGCTACCTTCTTTGATATAACCTGCGAGTCCGCCTTGTGCGGGTAATATCTCACGGGCTTTCGTATAATTACCGCTAAAACGGCCTATTAACTTATTTAATGTGGGATTGGTTAAGTTAATACCATCTGTTCCAGCCATACCCACATCACCGCCATCACCGCCATGATGCTTAGTAAGATCTAGTGATTGAAAATAATTAGGTAAAACCAATTCGCAATCAATATTAACGCCGCTTGCTGCTAAGCCGCCGTAACCGTACTTGCCACCTAAAGTTAACCCGCCATCGGTAGATTGCTTTAGCAGGACGCTATGAGCCTGCCAAATTCTTGAACCATTTGAATTTATAATTGACGGTTTGGTTGTGTCTGCAAATTCCTCATGATCCTCATAAGATATAAGCTTGTAGCTTATGCCGTCCGACTCGTAGTGCGGCAGGTGATATACAGCCGCGTTAAGCCTAAAATTCTCATCTTTAAGGGCTACGGGTTGCTTGATTTGTTCAAACTCTGACGAATACCATGAAAAATAATCCATAGTCCCGCCCGTAGGTTGAATAAAAGCAGAAAGGTAGGGCTGTGCTAATGCTTTGTAGTTATAGGGCACAGATCCATCCTGCGCTTTGTACTTGTAAAAACTTTCTATCGTATTCGCGTTTGGCGATCTACTACCTAGCGGCGCTCCACCTCCACTACCACTACCACCTACGGCCTCAAAAACACCATCAGCACTAAATTCGCTTGGTGCATGGTAGGCGATAATGCCACCACCGCCTCCGCCACCGCCTCCACCAGCTATCAATCCGTAATTCTCAATAAACATATTTCCCTTAACGGCCACGCCTCCATTTTTGCCGTTTTCGGCTAACTGCCATCGTTCAGGCGCATTTAGCTCACCATCATCATCTACTACAGACCAGCCCCCATAATATTCCGCATTACGACCACCCTCACCACCACGCCCTAAAATACGACCACGGTTTTCAATAGTCGGGAAGTTTCCAGACGGCCAGCTTGCGCCATTAAATATCGCTGGCTTAGCAGTGTCAGGCGCTACAATATCAACGCCAGAATCGACAATAAAACGCACTACTTCGTCAGCTTCAGGATATCCGCCGCTTTGCTGTTTGTAATACTCAGCTAGGTCAATACCATTAGTAGTTGATTGACTGATATGCATGACAGTTTCGTTATGGCCAGCATCGTTAATAGGTACATTGATTGACAAGTTAGCCGGCGTACCGACTACCAAACGCACGTGCTTTTGAGGTTCTTCAGCGTTGTCGTCGGGTGTGGTTGTAAAGTTAATAATGGCTTGACCATTTCTTAATATCACAGTGTCAGCGTCTGACTTATCAGGTGTAGTGATAGTATTGCTTGCACTATCAAGCGCACCTTCTTGAATAAACCAGTCCAGTATCTGACCATCGGGTAGATTATTAGCTGTTACAGTGAATTGAACAGCGTCACCTTCATTGATTGATGTCTTGTTTGCGACTACCTTCCAGACAGTTTCAACAACGGTCGATGGGTCATAGCGCTCGAATAGATAGCTTGTGTAAACAGGGTAAGCGTGGGGACGTGTAGTTGTCGCCAGTTCAGTGTTGCCTACCTGTCCTAGCGTCAGCATAGGCTGACCTATGTAAGCATCGCCATCTTTTACAGCAACCAAGCCCACACCTTCTAAGCGTCGCCAGTGTGTTTCAAAACCAAACATTGCGTCGAATATAGGCTTCGGATTAGATTTACTGTGTGACCAGTAGGGATAGCCAAACGGATAAGCCAAATCTAAGAATTGAGCAAAGCGGGGATTGCTAACAAAATTATTAGACACCCATGCTTGCGTCGCTGTCACAACGTTGGCATCAATCACTAAATTGACATCAGGATTGTCAATACTGATAACAGCCTTAATACGATAATCAACAGCGGCAGTAGAGCTGGCAACAGGCTTTTGCACCTCTGGCACTTGACCGACCCAAATTAAGCTACCCTCGCTATCGATTAAGCCAAGCTCACGTATCGCCCAGCCACCTTGATCTTGCGGAACGATACAAGTAATCTCGTATTGTCCAACAACCGCCGTGGCCGCAACGCCATTAACAGCAGCTTGATAGCGTTTACTAACCAGTACTTGCTGATCAAGACGTTGGCTAAAATCAACATTGACGCCTTGCCCAACAGCAAATTCAGCAATGCGTACCGGCTGACCGCCAGCAGATGCAGCTGCTGCAAGCTTTTGTTGTCCAAGCGTGGTTAGTAAGAGCTGGTAAGTCATGATGAGCCTTTAATTAATAGTTAGTTTGCCAATATTAAGGTTGTTCGATTAGGTCGTACCAGAACCAGTACCTTCGCCGTTATCAATAGGAGGTAAACCTAATCCACCACCGTTTTCGGGTGCGACCGGCATCAAAAGACGGTCAATAGCTGCACCGTCAAACACAATGACGTCACCTAGTTTTTTGATCGTAAACAGTTCTGAAGTATTTTCTGCAACTGCTAAGGTGCGCTTAGGTGCAGTAGTGTGATTGGCTAGATGCTCTGGAGTGAGCAACGTGTAAATGTTGATGTTGGTTGCAGTACTGGTGACAACCTCAACATGCACGGAGTCAAAACGAGTGCGTAATAATGCTGGATTAAAAATGATGTCAACATCAGTACGGGCAACGCCGTCATTCATAATCAGTGCTAAGTGACTTGCGGTAGCAATACCGTCGCCCTCAATTACGTCAAAATCAACAAGGTATGAACCACGGTCAGAGACTGGATTAGTAACGGTTTTGGTTAAGCCTTGCGGCTGTTGGTCATTTGGCATAATAAATCCTTAGTTAGTGATGGTTATTTCAACGCCGACGGCTGGGACAGCATAAGCGGCGAGTGTTGCATTTACAGATGTACCAAAATAAATATCGTAGTGCGCTGATAGGCGTTTAACCGCATCGATAACAGCACGTATTTGTCGTACTGAGTCAGTAATAATTCCATTCATCGGATTTACTTCGATGCTAAATGTGCCCGGTGTACCTCTTGGGGTTTTTTCAAACCACTCAATGACGCTGGTGTCGTAGTTCATAACAGCAAGTGCACGCTTGACAGCGCCTAAAGTGCCCTTGCGCTGGTGTACCCAGACTGAGTTTTTGACAACATTGCGCTGCGTCTCAATACTCCAAGCATCGTTCCATTCATCAACGGACCAGGCGTAAGCCAAAAAAGGTAAATATTCGATAGGACAGTTTTCTGCATCCCAAATTAAGTCAAACGGTACATCTATCGATTCAAGTCTCGTTGTCAATGTTGCAAGTCCGCGCTCAAGCGGTTTGCTATTAGCTGGCAGTAAAGACAAATCAGTCATTGCTGCTTACCGCCGTAATATCATGACTGGTGCAATGTGCCACCTGTGACACGTCGACCAATACATCAGTAGCCGGGCTAATCAGCTCAATGCGACTGACGCCATTTACATCGAGCGCACCAATAATGCGACTGGTAGCAATGCGGCGACCAGGCTTAAATTCGGAGCGCAAATAAGCACGCAAATTATCTAATCCTTGCTGCAGTAACAGACTTGGACTGATACCCGCCTTGATATAAATCACAGCATTAATTTGATATGACTTTGCAGTAGCACTATGTACGCGCACTAGGTCGGTTAGAGGACGCACATCATCAGCGGTCAGCGCAGCAAAAACATCGTTAATAGCACTTTGATCAACACCAACGGTCTTGGTCGCTTGCTCGAGCACGTCACCATCAATCTGGCCAGATAAATACACGTCTACCTCCGTGGGCGCGGGGCTGTGGACGGTAGCGTTAAACACTTGGGCACTAGCAGATAAGGCGTGGAATAGATAAGCGCCAGCGCTACCGGCTTTTGTCTCTGCTTCGACTGACAATGCAATTCGATCACGAAAATCCTCATCACTCTCTAAAATCTGTGGCGTTGGCGGATTAGTGGTTAAATCTTCTGCTTGTAAGACTTTGCGCTGGACACGGTAATAAGTGGCGCTAAGATGATCTAAGTCGCCACCATTGGCGAAAGCAATCATCAAACTGCGTGCTGTACGATTGACTTCAGCCACTTTCAAGCTATAGCGGTAAGCCAGTACTTCTAATATTTTATTAACTGGCTCTGACTCTAATGCCAGTGCCGCATGTATTGGATGATTAGCTGGAAACTTGGCGGCGAACTCGGCGCGAATTTCAAGCAGCTCAGCTTCAGGCGAAATGGGCTTAATTAGGTTTGGTGGCGGTAAGCCTTGCAAATTAATCGCTGTAAATACGTTGCTCATGTTGCGCCTCGCACTAAAGATAATGATGTCGTCAGCGTTGAGCTGTCAGCGCGTCTCATCTCAATTAATGTATTCCAACCGCTGTTGATGCCGTCGTTAATTAAAGACAAACTAACTTTGCTGACTTTAATACGTGGCTCCCAACGAATAAGGGCGGTCGCTGTGGCTGCCATGAGTTTTAGTCGAGTAGCATCATTAGCTGGGGAATCAATCAAAAACGGTAAAAGACTGCCATACTCACGGCGCATTAATCTCGTGCCAAGTGGAGTGGTCAAAATGTCATGGATCGATTGACGTAAATGATCGTCTTGATTTAATAGGTTGCCACTCGTGCGGGACATACCTGTCGCGTGATTATTCATACAGGGTCACCAGACGTATCAGAGCCGCTTTTAACATTTCTATGACCGTGATTACCTAATTTGATGTCTTTTGCATAAACTTCGTCGTCTGATTTGATCGCTCCGGTTGCATGGATGCCTTTATCAACTTGTAGACTGCCGGTCATACGTGTCTCTGGTGTATCCAATACAATGCTGGTTTTGGATTTAATAACGGCCTTACTGATATGCATCGTGAGCTGACTGTTGACGACATCAATGCTGCAAAAGTCAGTGTCGTTGTAGCGGATGCGTATCTCGTTTGGGTCGGTGCTGGGGCTTGGATGATGATCGCTGTATAAGCTAATAACAGGAATGGCATTAGCAAGTTCACCGCTTGGTGAAACAAGCAGGTATTGCTCGCCGATACTAGGACAACGCCATGCACTGATAGCTCCAGCTGCGATAGTAGGAATGTTTACCCAATCAGTCTCATTTTCACCAACGGCAAGACGCATTAAGGCACTGTCAGCATCGATATGCGTGACAGTGCCAATGGTGGCGAGATTGTGTAGGCGTCGTTGGGTTTCTGCGTTCATGGCTATAGTCTGCATTGCAGCAACGCCAAGTGCATCTAATGCTTAACCGCAAGTCCGATTTGCGGATATAAAAAAGCCCTGCTTGTAGACGGGGTTGATGAAAGATTTAATAGTTGTATTAAGTTGAATAGATTGCTAGATTAAAGTCTAATTAATTAAAAGGAATTTAATAATGGCTGATAACCCTCAAGAGCGCTATGAGCGCATAGCATTAGATCTTACTAAAGTTATTCTTGAAGAAACAAAGATGCATGGTGAAAAACGAAAAAAAGATGAAATTCTACAGATATATATAGATTCGTACGAAGTTGTTAATTTTAAGGAAATGCCATCAAAAGATAGTTAGAGTAATAATGGTCTAAACTATAAAAACCTCATTAATGTAAATTGATGGGGTTTTTACTCATGTAATAAAAATTCTCTTATCTCATCAATAATTAACTCAATATCATCATCGGACCAACCGATGGTTTTTCGCACTGGGTAGCGCGTGGGTTTTGATTTGGGGTTAGGCCTGATTGTTTTGCCAAATTGGTGGACGGCCATTACTTCAGCTGTGCGACCGGCAAAGCCAATCTCTGCATGCTTGCTGCTGTATGCAGTTTTCAGCATCTTAGGTAATCGTTGAAACATAGCGCCACGTTTGATGCTACCAGCTTGGTCACGCTTACGAGGTGCAAATCGCTTTCCATCTGGGTCTTTCTGCACTTTGATTCGACGTTTCCAGACGGTACGCATTTTGGTAGAGATCTGACGGTTAAGCCTGGTCTTTTGCTGAGGGCTTAATTGCTTGTTTATGCGCTCAAGCCAAGGCGCTAATTCGTCAAAGTTATCGCTCATTTGTCAGCCGCGTCAGCTACATCTTTTGTTACCCAGTCTTCAAGGCTGTCAGACCAAACCTTGGGTGGACAAAGATGATAATCACCGGCTTCGTCAATGACCAGTTTATCTACTAGACCGATATCAACAGTAAGATCATACGTCTCAGCATCTATAATCTCGCTGTCAAAACTCAAATCCGGTACCGGATAGCCTTGTGACTGAAACCACTTACGAATAAAGGTCAGCAAACTAAAAGGATCACTGTCACGGCAGTCAATAAATAAAAAGCGTGCGGTATAAGTAATGTCGCCAACTTTAGACCCCAATTCACCATTCACCAAAAAAAGATGTACTTTGTCAGCAGTCAGTTGTGACTCAAACTTGGCCAGTAAATCATCTTTTAATTGCTGCAGGTATTTCATAGATCGTTATCCACAGCAGCCGCTCTTAAATTCTCTACAATACGCCGGCTCCAGCCTTTTCCAAATACATTCCAAGTTCGTAGAATGGTATAAAAATAAAGACGTTCTGCATTAAATCTAAAGATAACATCGTTCTTATCGCGTTGAGCAACAGCGGCTAACGTAACTGGACCGATAATGCCATCGTCATTGACATTGATAGCTCGTTGTAAAAACTTTACAGATTGCTTGATACCGTGATTGTATGAGGCGTCCAACATTTGAAAACCTATAGCTGGATGAAGCTGATCTCCATAAATCGCATCCCAGTAAGATTTCTTTGCAATGGCTTTAGCTGTGGATTTAGGTAGTTTACGCATAGATCCAGTGTAACCATGAGCGCGAGCCACTCTCGCAGTTACACCCCACATGGTCTCACCACCTGGGTCGTTCGGGTGATTTACATAGCCACCTTCTATGAGCATCATACGTTCGAAAAAATCTTCGAATATCTTGAGTTTAGGTATGCGAATATTAATCACGTTATTCTCCTGACTTAAAAATTTGGCTTAACCGCGAATTGAAATCTTGAGCTTTGGCGACTTTGGCTTGTTTAACGAGCAAGTGCCATGACAAATACATGGCTGCGACTAGTGCCAAGCAACCGCCTCGAATAAACATATAGCGCACAGGTAGTCTATCGCCGATAATACTGGTGTCATAAGCCAAGTAAACAAAACAGACCAGTGCATAGCATGCTAATACTCGAAACAACCACCAGCCAACGCTGTCATAACAGCGTGTACGCATTAGCATCCATGACAACATAAGCGCGGCTAACACCATCGCAGATACATTAATAATGACCATCATTTGCTAACTCCCAGTAACTTGGCAGCCCAGTCAGGTAGTATCTCCGCCATTTTTTCCGACTTAACAACCGCAACGACCAGGCGTAAAAAGAAATAACCAATACCAGCCCACAAAAAGCTCACGAGTAAAACAACGTCATCACTGCTATCGATATAGCCCATCAACTCTAAGCTGCCCCGCGTGAAAAAAAGCCCTGCACCAAATCCCAATAGAATATGGCCAAGACTGGTCGCGGATGGGGGAAATTTCTTGTCTTCACCGAAAGCCAAGAAACTACCTACTGCGCCAATGATGGTCGCGACAAGCATCGATGGAGTGATAAAAGGCAGAGCGGCCAAAAATGGTGTGTCTGCATTTGCATGGGAAATCGTTAAGAACATCCAAACAGCAATGGCAGCAAGCCATCCAAGCGCACAACCTATACGCATTAGCCAGACTTTTTTAGTCGGTTTTTTCATGTATTAGTCCCATAATTTGATAGATGGCGCTGCAGCTGTAGCATTGTCATCAGGTAAAATGACGACAGCTTGAAAGGGCAGCAATGCAAACGGCGAATAGTCAGAATTGCTCTCAATAAGTTTTGGCAGTATCTCTACCGAGCGGTTGGCATAGACTCGGTAAGCGATAGCATCAAGCGTATCGTTTTGTGTAGCGAGTATCGTGCGCTGATATTGAGTGCTGCTCATAAGAGCTTCACACGATTGCGCCGACGGCCAGTCATGTCAGCGATGCTATGACTGACGATACGGCGCAGGCGGTCGGATTTTGTTAGTTGCACATCACCACTGATAGCGCCTTGGCTCGTCGTGTCATAGTCGACGTAATTATCGGCAGCAAGAGCAGCAGCTTCGTGCATTACCGCACGTGTATAAGCGCGATCAAACGCATCTCTATCGATACGCTTTGTAGATAAGTGACGCTCAAGCGTGAGCAGACTAAAAAGGGTGGCAGGTAAGTCGCCGTTGACCGTGTCGTAAGCAGTGACGATATAACCAGCAATCCGCTCAACACCAATCGTTTTATCAATCCGCATCAGCTCTACCATATCGTCTGTACTGACAGAGGGTAGGTGCGCGTAAGGATTGAGTACGTTTTGCGCTTGGACTTGCTGATTGATCAACATTGAGTTACCTGCTTAAAAAAAGAAAAGCGGTAGTCACTTTGACGTTGTTATGATGCGATCAGCAAATAGCATTGTCTTAGTGAGCCGCTTCCCGGGTGGGGACGTTACTCTCCAGCTTTTGTAAGCTGGGCGAGGTCTTTTTTGCAGCCGACTTTGTCATCAAGCTTAATCGCAATCTCATAAGCAGTAATAGCATCGTCTGGCTTTGCATCTTTTAAGCTGTCACCAAGTACGCGGTATAATTTGGCGCGGACTTGGTCTGGCATATCTTGTGACGTAGTGCTGTCAATGGCTCGGTGAATTAAATCAGCATAAATAGCAGTATCGGTATCTTTTCTAAGGCTTAGCAATTCATCTGATAGCTGCTCAACAAAAACAGTGGCAACATCACGAGTAAATGGCTCAGGCATAACAAAATCATTAAGCAGGGCATACTCAGCAATATCAGTTGCTGTCTTAAAGTCATGAGTGTCTAAACACCAGACCATCAGCTTAACCAGCATGTCATCTTGACCGCCGACGCCTTCAGCAATAGTGCCTTCAATCCAAGGCAAGTAGCTTGGCAGCAGGTCAGCTTTCAGCTCTTTCTTATGACTGATAGATTGAATACCTGATAAGTTTTGATCGTCGTTCCAAAACTTGAGAGCAATGCCACCAACGTTTTCAGGAGCTGTGCCACTATCAGTTTCGGACGGTGCGTCAGAAATGGGTGTCGATTGGCTGACCATTGCTATACCGGCACGGCGACCTAAAACCTGCGCTGATAAGCGCGGGTCATTGTTGGCAGCTTTGGCTTTTTTAGAGGCGTTAGTACGAATAAAGTGTTCGCGTAGAGAGTTACTTTTCATGATTAACCCTCCAGCGCAATATTTTCAATCAGTACTGTTTTGCTATAGTCTTCAACGACATAGCACTCATTAACTGATTGATAATCAGTAGTACGATCCCAGTTAGGCTCATCAATAATGTGACGGCGCTGCGACCCACGTAACTTGTAAATAGACAGGTTGTCATGAGTGGTGATAAGAAGACCGTTAGGTACAAAAAAGGCTGGGGTATCTACTGGTAGCGAGCCAAGCTGTTTTTTCTGATATAACGCATTAGCAGCAATTTGCTCTGTCGGAGAATGGGTTTGGTTAAGCAGTCCGACGTATTTATCAGAAACCAAGTTTCGGCTAGTGATAGCAGTTAAACCACTTGCTCCGCGATGTTGCTCTGCAATCAATTCATTGATAGCCATCTCAACCAAAGCGTCCATATTTTTGAACTCTTGGCCAGCACCGATGGTGATACCGTCGATATGACGCTCAGGATTGTAGGCGCGTATCTTTTCAAGCCAACCAATATTCACGTCTTGCAATAATGGATATAGGTCTTTGTTTGATGTTTTAGCGCGATGAGTACCGTTAAATCCAATACGCTGCATGTCTTCAGCAACAATCTGGACGGCGATATTGGCAAGTCTTTTCTGAAAATCAGGTAGATAACCCCAGTTGTCAATGACTTCGTAGAGGTAAGCAATATCAGAGTTGGTCTTGGTACATAGATAATCATCTACCGCTTCAAGATCAAAGATATCGGTAGGACGGCGTGGCTGAGAACGCGTGTCAGTAGTACTGGCTGCCGTTTTATTGCCACCAAGACCTAGTTTTTGACCATGCGCGTTCTTAACACCTTGAATATTAATCTTGCCAAGAAAATCGGTAATTTGACGGTAGACTTCGATGAGTTTCTGCTCAATAGCAGGGGCAACATTAAAGGCTGCATTGAAGTTTTGTGCGCCATTGACGCGTGCAACTTGTTGTTTGTACTGCTCAAGTTGCAAAGCTGTTTGTGAATCTAAAGTAAACATAAAATTCCTTTGAGGTAAAGAGATCTAAATATCTAAGAGCACATCATTCGATGCCAGCTATATTAAAATTCTGTTAGTTGAGCACCGCCACCAGTAGTAGGAGGTGTGTTCGTTAGATTGGTAGCTGGTTGAGTTGACAGCTGAACCTTTAATGCGTCAAAGTCAGTCTTAAACTCAGACAGTTCAGTTCGTAGACCTTCGTTTTCTTTAGCAACGTCATCTGTTTTTTCGTTAAGCGTTTTAAATGACTGCAGTACCAAATCTTGCTCTTGGGCGCTCATGCCAGAATTTTTGGACGCAAACATAGTGGATAGCTTTTGTAAGAACCCATCACCTTCAGCTTGGTTGTTAAGATATTGAGTATTTTCAGGCTGCTGCTTTGGCTGATCTTCGGTAGTAGTGTTATCTGCTTTCGGAGTTGTTTGACCTTTAGTCATAAGGGTAATTTCCTGTTCATAGACTGTGCGAAGTGCATCTGAGTTACGGCTAAATTTGAGAGGCTCTGTGCCAAGGGAGGCAGGTGTATCGGTTACAGCAAGACCAACAAGATAGGCACGGTCTGTGTCTGCAAACTTTGGATAAAATTCGATTGATGAAAATATTTTTGCGCCTTGCTGATTAGCTTCGACCAAATCAGGTAAAGCTGACAAAGTGGCGTATAGACACATTAGCTGTACTTCGACACCATTCTTGGTAAAAGTTTCCATGCCATGAGAAACGGCAATAACATCGCCAAGTCCAGAAGTTTTTCTTTCGCTTTTAAGTCCTTCCCACCAACCACTCATATGCTCACAGTTGATACGAGCGGTATATTCGACAGGATCATACGTCTCAGACATATCAATAATTTGCTGTTGAGATAAAGATCGACCATCAACAGTTTGACCTTCGCGTGCGACGCGGAAGCGTTTTACAACTCGTTTACCGGGCAATGCAGTGTCAGCCATAATTCATCTCAGTTATTAAAGTTCAGTGATTTCTAAATAGGCTTTAGTGTGTCGGTTAAAGGGGTTTAGGGGCAACTGATTGATAACCGTAAAACGGCTTTGCGGTTACAAACTGCGTGGTTGTAAGGGTTGCGAGCTATAAGCTATATCCCTATGACTAATGACAAATCTGACACCCTAAATGTGACGACAGAAGAAAACCGCGAGCGCGCGCGGTTGCTCTATGCGCAAGGCTTAAGCGTCACTCAAATATCAAAAACGTTAAATGAAAAGCGTCCAACTGTCGCCAGCTGGAAAAAGCGTGATGCATGGGCGCGCGCAAGTATTTTTGAGAACGTAAAATCAGCAATGGAAGCGCGTATTTTGTCTCTGATTAATACAGATAACAAAAGTAACGCGACGTATAAAGAAATAGATTTTTTTAATAAACAGCTAGAACATGCTGCAAAAATACAGCGCTACAACGAGGGCGGTAACGGCGCGACACTTAATCCAAAGTTATCTAATCGCTATAAAGAAGATCGTAAACCAGCTGTCAAAAACTTATTTACAGAAGAAGATATTGACGCGTTAGAAGAAGCGTTCAATTTGATGCTTGAGCCTTATCCGTTCCAGCAGCGCTGGGTCGAAATATTAAACGGCAATAAAAAGCATCGCGCTGCGCGTATCTTTATGATGCTAAAGTCGCGGCAGATTGGTGCTACATACGTTGTCGCTCTATGGGCATTGATAAATGCCTTACGCACTAAAAAGAATAAGATTTTTTTATCAGCGAGTAAGGCACAGGCTTATCAGTTCATCGAATACATCAAATCATTTGTTTTTGAAATACTTGGCAGGAATATTGGTGGGGAGCCAATTGTACTGTCATTAGAAGACAATACGCAGGTCAGTCTGTATTACATGGGCACTAACGCATTGACGGCACAGGGTCGTCATGGCGATGTAATCATGGATGAGTTTTTTTGGATTCGCAAATTTAAAGAGTTTCGCGCTGTCGCATCAGGCATGGCATCACAAAGTCATTTTCAACAAGTCTACTTATCTACGCCGAGCAGCGTCTTACATGAAGCGTATGCATTCTGGACAGGTAACGATGGGGTCAATAAAAAAGATATTGATACCTCGCACAGCGCATTAAAGTCTGGTCGTTACTGTGACGATGGTAAGTGGCGTTTAATCGTCACAATCAAAGACGCGATTAAAGGTGGTTTTGATAAGTTAGATATAGCACAGCTGTTATTAGAGTACACACCAGAACGTTTTGCCAACTTGTTTATGTGTGTTTTTTTAGATGATAGCAACAGTTATTTTCCCTTATCAGTACTGCAACCGAACATGGTTGATAGCTGGGAAATTTGGAACGACTTCACGCCAATGGGCAGCAAGAAATTTGCCAAACCCGTTTGGGTAGGGTACGACCCAAGTTTCACAGGTGATAAACCGGCGTTGGCAGTCATCGCACCACCCGAAAAAGAAGGTCAGCCCTACCGGGTGCTTGAGCGTATGCATCTTGACCACATGCCTCCACACGTTCAGGCGCAGCATATCAAAAAGGTTTGTGAACGCTACGACGTTGAGTTCTTAGGTATCGATACAACAGGTGCGGGTATATCAGTCGCAGAACACGTCAAAAACTTCTTCCCAAATTACACTGCAATCAACTATAGCGTTGAGAGTAAAACGCGTATGGCTCTGAGAGCTAAAGAGCTTTTCACTCGACGTAAATTACACTTCGATGCTGGCAGCATTGATATTGCCAAGGCCTTTATTGCTATTAAACAAGCACTGACTGGCAGCCAACGACAAATGACATTTGTAAGTAGTCGATCAAAAGAGACTGGTCATAGTGATGTGGCTTGGGCAATCATGAACGCGCTCGAAAAAGCTCCGCTTGCTAGTACAGACCAGATAAACGATGGCGTCCATAAATCAAGAATTAAGGTGCACAGATGACAAATACAGATGAAAAAGCCAGCTCTAGCAAAAAGATAATTATGCACAGCTTTGGTGATCCTGAACCAGTACTTGATGGTCGCAGCATGTTTGAGTACGAATTTTGCCCGATGTATCAAAATCACTATGAGTACCCTTATGATATTGATGCGGTGGCCAAGCTGTATCATGCGACCAGCCATCACACTAGTGCGTTGATCACTAAACGTAATGTATTAGTCAGCTTATATAAACCGCATCCAAAGCTAAGCCGAAAAGCTTTCATTAGTCTAGTGATCAATTTACTGGTGTTTGATAATGCTTATGTACAAGTTGTTCGTAACAGACTTGGTGGTATATTAGAGTTACGACCAAAGCTTGCACGTAATACAAGAAAGGCAATCCAAGGTGATAGCTACTATCATGTTGATTATCGACAGGGCGCTGCAATCGAGTATAACGAGCAAATCATCCACTTATATAATCCGGATATCAATCAAGAGATGTACGGTGTACCAGACTATCTGAGTAGCGTGAATGCTATCACACTCAATGAAGCCGCTACTTTATTCCGTCGTCGCTATTATAAGAACGGCGCTCATGCCGGTTACATTTTGCATGTATCAGATCCGCTATCGACACAAGAGGATGTCGACGACTTAGAAGATGCCGTGCGAGAATCTAAAGGCGCAGGTAACTTTAAGAACTTATTTATGTACACGCCCAATGGCAAACCTGATGGTGTCAAGGTTATTCCGTTAGCTGAGGTCGCCGCTAAAGATGAGTTTGCTAATATCAAGATTGCATCTCGCGATGATACTTTAGCCGGTCATCGAGTACCGCCTCAACTTATGGGAGTGGTACCGAACAATGCAGGTGGGTTTGGGGATACTAAGAAAGCTGCAGAAGTATTCTACTACCACGAGATCCTAACTTTACAAAACATGTTGCTCGACATCAACGACCAAGTAGGCGAAGAAATTATTTCATTCAACGAATACGAGCTGACTAAGTCTCAAGAATAAATTTATTTTTTAAATTAAAAGGCCACTCAAAATGAGTGGCCTTTTTTTGTCACCTGACCATGCCAAAAATCGCTCCCTCCCGCCCGAGTTCCGCATACTAAATGCGCTCATTTTAATGCATCAAAATGACCCCAGAATGCCCACAGCTGTACGGTATCGGTATAAGGCTGTGATGCAATATGATGCAGTTTGATGCGCTTTATGCGGCAGTTTTCAAGCGTTTAAATATAAGGACGATAAAAAGAAAAGGTAATAAAGGTAATAGTCAGTAATAACGAATGTAAGTGTTTGATTTATATATAAAATATTATTACCTCTAAAAGGTAATAAGAGGTAATTAAAAAGGTAATAAATTATAAACAATAATAAAATCAATGGTTTATATAGTGGGGTATATTACTTTTAATATAGGTAACTTTTTACTTGTATATTACCTTTTTATTACCTTTTGGAAAATCGCTATAAGCCTTATGTCTAAAGAGATACAAGAGAATATATTATAATTATTACCTTTATTACCTTTTTATTTGACTATGTGAAATATCTAAGCATTAAACAAAATTATTCCTTGCCGTACATTCTTGGAAAAATTTGGATAGAGCCGTGGGCTGGGCATGGGCTGGTGCATACCGTAAATAGTGGGGAGTGTGATAGCTGTAACTGTTGATTTATAAGGGTTTTATGTTTTAGTTAATAGAGCAGAGGACATATACAGAGGTTTCGAATCTCTCCGTCTCCGCCAAATTCAAAAAACCCCAATCAGTGATGATTGGGGTTTTTTATTGTGAGCAAATAAAGATGTGAAATTATTCTTCTTATTTCACTAGCGACTGGCCGAAGCCGATTTTTTGGCCATCTTCTAAAACCAGTGTGCCTTCCTCGATTTGAATGGTCATGTCTTTGGTATTTTTAATAGCGCGCATGACGTTGATGTCTTCAATACTACTCTCAATGATTATTTTGCCAGATTGTTCAGGTCTAATAGGCGGATCAAACTGGGTCAATGGGACATTAAAGCTTTTGCCTTGCTTAAGAGTGGTGTCTTGCATCGTCAGCGTGCCCTTAAAGCTTTGAATGGCAACTTTACCGTGATTTGATAGCATAAATTGCAGCTTTACTTGGTTTAAGCTATCACTGTCGCTGCTTTTGACTGGGAGAAGGGCAACGGGGTATTGGCCGTTTGCCGTTTGCTGGCTGGTGGTGATGGGACTTTTTTTGCCTGTTGGGTTGTTTGGATGTAGACGCTCGTATTCACGCTGTTGTATCAGCGCTTGTTTAATAGTGGTACGGGGCATGGCTCCTGATTCGTAGGCTTCGCTAAGCTTCATACGCAGCATATATCGACTCAATAATTGCTGATCGGCTTCGGGCAATTGCTCTAGAGTTGATCCCAGCTTTTTTTGCCATTGGTCAGAGTCGGTCGGTATGGTTTTTTTGGTTGGATCCATCTGTGGCGATGAGCAGGCAGGCGCGAGCGCTAGCATCGTTAAAGTGACCGTTAGTAACAAAGCTTTATTGAAACGTTGATGTAAACCCATCATCGTACACCTCCTCGTAAATACTTCTTAATCGTGACGACTACTTCTTTAATATACCTCGTTTGATGGCAGGTTGTGTTTAGTTATGGCTAAATACTGTAGTAAACTTAAACCAACCCCAAAAAACATTATGTTCTAAACATATAAAAAACCTATAAAGAAAGTTTGTACCAGTTATGCTGTCATTTCATTTATATTGATCTAATTATATAAATGAAATGATATCCATAAAAAAAGACCAAGTGCGCATGAGCAGACTTAGTCTTTTTTTATGGAAAGCAAGCTTTGAGCCTCAGATAGAGGCAAATATCAGCTTTTTAATAAGGGGCTTTTAGACGTGCTCTCAATCGTTGTCTTGTAGCTCAGACAATGAGTGGGTCGTATTATTATTATGTGTTACTACAATTGCTTCATCGATAATATGCTGACTCACACCGCGTTTGCGCAATGTTTCGATAAAAACTTCATCGTGTGCCAGTGTGTAATCCTGATGGTCACGATCAAGACCTTGGCGAATGTATAGGCGAATAAGCCCTTGAATACGTTTAAAACCCAACTCTTCTGACGTCGATTCTAATAGCGCAATCATCTCTTCAGACAAACGAATACTGATCGGGCGCATGATCTTTTGCGGATGATCAGAAAACTTATTTTTTACACGGACAGGTATCATAATAAACCATTACTTTTAGTGAGTAGGAGTAAAGCACTCAGACGAAAACTAACCCAATCGAAACTAACCTTACCATACAACAAAAACGCTTAAAAGAACACCATGGCCGCGCTAATAGCACCGATGAAAAGTAACATGAATACCAGTCATGCATCAGAAGGCCACGTATCCATTTTATTTAGTATCGACTATATAATGGGTACTAAATATAAAAGCGACGACCATAAAAAAACCTTCATCGAATAATGATGAAGGTTCTTAATATATGGCTCTCCAACCTGGGCTCGAACCAGGGACACACGGATTAACAGTCCGTTGCTCTACCAACTGAGCTATTGGAGAATAAGTTGTCATAACAGCAAGTTATTTAAGCGTTGTACACGAGCAGTTACTTGGCTTGTTTGCGTTACGTGGGGCACATTTTAGCCAAGTCGCTACGGGCTGTCAACCTTATTACGCTATTAATTAGAAATATTGTTGTAATCTCTCAAAAACAGACTTTTATTTCTTAGCGAACGGGCGATTTTGAGCGATAAAACCCTCTTTACATCTCTTGCAACAAAAAATCATGAACTTGCCCTTCACATTGCTACAATATTTCTATAAAATACCGACCGTGCGGTTTCTTTAACGATATCATTAATAGATGCTCTATTTGAGATGAGTGACATGAATATGAGTCCTACCATTATCGCTTACGGCTATTTGGCCATTGCCATCACCTGTGAAGTGATTGGCACCAGTTTTTTGGTAAAGTCAGAGCAGTTCACTCGTTTGTTACCGACACTGACTATGGGCGTGCTTTATGTACTCTCGTTTTATTTGTTGGCGCAGTCTCTCAAGATCATACCGCTTGGTATTGCTTATGCATTATGGGCTGGTTTGGGAATTGTGTTGACCACGCTCGTTGGTGTCGTGCTGTTTAAGCAAAGTCTCGATATAGCAGCAGTGGTTGGCATTGCCATGATTGTGGGCGGTGTCGTGGTGATGAATTTATTTTCTAATGTGGTGGTGCACTGATATGAAAATGGAAATAGAAAATGCGTATAAACGCAAAAAACAGCCAGAGTTGGTTCGTCGTGCGCTGCTAGATCAAGCAGCACGAATCACTTTAGAGCAGGGCTTGTCTAAAGTTACGTTTCAAGCGGTCGCGGATGCAACTGGAGTGACAAAAGGCGGTGTGATGCATCACTTTGCCACCAAAAACGCGCTGATTCTAGAAGTGTTTAATGATGCTATGGCTAGGTTTGAAGCAGAAGTGGATGCGGCTATGGCCAAAGATCCAGTGCTTTATGGCTCTTTTACGCGTGCTTATATCGATGCCACCATCAGCTTAGGTGAGAAGGGGCAAGAAGAGTTTGACAATCAAGCGACCTTGTATGTATTGATGCTAGGTGACAGCGAGCTGCGTGAGTTGTGGGCACAGTGGGCCAATGAGCAATTGAAGAAGCATGAAGCAACCGACAATACCGAAACACTGTGTATGGTGCGCTTGGCTGCTGATGGTATTTGGCTCTCTGATTTTTCGGGAATCAATATATCGGACAAGCAGTCCTTACGCAATCGTTTGATAAGAATGACGCAGCGCAGTTTTGATGAGTCAGATGAATAAGTTTAAAAAATGACTTTCAAATGATCGATATATACAGATTGTTAGTAAGCCAACCAATATTTGAATAATCAAATGAACCGTTTCTAAGTGAAAAATCACGACATTTTATTTTAATACTTAATATTTTAATACGTAAACAATGACGAGCTATTTGGTTTGAGCGCTTTTTACAAAAGCCGCTGCCAATCGTCAAAAGGAGAACTTATGACAGATTCAAAAACTTTGACAGACATCATCGATTTAGAACAGGTGCAAACCGCTTATATTAATGGCCGTTACTTGCCTGTAGATGAAACGTTAACCACTTTTGAAGATATCAATCCAGCGACTGGCGAAGTGTTGGCAACCATTCAACAAACGACCAATGAGCAAATCAATGAAGCGGTAAAAGCGGCACAGCAAGGTCAGAAAATTTGGGCGGCGATGACGGCTGTTGAGCGTGGCCGAATTCTGTTAAATGCCGTTGATATATTACGCGCGCGCAACGATGTGTTGGCATTGCTCGAAACAAAAGACACAGGTAAGGCTTACTCTGAGACAAAATATGTAGATATCGTCACGGGTGCTGACGTTGTTGAATATTACGCAGGGCTTGCGCCAACCATAGAAGGCCGTCAGATTCCGCTGCGTGACAGCAGTTTTGTCTATACCCGCCGCGAACCGTTGGGTGTGGTGGCAGGCATTGGCGCATGGAATTATCCTATTCAGATCGCTATGTGGAAGGCAGCGCCAGCACTAGCCGCTGGTAACGCGATGATTTTTAAACCATCAGAAGTCACGCCTTTGACCGCGCTAAAACTGGCAGAAATCTTTACAGAAGCGGGATTGCCAAACGGTGTCTTTAACGTTGTGCAAGGAAACTATGAAGTCGGCGAAGCGCTGACTCAGCATCCTGATATCGCAAAAGTATCGTTTACGGGTGGTGTACCGACAGGCAAAAAAGTCATGTCAAGTGCGGCCTCATCGTCGCTCAAAGACGTGACGTTAGAGCTTGGTGGCAAGTCGCCATTGATTGTATTTGAAGATGCTGATATCGATACGGCTGCTGATATCGCCATGATGGCGAACTTTTATAGTAGCGGTCAGGTCTGTACCAACGGTACACGCGTATTTATACCTAAAGCGCTACAAACCAAATTTGAGCAGGCCATCTTAACGCGCGTCGAGCGTATCAAGCTGGGCGATCCGATGGATGAAAGCATCAATATGGGGCCGTTGGTGAGCTTCCCGCATATGGAAAGAGTGCTAGATTATATCGAACAAGGTAAAGCCAGTGGCGCACGCCTATTAACAGGTGGCGAGCGTGTCACGACAGCGTCGCTTGCAAATGGTGCGTTTGTCGCACCGACGGTGTTTACTGATTGCAGCGATGACATGACCATTGTACGCGAAGAAATCTTTGGCCCTGTCATGTCGATATTGACTTATGAGACAGAAGAAGAAGTGATTCGCCGTGCCAACGATACCGATTATGGTTTGGCCGCAGGGGTGGTAACTGCTGATTTGAACCGAGCGCATCGCGTCATCGCTCAAATTGAAGCGGGCATCTGCTGGCTAAATACGTGGGGCGAGTCAGCCGCGCAAATGCCAGTTGGCGGTTATAAGCACTCGGGTATTGGCCGCGAAAACGGCGTTGAAGCGCTTGAGCACTACACTCAGACCAAGTCGATCCAAGTAGAATTGGGCGCGTTTGAGTCGGTATTTTAATCATTTGTATTGAAAAAATGCTAAGACAATTAGTTGGCTTTATTAAGCATTACATAGACTTTTTATTTGCTTTGACTGCTAGTAAATCCCTTATTTTTCAATATTATGGAGTATTTTATGACATCAAACACCCTTGAGTATGATTATATCATTGTCGGTGCAGGTTCAGCAGGAAATGTGCTGGCCACGCGCTTGACCGAAGATGCTAACATTAAAGTTTTGTTGCTTGAGGCAGGTCGTCCTGATTATCGGTTGGATTTTCGCACGCAAATGCCAGCGGCGCTCGCCATGCCTTTGCAAGGAACCACTTACAATTGGGGTTATAAAACCGACCCCGAGCCTTATATGAATAACAGAGTCATGGACTGCGGTCGCGGTAAAGGACTGGGCGGTTCATCGCTGATTAACGGCATGTGTTATATCCGTGGTAATGCGCTGGATTTTGATGACTGGGCGAAACTAGACGGTTTATCGGATTGGACGTATTTAGATTGCTTGCCGTATTTTAAAAAGTCAGAAAATCGTGATATTGGCGAGAATGACTATCATGGCGCAGGCGGCCCCGTTGAAATGACTACGTCAAAGCCAGGCGTCAATCCACTGTTTCAAGCCATGATTGAAGCTGGCGTGCAGGCTGGTTTTCCGGCTACTGAAGATTTGAATGGCTATCAGCAAGAAGGCTTTGGGCCGATGGATCGTTTTGTCACGCCGAATGGTCGCCGTGCTTCGACCGCTCGTGGTTATCTTGACCGTGCCAAGCCTCGTAGTAACATCACGATTTTGACTGGGGCACTTACCGATGTGATTTTGTTTGATGGTAAGCGCGCTATCGGGGTCAAAGTCGAGCATCAAGGTCAAACCAAGAATTTTTATGCAGCTCGTGAAGTCGTGGTTTCATCGGGGGCGATTGCCTCACCGCAATTGCTGCAACGCTCAGGCATTGGCCCTGGTCAATGGCTTAAAGAAGCTGGCGTGACGGAAGTGCTGGACTTGCCGGGCGTGGGTAATAACTTGCAGGATCATTTGGAATTGTATATGCAGTATGAATGTAAGCTGCCGGTCTCAATTGCACCTGCCAATAAATGGTGGAATAAGCCTGCCATTGGTGCTGAATGGCTGTTCAATGGCACAGGCCTTGGCGCATCCAATCAGTTTGAGGGTGGCGGTTTTATTCGTACCGATGAGAAATTCACCCATCCCAATATTCAGTATCATTTCTTGCCGCTTGCCGTTCGCTACGATGGCCGAAGTGCCAGTGATTCTCACAGCTTTCAGGCGCATGTGGGGTCATTACGCTCACCCAGTCGTGGCCGTGTCAAGCTGACCTCAAAAGATCCAAGCGCCCATCCGAGTATTTTATTTAACTACATGTCTCACGATCAAGACTGGCAAGAATTCCGCGCCGCTATGCGTATTACTCGTGAAATTATGCATCAGCCAGCGCTTGATCCTTACCGTGGTCGTGCCCTCTCACCAAGCGAAGACTTGGTAACCGATCAGCAGCTAGATGACTATGTGCGCGAACATGGTGAGACTGCTTACCATCCTTCTTGTACGTGTGCGATGGGCGAAGGTAATGATGCCGTGGTGAATGGCGAAGGGCTGGTGCATGGTATTGAAGGCTTGCGCGTCGTCGATGCATCTATTATGCCAAATATCATCAGTGGCAATCTCAATGCCACGACCATCATGCTGGCAGAAAAAATCGTCGACAAGATGCGCGGCGTACAGCTGCCACGTTCAATGGCAGACTATTATGTCGCCAATGGTGCGCCACTCAGAGCAGAACCTATGCGCAGTATCAACCAAACCTCATAGGGTTTTGTTGTTTTATTCACGTGTTACTTGTTGATATTGCTTTGTCTCTCACGTTTTTTTGACGGACAAAGCAATGTCAGATAGCGTTTAATTTATCTATTGAGGTTTTTTATGTACAGTTCGCCATCAGAAGATGGAACGAAACCCTTAAGCCTAAATAAAACGGTTTTTTTAGGCTCAGCTATTATTTCTATTTTATTAATAGTCTGGACGATTGCTTTTCCAGATTATAGTGAGGCTTTACTCAGCTCAAGTATGGCAACGGTATCAGCGAGTTTTGGTTGGTATTACATGCTGGTGGTTGCCGCTTATAGTATCTTTGCGCTATTTGTTGGTTTCTCTAAATATGGTGACATCAAGCTTGGTCAAGACCATGAAAAAGCCCAGTTTCCCTTTTTAGCATGGGCCGCCATGTTGTTTTCGGCGGGTATCGGTATTGACTTGCTGTTCTTTGGTGCGTCTGAGCCATTGATGCATTATTTGACACCGCATACAGGACTGGAACCTGCCAGCGAAGAAGCCATGCGCCAAGCATTATCGCAGACCTTTTTGCATTGGGGACTGCATGGTTGGGGAATTTATGCTCTCATCGGTATGGCGTTGGCGTACTTTGCGTACCGTAAAAACATGCCACTGGCCTTACGTTCACCATTGACGCCGATATTTGGCGAGCGCTTGATTAAAGGCTGGCTTGGTGATGGCATTGATACGTTTGGTGTCGTCTGTACCTTGATGGGTATCGCGACCAGTTTAGGTATTGGCGTATTGCAGGCCAACGCTGGATTGACTCATGTGTTCGGTATTGAATCGAGCAAAACGGTTCAGACACTCATTATCGTGGGTGTTGTTGCTGCCGCGGCTATCTCTGCGATGACGGGTGTAGAAAAAGGCGTACGCCGTTTATCCGAATTTAATATGTTGGCGTCGATATTGCTGTTGCTGGCGATATTAGTGATGGGCAACACGGTTTATCTGCTCAACACCTTCACTCAAAGTATTGGTCAATATTTTCAAACAATCGTTGCAAAAACTTTTGACGTTTATGCTTATGATGGCAGCGCGGGTGCTGATTGGAAGTCGGCATGGACGATATTTTTCTGGGCGTGGTGGGTAGCTTGGGCACCGTTTGTGGGCTTGTTTATCGCCCGTATCAGCCGTGGTCGTACGCTGCGTGAGTTTGTGTTTGGCGTGATGTTTATTCCGCTTGGCTTTATCTTTGCTTGGTTTTCTATCTTTGGCAACTCAGCGATAGATTTGGTTGCCAATGGTGCAACTGAGCTTGGCGAAATCGCGGTCAATGATGCAGCGATGGGCATGTTTGCCTTGTTTGAGTATTTTCCTTACAGCGATATATTGTCATTTGCTGGCGTTGTTATTGGCTTGGTCTTCTTTGTGACTTCTGCCGATTCAGGCGCTTTGGTACTGGCCAATCTAAGCTCAAGAGGCATGACCAATGATACCGATGCGCCTGTTTGGTTGCGTCTGTTTTGGGCAGCAGCGACGGGATTTATCACGTTAGGTTTGTTGTTTGCGGGTGGCTTTGCCTCATTACAATCCGTGTCTGTGATTGCTGGTTTGCCGTTCTCACTTATCCTCGTTCTCTATATGATGTCGATGTGGAAGTCGCTAAAAGAGGAAGGCAACAAACGCAAGGCCAGCACCATTGGTACGGCCAATGTGCTGGACAGCGGTAAAGGCTGGAAAGCGCGTTTGCAACGTATTGTTAGCTTCCCTAGTCATGCGCAGGTCGAAAAATTCTTGCACAATGTGGTTATGCCAGCGATGACTGAGGTCGAAAAAGAGTTCGCCGCAGGTGGTCTCAAAACGTCTTTAGATATCCACAATCTTGCCAGTATTAGTCAAGATATCGATGCGGGTATGAGTCAAGACAGCGGTCAGGTAGATGGCTTAAAACTGCGTGTCGGTCATGGTGATGAAGATGACTTTATCTATGAAGTTAATTTGATCAAAACTGAGCGACCCAACTTTACGTTGAATACCTCAACCAAGCATGCCGAGTATTATTATCGCGCTGAGGTGTTCTTGAGTGATGGCTCACAAGAGTATGATTTGGTGGGCTACACCAAAGAGCAAGTACTGGTCGATATCTTAAATCAGTACGAGCGCCATTTGCAGTATCTACATTTAGAGCGTTAATTGCGTAGAGTGGTTGTATTATCCTGATACGGCATCAGCTGATAAATATGACCCAACAGTATCGTAAGAGATGACCCCATAAGCTGAATACTGCTTATGGGGTTTTTTATGGAGAATAAAATAAGCAAATATAGGCTAAAATAGAGACAGTCGAGACAGCTCAAAGCATAAGCAAAGGATAGATTTGTGACTACATTAAAATACATCGCTCATTATTCCGAGCAAATTCAAACTCAAGCCGCGCTACTCATAAGCGATGGCAAGCTGGGTGCCTATCTAGAAAAAAAGTACCCACATCAGCACCAAGTGCAAAGTGACAAAGCGCTTTATCATCATATAAATGAGATAAAAAACCAATACATGCGCAAAATTGGTCCATTATCAAATGTCAGTTATAACAGCAAATTAACCGTTCTCAAACATGCGCTGGGCATTCACACCACCCAATCCCGAGTACAAGGCAGTAAGCTTAAATCGCATAATAGCATCACGGTGGCCAGCTTATTCAAAGAAGCGCCGCCTGAGTTTTTACGAATGATCGTCGTGCATGAACTGGCGCATTTCAAAGAGCACGATCATAACAAGGCTTTTTATCAATTGTGCTGTCATATGGAACCTGACTACCATCAGTTTGAGTTAGACACGCGCTTGTGGTTGCACTGGCGAGAGCAATGATTTGGCGAAATGAGTTGGCGCGAACGGTGCATCCAAAGCCTTTTAATCAACCTTATACCAACTTTTTAAAAAGCGCATCGCTATCGCCAACCATGCTAAGCTTGCGTGTCCTAAAATGTTTATGAACAAGTAGTGGGCTATTAAAGACACTTTTATCACCTCAGCAAAAATAGAGAAAAAAATGATTAATACCAAGATATATAAGGCCATTTATAAGTTAGCGGAAGAGCTGCTAGAAGCGGATCGCAAAGGCAATCAAGCGGCATTTGACGGTTTTTATGCAGAGCTCAAAGCCATTTGTATTGAGAACGAAAATACCGATAAAGACCATCCAGAACAGTGGGAAACGCTTGCGGATTTTACAGAAGATCTGGACGAGGCGTTGGTTATTTATGACAAAGCGCTCGCAAAAGCCACTGCCATTAATTCAAAAGATCATATGTCATCGATTGCTTTTTCGATGGCTGTCCTTCAAATTGAAATGGGCGACACGGAGGCGGCTATCACAAACCTAAAAAATGCCAAAATCACTGCCAACAAGATTGAAGACAAAGAATTCAAAGTTGAGATAGATGAGCTGCTAGCGACGTTGTTGGCTGAATAATTTTGGTCATAGCCATAAATGGTCAGCCAATAGGATAGTTGATGAGCGACTCCTCAAAGCGACAGGTATTTTGCAGTAAGCACGCATGGTTTATCCCTTTCGTTTGTCTGTTGGTTGGGGGAGCGTTAATAGGCATCTCTACCAATTTGGCAAAATATGCGGGTGACCTAGGGATGACGCCACTCGCTTTTCTCTTTTGGTCCATTACAGGCGCTGCCCTCATTTTGTGGGTCGTGGCATTAATCAGACAAGAATTACCACCTTTAAGCGCTCGTAGCTTTGAGTATTATTTTGTCGCTGCTCTTATCAGTGTGGCGGGTTCCAACTTATTGTTGTTTTCCGCTATTCCTCATGTCGGGGCAGGTTTTGTCGCGCTTATCATCTCACTACCGCCACTGTTGACCTACCTTGGGGCGCTACTGCTGCGGATGGAGCGCTTTACTATCATGCGTGCTTTTGGCGTCGCTGCTGCCCTCATGGGAGCAGGGGTGCTGGCATTGCGTAAATTTACCACGCCAGATGCCAGTGTTTTTTGGATTTTGATAGCGCTTTGTGGCCCAGTACTGTTGGCGATTGGTAATATATATCGCACATTGCGCTGGCCTGATAATGCGTCTCCTAGTGCGCTTGCGCCCGGTATGTTAATAGCGGCTGCGCTGTTGCTGCTTGCCTTTAGTGCAGTGCCCAATTTTTCGGTCACTGTACCGCTTGGAGAATGGTTGCCGCTGGGTTTGATTGTCATACAAGCAGGCGTATTTGCGGGTCAATTTTTACTGTTGTTTCTCCTACAAAAGACGGGCGGCCCTGTTTTATTGAGTTTGTTAGGCTCGGTAGGCGCAATTGTTGGCGTGCCTGTTGCTATTTTTTTGCAAGGAGAGAGTCCGCCATCAGGTTTGTTTTTGGGTGCCTCATTGATAGCGCTTGGTGTGGCTTTGGTGACATGGGGCGGGGTAAAAATGTCGACAGACAATATGCTGAATCTTAAGTGAAAGAAGCATGATTACCGTGTTTTTATGCGCTTGATTGATAGGCGTGGGTCATAGGTATTTCATAATTGGTTACGATTATCTAGAATCAGCTTTTGTGAATGGTAAAAAAAAGGAGTATAAATACCGTGGTTATTTCCATCATGGATTAAGGCTATGAATGCAGCCAAGCATTATCGATTGTTAAATAATTTTATGATTTTTATTAGTGTTGTGGGTGTGGCTGTTGCTTTACTAGACAGCGGTTTTACATTATCCACATGGCTACAACAAATTTTTCATATTTTTTATTTGGTCATTGTCTTTTTGGGCTTCATTTTGACAGCAGGACGCTATATTTATACCAAAAAACCGCTGACTTTAAATAAGGTCGCGGTTTTTGATTTGTTTACCAGTATCGCGATTATTGTTCTACTGGTTGCTCATTTTACCGACTTGGTGCGCTCAGGGCTGTCCGGAGCGGTAGATGGTTTCGTTGCCATAAAGATCGCTGTCTTTGTCACCTTCATTCGTGAAATTTCTGATCACGATTTTAATCTCAAACGCACCTTTTTAAACCCTGCCCAGTTTTTTATCTTAAGCTTTTTGTCCGTGGTGTTAGTGGGTGCATTACTACTGATGATGCCCAATGCCACGACGCAGCCGTTGTCCTTTGTTGATGCGCTCTTTACAGCGACCAGTGCTGTCTGTGTGACGGGTCTCATTGTGGTGGATACGGCCACTTATTTTACGACTTTTGGGCAAGTCATTATCATGGGATTGATACAAATTGGTGGCTTGGGTATTTTGACGTTTGTGACTTACTTTAGTTATTTCTTTAAGGGCGGTGTCAGTTACGAGACCCAAGCAAGCATCAGTGAAATGTCGTACATGCGCGGTATGGGCGATGTGGTATCGACGCTCAAGTCCATCTTGTATGTGACGTTTGCTGTCGAGGCGGTAGCGGCGGCACTGATTTATATCAGTATTTATGATATACCAGATATGGACTGGTCTGAGCAGCTGTTTTTTGCCGTTTTTCATGCCATTTCTGCGTTCTGTAATGCTGGGTTTTCTACGTTTAGCGCAGGACTGTATGACGACTCCTTACGCTTTAATTACCCGCTTCAGCTGATTATTGTTATTACCTTTATCTTTGGCGGTATGGGTTTTAGCATTGTGGTCAATGTACTGCGTTATTTGCGTTATCGCGCTGAGCGGCTGATCTATCGCCGCAATGACCAGCGCTGCGCCTATCAACCTTGGTTACTCAATATCAATAGCCGTATTACATTGATTACGACGGGCGCGTTATTGCTGAGTGGCTTTATCGGCGTGATGATCTTTGAATATAACAACGTGCTCGCTGACCATACCAGCTTTTTTGGTAAGCTGATTACGGGTTTTTTTACGGGTGCGACGCCGAGAACTGCTGGATTTAATAGCATTGATATGGGTGAGCTTGCGTTCCCGACGATTATGTTGACGATATTTTTGATGTGGATTGGTGCATCGCCAAACTCAACGGGCGGTGGTATCAAAACCAGTACCTTTGCTATTGCGCTGTTGAATACGTTGAGCTTGGCACGGGGACAGACCAAGGTAGAGGTGTTCAAGCGGCAGATTGCGGATATCTCAATTCGCCGTGCGTTTTCTATTATGTGGTTGTCATTGTTGGTCATCGGTACAGGGGTGACGCTCATCAGTTACGACCAACCAGAGCTTGATTTGATCAAAGTGGTTTTTGAGTGTTTTTCGGCTTATAGCACAGTGGGGCTAAGTTTGAACTTGACAGCAGAGCTGTCAGATTTTAGCAAAATGGTGGTTTCGGTCATTATGTTCGTTGGGCGCGTGAGTATGCTGACCATCTTTATTGCGTTGCTCAAAAACATGCGTCCGCGCAATTATCGTTATCCGACCGAAGAGATCACTATTAACTAAATTGCGGCAAACGGGTTATCTGAATTTGGTTATAGTTGATCTTAAATAAAAAAAGCACAACCGCATAAACATGACAACGTCCTGCTAGGATACTATTTTCTTGCTTGCTGTGCCTTCGCAGACAGAGGCTACGAAAATTTATCCTAGCAGGACTGTACTTATTTTATAGTGGATTGACTATATTACAACGATTTAAAAAACGACTGAAAAAGGCAAGTGCTCATGAAATATATTATCGTAGGGTTAGGGAATTTTGGCTCATCGCTAGGTATGGCATTGACCCGTCACGGTCATGAAGTGATTGCCATTGACAGCAGTATGCAAAAGGTCGAGGCTTATAAAGAAGTGATTTCTCATACCATTTGTATGGATGCCACCGATGAATATACTGTTAAAGGTTTACCGATTATCGATACGGACATAGTCATCGTGGCCATTGGCGAAGATCAAGGCGAGAATGTCATGGCAACGGCGCTATTTAAAACCTTAAAAGCAAAACGTTTGATCAGTCGGAGTATCAACCCTCTGCACGAAAAAGTGCTGCAAGCCATCGGCGTTGATGATCTCATTCACCCCGAAAAAGAAGCGGCCAAACGCTGGGCAAAAAGGCTGTCGTTACGTTACTTTGTGGACTCGTTTGAGCTAAGCGATCACTTTAGTATTGTGGAGATTAGCATTCCGGTCGCCTTGATTGGGCAAACGGTGGATAGTTTGCAGTTGGAGCAAAAATTTAATATTCGATTGCTTAGTACCATGCGCTATGAGTATTATGAAGATAGCTTTGGCCGTACTCAAAGTAAACCCAGTATTCAAGGGTTGGCTGTACCTGAGCAAACATTAAAAGATAAAGACGTACTGATTATCTACGGAGCGAACAAAGACATCAACCAATTCTTACGTAGCGTTGGTGTCAAAATCAAATAAAAGTATGCAACAGTCGTGACATGTCGAAGCAAAGGGAAGACTTATGAATAAGCGTAGTATGTCCGTCTTATTGGCCGCTATGATGGTGCTGTTTTCAGGGTGTGATCCGTCCGCGCAAGATCCAAACGTTGTCATGTCCGAGCGTCAACAAGATCCGATTGAAGCATTAGAGGTTATCTCCGATGTGGATCATAGTAAGCTCAGTTATATGCAAACCTTTTATGTGCCCATTTATTCTGATATCTATATAGACAGAGAAAATCGTAAAGTGTTACTGTCCGCGACGCTGAGCGTGCGCAATACTACTCTCAAAAAATCACTTTATATCAATAAAATCGATTATTACGATACGAATGGTACACTAGTAAAATCATACCTAAACAAACCCATTGAACTGCCAGCGATGGGTACACTCAATTATATCGTCGAAAAAGAAGAGGATAAAGGCGGCTCAGGTGCCAACTTTATTATTGAAGTCGAAGGCATAGATGAAACCGTCAGACCGGTTATCGAAGCAGTCATGATTGGTGATTTTAATAATAAAGCATTTGCCTTTAGTACGGAAGGTACACCAGTGATACATTGATGGAATGTATTAAGCGAAGTAACAAGGACAGTTCAATTCAAGGAAGAGTGATGTCTGCAACCAAAGAAGAAATCATCGCCTTTATGGCATTGGAGTTTCCACAAACCAAATGCGTCATTGAGGCAGTCGGTGATAATGGCGCGACCTTATTACACGATATTGGGATAAATGAGCTGCGTCCCGGTGGCACGGTCGCTGGGCCGGTGTTGATGAGCATCGCTGATGTGGCCATCTATGTGGCGATACTTGGCAAAATTGGTATTGTTCCCTTGACGGTGACCACGAGCCTGACCATCAATTTTTTGCGTAAACCCTCCGCAGAAGCCCGTATTATCGCTGATTGTACTTTAATGAAAGTAGGGCGCACGCTTATCGTAGGTGAGGTATCTCTTTATTCAGAAGGCTCAAGCGACATGGTGGCACACGTGGTGGGCACGTATTCCGTACCGCCGCCACGTACTTGAATGATTGGAAATAAGCACACGCCTTACACATTTCACTAAAAATTTATTTCACGCTGGCGGCCACCTGTGCGGTGTGTTTAATTCTAGCATCTGACCAAAAGCATAACTTCTGAAAATCCTATTTAAAGTATTTTTCTTGCGCCACTAAAATTGGCACGCAATTTTTTAACGTGGCTCATAAGTCACCTATGTGGTGTAGCTAATATTAGCATTTGAGCGTAAGCATGACTTCTGAAAATTCTATTTAAAGAATTTTCCTTGCACCACTAAAATTGGCGTGCAATTTTTTAATGTGGCTCATAAGTCACCTATGCGGTGATGAAGCTGCCTCCGCTATCCACTGTAGTGAATTGATATTTCTAAGTCACCTATGCGGTGATGAAGTTAACGAGTGGTACAATGTCGCCTTTTTTCTTTTTCTAAGTCACCTATGCGGTGATGAAGCGGCTCATCGTTTCCTTTTTGCCGTCCGTGTATTTCTAAGTCACCTATGCGGTGATGAAGCAGCAGCCAGTGAATCCACTCTTCTTGCTTTGTTTCTAAGTCACCTATGCGGTGATGAAGCCTGCAACGCTAAAAGCGGTAATCGATGTTGATTTCTAAGTCACCTATGCGGTGATGAAGCTCTTTTTTTTGGACGGTCTTTTTGTTGTATCTTTCTAAGTCACCTATGCGGTGATGAAGAGTTACCTTTAGTGCTTTGGCTATCTTAGATATTTCTAAGTCACCTATGCGGTGATGAAGCAGAGAAAGCTTACTTTGTCTCCTGAATGGAATTTCTAAGTCACCTATGCGGTGATGAAGAGTTAATGGATTGGGTTGATATTGGGAGTAGTTTTCTAAGTCACCTATGCGGTGATGAAGCTTACAGTACTGCGTTCATGGAGGGCATATCGTTTCTAAGTCACCTATGCGGTGATGAAGGGCGGTAAAGCAATATCAAGTAAAGTTCGTGATTTCTAAGTCACCTATGCGGTGATGAAGTAAGAAACTTCGTAAGTGGTACGACGATGGTTTTTCTAAGTCACCTATGCGGTGATGAAGGGCACGAAGTTGATGTTTTGACGATATACCGATTTCTAAGTCACCTATGCGGTGATGAAGCTCTAGCACTTGCACCTAATTCGACTTTAAACTTTCTAAGTCACCTATGCGGTGATGAAGGATTCTCTGCTCTTAGCCAAGCTACTGGCATATTTCTAAGTCACCTATGCGGTGATGAAGAAAGTTGGTTTGATGCAGGTGTGGCTTAATAATTTCTAAGTCACCTATGCGGTGATGAAGGCGATTTTATCTGGCAAATATCTATCTATATCTTTCTAAGTCACCTATGCGGTGATGAAGTTATTACATTTAAGCCGTTGGCTAATTTATGATTTCTAAGTCACCTATGCGGTGATGAAGCGTACTGCTTGGAGCTTGTCGAAGCTGCCAAATTTCTAAGTCACCTATGCGGTGATGAAGCAAACCAAGATGAACGATCAAGCTGGCGAAATTTTCTAAGTCACCTATGCGGTGATGAAGCACATTAAAGCAGCGGTACGGTCTATATCTATTTTCTAAGTCACCTATGCGGTGATGAAGCAGATTGCACTGGCTCAGGCACTTCCCATTGTTTTCTAAGTCACCTATGCGGTGATGAAGAGGCTATGGTTGTGGCTAAGCGTGCATTGCATTTTCTAAGTCACCTATGCGGTGATGAAGCTGAGCTTGCTAAACGCGCAGAAGTTAGCCAATTTCTAAGTCACCTATGCGGTGATGAAGAACCTCCAATGATGATGTAGTCTTCCATTGGTTTTCTAAGTCACCTATGCGGTGATGAAGGATGAGCTTTTAATTAATGACCGTTTGATTGTTTTCTAAGTCACCTATGCGGTGATGAAGATTATACTGCATTTGCCGATGGTAGATTGTCATTTCTAAGTCACCTATGCGGTGATGAAGTGCTTGGCACCACAGCGGCATTTCTTTTAACATTTCTAAGTCACCTATGCGGTGATGAAGCATACTCTACTGCTTTCATGGAGGGCATTAGTTTTCTAAGTCACCTATGCGGTGATGAAGGCGCAAGACAAAAGATGGTACACCACGTTATATTTCTAAGTCACCTATGCGGTGATGAAGCATTCGTATTGTCTGTCCACTTAGCGTAGGTCTTTCTAAGTCACCTATGCGGTGATGAAGCAGCGCCAAAACTTTACGCTGATTTGTTTGAATTTCTAAGTCACCTATGCGGTGATGAAGGTACTGCGTGGCGAAGAGTTTAACTCCATCATTTTCTAAGTCACCTATGCGGTGATGAAGAGTTAAATTATTAGAGGATTAATAAAGACATGTTTCTAAGTCACCTATGCGGTGATGAAGAATCTCAAAGCTTATTACGCCAATGCTGCGGTTTTCTAAGTCACCTATGCGGTGATGAAGAGTCGAGGCAAGGCCGATTGACCTACGTGACATTTCTAAGTCACCTATGCGGTGATGAAGCCACATTCTGCCTTCGTGTTCTTTTTCAGCATTTTCTAAGTCACCTATGCGGTGATGAAGCTCACTGGCAAATTATCAAGCCATTACGGTGATTTCTAAGTCACCTATGCGGTGATGAAGCCCTGCTTAAACGTAGCTAGTTGATTCAGATCTTTCTAAGTCACCTATGCGGTGATGAAGGCTTCATCAACTGTTGCCATGTAGTTTTGAGTTTTCTAAGTCACCTATGCGGTGATGAAGCTGAGCATTTGAAGGTCTGTTCTCATTCCAGATTTCTAAGTCACCTATGCGGTGATGAAGGGTTTGAGATGTCATCATCTAGCGATGGTAAGTTTCTAAGTCACCTATGCGGTGATGAAGGGTTAAAGCAAAATTTAATAATGACAACTAACTTTCTAAGTCACCTATGCGGTGATGAAGAAAAGCATTAATGCTAATGCCTGTAACTTGCTTTTCTAAGTCACCTATGCGGTGATGAAGACTCGTTCGACCGTTTGGGCATTGCAGCAGGTTTTCTAAGTCACCTATGCGGTGATGAAGCAAATTAGTAGCTTGGTGAGTGATAGGTTTCATTTCTAAGTCACCTATGCGGTGATGAAGGGGAAATAATTATGTTGAATCCATTACTAAAATTTCTAAGTCACCTATGCGGTGATGAAGAGGAATTATACCTCTAAAAAATCACTTACAACAAGGTCTGGACGGCAAAAAACTCTATTTTACCCTCCATTTTTTACCTAGTCGTAACTGTATGATAAATAAATAAATTTTTAAATAGTACGAAAAAAGGGTTTTTATGCCCAAATTTAAGGTAATTCTTCATTACCCTGAAAACAGTATTACCAATGCGGTACGGTAACAGCATCGCGCATGCCATTCATACCATACACACTGAACTGACCCGCTTTCGGCTCACTACAATCTTGCTGCAAGACCTTCAATCGGTAATTGCTATTATTGGTTTGACTACGCATTTGGATAAAAGGCACCGCCATTTCAGGTTTACGTTTTGCCACAGTGACCATCGCCTCATCATAGCCAATCGATAGCTTCTCTGACAAGGTTTGCGCTTGTATCTCAGCAGGTTTGAAGCGGTAACGATGCACACTGACATAACCAGTTCCATTGTTACCAACCTCTTCTATAAACCCGATTTCCACATAATCAGTTAATTTATTAAGCCATCTATTAATTTGTAGCTTAACTAACTCGTCGCTACTGGGAGCAAAGACACGTAATTTTAACCCAAGCTTAGAGGATGTCTCTTTCTTATCGTAATGATAATCAGGAAAGCTAATACCGATAGATTCGATACCGTGCTTGTTCTTTATTTCAGCTAGTGCAATGTGTACCTGATTGAACAGTTTACTCCAAATAAAGTAAGGCGCGATATCAGGGTCGGGGATGATGGTTATTTCTTGGTAATGGGTCATGTGACTCATAAATTACTCCTTGCCACTGGCACCGAATACGCCGCCGCGGATAAGCACACCCATCACATAATGCTGCTGTTCGATATCTGGCGCATCACCTTCTAAGACCCATTTATCAAAAAGAGTATAAAAGTCCATTTTAGCTTTGGGTTGGCGGAAAGCGGTACCTAAAGTCGTCACTGCGCCATATGGCTCGATAGCGATAGGAAATTTGGCATCAGGATACCAAGTGTCGATAGTACGAATGGCATTGCTGATTTTTTGTGAATGCATGCCCGCATTATCTTCAGAGCCTTTTCGATCACTGACGCGGTACAACACTTTGCTTTTTTTACTGCCCGTATCGAGGATAAGCTCTTGTGAGGGATAGACCTCTTGACCATAGCCAATAACGGCGTGCGCTTCTATATAGAGAATAATAAATTTATCACCGTTTAACCCCGCTTTGATCCACTCCGATACTTGCTTAATATTGGTATCATCATTCTCAAAGTTTTTGAGGTTATAAGTTTTTGCATCATCAACGGTGAGGGTTTGCTCATTACATTTGACGGTGACTTTGATACGCTCCGTGCCGACACGATTGCGCCATAACCAGCGAGCATTCAGGACATTGATTGCATATCGTCTTGCCAGTTCATCCAGACCTTGATTGTCAATATAGTCATTCACGACTTGCTCTAAAGCTTGTTGATAGGATTGGTCGTTACAGACATTAGGCTTGCCAGTAAAGGGTAGCACTTTGATGCTAAAGCGTGCGATTAGTGTATCGTGGTTTTCATCTAATGATGCTGAATCTACTTTTTGTAAATTGGCTTTTTCTGTTTCGGCGTCCAGTTTGGCAGGGTCGTTGGTGATGGCATTTTTTAGACGGTTGCTGATTGTCCCGCGTACGGATTTTTCTTTGATCACAACAGGGGACGGTGCGGTTGTTTGCTCTTGCGCTTGACTATCAGTTTGCCATAGATAAGCATCTGATACGTCTAAGTTACGCTCAAAGGCTAGGACAGAAGCGGTTTTTAGGGCTGATTTTGACATGTGATTCTCCATGATAGTGAACAGTTAGGGTGGCTTTATCGTAAAAACATACGGTTGCGACAATAAATATCGAGTTAAAAATCTTGCTGCTGGGTAACTAAATATAAGGCGTCAGACGCATCATAACGGTAGCGCCAAAACGCATTGGCAATATCGTTATCACCGCCGATACTGTTTAGGCGCTGCGGATAAACCCATTTACCAAGGCTATAGATGGCCTCGACATATTGACTGGGATATTCAGGATTACGCACATTTTGCATCACGCCTGCATCAAATAAATCAGAGATACCTTGATAACCTATCGGCATTGGTACTAGCCAGCCATGACCTGTTTTACGTGAAGTGGTTGGCCATTTTGTCTCACCATTTTTTTGGGTTTCAGGCGTATGATGCAACGCGCAAACGTCTATCAAGGCATCGAGCGGCGTCGCGTCTGGATTATCGTCTTTTACTTCATCAATGATTTGGGCAAACTCGCCTTGTGCATCCATTAACACAAATGCAGGCAACAGCTGCGGTATGACTGCGCCAATATCATGGTTGTCAAAAAACTGCACTGGCTCAAATCTCGCTAAGCCCTGTACACTACCACCAGCCATACGCTGTTGTTGCAACCATTGTTTGGTTTTTTGCTTAGCATAATCTTGCTGCTCATTGCTTAAGTTATCTGAGCCTAATATCTCTACCACAAAAGTCATCACCAAGCGGCATTTACCTTCTTCAATGATTGAGGCTGTTTTACCGTCCTTCTTGATAGGATTGCGTGTTTGGTTAAAAGTGTAATTATTATAATTATTAGGGCGATACATGTGCGGTTGACAATCGTGACAGGCAAGTAGTACCCCGCCTAACGACACATTCGCTAGTCGCTCATCTTCTGCCATTTTTCGTGACATGGCATGAAAACTACCCAAAAAACCAGTAATAGCGGGAAAGCCATAGGTAAGTGGGCTTGAGATAGTATTCGCGCCTTCAATGACCACTTTTTTAAACAGCAAATAACCGATTACGCTGATATCGTTATTATCATCTATGCGGCTCATAAAAATACTCCTTTGCCTGCGCGCTCGTAGCGTTTTTTCATATCCTCGATCTCCCGCTCCCATTCCAAATGCTCTGCATCAGCAAAGTCGCTGGCTATGGCTTTAAATTCAGTCTGCATCAAGGTATTGAGCCAACGCGCAAAGCTGTGGACAATCTTGCTATGCCATTCGTCATCTTGCTCACGCTCAGATTTGAAATCTTCTTCACCTTCAAGGTCAGCTCGCTTGGGATCGAGCCAAAGCTTCTCAAAGCAGTTCAGTTCATAGTCTTTTGACCAGCCAGCAGGTAAGTTAGTTCGCATGTCTTCTGCTGTGTTAAATGTCTGATATAACACTTCATCAATAGCACGTTTGCGCGCCTCTCTGACATCAACGATATTGCGAGTATCTTTAATAGATTTAAAAATACTTTGAATGGCTTCGCGAGCGTTATATTCCATACCAGTGCCAAAAATACTGTTGGCAAATTTGGAGAGTTTAAAGGAGCGTTCTTGTTTCATGATGGGCGGAAGGGAGGGAAGAAGATAATTACGACCACCTTGTTTACTCATGAGTAAGCTAACGTTTTGTGGTTTTGTACCGCCCAGCTGAACCGTGGCTAAGTCATTTAAGCTCACATAAGGCTGTTGTTCTGCGGTTTTTTTAAAACGGTTATCGCGCGCGGCTTTGTTTTCATCAGAAAACTTGAGGTGATTGATGCGCTGATAGACTTCGTGAGTCAGTACAGAAGGGTAGAGTGGAACGATATTGATATAATCAAGCGTTTCAATATCTGCACCTTCATAAGCGTTAGTGACCCAAAGCATTTGTTTATTACGCTCATGGGTTACAGGCTCGGTAATAATATTTTGTAAGGCACTTTTAAAGGTTTGATGATAAGCGTTAGCCAGTGTTTGGTCGCTGGTAAGTGAGGCAATAAAGTCAGGATTATCAGCCAAAATAAGGTCACGAATTTTGGTTGTCTCGTTTACTGCGAAATCGAAAAAGGCGGCGAGGGGTAGAGCAGCGGCATTACCATTGGCATCAATGTAAGGGCTGTCTATTGAATGAGTACCTACGATAGTTTGCGGTAAATTGTTCGCCGTATCAAAACTGACGTTATCGCCTTTGGCATCAGGATGCACACCCTTTGAGATATGCGTACCAAAATTTAACTGCTTTGCCATACGAGTAGCAGCATCAGGAATCCAGCTAGCGATGCTATATTTTTCTTTGGCATCCGCTAGAGTTTCTTTTAATTCTGTGACTTTTTCATGGTCGCTACTTTCGATTGCTTTGGTGAGCTGCTTTTGCTCAGTGTCCGTTTTTTTATCGTATTGGCTGGCAAGAAAGGCTTTGACAGCGCTGCTGGCCAGTTCTGGGGGTATATCCATCAAACCTACTCCTCGATAGTTATTAATAATTAAATATATTTTTCCATGCTATTACATTTGAATACTTAAAAAATTAACTTAAATTTCACTATACAGTTACCTAGACGCAGAGTAAATAGGTTTCTAAGTCAGTTTTAAGAAGATGGTATGAAGCTGCTATAATGTAAGCTCACCATATAGGTGACTTAGAAAATGCTATTACAGTGGAAAACTTTTTTTCACCACCGCATAGGTGGATTAGTAAAATTGAAAAAGCACGGTGAACGCCGTGCTTTTTTATGTCTACAAGTTAATCACGCACAAACCCAAAAAACTCATGAAATGCCCAGCCGCGACTATTACGGGCATTGATACTATCAAGCGATACAGAGGAGTAGGTGATGGCTAATGAGCGCAAGCTCTTATCAGGCTGCGCTACTTGCAAGTCTTGTAATATGCTACTCAATGAAGCGGTTAGCCAAGGTTTTATTTGCGTATGTGTAAAATTAAAGATCAGTGGTTGAATGGTTTTATTATGAGTGCTAGATTTGGCTAAACCTTTCTCAAAGACATCTTCTGCAAAGTAGGCATCAAAGCCTGTCGTTGGCTCGTCACTATCCTCATTATCATTGACCATACGTGGAATTAACAACCAATCGTCTTGTGGCATCCCTGCTCGAAATGGGCTGATTTGCTGTAAATGGGTATGGGTACGATTGGCCGTCGCTTTATTGTCCCAATACGCATTGACGTAGTTGAGCTTAGGGTTGTTTAACAAGTGCCGCATGACTTGATGCTCAAGGTCACTTAATGTGGCAATGTTTTTATTGACTGTCGTACAAATTCTAGGTCTGGCATCGACTTGTGCCAATTGCTCTTGGGTTATAAGTTCATTTAGATCATAGCTTGGAGGTTTAAATAACGTGGTTTCAAACCCAGGATGAGTAAAAATGGGGCGTTTGCCATTAGGATGTTTGAAGTAGCGAATATTATATTGCAACAGTAAGATATTGGGCGTAGTCGCAATTTTGTCAGGGCGATGACGCCAGACGCGCCCAGCCAGCTGGATAATAGAGCGCATGGAGGAGGGTTCTACGATAGCCCAATCATAATCATGGTCGCGTCCAACTTCTGCCACAGGAGTGGCAAGCACCATAAAAACATGATTTTTAGCAGGATTATCAGCAATGGCTTGCTTGATTTCAGGATGATTATAAATACTGCTCTTAAGGTCAGTACGATCTAAGATTCTATCCAGTTTGGTTTCTAAGGCATTACGTAATAGTAAGAGTTGTTTGGCGTGATAGCACACCACATGTATGATTGTGTCATTCGGCACTGTTACGCTGCTTGCTTGAAATAACTGCATGGCGATATGAGTAATGTTGTTGATATTGGCGACGCGTATCAGCCCAACACTAATTTTTGTATCTTGATTGGATGTATGCTTATTAGAACTAGGTTGTATTTCATGATGCTTATCGTGCAAATTTATGGCAGCATCGATCAGCGTTTGCGCCAAAGCGCCATAAAACTGTGCCGCAGTATCTTTAGTATAATTTGCGGAAAAGGGCAGTATTTCCGCCTGACGCCTAGTAGGTTGTTTGGCCAAATAGCTGGCACGCTTATCACAAAAATTTTCATGACTGTTTTGAAAGTCTTTCACATCACCACATTGTTTAGATATCATTGCTTTGGGCTGTTCATCGAACCATGCGCATACTACTTTTGGCGTCGGTTTGTTTTGACTTTGATTGAACAGTTTTCGCCCTTCTATATACGCTTCAAATAATCCCGTCACCAAATCAGGGGTCAACGTCGCTGATGAAAGAAGAACACGTGTGCCAAAGAGTCCTGCGAGATGCACCAAACGTGATAGCGCGGGCAAGTCCGCTTGGTCAAAATCATCGGGTTCATCCAGTATCAAATCACTACTCAGCAAGCGCAGCATGGGGGCGATGTACTTACCGCCGCGTTTGCATTCGCTGGCTTGGATCATATGGTCGACGGTGCATGTGACGATAGGTGCAAAAATTAAATCGCGCGCTTTAGGGCTAGCGATGACGGTATCAAGATTGAGCGCCTCGTAGTCTTGATAGTCAATGTCGCTATCGACAATTTCATCTAATAAATCTTCACTGGATTCACTACCAAAGCTTGTAGATTCATTATCTGGTTCATCGTCTTTTTTATACTCGCCAATAATATCGGTGAACTCATCGTTTTTATTATCGTATGCCATTTCAAACAGTTTTTTGTTGGCGCTACCACCGACCAAGATTGCTAATTGATCGCCTGCTAATTGTAAGTTTTTACGAAAGCTTAATCCGGTTTGTAAGGTCAGAATCCGCAGACCTAACGCAATGGTAAAACGTGCACCTTTTTTAGGATCGGCTAAGGCGTACATAATACGAGCATTACCAATCGTTTTACCTGCGCCTGTCGATGCCATATTGACTCCAAAGAATCCATGCTCGCGCGTGGCTTCTTGCAAACCATAACTCATTTTGAAGGCTTGGTTTTGCCATTTAAAACGCTCTATTGCAGTGGGTTTGGCCAATGGATCATGATTACGCAGTGTTGGCATTTCGCCAGAAATGATAGGTAGGGCACGGCAAAAATGGGCGGTAAATGCGCCGACACCTAATAGATGCTCCTCGAGGGATTGCTTGACGGTCGGCACACTAGCAGTTCGGTCGGTATTGGCGGCTAGGTTTTTGAAGCGACTATCTACTTTGATACAGCGAGAGTCCTCTTCTTTGAGACTAGAATAATTATGGTCGCCTACCATCAAGCATAAACGCGATAAATGTAATAAAAATGGGTCGCTAACGGCTTTTTTAGATTCAAACGCTTGCTGACCAATCTGTATCAAAGTAGGATCGTTCAACGCTTTTTTAGACCAGCGTCTGATGTTTTTTTGCCAAGCTGGGCTATTAATGACTAACTGCTCAAATCGCCAAAAATCTTTCAATTGAGCTTTGGTCATCTCATCTAATGATTTAGGATTCTTAATCCAGTAATCAAACGGTTCAATTTTTGCATAGAATTGATTTAATTCTCTTTTAATTTCTAAGGCATTTTGAGGTAGTTGTAAACGTTGAATATCTTTGTAGGAGTAAAAAGTTTTTTTGACAGGGGGCAATCGATGATGTGTGACAATCAGCCAAGCGACCCACTGGGCTAAGGGCGGCATCGTGTGTATATTGACGCTGTCTTGATTGGCATGGGACAACAATTTTTCTATATTGTGAGTTTCTAACCACTTATCTAATTGCAGCAAACGCTTAAGCCATGCCTCATCAGTGGTGCAATCAGTAATCATTAGCTCAAACATTTTTAATGATATCCACTCATGGCGATAAGAATCTCCTTGTTTACTGCCAACTAGGAGTTTTTTCTGAAAGCCAATGGTAGATTTGCCGATGTCGTGAAGTAGAGCGGCAATCGTAGCGATAATTTGAAGGCTACTGGCATAAACCCATTCGTTCTCCCATTCACTATGTAGAATATTTCTTTTGGTGCGGTTCACAGGCACCACACCCACCTCATTAAATTGACGCTTATTGCCTACGACCCAGACCAGTTCGGTCAGCTGGCGGGTCTTATTACGATGACAGCTCACCGCGGTTGATTTGGTCGCCGACTTGCGCAGTAGTTGTTTGACTGTGTTTAAGCCATCTTCAGTGATAGCCGTCTGCCAAACGTTGTCGCCAATACGATTGGCAAATGCATCTAAAATACGCCTTGTGCGTTTAAGTGATTTCTTCTCGCACTGGGAAACAAAAGTGACAATCATTTATACCTCCCAGTCTGTCGTTATGGCCAACTGCTTTACCACCTCAAACTGATAATCCAAAGCCTTATGTTTGGTAAACATATTCAGACACTCTTGCCTAAACTGCTGCTCACTTAGGTTTTCACTAGCACAGATAAAGGCGAGGGGTAGTACTAAAGCATCTTTGATGATATCGGCAATATCAAACACCAATGCACCGCGACGGGTTTTGCCGTGCATGACTGCAAATCCATGAGGAATACCGAGTGTCCAAGCTGTCGTAGCACCGAGACCATAAGCCAGATAATTGCCATGATTGAGAAAACCATTGGCTTTATCGATACCGTCATGCTCGCGGGTGAAGCCATCGTAACCGGTATTTTTTGCGGCAAGTTTATACAGCTGCTTGGTCAAACGTGCTTCTAACTGCAACAAATGCATGACCTCCATCTGCTTATCAATTTGACGAATATTGTCGTTGAGTAATGTCTGTACCGCTTCGATATTACTATCAAAGCCCCAGCGTTTGAGATCGCTGTCTTTATTCCACACGGTTGTTAGATAGGCGAGGCGGGCATGTTGTAAATGTTTGGCGGCGGCTAAGCGCTTATCATCATCCCACCACCAGCTCATCCAGCCTTGAATATATTCAGTGGGTCGATATTCGCTCTGCGGCGTCATCCATTCAACATAGACTTCACGCTCTGCGCCCATAAATAGCGGAGAACCACCACCACCGCAAAACCCCACCAAGACCCCAGCTTGTGACAGTAAACGCATCGCTGCTTGGGTGATGGATGTTCCTGTACCGAGAAGTATTGAGGTGGTGTTAGCGATAGGGATATTGTAGTAGAGGTTGGCTTTGTCATCCTCAGTGAGGTATAAAACGCGCCCGTCTTTTTGTAGTACGCGGCAATGCGAGAGGTAATAGATATTGGCACGTTTAGAGTGCAAGATGGTTTTGAGATCAGAGGAGGCGAAGCTACTATCAGTATAGGCGTTATTAGGTTTGCTCATCATAATTCCATTTATTTAGCGTATTGCCATATTTGAAGCATGGATTTACTCTAACGGAACTTTGTTGACTTCACAACAAATAAAAATACATTCGCGACAACTGTTGTCGCAAAAGATTTGATAGGCAATAAAAAACCAGACAACAAGGGGCTATCTGGCGGTTCTTATGGTGTTTTTCTGTGTCACCCTTTGAGTTTGAAAAACAGTATTATGATAATCCTAACTCCTTCTTGATAATACCTGCTTTATTAGTCCACACCAGCTTTGTCATCATTTTGTCACAGCCAGACCGTATCCTTGAGCCCATTATAAATAGGGGTTGCGTACAAATCATCTTCTAATTCATTAAGTGATTTGTTGATAACAGACAACATATTGACATAAGGCGCGTTTATGAATGTTGCTGGTCGGCTTGGTAGTATTTCCACACGTATGCTGATTATTTTAGCATTGGCTTTTTCATTCATTATCCTGATGGTTTATTGGGTCGTTGAGACTCAAGGTAAGCCGCGCATTCTGGAGATGACTTCAGAGACAGTGGTTGAAACGGGTAATGAAGTGATTAACAGCATCATGGCGAGTATCAGTCATGTCGACGGGCTGGCAAAAGCAACCAGTACGATGGCAGGCGGACTGCCAAAACAAGAAGCGCTCTATAAAGAAACCTTTGGCAACCTCATGCAACAAACCGACCAAAGAATTGTTGGCGGTGGTGTGTGGTTTGACCCAAATATGTACGCTCAAGGCCGAGAGCGCAAGTCGTTTGTGTGGGCGCGTGATGGGTCTGGGAACATGCAGCCTGTAGAGCGTTATAATCAGGTGAGCCAAACGCCAAATGCCTATTATCGAGACTGGTGGTACATTCCTGCGATGTATGCGCGTCATGATCACTGTGTCTGGAGCCGTGCGTATGTCGATCCAGTAAGCAATCAGCCGATGATGACGTGTGCCAAAGCGCTATACAACAGTCGCAATCAGGCCTTTGATGGTGTGGTGAGTTTCAATTTGCTATTGGATAATCTCGATGCTGCCATGAAAAAGTGGCAAGAAAAAATCGGTGGCTATGTCTTTTTAGTGGACTTGGACAATCGGTTTTTGACCTTTCCGGATCAGTCCATCGTCACTCAAGTGACAGACAGTAATCCTCAAGGCGAGATGGTAACGGCGCATCAATTGGCTGAGACAAACCCTACGTTTGCGCCCATTGCGGATAGTCTAGATAGTATCAATCAGACGCTTATTGATGAGGCGGTTGCCAAAGATGAAGGTCGTTATGACGTTGGCTGCCCGTAGTATTTTGAGTACCACCAACGTGGGTAAAATCAGTGAGCAAGAGTCCAAATTACTCTCAGCCTTGCTGCTTTTAAATATCGATCAAACGTTTAATTTGGTAGACAGTCATTTAGTCGATACCATCGCTGTGCCCAATGATTTTGTGTTACAGCAGCCTGCCACTGCCTTCGTTTTTCGCATGCCATTTACTTACTGGAAAATGGTTATTGTGAAACCAAACAGCGACATGATGCGCGTCGCAAATGCGCTATCAAATCAGCTGATTCAAGCCATGCTACTGGGCTTTATTCCTATTTTATTATTAACGGCATGGGTGTTTCGCAAGTATTTTACTCGTCCATTAAAACGTATGTCGCTTTCAGTGGCTGAGATGGGCGCTTTAATTGAGCAAAAACAATATCAAAAACTGCTCGCACATAAGCTGCCAAACTCAAGCGTGAGCGAAATTCAAATCATCAGTGAGCAGACCAATCAACTGATTGATCGTGTCGTCGAAAACGAAGGCGCGCTTGCCGAAATCAACGTTCATCTAGAAAAACAAGTCGCCGCCCGTACCCAAGACTTACAGCAAGCCATGGATGAGTTAAAAGCCTCGCAAGTACATCTGGTGCGCTCTGAAAAAATGGCAACGCTCGGCCAAATGGTGGCAGGCGTGGCACATGAGGTCAACACGCCGCTGGGCTATGTGCGTAGTAACATGGAGTTGGTCGGTGATAATCTCATGCGTTTTGATGAGTTGCTACAGCCATACCGATCAATTATTGCAGGCTCTAAAAGCGCCAACGATGCTGACCAAGAACAAGTCGAGCAGCTGATTGAGCAAACCTTACAATGCTGTGAAGAAATCAAAGAAGATGAGGTCAGTGAAGATTTGGCAGATCTGATCAAAGATGGACTTATATGGCGTCGATCAGATTGCCGAGCTGGTGGTCAGCTTGCGCGATTTCTCTCGAATTGATGAATCTAAGGTAAAAGATGTCGATATCAATGACTGTATCAATACCTCGCTTGATCATGGCGCGCAATAACTTAAAAACTTTAGACGTCACGACCAATCTAGCCGAGCTGCCGCTGATTCAATGCAATCCCTCGCAAATCAACCAAGTACTATTAAATCTATTTAATAATGCCGCCCAAGCCATGCCGACCTGATCGTAAAGGCGAATTGCATATCATCTCGTCTGTTGATGAGGCGCAGCAACACGTTGTGGTGCGTGTCATAGACAATGGTGTAGGTATCGAAGAAAGTACTTTGACTCGTATCTTTGAGCCGTTTTTTACCACCAAAAAAGCAGGAGATGGCACAGGGTTAGGGATTGGCCATTACGGCACAAATTATCGAGCAACATGTGGACGCATTGAGGCTAGCTCAATCGTCGGCGAGGGCACGACGTTTACCATCAGCTTGCCGATACAGTCTATCGCTCATGAAAACAAACCCTCGCAAGCCTTGTTTGAAAGTTGAGAGACTTCCAACTCACTTATTTAAAGAGAGCGTCATGCAAAAACCAAAAATCGCTTTTATCGATGATGAGCCACGCATTTTACGCAGCTTAAAAATGCATTTTCGTCAGTCACATGACGTATTTATCACGACTGATGCCGCTGAGCTGATGAAATATGTCAGCGAGCATGATGTACAAGTGGTCATCAGCGACCAACGCATGCCAGATAAGCAAGGCACGGAAGTATTGCGTGAGATCAAAGAAGCCTCACCAAATACCATTCGCATCTTATTGACTGGCTATGCGGATCTGAATGCGGTGATTGACTCGGTGAATGAAGGCGAGATTTATCGTTATATCACGAAAGCCATGGCAAAATGATGAGCTTAAAAAAGTCGTCAATAAAGCCACAGAGATTGCTCAGCAAACGCAAGAATATTGCTCAAGATACCAGTCAAACCAACGATACCCAAAATCATGTGGCTAGTAGCATTAGCGGTAAACGGAACATATTGGTGTTAGATGATGACGAAAGCGTCTATCAGCAAATGAAGAGTTACTTTCAAGAGTACTTATACGGTGAGTTGGGCCAGTAATCTTGAGCAGGCGGCCAAGTTATTACAGAAAAAGCGCTTTGGCGTCACCATTACGGATTCGATGCTTAATGATGAAAACATTACACCCATTGTTTATGCATTAAAAAATATCCAGCCTGATCTGATGGTGATTATGTTGACTGAGTTCAAAGATGCTCACATGGTGATTGACTTAATCAATAAAGGTCAGGTATATCGTTGTTTACCGCGGCCGACCAACTTTACGATGATGAGTATCAGCCTCGATCGCGCCTTTCACCACCACGAAAGATTGGTACAGCAGCCGATATTGGCGGCCCGTCATCATGTTGAAGAGGTGACAGAATCAGACGCTTTGAGTTTTTCTGATAGGCTTAAGGGTTTCTTTTCAAAATTTAGAGGGTGGCGCATTAGTAGACAGTAACAGCTTGAGGAAGTATCTTCTGATGCAGGAGCACTAGAGCTTGCTAAAAGCGTGTGCCCAAATCCGCATGCTTATTTAAACAGGATGTGGCGAGCCGGGTAAGACCCAAGAATTTCCCTAATAAAATAGGGTGATGGCTGCAAAGTTTTATTCAGGCTTAGCCGTGGCAAAGTCGAATATGTAGCGATGAATAACGATCCTTTCACCTTTTATCTGTCTCAGTGATATCAATTTTTTTCTCTAGTTCTATAATCTGTAGTTTATAGTTTTTATAGTGATCTTTTTGATGCTCTTCTTTTTTCTTTAAGGTTTTTTGAGATAAAAGGTGATATAGCGAGGTCAAACCTCTTTTAATATTTTTGATTTCTTTTGAGGACAAGCTGATGTGCTTGTCAAAATCAGGGGATTTGATTTTTGCGCATAACTCAAAAAGTGTCAGGTTAAAATTTTGATAGTGTTGTTTTATTAAGTCTTCTGTTGACTGGTTGCTATATTGAATGTTTTTTTTCATTAGAATAAGCAAAGCATTATCAATCAAATTCTTTTCATAATCTGTCAAACATAAATAACTGCTCATTATATTTACTCTCTGTTGTTACGAGATTTCTGTCCAAAAGATAGTAAAATTGACTGCCCTAGAGCAACTATTCAGTCAGCCAAACGTAATCTTTATGCCTTGGAAATCTTCATTGATACACGTCATACAGCCAATAATTCAGAAGAATCAACGCATTCTATAGAATAAAAATGAAAGTATAGTGACAAAAGTATAGTGACAAGTGAGAAAATAAAGCGATGAGGTGCATTCCTTAAATATAAGAAACACAGTCGTCATAGTCTGTAGTTAGGACATCAGATCATTGATGAGTCATGATAATGTTTAAGGCATATTTCAGTCAGCTTACAATTAAAGCTCCGACTCTAGCGCTTACGTTCTGTAAAGCACTTTGACTACATGCCAGCCAAATTTGGTTTTTACCAAATGAGGGGTGAAGAGTTCACCGTTGAAGCAAATTTTATCAAATGCCGGTACCATGTCACCTTTTTCGAACTCACCTAAATGACCACCTTTTTTACCGGAAGGGCAGGTGGAATGGCGTTTGGCGAGCACATCAAATGCCGCGCCTTTTTTAAGCTTGACAATAATGTCGTCAGCCTGTTCTTTGTTTTTTACTAAAATGTGTAATGCGCTAGCGGTACGAGCCATAAGGTAAACCTTTCATAAAATATCGATTATCAGGGCATTATATCACTACTTACCTTGGTTGCTAACGTCACTTTTAGGCTCTACTTCATCATAAGTGATTATCTACACACGCCCTAATAATTTACGCTGATATTAACTATGTCAGCGTAATGGTCAGGTTTGACATCAGTGCTCGGTACGGTGACATAAACAGTGTTTGCTTGAACGGCTCCGTTACCTTTGCCAGCCACGCCATTTCCCACAGCATTTGCAGTAGCGGTGTTGCCCCATACTGTTCCGTTAGCGTCAGATTGCAGTTGATAAGGCAATCTGGGTTCACCATCCGTTCCTCTCATAACACCTGCACCATTTTTATCGCCATTAGAGGGAGATAAGCCAATGTTGTAAGGGGTATCGTTTGTGCAGGTTACGTTGATGAGATTAACCGATGAGCCTGATGTCGCATTAGTAGAGGCTGCAACACTGCCAAGCTCAAAGCTCCCTGTTGTAGTAACGGAGCAGTACGCGTTCACAGAGGCACGACTTGTATAAGGGATTTTGTATGTTGAGGAGGTATCTGCTTCAACAGGTGCAGTACAACTGGCTGGAGCCATGCTCCCTTCCACTGAATTGACTGTCATAAAAACTTGTTGTTGAAGCAAATATGGTCCTGGGAAAAGAGTGGTCTGCTTAGCCAAAGTCTGGGCATACACAGTCATACTACGAGATATTTTAGTACTGGTTTCAGTATTAAAGGTAGCTTGAAGTGGGTTGGCAGAAGTTATGGTATTGCTTAGACTTGGGTCTGAAAATAAATTGAAAGTCATAACGGAGTTGCTTGGTCCCGGTATGTCACGATACGTATTCGTTGATGCCAAAGGGCCAAAAGTGAAGCAAACTCTGGCTGATGCACTGTTACCGTTACCGTTACATTCATAATTTAGTGTCGCTGATGTCGATGTTTGGCTAGATAAGGGATCTACCACACCAAATGCGAATTCACCGATAGTATTTACACTACCTTGAGTACAGGTAATAGGCCCAGCTCCAATATCTGCGTGTATAGTTCCAGATTGAAACAAGCTAAAACTAACCAAAGAGACGGAAAGAAGATGGTGCCACTGCAAACGTTGCATTATTTTTGTACCTTCTGGCAGATGAGAGGACCGAGTAATGGAATCTCATCACCCTGCTTTTGATAGTCAAAGCTGACCGTGCAGATGTCACCAGAGGGATTAATTACCTCTAACACATTATGCTCATCCAGCGTATCCAGATATACTTCACCATCAAAACCGATGATGGTCGATGGTACGGTCGTGTTGGTAAGCAGTCGTACTTGACTGCCTAATGGCAGCGGTTGACGACTACTGTCTATAAGAAGAACGGAAGCAGAGCGCACCGGTGTAATACCAAAGGTGACTAGAGTACCCGCGCGGTCAGTTGGCGTGGCTTCGATGTTCACCTTGTCAATCCGCAAGTCAGCGGGCAAATCCATAGGATCAATACCAATTTTATTGCTTTGATAAGCATTCAGCGGCGACACCAGCAACAAGCCACGGCTATTGGTAGTACCGATTGGACTGTTTTGTAGTAGTACGGGCACATTGGCGATACCATCAGTAGAAACTACGGCAAAACTACTGTTGATTTGGCGGGTTGGAAATAACCCTCCGCCCATCATGACTAGTGATCCTGTGCCACTGGCATAAGTAGAATAGCTGTCATCGTTGACGCTGACACCCGCTTGTACTCGGCCATAGCGACCAAGATAACTTAGTTCTGCTAATCCATCGTTACTGTCACTCCTACTAGCATTACCATCCAAGTTATTGTCTATAACGTGCCGTGCTTGCGCGCGCCAGTTGATACCACCGGAGTTCGGTGCTGATTGTGAAATATCAGCCACAAATACATCACGCTCGTCTGTGTGCTGAATACTGCTATTCATCGAAACATTATGATCTAAAGAGAATGTAGCGCCAATAGAGGCACTGCTATTAGTAGAGTCATTGATGTCTTGATTAAAATTAGCGCTCAAGCTTAGACGTTGACCAAAGGACTTACTCCAATAGGCACTGGCGAACTTTGTGGTTTCCTGATCAGCAAGTGACACTTGGTTATAGCTCATACCAAAACTACCTAAGGATTGAGTACTATAACCTGTAGATATCTGCTCACTGCGGCGAGCGGGGGCAGATCCGTACTGACTACCTACGTCACGGTAAGTCCCTTTAGTGCCTGTGGCACTGGCTCCAATATTAAAGCGACTGTTATTCCATGAGTAGCTTGTGCTGTATTGGGCGCCATTTTGCCCTTGACTCTCACTGCCCGCTAACGAGGCAAACAAGATGCCACCTGCACGACCTAATAACCAAGTACCGCCAATTCCGGCATTACTCAAACCTTTGGTTACTTCAGCATGGGTTTCTGCGGTGAAGCGGTTACTCACCCCATAACGCCAGGTTCCACTGCCAGCAATATTATTACCGTAATCAAAAGACTTATTACCATAGTTTTGGCGCACAGCCCCTAACTCTACTGACCAATCGGAAAGCCCCGACTGTAGCAAACGATGGGCATCATATAAAGAGAACTCAAGCGTAGTACTCTGCCCTAATGCATCGGTAACTACCAACTGGGCATTGCCTGCACCACTGAAACTAGGAGCCGTCTGTAGCTCAAATGGTCCGGTTGGTACGTCACCGCTATATTGCTTAAGGCCATTCACATACAGTTCTACTGCTGAGGGCAAGGTTGCGGAACCAAAAAATGAAGGCAATGGAGTGGTTGCCATATAAGGCTGTAAGTCAAAATTAGTCCCAAATTGTAGACCGCCTAAGCGTGTAGAGCGTGTCCATGACAATGCGCCCGTGAGGATGTCACCAGCACGAACCGTAAGCAGCTTGTCAGGGAATGATTTACTCCAACTGGTATCCAAACGCACGGTGCGTCTATCCCAATCTTTGTCATTATCATTATTGCCAGCAGAGTGAGTGGCTGTGGTCAATGCCGTAGAACTTAGTACACCAAGAGTACTAAACGCACGCAGCTCTGTAAAAACGCTTAGGTTTTTAGCGTTATTTTGGGTTTGGCTACCATAGATATTATAATTCAATAACATGCCTGGCGAGGCAGTGGGTTGCGGACGCTGGTTACTGCGTGTGTTACGTACGGTGGTATCTAGATTGAGCAGGCTCAGAGGTGCAATAATACTCAGCGTTTGCTGGCGGGCGTTATAATTAACTTTTATATCTGGTAGGCTATTTAGCGCTATTGGTTCCATGATGTTGGGCGGCAATATAAAGCCGAGCTGTTGCAACACATCAAGACTGGTCCAAAGTTGGTCTTCGCGGTAAACGAAATGCACCAAACCAGAGCTGGTTTGGTTAAGCGTGACGTCCAGATACAGATCGAGACCAGCTTCATTATCACTGCTGTAACTGTCTAGATCGAGCTGGGCAAGTCTACTATCATCAATGATTGTAGAGGTAATGTCTTGAGAGGTAATATCTTTAGCAGCACTAGCAGAAGGGGCAAACTCGTTGGGTTCGACAGCGTGGCTGACAGATACTGCCACACTCTGCAGCAAAACTGCTTTAGCGAATACTATTGTCCAGTATGGCGTCCTGCATTGTCTGAGCGCCATTGATCATTACCTTGAATTTACCACCTGTTATCAGGGTAGAAGAGGGTACTTTCAGTGTCCAGTTCATGGTGGCGCCTGGTAAAACATAGCCAAGTAAACCTTGATTTAGATCAATACTATTACCAGCAGAATCTATCATACTCATTCTAGCTAATTGAGCATGACCATTACCGCTATTACTGACGCGCAATTTGATCTGCTTATCATCGGGTTGCAAGCTATAGCGCCATTGCAACTGTGGGCTGGTCTTAACAACACCAACAGGCTGCACGAATACCGGTAAAGAGTAGCTGAGCGAAAATTGTAATCCCTTCTTCTGTTCAAGAGACTTAACAGGTAGCTCATTAACCAAAATTCGATAACTGTCTTCCACCGCTCCAGCGCCTTTTGGCGGTGCCTTAGCACGGATAATTCGGATAAGTTGTTTTTCGCCAGAATTAAGCTTAATCATTGGCGGACTGGCCAATAATCCTCGTGAGGGAGTGAGCTGATCGCCTGTTTCGTCCTGCGACCACTGATAAACACGCACTTGCGCGTTTATCACATCGTCAGCAGCATTACTAAGGGTCAGGCCACTGGCATTTTCTCTAGCTTGTAAGCTTAAGGAGATGGGAGAGACCTGTAGGCCACTCGCCATTGCTCCGCTACCAAATAACAATAAGCTAGAGAAAACAGCAGGTCTCGCAACACGGCGTAACCAGAGCCTTAACATAGGTATTAATAGATTACAGAAGCGGTCACAGTATCACTATAATCACCTAACTGAATATCTGTGGTGCTAGTTAATTTAGCATATACTTGATGCGTCGTAGCTGCTGTAGATAAGCCTTCTCCTGTTCCAGAGACACTATTGCCAATGGCACCAGAAAGTACGCCGTCATTACCCCAAACGTTTGCCCCTAATGCATCAGAGTATAATTGATATGTAATAACATCATCTCCTGGTCCATTCATAGTACCTGTACCTGTAGTGCCAGGTACGTTCAATGATGCTAAGCTAACGACATAGGGCGCATTTAGAGAGCAGTTCACATTGATTGTTGAAGAAGACGTTACTATACCTACAGTATCTTCGAGGACACCTGCGTCTTGTGAAGCGAAGTCAATGACAGCGCCACTAGCTACCACGGTACAAACCGAGTCAATCTTAAGTTTGACATCGAATGAGTCTTCAGCTGTTCCAGCAGCATTCGCACTAGACATAGCGGCAAAACCACCAACAGCAAGTAGAGTAGCGGTCATTAAGGATTTTTTAAATTGCATGGTAAAGCTCCAAGGGTTAGATTTGTTAGTGTTTCGATCATGTGAAGCTCAATACTCATATAAATACTGATCCTCACCGTGCTATAAAGCTGAAATCACATCTTTTGGCAATCTGGAACCCGCTGGTATTACGTACTTACCTGAGAATAACTGACTCTTTTCTTTAACGTAATATTTACAATCTGAAATAATTCTTTAATATTCTTAATACAATGTAACATATTCTGTGTACATATGATCATTGAGCTTACAATTACCTCACAAGTCCGCTATTTAATTGGAAGTTAATCGAAATAAAGATTGAACAGAGAGTTTTTTTAAATTTAAGAGTGAGTTGAAGCATTGACACCAGTAGACCACAGCCTAAGATTTAATTACTCATTAGGGAGTTGCATCCTTAGACTGTGCTAAACCTATTTTTCTGGGTATCGTTATATTACAAGCTCGACAGCAAAACACTCGTTTCGCTGTTCAGAATGCCATCAATCTCTCTCACTTGACGCAGCACTTCATCAAATTCTCTCAAACTTGTGGTGTGTATCTCTGCCACCAAGTCCCACGCTCCATTGGTCGTATGCAGCTTAATGAGTTGCGGGATACCTCGCAGCTTCCTAATCACTTGTGACGTAGATTTGCCTGTTACTTCAATCATCATCATCGCTTTGACGGTTTCTTTATCTAGGGCCTCATGCACTCGAATCGTAAATCCTAAAATAGCGCCGTTGTGGATCAATCTATCCAATCTGTTTTGGACAGTGGCACGCGAAACTTTGAGTTTTTTGGCAAGGATTGAGATGGTTGCGCGGCCATCTTGTCGTAGTTCAGATATCAGTTCGCTATCTAAAGAGTCATAGGTGTAGTACGCCATAAAAATGCTTCCTTCATTGAATTTTGACATTATGCTAAGTAGTACTTATCAATATGTCAAAAATACATCAATATTTAATAACTTATTGACATTTTAACTGACAATTATAGTTGGTAGGATATTGATTGTCGGTTCAACAAACAATATTCATGGAATGGAGCAAAATTAATGTCTAAATTTATCGTGTCACAAAAGCAGGGTGTGCCATTTGTTAGCGTACAGGCGATGGCTGAAATCATCAGTAATTATGGTATAGAACAGACCATAAAAGAACTGGTAGATGCTTTAGAGCAAGATTTTCTCTCGTTGGGATCAGTTTGAAAAATCCAGTCGTTTTGCTTCTCATTCCAAAGACGGTGTCATAGAGTTGATGCCTGTCAGCGATGGTGACATGTTTGCGTGTAAGTATGTCAATGGCCATCCCATCAATACCAAGCGTGATTTACAGACGGTAGCGGCTTTTGGCGTGTTGTCTGATGTCGATACCGGCTATCCGATTTTACTGACAGAAATGTGTATTTTAACGGCACTCCGCACGGCTGCGACCTCGGCGCTGGTTGCGAAACACTGTGCACCTAAAAATGCTGAAACTTTGGCGCTCATTGGTAATGGTGCTCAAGGAGAGTTTCAGGCGATGGGTATGAAGGCAGTGGTTGGGATATCAAAAGTGCGTTTATATGATGTCGACCCAGCTGCGTCTGAAAAAGTAGCGCATAACCTTGCCGATTCAGGCCTAGATATTACTATTTGCAAAACCGTAGAAGAAGCCGTTGACGGCGCAGATATCATCACCACCTGTACCGCAGATAAGAAAAACGCTACCATCCTCCGTGATGATATGGTCAAAAAAGGCGTCTATATCAATGCCATCGGTGGCGATTGCCCTGGTAAAACCGAGCTGGATGCCAACATCTTGCTAAGAGCGGATCATGTCATTGTAGAGTTTGAACCACAAACCCGCATTGAAGGTGACATTCAACAGCTCTCTCAAGATTTCCCTGTAACAGAGTTTCACCGCATCGTAAATGGTGAGAAAGACATACGCACCAACGACAATAACTTAGTGGTATTTGATGGTGTTGGTTTTGCTTCAGAAGACTTTACGGCTCTAGTATTTTTGCGTGATTTGATCAAAAAACAGGACGCCTATGAGCTGCTTGATTTGATCCCTCATCAACAAGATCCTAAAAATCTCTATTCGGTGGTGAAAGCTCATAGCAAAGATCATAGTACGGTGACGCATGAAGCTGAGTCTATGGCGTAAGTGGGGGCTATATATTTGATCCACTATAAGGTAAATAGGCGCTGCTGAAATAAATTTTGCGCCGCCTCTGTCTGCGAAGGCACAGCAAGCCAGAAAAATTTGTTTCAGTAGCGTGTGATACGGGATATATCTTTCTTATTTAGGACTGACTATAGCTAAGTAGTGAGAAAAAAATAAATTCAAATGATAAAAAATTGTTTTATTTAATGGAGACGAAATAATGAATGATCTAATGAAAAATGTGCGAATAGTAGAAGTTTATTCGGATGTTGCAGGATACAAGAAAGGGGCATCTCTAGGCATTGATGCATTGAGAGCATCATCAAAAGAGCTCAATGCAGAATATTATGAAAAACTGCAACTTGACAGTATCAAAAATGAATATATACATGAAGAAGAATCGCCATTTAAACATGCAAAATACGCTGATGTGATTGAGCCTGTTATCTCTAAATTGGCACACAAAATAAAAGAGATAAGAAAGGAGAATCAATTTCCTATCGTTATCGCAGGTGATCATTCTAGCTGCGCAGGAACCATGCATGGCCTAAAAATGGCGCACCCTGATGCTGAGATCGGTGTGGTGTATATAGACGCCCATGCTGATTTTCATTCACCCTATACCAGTGGGTCAGGGAATATGCATGGCATGCCTTTGGCAATGGCCTGTGCAATTGACAACTTAGAATGTCAGCGTAACGAACTCTCTGACGCAGAAAAAGAATATTGGGAGCGACTAAAATTTATGGCATCTGATGAGCCATCAATTAAGCCAGAAAACGTGGTGTTTTGTGCGGTTAGAGATTACCAAGAAGAGGAAATGGAGTTAATCAAAAGACATAAAATTCCTTTATATAGCGTGGCTGAAATAACAAAAAAAGGCATCAGCGCCACAGTAGCAGAAATCTTTAAAAAACTAGAATACTGTGATCATATTTATGTGTCATTTGATGTTGATAGTGTTGATCCTTTATACGTCCCAGGAACAGGCACGCCTGCAATGAATGGTCTGTCCTATGAGCAAGCCATGCAGCTCAATATAGAATTAATTAAAAATGAAAAAGTATGCTGTTGGGAAATGGCAGAAATTAATCCTCTATACAACAATTCAAAAGATGACTCAACCAGAATATTTAAAATTTTAGAAGAGGTCACACACTCTCTTTTAAATAATTACTAATATAAAATATTTAAAAAGGGTTAAAGAAGATCTAACCTAAAAAATATTACATAAATTTTTTAGGTTAGTTAAAAAGGGACGAAAGGTAAAAATAATATGGACATTATTAAAGCCAGTGCTGCAAATCAAGATGCTAGCAGTGCTAATACCAGTATCAATATCAGACAATTTTTGAAATTCTTTATACCCTCTATGATAGGTCTGATAGTCTTCGTATTTCCTATTCCATATGTAGATGGTAAGTTTGTCAGCTACTCAGACGGGTTTACCATTCCTATCGCTGTGTTAAAGGATTATATACAGGGTTATATGAGCGACTTTTTACCCTTGCTTGTTGTCACCTCAATTATGATTACGGTGGTTGGTAGCTTATATACCAAAATCATGAAACCTTCATTGATTGTAAACAGTGAGTTTTTGAATAACTTACTGAACGTCAAAACATCTTGGCTAATGCTTAGAATACTTGGTGCGTTTTTTGCCGTCGTTACCTATTTTCAATTTGGATTTGAGACAATATATTCAGACAGTATTGGTGGTCTATTATTATATGAGCTCATGCCTATACTTTTTATTGTGTTCTTTTTAGCAGGATTATTACTGCCGTTGTTGCTTGATTTTGGCTTATTAGAATTTGTTGGCGTTTTATGCACTAAAGTCATGAGACCGTTGTTTGGTTTACCGGGCAGATCCTCTGTCGATTGCTTGGCATCATGGTTGGGTGACGGCACTATTGGCGTATTGTTGACTGATAAGCAATTGCAAAGTGGATTTTATACCAAAAGAGAAGCAGCGGTGATTGCGACTAGCTTTTCAGCAGTTTCGGTCACATTCTGTTTGGTTGTGATTTCCCAAGTCAAGCTAGAAAGTTACTTTATCAACATGATTGGCGTGGTTGCGTTGTGTGGCATCGTTTGTGCGCTCATCGTACCAAAGTTATTCCCGTTGTCTAAAATTGAAGATACGTATATCACAAAGAACGATGAGGTGGATTGTGAAGCTATTCCCGAAGGAAAAACGCTATTCAACTATGGCTTACACAAAGCCGTTCAAAAAGCAGAAAAGAGCCCCAGTTTTTTTACGTTCTTGAACGATGGGTTAAAAAATATTTTGGACATGTGGATAGGGATACTACCTATCGTCATGGCAATCGGGACTTTAGGTTTGATTGTTGCAGAAAAAACGCCCGTGTTTGACTATTTAGGTATGCCGTTTATTCCATTGTTAGAGCTATTGAATATACCGTTTGCCGCAGAAATGTCAAAAACGATCATGGTGGGTTTTGCCGATATGTTTTTACCGGCTATTATTGGCTCTTCGATAGAGTCAGAGTTAACACGATTTGTCATTGCTTGCTTATCAGTCTCTCAATTGATCTATATGTCGGAAGTCGGCGGATTGATCTTAGGGACAAAAATCCCTGTGAGCTTTTTCCAGTTGTTAGTCATTTTCCTATTAAGAACCGTTATTTCACTACCGATTATTGCGTTATGTGCTCATATGATTTTTTAATGATATTCATAGCAAAAAACCGCCTATCAAGATGGTTTTTCGCTACCGTTCTTAAGTCATAAGCATAAAAAAGCCCCAATCTTAGGATTGGGGCTTTTCGAATCTGGTAGACGTAATCGGATTCGAACCAACGAGTATCAACAACCACTATTGTTGGACGATTTACTCAGATGGCATCAAGCAATAACATTATATCTAAACAGCAAGATCGCTACAGCAGAGCTGATCAGCACACTCAAAAAGATATAGAACAAAACATTATTACTGACCAACGTCTTTTGGACATCGGAATACCCTAGCTTATCAAAGGTAATCAGGTCTTTATTCAGGTTGGAGTAATCAATGGTTTTTACGGACTCGATAAAATGATCGACGAACCAATTTGGCCAATGATGCGGTTTGAATGGAGATATCTCACTTAGTTGAGTATGATTGGAGAATTTTTCCCAGTTACTATCATTTAGATTAATACTGTGCATACGCCAATCTGTAAAGCTATAACTGCTGATCTTTTTAGAAAAAACGACATCCACATCCTTATGGTTTGCGTCTTTAAAAATTCTTTGCATCAGGGAGGAAACAACCTCCTTTGTGCCTTCTAGACATTGCAAAAAGCTGTCATTGTTATTGCACAAAAACCCTACGATCTTGTTATCTTTATTAAAAGACTCCGAGTGACGCTGTATATGTGCAAACACCGAGCTATCGGTGGTATTGACACCACTAACGTAGATCAATCTTATGAGCGCATTTGCAGGGGTATCACTCATAGATTCTTCTAGTTTGTCGTGGCTGTGTACATTTATTTTGGTATACATATCAAAGGTTACTTGTTGTTTTTATGGATATTATGATTGCTATTATAAAATATTTGTAGATATTTATATAACTCCATCGTATGAGAAATACTATAAAACGTCCAAATTTGGATATATTGCAATACAGTCAGCGCCATAGCTCCTGAACAACACTCATACGTTAATACAATAATTCACAGTGCTCTATAGATACGGCACTGCAAGGTATTAATGATTTAGTAGAGAAGGGCATGATGCAGAAATCAGAGGCTTTGGGACGTAGTACAAGTTATGAGTTGGCTTTATCACAAAAATTATATTGTTCAAGTTTACTATGACAGAGATAAAGTATTGGAATAAGCTGTAATAAATACAACTGAACCGCCCCGACTATATCGGAGGTAGATTTACTTGAGTCAGGCAGCGATGCCTGACAGGGTTAAACCATCATAATATCGCTTTTCAAACTCAAAAGGTGATACATAACCAATCGTGCTATGTAGACGAGTCTTATTGAACCTGAGAAGCGTTAAAAATCGATTAATTATCGATTTAGCTTTGCAAGACGAGAGCTGTGCTCGAAGTGCCACCCATTCAAGGGTTGCCAGTTCCACATCATTAACGCCATTCCAGTTCGGCTTCAAATAATGAATCACTTCAGCCTTATAAAGCCAATTGACCGTTTCAGCCAATGCATTGTCGTATGAATCGCCTGTTGTGCCGACCGAGGAAATAACGCCAGAGTCCGTCATACTAGTAGTGTAGCGAATGGATAAATACTGTACCCCTCGATCACTATGATGAATCACATCCTTAGGATTGTTTCTCTCTGCTATCGCTTGATTTAACGCCGCCATCACCATATCCGTGTTCATAGGATTAGATACTTTCCAGCCGACGATAGCGCGAGCAAACACATCAATAATAAAAGCGGTATACACCCAGCCGTTCAATGTCTTGATATAAGGGAAGTTCGCAACCCACAGCTGATTAGGATGATGGGCAGTAAAGTCACGATTGATTAAGTCATTCGCTCGCAGCTGGTCATCGTGAGATTTAGTCGTGATTTTTCCTTTACCGTGCCAAACACCTTGCAGCTCATACTGTCTCATTAACCGCGCTACGGTGCAGCGCGCCACATGAATGCCATCCGCTTGCATCTGTTGCCATACTTTACGCACACCATAACGACATTTGCTGTCCTGCTAGATGCGTCTGATTTCACTTATGTAGAAATTATCATACTGACTACGCAATGAGCGCTTTTCAGGGCAGTACTCTATATATTTAGCACGGTGATAGAAAGCTATTAGATAATGCCTCCATTTGCACGGACAACTTGGCCGTTAATCCAAGCTGCTTCTGCTTTACTAAGGAGGTGAACAACGCCGGCAATATCCTCAGGTTCTCCTAAACGTTTCAACGGATTCATATTCTTTATTTGTTCGACTAACGCTTCACTTTTACCTGAAAAAAAAAGTTCAGTTGCAACGGGTCCTGGTGCAATGGCATTGACAGTGATGCCGCGGCTGCCTAGCTCTTTGGCAGCAATTTTTGTCATCGCTTCCAGAGCGGCTTTGGTCGCGGCATATGCGCCATAAGTAGGTTGATAAAGTCCAACGACACTGGAGGAAAAATTGATGATTCTTCCGTTATCAGCCATACGTACTGCCGCTTCCCGCATCAGACGGAAAGGTCCTAAAAGATTAACGGATATTTGATGTTCGAAGGAAGCATCGGTTGTTTCTTCCACGGGCGATAGCGCCATAATCCCAGCGTTATTAACCAGAATGGTCACTTTACCCAAGGTGTTTTCAGCTTCATCAAAAAGCGCCTTTGCGCTATCAGGGTTAGACAGATCTGCTTTAAAAGAAATAGCGTGTCCACCCTGCTGTTTTATTTCTTTTACGACAGACTCAGCTCTCTCGGAGCTGTTAGCGTAGTTAACAAGCACCGCGATACCGTCAGCGGCGAGTGTTAACGCGATCTTAGCGCCAATCCCCCGAGATGCACCGGTAACGATTGCAACTTGCTTTTGCTGGTGTTGTGAATGGTTCATAGCATGTCTCCTATTTGTTATGGCAGATGATAACAGTTCAGTTATAATAAATAATGTAGCTAAAATAGATATCATAATTCGATATATACGAACAATAGCTAATAACTGAATAAGCGAGTAACAGGTATGGATCGATTGCATCAAATAGAACTCTTTACTCGGATTGTAGAAGGGGGAAGTTTTGTACGTGCGGCAACTGAACTAAATATCGCGCGTTCAACCGCAACAGAAGCTGTCAAGACATTAGAGCACGAGGTTGGTGCGAGATTGCTAACGCGCACGACCCGACATGTCATGGTAACGCCAGAAGGAGAAGAGTTTTATCGCCATGCCAGAATCATTCTAGATGAAGTAGAGGATGCCTATAGCTCGTTTAAAACGACAACGCCTCGCGGGCACTTAAGGATCCACGCATCTGGATTATTAACCCGTACATTCATCACGCCTCGCTTACCAGAATTTCTGCTTACTTATCCTGACATCACCATTCAATTTGGCCAGAGCGATCGCTTTGTTGATCTAGTGCGAGAAGGAGTGGATTGCGTGTTACGAGCTGGAACCCTAGATGACAGTAGTATGCGTATGCGCCGTTTGGGTTTTTTGCCCGAAATTACCTGCGCCAGTCCAGATTATCTAAAACAATATGGTACACCTGAGAGTATCGATGAGCTTGCAGAGCATTTCATGGTGGGTTTTGTCTCCTCTCGCACAGGTGACATCATGCCACTGGAGTTTCAGCGCGATGGAAAAATTGAAATGCGCAAAATCCCTGCTAGAGTCATGACAGATAACTCAGATACCGCTGCAGATCTTGCACTTCGCGGTTTTGGACTGATTCAGGCACCGCATTACCGCTTTGAGCCGCTGCTTGCTTCTGGGCAATTGGTGCAAGTTCTCTCTGACACGTTGCCAGAACCTATGCCCTTAAGCGCGATTTACCCTGGCGATAGACGACTATCGCGTCGACTGGATGTTTTTCTTAATTGGGTGGTTAAGATTTTTTCGGATTTGCCACAGCATTTGAATACAAATGCTTAAAAAAGAGACGCATTAAAATATCAAAGATCAAATAGTTCATGAGTGAATAATATTAAACAGTAGTATGCTATTTTTACTTCGTCATCTCAGATAATAGCTTTATCTAGCTGTTCTACTCGAATATATTTTCAGTGTTACTATTGAAACAGAAAGCAGGGATAAATTATGGCGCTTGATAAAGTTTGATAGCGATTAGAAGGATGAATGTTTTATTTGTTATAGAGTCTCCATTTCTCCCACAGCTCTTATACTATAAGTATAAAAAAAGCCCCAGTCTTAAGATTGGGGCTTTCTAAATTTGGTAGGCATAAGCAGACTCGAACTGCTGAACCCAAGAGCCATGTCCTATCCTTAAGGTTCTTCATTATCTCGGCATACCACTACATTGCTCAAGGTTTGTCATTACCTTGATTGGCTCACTAGGGCGGCCGACCTAGCAACTCTTTGATCCTTATCCTCAGCTTCAGTGTTCATCCTGACAATTTTGTCCATGTAAAAAATCTACCCATCAAAACCGCAAGGACGGTGTCATTAAAGCCAAGTCATCAATCCGTATGACCTCTATAAACCCGTCAAACCCGTTGTAGCTATCTTAACAACGCCTCAGTAGTTCTCATAAATAATAAAATGAAGTGAAGAGGAGACCTATCTCATTGCTCACATTGGTGTTGCCTTTTTTAGAACACAAAAGGTTATTCATTATAGTTCTACTTAATAGCTGATTGGTTACAATAAAACTGAAAGAAAATACAAAACTAAAGGAATAGACATGTCTAAAGGAACCATAGGTATCGTTGGGTTGGGCCGTATGGGTAACGGTATGGCTCAGTCTTTGCTTCGCGAAGGTTTTAACGTGTTCGGCACGGACATAGGAGAAACCCAACGCCAAGCTGCCAAGGAAATCGGCGTGACTGTTGTCACAGATATCAAAGCGCTATGTGCTGAATCCCGCGTCATCATTCTATCTTTGCCAATAGCAAAGCATGTACAAGCCGTGATTAAAGGGAAAGATGGCATTATTGATCATGCTCAGCCTAAAACCTTAATTATTGACACCTCTACCTCAGAACCAGAGGTGACGCGGGCACTCGCGATAGAGCTGGATCAGTTAGGCCATCAGTTGTTGGACTGCCCTGTCAGTGGCGGTCCGGCAGGTGCCCAAGCCGGTACTATGGTCATGCTTGTTGGCGGTGAACGCAGCGCCCTTGAACGTGCAAAGTTATATCTGGATGCCTTAAGCTCAAAAGTAGTCTACATGGGGAAATCGGGCAATGGACATGCGGCTAAACTCATCAATAATCTCCTATGTGCTGCACATCTCGTGACCACCGCTGAAGCAATCGCTCTGGGTACCAAGGCAGGACTTGATCCTACAGACCTTATTGCTGGTTTGAATGCTGGTTCAGGTCGTAGTGCGATCAGCGAAGTAAATTTCCCTCGTTGGATTCTCAATCAAAGTTTTGATTCTGGCTTCACTATGGAGCTGATGCGTAAAGACGTGCGTCTGGCAAAAAATATGATTGGTGAGATGGGATTAGAGTTGCCTTTGGCGCAACAGGTAGCTGAGATTTGGTCGCAGAGCGAAGCAAACATACCTGATCAAGATGATTTTAACTGCATCATTAAAAATGCTGGCTTGGGGGAATAGATGATGAGTTTTATCGTAGAAGGAAATGGTGAGCAGCAAGTTGAAGCACTTCTTAATGAACTGCTGGGTACTTCTGAATTTGGTAGCTGGATTGATGGCGAATTAGTTGCAGGTCATGGAGACAACATCGATCTGATTAACCCAGCGACCGGTCAGGTGTTTTTAAGCTATCGTGATGCGGGAAAAGATATTGTCGCTGAAGCCGCCGCTGCTGCCATCAAAGCTCAAAAAGCATGGTGGTCGATGACGGCCAGTGCCAGAGGTCAGCTAATGTGGACGTGCAGCATGAAAATACGCGAAGCTGCAGAATCTTTGGCACGCCTAGAGTGTATCTCCGCCGGTAAGCCTATTCGTGATTGCCGAGTTGAGGTGGCGAAAGTTGCCGAGATGTTTGAATACTATGCTGGCTGGTGTGACAAAATTATGGGGCAAGTTATCCCCGTACCAACCACTCACTTAAACTACACTCGTCATGAGCCGTATGGTGTCGTCACTCAAATCACCCCTTGGAATGCACCTGTATTTACCGGAGGCTGGCAGATCGCGCCTGCCATCTGTGCAGGAAATGCCGTCTTACTGAAGCCATCTGAATTAACCCCACTAAGCTCAACAGCACTCGTTAAAATTCTTGAGCACGCAGGTATCCCGCGTGGTTTGGTTAATGTCATTAATGGATTGGGACACACCACAGGATCTGCTGCGATTGCTCATCCGGCCACTAAAAAAGTGGTTTTTGTAGGCTCACCACAGACTGGTGCTCTCATTGCTTCGGCATCTGCGCAACGTGTCATTCCTTGCGTATTGGAGCTGGGTGGAAAGTCAGCCAATATCATTTTTCCAGATGCTGATCTTGATCGTGCGGTAGTGGGCGCACAAGCTGCTGTGTTTTCTGCTGCTGGACAGAGCTGTGTATCAGGTGCTCGATTATTGGTTCATCGTGATATCTATAAAGAAGTCGTGGAACGTGTTGCCTCGGCCGCGAGTAAGTTGCCCGTGGGTTTGCCATGGCATGAAGGCACGATGGTGGGGCCGATCAATAACCAAAAACAGTTTAACCACGTACACGCGTTAGTGTCGGACGGTATTGCTGAAGGGGCGGTTGTTGCCGCAGGCGGAAAGGCCGGTGACATTCGTGGCGGTGAAAACGGTTACTTTTATCAGCCAACCGTTTTGGCCAATGTAAAAAATGACATGCGAGTCGCGCAGGAAGAATTTTTTGGGCCTGTGGTTTCTGTTATTTCATTCGCTGAAGAAGAAGAAGCGGTAGCGATAGCAAACGACAGTCGTTTTGGTTTAGCAGGCGCGGTTTGGACGGCTGATGTCGGCCGCGCGCATCGGATGGCCGCTCAAGTAAATGCGGGAACATTTTGGGTAAATAGCTATAAGGCAATCAATGTCATGTCGCCGTTTGGTGGTTTTGGTGAGAGCGGCTATGGCCGATCTAGTGGCTACGAGGGTCTACTTGAATATACACAGACCAAAAGTGTCTGGATCGAAACCGCAAAAGATTCTGCTATCCAATTTGGTTACTCAATTCAATAGTATGTAAGGAGAAAATACATGTTAATTAACGAAACCCTACTGGGTGAAGTAAAGCAGTGGCGTCAGCAGATTCATAGTCAACCAGAGCTTGGTTTTAAAGAGTTCAAGACCTCATCATTTATTGTTGATAAGTTAAAATCCTTTGGAATCGAGGTACATCAAGGATTGGGCGGCACGGGCGTTGTTGGCGTTCTAAAGAACGCCTCAGGTCCTACTATCGGCATACGAGCGGATATCGATGCGCTACCAATAAAAGAGCAAAACGATATTGAGCATAAATCCACTCATGAAAACTGTATGCATGCCTGTGGTCATGATGGTCACACTTCAGTTCTGCTTGGTACGGCAAAGCATCTTAGTCAACATAAAAACTTTAACGGCACCATTCATTTCATATTTCAACCTGCTGAAGAGGTCTTAGGCGGTGCAAAGGCAATGATTGATGATGGGTTGTTTGATAAGTTTCCTATGGACGCCGTCTACGGCTTACATAACTGGCCAGGCCTTCCTGTGGGAGAGGTTGCGGTCAATAACGGACCTATGATGGCGTCGTTTGATACCTTTGAGATTACTTTGACAGGTAAAGGCACTCATGCAGCGATGCCACATTTGGGGGCTGACCCTATAGCAGCAGGCGCGGCATTGATTACTAATATTCAATCTATTGTCTCTCGTCGAATATCTCCCCTCAAATCAGGTGTTATTAGCGTAACGCAGATGAATAGTGGTGATACGACCAATGTCATCCCTGATTACGCCATTCTAAAAGGAACGGTTCGTAGCTTTGATATGGACGTACGCCAGTCCATGCAAGACATGCTCACAGAAATGGTTACAGCGCTACCACCTTTATATGGTGTTACAGGCGAGATGGATTACCATATTCGCTATCCAGTAACCACTAATGACAGTCAAGCCTATCTTGAAATCAAAGAAGCTGCTACTAACGTGTTGGGGGCTGATAAGGTAAATACTGATGTAGAACCCTCCATGGCTTCTGAAGACTTTTCATTCATGAGTCAAGTCGTCAAAGGTGCTTATTTTTGGTTAGGTGTTGATGGTAGCAATCCCTCCAAACCACTACACAATGCGGCTTATGACTTTAATGACGATGCTATTGAGACCGGTATCAAAGTATGGGTGTCTTTAGTGGAGTCTCAACTACCAAAAATGTCTGCATAAATTAAGTAGTAACAACACGTAGAAGTCGTTAAGTAGAAACTATAAATTGCAAAGGGAGTTGCTATGAATAATACCAGTGTGCTACCAAGTACAATGACCAAGTACTTATTTGATTGGAAGCTACATTTATTAGTGATTGTTGCATCACTACTTGCAGAATGGATAGGGATTATCAAGATTCCAATTGGCATTGGTACGCTGGTCTTATTGCCTTTACTCTATGCATTTATATTTACCCTACTGTTAAACCCCAATGTTATACCATCAATGACAGCGGTTATCTCCAAAGACCGAGCAAAATTTGCAAGCTATGCGGTTCTCTTAAGTATCATGCCTTTTATTGCAAAGTTTGGTGTTGGTGTTGGTCCTAAAATAGAAGAAATAATAGCCGCAGGTCCCGCCCTTTTACTACAAGAATTAGGCAATATAACGACTGCCCTTATTGCGCTACCTGTGGCTGTATTGGTGTTCGGTATGGGTAGAGAGGCCATTGGTGCCACGCACTCAATTGCTCGTGAACCGAATATTGCGCTCATTGCCGATAAGTATGGACTTCAGAGTCCCGAAGGTATCGGTGTAATGGGTGTCTACGTGATGGGTACGTTGTTTGGCGCCATCTATTTTTCACTAATGGCGGGTATTATTGCCTCTATGGATATCATGGATATCCGTGCATTGGCGATGGCTTGTGGTATTGGTAGTGGCAGTATGATGGGTGCTTGTTCAGCAGCCCTCGCGGAAACTGTACCTGAGCAAGCGGAGACTATTACTGCCTTTGCAGCGACATCTAACCTCCTGACTTACGCAACAGGGCTATTTGTCAGTTTATTTATTGCCCTGCCATTCACAGAGTTTTTATATAAAGTTACTAGCAAGTTTAAGAAGAAAAATGACAGTACCGCTGCGACGCAAACCGATCCTGATCTAAAAATACCAGAACAATCTATTTTGTCAGTAAAGCAGTCTTTAGCTCTGTTAGCGGTTATCTGTATCGTTCTATTACTCAGTAATTGGGTAGGACAAGGCGTTGATCCCATCTCTGCGCTACCTGCCATGTTAATTCTGTTCGCTTGTTGTATCGTTGGCGTGTTATTGAAGGAAGTCATTCCGGTCAATGTCCCCGCTATTGCTTGGATATCCATTGTGGCTATTTTGATATCTCTGCCACAGTTCCCAATGAGCGAGTACGTTTTAGTAGAAACAGATAAGTTAGGCGTATTACAACTTATTACTCCGGTACTTGCCTATGCAGGGTTTGCGATCTCTCAGATGGAAGTGAATTTGTTCAAAAAATCTGGATTTAAAATCGCAGTGGTTGCCTTACTCACCTTTACTGGCACTTTCTTGGGTTCTGCCATAGTAGCTCAAGCTTTGCTGTAAAAGGCGTCCATTGGTATTGATCACGGCACTGACAAATCGTCGGTGCTCGGCCTGATGGGAATGGTATAAAAAACAATAAAAGCGCTACGGTACTGCTCGTATCAATTTTTGCAGCCTCTGTCTGCGCAGGCACAGCAAGCCAGAAAATTGATATGAGCAGTGCACGATGTATTGATATTACTTCTCACTGACTATAGCCTGATTATAAATCTTTCATCCATAACTTCAGATGCTGTAGTAATTCATGCGGACCTTGGGATAGATGACGACCCAACCGCGTTACCAGATGAGCTTCACCGCTTGCCAGTAAGGTATTGTCTATAGGAATTGCGATTAGATGTCCGTCTTTGACTTCTTTGGAGACGACAAAATATGGTAGAAAGGTAAATCCCATATTTGAGCGGGCAAAATTCTTTAGCACAGTGAATGAGTCAGTGGTTAGGATAGGGTCAAATCGAATCTTTTGTTGAAACTCAGCCATCGCTAGTAACTGACGCACACCAAAACGATTTTCAGCCAGTCCCACTGGGTATTCTAAAAGCTCTTTCAACTGCATCGGTGTGTTTCGATCGGCTAATGGGTGGTCGGGCGAAACAATCACATACATTGGTTGACAACTGACAACCTGTGAGCGGATACGCGGATGACTGCTGGGATGGAATACTAGCCCAATATGCGCTTCGTCCTCCTCAACCTGACGAATCACTTCGTTTGATCCACCCGTACTGATTGACAGTGTTAGCTCCGGATATAGACGGGAAAACTCAGATAATGGACCAAGCATCAAATCTCCAACAAAACCATCGCCCACTGCTAACTTTATATGACCCCGCTGTAATCCCAACACCGCCTGTAATTTGGAAACACAAGCCTCTTCAGCGGAAAGTGATTCCCGATAAAACTGTAAGAGAATACTACCAGATTCTGTCGGCGTTACGCCTTTGCGGTGCCGTTCAATAAGAGTGCTCGCTAATTCTTCTTCTAACAGAGAGATTTGTCGGCTGACGGCCGAGGGAGCAATATTGAGCTTATCTGCAGCAGCCCTGATCGTACCCATCGTTA
>CAWURQ010000002.1:0-741139 GCA_963925435.1 uncultured Psychrobacter sp. | reverse complement strand
CCTGAGTTAGAACCCCAACATGACCAGGGTGGTATTTCAAGATTGGCTCCACCGAGACTAGCGTCTCGGCTTCAAAGCCTCCCACCTATCCTGCACAAGTCAGGTCAAAGTTCAATGTAAAAGCTGTAGTAAAGGTTCACGGGGTCTTTCCCGTCTAGCCGCGGGTACACAGCATCTTTCACTGCGATTTCGATTTCACTGAGAGTCTCTGCTGGAGACAGCGCTGCCATCATTATGTCATTCGTGCAGGTCGGAACTTACCCGACAAGGAATTTCGCTACCTTAGGACCGTTATAGTTACGGCCGCCGTTTACTGGGGCTTCGATCAAGAGCTTCGCTTACGCTAACCCCATCAATTAACCTTCCAGCACCGGGCAGACATCACACCCTATACGTCCACTTTCGTGTTTGCAGAGTGCTGTGTTTTTAATAAACAGTTGCAGCAGCCTGGTATCTGCGACTGCCAACAGCTCAAGGAGCAAGTCCTATCACCATCAACAGCGTACCTTCTCCCGAAGTTACGGTACCATTTTGCCTAGTTCCTTCAGCAGAGTTCTCTCAAGCGCCTTGGTATTCTCTACCTGATCACCTGTGTCGGTTTAGGGTACGATTCGTTTATAACTATTGCTTAGAAGCTTTTCCTGGAAGCATGGTATTTGCCACTTCACTGTACAAGTACAGCTTGCTATCAGATCTCAGCCATATAACAACCCGGATTTACCTAAGTTGTAAGCCTACATCCTTTCACCTGGACAACCAACGCCAGGCTGACATAACCTTCTCCGTCCCTCCATCGCATTATAAACAAGTATCGGAATATTAACCCGATTTCCCATCGACTACGCCTTTCGGCCTCGCCTTAGGGGTCGACTCACCCAGCCCCGATTAACGTTGGACTGGAACCCTTGATCTTCCGGCGTGCGAGCTTTTCACTCGCATTATCGTTACTCACGTCAGCATTCGCTCTTGTGATACCTCCAGCATGCTTTACAACACACCTTCACAGGCTTACACAACGCTCCCCTACCACTTGAAAACAAATTCAAATCCGCAGCTTCGGCTCCTAGTTTGAGCCCCGTTACATCTTCCGCGCGGGCCGACTCGACTAGTGAGCTATTACGCTTTCTTTAAAGGATGGCTGCTTCTAAGCCAACCTCCTAGCTGTCTATGCCTTCCCACCTCGTTTCCCACTTAACTAGGAATTTGGGGCCTTAGCTGGCGGTCTGGGTTGTTTCCCTCTCCACAATGGACGTTAGCACCCACTGTGTGTCTCCCGGATATCACTCATCGGTATTCGGAGTTTGCATCGGTTTGGTAAGTCGGTATGACCCCCTAGCCGAAACAGTGCTCTACCCCCAATGGTGTTCGTCCGAGGCGCTACCTAAATAGCTTTCGGGGAGAACCAGCTATCACCGAGTTTGATTAGCCTTTCACCCCTATCCACAAGTCATCCCCTGGCTTTTCAACGACAGTGGGTTCGGTCCTCCGGTGTCTGTTACGACACTTTCAACCTGCTCATGGATAGATCACTCGGTTTCGGGTCTATGCCCTGCAACTAAACGCCCTATTAAGACTCGGTTTCCCTACGGCTCCCCTAAACGGTTAACCTTGCTACAGAACATAAGTCGCTGACCCATTATACAAAAGGTACGCAGTCACCCCAATAAGTTGGGCTCCTACTGCTTGTACGCACACGGTTTCAGGTTCTATTTCACTCCCCTCACAGGGGTTCTTTTCGCCTTTCCCTCACGGTACTGGTTCACTATCGGTCAGTCAGGAGTATTTAGCCTTGGAGGATGGTCCCCCCATCTTCAAACAGGATTTCTCGTGCCCCGCTCTACTTAATATGTTAACTCTAATGTTTCGTGTACGGGGCTATCACCCTACTACGGCCAGCTTTCCCACGCTGTTCCTCTACACTAGAATTAATCGGCTTCTCCCCGTTCGCTCGCCGCTACTAGGGGAATCTCATTTGATGTCTATTCCTAAGGGTACTGAGATGTTTCACTTCCCCTCGTTCGCTTCCTAACTATGTATTCAGTGATACCTACCTTATGGTAAGTGGGTTTCCCCATTCAGACATCTCCGGATCACAGGCTGTTTGCCGCCTCCCCGAAGCTTATCGCAGGCTGTCACGTCTTTCATCGCCTCTGACTGCCAAGGCATCCACCATGTGCGCTTCATTACTTGACCATACAACCCCAAGTAGTCTTTCGACTTCAAAGTGTCATACAATCTAATTATGATAACGATATCACCTATGTTTATACGCTTGATTCAGTTCTCTTTACTTTTTTTAGTAATCAACCCCTGGGATAACAACTGATGTCGTTAAGAGGTCGATTACTAAGGTTAAGAAGTGCGCGTGAACACGCTCTTCCTAACCCAGACTCATATCTATGTTTTTAAATAGTTTCTATGCTCTCATCGAGTCACAGATTCTGTATAAAACAGAAAGAAGTAATCTTATGCAAATCACTTGTTTCTATTTGATACTCTTAGCACTTAAAGCTTACTGACCGTCTATAGTGTGGTGGAGCCAAACGGAGTCGAACCGTTGACCTCCTGCGTGCAAGGCAGGCGCTCTACCAACTGAGCTATGGCCCCATGTAAAATGGTGGGTCTAAGTGGACTTGAACCACTGACCCCCGCGTTATCAACACGGTGCTCTAACCAGCTGAGCTACAGACCCAATTACGCTTGTTATAAACGTAAGCTTAAACTAAAGAACAACTTGTTGTGAATTCTTGCTGACCGAATGTCATCTATAAGGAGGTGATCCAGCCGCAGGTTCCCCTACGGCTACCTTGTTACGACTTCACCCCAGTCATCAACCACACCGTGGTGAACGCCTCCCCGAAGGTTAAGCTATCCACTTCTGGTGCAATCAACTCCCATGGTGTGACGGGCGGTGTGTACAAGGCCCGGGAACGTATTCACCGCGGCATTCTGATCCGCGATTACTAGCGATTCCTACTTCATGGAGTCGAGTTGCAGACTCCAATCCGGACTACGATAGGCTTTTTGAGATTCGCATCACATCGCTGTGTAGCTGCCCTCTGTACCTACCATTGTAGCACGTGTGTAGCCCTGGTCGTAAGGGCCATGATGACTTGACGTCGTCCCCGCCTTCCTCCAGTTTGTCACTGGCAGTATCCTTAGAGTTCCCGGCTTAACCCGCTGGTAACTAAGGACAAGGGTTGCGCTCGTTGCGGGACTTAACCCAACATCTCACGACACGAGCTGACGACAGCCATGCAGCACCTGTATTCTAATTCCCGAAGGCACTCCCGCATCTCTGCAGGATTCTAGATATGTCAAGACCAGGTAAGGTTCTTCGCGTTGCATCGAATTAAACCACATGCTCCACCGCTTGTGCGGGCCCCCGTCAATTCATTTGAGTTTTAACCTTGCGGCCGTACTCCCCAGGCGGTCTACTTATTGCGTTAGCTGCGTCACTAAGTCCTCAAGGGACCCAACGACTAGTAGACATCGTTTACGGCGTGGACTACCAGGGTATCTAATCCTGTTTGCTACCCACGCTTTCGCAGCCTCAGTGTCAGTATGATGCCAGAAGGCTGCCTTCGCCATCGGTATTCCTCCAGATCTCTACGCATTTCACCGCTACACCTGGAATTCTACCTTCCTCTCACCTACTCTAGCCTGACAGTTTCAGATGCAGTTCCCAGGTTAAGCCCGGGGATTTCACATCTGACTTATCAAGCCACCTACGCTCGCTTTACGCCCAGTAATTCCGATTAACGCTTGCACCCTCTGTATTACCGCGGCTGCTGGCACAGAGTTAGCCGGTGCTTATTCTGCAGCTAATGTCATCGTCCGTGGGTATTAACCACGGAGTCTTCTTCACTGCTTAAAGTGCTTTACAACCAAAAGGCCTTCTTCACACACGCGGCATGGCTGGATCAGGGTTTCCCCCATTGTCCAATATTCCCCACTGCTGCCTCCCGTAGGAGTCCGGGCCGTGTCTCAGTCCCGGTGTGGCTGATCATCCTCTCAGACCAGCTACAGATCGTCGCCATGGTAGGCCTTTACCCCACCATCTAGCTAATCCGACTTAGGCTCATCTAATAGCGAGAGCAACAAGTTGCCCCCTTTCTCCCGTAGGTCGTATGCGGTATTAATTCGAGTTTCCCCGAGCTATCCCCCACTACTAGGTAGATTCCTAAGTATTACTCACCCGTCCGCCGCTCGACGCCTGATAGCAAGCTATCATCGTTTCCGCTCGACTTGCATGTGTTAAGCCTGCCGCCAGCGTTCAATCTGAGCCATGATCAAACTCTTCAGTTTAATCTTGCTATGAAGCTCTTTAAAGAAGCTTCTAAACTTGGCTCATTTAATCTGGCAATTACGCTCTCGTATGTTTCATATAATGAATTAACTTTGAGTTTTCTTGCTGTCTTAAATGATAATTTTTATAGTTAGAATTCTATCGAAAAGATAGTCAACCAACTTTATTTTTTAACATTCTGAATCAGCAAAAATCCACACAAGTTGTTCTTTAGTTATGCTTTTAAATAGTGCTCAATCACTGTCGTCCAGTAACTGATATATAGGGTATTTCTTTGCTATCTAGTCTTAATCCGTTGCCGGTTAAGCTATCTAGCGAGCCGACTATCTTATCATAATGATTCGAATTGTCAAGCTTTATTATAATTCGTTTCAACAAGTTAACTGGGTTATTTATATGTAATCTACATATAAGCTGTTCAGTCCGTCTTGATGAGGGCGTATTATAGAGGGTTTATTTATTTAGTCAAGAAGTATTTTTACTTGGTTTGAAATAACTTAATCGCTTAAGCTTCCTCACTACCTTCCCTTCCGACTGGGACGCATTATACGCTTGTTTGAGGCTGGGTCAAGGTGAATTCGCCCTTTTTTATGATTATTTTACTGAGTAATATTTGATATATCTAGATCTAAAACTCAGCCAAAAGAAAATCCCCCGCCTAGGTAACTAGTCGGGGGATAATCAGGAATAGAGAGCTGACGATGACCTACTCTCACATGGCCGGAGCCACACTACCATTGGCGCTATGATGTTTCACTTCTGAGTTCGGGAAGGGATCAGGTGGGGCCATCATGCTATTGTCGTCAGCAAAGGGGGTTAGATATGAGTCTGTTATTTTTATTGTTTGACGTCAAGGTTTAGCTTGTTGTCGATCAACTTGTAACCTAACTGAATCAAGGTTAAAGGTGATATCGAAATATTCTGTCTGTTTCTATAAGCCACTACAGCTTATACAAGATAGATTAATTAGACTTGTAATACAAACCACTTGGGTGTTGTATGGTCAAGCCAAACGAGCAATTAGTACAGGTTAGCTACATGCATCGCTGCACTTCCACACCCTGCCTATCAACGTCCTAGTCTTGAACGGCTCTTTAGGGAAATCTAATCTTGAGGTGGGCTTCCCGCTTAGATGCTTTCAGCGGTTATCCCATCCGAACGTAGCTACCGGGCAATGCCACTGGCGTGACAACCCGAACACCAGAGGTTCGTCCACTCTGGTCCTCTCGTACTAGGAGCAGATCCTCTCAAATTTCCAACGCCCACGGTAGATAGGGACCGAACTGTCTCACGACGTTCTAAACCCAGCTCGCGTACCTCTTTAAATGGCGAACAGCCATACCCTTAGGACCTGCTTCAGCCCTAGGATGAGATGAGCCGACATCGAGGTGCCAAACACCGCCGTCGATATGAACTCTTGGGCGGTATCAGCCTGTTATCCCCAGAGTACCTTTTATCCGTTGAGCGATGGCCCTTCCATACAGAACCACCGGATCACTAAGACCTACTTTCGTACCTGCTCGACTTGTGGGTCTCGCAGTTAAGCGCGCTTTTGCCTTTATACTCTACGACCGATTTCCGACCGGTCTGAGCGCACCTTCGTACTCCTCCGTTACTCTTTAGGAGGAGACCGCCCCAGTCAAACTACCCACCATACATTGTCCTCGGTATTGTTATACCTGAGTTAGAACCCCAACATGACCAGGGTGGTATTTCAAGATTGGCTCCACCGAGACTAGCGTCTCGGCTTCAAAGCCTCCCACCTATCCTGCACAAGTCAGGTCAAAGTTCAATGTAAAGCTGTAGTAAAGGTTCACGGGGTCTTTCCGTCTAGCCGCGGGTACACAGCATCTTCACTGCGATTTCGATTTCACTGAGTCTCTGCTGGAGACAGCGCTGCCATCATTATGTCATTCGTGCAGGTCGGAACTTACCCGACAAGGAATTTCGCTACCTTAGGACCGTTATAGTTACGGCCGCCGTTTACTGGGGCTTCGATCAAGAGCTTCGCTTACGCTAACCCCATCAATTAACCTTCCAGCACCGGGCAGACATCACACCCTATACGTCCACTTTCGTGTTTGCAGAGTGCTGTGTTTTTAATAAACAGTTGCAGCAGCCTGGTATCTGCGACTGCCAACAGCTCAAGGAGCAAGTCCTATCACCATCAACAGCGTACCTTCTCCCGAAGTTACGGTACCATTTTGCCTAGTTCCTTCAGCAGAGTTCTCTCAAGCGCCTTGGTATTCTCTACCTGATCACCTGTGTCGGTTTAGGGTACGATTCGTTTATAACTATTGCTTAGAAGCTTTTCCTGGAAGCATGGTATTTGCCACTTCACTGTACAAGTACAGCTTGCTATCAGATCTCAGCCATATAACAACCCGGATTTACCTAAGTTGTAAGCCTACATCCTTTCACCTGGACAACCAACGCCAGGCTGACATAACCTTCTCCGTCCCTCCATCGCATTATAAACAAGTATCGGAATATTAACCGATTTCCCATCGACTACGCCTTTCGGCCTCGCCTTAGGGGTCGACTCACCCAGCCCCGATTAACGTTGGACTGGAACCCTTGATCTTCCGGCGTGCGAGCTTTTCACTCGCATTATCGTTACTCACGTCAGCATTCGCTCTTGTGATACCTCCAGCATGCTTTACAACACACCTTCACAGGCTTACACAACGCTCCCCTACCACTTGAAAACAAATTCAAATCCGCAGCTTCGGCTCCTAGTTTGAGCCCCGTTACATCTTCCGCGCGGGCCGACTCGACTAGTGAGCTATTACGCTTTCTTTAAAGGATGGCTGCTTCTAAGCCAACCTCCTAGCTGTCTATGCCTTCCCACCTCGTTTCCCACTTAACTAGGAATTTGGGGCCTTAGCTGGCGGTCTGGGTTGTTTCCCTCTCCACAATGGACGTTAGCACCCACTGTGTGTCTCCCGGATATCACTCATCGGTATTCGGAGTTTGCATCGGTTTGGTAAGTCGGTATGACCCCCTAGCCGAAACAGTGCTCTACCCCCAATGGTGTTCGTCCGAGGCGCTACCTAAATAGCTTTCGGGGAGAACCAGCTATCACCGAGTTTGATTAGCCTTTCACCCCTATCCACAAGTCATCCCCTGGCTTTTCAACGACAGTGGGTTCGGTCCTCCGGTGTCTGTTACGACACTTTCAACCTGCTCATGGATAGATCACTCGGTTTCGGGTCTATGCCCTGCAACTAAACGCCCTATTAAGACTCGGTTTCCCTACGGCTCCCCTAAACGGTTAACCTTGCTACAGAACATAAGTCGCTGACCCATTATACAAAAGGTACGCAGTCACCCCAATAAATTGAGGCTCCTACTGCTTGTACGCACACGGTTTCAGGTTCTATTTCACTCCCCTCACAGGGGTTCTTTTCGCCTTTCCCTCACGGTACTGGTTCACTATCGGTCAGTCAGGAGTATTTAGCCTTGGAGGATGGTCCCCCCATCTTCAAACAGGATTTCTCGTGCCCCGCTCTACTTAATATGTTAACTCTAATGTTTCGAATACAGGACTATCACCTACTACGGTCAGCTTTCCCACGCTGTTCTTCTACATTAGAATTAATCGGCTTCTCCCCGTTCGCTCGCCGCTACTAGGGGAATCTCATTTGATGTCTATTCCTAAGGGTACTGAGATGTTTCACTTCCCCTCGTTCGCTTCCTAATAAATTAGGATACCTACCTTATGGTAAGTGGGTTTCCCCATTCAGAAATCTCCGGATCACAGGATATTGCCGCCTCCCCGAAGCTTATCGCAGGCTGTCACGTCTTTCATCGCCTCTGACTGCCAAGGCATCCACCATGTGCGCTTCATTACTTGACCATACAACCCCAAGTAGTCTTTCGACTTCAAAGTGTCATACAATCTAATTATGATAACGATATCACCTATGTTTATACGCTTGATTCAGTTCTCTTTACTTTTTTTAGTAATCAACCCCTGGGATAACAACTGATGTCGTTAAGAGGTCGATTACTAAGGTTAAGAAGTGCGCGTGAACACGCTCTTCCTAACCCAGACTCATATCTATGTTTTTAAATAGTTTCTATGCTCTCATCGAGTCACAGATTCTGTATAAAACAGAAAGAAGTAATCTTATGCAAATCACTTGTTTCTATTTGATACTCTTAGCACTTAAAGCTTACTGACCGTCTATAGTGTGGTGGAGCCAAACGGAGTCGAACCGTTGACCTCCTGCGTGCAAGGCAGGCGCTCTACCAACTGAGCTATGGCCCCATGTAAAATGGTGGGTCTAAGTGGACTTGAACCACTGACCCCCGCGTTATCAACACGGTGCTCTAACCAGCTGAGCTACAGACCCAATTACGCTTGTTATAAACGTAAGCTTAAACTAAAGAACAACTTGTTGTGAATTCTTGCTGACCGAATGTCATCTATAAGGAGGTGATCCAGCCGCAGGTTCCCCTACGGCTACCTTGTTACGACTTCACCCCAGTCATCAACCACACCGTGGTGAACGCCTCCCCGAAGGTTAAGCTATCCACTTCTGGTGCAATCAACTCCCATGGTGTGACGGGCGGTGTGTACAAGGCCCGGGAACGTATTCACCGCGGCATTCTGATCCGCGATTACTAGCGATTCCTACTTCATGGAGTCGAGTTGCAGACTCCAATCTGGACTACGATAGGCTTTTTGAGATTCGCATCACATCGCTGTGTAGCTGCCCTCTGTACCTACCATTGTAGCACGTGTGTAGCCCTGGTCGTAAGGGCCATGATGACTTGACGTCGTCCCCGCCTTCCTCCAGTTTGTCACTGGCAGTATCCTTAGAGTTCCCGGCTTAACCCGCTGGTAACTAAGGACAAGGGTTGCGCTCGTTGCGGGACTTAACCCAACATCTCACGACACGAGCTGACGACAGCCATGCAGCACCTGTATTCTAATTCCCGAAGGCACTCCCGCATCTCTGCAGGATTCTAGATATGTCAAGACCAGGTAAGGTTCTTCGCGTTGCATCGAATTAAACCACATGCTCCACCGCTTGTGCGGGCCCCCGTCAATTCATTTGAGTTTTAACCTTGCGGCCGTACTCCCCAGGCGGTCTACTTATTGCGTTAGCTGCGTCACTAAGTCCTCAAGGGACCCAACGACTAGTAGACATCGTTTACGGCGTGGACTACCAGGGTATCTAATCCTGTTTGCTACCCACGCTTTCGAGCCTCAGTGTCAGTATTATGCCAGAAGGCTGCCTTCGCCATCGGTATTCCTCCAGATCTCTACGCATTTCACCGCTACACCTGGAATTCTACCTTCCTCTCACATACTCTAGCTCGACAGTATCAGATGCAGTTCCCAGGTTGAGCCCGGGGATTTCACATCTGACTTATCAAGCCACCTACGCTCGCTTTACGCCCAGTAATTCCGATTAACGCTTGCACCCTCTGTATTACCGCGGCTGCTGGCACAGAGTTAGCCGGTGCTTATTCTGCAGCTAATGTCATCGTCCATGGGTATTAACCACGGAGTCTTCTTCACTGCTTAAAGTGCTTTACAACCAAAAGGCCTTCTTCACACACGCGGCATGGCTGGATCAGGGTTTCCCCCATTGTCCAATATTCCCCACTGCTGCCTCCCGTAGGAGTCCGGGCCGTGTCTCAGTCCCGGTGTGGCTGATCATCCTCTCAGACCAGCTACAGATCGTCGCCATGGTAGGCCTTTACCCCACCATCTAGCTAATCCGACTTAGGCTCATCTAATAGCGAGAGCAGTAAACTGCCCCCTTTCTCCCGTAGGTCGTATGCGGTATTAATACGAGTTTCCCCGTGCTATCCCCCACTACTAGGTAGATTCCTAAGTATTACTCACCCGTCCGCCGCTCGACGCCTGGTAGCAAGCTACCATCGTTTCCGCTCGACTTGCATGTGTTAAGCCTGCCGCCAGCGTTCAATCTGAGCCATGATCAAACTCTTCAGTTTAATCTTGCTATGTAACCCTTTAAAGAGGCTACTAAACTTGGCTCATTTAATCTGGCAAATCGCTCTAAATTATGTTCGTAATGAATTAACTTTGAGTTTTTTTACTGTCTTAAATGATAATTTTTATAGTTAGTATTCTCTCGAAAAGAGAGTCAACCAACTTTATTTTTTAACATTCTGAATCAGCAAAAATCCACACAAGTTGTTCTTTAGTTATGCTTTTAAATAATGTCTCACCACTGTCGTCCAGTAGGAGTATTTCCTCTAAATATCCTAAACCAATTTGGTTTATCCTATTTAGCGAGCTGACCATCATATCATGTTTTAATAGTCTGTCAACTTCTTTCTTTAATTTGTTTCAGTAAGTTAACTGGTTAGTTATTGTGTAATCACACCCTAACTGCTTCCGGTTCGTCTTAATGAGGTGCGTATTATATAGAGTTTTAGATGGGTGTCAATAGAGTTTCGAAAGGTTTTTAAACTAATTTCGCTAGGTTTTAAATAGTCGATAGTTTTCAATGGGTTAGAAGAAATACTTATTTGGATGCTTTGGCTTTAAACGATAAACTTAATCTTCTTAGAGCTTCTACTTGACGCTAAAATCGGACATTCTTCGACTGTGATGAACTTATACGCTTGAATATATGAAGAAGTCTATGTCAACCAGGTGAAATTGGTCCGGCTTTTGCCTCAGACGAGTCTCATTTCTACTAGAGTTTAAATATTTGATATATCTCAAGTATCTTGAGAAACTCAGCCGAGCAAAGAAAAACCCCCTTCGACATAAGTCGAAGGGGGTTTTTCAGGAATAGAGAGCTGACGATGACCTACTCTCACATGGGCGAACCACACTACCATTGGCGCGACGATGTTTCACTTCTGAGTTCGGTAAGGGATCAGGTGGGGCCATCGTGCTATTGTCGTCAGCAAAGGGGGTTAGATATGAGTCTGTTATTATTGTTTTGACGTCAAGGTTTAACTTGTTGTCGACCAACTTGTAACCTAACTGAATCAAGGTTAAAGGTGATATCGAAATATATATATTCTATAAGCAATGCTTATACAAGATAGATTAATTAGAGCTTTCATACAAACCACTTGGGTGTTGTATGGTCAAGCCAAACGAGCAATTAGTACAGGTTAGCTACATGCATCGCTGCACTTCCACACCCTGCCTATCAACGTCGTAGTCTTCAACGGCTCTTTAGGGAAATCTTATCTTGAGGTGGGCTTCTCGCTTAGATGCTTTCAGCGATTATCCCATCCGAACGTAGCTACCGGGCAATGCCACTGGCGTGACAACCCGAACACCAGAGGTTCGTCCACTCTGGTCCTCTCGTACTAGGAGCAGATCCTCTCAAATTTCCAACGCCCACGGTAGATAGGGACCGAACTGTCTCACGACGTTCTAAACCCAGCTCGCGTACCTCTTTAAATGGCGAACAGCCATACCCTTAGGACCTGCTTCAGCCCTAGGATGAGATGAGCCGACATCGAGGTGCCAAACACCGCCGTCGATATGAACTCTTGGGCGGTATCAGCCTGTTATCCCCAGAGTACCTTTTATCCGTTGAGCGATGGCCCTTCCATACAGAACCACCGGATCACTAAGACCTACTTTCGTACCTGCTCGACTTGTGGGTCTCGCAGTTAAGCGCGCTTTTGCCTTTATACTCTACGACCGATTTCCGACCGGTCTGAGCGCACCTTCGTACTCCTCCGTTACTCTTTAGGAGGAGACCGCCCCAGTCAAACTACCCACCATACATTGTCCTCGGTATTGTTATACCTGAGTTAGAACCCCAACATGACCAGGGTGGTATTTCAAGATTGGCTCCACAAACACTAGCGTGTCTGCTTCAAAGCCTCCCACCTATCCTGCACAAGTCAGGTCAAAGTTCAATGTAAAGCTGTAGTAAAGGTTCACGGGGTCTTTCCGTCTAGCCGCGGGTACACAGCATCTTCACTGCGATTTCGATTTCACTGAGTCTCTGCTGGAGACAGCGCTGCCATCATTATGTCATTCGTGCAGGTCGGAACTTACCCGACAAGGAATTTCGCTACCTTAGGACCGTTATAGTTACGGCCGCCGTTTACTGGGGCTTCGATCAAGAGCTTCGCTTACGCTAACCCCATCAATTAACCTTCCAGCACCGGGCAGACATCACACCCTATACGTCCACTTTCGTGTTTGCAGAGTGCTGTGTTTTTAATAAACAGTTGCAGCAGCCTGGTATCTGCGACTGCCAATAGCTTACACCGCAAGGGTTTCACCATCGGCAGCGTACCTTCTCCCGAAGTTACGGTACCATTTTGCCTAGTTCCTTCAGCAGAGTTCTCTCAAGCGCCTTGGTATTCTCTACCTGATCACCTGTGTCGGTTTAGGGTACGATTCGTTTATAACTATTGCTTAGAAGCTTTTCCTGGAAGCATGGTATTTGCCACTTCGCTGTACAAGTACAGCTTGCTATCAGATCTCAGCATAGTGACAGTCCGGATTTGCCTAAACTGTCTGCCTACATCCTTCCACCTGGACAACCAACGCCAGGCTGGCATAACCTTCTCCGTCCCTCCATCGCATTATAAACAAGTATTGGAATATTAACCAATTTCCCATCGACTACGCCTTTCGGCCTCGCCTTAGGGGTCGACTCACCCAGCCCCGATTAACGTTGGACTGGAACCCTTGATCTTCCGGCGTGCGAGCTTTTCACTCGCATTATCGTTACTCACGTCAGCATTCGCTCTTGTGATACCTCCAGCATGCTTTACAACACACCTTCACAGGCTTACACAACGCTCCCCTACCACTTGAAAACAAATTCAAATCCGCAGCTTCGGCTCCTAGTTTGAGCCCCGTTACATCTTCCGCGCGGGCCGACTCGACTAGTGAGCTATTACGCTTTCTTTAAAGGATGGCTGCTTCTAAGCCAACCTCCTAGCTGTCTATGCCTTCCCACCTCGTTTCCCACTTAACTAGGAATTTGGGGCCTTAGCTGGCGGTCTGGGTTGTTTCCCTCTCCACAATGGACGTTAGCACCCACTGTGTGTCTCCCGGATATCACTCATCGGTATTCGGAGTTTGCATCGGTTTGGTAAGTCGGTATGACCCCCTAGCCGAAACAGTGCTCTACCCCCAATGGTGTTCGTCCGAGGCGCTACCTAAATAGCTTTCGGGGAGAACCAGCTATCACCGAGTTTGATTAGCCTTTCACCCCTATCCACAAGTCATCCCCTAGCTTTTCAACGATAGTGGGTTCGGTCCTCCGGTGCCTGTTACGGCACTTTCAACCTGCTCATGGATAGATCACTCGGTTTCGGGTCTATGCCCTGCAACTAAACGCCCTATTAAGACTCGGTTTCCCTACGGCTCCCCTAAACGGTTAACCTTGCTACAGAACATAAGTCGCTGACCCATTATACAAAAGGTACGCGGTCACCCTAATAAATTAGGCTCCCACTGCTTGTACGCACACGGTTTCAGGTTCTATTTCACTCCCCTCACAGGGGTTCTTTTCGCCTTTCCCTCACGGTACTGGTTCACTATCGGTCAGTCAGGAGTATTTAGCCTTGGAGGATGGTCCCCCCATCTTCAAACAGGATTTCTCGTGTCCCGCCCTACTTAATATGTTAACTCTAATGTTTCGAATACAGGACTATCACCTACTACGGTCAGCTTTCCCACGCTGTTCTTCTACATTAGAATTAATCGGCTTCTCCCCGTTCGCTCGCCGCTACTAGGGGAATCTCAGTTGATGTCTTTTCCTAAGGGTACTGAGATGTTTCACTTCCCCTCGTTCGCCTCTTATACAATTACAAGATACCTACCTTATGGTAGGTGGGTTTCCCCATTCAGAAATCTCCGGATCACAGGATATTGCCGCCTCCCCGAAGCTTATCGCAGGCTGTCACGTCTTTCATCGCCTCTGACTGCCAAGGCATCCACCATGTGCGCTTCATTACTTGACCATACAACCCCAAGTAGTCTTTCGACTGCTAAGTGCATATAAGTCTAATTATGATAACGATATCACCTAATTTTATACGCTTGATTCAGTTCTCTTTACTTTTTTGTAATCAACTCCTGGGATAACAACTGATGTCGTTAAGAGCTGATTACTAAGGTTAGAAGTGCGCGTGAACACGCTCTTCTAACCCAGACTCATATCTATGTTTTTAAATAGTCTCTATGCTCTCGTCGAGTCACAGATTCTGTATAAAACAGAAAGAAGTAATCTGCAATTCATCAATCACTTGTTTCTATTTGATACCTATTTATTTATTAGCATCTAAAGAAAGTCTTAGTAGTGGTGGAGCCAAACGGAGTCGAACCGTTGACCTCCTGCGTGCAAGGCAGGCGCTCTACCAACTGAGCTATGGCCCCATTGTAACAATGGTGGGTCTGGGCAGACTTGAACTGCCGACCCCCGCGTTATCAACACGGTGCTCTAACCAGCTGAGCTACAGACCCAATACGTCTGCTTATAAACGTAGCTTAAACTAAAGAACAACTTGTTGTGAATTCTTGCTGACCTGAATGCCGTCTATAAGGAGGTGATCCAGCCGCAGGTTCCCCTACGGCTACCTTGTTACGACTTCACCCCAGTCATGAACCACACCGTGGTAACGTCCTCCCGAAGGTTAAGCTATCTACTTCTGGTGCAACCCACTCCCATGGTGTGACGGGCGGTGTGTACAAGGCCCGGGAACGTATTCACCGCGACATTCTGATTCGCGATTACTAGCGATTCCGACTTCATGGAGTCGAGTTGCAGACTCCAATCCGGACTACGATCGGCTTTTTGGGATTAGCTCCACCTCGCGGCTTAGCTACCCTCTGTACCGACCATTGTAGCACGTGTGTAGCCCTGGTCGTAAGGGCCATGATGACTTGACGTCGTCCCCGCCTTCCTCCGGTTTGTCACCGGCAGTCTCCTTAGAGTTCCCACCATTAACGTGCTGGTAACTAAGGACAAGGGTTGCGCTCGTTGCGGGACTTAACCCAACATCTCACGACACGAGCTGACGACAGCCATGCAGCACCTGTATCTAAGTTCCCGAAGGCACTCACGCATCTCTGCAGGATTCTAGTATGTCAAGACCAGGTAAGGTTCTTCGCGTTGCATCGAATTAAACCACATGCTCCACCGCTTGTGCGGGCCCCCGTCAATTCATTTGAGTTTTAACCTTGCGGCCGTACTCCCCAGGCGGTCAACTTAATGCGTTAGCTGCGCCACTAAGAGCTCAAGGCTCCCAACGGCTAGTTGACATCGTTTACGGCGTGGACTACCAGGGTATCTAATCCTGTTTGCTCCCCACGCTTTCGCAGCCTCAGTGTCAGTATCAGTCCAGGTAGCTCGCCTTCGCCACTGGTGTTCCTTCCGATATCTACGCATTTCACCGCTACACCGGAAATTCCACTACCCTCTACCTACTCTAGCCTCACAGTTTCAGATGCAGTTCCCAGGTTGAGCCCGGGGATTTCACATCTGACTTATCAACCACCTACGCGCGCTTTACGCCCAGTAATTCCGATTAACGCTTGCACCCTCTGTATTACCGCGGCTGCTGGCACAGAGTTAGCCGGTGCTTATTCTGTCGGTAACGTCATCAGTCACCGGGTATTAACCTACGACTCTTCTTCCCAACTTAAAGTGCTTTACAACCCGAAGGCCTTCTTCACACACGCGGCATGGCTGGATCAGGGTTTCCCCCATTGTCCAATATTCCCCACTGCTGCCTCCCGTAGGAGTCTGGGCCGTGTCTCAGTCCCAGTGTGGCTGATCATCCTCTCAGACCAGCTACGGATCGTCGCCTTGGTGAGGCCTTTACCCCACCAACTAGCTAATCCGACCTAGGCTCATCTAATAGCGAGAGGCCCGAAGCTCCCCCGCTTTCTCCCGTAGGACGTATGCGGTATTAGCTACGCGTTTCCACGTGCTATCCCCCACTACTAGGCAGATTCCTAAGCATTACTCACCCGTCCGCCGCTCGACTCCTGGTAGCAAGCTACCATCGTTTCCGCTCGACTTGCATGTGTTAGGCCTGCCGCCAGCGTTCAATCTGAGCCATGATCAAACTCTTCAGTTTAATCTTGCTATGAAGCTCTTTAAAGAAGCTTCTAAACTTGGCTCATCTAATCTGGCAAAATCGCTAAAAATTATGTTCGTAATGAATTAACTTTGAGTTTTTCTGCTGTCTTAAATGATAATTTTTATAGTTAATAATCTTCCCGAAAAGAAAAGATAGTCAACTTTATTTTTTAGCATTCTGAATCAGCAAAAATCCACACAAGTTGTTCTTTAGTTATGCTTTTAAATAATGTCTGACACTGTCGTCCAGTGCTAGTATTTCAAACTAAATAAGTCAGCCAATGTGGCTTATCCTATTTAGCGAGCTGAACATCATATCATGTTTTAATAGTCTGTCAACTTCTTTTTTTAATTTGCTTCAACAAGTTAACTGGGTTATTAATGTGTAATTACACACTAGCTACTTCCAGCTCGTCTTGATGAGGTGCGTATTATAGACGCTATATTTATTTAGTCAAGAAGTATTTTCTATTTAATTCAAACAATTTACATCGTCCAAATCAGTAACCCACTTCCCTTTCGACTGGGTGGCATTATACGCTTGTTTGAGGCTGGGTCAAGGTTAATTGAGCTTTTTTTATGATTATTTTACTGAATGAGATTGGTGGCTGTTAATCGAAGCATTAGTCACCAAACCTCACTCAAAGAAAAGCCCCCTTTGCTTAGCGAAGGGGGCTTTTCAGGTATAGAGAGCTGACGATGACCTACTCTCACATGGGCGAACCACACTACCATTGGCGCTACGATGTTTCACTTCTGAGTTCGGGAAGGGATCAGGTGGGGCCATCGCGCTATTGTCGTCAGCAAAGGGGGTTAGATATGAGTCTGTTATTTTTATTGTTTGACTTCAAGTTTGAGCTTGTTGTCGATCAACTTGTAACCTAACTGAATCAAGGTTAAAGGTGATATCGAAATATTCTGTCTGTTTCTATAGCCTGAGCTATACAAGATAGATTAATTAGACTTGTTACAAACCACTTGGGTGTTGTATGGTCAAGCCAAACGAGCAATTAGTACAGGTTAGCTACACACATCGCTGTGCTTCCACACCCTGCCTATCAACGTCCTAGTCTTGAACGGCTCTTTAGGGAAATCTAATCTTGAGGTGGGCTTCCCGCTTAGATGCTTTCAGCGGTTATCCCATCCGAACGTAGCTACCGGGCAATGCCACTGGCGTGACAACCCGAACACCAGAGGTTCGTCCACTCTGGTCCTCTCGTACTAGGAGCAGATCCTCTCAAATTTCCAACGCCCACGGTAGATAGGGACCGAACTGTCTCACGACGTTCTAAACCCAGCTCGCGTACCTCTTTAAATGGCGAACAGCCATACCCTTAGGACCTGCTTCAGCCCTAGGATGAGATGAGCCGACATCGAGGTGCCAAACACCGCCGTCGATATGAACTCTTGGGCGGTATCAGCCTGTTATCCCCAGAGTACCTTTTATCCGTTGAGCGATGGCCCTTCCATACAGAACCACCGGATCACTAAGACCTACTTTCGTACCTGCTCGACTTGTGGGTCTCGCAGTTAAGCGCGCTTTTGCCTTTATACTCTACGACCGATTTCCGACCGGTCTGAGCGCACCTTCGTACTCCTCCGTTACTCTTTAGGAGGAGACCGCCCCAGTCAAACTACCCACCATACATTGTCCTCGGTATTGTTATACCTGAGTTAGAACCCCAACATGACCAGGGTGGTATTTCAAGATTGGCTCCACCGAGACTAGCGTCTCGGCTTCAAAGCCTCCCACCTATCCTGCACAAGTCAGGTCAAAGTTCAATGTAAAGCTGTAGTAAAGGTTCACGGGGTCTTTCCGTCTAGCCGCGGGTACACAGCATCTTCACTGCGATTTCGATTTCACTGAGTCTCTGCTGGAGACAGCGCTGCCATCATTATGTCATTCGTGCAGGTCGGAACTTACCCGACAAGGAATTTCGCTACCTTAGGACCGTTATAGTTACGGCCGCCGTTTACTGGGGCTTCGATCAAGAGCTTCGCTTACGCTAACCCCATCAATTAACCTTCCAGCACCGGGCAGACATCACACCCTATACGTCCACTTTCGTGTTTGCAGAGTGCTGTGTTTTTAATAAACAGTTGCAGCAGCCTGGTATCTGCGACTGCCAACAGCTCAAGGAGCAAGTCCTATCACCATCAACAGCGTACCTTCTCCCGAAGTTACGGTACCATTTTGCCTAGTTCCTTCAGCAGAGTTCTCTCAAGCGCCTTGGTATTCTCTACCTGATCACCTGTGTCGGTTTAGGGTACGATTCGTTTATAACTATTGCTTAGAAGCTTTTCCTGGAAGCATGGTATTTGCCACTTCGCTGTACAAGTACAGCTTGCTATCAGATCTCGGTATGAATAGCCCGGATTTACCTAAGCTATAAACCTACATCCTTTCACCTGGACAACCAACGCCAGGCTGACATAACCTTCTCCGTCCCTCCATCGCATTATAAACAAGTATCGGAATATTAACCGATTTCCCATCGACTACGCCTTTCGGCCTCGCCTTAGGGGTCGACTCACCCAGCCCCGATTAACGTTGGACTGGAACCCTTGATCTTCCGGCGTGCGAGCTTTTCACTCGCATTATCGTTACTCACGTCAGCATTCGCTCTTGTGATACCTCCAGCATGCTTTACAACACACCTTCACAGGCTTACACAACGCTCCCCTACCACTTGAAAACAAATTCAAATCCGCAGCTTCGGCTCCTAGTTTGAGCCCCGTTACATCTTCCGCGCGGGCCGACTCGACTAGTGAGCTATTACGCTTTCTTTAAAGGATGGCTGCTTCTAAGCCAACCTCCTAGCTGTCTATGCCTTCCCACCTCGTTTCCCACTTAACTAGGAATTTGGGGCCTTAGCTGGCGGTCTGGGTTGTTTCCCTCTCCACGATGGACGTTAGCACCCACCGTGTGTCTCCCGGATATCACTCATCGGTATTCGGAGTTTGCATCGGTTTGGTAAGTCGGTATGACCCCCTAGCCGAAACAGTGCTCTACCCCCAATGGTGTTCGTCCGAGGCGCTACCTAAATAGCTTTCGGGGAGAACCAGCTATCACCGAGTTTGATTAGCCTTTCACCCCTATCCACAAGTCATCCCCTGGCTTTTCAACGACAGTGGGTTCGGTCCTCCGGTGCCTGTTACGGCACTTTCAACCTGCTCATGGATAGATCACTCGGTTTCGGGTCTATACCCTGCAACTAAACGCCCTATTAAGACTCGGTTTCCCTACGGCTCCCCTAAACGGTTAACCTTGCTACAGAATATAAGTCGCTGACCCATTATACAAAAGGTACGCGGTCACCCAACAAGTGGGCTCCCACTGCTTGTACGCACACGGTTTCAGGTTCTATTTCACTCCCCTCACAGGGGTTCTTTTCGCCTTTCCCTCACGGTACTGGTTCACTATCGGTCAGTCAGGAGTATTTAGCCTTGGAGGATGGTCCCCCCATCTTCAAACAGGATTTCTCGTGCCCCGCTCTACTTAATATGTTAACTCTAATGTTTCGAATACAGGACTATCACCTACTACGGTCAGCTTTCCCACGCTGTTCTTCTACATTAGAATTAATCGGCTTCTCCCCGTTCGCTCGCCGCTACTAGGGGAATCTCAATTGATGTCTATTCCTAAGGGTACTGAGATGTTTCACTTCCCCTCGTTCGCTTCCTAATAAATTAGGATACCTACCTTATGGTAAGTGGGTTTCCCCATTCAGAAATCTCCGGATCACAGGATATTGCCGCCTCCCCGAAGCTTATCGCAGGCTGTCACGTCTTTCATCGCCTCTGACTGCCAAGGCATCCACCATGTGCGCTTCATTACTTGACCATACAACCCCAAGTAGTCTTTCGACTTCTAAGTGTCATACAATCTAATTATGATAACGATATCACCTATGTTTATACGCTTGATTCAGTTCTCTTTACTTTTTTTAATAATCACCCCTGGGATAACAACTGATGTCGTTAAGAGGTCGAGTTATTAAGGTTAAGAAGTGCGCGTGAACACGCTCTTCCTAACCCAGACTCATATCTATGTTTTTAAATAGTCTCTATGCTCTCGTCGAGTCACAGATTCTGTATAAAACAGAAAGAAGTAATCATTACAATCACTTGTTTCTATTTGATACCTTTCATTAGCATCTAAAGCTTACTTACCGTCTTAGTAGTGGTGGAGCCAAACGGAGTCGAACCGTTGACCTCCTGCGTGCAAGGCAGGCGCTCTACCAACTGAGCTATGGCCCCATTGTAAAATGGTGGGTCTAGGTGGACTTGAACCACCGACCCCCGCGTTATCAACACGGTGCTCTAACCAGCTGAGCTACAGACCCAATACGTTTGTTATAAACGTAAGCTTAAACTAAAGAACAACTTGTTGTGAATTCTTGCTGACCGAATGTCGTCTATAAGGAGGTGATCCAGCCGCAGGTTCCCCTACGGCTACCTTGTTACGACTTCACCCCAGTCATCAACCACACCGTGGTGAACGCCTCCCCGAAGGTTAAGCTATCCACTTCTGGTGCAATCAACTCCCATGGTGTGACGGGCGGTGTGTACAAGGCCCGGGAACGTATTCACCGCGGCATTCTGATCCGCGATTACTAGCGATTCCTACTTCATGGAGTCGAGTTGCAGACTCCAATCTGGACTACGATAGGCTTTTTGAGATTCGCATCACATCGCTGTGTAGCTGCCCTCTGTACCTACCATTGTAGCACGTGTGTAGCCCTGGTCGTAAGGGCCATGATGACTTGACGTCGTCCCCGCCTTCCTCCAGTTTGTCACTGGCAGTATCCTTAGAGTTCCCGGCTTAACCCGCTGGTAACTAAGGACAAGGGTTGCGCTCGTTGCGGGACTTAACCCAACATCTCACGACACGAGCTGACGACAGCCATGCAGCACCTGTATTCTAATTCCCGAAGGCACTCCCGCATCTCTGCAGGATTCTAGATATGTCAAGACCAGGTAAGGTTCTTCGCGTTGCATCGAATTAAACCACATGCTCCACCGCTTGTGCGGGCCCCCGTCAATTCATTTGAGTTTTAACCTTGCGGCCGTACTCCCCAGGCGGTCTACTTATTGCGTTAGCTGCGTCACTAAGTCCTCAAGGGACCCAACGACTAGTAGACATCGTTTACGGCGTGGACTACCAGGGTATCTAATCCTGTTTGCTACCCACGCTTTCGAGCCTCAGTGTCAGTATGATGCCAGGAAGGCTGCCTTCGCCATCGGTATTCCTCCAGATCTCTACGCATTTCACCGCTACACCTGGAATTCTACCTTCCCTCTCACCTACTCTAGCCTAACAGTTTCAGATGCAGTTCCCAGGTTAAGCCCGGGGATTTCACATCTGACTTATCAAGCCACCTACGCTCGCTTTACGCCCAGTAATTCCGATTAACGCTTGCACCCTCTGTATTACCGCGGCTGCTGGCACAGAGTTAGCCGGTGCTTATTCTGCAGCTAATGTCATCGTCCGTGGGTATTAACCACGGAGTCTTCTTCACTGCTTAAAGTGCTTTACAACCAAAAGGCCTTCTTCACACACGCGGCATGGCTGGATCAGGGTTTCCCCCATTGTCCAATATTCCCCACTGCTGCCTCCCGTAGGAGTCCGGGCCGTGTCTCAGTCCCGGTGTGGCTGATCATCCTCTCAGACCAGCTACAGATCGTCGCCATGGTAGGCCTTTACCCCACCATCTAGCTAATCCGACTTAGGCTCATCTAATAGCGAGAGCAGTAAACTGCCCCCTTTCTCCCGTAGGTCGTATGCGGTATTAATACGAGTTTCCCCGTGCTATCCCCCACTACTAGGTAGATTCCTAAGTATTACTCACCCGTCCGCCGCTCGACGCCTGATAGCAAGCTATCATCGTTTCCGCTCGACTTGCATGTGTTAAGCCTGCCGCCAGCGTTCAATCTGAGCCATGATCAAACTCTTCAGTTTAATCTTGCTATGAAGCTCTTTAAAGAAGCTTCTAAACTTGGCTCATTTAATCTGGCAATTACGCTCTCAAGTATGTTTCAGATAATGAATTAACTTTGAGTTTTCTTGCTGTCTTAAATGATAATTTTTATAGTTAGAATTCTATCGAAAAGATAGTCAACCAACTTTATTTTTTAGCATTCTGAATCAGCAAAAATCCACACAAGTTGTTCTTTAGTTATGCTTTTAAATAGTGCTCAATCACTGTCGTCCAGTAACTGATATATAGGGTATTTCTTTGCTATCTAGTCTTAATCCGTTGCCGGTTAAGCTATCTAGCGAGCCGACTATCTTATCATAATGATTCGAATTGTCAAGCTTTATTATAATTCGTTTCAACAAGTTAACTGGGTTATTTATATGTAATCTACATATAAGCTGTTCAGTCCGTCTTGATGAGGGCGTATTATAGAGGGTTTAAATGTTGTGTCAACCTGTTTTATTAATGTTTTTGAGTTTATTTTACCGTAATATAAAAATATTAATTTTTTCAATGGGTTGGGGCTTGGCTGATTTAAAGAGACAACAGGAGTGTGCTTCGCTTGATAGTTTTATCGGATATGTAATGCTGTTTATTATCTTTTACCTCTTTGAAGGTACTCCTACTCATACCTTCGATATTGATATTCCTATAAAAAGCACTATATAGAACGTCAGTCGCCAAGCTTTATATAGTTTTGCCAACATTATATTCTGAAATGCCCAAAAATAACTTTCGTAGCATAGAGTATAGTTTATATCTTATCGAGCTTAAGGCTCTATCCCTTGATATCTAGTGTTGATAGATGGTTTTTGCTATAATAGTCAATCTACTGCATTACTTATTTTCGCTGGTCGCTAGTATTTATCGCATGACAAGATACTGCCTATTATATCGGTATTGGTTAAGCACGCTTGAATAATCAATGAATTACACAATAATATATTAGCAAACAGCCCATAGAGTAATGTATACCTCTCACCACATATCACAATGATTAGATATAATTGATGCGGTCTTACGGTTATATGATTGATGGTTGCAATCATCACTGCCAACGGATCCAATAACAGGCGAATAGATTATGGTAGCGATTACTTTACCCGATGGTAGCGTAAAAGACTTCGAAGGTCATACAACAGTCATGGAAGTGGCGCAAAGTATTGGGACAGGGCTCGCTAAAGCGACAGTTGCTGGACGTGTAAATGGTCAGCTAGTAGATGCACATGATCCTATTATCGCTGATGCCAATGTTGAAATCGTGACGCCGAAAGACGACGATGGTGTGGATATCATTCGTCACTCATGCGCTCATTTATTAGGTCATGCAGTTAAACAACTATATCCTGATGTGAAGATGGTCATCGGTCCTGTTATTGATGACGGCTTTTATTATGATATTTTTAGTGAGACGCCGTTCACACCTGAGCACATGGAAGCAATCGAAAAACGCATGATGGAGCTGATTAAGCAAGATTACGACGTTATTAAAAAAATGACGCCGCGTGCTGAAGCAATTGAGATCTTTGAGTCACGCAATGAAGACTATAAGCTCAAGCTCATTAATGATATGCCAGGCGAAGAAGCTTTTGGTCTTTATCACCATCAAGAATATGTTGATATGTGCCGTGGTCCGCATGTGCCAAACACACGTTTCTTAAAAGTGTTTAAGCTAACTAAAATGTCAGGTGCTTATTGGCGCGGTGATGCCAAAAACGAACAGCTACAGCGTATTTATGGTACTGCGTGGGCGGATAAGAAAGATCTAAAAGCTTACATCCAGCGTATTGAAGAAGCTGAAAAACGCGACCACCGTAAGATTGGTAAAGCGCTCAATCTGTTTCATATGCAAGAACAAGCGCCAGGTATGGTGTTTTGGCATGCAAACGGTTGGACGATTTATCAAGTACTTGAGCAATATATGCGTAAAGTACAATATGACAATGGCTACGAAGAGATCAAAACACCGCAAATCGTTGACCGTAGCTTATGGGAGCGTTCTGGACATTGGGGCAATTATGCAACCAATATGTTTACGACCTCTAGTGAAAACCGTGATTATGCGGTAAAGCCGATGAACTGTCCTTGCCACGTGCAAGTCTTTAATCAAGGCTTAAAATCTTACCGTGATTTGCCATTACGTATGGCAGAGTTTGGTTCTTGTCATCGTAACGAACCATCTGGCTCACTGCATGGTTTGATGCGTGTACGTGGTTTTACTCAAGATGATGCTCATATTTTCTGTACTCAAGCACAAATTCAGCAGGAAGTGGCTGACTTTATTAAGCTAACTCTTGCTGTCTATGAAGATTTTGGCTTTGACAACATTATTATGAAGCTTTCTACTCGCCCTGAAAAACGCGTTGGCAGTGATGAATCTTGGGATTTTGCAGAAAAAGCACTGGCTGACGCCCTTGATAGCTCTGGTCTTGATTGGGATTATCTCCCAGGAGAAGGTGCATTCTATGGCCCGAAAATTGAATTTAGTCTGAAAGATTCATTGGGGCGCGTCTGGCAGTGCGGTACCATTCAGGTTGATCCAAACATGCCTGAACGCCTTGATGCAGAATTTGTCAATGAACAAAATGAGCGCGAAGTGCCTATTATGTTGCACCGTGCTATCTTGGGTTCATTCGAGCGCTTCATCGGTATCTTAATCGAAAACTATGCAGGTTGGATGCCAGTTTGGCTAGCGCCGCAGCAAGTTGTGGTCATGAATATCACTGATAAACAAGCTGATGCCTGTGAAAATGTGGTTAGTGAGCTTAAAAATGCAGGTCTGCGTGCTATTAGCGACTTGCGTAACGAAAAGATTGGATTTAAGATACGAGAGAAAACATTAGAACGCATTCCCTATATGCTAGTATTAGGGGATAAAGAAGTCGAATCGGGCAGTGTCAACGTCCGAACCCGTGAAGGTGAGAACCTTGGCGTGATGAGTGTTTCTGAATTTATTACATTAGTACAAACTGCTGTCGCTGAGAAAGGCCGACAGACCCCAAAAACAGATGAGGAGTAATACCTATTAAACAGTCCAACCGTTTGAACATCAACGAAGATATCAGTGCCAAAGAAGTCCGTCTCGTTAAAGAAGACGGCGAACAAATGGGCGTGGTCGATATCGAAACCGCGATGAAAGCGGCACGTGAAGACAGTCTAGATTTGGTTGAGTTAGTTCCTGAAGCTAAGCCGCCAGTATGCAAGATCATGGATTATAAGCATTTTCTCTATGATCAAAAGCAAAAGGCGAAAGAAGCTAAGAAAAACCAAAAACAGACTCAGCTTAAAGAGATGAAGCTACGTCCAAGTACCGAAGAGGCCGATTATCAGGTTAAACTGAGAAAAATCGTGAGCTTCTTGGAAGATCAAGACAAAGTTAAAATTAGCATTCGTTTCCGCGGACGTGAAATGGCGCACCAAGATATTGGTCGCAAACAACTTGATCGTATTATTGAAGATACCGCTGATATCTCAAACGTCGAGCAGTACCCTAAGATGGAAGGTCGTCAAATGGGTATGCTGCTTGGGCCAACTAAGAAAAAATAATCGGTACTTTAGATTATGAATTAGTTGTGGCTGTTATTGTTCTATATCTATATTTATACTCTTAACCATCAATATGCTGCGGGATATTGATGGTTTTTTATTATTTGAACTCACATATGTGTCTTTTGAATGTTTTTAGCGAGATATAATTGGCTGACGCTATTTTACAAAACCCACCTTCTCAACCATTTGATTACAAGTTAGTCTAAAGGTCAGCTGCATCTGATTGACATTATTAAAATAAGACTCAAGTAAAAAATTTTTTATTATTAAGATTTTTTACGATTTACTCTTATATAGTGATCGAGCCATATTGTCATTGATCCAAAATACCTTCTATTTTAGATATTATAGGAAATTTCATGCAAGAATTGACCCCACCAGAAAACGCCAGTACTCCTAGTATTTCTTTGACCGCGCCTGAACCTGTGAAAGAAATACAAAAAAGTGAAGCAGATCAGATGGTCAAGTTGGATGAAAGCCAAATTCCAGAGCTTGATGCCAAAGTTGATGCTTTTGTCGATCATGTGATTACCAACTCCGTGCATAGCCCTGAGTTTCAGCAAAATGTGCAATCTATTCATAACCTAGGAACGAAAGAAATTCGTGAATCGGCGCAAGTATCTAATCGTATGCTCGATTTACCAGCGAAAAGCTTGAATGACAGCTTATTTGATAACTCTCCTATCGCCAAGTCACTGACGGAGCTGCGCGGAATTGTCGAAGATTTGGATCCAAGTAAAAAAGAACTCACCAGCTCACGCAAGTTGTTTGGCCTCATTCCTTTTGGTAATAAAGTACAAGATTATTTCCGTCAATATGAGTCGGCTCAATCGCATATCAATGCCGTTGTTACCAGTCTATATAATGGTAAGGACGAGCTGCTCAAAGATAATGCCATGATTGAGCAAGAAAAAATCAATATGTGGGAGTTGATGCAGTCTATTCGTCAATATGTCTATGTGGGCAAAAAAATTGACGAGCAATTAGAACAAAAAGTCTATGCCATAGAAGCAACGGATCCTGAAAAAGCGCGTATTATTAAAGAAGAGATGTTGTTTTATGTGCGCCAAAAAAACACCGACTTTTTAACTCAATTAGCAGTCAACGTACAAGGTTATTTAGCACTTGATACCATTCGCCGCAACAATCTAGAGCTGATTAAAGGTGTGGATCGTGCGACCACAACCACTATTTCTGCATTGCGTACAGCCGTTGTCGTCGCCCAAGCCATGACCAATCAAAAGCTAGTACTGGATCAGATTACAGCTTTGAATAAAACCACCAGCAGTTTGATTGAATCAACCTCAGCCATGCTTAAACGCCAATCTGGTGAGATTCATGAACAAGCAACCAGTAGCAGTATTGAGCTTGATAAATTACAAAACGCCTTCAATAATGTATATGATACGATGGATATGATCAGCAATTATAAAATTGAAGCGTTAGAGAACATGAAGCAGACGGTCAATACGTTGACTACCGAGGTTGATAAAGCCCAAAAATATCTCGATAAGTCTAACCAAACGACGGTACTAGAAGTGTCCAAAGAGATAGACAGTAAAAAGATAACCAATAAATCAAGTACGATCGATGTTGATATTTGATTTGTTCTGATAGTTTTTGCCCGTTAAGGTCAACAATCCCACGCTACTGAATACACATAAGACAATTGACGCAAGATATTGCAATGTCGTTCGTGTTAAGATAGCCATTATTAATAATTTTAAAAATAGATACGGTAATTTATGAGTTGGAACGATCCAAACGCCTCAAGTGAGGCAAAAAGATATGACAATCCCATCCCTAGTCGCGAGCTGATACTCAGCACGATTAATGAGACATGGTGAAGTCACGCATCAACAATTGGCAAAAGCCTTTAATATTGATGATCCTGATCAGTTTGATGCTTTAGGCAATCGCCTAAAAGCAATGGCGCGCGATGGACAAGTAAATCGCGAAGGTCGCCCTTATCGCTACCGCACAGTGACCAAGCAAGATATCGTTACAGGTACCGTGTCTGCGCATCCTAAAGGCTTTGGTTTTGTCTTATTAAGCGATATGCCAGATTTATTCTTGCATGAAAAACAAATGCGTTGGGTGTTCAATGGCGATACAGTAGAAGCCGTTGGCACCTCAACAGATAACCGTGGTCGTACTGAAGGTCGTATCGTCGATGTCGTTGAACGTCGTCAAAACAACTTTATCGGTACACTTGCTCGTGATGAAGATGGTTATTGTGTCGAGCTTGGCAGCCCAAATAACCATCAACCGATTACGGTCACTGAAGACAATGTCCAGGCGCTAAATGCTAAGCAAGGCTCTCCTGTCAAAGTGGATATCATTGATTGGCCAAACCAGCATGAGTTTGCCACTGGCAAAATCACTGAAGTCTTGTCTGATGACAATGATCGCGAATTGATTATTGAGACCACATTACTTAACTATGATATTCCATCAGATTTTAGTGAAGCGGCGCTTAAGCAAGCCAATGATTATCAAGAGCCGACTGAAAAAGACTTAAAAGGTCGTACAGATCTGCGTGATTTACCACTCGTTACCATCGATGGTGAAGATGCGCGTGACTTTGATGATGCCGTTTTTGCTGAAAAGCGCTCTGGTGGTAACTATCGTGTCTTGGTGGCGATTGCTGATGTGAGTTATTATGTCACCCCAAACTCACCGCTTGACCAAGATGCCTATGAGCGTGGTACGTCAGTCTATTTCCCGCATCGCGTGATTCCCATGTTGCCTGAAGTACTCTCTAACGGTCTATGCTCATTGAATCCTGATCGTGATCGCTTGTGTATGGTTGCTGATATAAAGATATCACGGGCAGGCAAGGTCACAGGATATGAGTTTTATCCTGCAGTGATGCACTCGCAAGCGCGCTTAACCTATAATCAAGTAAATGCTTATCTTGAGAATCCAGAAGACAACAATGTACCTAATTCATTAACTGGTAATAAAGACGTCAAAAAATCTGTCGATACCTTGCATCAGTTGTATGAGCTTCTGCTTCAAAAAACGTGAAGAGCGTCATGCGATGGAATTTGAAACGGTTGAAACGTATATCAAGTTCAATGAAAAAGGTGGTATCGAAGCTATTTTACCGCGTACTCGCGGTGATTCTCAAAAGCTTATCGAAGAATGTATGCTACTGGCCAATACTTGCGCAGCGAATTTTGCGCTTAAGCATGAGCTGCCAGTTTTATATCGTAACCACGATAAGCCTGATGGCGAGAAGTCGATGCGTATTCACGAATATGCAAAAAACTTCGGCTTACCCTTCCCAGAAGAGAATCCAACGCAAGCGGATTATCAGCGAATTATTGAAGCAACGAAAGACCGACCTGACGCAATTAGCATCCATAGCATGCTACTGCGCTCAATGATGCAAGCAAATTATGCACCTGACAATATCGGTCACTTCGGCTTGGCCTATGACGAATATAGCCACTTTACCTCGCCTATTCGCCGTTATCCCGATTTGATGCTGCATCGTGCGATCAAAGCAAAAGTGACGAATAGTAAGCAACCAGTCATGGACTTCTCTCTTGAAGGGGCTGGTACGCAAACGTCAGATACAGAACGCCGTGCAGAAAAAGCATCGCGCTACGTAGAATCTTGGCTCAAATGCCACTATATGACAGATCATGTCGGTGAAGATTTCGAAGGTGTGGTAACCACGGTTACTAACTTCGGTCTATTTGTCACCCTGACTGACTTATATATTGATGGTTTGGTCCACATCTCAAACGTCGGTGATGACTTCTTTGTTTATGATGAGCAGCAACAGCAGCTTATCGGTAAAGACAAGGGTACATTATTCGGACTTGGCGATTTGGTCAAGGTGAAAGTGGCTGGCGTTAATATGGATCTGCTACAAATTGACTTTGATTTGAAAGAAAAGCTGCAATCTAGTGAGATGAATCAAACAAAAAAGGGGCCGTCTAAAAGAAGCCCCGCTAAGAAAAATAGTGGTCGTAGCAGAAACGCGAGCAAGAAAAGCTGATTTTAGCTAAAATCTTAAAACAATAAAAAAGGCTAACGTCGACGTTAGCCTTTTTTTATGGGCGTATTTTTATTGTGTTTCACTATCCATTTGTGCCAATCGTGCTTGATCGGTTTGCTGCACCTGATCAATCTTGGCAGTAGCATCATCCAAGATGGCTTTAGGCTGCTCGCCAAGTGGTTTACTCGCGATATTTTCTGAACCACTTACTTCCTTATCTGTATCAGATACCGCTGTGCTGGTCATCGCTTGCTCAGAGGTAACGCCATCAACAGCCATTTCTCTATTTTTATCATGCTCAATACCGTTGATAAGGTTAAAACCCAGTAACGCTACTATGCCAACCAATGCGAATATAATGAGATGTTTCATCTGCATAAAAAATGTCTCGTATTTGAGTAAGGATTATAGACACGTTTCACTGCATTTTTTATGCCCATTTTTTTAGCATGTAATCGATTCTAAATAAAATAGATACATTAGGACGTGTTGAACTCACTATAGTCTTACGAATTATTCTTGTGGACTATTATTATTCAATAAATCGGTCTCATCTGAACTTTCTGCGATTTCCTGCTCAACTTTTTCCATTAATTTATCGTTAGGACGCGCATCCAAAATTTCTTTGGCATCATGCCCTTGCAAGATATGTTTGGCTCGAGCTTTTGCCTGTTGCTTGTCTTTATCGTCAATACTATGGTCTTCCTCTCGATCGTCATGAATGATCGTAGGAGTGGCTGAAACGCGTGGTTTGTGAGCGTTAGCACTACTGGTATCCAAGCTACCCTGCATGTGCTCAAACGCTTTTTCGAGTTTTTTATTAAAACGTAGGCGATAAATAGGTTCAGGCAAGCTAAAGCCTTCATTTTCTAGCGCATGCTTGGTCTCACGAATAGCAATACTACGCGCTTTTCCAAAATCTGTTTTTGATTGATCTACCCAAACCTGAAACTCCAAAACAATATTAGAATCGCCTACATTGGTAATGACGGCAACTGCTTTGGGCTCATCTAAAACAAACGCTAACGTATGTATTGCATCAATACCAACTTTGATAGCGGCTAACGGATCGTCGTTGGCATCCACGCCCAATTCGAAAGTGAAGCGGCGTTCGGGATTTTTAGTGTAATTTAGAATGGTGCCTTTAAAGACCTCCGCATTAGGAATACGGAGCTGATTGCCATCTAAAGTCATCAATATCGTTGCTCGTGAAGTCAGACGTACCACGATACCTTCTTGCCCATTAATCACAATATGATCGCGCGCGCGAAACGGCTGGCGAATGCTGAGCATGAGGGAAGCAATATAATTTTCGATGGTATCTTTGACCGCAAAACCAACGGCAATACCGATAACACCCGCACCGCCAAGCAACGTGCCTAAAATGGTTTCTGCCCCGATTAAGCTTAGTGCTAGGATAAGACCAAAAACAATAAAAATAACTTTAACGGTTTGTGACAGTAGTTCAGCGACAAATGGATTGGGCGTTAGGCGTTGCCACATTTTTTTGCGGTTAGACAACCAACTACCAAGCCACGTCACCAGTGCAAATATAACCAGACCAACCAACAGTAGTGGCAAAGCTTTAATAAGCGTTTTACCTTGCACCATTAAACCTTGGTAGACAGTCGTGACATTGTCTTGTACATCTAGAGTACGATCAATGCGATCTTCGACGGTGACCACGTCGGTCAGACGATTGGTTAAATTGATGGCTTGTTGTGCTTTTTTCTCGTTTGGTGTCTCTCCTGTTAAGGTAACGACCCCTTGGGTGACGCTCACATTAACAGCTTGTAAACCTTCGATTTCAGAAAAGATGCCATTGATACGTTGACGAATGTCATTGTCTTTTTGTGGGGTAGGCGTGGTTTCAATCTGGGCATTATTGGTGCTTTGACCAGTGATGACCGGTGGTGGATCTGCCTCAGGCAATGGTTCTGAGGGCTCTACGACTTCACCGTCTGATACAACAGGATCATCCGCCACCGCATTTTCTGTACTCTCTATCCCTAAGGCAGGAGTTATGCCAGTAACTTCTTCAGCAGCATGAACTGGCAACGTGCAAACGATACTTAATAGCAACAGCATCTGACCCCACGCTTTTAAAAAACTGCGTCGTATTGAGGGGTCAAAGTAAGTAGCCATAAGCATCCTTCGTTTTTTTTACGAATTTTATTGCTGATTTCTCTTTACTAGGGCATGCCCTCATTTTAACCCATTTAGTCGCTATTGTTCAGATTGAGGACACGCCCTAAATTTTCAATTATTATTAGCTGTCCAAATAAATTTGCGCCTCGCCTAAATTTAACGTACCTTCATAGATCGCGCGGCCAGTAATAATGCCTTCGATACAGTCACCATAAGGTTTGAGTAGCTCAATATCTTTCATGTCCGTCACACCGCCTGAAGCAATCACTGGCAAACCGCCTTCGCGAGCTAAGTTAACGGTTTGCTCGACATTGACACCCTGCATCATACCGTCACGAGCAATATCCGTATAAACGATAGAAGACACGCCTACATCAGCAAAACGCTTGGCAAGCTCGGTCGCTTTGGTATCAGTGACATTCGCCCAACCATGAGTGGCAACCATACCATCTTTGGCATCAATACCCACGATGATATGCCCTGCAAATTCGCGGCAAGCTTCAGCGACAAAGTTAGGGTCTTCAACCGCTTTTGTGCCAATAATGATGTAGGTCAGACCAGCGGTAATGTATTGCTCAATGGTGTTCATATCACGCACACCGCCGCCCAATTGAATCGGCAAGTTCGGGTAAGCTTTGGCAATCTCTTGAACCACTTGTCTGTGTACAGGCACACCATCAAACGCGCCATTCAAATCTACCAAATGTAGCCGACGTGCTCCTTCATCTACCCAGCGTGCTGCCATGGCGACTGGATCATCAGAAAATACCGTATCATCTTCCATACGGCCTTGTTTTAAACGTACACATTTACCATCTTTTAAATCAATAGCCGGGATAATGACAGGCACAGCACACATATAGCATTCCTTATAAAGCAAAATATTAAACAAACTGAGACAATTAAACGTTGAACCATCAGACAATGATAAAAAAACATCACTCAAAAAGCGAATTAAAATACAGACGGACTTATCATCACCGATGACGGATCAAAAATCCGCTTGACCACTGCAATAGCGACGAATGACAATATAGGATAAGCAATCATAACCATAAGTTTTAGTGTATTTGAATACTAGCAACATTAGGTAAATTCAATTACTGACTGGCAATTTTAGGTCAATTTAGCGTATAATCCTAGGTAAATTTTTATTTGTTTCTATGTGATAGTAACCATGCGCTTTTGCTTAAATCATTCGTGACTAAAGTAAAAGCGCAGCAGTCAGGATGAATCGGGCAACCGCCAACTGCATCACTATGATGTTGGCTGACATATTGCTAAGAAAGGTTATATTAGAAATCTCAACTGGTAGCCTCTGAACAGTCTACTCTGCAACACCCAACTCTAATTAGATACCTTTCTTCACGTTTTTATCATGTCTCTATCATTAGCTAACTATTTAGAACCGTCATTACTGGCGCTTATAGCAATGCAGAATAAATGAATGTTGCTTATTCTATATTGCTCAGCCAGTTTGTCTTTTAACCAGTTTACCGTCTATCTTAAATAGATTAAAACTTGGCTGCATTCTTACTTAGTTGAGTATCTGTTTTTATGATACTCAACCAATAAAGGCGGTCAATTGTACTGGTATTACAAGTTGTAATTTTTAATGAAACGTATGATAAGACTGTTTATTCTTAGAGTCATCACTTCTAGCTAACCGCTTTAGCGATTGATTTTGATTGGATGGTTTTTACATACACCTTGGTAGCCAGTCGCCACTTTGGTAATTCGAATAAGACATTAACGTGTTGTTAAGGAGTCTAAGGTCAGCGTTAATACTCTTACTAGTAGTTATGATCATGTGTTATTTTCAGAGAGCCTTTATCGCTATCCTTCTATAGGAAGTGATGTGTGAGGGCTTTATTAATGACACAGATGTTCATGCTACCGATATACCAAACAGGACGTCTGGTATCGTTTTAGACTATGGACTAAGTTTTCGCTTATGATTACCATCAAAAAAGGTTTGGATTTGCCCATCACTGGTGAACCCTCCCGCGAGATATCTGAGCACCAGACCGACACATGTAGCACTTGTTGGCTATGATTATGTGGGTATGAAACCCACGATGAATGTCAAAGAAGGTGACATCGTAGCCAAAGGTCAGCCCGTTTTTGAAGACAAAAAACGGGTCTGGCGTTATCTACACTGCGCCTGCTGCTGGTAAGGTCGTCGCGATTAAACGCGGTGAACGTCGTGTGTTTGAAAGTCTTGTGATTGCGGTCGACCCAAATGGTGAGGAAGTAGACTTTGAGCGCTATGACTCCCAGCAGCTTGCTGACCTAGATTCTGAAGTCGTTGAAACCCAACTGCTTGCCTCTGGCGAATGGACGGCGTTTCGCACGCGTCCCTTATAGCCGCGCTCCCGAAATCGGCGCTCGTCCACATGCTATCTTTGTCACAGCCATGGATACCAATCCATTGGCCTTTGACCCGATGCTGCTGATTAATGAGCAGTTGCAAGCGTTCAATGACGGACTTGCCGTATTATCTACGCTCAGCCCAAAGACCTTTGTCTGCCATCATGGCGATACCCAGTTGACGCCAGTTGCAAAAACTGCGGCTAATAATGTCACTGAGTATCATAGCTTTGCTGGTAAACATCCCGCTGGTCTGGCAGGTACGCACATTCACTTTTTGCATCCTATCATGCGCGGTGTAAGCGTATGGACGATTGGTTATCAAGACGTGATTGCGATTGGTAAGTTGTTCACTACTGGTCGTCTATATACGCGCCGCATGCTGAGCTTGGCAGGTCCTGCTGTCACTAACCCGCATTTGGTCATGACCGAACGCGGTGCTGATATTACTGCATTGACCAAAGGTAAACTGGCTGCTGGCGAGAACCGTATCATTTCAGGTTCAGTATTGTCTGGTCGCAAAGTGTTTGCAACATCGCTTATCTTGGTCGCTTTCACAATCAGATCAGCGTATTGACTGAAGGTCGTGAGCGTCCTGCGTTCCACTTCTTTACTCCAGGTGCAAACCGCTTCTCTAAACTGCCTATCTATATTTCGCAGTTCTTTGGTGGCAAAAAATACAACTTCACCACCACGAGTAATGGCTCACCGCGAGCGATGGTGCCAATCGGTGTCTATGAAGAAGTCATGCCACAAGACTATCTGCCAACTCAGTTATTACGGGCATTGATTGTCGAAGACATCATTAGTGCTGTAGATTTGGGCGTACTTGAATTGGACGAAGAAGATTTAGCATTATGCACCTTCGTATCTCCTGGCAAATATGAATTCGGTGATATTTTGCGTGATAACTTAACGCGCATTGAGCTGGAGGGCTAACCACGATGAAATTTTTACACAATATGTTCGATCGTATGGAGCCGTCTTTCACCAAAGGTGGCAAACACGAAAAATACTATGCCATCTTTGAGATGTTTGATACGTTTTTGCGTCAACCAAGCTCAACCACATACGCATCATCACATGTACGTGACGGTATTGACCTAAAGCGTATTATGATTACCGTATGGCTATGTACGTTCCCAGCAATGTTTTGGGGTATGTACAATATCGGTCATCAAGCACTAACCGCGATTGCAACGCTTGGCTTGCAGCCTGAAGGCTGGCGTACAGTCATCACCAGCATGGCAGGCTACAACCCAGACAGTATCTGGGCAAGCTTTGTCTATGGTGCCATGCAGTTTTTGCCGATTTATCTTGTGACCTTTGCGGTTGGTATTCTCTGTGAGATTATCTTTGCTGTCGTGCGTGGACATGAAGTCAACGAAGGTTTCTTTGTGACCTCGGTACTATTTGCACTATGTCTACCACCAGATATTCCGTTATGGCAAGTTGCCTTAGGTATTATCTTCGGTGTGGTTGTGGCAAAAGAAGTATTTGGCGGTACTGGTAAAAACTTCCTTAACCCTGCCCTATCGGGTCGTGCGTTCTTATACTTTGCTTATCCAGCTTATATGTCTGGCGACTCAGTATGGACAGCGGTTGATGGTTTTTCAGGTGCGACGCCACTTGGCCTTGCGGCACTTGGTGTGGTTCCTCAAGACTTCGTTGATGTCTATGGTAATGCCATCACGTGGAGTGATGCGTTCTTAGGCAACATGCAAGGCAGTATCGGTGAAGTATCAACCTTAGCCATCCTAATGGGTGCTGCAGTCTTACTATGGACGCGCATTGCTTCATGGCGCATCATGGCAGGTTGTGTGGTCGGTCTGATTGCCACCTCTCTTGTCTTCAATATGATTGGCTCTGAAGACAACATGATGATGAGCTTGCCGTTTTACTGGCACTTGGTTATCGGTGGCTTTGCATTCGGTGCAGTATTTATGGCAACCGATCCAGTATCAGCCGCGCATACCAATAAAGGTCGCTGGGCTTACGGTATCTTGATTGGTTTTATGACCGTATTGATTCGTGTCATCAACCCAGCTTTCCCAGAAGGCATCATGCTGGCCATTCTATTTGCTAACTTATTTGCCCCATTGTTTGATTACTTTGTGACTCAAGCAAACATCAAACGCCAAACAGCTCGGAGGGTTCGCTATGTCCAAGCCCAAAAGTAATAATGCGAAAACCATCAGTGTGGCGTTGACGCTATGCTTGGTGTGTTCTGTATTGGTCTCAGCAGCGGCTGTTGGTCTAAAGCCTGCGCAAGTAGAAAACGCGCGCTTAGACCGTAATAAAAACATCTTGGTCGCAGCTGGTATGTTTGATCCTGCGTCTGATACCAATGAAGATGTGGCTGAGCGTTTTAAAGATTTTGAAGTCAAAATCATTGATTTAAATAAAGGCACTTACCTCGATGATGACGCGCTTACCGCTGCTGGCATCCCTGATCGTAATGCTTATGACGCCAGTCAAGCAACTAAGAACAAAGCACTAAGTGAAGACTTGGGCGATAATGATCCTGCTGGTATTGGTCGTAAGCCAAAATATGCCAAAGTCTATGTCAAAAATGATGACGCAGGCAAACCTGAAATGGTTGTACTGCCGATTCAGGGCTATGGCCTATGGGGTACGATTTACGGTTTCTTAACGCTCGAAAGCGACATGAATACCATCAAAGGTATCAGCTTTTATGAGCATAAAGAAACCCCAGGTCTTGGCGCTCGTATCGAAGAGCCAGAGTGGCGCGCGAAGTGGAGTGGTATTCACTCTTATGACGACAAAGGTGACGTTGCGACTGGTGTGACCAAAGCAGGTAATCCAAAAGAGAACTGGGTTGATGGTATCAGTGGTGCGACGCTTGACTAGTCGCGGCGTCAGCAACATGATTCAGTTTTGGTTGGGCGAGCAAGGTTACAAGCCTTACTTAGACTCGCTACGTAAAGAGAGCGGTCAAACGCTTGAGAGTGCTGATACGCAAGCAAACCAGTCAACAAACCAGCTTCTCAGACAGCTCAACCTAAAACCGAACTGGCAGCCAAGCTACCAGTAGCAAACGGCAAGGAGGCATAACATGGCTGATACAAAAAGTATTTTAACCTCGCCTATTTTTGATAATAACCCTATTGCCCTACAGATCTTAGGTATCTGTTCGGCATTGGCGGTAACGACCAGCGTAGCAAATGCACTGGTGATGAGTGTGGCATTGACCTTGGTCACGGCGTTTTCAAGCTTCTTTATCTCTATTATCCGTAAGCAAATCCCATCAAGCATCCGTATTATCGTGCAGATGACGATTATTGCCTCATTGGTTATCTTGGTCGATCAGATACTAAAAGCGGTCGCTTATGACGTCAGTAAAGGCTTGTCAGTATTCGTTGGTTTGATTATCACCAACTGTATCGTGATGGGTCGTGCTGAAGCGTTTGCTATGAGCAATCCACCGGTACCAAGCTTTTTAGATGGTATTGGTAACGGTCTTGGTTACTCAGCAGTATTGCTATTTGTCGCCAGTATCCGTGAGATTTTGGGCGCAGGCAGTTGGTTTGGTATCACTATTTTACAAACCGCACCGATGGTGGCTGGTACGTACCAAACGGTCTATTGCTGCTACCACCGTCAGCGTTCTTTATCATTGCCCTGTTCATCGTGATTGTCCGTATCTGGAAACCAGAACAGGTTGAAGAAGCTGAATTTGTAATGAAGCCGCAGTCTAAAGGCATGGCACATGGAGGCGGTCACTAATGGGACATTATGTTAGTTTATTTATAACCTCAGTCTTTATTGAGAACATGGCACTTGCCTACTTCTTAGGCATGTGTACTTTTTTGGCCGTATCCAAAAAAGTCTCAACCGCTATTGGTCTTGGGGTTGCAGTCATCGTCGTTATGGCCATTACCGTTCCGCTAAACAACTTACTATTTCAGTTCATCCTAAAAGATGGTGCGCTGGCATGGGCAGGCTTCCCTGATATCGACTTGAGCTTTTTGGGATTGCTCAGTTATATTGGCTTAATTGCAGCCACCGTACAGATTCTAGAGATGTTCTTGGACAAGTTTGTGCCGAGTCTGTATAACGCGCTTGGTGTGTTCTTGCCACTTATCACTGTAAACTGTGCCATCTTAGGTGGCGTACTATTTATGGTTGAACGTGACTATAACTTTGGTGAATCAGTGGTTTATGGTGTGGGCGCAGGTTTTGGTTGGGCACTGGCTATTACCGCATTGGCTGGTATCCGTGAAAAGCTAAAATACTCAGACATTCCAGCACCGCTGCGAGGTCTTGGTATTACTTTTATCACGGTTGGTCTGATGTCGCTTGGCTTTATGTCTTTTGGCGGTATGTCAATTTAAACCGCTAAGCTTAAAAGCTTTTTAGCGATTTGACCTATTTAATTCATTTATTCGGTAGGGGTTCAGAAAAAACGCAATGACGTCTTTTCGCACCCCTACTCCATAGATTAAGGATACCTACCATGGATTACGCTACGGCGATTGGTGGCGTTGCTATGTTTACCTTGATCATCATGGGCCTTGTCGCCATTATTTTGGCGGCGCGCTCAAGACTGGTCAGTTCAGGCGATGTTACCATCCATATCAATGATAATCCCGATAATGACGTCGTGACACCAGCAGGCGGTAAACTACTACAAACACTGGCAGGCGAAGGTATCTTTTTATCTTCAGCCTGTGGTGGCGGTGGTACTGTGCGCCAGTGTCGTTGCCGCGTTATTGAAGGTGGCGGTTCTATCCTGCCCACCGAAGAAGGCTATTTTACTCAAGGCGAAATCCGCAATCACATGCGCTTAGCTTGTCAGGTAGCTGTTAAGCAAGACATGAAAATCGAGATTGACCCTGAGTTCTTTGATGTACAAAAGTGGGAATGTGAGGTTGTCTCTAACGATAACGTTGCCACCTTTATTAAAGAATTGGTACTTAAAATTCCAGAAGGCGAAGAAGTCAACTTCCGCGCTGGTGGTTATGTGCAGTTAGAAGCGCCACCGCATGAAGTGCATTACAAAGACTTTGATGTTGCCGAAGAATATAGAGAAGATTGGGAAAAGTTTGGTATTTTCAAATATGTCTCAAAAGTTGATGAGCCTGTTATTCGTGCTTACTCAATGGCCAACTACCCAGAAGAAAAAGGCCTCATCAAATTTAATATTCGTATTGCCAGTCCACCGCCACGTGGTCCTGATGGTATTCCACCAGGTAAAATGTCTTCTTGGACATTTAGCTTAAAGCCTGGTGATAAAGTCACCGTATCAGGTCCTTATGGTGAGTTCTTTGCCAAAGACACCGAAGCTGAGATGATCTTCGTCGGTGGTGGTGCTGGTATGGCACCAATGCGCTCGCACATCTTTGATCAGCTCAAACGCTTGAACTCTGATCGTAAGATTAGCTTTTGGTATGGTGCTCGCTCTATTCGTGAGATGTTCTACGTTGAAGATTATGATCAACTAGCAAGAAGAGTTTGACAACTTTGAGTGGCATGTGGCTTTGTCTGATCCACTACCAGAAGACAATTGGACTGGCTATACTGGCTTTATCCATAACGTCTTACTAGAAGAGTATCTAAAAGGCCATCCAAATCCAGAAGACTGTGAATACTACATGTGTGGGCCACCGATGATGAATGCGGCGGTAATCGACATGCTACACAGCTTGGGTGTGGAAGACGAAAACATCATGCTTGACGACTTTGGTGGTTAAGCATAGAAAGCAAGCTTAAAAGTATAAATAAAAAAAGAGTCTCAATTGAGGCTCTTTTTTTATTTTGAGATAGCTATTAGCTCTCAAGACTACAAATCTCTAGTCAAAGCCGTTTACGATTGGCCTTATTGGTGACAAGGGGTGTAAAATAGGCACAAATTAATGACCGTCTCACTCACTCCTCTGTTACAGCAACGAGCTTATGAAAACGACAACGTATTTCTCATCAAAGTATTCTGTTTTTGCTACGAACCTCATTCGTCCTACCCTATTTGTTAGCATCGGTCTTGCCAGCGCTTTGAGTCTCAGTGCTTGTCAGCAAACACCAGATTACAACTATCTGAGCGGTGAGACAATGGGGACAAGCTACCATATCAGTTATCAGCTGCCTGAAGATGCAGATGAAGCTGCGATACAAGCGTCGATAGATGAACGCTTGCAACAGATCAACGACAGTATGTCCACCTATCAAAAAGACTCAACGATATCTAAATTCAACCAATTAAGTAAAGACACACCCATCATTATCGATGCAGATTTTTCTCGCGTGCTGGATGTCTCTCGCATCGTCTATAAGCAATCTGGCGGCGCGTTTGATCCTACCGTCATGCCATTGGTCGATACGTGGGGTTTTGGGAGTACCATGACCGTCGAGCGTTTACAACGTCCACCAACTGACATAGAAATTGCCCAAGCAAAAGCCTTGGTAGATTTCGAAGGCGTGGTACAAAACGACCAGACGATCTATAAGACCAAAGACGGTATCGGTCTGGATTTTTCAGCAGTCGCTAAAGGTTACGGGGTCGATGTTATCGCTGACGTCCTAAGAGACAAGTACCAAATTCGCAATTATATGGTCGAGATTGGCGGTGAAATTGCGACCTCTGGCGTCAATAATCAACAACAGCCGTGGCAAATTGCTATTGATGCGCCTATCAAAGACAGTACCGTGAGCGAGCGCCAAACGATATTAGCGATTCGCCAACCTATCAATACAGACAATCAAATGCATTTGGCAACTTCTGGCAATTATCGTAATTCTGTCGTATTCGATAGTCAAAGCTATAGTCACACGATTGATCCTACTACTGGTAAGCCTATCGCTGGCGGTGCACCCTCAGTAACTGTTGCTGCAGACTCGGTCGCAGCGGCGGATGCTTGGGCAACCGCGCTTACGGCCATGCCTTATGAAAAGGCGCTGAAAGTCGCTCAAGAACAAGACTTAGCTGTGATGTTTGTGGTATTGGTAGATGGTGCAAAAATAGATGATTCTCATGATAGCGTTGATGATTGGCAAGTGGTGCAAACTCCAGCAATGCAAGCGTTACGAGCCGACAAAAAACCTTAGCATTTATTGGTAACACCTTAACGCATACGATAAGCCTCAACGAGCCGTGCAAAAATTTGCTATACTATTATATAGTTAACACTAAAGATAACTGCCCTATTTTAAAAATTGAGGTTTCCTCTATGCTTAGCCAACTGCTACCTATGCTTGCTATTACCTTTGCCGTATTCGTCCTATTCTTTGTGTTTATGGGCATCGGTTATATGGTCAAAAAAAAGCCCCTTAGAGGATCGTGTGGCGGTGTTGCCAAACTCATGGGTGATGAAAACTGCTCGTTCTGTGGTAACGATCCCAATAAATGCGATTCCATAAACGCTGAACAGCAAGAAAACGCCCTCAAAGCTGCTCAGTTGGGCAAATCTGTATAAACGCGGATTTATTCCCAGACATGGGTGGTCTTTCTCTTACATTTGTTCCTATAATAGCGTCTAGTCCTTCAACAGGATTGGCGCTATTTTTATTTGTGCTATCAGTTATTTTCAAGCGGCGATGCTTGAGCACTGTTCCATGACACGCCCTTTTTCTTACTCTAATAAATAGTCGTACTGCTATGTCTATCTCACCAAAATTACCTGCTGACGTGCAAACAAACCCTCATTCGCGTGCTGCATCTCTGTCTAAACTGCCCTCCTCACGCTTCACATTTTGGCTGGTGTTGTGTGCCATGATTTTACTGGCCACCAATATGCGCGCGCCTATTGTTGCACTTGGCTCTATTGCGCCAGTGGTACAAGGGACATTGAATATTTCTGAGACTCAAATTGGCTGGCTGGGCGCAGTACCGATGCTAACTTTTGCGATGGGCGCGCTTATCTCACCAACGATTGGCAAGCGATTTGGGCTTGAAAATACGCTCATTGCGATGATTGGATTATTGACCATCGGTATGATTATTCGTACTGTTATTCCCACTTGGTCTGGATTTTTAATTGGCACATTATTGCTGACCTTGGCTATCGGTTTTGCCAATACCTTGGCTGCACCTGTGATTAAACAGCGTACGCCTAAGCAAATCCCTCTGATAACAGGGTTATTTAGTTTAACCATGACGGTAACAGCGGGCATAGTGGCGGGAGTCGTACTGCCGTTATCTGAATGGGTAGGCTGGCAATGGGCGCTGGGTGGCTGGTCATTATTAGGCGTCTTTGCTATCGTTATTTGGATATTTTTACGTCTGCATCTCGGCTCATCCAGTCATCAAGCAGTTGCCTTACCAATAATCGGATCTTCAGAAATATCGATGTGGCGTACGCCTTTTGCGTGGCAAATTGCTGTCTTTATGGGGCTACAATCCTTGTTGTTTTATACCGTTGCCAGTTTTTTACCGTCTATTTGGGTCAGTAAAGGGTTATCAGCTGTGCAAGCTGGACAAATGGGTTCGGTGTTTCAGTTTATGGCACCGATATCTATCTTAAGCTTAACGTGGCTTATTAACCGTGGTCGCCCCATTCAGGCATTGGCTGTATTTGCAGCGGTACTAAACGTGATTGGCGTGTTGGGACTCAGTTATTTATCGACTGATCTGGCATGGTTGTGGTCAGGCGTGATGGGCATTGGTTGCTCAGCGATTTTTACCTTAAGCATGATGCTGTTCTCTTTGCGGACTTATACGACCAACCAATCTAGCGAGCTGTCGGGTATGGCACAAGCGGTCGGTTACTTGATTGCGTTTTTTGGGCCATTAGGAACGGGCTGGCTACATGAAGCAACGGGCAATTGGGATATACCACTTTTTGTTATGTTGATTTTGATGATTGCCAACGTGGTGATCGCTTGGATGGTCAGTCGTCCCTTAATGGTCGATGGTAAAAAGGTTTCATCATAAAACGCATATAAAATAACCTTAGGGTAATATTGGTCACTGTCTTATTTTGCTACACTGGTTTGATTGCATATAGGACAGAATAATGATTATGAATATATCTTCTCGTTTCGCTCGCCGCTTACCAGTAGTGGCTATTGTGGCCGTCGTCATGGCTATTAGCGGTTGCCAAAAAAACTCTGAATCCGCTGATGCGCAAAATACAGATATCCAAGCGACAAATACCCAAGCCACGACCAATCCAGTCACCACTGAAACCACGGCACCAGTCAACCAACCAGTTGATTCATCAATTACCGTATTGGCACTTGGAGACTCTCTGACAGAAGGTCTTGGGGTAGCCAATGATGCCAACTATCCTGCTCAGTTAGAAACACGTTTACAAGAGCTGGGCTATAGAAATGCCAAAGTCATCAACTCAGGTTTGAGTGGAGAAACCAGTACGGGCTTGGTCAATCGTTTGGACTGGGTATTGCAAACCAAGCCTGATGTGACGATTTTGACCATTGGTGCCAATGATGCGATGCGCGGTATCGATGTGGCGACCGTTGAAGCCAATATCCGTACCGCTATTGAACGCTTGCAAGACAACGGTAGCGAAGTCATTTTGGGCGGTATGCAAATTTATGACAATCTTGGCTCTGACTACGTGCAGTCTTTTGCAGCGATTTATCCTCGTGTCGCTGAAGACATGAATGTGACGCTTATTCCTTTCTTTTTAGCAGGCGTGGGCGGTGATCCCGAACTGAACCAAGCGGACGCCATTCATCCAACTAAAGAAGGCTATACAGTCATCGTCAATGACAATATCTTGCCCATCTTAGAACCGACGCTCGAAAACTTAAAAACAGCTGACACAAATACAGTCAATACTAAATGACATGGACACACGACCTTATAACGCGAGACTGGTACAAATTTTTCTTGCTTGCTGTACCTGCACAGACAGAAGCTACAAAAAATTTACTCCAGTCTCTCGAACCCTTTTTATATTGACCTGATTGTACAGCCCCTAATGAGCCAGCCACAAAAATACGCCTACTGAGACCCTGTAATGACTTTATTAAACACTACTAAAGCCGCCAAACCGACATCAGACACCAAAAGTGACACCTTACTGACCGCCTCAAAACTCACAAAAACCGTGCAAGTCGGTGAACAAACCCTCTCTATTATTAAAGATGTGGACATACATGTGAATGCTGGCGAGTTTGTCGTTATCATGGGTAAGTCCGGCTCTGGTAAATCGACCCTATTAGGACTGCTTGCGGCACTCGATTATCCCGATAGTGGCTCAGTTGAGCTGGCAGGGCAAACGTTAAGCAGTCTTGATGAAGATGCGCTGGCCGTCATCCGTCAACGTGACATGGGCTTTGTGTTCCAATCGTTTCACTTATTGCCGACATTGACGGTGGCGGAAAACATTGCCTTCCCACTCGATATCGCCAGACGTCCCAATAAGGCACGCGTGACTGAATTGATTGACGCGGTCGATTTGGGTCACAGACGTGACAGTTTGCCCAATCAATTGTCAGGCGGTGAGCAACAGCGTACGGCGGTCGCAAGAGCTTTGGTATCACATCCCAAGATTGTCTTTGCGGATGAGCCAACGGGCAATTTAGATGAGCAAAATGCCAATCAAGTCATGCAACTGTTATTGGATTTGAGGCAACAAGTTGGTTCGGCATTGGTCGTCGTGACCCATGATCCGGCGCTTGCTGACATGGCTGATCGCGTCATTACCATGCATGACGGACGGGTTGTATCTTGATGAGTAACCAACCAATAGATCACAAATCCATGGACAGTCGTTCTGATTCTATCATTAGCCAAGTATTAGCGCGTCATTTGGGCGCACAAGCATTAAGCCGAAGCTGGTGGCAACGCTGGATATATCCCGTATTATTTCTATTAACACTGACGCTATCGCTTGCCACTTATCTCACCCTTGACTCTATTCAGCAGTCTGTTGATCGTTATATCAATGACAATCAGCGGGCGCTGGTGGGTGGTGATTTGATATTAAACAGTCAGCAAGATTGGCCAAGCGAGGTATTGGCGCAAGTAGACACCATCGCTGATACCCAAAAAGTGTTTGATTATCAATTTAGTGCGATGGTTGTGACCGATGAGCAGACTTTACTTGCTCGTGTCAAAGCGGTCTCCCCTTCTTATCCACTGTACGGAAAAGTAGAACTGGCCTCAGGGCTGCCTTTATGGCAACAACTCACGTCTGACAATGTGGTTGTCGCACCAGAAGTCCTGAAAAGCTTAAACGCGAGCATTGGTGACCGTATTACCATTGGTGAGGGGCAGTTTACCATCAGTGATGTGCTGACGACCGAGCCTGATCGCCCACTGACCGCATTTGGCTTTGGTGGCCGTGTGTTAATGCAACAAGATGCCTTGGCTGCCACCAATTTACTGGGGCAGCGTAGCCGCATAAACTACCGTATCGAGATGGCAGGTGAGCCTGAATTAATGGCGCAGCAGCGTGACGCGCTGACGCAAATACTGACCAATTATCCTGACATTGAGCTGTCTGACGCGGAATCTGCAGATACCTCTATCTCAAACATCTCAGACAATGTGTTGATGTTTTTAAAGCTACTCGTCATTGCCGTGCTTTTATTATCAGCGGTCGCGATGTACGGAGTCATCACCGCTTTTGTGACCAAACAGCAATCTAGCAATGCGATTCGCTTGGCGTTGGGCGAGCCTCTAGCGTCACTCAAACGCAGCTACTATCAACTACTGGTCGCCACGGCTGTCATCGCTTGTGTCGCCGCGATTGTTTTAAGTTTTGGCTTGCTCAAAGTCGGCCAGCCGTATCTGATCGCCATCTTGCCGCCAGACGTCGGCTTGGCCATTAATCCTATCAGTGCGATTAAGACCACCGTGATCGCTTTAGTGCTGACACTACTGATCGCCCAACGCGGTTTAAGTACCCTTAACACCACTAAGCCTGCTACCTTGCTCAATCAAGGTGTCAGCTCGCCTGCACAAAACCTGAAATGGTATCGACGCGTACCGTTATTATGGTATGGGCTAATGCTGGCAGGGCTGTATGCGTTTTTTGCTTATGAAGTTGGCTCATGGCTACTGGGCGCGCAGCTATTGATAGGATTAATTGGCTTTGTGGCGATATTTTGGGCATTGGCTCGTGGTTGGTTGTGGCTGCTGGCCAAGCTCGCCAAACGCTCTGGTATTGGCTGGATGCAGCGTATTGCTATTCATAACCTTGCCCGCAAAGGCAATCAGTCTGCGCTGTTTTTTGTGACTTTATCATTATCGGTCGCTGTGCTTACGCTAATTACAACGCTCAATCACAGTATCAACGCCCAGTTCATTAACGCGTATCCTGAAGATGCGCCCAATTTATTTTTGTTAGACATCCAAAGCGACCAACATGACGAGATCAATAACCTAATCGGTGCGCCTGTGAGCTACTATCCTGTGATTCGCTCACGGGTTATTACTGCCAATGATGTACCGGTACAAGATATTGAGCCTGAGGATGGTTTTGATGAACCCACGCGTGTCTTTAATCTCAGCTATGCCGATACAGTGATGGACACTGAGTTCATTGTGGATGCCATAGAAGACGATCAGCTTTACGCGCCTATTGATAATCAAAGTGAGCAAACCCAAGACGTTGTACCTTTGTCTATTTTGGACACAGCCGCCAGTCTATTGAATGTCGATATGGGCGATCAGGTTCGTTTTGATATTCAAGGTATCGAAATCGTTGGGCAGATTACCAGTATTCGCTCGCGTTTTGAGCAAGGCCCCAGTCCCTATTTTTACTTCTTATTTGAGCCAGCAGTGTTGGCGGCTGCACCGCAGATTCAATTTGCTACTGCGCATGTGCCAGCCGATGAGATTCCAGAGATACAGGGCAAACTGGTACGTGAGTTTCCTGCCGTCACGACCATTGATGGTACGGCCATCGCTCAGCAAATCCAAGAGTTGGTGGTACAAATGAGCCGCTTGGTCTATGTCTTTACCCTACTCGCTCTACTCACGGGCGTGATGGTATTGATTAGCTCGTTGCTATCGACTTCACAAGATCGCATGAAGGAAAGCGCGTCATTCCGCTTACTCGGTATGCAAAAGCGCGACCTATATATGCTCAATATCCTAGAATTAAGTGTGCTGGGTATCAGTGCGGCTGTGTTTGCGGTCATTATCGCAAACGTGGGCGCATGGGCTGCTATCACTCAATGGTTTAATCTACAATTTAGTGTGCCGTGGATGAGCTTGGGTATTGGTGGCGCGGCATTAATCGTCTTATTGCTTGCAATTGCCGTGATTTATGTGAGATTGGTGATTGGACGCGGGATTATGGCAAGGGTAAGGGCGATGATTTAGGGTGAGAAGCCTCTAACATTTTTATTAATACAAATGCATTCATTTTCCGATATTTCTTGCTTTATCAAGAGATATCGTGCCCTTGCCATTACAAATATCACAATCTAAATCTAGAGAAATAAGATCGCATCTTGGACAATCGACTGGCTTAAAAACCTCTTGATTAGAGACTATTGTTTTTCTAATTGTTCCCATTCCTTTACATAGATCGCAAGTCGTACCCGATATATTACAATCACCTCTACACCTTGGACAAGTAATCAGGTTAGCATGTACATTACTTACAGGTTTAGGTTGTAATAATTCTCTTTTAACAGCCTCATATAAAACTCTTCTAAAGTCATTAGGGTTAACTATTAAATTTATTTGAGGTTCTATTATATAGGAGATAATAGTTTTAATATCAAGCAGATCTGTTTTCAGATTTTTAATGTATTCTTTAATACCTTCATATTCTTGATGAAAAAGAATTGAGTTCCTTGTAGTCAAGTTGAACTTCTCAAAGTGAAATTTAGCCCTTTCTTGATCGCTTTCGCTCCATGATTCTGGTGGAGAAGCAAAAAATCTAACCTTCTCATACTCACTAACATTGAGTTCAGCATCTATCCATTTCTCTTCGAAAAAGTGAGCGTAATCTATATATGGGTGAATAATCTGCTCTTTGTAACAAGTAGCGAAACTTGATTTCTTGTAAGTTTGATTGCATGTTTTACATGATGGAATCAAATTAGAGGTTAGTATAGAAAACTGCGGATACTTGGATTTAGGTAAGAAGTGATCCAACTCTTCAATATCTCTTAAATAGCCACAATATGGGCAGCCTTCTTTCGCAGAGGCTTTTATTTCATTATAGATATCTCTTGAGTCAAAGCGCGAAGGTACGAAGAACTTACTATAAATAGATTTTATTTCAGAGTGCTTGAGGTCACCTACAATAATAGGGTCTATACCTTTATCTTCATTATAATCATATGTAGGTAACTGAAAACCAATGCCTTGCCCTGTAAATTTCTCATACTCATCAAATATGTCTATTAGTTCTATTTTGCAACTTTTTATTTTACCGAGTAACACTTGATCTGTAATGCCTCTAGAAACTATATCTATAACACTATCAAAGGAACGCACGTTCTTAACTATTTTTAGCATCACTTTTCTTCCTATCTCTTGACGCAATCAGAGTAGCTAAAATCATTCTGCTTTCTGCACCTAATTGCTGATTATACTCAATCATAATTTCAGCAAAGCTCTTATCTGCATTAACAGACTGAGCTAATAAGCTGTAAAATCCTGATTTTTCTACTTCTAAACCAAATACGTCCCGCGTTAAGACACCCACATTCTCACCAAAAGTTTCAATTTTAGGTCTACTAGTTTCAAAGATGGAACCATAGCGGTTTACTTTCCAAACACATGATTTTGGAATCTCCTGTAACACAACAGGCGAATGAGTCGCTATGATAGCTACTCCGTTTCTGCTAGTTAATAAATTAGAAAGAGTTCGGATAAATGCAGATAGAAGTGGGGGATGTAAGTGACTTTCAGGTTCATCGATTAATACTAAAGATTTTTCTTCAACTCTCCTGACTAATCCAGTTATAGTTAATAAAACTATCGCATGTCCAGAACTCATCTTAGAGATTGCATTCACTGATTCAACCTTTAACTCTTCTCCACTAAATCGCAATAAAGACGTTAAATCCATCTCAGCAAAATTAATATCAGACTCTAATGTTCTTATCGCCTCTTCCCATTTCCTGACTCTATACTCATCATTTTTAATTTCTGAAATAAAATTAGCAAACTCTACATGCTGCATCCTGAAGTCTGAATAGTGAAAATCGTTATGGTATTTAAAATTATTTAACTTAATTTCATTTTTCAAACCTATATAATAATAGCATGTACCTAGAGCTGGATTAGATTGTTCTATAGGCGGCTCAAATGGATCAAAAGCGCTAAAAGATACAGAAATTAATGTACTGAAAAATTCTTTATCGATAGCCTTTTTAGAATCCAAAAAATCTCTAGTAAACAACTGTGACTCTTTATTTGGGTTAGCAATTGAATCTATCATACCGTTCAAAATCGTTGTCTTTCCAATACCGTTTCTACCAATTATGGCATGAATATTAGTACTAGGTGTTGATTCAGCAACAACCTCAAAAGTTAATTTAATATCAGATAAACCTTCTATGTCTTTTCTTTCGAAGAAGAAACTAAAATCACTAGGTGAACTATCTCCACTCAACAGTCTCTTATACTTCTCCTTAATAGTCGTAAGCGAAACATATCTTAGCAAGGAAGTCTTAAGAACCTCTTCATGTTTAATTTTTGGTATAATCTCTTCATTAAATACAATATCATTTAGATTTTTAAGAACTAATATTTTCAAACAATCATCAAGTTTTGCGATATTTTCATAGTATTCTTCATCTCCTCCTAATGAAAAGAAGTTTTCTGGCAGATAGCTTAAGTCTAAGCCATTCAATTTACGACGTGTACTTATTTCTTCAGTTTGTCCTACAAATCCAATTTTTATTTCACCAATACGTATTGGTTTATTTTCGACTACCACGTATAAGTAAAACAATGTCTCAAATAAATAATCGTTCCACTTATCAGTCACAAGGTAAATATTATCTTTTGGGCTCAAAAGCTTTGGCGATGAATTTACAATATTAATTTTCATAAAATACTCATTAAAGCTTATTTATATTTAGTTAGTAGGTTTTCTTTTTTATTAAGAATTGAGGGTATACTTTTTTGTTGCAAAGAACAATTAACTCTTTAATGTATGATTACTATCATTAGGTTTCTTAGCTATGAGTCGAGCTGGGCAATAATTTAGCCTCGACAGTAGCGGGTATGCTTATTTTATACTTCTCATTTGCTATACTAGCCCCACTTTATCGATTCAATACCAACTTATAACACCTTCCCAAACAGCATGGTAGCCTTATGAAATTCTCAAAGTTCGGTCAAAAATTTACCCAGCCCACTGGCATCTCACAATTGATGGATGATCTGGGCGATGCGCTAAAAAGCGATCAGCCAGTCAACATGCTGGGCGGTGGTAACCCTGCCAAAATTGATGCCGTCAATGAGTTGTTTTTGGAGACTTATAAGGCGCTGGGCAATGATAACGATACAGGTGAGGCAAATAGTAGCGCGATTATTAGCATGGCGAATTACTCTAATCCGCAAGGTGATGCGGCCTTTATCGATGCCTTAGTTGGCTTCTTTAACCGTCATTATGATTGGAATCTCACCTCAGAAAACATCGCCCTGACCAATGGCTCACAGAATGCATTTTTCTATCTGTTTAATCTATTTGGCGGTGCGTTCACAGATGAACAGAACGAATCTGTCGACAAATCCATTCTACTGCCATTGACCCCTGAATATATTGGCTATAGTGATGTGCATGTCGAAGGTCAGCATTTCGCAGCCGTATTGCCGCATATCGATGAAGTGACGCATGATGGTGAGGAAGGCTTCTTTAAATATCGCGTGGACTTTGACGCGTTAGAGAACTTGCCAGCGTTAAAGGAAGGTCGTATAGGCGCGATTTGCTGCTCACGCCCGACCAATCCAACTGGCAACGTGCTGACCGATGACGAAATGGCGCATCTGGCCGAGATTGCCAAGCGTTATGACATACCGCTGATTATCGATAACGCCTACGGTATGCCCTTCCCGAATATCATCTACTCTGACGCGCATCTGAATTGGGATAACAATACGATTCTTTGCTTTAGCCTGTCAAAAATTGGTCTGCCCGGTATGCGTACCGGTATTGTCGTTGCCGATGCGAAAGTGATCGAAGCGGTTAGCGCGATGAATGCAGTGGTGAATCTAGCGCCGACGCGCTTTGGTGCAGCGATTGCCACGCCATTGGTAGAAAACGATCGTATCAAGCAATTATCGGATAATGAGATTAAGCCGTTTTATCAAAAGCAGGCGAAACTCGCGGTGAAGCTGTTAAAAGACGCATTGGGCGACTATCCGCTAATGATTCATAAGCCTGAAGGCGCGATATTCTTTTGGTTGTGGTTTAAAGATTTGCCGATTAGCACGCTTGAGCTGTACGAGCGCCTCAAAGAAAAAGGAACGCTTATTGTTCCAAGTGAGTACTTTTTCCCCGGTGTCGATGTTAGCGATTATCAGCATGCACACGAGTGTATTCGTATGAGCATCGCGGCTGATGAGCAGACGCTGACTGATGGTATTAAAGTAATTGGCGAAGTGGTACGTGATTTGTATGATGAGGTAGCAAGTAAACAGCCTTAACACGTGAATCGTAAAAGCTGTGATTCATAAAGCGATGACTCATAAAAACTAAAAAACGGACTAGTAGTCCGTTTTTTTCTGCCGCTTAGTCATTGACTGAGGCTTATTGGTTGGATGAAAAAGGGTCGTCCACTTATTCAGCGCAAAAAGTACATATGACAACATACAAGTATTAATCAAATCGCGGATACTCGCGACCACCTGTCCACGGCTTATCCCAGCCAAGCCTAGCGCTTCAATCGTTTCTCGATTATCAAGATACTCACCCAACAGCGCAACGCCAGTCACGACGATTAAAGCCATGAATGACCTGATACCTTGGCGTTTGATGATAGGGCGTAGCACGAGCAGACAAAGCAGGTAGACACCAACACCGACATAGATATGTAAGGCATCTTTGGCAAGGCCAGTTGTTTCAACAACATTCATTTTAAAGGCAGTAAAGTCCACTAGAGTATTCCAAATATAAGCGAGCAGAAGATGATTGAGCGTATCACTAAACAATAATAACTAAAAATTGATGGTTAAGAATGATAATAGTGGAGAATAAAAAAGGTAGATTATACAAGCGATAATCTACCCTATTCTGAAGCAAGTGTGCAATTTACGTTTACTGCCTATTTACACATCCCACTCGACGAAATTTTTTAACAGTTGCAAGCCAGCAATATGGCTCTTTTCTGGATGAAACTGGGTCGCAAATAAATTGTCTTGGATGACACTGGCACAGAACGGCTGACCATAATCACATACCGCCGCTACTTGTGCGCTATCAGCAGGCTCACAATAATAGCTGTGCACAAAATAAAAGTGCGCATTGTCCTCAATACCATTCCACAATGAGTGAGCAAGATCCATACCGCTGATGGTATTCCAGCCCATGTGCGGTACTTTGATGGTGGCTCCCTGCTCATCCTTCCACGCGGGATCAAACGCTGCTACCGTGCCCTTCAAAATACCAAGACAATCTGTACCGCCGTTTTCCGCTGAGCGCTCAAATAGCGCTTGCATACCGACACAGATAGCCATGACAGGCTTGTTGAATATTGCTTGCCGTATCACCTCATCAATGCCCGCTTCGTGCATACCAGCGATACAGTCACGCATGGCACCGACACCCGGGAATACGATCTTGTCCGCCGCTGCCACAACTTTTGGATCATTGGTGATAGAGACATCTGCCCCGACGACTGATAATGCTTTGCCAGCTGAGTGCAAATTGCCCATACCATAATCTAATAATGCTACTTTCATAATTCCTCACACGCTAACCAATAACGATCGACTGATGCATAAATATTGTCTTTTGGAGATTCTTCACCGACTGTCACAACTTTGAGGCTATTGCTATAAATATCAGAAAAGTCGAATAGACATGGTGAAAGTCCTGTTCCTGCACAGCTTTCAAGTTCGATATAACCTTTGTTCCAAAATAACGCGCCATTACCATAGCTAATATTTGAATTTTCAATATCATTATAATGAATACTCTTGACTGGCTGCCATCCTGCCTCTAGGAGTAGATCCCTAGCATCATGATACGTCAGTCCCGTAATCACAGGCACCTCGGTATGATTGGTAACTGGACAATGAGCAAGACTGCTATTTGTCATAAAAATAGCAGTCAATGTAACCACAGTCATTACAGACTGATTCACCTAAAACGCCTCTTTGGTCGATGGCAGGGTATTAAGTGCGCGCTCATCATACTCACAAGCCATACGCAGCGCACGCGCAAAGGCTTTAAAGGTTGACTCAATTTGATGATGGCTATTTTTGCCTTTGAGATTGTCTAAGTGCACCGTCATCCATGAGTGATTAACAAAGCCATAAAAGAACTCGCTAAACAAATCAACATCAAAGCGGCCCACATGCGAGCGCGTAAATGGGATGTCCATGTGCAAACCTGGACGCCCTGACAGATCCACAACGGCGCGGGTCAATGCTTCATCGAGTGGTGCATAAAAGTGCCCGTAACGACGGATGCCTTTTTTATCACCCAGCGCTTTGTTAAATGCTTGGCCAAGCGTAATGCCAGTATCTTCGACGCTGTGGTGATCATCAATGAACGTATCACCATTACACTTGATATCTAAGTCAAACAAACCGTGACGCTTGATTTGATCAATCATATGATCTAAAAATGGTACGCCAGTATCTACCACGCCTTTACCCGTACCATCAAGGTTGACGGTACAAGTGATTTGCGTTTCGGCAGTGATGCGTTCAACGGTCGCGATACGTTCAGGGCGACCATGTAGATTTAGGTTTTTTGGTGCATTTTGCTCAGGTGTGTCAGCAGTCGTCGTTGCATTGGCTGTCATGGCTACTCTCTATCAGTTTTTTATCAGTGAAAAGCGGTCAATAAATAGGGCAAAAACATGCCCAAAATATTTTACTAGTGTCTGGGTCAGCAGCTAGCAAAAAATTTATTAAAAAATGATATATACAAAAGATATCAATATATTAGGGTTTATACGTACTAAGTATGATCTAGCCTCATCATAGCAAACCCTAACATTTACTGCCACGACCAAGCCGTAAACCACGCACAAATTTGTGTCATTCTGCTAAAATAGTGAATTCAGTTTAATCAATCATGATCGACACTATAACGTCACGCTATAGTCGATTCTAAATAAAACAGATACATTATATTCCAACGCTGAACTGGTATGAATTTTTCTGGCGTGCTGTGCCTTCGCAGACAGAGGCGGCGAAAAATTTATTCCAGTACTGCTGTATCGTTTTTATACTGAACTCACTATATATTACCTTATAGAGAACGTCTGTTTATAGGAACTACTATGCCTTTAGAAGCGATTGCCATCAATAGCTTGGACACGCCCCTGATTAAAAAGCCTGCTCGTGAGAATGAGCTATCAGAGCGCCTACAGGCCTTGTATGATAGCGATGATGCACAGCCTGATGGCGCGACCGTGTTAAATCTCGTTGAGCAAGGCTTTAAACGGGGCCAGTGCCTCTATGTCGGTATGTTTAATGACAAACCTATTGCCGCGGTGGCCTGTTTTGATGATGGGCAGACCGATGCCAAACGATTGCAGTATCTGACAGTACACACCCAAAATCGTGGTCGTGCTATCGATGCTAAGTTTATCAAACTGGTCTATGATGCTGAGGTCAAAAAAGGCGTGCGTGAGTTTGTCCCTGTTGATGCCGATATTCATCGCATCATGAGCGAGTATGAGTTACTGCGCGTTAAAGACTAACTGTGGCATTCAAACCTTTGATTTTATCAATATCCAATTATTTATGCGATTTTGTCTTATATAATGAAAAAACAACTTGACAGCAGTGCGTATATTTAGTTTAATAGCGTCCTCAACGAAGACGGCTCGATAGCTCAGTCGGTAGAGCAACGGATTGAAAATCCGTGTGTCGGCAGTTCGAACCTGCCTCGAGCCACCATTTGTTGAAAAAATTCTAAAAACCCTCAAATAGCGATATTTGAGGGTTTTTTTATGCTTGAATACTTTTATACCGGAGTACATAGCATCTATAACCTTCACAGCTGAACAACATTTTTAGACTACTTTCTCAACTGCTTAGCTCAGTATACTGAGTAACAATACTCTTAACAGGTGATGTGATGAGAGAGTTTGATTACGACTTGGATTATCAAAACTTGGATCTGCGCGCGCGGCCTGAGCTGTATCGTGTCGGTCGTGGTGAGCAAGGCGTGTTATTGGTAGAGCCTTATAAATCTGAGATATTGCTGCACTGGCGATTTGCTACTCCTGATATTGCCAAAGAGAGCAGCGAGACGATTTATCAGATGTTTTTAGATTATTTGGCGAGTGATGATTTTATTGGCGCGGACATGGCGCGTAAATTTATCCAAATGGGTTACACCCGCGCCCGCCGCTATGCCAACCATAAAGGCGGTAAGAAATACAAAGGCGCTGTACCTGATGATAAAAAAGGCCAAAGTGGATCGCATGGACGCGAAGAATTGCCACGGCAAATCGAGGATCCAATCAAAGCTGAATCTGCTCGTATTTTTAAACAAAAATGGGATGAGTGTCGTGAGAACGAGGACTATTTAAGAATGAAAAAAGCGCATCGTGAGCGTTATAAAGATAGTGAGTGATTGCTATTGCTTATGACACAAGGAACAGCAGAACACTAAATTGCCCAGACTTAAAATGCTACTGTGCTAAAGTATGGCACGGTATAACAAACATAATAAATATAACGACTTCCAATAGTGAGGAATAATGAATAAGCAACTTTTGATTTTTGATTTTGATGGAACACTTATCGATAGTGTGCCCGATTTGGCCGATGCGACCAATGCTATGTTGACCACGCTTGGCAAAGAGACTTACTCTATTGACACGATACGCAACTGGATAGGTAATGGTTCACGACTGCTCGTGGAGCGCGCCTTGGTTGGCAAAGTAGAAGTCACAGAAGGCATGTTAACGATCGAGGAAGCCGATCGCGCAGAGCAAATATTTTTCGATGCTTATACCAAACTTGGTGGCAGCAAAACCGTCGCCTATCCAGATGTCGATAGCGGATTGAAAAAACTCCATGCAGCTGGCTATACGCTCGCCCTAGTAACCAACAAACCTATTCGCTTTGTACCGAAAATATTACAGTCATTTGGCTGGCAAGACTTGTTTAGTCAAGTGATGGGCGGTGACAGTTTGCCCGTCAAAAAACCAGACCCAACGCCTCTACTACACGTTTGCGCAACTCTCGATGTCAGCGTCGCGCAATCAGTCATGATTGGTGACTCCAAAAACGATATATTGGCGGGGCAAAACGCCAATATGGACACACTCGGTCTGTCTTATGGTTACAATTATGGGCAAGACATTCGTGAGCTAAACCCAACCAAAGCGTTTGATAACTTTGCTGATTTGGTGGGTTATCTGTTAAGCCGACATGATGAAATATATTGAACTGTCACAAGTAGACAATACCCTTTTTATTGGATTATATGAGTAAAAAGGGTGTTAGTAGTCGCGCTTACGCCTATATTTTTATTCTAGTAAAAATGCCAGTTGCTTGTCAGTTTTACTTGGTGTGAATTCAATCAAGTCATAATCAGCGACATCGTTTTGTTTGAAAGGATCTTTGGCAATAATTTTTTCCAATTCATCTTTCGATTTTATATGAGATAAAATGATGCCGCCATTTCTTGGTACTTTGCGTCCAGAGGCCAAAAAATTGCCAAGCTCGTATTGTTCATCTAGAAATTCAATATGCTTTTGAAGTAGCTGTTCGATTACTTCCAGTTCGGCTTTATAAGTCAGGTTGATAATAAACATCTAAATACCTCCTTTTTATTCGATTTTATATTTATATTTATTAATTATGTAATAGTTAACTACCCTTAAATAACTAAGGTGCGCTCTCAATTTAATCGACAGCCTTCTAGATGAAATAAAGATGGTTGAAAGACGGGTTGGAATAATCGTCATTTAGCGCGATAACTCAATGCTTCCGACACGTGGGCGCTATTAATATCAGCACTGTTAGCCAAATCAGCGATTGTGCGCGCGACGCGTAGTACTCGATGATAACCACGAGCGGATAGATTTAGACGCTGCTGAGCGAGCTGTAATAGTTGCTGCTCACCCTCTCCTAACTGAATGTATTTATCAATTTCGCTAGGACTAAGCTCGTTATTGACTTTCTGTTGCCGCTCTAATTGATGTTTGTGTGCCGCTGCGACTCGAATTCGCACTTGCTCGGAAGTTTCTCCAGCCTGCGCGTTTTGCAAATCAGCAATGGGCAATGCTGGCACGGTTATGTGCAGATCAATGCGATCAAGCAATGGCCCTGACAATTTATCCTGATAGCGTTTGATTTGCTCAGGTCGGCAGCGACACCGGCCTGATGTGTCGCCATCATAGCCACAGGGGCAAGGATTCATCGCAGCGACCAATTGAAAATTTGCCGGAAAGGTCATTTGTGAATTGGCACGGCTAATAGTAATTTGTTTGGCTTCTAATGGTTGGCGCAATACCTCTAACACCGTACGATCAAACTCTGGTAATTCATCAAGAAACAAAACCCCTTTATTGGCAAGGGTAATCTCGCCAGGTTTGGGTCGTGAGCCACCGCCTACCAAAGCCACCGCTGATATGGTGTGATGAACTTGCCTAAATGGCCGTGTCCCATAATCATAATCGCTGTCAGCTACGGAATATGTGCTGGCAACTTCTAACGCATCCTCAGCACTCAAATCGGGCAAAATAGTGGGCAATCGCGATGCCATCAGTGTCTTGCCAGAACCCGGCGGCCCTGTAAATAATAACGAATGACCACCTGCTGCGGCAATCTCCAGCGCGCGTCTCGCATGATGCTGTCCTTTCACATCCGCTAAATCCACTTGATAGCCAACCTGCTGTGGAGCAGGACTGGGCTGCACCACCTCTAAACGCGTATTGAGGTCACTAGGATCGCTTAAAGATTGCAGATGATCACAAACGGCTTTTAGACTTGGCGCTGCCAGTATCGTTACGCCATCAACACGGCTGGCCTCAGCGCTATTATTGAGTGGTACGATGAGTTGCGGTGTGACCTGTGATAATGGTTGTTGCTCATTTGGCGCTTGCTCATCCTTTTTTAATGTTTGTGATATCTTTGCCGCTAATCCTTCAGCTTTTATCGCTCGTGCTACAGCCAGACTACCAGTTACCTGCCGAAGTTCACCATTGAGCGCCAACTCTCCGATAAACTCAAACCCTGACAATACCTCTGGCTCAAGTTGCCCACTTGCCGCCAATATTCCAATGGCAATGGGCAAGTCCAGACGAGCGCCATCTTTTGGCAAATCTGCAGGTGCTAAATTAATCGTCAACCGCCGATTCGGAAACTGAAATCCTGAATTAAGAATCGCGGAACGTACACGATCCTTACTTTCACGGACGGCGGCTTCGGGCAAACCAACAATGGTCAATGCTGGCAGGCCTTGCGACAAATGCACTTCAATAATGACCTTGGGTGCATGCAAACCAACGACCGAACGAGTATAAACTTGAGCAAACGACATCATTGTTTCCTAATATAGGGAATAAATGATGATAAAGTATTATCAATCAGTGCGCAAATGTCGTGTTTTATTATTTATGAGATATAAGCCTCTGCCTCATAAGAAAACGCTCCGACCACCCCAACGCTAATAAGGATTTGTTATACTATTGGCTATCTGCTGAGCCGTTAGTAGATTCAGCTATCAATGTGACTCATCACCATCCATAAATAGTAAAACGGACATTGGCTTTTGCCTACTTACCATGCATCATATAAAAAGTAGCAATACCAAAGGTCAAAACGAGGAATGCCGCATGACAGACTATTCAGGACAAAACACCCAGCAGCCTTACAATCGTGCGGAAGAGCAACCGACCACCACGCGCCCTGTTATGCAGACAGAAAGTCCTTATGCCAGTATGCGCGGTAGTATCACGAGTAAACACCTTCCCGCCTTTGATGAAGTGATTATTAATAAATACAATCGTTCAGGGCCACGTTATACCTCTTATCCGACGGCATTAGAGTTTTCACCAATACCTGATGAGCTTGAGACAAAAATTCTGCAAAATCGCGAAGCTCGTGCGTCATTGTCTTTATATTTCCACATTCCATTTTGTCGTCATCTTTGCTATTACTGCGCTTGTAATAAAATTATCACCAAAAAAAATAGCGACTCAGGCGATTATTTGCAGTATTTGATCGCGGAGATTAAGCACAAACGCCGCTTGTTATCCACGCCAGCAGACAGCAGTAAACCTTTAGTGAAGCAATTACACCTAGGCGGCGGCACACCCACGTTTTTGCGTGATGAGGAAATGGTTCAGTTGTGGGAGTTTTTGCAGACGCAGTTTGAGTTTTTGCCAGAAGACCAAGGCGACTACTCGATTGAAATTGATCCGCGCGAACTGAGTGGCAACACGCTAAAAGTGCTGCGTCAGCTTGGTTTTAATCGGGTTAGCTTAGGGGTGCAAGACTTGGATGAGACGGTGCAAATTGCCGTCAATCGAGTGCATTCAGCAGAATTAATCGAAAACGTCCTAAACGAAGCACGTGAATTGGGTTTTCACTCTATTAATATCGATCTGATTTATGGTCTACCGCATCAAACGCCAGTGACCTTAGATAAAACGGTGCGCCGCATCATCGAGATGTCGCCCGATCGTTTGTCGGTTTTTAACTATGCCCATCTGCCAGAACGCTTTAAAGCCCAGCGCCAAATCAAGGATGAAGACTTACCTAGCCCAGCGGATAAACTGACCATGCTCGGTAATACTGTGAATACGCTAACCGAAGCGGGCTATCAATATATCGGTATTGATCATTTTGCCAAACCTGACGATGAGCTGTCTATCGCCCAGCGCGAAGGCAAGCTACATCGTAATTTTCAGGGTTACACCATCATGGGTGACTGTGATTTATTAGGCTTTGGCGTCTCCTCAATCAGTCAGATTGCCAATGCCAATACTCGCTACATCCTACAAAACGATACCGACTTACAGGCGTATCAAGCCAACATCGATGCCATGCAAAGCAACCCTACGGTAATGCCTGCCGTAAAAGTCATCAAAACCTCTATCAAAGATCGCTTGCGTGAATACGTCATTATGAATTTGCTATGTCACGACTACATCGATTTTAAAGATGTGAATCAAAAATTTGGTATCGATGCGATCACTTACTTTATTGATGAGATTCAACAATTGGGCGAGATGCAAGAAGACCGCTTGGTTGATATGGATGCCGCTGGTATTCGAGTATTGCCAAAAGGCCGCTTGCTGGGTCGCAACGTCGCCATGGTGTTTGATGAATATCTTGATAAAAAACACAAAAACCGCTTCTCAAAAGTTATTTAGATTAATGATCATTTAAACCAGTTATCAGACGCAAAAAAGACCTCAAGCGAGGTCTTTTTTTATGTAACGTGATAAACCCTTGTCTGTATTTAGACTTTTAGCTTATCACCAACCATCCCTTTTACTGTACTGAGGATATCTGCTGGCAACACCACCATTTTTGAGTTGTCAGACTCCGCTAGTTGGCGGATGGACTTGATGTACTGCTCGCCAAGTAGATAGACAATTGGCATCTCTTCATCACCCATCGCCGCCGTGATAAGACGAATCGACTCTTCAGACCCGCGAGCAAGTACTACCTGTGCTTCAGCATCACGACGTGAGGCTTCTAAGCGACCGTCAGCTTCTAAGATAGCCGCTTGCTTTTGGCCATCAGCACGCGTTACTGTCGCACGGCGTTGACGTTCAGCCGCTGCCTGCTCTTCCATGGCGGTTTGCATGGTATCAGACGGATTAATATCTTGGATTTCCACCGTTTTAAGCGTAATACCCCAGTCAGAAATATCTTCAGAAATGGCATGTTTGAGCAATGCTTTGATCTCATCACGACTCGATAAGGCATTATCCAAATCCATCTCACCGATGATTGATCGCAAGGAAGTTTGCACCAAATTGCGGATACCATGCTCATAATCTTCAATACCGTAGACCGCTTTGTCTGGACGCAGGATGTTGATATAAGCCACGGCATTAGCGATGATAACCACGTTATCACGGGTGATAACCTCTTGTGATGGGATATCTAGTACGATGTCTTTTGTGGTGACTTTATAAGCGACTCTATCCACAAAAGGAATGATAATGCTAAATCCAGGCTCTAGTGTTTGCTGATATTTACCCAGCCGCTGCACCACCCATTTGTATCCTTGCGGGACAATACAAACGCTATAAAAAACGGTAAAAATCACCAATGCTGCCAATGCCAGCATCACGATACCGACGCCATTTAAACTACTCAAAATGCTATTCATACGATTCTCCTTGACCCTCGCTTTGTTTGCCAGTGACGTGATTTATGTCCTTTTTTTGTCTTGATTTAAAAATTTTCGGTATGTCATAACGCGTCATTTGCTAATGCCTGTCTCTTTTGAGATCGGGTTTGTGCAAGCTCAGTCTACTCGCTTTAGATTTTTCGGCAGGTATTTGGTTACTTATAGGCACTTGGCTGTTGATCGTTGGGGTAATATTTGGGCATATGGTTTTGGGTGCTTGGAGGCGCTGCGTGGGCGCAATTATCAACTCATCTCCGACCACCTTTAAGACCACCACGCGATCGCCCATCTCGACACTCACGCCTGCTGTGCGGCATGGCCACTCATCTGCACCCCAAATGGGTACATTAAAGCGCACCATACCTGAAATGCCCTTTTGCGGTTTGACCACGATCATGCCTGTTTCACCAATAATCAGATTACTACTTTGCGCCGCCTTTTTACGGTTCATGGACAGCGGCTTAATGTATTTGACCCAAGCAAACATAAACAAAACCGATAGCGTAAGCCAGATCAGTACTTGAAACAATAATGGAATAGGCAACAGCCACGCTAAGGCGGCAACGATCACGGCGGCGGCACCAAACCAAAGGCTGGCAAAGGTCGGAATAAATATCTCAGCAATCATCAAGGAGAAGCCCAACACCAACCAATGCCAAGGTTCAATCATCCAGATAGTCTCAATCATCGCTGTCTACTCCTGTATCTGCCTACCTTCCAATGTATCACAATTCTATAGATAATATTATCTTAAAAATCAATTACCTATTATTATTTATGGTGTAGTGTTTTGATAAAACAAGCATAATAAATGTTAAAATTGGCACAAAAAAAACGACCACTTAAAGTGATCGTTTTTTGTCTAACAGGTGTTTGACTAAAGATTTAGAATTTTAGCTGTGCACCAACAGTCATAAGGTCTGCATCGCTGCCTAGCATATCGTATTCAGCTTCTACACTGAAGTCAGAGTTTACTGCGTAACCAAGGCCTACACCACCAGCAAGGTTAGTATCGTCGTCTGAACCATTATACAAGCCTGCAACGGTGTTAGACGCTTCTACTTCAGTTTTTGCAATACCGAGTTTACCTTTTGCGTATAAGGCAGTATTTGGGAATGCATAACGGTAAGTACCGTAAGCACCGTATGTCTTAGCATCGATATCACCGCCTTTGTAGTCAGCATCATCTGAACCAACATACTCAACTTCCATACCAAAGTTAGGATCGAAGTTGTAACCAGCATAAACACCGTATGCAGTTGGATCATCAGCATTGTCGATATCTAGATCAAACTGACCGACTTTAGCACCAACGTATGGTTGACCGGTATAGCCATTACCATAACCAACTGCTGCTTGAGCACTTACTGCAAGTAAAGAACCTGTTGCTAGGGCAAGTAGAGTTTTTTGTAAAGTTTTCATTATTAGCTCCTTAGAGGAAGTTTGAACAAACAAGTTATGTATTTTATATTGGCCTTTTGGCCCTATCGCCTTGTTCGCTAACGATGAGTACATAGTAACAAAGTATTTCAAACACTCTGTCAGTGTTTGATGGCATGAGGGTTAAGATTTGCAAGTATTTATCAGTGGGTGGGTTACAAAGGCCTAGATATGAAACTTCCTGTTACATCTCTTGATTTTGTGCAATACTTCGTACCTGTTACCACGCCATGCCTATATATTTAAAATAAAATAAAGGATAAATCCATATGCCAGCGCCTATTTCTAAACGATTACAGGATGCCCTTGTGCAGCTAAAGGACAACCAGCAATACCGTCAGCTACCAGATCTGGAGCATCAAGGGCGTTATGTCGTCAATAATGGCAAAACCTTATTGAATATTGCTAGTAATGACTATCTTGGGTTGAGCGGTGACACAGCATTACAATATGAGTTTTTTGAGGGGATGCAAAAGCTACCGACAGCGCACCTACCTAAAATGAGTGCTGCCTCATCACGGCTCTTAACAGGAAATGACGCACAATTGCAACTGCTAGAAGATGAGTTACAGAAATGGTATCAGTTGGCAGTGGGTGAGGGAAACAGCGCTGCTACAAAGTCAGCACTGGTAATGAACAGCGGCTATCATGCCAATATTGGGATTTTACCAGCCCTCACTGCTTTGCCTGTCAGAACGCTTATCTTGGCAGACAAGCTGGTACATGCCAGTATCATTGATGGTATTCGCTTGAGCCAAAATAAGTTATGTACCTATCGGCGCTATCGTCATAATGATTATGAGCACTTGGCAACGTTATTGGCACAGGCTGAGGATAACGTTGAGCGCATTATTATTATTACCGAAAGTATCTTTAGTATGGATGGTGACCGCGCAGACTTACGGGCTTTGGTACGCTTAAAAACATTGGACAGTCGTATTGAGCTATATGTTGATGAAGCACACGCTGTGGGGGTCTTTGGCGATCAAGGCTGTGGACTGGCCGAAGAAACGCAGACACTGACTGATATCGATTATTTGGTGGGCACTTTTGGTAAAGCATTTGCATCAATAGGTGCGTACATCTTATGCGATGAGACGGTCAAATCATGGCTGGTCAATCACATGCGCCCGCTTATCTTTAGTACCGCTTTACCACCGATCAATCATGCTTGGACACGTTTTATTTTGGCAAAAATGCCACAATTGCATGCGCGTAGACAACATTTGGCGCAGATCTCTCTAAAGCTTAGCCAAGCCATCAATCCTGCGCATCGGGTCACATCGGATCAGCAAGAGGTGGTCTATCAGTCACCCATTGTGCCTTATCTATTGGGGGATAATGCTCGAACAATTGCCAAAGCAGAGCAGCTACAAGCAGCGGGGTTTTACGCCTTACCTATCAGACCGCCGACAGTGCCTGCCAATACAGCACGCATTCGACTGGTCATGAACGCCAACATAAGCATGGCAGATTGTCAGCGTTTGATCGCGCACTTATAGTCAATCATAAGTAAAAGTGGATACACGACATCATGACGCAGGACTGGTACAAATTTTTCTTGCTTGCTGTGCCTGCGCAGCTCGATGCTACAAAAAATTCTTACCAGTCCTGCTGTATCCTTTTTATATTGATCTGACTATATAACTGAGAAAACCTGCCTTAACATTGCCCCAGCAAACACTCATGATATTTTGGATTGAATAAACGTTATGGAACACCCCACTACAATAAATGAGCTGAGCGCCCGAAAGCAGAGCATCGCCCATCATTTCGCCAAAGCCAATGACTATGATCAGCACGCTCACATACAGCAGCATATTTGTCAGCACTTGCTTACTCTGATTACCCATCAGCAGCAAAATAGCGTGCTTGAAGTGGGTGCCGGCACTGGTCAAATGACTCAGTTGCTAACGGCAAATCTACAAAGCAACCGCTGGATCATCAATGAGCTTTGCGCACAGCAAGCAAAAAACCTACAGTCCATACTGCCAAAGGCACAGCTGCGTATTGGTGATGCAGAAACGATGGATTTAGAAACTAACCACAGTTTGATTGTCAGTGCCAATGCGATACAGTGGTTTGATAATCCACTACGTTTTATATCGCAGTCATCAGCTCGGCTACAAGCGGGCGGCCAGCTATTGCTCAGTACCTTTACCCCTGATAACTTTTTACAAATCAAAGCGCTTACTGGGCAAGGGCTGGCTTATCCAACCGTTGCAGCATGGCGCTCAGCATTAGAGGATGCAAAACTTAAGAACGCTCAGCTATCGACTCAGCGTTTCGACATACCGTTTGCACGGCCGTATGACGTACTAAAACACATGAAAATGACCGGCGTTTCGACCAACCAAACCCAACGGCAAAACACAGCAGACAACCAAAATACCGCCCCTTTTATTTGGACAAAAGCGCGGTTGCAACAGTTTGAGCAGGCATATTGGCAACAGTTCTCAGGACAAGATAAAGAGGGGCAACCCTGTGTCTATCTGACCTATGAAGTGCTTATCATAGATGCTTATCAGCCATAAAAAAACGCACCTCGAAAGGTGCGTTTTTTGTCTTTACTGACTGGCTCTAAGAAATATTATTTCTTATCATCATTGACTTCAGTGAATTCAGCATCAACGACGTCATCATTGGCTTGGTTGCTCTCTGCTGCATTATCCGCGCCTTGTTGGAATTGACTTGGATCCATGCCTTCTGCGCCAGCGCCTGCATCAGCGTAAATCTTTTGGCTAACTGGTAAGAAAGCATTGTCTAATGCTTCAAGCTTGGCTTTGATTTCGTCATGATCGTCTTCTTTCGCAGCTGCTTCAAGCTCAGTGATAGCCGTTTCTACGGTTGCTTTTTCTTCATCAGTCACTTTATCTGCTGCTTCTTTCAGTGCTTTTTGTACCGCATGGATACGACCATCTGCTTCGTTACGCACTTGCGCTAGATTGGCAAATTTCTCGTCTTCAGCAGCGTTAGCTTCTGCATCGCGAACCATTTGTTCGACTTCTTCGTCCGACAAACCAGAATCCGCTTTGATCTGGATGCTTTGCGCTTTACCAGTACCTTTGTCAGTTGCTGAGATGTTCATGATACCATCAGCATTGATATCAAAAGACACTTCAATTTGTGGTAGACCACGTGGTGCTGGTGGAATGTCCGTCAAATCAAAACGACCAAGCTGTTTGTTTTGGTTAGCGATTTTACGCTCACCTTGATATACCTGAATCGTTACTGCTGGCTGGTTGTCTTCAGCAGTTGAGAATACCTGTGATTTCTTGGTAGGAATCATGGTGTTTTTCTCGATAACTGGCGTCATGACACCACCCATCGTTTCGATACCTAGCGTCAGTGGTGTCACATCAAGTAGCAATACGTCCGTTTTTTCACCAGACAATACTGCACCTTGAATCGCTGCACCAGCTGCTACTGCTTCGTCAGGGTTCACGTCTTTACGTGGCTCTTGACCGAAGAAGTCTTGTACTTTTTGCTGTACCAGTGGCATACGAGTCTGACCACCAACTAAAATAACATCATCGATGTCACCAATTTTAATGCCGGCATCTTCAAGCGCAATTTTACAAGGGCCCATTGTGCGTTGTACCAACTCTTCAGTGAGACTTTCTAGCTTTGAGCGACTGATGGTCACGACCAAATGCTTAGGACCACTGCTGTCAGCGGTAATATATGGCAAGTTCACTTCGGTGCTTTGGGCACTAGATAGCTCAATTTTCGCTTTTTCTGCCGCTTCTTTTAGACGCTGCATCGCCAATGAGTCACCTTTTAGGTTGACGTCTTGGTCTTTTTTGAATTCATCAGCCAAATAATCAATCAAAGCTGAGTCAAAATCTTCACCACCAAGGAACGTATCACCGTTGGTCGCTAGTACTTCAAACTGTTGCTCGCCGTCTACGTCTGCAATTTCGATGATTGAGATATCAAAAGTACCACCACCCAAGTCATATACAGCAACCGTGCTATCGCCTTGCTTTTTGTCCATACCATAAGCAAGAGCAGCAGCAGTTGGCTCGTTGATGATACGTTTTACATCAAGACCAGCAATCTTACCGGCATCTTTAGTTGCTTGACGCTGTGAGTCATTAAAGTAAGCAGGTACAGTGACAACTGCCTCAGTAACGCTTTCACCAAGATAGTCTTCTGCTGTTTTTTTCATTTTTTTCAAGATTTCAGCAGAAACCTGTGGTGGCGCCAGTTTTTTACCGTTGACTTCTACCCATGCATCACCATTATCAGCTTTGGCAATTTTGTAAGGTACCATGCCGATGTCTTTTTGCACGACTTTGTCATCAAAACGACGACCAATTAAACGTTTAATCGCAAACAACGTATTGTTTGGGTTGGTTACCGCTTGACGCTTGGCTGATTGACCAACCAAAATTTCGTCATTTTTATAGGCGACGATTGATGGCGTTGTACGAGTACCTTCAGCATTTTCGATGACTTTAACCTTGTCACCTTCCATAACGGCGACACATGAGTTGGTTGTACCTAAATCAATACCAATTACTTTACCCATAATCAATTACTCCTAATTGTTTTAAATATAAATTTTGTCTATTCTGACCACAGTCGGTCACTTGTTGCTTTATATCGGTTTACTTATTGGTTTTTTCAAGGCAATAAGCACGCAAAAATGGTCTTTCGTGTGACTTTTTGTGAAAATCCTTAATATTAGTAAGGTTTACCACTTTAAAATACTATTAACGTGAAAATGTGACGTTAAATTCCTATTGTCCGACACGTACCATAGCTGGGCGCAATAGGCGACCGTTCAAGCTATAACCCTTTTGCAATACTGTTCCAACCGTATCTGCTTCTGCATCTGCATCAATACCGACCGCTTCATGCAGATCAGCATTGAATTTTTCGCCTTGTGGATCAACGGCTTCGACGCCATTTTTATTCAGTACAGCTACTAACGCTTTATGGGTCAGTTGTACCCCTTCGGCGACTGGATCATTGGCCTCAGCATTTTCAATAGCACGCTCTAAGTTATCAACAATCTCTAATAACTCTCTGGCAAATTTTTGTAGAGCAAATTTTTTGCTTTTATCTGCTTCTTGCTCCATGCGTTTTTGGGCGTTGTAAGCTTCTGCATTGGCACGAGCAGTGCCTTCTTTTGCTTGCTTAACTTCGCCTTCTAACTCAGCAATACGCGCTTTAAAAGTATCAAGATCGATTTCAGTATGGATAGTCAGATCTTCATCTGAGTTATGTTGTGGATCAAACTCATTCATGGTTTCTTCTAAAATACTGTCGCTGTGCTCAATATTATCATGCGCCACATTTTGCTCAGGGGATTCGTGGTTGGTGTTTTGCTCGCTCATGATGGCTCCTTAGAATGTTAATAATGACGGTTAATATAGAACAAAATAAACCCGCTAATCGCGAGTTATACGGTGCTCTTATTAGATACTAAACGGTTCTTACTCATTGTTGTTATTGATACGTTTTACTAGCTGTTTGATAAAGGTGACGCCTACAAATTTCAAGCCCAAAACGCAGGAATTTTTCTCATTTACAACAAATACGGTGTCAATACGTCGCTAAACGCCGATAAAAGACTTTTTATTGCCTTGCACGAATAACACTGTCTGGCACAACTCAGTCTTTTTTAGCCCATCTAGGTGACCGTTGATTGCACTATAGTCGATACCAAATAAAATGGATGTACAACACCATGATGCGAGGCTGGTATAAATTTTTCTTGCTTGCTGTGCCTAAGCCGACAAAGGCTGCGAAAAATTCATTCCAGTCCCGCTGACGCTCTTTATATTGGCCTGACTATATCAATTGAATTGAGAATACGCCTTAATACTTCAATACTTCAATACTTCAATACTTCAGTCATTACCAAAAAACACGCTGTTTTTTATCCGTCTCCTTTATCATGGCGGCAAACAGTATCACTTATATTAAAGTAAGCGCCAATGTGTAACAACGGATACTGACCATTATTTATGAGAAGTGTTATGTCTAATTCAACCGTACTAAATTCAACTGTACTGTCAGTCAATACCTTATTGAACAAAGCCTTGATGACGTTGAAGCTCGCGTCAATAGAGCCAGTAAATAACGGCATAGAAAAAAATGAGTCTCAAAAGCAGCCCATGACCGTTAAAGAAAAAATGCTTAGCTACACCCCGATATCCACCTATAATCCTCACACGTTACACCATGCTATGAAAGGTCTAGGCTATTTGCCAACGCCCATACTAGAAAGTTTGGTTGGTTACCTAGACGGGCCTACATCAAAACAATATCTGCACGCCAATGCCCATCTGCGTTTGATTCTGGCTATAAACAGTAAGCTTAAAACCCCACTAGAGCTCACGCCAATGCGTGAGCTGCGCGAAAAATTTGCCGCCGATGCAGTGGCCATGCAAACGTCAAAAGTATGGAAACAAGCGAGTGGTAGTGTGCTCAGCAATATAAAGCACTTTACCAAAAAAGGGCATACGCCAATTCGCTGGGAAGACAAAGTGATTGCCCATGCTGACGAAGGTGACATGACGATTCGTTGCTATCAAGCAGGACTTCGGTCTAATGGTATGGGCTTAAAAAAACGCCGTAGCCACAACCCTGATGACACGGTGATGTTGTTCTTTCATGGTGGTGGGTTTTGTATTGGTGATGTCGATACTCATCATGAGTTCTGCCATGCTATTTGTGAACAAACTGGTTGGTCGCTCGTCAGTGTTGATTATCGCTTGGCGCCTGAACACTCAGCTCCAGCCGCGTTGAGAGACTGTATCACCGCTTATGCTTGGGTGGCTGAGCACTGCCATACACTAAATGCGTCACCATCACGCATTGTCCTAGCGGGTGATAGTGCTGGTGGTGGACTATGCACCCTGCTTGCCCAGCAGCTGACTGCGCCATCTGAAAATTCGTGGCGAGATGTGGGTATCGATGGTCAAAAGACATTTACGTTATTAAAAAGCCTACCCAAACCACTGGCGCAAATGCCTTTATATCCTGTTACTGATATCGAGACAGATTACCCGAGCTGGGAGTTGTATGGTGAAGGGTTACTATTAGATCATGCCGATGTGGCGGTATTTGATGCCGCTTGTTTTGAAAACAGTCTATTACCACGCCAGCATGTGCTCAATTCTCCAATGCTCGGTGATAACAGTCAAGTATGTCCCACTTATATTGTTGCCGCTGAATTAGACGTATTGCGTGATGAAGCGTTGGCTTATGCCAAGCAAATAAAAAGCCATGGTATCTCAGTCAGAACCTATACCGTACTTGGTGCGCCGCATGGCTTTATTCACTTTATGAGCGTGCATAGCGGCTTAGGTCAAGAGACACACAATATTATCAATGGCTTTGCACGCTTTGTACGGGACACAATGAGTAGCCAATCTCAGTTAGCGGCGTAGCTATAGTTGAAATACTTTAGAGTCGCTACAGTATTGCTGGTGTAAATTTTTTGCAACCTCTGTCTGCGTAGGCACAGCAAGCAAGAAAAATTTGCACCAGCAGTACGTGTTGTATTGATATTACTTTTCACCGACTATAATTATCAGCTCCTCAGTGCTTTTTGCCAGCAGTGTTACCAGTCAAGCTGATTAACCAGACCTCTGAGCGTGAGCCTAATCGAAAGGGAATACCCCAAAAACCATAACCAGAGGACACCAAAAAGTGACCTTTGCCAATGGCTTCATATCCGTAACCTACTCGATTGATAGCCTTAACAATAAGATTCGCTGGAAATATCTGACCATTATGAGTATGCCCTGATACTTGTAAATCAATCGATAACTGACTGTGTTCAGTAATATCGCTCGGTCTATGATCGAGCAGTATGATTGGCTGCTTAGTATCCACTTGCGCCAATAGCTCAGTGGTCGCCACGCGTTGATGCTTGTGGTTATCAAAACGACCAACCAACCAAACGGCTGTGCCCTCGTGCTCTATACACAACACTTCATCGTTTAACAACTTTACGCCAGCGCCGCGCAGCGCCTCACTGATCGATTGCTCATGACCATACAAGTCATGATTGCCCAATGTCGCATAAATCCCATACGGCACACTAGCAGACAACTCAGTTAAGTTGGCTGCCATATCAAAGTCAGTAAACGCCTGTGTGTTGTCATCCATGATATCGCCTGGCATAAGCAATATATCTGCTTTATTTTGCACAATAAGGCGCTGCAATCTATCTATCGCCCCACCGCCGAACAATCGCCCGATGTGTAAATCGCTGGCTACCGCAATCTTTAATGTTCTAGCAAGCGGCTTGTCGATATGCACAGACAACTTGCGTACGGTAGGGACGTAGGCATTGTATAACGCATAAATAAACAGTCCCAAAAACACAACCAACGCCAGCGCTCGTAAGGCAAAATCGACCAATGCAGAATTACTTACTGCCTCGCCCATAAGTGAGGTGATTAACCCATATCCGCCATATACTAAACTCGTCCCTAAGGCCGTGAGTAGCATAAAATGCATGACCAACATCCAACCACTAACCCAGCGATAACTATTGGCAAAAGTTCGATTGACACTCAGTAAGAGCAAGCCATTGGTAATAATAAATACGACAATCCATACGGCAATTTGTAAAGCAGGTGTTTGCCAAGGCTGTAGCCACCATTGTAAGCTCACAGCCGCGCCAAAACTAAAGAGTTGTAATAGCAAAAAAATGGTGATAAAAAATGCGTAGCGCATGAATATCCTTTGTAATGTTTCACATGAAACCTAATCCCATACAATTAACAACTATGTTTCACATGAAACAATAGCGAGATTCTTATTCCTGCTCTGTTAACGCTTGCTTAAACGTCGGTTGTTTAAACTCGTACCCTGCCTCCAGCAGTGCTTTTGGCAACACTTTTTGTCCATCGATTAATAATGTCGACATTTCACCAAACATCAGCTTGAGTAAAAACTCCGGTAATGTGAAAAAAGTTGGACGATGTAGCCACGCTCCCAGTGCTTTGGTAAAAGTATGATTGGTCACAGGATTGGGCGCTGTCAGGTTATATACGACCGCTGGCGTGTCATTTGCCGTTTTTAAGACATTATCACTACCACTTACATTGGCATGGGGTCGTTCACTAGTATGATCAGCCAAATGCTGTTCAATGATACATATCGCCGCCCCCACCCAATCCTCACGGCTAATCCAACTCATTATCTGTTTACCATCGCCCAACTGTCCTCCGACACCCATTTTGAATGGTGTCAAAAGCTTACCAAGCATGCCGCCTTCAGGATGGATAACGATACCCGTACGCACAATAGCAACAGGTACGCCATAGTTGGTGGCTTGGATAGCTAACTGTTCCCAGTCATCACACAACTTATGGGCAAAATCTGTCTCAAAACCACTGCTTTCTGTTAAAGATTTATCACCTTGTGTACCGTACCATCCGATGGCTGAACCGCTAAGTAATAGCTTAGGCTTGATACCAGTACGAGCGATAAACGCGAGTAATGCTTCGGTCGGCTGAATACGACTAGCGAGCAATTGCTCTTTGCGCGCATCGCTCCACCGCGAGTCGGCAATACCTGCACCCGCTAAATTTACAATAACCTCAAAGCTCATATCAGACTGAGCAAGTTCTTCATAAGTCATCATACTGATATCGTCAGGATGTGACTGACTGCTATCACGCGTGAGCCACGTAATATTTACGTTTTTATTTTGCACGCGATATCGTGCCATCAACTCTCGACTGAATGCACTACCTAAAAAGCCCGATCCGCCACTGATTAAAATATTCATAATTATTTCCTTACGTTTTGTATATCATTGTCTAAAAGACGATAACCCTTGATAATAATCGTGTTCTTTTTCGCCCATATTGTCAAAACGGCTTTTACATGACTTTGGTAAAGCCATGAAGCTAGCAATCGCGGAATTGATGGCACCAAACATCCCTATGGTAATCATAAATACAAATAATACGCCAACTTCTATCAATGAATTTATGCTCAGATATAAAACAATGGCACCCATATAAATCGCTGACGTTATAAAGCCAATTACAAACGTTGTTCTTATACTTTTACGATCACCGCGCCATATCTTTTTACTAGCAACCATAATGCCCGTTAATAATGCAGGGATAAAGCCAAGTAAGCCAACGTATAATAATGGTTGATAACCAATTTGAGCAAAATCAGCATCCCTAAAGATAAACAACAAAAACAGCTGTGCTATCAATCCACCAACCACGCTACCAATGCCTGCAAACAAAATAATCACTTGTGAATAAGGATATGAATCTACATTATTATTCATTTTCATTATATTTATCCTATTAACTTTAGTTGTTAAGTTAGTATAAATAGCTCGTTGGTAACGATGATGGATTTGCCATGGATAATCGGTGGATAAGTATCTCAATATTATTTAGCGTAATTATTAGACGAAACGCTTACGAATCGGACACTCACTATCATTATTACTTTGATTTTTGTCTTTTAATTTATTCCAGCGATTATTTATCGATTCCGCAACAGTCGTCATATTTGGCAATACATGCTGTTTGGTAAGATGCGGCGCTACTGTATCTAAGCGCCTTGCCAGTTCAGGCAGATGGTTAGATGATACAGCGGGAAATAGATGATGCTCTACGTGATAGAGCAGATTAAAAGTCAGCAGGTTGACCAATGGATTACGCTCGGTGCGGGCTATCGTCTCATCACAATCATGATGTACGCCCCACACTGCGATAATACCGACACTGGCATTGGCGAGCATCATGATCAACAGGTGATATACCAGTACTTGCGTTAGCATCTCAAGAGCAAAGACGTGAAACACGGTCAACACAAGCGCAACGATGACGATTAAAGCAATCAAACCAAACTCCAACCAAATGATACGTTGATTGCAGCGGCTGCTTAGGCGCAGTCCTTGGCGATAAATATCAAACCGATAGGTCACACCACCTAGCATCGCTTGCCACCATGGTAGTTTTGCCAAACTGCCTTCGATATCACTGTCCCCGAGTGGGTTGCGGTGATGCTCCATATGCGTGGCGCGAATGCTGTGCAAGCTTGTTATTAGCAGCACACTAAGCAGCAGCAATAGAACGGTGGTCAGACGTTTACTCGTACCCAAGCTATGATGATAGCTATCATGAGCTTGGCGAAAAGCAGCAGCGAAAAATAAATAAGAAGCGCCGCACGCCAGTACGTACCAGAATTGACTGGCAAACCACCATGACAGCAACAAAAATGGATAAGGCAAAATGATGTTGTAAGCGATTTGACCGCGAGTTAGCTGACGCAAGTCTTGCCACTTGACTGAAGCAATTGCGCTTTTAATCGATCGCGCTTTGTTGTTGTGTGTTTGATTCGCTTTCATTTTACACATCCATTTGTCGTTGCGATTAAAAGAACTTATAATTACATTTATTTCTGTCAAAACAGAAATAAAAAACTTAAATTTTTTATTTTAAATGTGCCGTTACTATTAACGTAGAACTTTTTTAATACTCGCGCCCAGTTTCAATATCTTTTTGAGTGCGCTTGTCGGTAACCTCAGCATCTCAGAGGACCATGTAGTCACAGTCTCAACGAACTCTTGTGTTTCACGGATACGGGTCTTTACATCATTGTTCTCGTGTTCAAACTCAGGACTGTCCATCAACTGTTGTAAGAACTGCACGGTTGGATCAAGTTCACGCTTTTGACGTTCAACAACGATAATACGTGCCAATTCCCAAACATCGGTATTGGTTGTAAAATGATCACGACGATCTCCCAATATTGAAACCTTTTGTACCAAACCCCAGTGCTGTAGCTCTTTAATACTGTTAGAGACATTAGAGCGAGCCACCCCAAGCGTATCAGTGATCTCTTCAGCATTTAGAGGTTTGCCAATGATATATAACAATGCGTGAATCTGCGACATGGTGCGGTTCACACCCCACTGCGAGCCCATCTCACCCCAATGTAAAATAAATTTTTCGGTGACGGGGTTTAATTTCATGACAAATACTCACTTAATTATTTATAAACTTTTAATTGGCTATTTATGCTATCTTGCGCCATTCTTTTATTTCTGTCAATACTGAAATAAATATAAAGTTCAGCACTGAAACAATCATGGCATATCTAGTAGACCATTAATGTTAGCGGATAACTGACCCTGTTTTTGCATCACGTATTTGACTTGGCAACGTATAGCCTAATGTCTCAGCTTGCAAGTAACTGATTTGCTCGCCAAAATAAGTATACGCTTCAGAAAACGTACTGGCTGGCGACTGTCCTGACGGATTACAGCTGGTAGAAACCAATAGCCCAAACGGATTATGGGCGCTGACCAATCGCTCACAAAGCTTACGGATAAGAGGATGAGCAATCACTCTTACTGCTACCGTCTGATGCTGACCGGTGATCCATGAGGGAATGGTAGTAGCAATGGTCTGCGGGACAGGCAATAGCCATGTATGTGCTTGCTTATAGTGTGGGTCTACATTGTCACTGTTCGTTTGCCAACTCTTTAGGATAGACTCGCGTTGCACGTTATCAAGCGAGGCTAATAAAGGCGCTATACGCTCTGCGCTATCAGTAACCACGATCATACCTTTGGCTTGGGGACGCTGCTTGATCGCCAAAATACGTTGAACGGCTGCTTCATTATAAGGGTCACAGCCTATTCCCCACACACTCTCGGTTGGGTACGCAAGTAATTGACCTGCTTTTAGAGAATTGGCCGCTTGGATGACAGAAGATGCGACGGTAGAGGTAGATTGGTTCATGGCTTGAATAGTTTATGATAAGGAATGCGTAAATAATAACACAGCCGCTGCTTTAGATTAGATAATGAAAACTAGAAACGGCCAAAAGGCTTTGCGCCCTCCATAGGCTCTATGATTTGAGCAAGACAGCATGGTTGTCCTAAACACGACTGTTGTTCTAAACACGTAAGTACCGTCCACCTTGTACATTGATAACGCCTAATAACTCAAGCTCCATCAGCTGCCCTATTAGCTGCGGTGCTGTCATTTCGGTCGCAATGATAAGCGCGTCTAGATCTTGCCCATGCCAATCAAGCTGCTCGTAAACCACCGTTAAATGCTTAGGTACGGCGATAGCGCTGCGAGGAGATTTGATGTTCGATGGCGACAGCTGGCTGGTATCCGGCACCGCCATTTTATCTAGATCTGTAGAGGGACAAGGCTGACGATTATCCAATTGAGAGTCATTGGTACTGGATGTAGAAGAGCTAGAAAGACTTGTGGCCTTATATGAATGGCGACGGTAAGCCAACTGACTATTCACATCTTCGATGACTTGCTGAGGATGATAAATCAACGTCGCCCCTTCACGTATCAAATGATGACAGCCCTCAGCGTTGCTATTGTCAATATGACTGGGTATCGCAAAGACTTGCTTGCCCTGCTCAGAGGTGAGGCGTGCGGTAATCAATGAGCCACTTTGAACCTGGGCTTCTGTCACAATCGTCGCCAAACTCAGCCCAGCCACTAAACGATTTCGACGTGGAAAGGTATGCTTGTGTGGCTGAGTATGCGGCAATAGCTCACTGATAATGCAGCCACCTTGCTCAATAATCTGGGCAAATAATTGATCACGATGATTGGGATAATTTATGTCTATACCTGTACCCATCACCCCAACCGTGCGACCTTGATACTCAGAATCTGCCTGCGCCAAAGCACCCAAATGGGCACGCTTATCTACTCCCATAGCAAGACCACTGGTGACGATATAACCTGCCTGCGCCAAATATTGCGCCATATCAAACGTGGTTTTTTGTGCATGTGCGGTGGGTTTTCGGCTGCCAACGATAGCGATTTGCGCCTGCTGTAAGCGCGCTTTATCACCACGGTAAAACAATAAAGGCGGTGGGTCGTAAATTTGCGAGAGCTGGGCAGGATAATCAGGCTGATCGGAAAATAACAAACCATATCGACCTGCGGTTAATGCCTGTTGGATTTTGTCGATATTGGCGCACGTTTGCTCAGGCTGTTCATGACGTTTGAGGTGGGTATGATGAATACCCAGCTGTCGCCAAGCATCCACTTTGGCCTGCCATGCAAGCTGTGCATGACCAAAGGAGGTGATGAGCTTATGATAAGAAGATAGTGACGCATTCACCTCATACCACAGCGCCAATATGGCGCGCTGATCGTCGGTTAATAAAGAGGAGACGGCCGTCATAGTCATATATCTCGTACAAGCGAACTTAGCATGGTTCATTTTACGAACCGACGATAGGTTATACTAATCCCCAAAATTAGAGTAGCAAGGAAAACGAGTGTAAGTACTACGCATGGTAGGCTAAAAGAGTTTGACGCAGCTAATCGTGTTTTTTGGGTTTGGTATTATTTACAGATAAGGCGGTGGTAACAGCTGATCGCCGACATTAATAGGCAGCTCAGAATCTAGCACATAAGCATAACTAATATGATCAAAAGTATTAAAGATCATAACCATACCGCTTTGCTCATTTGGTAAGCGTACTGGCATGTCATTATCTTTGGTATCACGCACCAATGGCCCTTTTTGATAAACTGTCAGCACATCACCTGGTTTAGCACCATGTGTACTACCAAGGTTAATAGCAACCACGCTGCGTTTGGACGCTGAGCTGATTGAGTCCATCACGCGTACAATCAAACCACCACGACTGACAGACGCAGGAGTTGGATAAAACACGGGCGGAATTGAGTTGTTCAACTCAACAAATACGCGATCGCCTTCGCGCACTTCTTTGCCGTAACTGTCTGTGAGCTGTAAGCTTGTGACTCCGTTACTTTCTGTAGAAGTCACCAATCCTGTCGCTACTTGTGTGACTTCTAAACCGATAACTTCTTGCGTTTTAGGATCAACATATAGCTCACCTTCACGGTAGATACCATAGCGCTGACCGACGATCAGCGGCACGCCTTTGGCATAAACCTTGTCACCCGCTGCAGTGATTAAGTTCCGGTTCTTAGATGCTAAAATGTAAGGCGTGGTATTGAAATCTTGTGGATTGACGATGACGGTCTTATCCAACCAGTGTTGAATAGCTGACCATGGAATGGGCGGAATACTGTTGGCAGTTGAGGTCACTGCGACCGTACTGGCAACCACATTACCTGTTAATTGTTTTTCAACTCCGGCACAGCCCTCGCCCGTGTCCACGCCAATGAGTGTCTTACCTTGAATGACGCATAAAATAAGAATGTCATTCGGATAAATAAGATTTGGGTTTTTGATTTGTTTATTAGTCGCCCAAATCTCTTTCCAGCGCCATGGGCTATCTAAATAGCGCCCTGAGATATCCCACAACGTGTCGCCCTTTTTGACGACATAACGGTTGGGGGCATCCGCTTTGATGGTTGGTGGCGGATTATTAGCGTAGGCAGTGGTCATCAGCATTGCACTGCTAAACGTTGTGATTAACAGGGCTTTTGCTACCGTTTTTAAGCTCATTTTCATTATTATATCCACAATGTGTCACGCTGTTTTGGCCAGTGTTATGTCTAAAAAAGCGCCGAGCACAATCGTGAAAAGCTGGCGCTGTTTCTAATATTACAATCATATCCACCATAACACAATAATAAACAATTTATTACAATGTCGTAACTTTTTTGTGGATGTTTTCTCTGAAATTGCTATGAAAACAGAATGTTATTTACCCAGCATTTAAACGGGGTTTGGAGTGACATGCTGGCGTATCTGCTCAGCGACCAGCTCAGCCTTATTGTCTAGTATCACGACGTGCTGCGGCAAGCTCTCTAAGCCTTCTGTATGGGCAGGACGAGCAATGTCTATGCGGCCGATCGCTTCGACGATCGTGTCAGCAAATTTCACAGGCAATGCGGTCTCTGCACAGATGATCACTTCACCATCTAACTGTAGCTCTTTGGCGACCTTGATACCATCAGCCGTATGCGGATCGACCAGCTCACCATGCTGCTCATAAAGCGTTTTGATGGTTTGTAGACGGTCACTATGGGTAGATTTGCCAGCAGCAAAACCATAGCGCGTATTGACTGCTTCCATCACATCAGACAAATCAAAACCTTGGCCTGATTTTACCCCATCAAATAATTCGTGAACGCGAGCCGTGTCTTTATCTAATAATAAATACACAAAACGTTCAAAGTTTGAGGCTTTTGAGATGTCCATTGAAGGACTTGAGGTGATATAGGTTTTTGCAGTCGGGCGAGGCTGATATGCCCCTTGGTTAAAGAAGTCGTTTAGTACGTCGTTTTCATTGGTGGCAACGATTAAACGCTCGATTGGCAAGCCCATTTCACGCGCGATATGACCCGCACAAATATTGCCGAAATTGCCTGATGGCACGCTAAAGCTTACTTTTTCATCGTTGCTCGTCGTGACGGCAAAGTACGCTTTAAAATAATAAACAATCTGCGCCAGTATGCGACCCCAGTTGATAGAGTTGACGGTGCCTAAGTTATAAGCCGCCTTAAACTCAGCGTCTTGTTGCAAGGCTTTGACGATATCCTGACAGTCGTCAAACATACCGTCGATAGCGATGTTATGGATATTGTCATCGGTCAAGCTATACATTTGCGCGCGTTGGAATTCACTCATTTTTCCGTGCGGTGACAGCATAAAGACTTCGACGTTTTCTTTGCCACGCAGGGCATACTCTGCCGCACTACCCGTGTCGCCGCTGGTCGCACCAATGATGGTAATACGCGCATCTTTTCTTTTGAGCACATATTCAAAAGCATTACCCAAAAATTGCATGGCAACGTCTTTAAATGCTAGCGTTGGACCGTTTGATAGTCCTAAAATGTATAAATTGTCTTCTAGCTTGCGTACAGGGACAATCTCCGCGCTGCCAAATACGTCAGCGGTATACGTACGCTCAATGATATCTTGTAAATCCGCCGCAGGAATATCAGTGGCAAAGCGCTGCATAATCGCCATGGCAAGCTTTGGATAGCTAAGCGTGCGCCACTCATCAAGTACCGCGCTATCAATATGCGGATAATGCTCAGGCAACATCAGACCGCCGTCTGGTGCAAGCCCCATCAAAAGCACATCACTAAAATCCATCGGCTCAGTCTGACCACGGGTACTGATATATTTCATTAGAGTGTCCTATAGGTAGCTTAGTTTTTTATGATTTCAGTCTGAATAGGTAACAATTAAAAATTTGTGGGAAAATCAATATCTGTAAACTCGCTTTGGTGTTTATAAGCTTCGGTAAAATCTTTCTTAAACTGACCAAATACATTTTTAAAATTATCCTTTGCAAAAGTTAGTTCAGGTACAGTTTCAAACCAATGAATAGTATCTGGGTCTTGCTGTTGTATTGAACCTTTAAGAAGTCCAAAACGCTTCCATACTACTTTATCATCAATAATATATTGCTCAGTTACAACCACAGTGCAAGATAAATCATTGTCTTCAGGGCATACAAGTATTGGCACATAGCTGAGCCTACTGTTATCCAGTTGTCCTAAATAATACCAAACTAGCTTAGTATCAGGGTAAAAATCTAAATTTAAACTCAACCCCAGATCTTTGACGTCTACATCACTTAGCTGCGTATTTTTATCTGTAAATTTAGCAAGCCATTCATTGATTGTAATGCCATCAATAATAAGCTCAGAACAAAACGCTTCTGGTCGCGTTTTGTTCTGAACATTAATCATAGAAAGCTTATTCATGCCCTCACACTACTTCTTCTGCAACAATGCATAATAAAAGCCATCACCACTCTCGCTATCGATCGGTAAGCACTGGCGACCAATGGTTTGGGCAATACCCCAACTGCAATCCTCGGTAAATTCAATTGCGACCGCATCATTATGATAGGTGATAAAATCCTGCATTTGCGCCACATTTTCTTGCTTTAGGATAGAGCATGTTACATAGAGCAGATATCCACCCGCTTTGAGCTGTGGCCACAGATTGTGCAATATATCGGCTTGTAACAATGCAGTTTGTTCGACGTCTTCTTCGGTACGCAAGATACTAATATCAGGATGACGACGAATGACGCCCGTCGCAGTACAAGGAGAATCAAGCAATATTGCATCAAATACGGGCTCATTGGTAGCCGCTTTTTTATTTTTTCCATGCTGCCATCTGGTAGCGTCGGCACAAACAATATTTAGCGCAATATTTTTTTCAGCTTGCTCTAGGTCATGCTGAGTTAAAGTCAAACGCTGCAAGTTGTCATAAATACGTTCGATACGCGGTGCTTCATTGTCGATAGCAGTCAGCTTGATTTTAGAAACAGACGATGGCGCTTCCACATTTTCTTGTTTCACGTGAAACAATGGTGACTGAATATCTGAGCTGAGCAATTCTAACCAATGCGCAAGCTTGCCACCCGGTGCTGCGCAAGCATCTAGAATGTGTATCTCACTGTTATCGCCTTCAGCACTATCAGGGTCGGTAACTGTAGCATTGAGCTTCGCCATCAATGCGTTATGGATAATTGGTGCAGCAAGTTGCGCATGCATGTCTTGCACGCTAGCAGCGCCTTGGGCAAATTGCGGCAAAGCATTCACGGCGGTGGTCTGATGTAACCTTAGCCCTTTGGTTGATAGCGTTACAGAAGCGGCGGCATCTGACGAACCTTCCAGTTGTAAGCCACTTATTATCTCAACCAAGTCTGCGTCCACTTCGGCACTGTACAATTCTTTTTGATAGTCATCTATCGATGTAACAGCCGTATTCACTCGTAAAAACATTGGTGCAGCTTGGCGCAAACCTTGGGTCAGCTCATCATACTGCTCACTCCAGTCTTGCTTAAGCTGATAAGCGAGCCAATTCGGCAGGCTATGCTTTTTATCGCATTTCTTACGAAATTTGCTAGGATTTTTGGCGACTTTACGCAAGATGGCATTGATTAAACCAGTCGCATGAGCAAATTCAATCTCTTTTGCCGCTTCAACGGTTTCATGAATCGCCGCATGATCAGCCACTTCTAAATACAGCAATTGCACCAAACCCACTTGAATCGTGGTACGAACTTCGACTTCATCAATAGGATTATCGGCCAGTGTATCAAGCAATCGCGCAAGGGCATGCCATTGACGTAGCGTTGTTAATAATAGCGCATGAGCAAAACCTTTATCACCATCATGTAGACTGTTTAGTAACGGATCAAGGACACTTGCAAGCGACTGACCATTTTGAATGGCCAGTAAAGTGCGAATCACGCGGACGCGGACGCTACCATTCATGATAAGGTTGCTTGACGGTTTGAGCTTATTGTTTCTTGGCGCAGTGCTTCTCATTAAATTGAATTTCCTTGACGTATGATCGATAACGTCTGATAAAAGTTGGATTATTTGGTATCAAATTAAAAATATTAGGGCGTGTTTGATATTCACAAATAGGTACTGCTGACAGCTAAAACTGTTCCAAACAAGGCGCAAGTCGACGATAATGTTAATACCTTAGCGAGACTTGCAACACCGTATGGGGCATTTTTAGCATCAGCCCCAATAATAAGAACAGGGGACAGGACTCTTTTTTGCCGCTTCATTACTAAAAATAGACGTATAGAATAACTATACTCACTATTTTTACCTGCGAATCGCCTAAAAAATAGTCTCTGTCAGTGCCATGGTTGAATATCAAACAAGCCCTAAAATAAACAGGGTGAAACTGTATGAATTTGGCGTACGTTATTTCGATTCTGTCGTGAACTGATCGCCATCATCTAATTGGTTGCCATGACAGACTTGCTCAGCGGTCATTGGCTTACCACCAGCAAACTGCAAATCAGTGATGGCTAAAGTACTGGCTGATGGCTCAATACTTTCTATTTTACTATCTTGTTTAGTATCAGCTTGTTCGGTATCTACCTCTTTACCACAAGCCATCAATATCGCTTTGCGTCCAACGCTGATGACAGTGCCAGCAGGCTTATCGGTTTTCTGCGTTGTATTGATAGGTAGTGCTGCGAGTATTTTGACACGCTGCCCTGCCAAAAAAGTATAAGCACCTGGCCATGGCGTCAATCCGCGGATTTGTCGCTCGATAGTAGCAGCGGGTTGTGTCCAGTCAATTTCGCCTTCGGTTTTGACAAGCTTTTCGGCATAATTGGCTTGACTGTCATCTTGAGCAATCGCCTGTGCCTGATAATTATTTAAATCTTTTAAAACAGTAGTAATAGCCGCTGCGCCAAGCGCTGCCAGCTTATCATGCAGGCTTGTCGCCGACTCTTGTGATTCAATGGCACAATTGACTTTATACAGCATATCGCCAGTATCTAAGCCCTTGTCCATCTGCATAATCGTAATGCCCGTCTCATCATCGCCCGCCAAAAGTGCGCGATGAATAGGAGCAGCACCGCGCCAGCGTGGTAATAACGAAGCATGAATATTTAAGCAGCCATGCGTGGGCGTGGTCAACACACCTATAGGCAAAATAAGCCCATAAGCGGCGACAATCATGACATCTGGTTGATAAGTACGCAAAGTTTGCCGCGCGGCCATGCCTTCTGTACTAGATTTTTTAAAGGTAGCTGGTTGTTCAACGGCAATATTATGATTTAATGCCACTTGTTTGACTGCAGACGCTGATAGTTTCTGACCACGTCCTGCCTTACGATCAGGTTGCGTATATACTGCAACGATATCTATATTCAGAGCGTCTTGCTGCTGGATGAGCGAGGTAAGACTACTGGCAGCAAACTCAGGCGTGCCAGCGAACACCACCCTTAAGCGCTTACTAGAGAGGCCGTTGTTAGTCGTAGATGAAGCAGATAAATTGGTAGCAGGAGCAATTGTCGTCATAATCATGCATTATATATGAGTGGTTTGCCCATTATAGGTGAGTTTGCGATGTTGTGCCATGATTGTAACAGTAGCAATCAGGCGTTACTAATGCTCCTTTTTATCTTTATAATAAAAAACCAGCAACACCGTTTTTACGCGTCTTTTTATGAAACACTGATTTCAAGGCAAGCGCGCTTATTGTACCTTTAGTACAGTAAGTGAGGGTAGCGCCGTAACTATTTACCACTGCGTTGACTATCGTATATTTTTTCGTGCCGATATAGGGCCAAGCTTTCATGCAACAGTTTCAGTCCTTACAACGCTTACTTATATTTTACACATTGACTTTGCTGGCTATGTTAGCGCTGTACTATTCCACACTGTTTTATGAGATAAAGAATCATAGTGAACAACACAGTATCGATACCTTTCACTCATTACAGCATGAAGTTACTGAACAGACAGGCCTAATAAACAGTGACATCAAACAAATCCTAAAAAAACCTGCATTTGAAGAGGTTAGCTATCAGCTGATCTTTATGACGCCATCTGGGCAAACCTATATCCATCGCCATACTCGCCCTAATGAGACTGCTTTTGCAACCGTCGCCTTTCCTACCATTGACTCACCGAACTCTAATAACAGTAGCCGTGGCACCTATACAATCAATAATTACCACTTAACTGGCACTATTAGAGTTAAAAGCGGTCATCAAATTTACCTTATATTGCGCCATCAGCCGCTTGCTATTGATTTGATATCTTATCGTTACTGGCTACCTTTGATGACAGCGATCATGTTTTTTATCGCCACTTTACTTTATATGCTTAATCGTCGCCTCAATTGGGAGCAGCTGCTGATTTATACCGACAACTTGAGCAGTCATGCAAAGGAATCTTATACGCCGCCGCCGTTTATACATAAAAACTCTACCACTGAGTTCTTACGCTTAGGCCATGCGCTGAGCCGTGCAGGCTATCAGCTGCACAGTGACTATCGCCATATCAAAACTCTCACGCATCGACTTGAGCGTTTGGTGAATCAAGCGCCATTACCGATGCTGATGATCATGCGCCATGGTCAGATTAGCTTTTTTAATCGACGTTTTGAGCGCATTTTTATTTCTTCGTCTGAACCTAATAGCAACCATGAGTTAACTGATTTTATCGCTGGTAAGGACGAATCCACTCAGCTAATCCTCCAAACATTATCAAGCTTACGCGTTACTCGCACACTAACCGTTTACGGATTAACAAATCAACATAGTTACCAACTACACATCACGCCATGGTTTGGTGAGCATGGACAAATTCACGGCTTTACCGTACTTCTTAACCCTATTAATGAATTTATTAATCAAATCGAACAATTGCAGCAAAAAAATCAACAGCTACAGCGAAAACTCGATCAATTAGATACGTTTCGATCTCGCATTGGCTATCAATTGCGCATACCACTAGAGGCAATGATTGATACCCTTGAACCAATCGACCCTAAAACACTGTCTGCCGAGCGGAATGACGCATTAAAGACGTTGATTAAAGCCAGTCAGAGTATGCTATCGACACTCAATGATGAGCTAAATATAGAGGAAGTAGAAGTCAGGAAAACCCGACTTAATATTGCGCCTGTCGATATTTACAAACTTGGTCAAGATGTTAGTAACTTGATCATAAACGATGCAAGACAACAAGGACTCGATTTAAGCTACTTCTTCGTTCCAGATAGTCCGCGTTGCATTGATACAGACGACCTTCGTTTGCGCCAAATCCTCTTAAACTTGTTAAAAAATGCCATAAAATTTACCATCTCAGGCTATGTGTCGCTCACTATCGACCGCGTTAGCCAAGCACAAATCACCCAAATCAATAGACAAAGTTTGCTGCCCGGTGTTGGTAATGCGCATCAAAACAATGCAAAAGAGTCGCCACCTCACTGGCTGCGTTTTAGTATAAAAGATACTGGCATCGGTATGACAGCAGATAAACAAAGACTGCTACTTACCGACTTCGATAAAAATACCAGCCAAACCAATAAGACAATTCAAACGACCACTGCAACTGGTATTGGCTTAAATAACGCCAATAGCTTTGCGCAACTATTAGGCGGTTTTATTGAGTTGCAAAGCTCTATCGGTGAAGGCAGTACTTTTACTTTGTATCTGCCTTGTCGTCAGCCAAAATATCAACCGGTATATCATCGCAATACACATTTGACTCACATTCATCTGATCGCCATCGTCAATCAACCACTCGTTGCTAAAAAATTGCACCGCCTTTGCGAGCACTTATCCCTATCATCCACCATTTATACTTCTGTAGACCGAACGACCATACAACAGTTAACCAATCAATTGGCTCAGACCGAGCACACGCTCGCCCCTATATTGCTGGTGGATTACGAGTACTATGAAACCGTCAGCGCCGCTTCCTCTAATCGTGCAGTCACCGATGATACAGTTAGGCATCATCAAGAAACGGAAAAAGCAAAAGGTACAACCGAACACCTTTTAGAAGGACAGCTAAGAACAGCAGATAGCGTATTAAGGAGTAATGATAGTCAGCAAGCATTACATACCCTACTCACCCATCCTAGACTGCCGAAAATATTATTTAGTATGAAACATGAGCGCCGTATTCCTTCTACCGTGTTAGATAAACATGAGGGTTTTTTGAACAAACCACTGGATGCTACCTTATTGTTGTCTGAGCTGCTACGCTTGACTTTACCCGCAAGACAAGCACTTACCCAGCCAATAAACCAAACCATCAATGTAGAAAATAACAGCGGTCAGTTAGTAACAAAAGACGTCGCTGAACCAGTCAGCGACACCTTATTGCCACTTATTTTAGTGGTAGAAGACAGCCTCACCAACCAAAAAATAGCCTGCAAAATACTGAGCAAACTTGGGTATCGTAGTGTCACAGCAGCAGATGGTCAGCAAGCCCTTGAACAGCTGAAAAACCAGCGTCAAGATATTTCTCTGATTTTGATGGATTGCCGAATGCCTGTCATGGATGGGTTGCAGGCTACGCAAGCTATCCGTGCGCAAGGTGATGACATTCCTATTGTGGCTCTGACCGCAAACAATACGGAAGAGGATCGCGACGCTTGTATACAAGTCGGCATGGACGATTTTTTGTCTAAACCTATCAATATAAAAGAGCTAAAGGCTGTTTTACAGACTTTCATTACTGTGTAATAAATTTCTGTAAAACAGCTTTTAGCTCTTAAAGGTTTGTTTTGGTAGCGACCTGAGTATCGATCAATAATTCAAGAACAACTTCGTGCGTTCTTAGACATTACTTCATAAAGCCACTATCTGCTAAGAACGCTTCCGTAATTTGGCTTTGCGGACTGGGCGCATTCATGCTGCTCGCTGGTGACTTATTTATCAGACGCTCTAAGTAGCGCGCAACGATATCTACTTCGATATTGACCTTAGCTCCCACTGGCCAGTGTTTGGCAATATTGGTCACTTGTGCGGTATGCGGAATGATGTTTAAAGAGACAATGTTGTCACGTACAAGGTTGGTCGTTAAGCTAATGCCATCGACCGTGATAGAGCCTTTGGTCGCCGTATAATGCGCCAACTCTTGAGGTATCTCAATTTCAATATAGATAGAACGCGCATCTTGTTGCAGCTTACTGACCACCCCTACGCCATCGACATGACCGGCGACAATATGCCCGCCAAAACGAGTGGTGGGTAACATTGCTTTTTCTAAATTGACAATATGGCCAGCTTTCAGTTCATTCAGAGCTGTGCGAGCGATAGTTTCACGTGAGACATCGACAGAATAATAATTGCTACCAAAATCCACCACAGTCAAGCAAATACCGTTTGAGGCAATGGAGTCGCCCAATTTCACATCACTGAAATCTAGCTCGTCAGACTCTACCGTTAAACGTATATCGCCACCTATTGGTTGCATAGATTTAACTTTTCCCACACTTTCTATAATTCCAGTAAACATATAGACCTCATCTCATATTTTTGGCGTTTGTTGCCTAATTTATATTGCCTAGCTAATGTTGCATAAATTGGTTTATTCGGTGAAACGTGCGCTTATTTCAATCTTATAGAGGATAAGTTGTGGATAAGTAATGATAAATCAACCCATCACCCTTTAAAAACTTATACTTATTCAAAGTTATCCACAGAAAATATCCATTTCCGGCAGAATATCCAAAACTGTTAAACAAACGTTAAACAACTGATTTATATAGTTTTATTGAATAATTTCAGCGAGCATCGCTATTTTATGTTCCATGTGAAACAAAGTTATGCACAGTTCCATGTGAAACATTGTCTTTGCCAAATGACTTATATACACTTGTCTCACATGACATGGCGGTTGTGGATAAGCGACTTATAAGTGATACCATTTGCAAAAATTAGAGTGGCAAGGAAAACAAGTGCAAGTACGACGCGTTGGGCGATAAACAGGTTTTACACAGTTACTCGTACTTTTGGGTTCGACATAATCATTTTATAAAGGCAATAAGGTTAACTTGAGGTCAGCGCCAATCTTTTCATGACTATGAATATTAAAACGTAGCTGCTGCGCCAAAGATAATGGATTGAATTCAACCATTGGTCGTGCTTGAGCGCCCAACAAACAAGGCGCTTGGTAAACAATCAATTCGTCTACCAGCTGCTGACTTAAAAAACTACCTGCAACGCTAGCACCCGCTTCTACCAATACGTCATAACATTGATAGTCACTCACTAACGTTTTTAATAAAGTGGTCAGATCATCTGTGCGCCAATATATGGTATCTGGACGACAACACAGTTGATAATCGGACTGCGGACTGTGTGTTAAGCGTTGACGTCTATCGAGCACTACCACCATAGGAGTAGGCACTTGCTCAGGTGACACACCTAACTGGTTAGAACGTACATTGAGTTGTGGATTATCAGCAATAACGGTTTCACTGCCCGTAATAATAGCACCACTTTGTGCCCGCAGTTTTTGTACATCTGCGCGGGCAGCAGCTGAGGTAATCCATTTTGACTCCCCCGATGCCATCGCTGTACGACCATCGAGGCTGGTGGCGATTTTGAGACGCACGTAGGGCATTTGCGTACGCATGGCTGTTAAAAACCCACGATTTAGTGCTTCTGCTTGTGCGGTTAGTACACCTATCGTAACCTCAATCCCAGATTGCTCTAATAACCTAACACCGCGTCCCGCCACCTGTGGATTGGGGTCGAGACCTGCAATCACGACGCGTTTCACACCAGCTGCAATAAGCGCCAGTGCGCAAGGCGGCGTGCGTCCTGTATGACTACATGGCTCCAAGGTTACATACGCGGTCGCACCTATTGCGCGCGTGCCAGCTTCTCTGAGCGCAAATACCTCTGCGTGCGGCTCACCAGCTTTGGGATGAAACCCTTGACCGACCACCTTGTCTGCTTGGACGATGACGCAACCCACTGCTGGATTGGGTCTAGTGGTATACAAACCCTGCTTGGCTTGTTCGATAGCCAGCATCATAAAATAACGATCTTGCGAGTGGTTTTGAATCGACATAAAATAGACTTAATCAATGATTGATCGTGATTATTAGCAGCTTCGTTTAAGACAATAAAAGCGCTCAGCTCAAAAACATACCCTAGAGCAAACTGGCTTATTTCTCATTTGGGCGGATATTGGCAATTTCTTGATGAAACGCATCGATATCTTGAAAATCTCGATAAACACTGGCAAAACGCACATAAGCAACATCGTCCAACGTTTTAAGCTCACTCATAATAATCTCGCCCAAGACTTTACTGCTAATCTCGCGCTCACCCATCTGCCTGACGCGCTTCTCAATACGGCTAATCATCGCCTCTTGCTCATCGATAGTGATGGGACGCTTTTGCAGGGGCAATAAAATAGAGCGACGCAATTTTTCATTGTCATAAGGCTCAATTTTGCCACTGGACTTGATGATCCTTGGCATCACTACTTCTACCATCTCAAAGGTCGTAAAACGCTCTTGGCAGCTATTGCAGGAGCGGCGGCGGCGTACTTGCGCGCCTTCTGCAGCAAGACGCGAGTCTATCACTTTCGTCTCTGACGCATTACAGTACGGACAGTGCATCACATATTCCTTGTTATAATATCAGTGATCCTAAATAAAAGAAGTTCAACTATAGTCAATTCAGAATAAGAATGGCACATCTGTTAATTATGCTCTGCTGGTATAAATTTTCCTCGCTGGCTGTTCGCAAGCGTGACAGATGCTTCATAAAATTCACACCAGCAGAACCGTAACATTTTTAAAGTGGATCAACTATATTACAACGTACTGCTAGAAGCGCTCACTGGTGGTATGGTGAGTTCAGTATAAAAATGCGTCAGCGGAACTGGTATAAATTTTTCGCAGCCTCTGTCTGCGCAGGCACAGCAAGCAAGAAACATTTATACCAGTTCAGCATGGGAATATAGGGGCTGTATAGAATCGACTGTACTATCTTTTTGTATAGCCGATTGAGGCGTAGCAATGACTGGCTACTTACCAATACAAAAACTGCCAAAAATTTTGCCTAATAAATCATCTGCACTAAATTCGCCCGTAATTTCACCCAAACTATGCTGTGCTTGGCGTAAGCTTTCAGCAACCAACTCCCCTGCTTTAAAAACTGTTAGCTGCTCATGAGCTTCTGCCAAATATCTCAGCCGTTCTTCTTAAGGCATCTAAATGCCGCGTACGAGCGATTAAGCTATTTTCTGGCGGATGGAAGCCTACTTTAGCACACAAAGTTTCGACTAAATCATCGATACCTGCGCCTGTTTCACATGAAACATTCACTTGCTCGTAGCCGCGATTATGAATCTCTATCTTGCGAAGTAGAGGTGATTTCTTTGCTGCTACTATGGTTTAATAAATCGCTTTTATTAGCGATAATTAATAAGCGTTTGGCTTCTGGTAGCTCGCCAAATAGCTGCTCAGCGAGCTGTAAGCGGTGTGATTTCTTCTTCAAGATCACGAGGTGACATCATAGACCATCAGCAGCATATCAGCCTGAGTAATCGCTGTCCGCGCGCGCTCAATACCGATACGCTCGACCGTATCTTCTGTCTCTCGCAGACCTGCCGTATCAGTCAGAGTGCAGCGTTAAACCATTGAGCACGACGGTCTCTTGTAGCGTATCACGCGTTGTCCCAGCAACATCTGTAACGATAGCGCGCTCTTGCCCTGCCAGACGATTCAGCAGGCTTGATTTACCCGCATTTGGTCTGCCTGCCAAGACCACATGAATACCATCACGTAATAGCTGACCTTGCTTTGCAGTCGCCAATACGTGCTGTATTTTTTCTTGTGTTTGCTCAAGCTTGGCCTTGTATGACCCCATCTGATAAAAAATCAACATCTTCTTCATCAGGGAAATCAATAGCGGCTTCAACATGAAGTCGCAGATGAATTAAGTTGCTCTAATAACTGATTAATCTTTTGTGAAAACTCGCCGCTGAGTGAACGTATGGCACTGCTAGCAGCGGCGGCACTGGTTGCATCAATGGCATCAGCGATGGCTTCTGCTTGCACCAAATCCAGCTTATCATTATCAAAAGCACGGTAAGAAAATTCTCCAGCGCCTGCTTGTTTTGCACCTAACTCAAATACTCGTGCCAGTAGCTGATTCTGTAAAATCATGCCGCCATGACCTTGCAGCTCAATCACATCTTCGCCGGTAAACGAGTGCGGACCCTTAAAATACAATACTAGCCCTTCATCAATAACCGTGCCATCTGCCTGATAAAATCGGCAGAAACTGGCCATGCGCGGTTTAAATTCCGACTTACCTGTCAGCGTGCAAGCAATGCTATACGCACGTGCACCTGACAGACGAATAACCCCGACCCCACCACGTCCAAGCGGTGTGGCAATGGCTGCAATGGTAGGCCAACTCGACAGAGAGTTAGATTTTTTAGACGAATCAGGGGCGGCTAGATGCCATCTCTTGGGAATCCACAAGCACTCTCAATAACTAAAAACTCTATTATAGACGGCTGAGCGCAGACTGACAAAGCAATCTTCAAAGAGCGAACTGCTATATCTTTCGAAACATGCAGCTTCTTCACAGCTAATATATAGTCGAATAATATGTAAACGACTATGCAAAGATTGCTGCTAGCAGCATGCAAAAAAAACCACCGCTGTAGCGCGATGGTCTCTTATTGATTCACTAGCATTCAGCGCTAACCACCGCCGTAGCGTGGTAATCTGAAGTTAAGTCGAGTACCTTAACGGTACGCAGCTTTTGCTCTTCTTCTACTTTTTTATTGACAATATATTGATGAGTCATACTAAATAAGTTATTCACCGTCCAGTATAGGACTAGACCTGCTGGGAAGAACAGCATGAACGCGGTGAAAGATAATCGGTAAGAACTTCATGACTTTCGCTTGCATCGGATCAGCTGGCTGCGGGTTAAGCTGCTGCTGTACAAACATCGATGCACCCATTAGCAAGTGGCAAGATAAACCACGGATCCATCGCTGATAAATCCTGAATCCATAAGATCCAAGGTGCATGACGCAGCTCAACACTTTCAACCAGTACCCAATATAAGGCTAAGAAAATCGGCATTTGCATCAAGATTGGCAAACAACCCGCCATCGGATTGACTTTTTCTTCTTTATACATGGCCATCATTTCTTGCGACATTTTCATGCGATCGTCGCCATGCTCTTCTTTGAGCGCTGCTAGTCGCGGTGCAATCGCACGCATCTTCGCCATTGAGTAGTAGCTCTTGTTCGAGAACCACATCAGAGCAATTTTGACCAAGATAGTCAGGATAGATAATTGACCAACCCCAGTTACCGATGACTTTATGAATGCCATCCAAGATAGCAAACAAGATCTTTGATATTGGCCATAATAGACCATAATCGACCGTCTGATTTAATCCTGCTGCCACGTCTTTAAGCTCAGATTGAACCTTTGGACCTGCATATAGCGTCGCATTCAAAGTTACTTGCTTGTCTGGCGCAACATTAACAGGCTGACTATTAAAGCCAATAAAGTAATCATCACCTGTTTCACGGCTAAAGAATTTACCGGTAAAGTTTTCAGGCGTCCATGCTGACACAAAGTAATGCTGCACGATACCAACCCAACCTTTATCACTGGTTGTGGTCAACTCACCATCATTAAAGTTACCAAATTTCAGCTTATTATACGGATCATCCGGTGTACCCCAAGCGCCGCCCAAATAGGTCGCCATACTGAGCGCACCTTTATCAGACATACCAGGATCTTTACTATCATCACGCTTTAGCTGGGCAAACATCTGACCTTGCCACGCCGCTGTAGAAGCATTTTGAATCTTATAGCTGATATCGATAGGATATTTATCGTGAGTGAAAGTAAAGGTCTTAGTGATTGTCACGCCATCTTTTTTGTAGGTGAGCGGCACTGATAACGTTTGCTGACCTTTTTCCATCACGTAATTATTAGCGGTATGGCTGTAATTGGCACGACCTTCTGCTGTATCGATACCATTTTGACCAATCAGACCAGACTGAGCCACGTAAACGCGGTTACTGTTATTTTCTAGCAATACAAAAGGCTTATCGCTATCGAGCGTCGCATCATACTGCTTGAGCGCAGCATAAACGATGTCGCCGCCTTCTGGATTGATTTTGATGTCATAGCGATCAGTAGTGACTGTGATTAGACCTGCATCTGTAGCAGGTGTGGCGGTCACAGCCATTATCAACTGTACCGTTATCGACAGGTAGCGTCTGTACTGGAATATCACCTGCTGCACCGCTAGTAGAAGGAATGTCAGCACCTACCGAAGTTGCAGTTTCTGGCACCGTGTCTACAGCTGGGGCATCGGCATAATCATCTCGCCATGCCAAAATCAGCAGATAAGCGGTGATTAACATCGCAATGATGATCATCACCCGAAATATCTTTTGCATAAACCTTTCCTAGATTAAAAAATTAGGGAATGAAAAATTAGGGCATGTGTCATGACTACCACACAGCATTCCCATATCAGTTAGCTGTAATGTCAGCAGTCATTTACATAAAATGTGCATCATTTTACTAAAAATCAGCTCTAAATGATACCAAGAGTGTGGATAACTTGTGGGTAACTCAATAGATATACTGAAACGCTTAGTAGAACCTACGTCTTAGGTCAATTTCATCATATGATTTAGGCGAGCAACATACCCATTATTATCTCGATAAACACCCAAACCTTGAGCCTTCATACTAGCTGACATAAGTAAAGACACATATTGATAATGATAAGAAGCTAAGGGCAGAGGTACAAAATCAATGCCATGTCCACCTAAAGGATGACAACGACCAATGCGTTTTAATAAAAGCAAACTCCCATTCCAAACACCATACCAAGCCAAAGCTTGCTTACCATAGTTTGAACAGGTTGGATAATATCGACAACGAGCAGGTAATATAGGACTTATTATTTTTTGATAAAAAACAATAAAACTATAAATTAATTTATATAAATATTTATTTATATTTTTTATAAAAAAATTCATATTATTTTTTTTCTATTTTTTTAAAAATATTATTTATTTCTGTTTTTAATTCTTTATTACTCTAATCCTTTAACAGAATTTTTAACAATAAAAACAATATCTTTATTTTCTAAATTAAAAGCCTTTACTCGAAACTGCTCACGTATTTGACGTTTGATTAAATTTCGAGCGAACTGCGGTAGGGACTTTACGCTTGGTAATAGCCATACCGACTCGTGGCTGCTCATGAGTGTTGGCACGTACAAAAGCCATTAGATGGCTCTGATGAAGCTTACGCTCAGGTGCGTCAAACACCTCACGGAAGGCTGCTAGGCGTGAGCAAGCGTTGCTCTTTGGTAAAGCGAGCAGTAGGTGTAGCTGGAACAGTATTGGACATAGTACAACCTAGTATAAGAGCGAATGACAAGATTAGAAATAATAGTAAAATATAGAGACAAAAAAAGCGCCTGATGTGGGCGCTTTTAATATATGGCTAAGTGTCAGTTGTGATGATTGACTATCGCAATCTATAAACAATAGAAACACAACAAGCACTATGAGCCATGCTTATCGCAATCTACTGATTATACAGTAAGGCGATGACGTCCTTTAGCGCGGCGACGAGCTAAGACCTGACGGCCTTTTTTAGTTGCCATACGAGCACGGAAACCGTGAGTACGTTTACGCTTGATCACGCTTGGTTGGAATGTACGTTTCATAACTCACCTATCAAAATAATGGACTAAATTCGTAATAACGGAGGATTATATCATCGCATATGATTTTGGTCAATAAACTAATTAAATGCTATATTTATCGTGTGCATGTTTTACTGTAGCAATACTACTGGTTTTTATCATTCTTTGACTGCGTCAATTCATTGAGCAATGTAAACAGAATTATACTAGTTAATACAGTTATTGATTTTTAGAAGTTATCCACAGATTATACTGAATCTCTATAATAATTAATTGATTAATATATATAGATATTGTTGTTATTGGGGCCTATTTTTCTGTGGTTAAGTTCATTTTCCTTTTATTATCAAAATACTAGGCTATGGGTAAACCTGTGGATAACCTGTGGGTGAAATATGGATAACTCTTCGTTTCTACTTATCCACAAAACTATCCACAGGCTTATCCACAAAAAACAGGATGTTATCCACAGGGCATTTGTGTTAAATTAGCTTCCTACACGACATGCCGTTCTAAGTGATTTACCAAGATGAGTTTTAGTTTAATAATGGTGAGCAGTGTTGAGTAATAAATAACGGCTTTTACCGTTGCTACATATCTATTATTTCAGATTATAGGGTTCGTATTTTTCATGATAGACACAGCAAGTATTTGGGACAAATGTTTAAACGATTTGCGATATAACGTTAAAGACAACGTGTTTACCATGTGGTTGAGACCATTGTCCGCTCATCAAGAAGCGCAAACGCTGATCATACTTGCCCCCAACGATTACTTTGTGACTTATATCAAAAAAAACCACTTGCAAGATATTCAGCAACTGGTTGCTAAGCACAGTCAAGGAAGTATTGAAGAGGTTATTGTAAGGGTCGATAATGCTGACCGCGACACCAATGACAATAGCCCAACCCAATCAGGGTCTTTATTTGCAGAGGATAAGCCCTCCCCTACCCCTACAGATCATAAATTTGAAAGCATTCATCATAACAATGCAAAAGCGGATATTGATGCCAATATGCGTAACGCAGAATTGGTCGATTCGGCTGATGCAAAATCGTTGAGTTATCTAAATCCTGACTTTACTTTTGAGACATTTGTCACGGGTAAGTCTAATAATTTGGCCTATAAAGCCTGTTATGAGCTTGGGAAGCGCCAATCAAAAAATCGTCATAATCCTTTATTTATATATGGGCCTTCAGGATTAGGAAAAACCCATTTAATGCATTCTGTAGCACATCGCTATTTAAAAAATAATCAAAGTTTTTATTATTTCACTTCTGAAAAATTTATTAATCAATTGGTTTATTCATTAAGAAATAATAAAATAGAAGATTTTAAAAAGAAAATTAAAAAAGTAGATTTATTGATTGTAGATGATATTCATGTACTGGCAGGAAAAACCAAAAGTAGTAATGAATTTTTGACATTGTTTGCAGATTTTACAAGTGGTGATAAACAATTGATTTTGGCCTCGGATCGCCATCCATCGCAAATGACCGAATTTGATGAACGGTTTCGCTCACGTTTTTCATGGGGTTTAACCGTTGCTGTCGATCCTCCTGAAATTGATACTCGTGTACAAATTTTACAAAAAAAAGCGGCTTCATATGGCATGACGTTGCCTAAAGAGTGCGCCCTATTCATCGCTCAAAATGTGGTGTCAAATGTCAGGCGTTTGGAAGGCGCGCTCAATCAGGTATTTGCCAACGCTAACTTGACAGGGGCTCAGATTACCCTTGAAATGGTGCAATATGCGCTAAAAGACATCGTCGCGATGCGCGTACAGGCCGTCAATATGGATAATATTCGCAAAGTGGTCGCTGAATATTATGATGTGACTGTCAAAGATATCTTGGGTCGAAAACGCACGCGCAGTATTGCCAGACCAAGGCAAATAGCGATGGCACTATCGCGTGAATTGACGAGCGACAGTTTTCCTGAGATTGGTCAATCTTTTGGTGGACGCGATCACACGACGGTGATGCATGCTTGCGACAAAGTAAATGAGCTGAGAGGCGCAGACCCTGCATTTGATAAGGATTACAAAACGCTGGCCTTGATGTTGCAAGCGGGTTAAAAAGCTGCGTTATCGCCATATTTTGGTAGATAAAGATGTTTTATGGTAATGAAATATAGTTGATACAAGATATTATGACGCGGGACTGGTACGAATTTTTCGTATAGTTGAAATATTTTAAAGTTGTTACAGTATTGCTGGGGTAAATTTTTTGCAGCATCTGTCTGCGAAGGCACAGCAAGTAAGAAAAATTTGTACCAGTCCTACTGACTCTCTTCATATTAACCTAACTATAGTAAATTGATGATAAGTAGACCAATACCTTATAGATTATAGCCAATAGACAAGGTATTATTGAGCCATTCTCCTAAATTTATACCAAAAATGCCATTTAAATAAGAGTGATTAAGCATGCAATTATCGATTAATCGAGAGTCGTTACTAAAAGCCATTAACTTGATTGCCAAGGCGGCTGATAAGCGCCACAACATGGTTATCTTGGGTAATATTAAGTTGCAACTGTCTGAGTCAGCGCTGATTTTGACAGCCTCTGATTTAGAAGTAGAGCTGACGTCAACATTGAAATTGCCAGCTGGTGCTTGTGTTGAAGCGGGCACAACGACGTTACCTGCGACAAAACTAAGAGATATCTGCAAATCATTGCCTGCACAAGCGCAAGTGACCCTTGCCACTCAAAAAAACGAGCGTTGTTTACTGACCAGCGGCAAAAGTCGTTTTACTTTAGGTACCTTGCCTAGCGAAGATTATCCGAGCTTGGGCAACCCTGAAAACATCACACCATTGACCATCAGCCGTAATCGTCTGACTGATTTAATTCATAAGACCCAGTTTGCGATGGCGATTCAAGATGTCCGTTATTATCTCACTGGTATGCTGTTTGATGTATCACAGCAGCAGTTGACGACGGTCGCGACCGATGGCCATCGACTGGCCTTAGCACGTAGTGTCATTGATGTGAGTGCCGATCTCAGTATGCAAGCTATTTTGCCACGCAAAGCCGTGATTGAGCTTGAACGTTTGGCCACTGAGCTGGGTAAAATGCTTGGAGAACAAGACAATCAGGTCACCTTGAGCTTTGGCCGTGAGTTTTTGCAAGTCACCTTACCGTTTGGTGACGTTGATAGTACAGGGCAGGTGAGTCAAAACCTCATGGTAACATTCACTGCACGTTTGATTGATGGTAAATTCCCTGATTATCGCCGCGTGATGCCAAGCAATACTGACAAATTGGCCTTATTTAATCAAGAAAAGATGACAGATGTGCTGCGCCGTGTTGCGATTTTGAGTAATGAAAAATCTCGCGGTGTGGTGTTTAATTTTGCCAGTGATGGCATGGTAGAAGTCCGAGCCAATAATGCTGAGCAAGATGAAGCGGTCGAAATGATACAAGCGAAGTATCAAGGTGAGCCAATGGAGTTATCGTTTAACGCCGCGTATTTGCAAGATGTATTGGGCGTTATCCAAGGTGATTTACAAATGCATATGAGTCAATCAAATGCCTCGGTATTGGTCAATCAGTTGAATGATGAATTCCATCAGTACGTCATCATGCCAATGCGTATATAGTGTTATTTGGATAATATATTTGGTTTTTTAAGGACTGGGCGTTAGGTGGTAAAACCGTCTTTAGTGCCGTTTTTGCAGTCAACGTCTAGCTTCCAATATATATAGTGGGTGAAAAGTAATATCGATACAACACGTACTACTACTGCTGGTGCAAATTTTGCTTGCTTGCTTGCTTGCTTGCTTGCTGTGCCTTCGCAGCTCGATGCTGCAAAAAATTGACACCAGCAATACTGTAACGACTTTAAAATATTTTAACTATATCCAATTGATGATTTAATCAAACTTTTGCCCATTATTATGTGGGCGGCTTTAATAGGCGGCTATCGGTACTATGATTGAACGTCTACAAATCTCATATCTGCGCAATCTAACGCAGGTCAATTTGTCCTCTGCTGCCTGCAATGTCATTATCGGCGCAAACGGTAGTGGAAAAACCTCTTTGCTTGAAGCGATATTCTTATTATCCAGAGGTAAGAGCTTTCGCCATCATCAGCCCAAACGTTATATCCAGCACCATAAAAACACGGTAACCGTATACGCCAAACTCAATGATGCCAGCACATTGGCTATCCAAAAACAATCCGACGCTACCACGGTTTTACGCCTGAATCAAACCACCGTCTATAACCAAAGCATCCTAACCGAACAGCTGCCAACATTACTGATAGATCCATCGACAATGGACATGTTGGAGCAGGGTAGTGCTAGCCGTCGACAGCTATTGGATTGGTTGGTGTTTCACATGAAACAAGGTTTTCATCCACAATGGGTGGCCTATCAACGTCTGTTAAAACAGCGCAATAGTTTGTTAAAAAAGACGCGACATTTGACTCAAGTACAGCTCGCCGAGTTAAAGTCATGGGACAAAGGCATTAGCAGTCATGCCGCCCTTATCCATCATTATCGTGAACGTATATTTGCAGAATGGCAGCCGTATTTTGCGAACAGCGTTGCTCAGTTATTGCCCAGCTATGCAGAACAATTGAGCCTGAGTTACAACGCTGGCTATGACACTAGCATTGCGCTCGATGTGCAGCTCAATGAGCGCTTAGAGCAGGATTTGCAGCTGGGTTACACGCGTATTGGCAACCACCGCGCTGATATTCATGTACATTGGCGCTCTGACGATTCAGTAGATATAAGTGATAAGCAGCCAGAGACAGCATCAGAAGGTGAGGTCAGTAACAAACGGCCAGTTCTAAAAGAGCAGGCAGCCAATGTGTTATCACGCGGTGAAAAAAAGCTATTAATCACCGCCCTGCGTTTGTCACAATTGCCGTTGCTACTGAATACGGCAAAAAGTAGTGAGGCGTCCAGTTATGCCCTTCAACCCCGAAACACGCCCGTCGTACTGCTGGATGATATTACAGCAGAGTTAGATGATAGAGCCATAAAAATCTTATTATCGACGCTGTCACAGCTACCATGCCAAGTGTTTATGACCAGCTTGACTGATGATATTGTGCCCTTGGTTTTAGAACTGTGGTCAGAACCTAATATGTTTCATGTGAAACAAGGCCAAGTTTTCTTTGATTAATGGTATTGTATTCTCTAGTATTTCCTTCTTTGTTGTCAGCTCGTGATATTCCCTACTTACTACGTTATACCCTCCTAATTCTATCCTCTTTAAACGGTTTTTTAATAAGCACAAAACGACCAGCAAACAGTGACTTAGAAGCAAAAAAATGCTAAAATAGGGCTTTATTTTTGTCCTATTCTCAGCAAGTTGTTTGATAGTGTTATATAGATATTTTTTATTGGCTGAAAATTTTAAGTGATTGATAAATATAATTTTTATTTGTTCTGTTTTGGCTTTTATTTGCTGTAAGACAAAACCGCTAAAATGGGATGAATGAGAGCTCGACTTAACATTTTTAAGTTCGTTGAATATCTTATAAAATTTTGGCTAATAGCCTTTAACAACTAATAGCTTTTAACAAATAATGTCTATCAAAAGTTTTGACTATAAAAGTTAAATCTAAAATAACGTTATTAGAGATCATCGTATTGGTGGGTCAATAACAAACGGCTGATTATGGCTAGATTAAGGAATACGCATGAGTGATTCACTACCGACAGACCACGAGCAATTGATATCAGACAGCGTTGTCGAAACGACTGTACCAGCTGTGGCTCCTGAAGGATTACCCTCTGATTATAGCTCCAAAGATATTCGTGTATTGCGCGGGTTAGAAGCGGTACGCGTGCGCCCTGGTATGTATATCGGTGATACTGATGATGGTACTGGCTTACATCATATGGTCTTTGAGGTGGTGGACAACTCTATCGACGAGGCGCTTGCTGGTCATTGTGATCAGATTGATATCATCATTCACGAAGACGAATCGGTCAGTGTGATGGACAATGGTCGCGGTGTGCCGGTCGATATCCATCCAGAAGAAGGGTGTGTCGGCGGCGCAGGTCATTATGACGGTACTGCATGCTGGTGGTAAGTTCGATGACAACAGCTATAAAGTCTCAGGCGGCTTGCATGGCGTTGGTGTCTCCGTCGTTAACGCATTGTCCAAAAAGCTCGAAATGAATATCTGGCGTGAAGGCTATCACTATCATCAGACTTATACCGATGGCGTACCTGATGCTGATATTCAGCAAATGGAAGCCAACGAATAAAACAGGTACTCAAATCCGTTTTTACCCTAGTGCAGATGTCTTTACTGGCACTGTTTTTGAGTATGATATCTTGGCAAAACGTTTACGTGAGCTGTCGTTTTTGAACTCAGGTGTGCGTATTGTATTGACCGATGAGCGCATCGACAAGCGTCACGAGTTTGAGCACAAAGGCGGTTTGCTAGAGTTTGTTAGCTATATCAATGCGGGCAAAGATGGCGTCAATGAAGTGTTCCATTTTACGAGCGAACAAGATGACGGCATCAGTGTCGAAGTGGCGCTACAGTGGACAGACACTTATAACGAAAAAGTACTGTGCTTCACCAATAACATCCCGCAGCGCGATGGTGGTACTCATCTATCCGGATTCCGCTCAGCGTTGACACGTTGCCTAAACAGCTATATGGATCGTGAAAACTTATTCAAAAAAGAGAAAGTGGCCGCAACTGGGGATGATGCGCGTGAAGGTCTAACGGCAATTGTCTCTGTTAAAGTGCCTGATCCAAAATTCTCTAGTCAGACCAAAGACAAGCTGGTGTCAAGCGAAGTAAAATCTGCTGTTGAATCAGCAATGCATGATAAGTTTAACGACTATCTTGTTAGAGAATCCAACGGCTGGTAAAGCCATTGCCAATAAGATTATCGATGCGGCACGCGCTCGTGATGCAGCTCGTAAAGCGCGTGAGATGACGCGTCGCAAGACGACTTTGGATATCGCAGGTTTGCCGGGTAAGTTGGCTGATTGCCAAGAAAAAGATCCAGCATTGTCAGAGCTGTATATTGTGGAGGGTGACTCTGCTGGTGGTTCAGCAAAACAAGGCCGTAGCCGTAAAACTCAAGCGATTTTGCCACTAAAAGGTAAAATTCTAAACGTTGAGCGCGCCCGTTTTGACAAAATGCTATCGTCTGCGGAAGTGGGCAACCTCATTACCGCGCTTGGTTGCGGTATTGGTCCGGATGAATATAATCCTGATAAAGTCCGCTATCATAAAATCATCATCATGACCGATGCGGATGTTGATGGCTCGCACATTCGTACGCTTGCTATTGACCTTCTTCTTCCGTCAAACGCCTGAGTTGATTGAGCGTGGCTATGTTTATATCGCTCAGCCACCGCTATATAAAGTGAAAAAAGGTCGTCAAGAGCTGTATCTAAAAGACGATGAAGCGCTTAAAGCGTATTTACTGTCTTCAACGATTGACAATACCAAGCTACATATCAGTGCAGATGCGCCCGCGATTACTGGTCAAGCGCTCGAGACACTACTGAATGACTATAACCAAACTCAGCTGATCAAAGCACGTTTGCAGATTCGTTTCCCAGCGGTTATCTTAGATGCGCTAACGCATACGCCAAAGCTGGGCACGGACATGACTTATGACAAGTCTGCTATGCAAGCTTGGAAGGAGAGCATGCAAACCCAGCTTGACCACTTTGGCTCTGATCTAAGCCCTGAGATTGAGTTGGTCAATATTCATGCGCCTCAACCAAAAAATATGGATGCCGCTGCTGCCGATTTATTGGGTATGAAACCACAAGTAGATATTGAGGAAGGCGCTGATAGCGAGGCTATGTCTACTAAAGCCCAGTGGTTACCACGTATTACGGTTTATGTGCATCAGTTGGCGCATCATTATCTATTGGATGCTAGCTTTATCAATTCGGGTGAGTACAGCAAGTTGCTGCGTTTATCGAGCGAGTGGAATACCTTACTTGCTGATGATGCCTTTATCCGCCGTGAAGCCAGTGCAGGCACGACCAAAGACATCCCAGTACGCGACTTTGACTATCTGTGGCAGCAAATGATGCTTGATGCGCGTCGTGGTTTGGCGATTCAGCGTTATAAAGGGCTGGGCGAGATGAACGCCGATCAGCTTTGGGATACAACAATGGATCCTGAAAACCGTCGTATGTTGCGTGTGACGATTGAAGATGCCATCGCTGCCGATCATATGTTTACTTGTCTGATGGGCGATCATGTAGAGCCTCGCCGTATCTTTATCGAAGAGAATGCGTTGACGGTCTCTAATCTCGATATATAATGAGTTCAGTATAAAAATGAGTCAGCAGGACTGGAATGCTTATCTTTAAATGAGAAGTTTCGTCGCCTCTGTCTGCGTAGGCACAGTAAGCTAGAAAAATTTATTCCAGTTCTGCGTTGAGATATAATGGTTCTGTTGTATTTAGAGTCGACGGTATAAGTACTCGGATGTCCTTTTATTTCTTATAAAAATACCGCTTTGATATCCAGAGCGGTATTTTTGTTTCATGTGAAACCTTTTTGCCATTTTTGATAAGAGAACCACACTATGATTGAAGTCGTACTACTTGCTATTGCATTAGCCATGGATGCGTTCGCTGTCGCGATTGGTTTGGGTGCCAAATCACAAAAACAGAACCATCACTATGTTTTGCGTTTGGCTTTTTATGCCGCCCTATATTTCGGTATCGCGCAGGGCATCATGCCACTGATTGGTTATCTGTTAGGTGCAGCATTGCTGGGTTGGTTAGCTGCCGCGGCTCCTTGGATTGGCGGTATTATTTTGATCGCGCTTGGTGGCAAAATGCTTTATGAAGTATTTGCTGGAGACAAAGAAGAAGAGATTGATCACATTGCTGATGATGTATTAGCAAAAAATAGTGAGCATAAAGGTATTAATCATAAGACGATGTTTACCTTAGCCATTGCCACTAGTATCGATGCAATGGCTGCTGGCTTTACGCTTAACCTGTTAGCACTGAATGCTTGGTTGGCCTGTTTGATTATTGCGGTAGTCACAGCGTTATTTAGTTTATCAGGTGTCTATTTGGGCTGGCGCTCTGGTACATGGTTAGAGGATAAGGCAGAAGCATTAGGCGGTTTGGTACTCGTCGCTATTGGTCTAAAAATAATGTTTTTTAGCTAATAAAATCGCTGCATCTGCTCTATAAAAAACACCGCTCCAGTGACTGAAGCGGTGTTTTTTTGTTTCACGTGAAACTTTAATAAAGATTATGACTGTTTATGCTTCTTCTTCCGTATGAAAGCGCCACGCCAGAATACGCGTGTTTTTCTGACCTTGGCTCATCTCAATAATGCGCATTTGCGCGACATCAAGTTGTTTGAGTAATAACTGTAAAGGTTTTACGTTTTCAGATTTTGATACTAAAGTCGTAAACCAGCCAACGTGCTCGGCAAAGCTTTGACTCTCTTTTGCCATCTTGGTCAAAAAGGTAATCTCGCCACCTTCACTCCATAGCTCTTTGTGCTGACCACCAAAGTTTAGGTTTTGTGCAGCGTTGCCTGATTTTGTTGAGCTACGACTTATTTGTTCGCTTTCGTTTTTGCCACGATGTCGTTGCAAGTTGTGTTGCTTACGACTGTTGGCTTCCATCGCTTCTTCAAGGGAGGCATGGAACGGCGGGTTGCAAACGACCACATCAAAATAGTCTTGGCGACCGATGATGTTTTTGAAAATGACTTTTGGCTCAGGTTGTAGTTTTACTTTTACTGCGCTTTTTAGCTTTGGATTGGCTTCACAAATAAGCGCCGCTGTATTGACCGAAATAGGATCGATGTCACTCGCCGTAAAGCGCCAGCCGTAGCTTTGACTGCCAATAATGGGATAAATCGCACTGGCACCCGTACCAATATCAAGCGCATGGATTTCTTTGCCCATGGGCGGCGTATTGTCGTCATTCACGTGGGTGGTTTGCGCGAGTAAGTCGGCAACATAGTGAATATAATCTGCACGTCCAGGGATAGGCGGACACAAGTAGCCTTCAGGAATGTCCCAAAACTTGACGCCATAATAGTTTGCCAATAAGGCTTTATTGAGCACACGTACGGCTTGGTGATCAGAGAAATTAATCGTCGGCTCGCCATTAGGATTGGTAATGGTATGGTCGGCAAGCTCAGGCAAAGCGCGAGTCAATACGGCAAAGTCATAGCGACCTTGGTGCGGATTGCGCGGATGCAGCTGACCGAGTTTCTTAGCAGTCTCGGGCGATCTATTTCTGTGATTGTTGGCGGTCGGGCGACGGTTCATAGGCTTACTGGTCATAGTATCGGGCTTTGATGTTTGAATATAATCGTCCAGTTTAGCAGATTTCACGAGTCACTAAATGCTTATCGACTACGTAAAATAAGATTTAATCCCAACACAATCATCGCTGACCCCAACACGCGGTCTATCCAATGCTCAAAACGCTGAAATCTTTGATGAATCGCAGGAATGGAGAGTAACATCACCACCGTGCTGAACCATGCCATTTGCAATACCATCATCCATACGCCGTAGATAGCCAATTGCCACAGCGGTATATCTGGTGACAGGACAAGGGTAAATATCGCTACAAAATAAACGGGCGCTTTTGGATTAAAGACATTACAAAAAAATCCACGGCGCAGAATGCCAATCGTTGAGTCAGTATTTTTTTTATGGCTAGATGATTTTTTGGTAGAAAGGGTTTCTACTTTCTCTGCTGGTATCACATTAACGGCTACATTTTTTGTATTTGCTACATCTAATGGTTTTTTGGGTTTGGCTTGAATACCTTGCCAACCGAGATAAATCAGATAACCACCACCCAACCATTTAATCGCGGTCAATAGCGGCTGAGAATGGGCGATGATAGTCGCCAGTCCCAATACAGAATAGATAATGTGTATGCCCAAGCCAAAGGTAATACCAAGGCTACAAATTAGCCCAGTACGACGATCTTTTGACAAAGTTTGCTGCGTCACTAAAACAAAATCAGGGCCGGGTGAGGCAGCTGCCAGCAAGTGAACGCCTGTGATAAGCAAAAAGCCATGCCAAAATTCCATAAGACCGTGATTCCGTTATTGCGTTGTGCCAACAAATGAGTAATGAATGAAGCGCCGCCATAAAACTCAATAATAGTTGCACTTATCCTTAATAAGGTCAACTGATAATGAGGCAAGCTTTTATTAACTATAAGCCTTGCACATCGATGCGTTACTGCTTGTGTTCTATAGCGAGGGTGTCTATATTAAAGTACGTTATTAAAACTATGTCTGTAACAACTGACTATATAACCCTTCTATAACAACACTGGTTTCGACAAGGATCAAGTCATGACTAAAGAAAGCAATCAACGCACAGACAACCGCATCACTTATGACATACAAGGGCATATCTGCCTGATCGGGCTAAATCGGGCGGACAAGCGCAATGCCTTTGACAGCCATATGATTGACCAGCTATCCGATGCGCTCACTCACTATGACAATGACGAGCATCTACGCTGCGCTCTGATATTCGCCCACGGTGAGCATTTCACGGCGGGTCTTGATCTGATGGAGCTACAGGACAAATGGGACAAAGGCGCGTTTGAGTTTGATTATGATCAAATCGATCCGTGGGGTATTAGTGGTAAATTACGCAGCAAACCCATCGTCGTCGCCGTACAAGGCACCTGCTTTACCGCTGGGATTGAGCTGATGCTCAATAGTGACGTGGTTATCGCTAGCGACAACTGCAACTTTGCTCAAATGGAAGTGTTGCGCGGTATCATGCCGTTTGGTGGGGCGACGGTACGATTTGTCGCGGCTGCTGGCTGGCAAAAAGCCATGCCGTATCTACTCACAGGCAAAGCGTTTGACGCGCAAACGGCGGATCGGTTGAATCTAGTGAGTGAAGTGGTCGAAAATGGCACTGAGTATGAGCGTGCACTCACGATTGCCAAAGAGATTTGCCAAGCAGCACCGCTTGGTGTGCAAGGTCTACTATCGTCCGCACACGATGTCAGCCGTAGTGGCGTCGGCGCGGCATTGGCTAATATTCATAGCTATCTGCCAGATTTGTTTTATTCAGAAGATGCCCGCGAGGGGGCGATGGCAATGGTTGAGCGGCGCGAGGCTGAGTTTAAAGGGAAGTAGCGCAATCACAGCTTAATATACAAAGCTAAGTTTCTAAGATTGAACGATTTTATAACCATACTAAAAGAGCCACAAGGGCTAACGACCACTTATGACTGATCATTTTTATTTACTATTATTTTTGTTGTTTTTGACTTTTATGCTCAGCTTGTCAGTGGTCATGTTTCTGAAGTCCGTTAATAAAGAAGGTGGCATGTCAGATGTTTTGCGTGAAAAATTACTGCGCTGGCTACCTTTTGATTTTATGGAAGAGCACTTCAATATTGATAGGCTGGAATATGTTGGCTTACGGCAAGTCTTTCAACATGGCATACGAGAAGATTACTTTTATATCAATATCGCCAAAAAGAAGAACTTCGTAGAGCTGAACGATTATATTGCCGTCACAGAAAAGATCCATTTTTATGAAAAAAAATGGCGCTTTATCCTTTGGGTGATGCCTGTCGTGCTGATGATTTGTATCCCGTTGCTGCCACTACAGGACGGTATTGATAAGTATCTGATGCTAGTGCCTTTGGCGTTGCTGTTCTTTTCCATCCATAAGTTAAAAGCCATGCCTTATCGGGATGAGTTCCTCGCTATCCAAAAGAGGATATTGCAGCAGATATATGACGCTGTGTTTGATGACAATCGTTTTGATAGCATTGAGTTAGCGATCAAATTAAGGAAAGTGAATAAGGTAAAAGTCTTATCCAATTATTATGAGTTAGAAGCGATTGTCGATCAGATGAACGCAAAGAGTATGAAATAGGTTTGTATTGATAGTCGATTGGGCGAGCTGAGTTTAGTTAGAGATATGGGCTTTCTAAATGGAATCTGAATAAAGAGCGTAATTAATTATTTAATGCCAAAAAAGAACATTCTCTTATTTGCTGAGCCGATGTCTTCAAAATCTATATTTAGGTTGTCGGTAATCAACTTTTTTCTAACATTTTTGGATGCTATTATTAAATCTCGCTCAAATTTTGCACCATTAATAGCCAAATCTTCACTATAAAAGTTTGTATATCCTGAAATAAGTATTCTAAGATATAAACTAAAATCAACATAATTACCGCATTCGCGTTTAACCTTAGTCATTGATTGAAAGCTATTTATTCGTCCTATAGCCTTATAAAAAACTGATTCAGGAATGCGTCGTTGATAAGATTGTAGTCTAGAGTTATAAACTATATCAAAGCCTAGGTATGTGAACTTGCCTCTAGCACCACATATTTCGGTTTTCGGTTTTCCAACTTCCTTTTCAATATCTAAACCAATATTCTTAAGGTTGTCTTGAACAATATTTTTTAACTGTATAGCTCTGTCATATGAATGACTAAATATTAAAAAATCATCCGCATATCGTATATACGGTATGCTGTTCTTAATAATTAAATTGTCAAACTCGTATAAATACATCGAAGAGCATAATGATGCTATAGGCATACCTTGACGAACGCCTTTACCTTTGAGTTCTTCTAGATATTTTTCTATGAGTTTTTTATACTTTAGATCGCCATAATCCAACTTAGCATCGCAGTAAACAAAACTGTTAAAAATGGCAATCAGCTCTTTATCTTCATTTAATCCAATAAACTCTTTTTCAAACTTTTTTACAGCGATCTCTCTATTTATATTATCAAAGAATTTAACAATATCTGCTTTGATAACGTATTTATACTTGCTCCGATACTCTATAACGTCATCTAAAGCTTTGCGAATACCATGTATAGTTTTCTTGTTTGGTATTCCTTTATCATCAATATATTCTACTTCTTTGTCGTTATAACCTTTATTCAAGGCATGATCATACTTACAAAATACTTTGTATATTTCTTCATAATGGTCTTTTAAGTATTTAATAAATAGCTTTTGAAGGACTCTATCTTGTACTGAGGGAACACAAACCAAACGAGTATTTTCTAACGTCATTACATCGTGTTTAAGACAGTTTGTTTTAGGCAGAATGATAGGGGTTAGGTAGTCGCAGTTGTACTTAAGCTTTGATATTTTATGACAAATATCCGTCAAAGTTTTTTCACTAAAGCTGTTTAGATAGTCATTAACTGTGATGTATTTAGTATGGTAGGAGTTGTCTGCTTTCGACTTGTTTTTAGCGAGTTTATTAAGAGTGGATTTAAAATTTTCATTCACATAGGATGAGAATTTAACCTTGTCTATCATGACTATCTCCCTTGCTTCTATTTAACAAACCTTTTGCAAAAATTCATATATTAAGTATTACCAACGAAATAAAGAATTTATGCAAAAGGTCTATTCACTAGATAGCCATGATGAAGGTGCAGTGCTACACGCAATCTATGAGCAAGCTTTCTTAAGCGTTGAACAATGTCGCCACTTACATATAGCGCACGTTTGAAACTGTACGTCATATAGCTGTCATATGGAATGATAAGCTCATCTACAACAACCTTACAATCAGTTAAATTGTTAACGTCATTTAGAGCCATACCCACCAGTTTTGCGATTTTCTTACGGATTATTTCACTGTTATATATTAACACAAAAGCGTGTGCAATTGTTATCAATACTGCAACAAATATGTATGCCTTTGTCGCAAATGGTGCTGTTGGCGATAGTGCGCCGTTTATCAGTACCGCTCTTTCGAGCCACAATAGTGGCTCAATGAGTTTATTTAACAGAAAAGCTATTTTCGATATGTTTACCATGTCATCACCATTTGATATTGTTTCATCCTTTTGAGTGCAAGGTAGCAAGGGCAAAAGTGCTACACGCAATCTATGAGCAAGCTTTCTTAAGCGTTGAACAATGTCGCCACTTAAATATAGCGCACGTTTGAAACTGTACGTCATATAGCTGTCATATGGTGTGACAAGCTCATCAATAACAAGCTTACAATTTGTTAAACTGTTTGCGTTATTTAGAGCTAAATAGATAATAGCATTAATATTTATAACTTAGGAAACACTTGTTAATTAAATCGTTATTATTCAAATCTTACCCTCAAACCTCACCCAAATCTTCCAAATCCACATACTCTTTTTTTCCATGTATCTTGTACATCTTGCGATTGATCTCTGGATACAGGGTAATATCAATCGGTGGTCGGCTGCCGCCCATCAGGTAAGTGGCATCGGCATCGCTGTCATTACGCATAGAATGCGGCGCGCCATGCGCAGCGAAACCCACAAAATCTCCAGCGCTTAGCTGGTACACATCATCGCCGTAGCGTAGTGACAACTCGCCTGACAGCACATAGATGAATTCATCTGACTCTTCGTGATAGTGATGCGTCGTCGTCTCATCACCTGCTTCTATCCGCACGAGGTGCAAGCCACATTTTGTGAGACCGACGATATCACTGAGCGAAACGGTATGGCGAATGGCCTTCTCATTGAACTGATGGACGTGTTTGGTCTCGGTGGTGTTATCTATAGCGGATTTTGTTAGGACGTATGCTTGCGTATCCTTACGCGGTTTTTGGTCAGGTAGGGTCATCATCTGGCTCCGTGATTGATGTCTAGATTTTATACCACTATTAGCCAATAGTATCAGGTTTTAAAAGGCACAAAGCAGGCGTGATTTTGATAATCACATAGCGACTTTATACAATAACGACTTTATATACCCCTCATAAAGTGATTGTTGATGATGCTATTCCTGTTGTACCCTGAACCATTATTTTTAAATAAAGGAGAGTGCGGGTGTTGTACAACTTTGATGAGGTCATCGACAGACAGAATACAGGCTCGGTCAAATGGCACTATAGCGATGAGACGATTCCGCTATGGGTAGCAGATATGGACTTTAAGGCTGCCGCGCCCATCTTAAACGCGATTGAACAAGTCACGCAGCATGGCATATTGGGTTATACCAAACCTACCGAGGCGTTGTATGACGCTATCATTGAGTGGCATGGCAGTCGCTATGATTTGCAGCTGGATCAAGAAAATATCTTGTTTTCTCCCGGTGTGGTGCCAAGCTTGGCGCTGATGATGAACGTATTTACCGAAGTAGGGGATGCGGTACTGGTCAATGATCCTATTTATGCGCCATTTATGACTAAGGTTGAGCAAAATGGTCGCAAGCTTGTGACCTCGGCATTAACAGAAATTGAAGGCAAATATCGTTTGGATTTGGCTGATATCGAAGCCAAAATCACCCAGCATGACGTGAAGCTTTATTTATTGTGTAATCCGCACAATCCGGGCGGGCGTGTGTGGACGACCGATGAGCTTGAGGCGGTTCTTACTTTGTGTAAAAAATATAATGTGGCGATTGTCAGTGATGAAATTCATCAAGATTTGACTTTGAGCGGACACACTTTCACGCCTTTATTAACGCTAGCAACAGGCTATGAGCACAATGTGGTGAGCCTGACCTCGATGACCAAAACCTTTAACATCGCTGGTATCAAAGGCTCACTGATATTTGCCAAAGATGAGACGTTAATTAGCAAGATTGGCCAGCAGCAAGGGCTGAATGATGAGTATGAGCTGAATTTATTTGCTTATACCGTGATGCGCAGTGCTTATGAGAACGGTGGTGAGTGGTTGACGCAGGCGCTTGCTTATATCGAAGCCAATATTGACGTAACCGTACGGTTTTTAGCGGAGCATTTACCCAAAGTAAAAGTCATGCGTCCAGAAGCATCCTATTTAATTTGGCTGGATTGCTCAGCGTATGCCGAAGACGATCAAATGCTCTATGACACCTTGAGAGCCGCTAAAGTTGAGCTGAATGCGGGCATCAAATACGGTCATGAAGGGCATCTTAAAATGCGCCTGAATGTGGCCTGTCCTAAATCGGTGCTGCTAGAGGGATTGAATCGTATTGATACCGCCTTGGGTGATATATAGTCAAACCCCTATAGTTAACAAATAATAAAAGCGCGACCTTACTGCTGGAATGAATTTTTCGAAGCCTCTGTCTGCAACGGCACAGCAAGCAAGCAAAATTTATACCAGTAGTATCTGACGATTGATGTATCGATTTAACTTTTCACCGACTATATTGCCAAGCAGTTATAGATTTGGTTATATTTAGATATCAAAAAACCCTGCCATGGCAGGGTTTTTATTTGTCTTAATTAAAGTGAATGCTGTCTACTATGCTTTGCCTTTATAGACAGCGGTATTAAATTGATATTTATAAATGATTTACTGAGCTGACTTATAGTAGTCAACAAGCATCGTACCTAATGTGCCATTGTCATCAATTGTTACTATTCTGACTGTGCCTGATTGAGATGCGGTACTGGATTGAACTTGACCAGCATTACCCAAGACGACCTGATTTTTATTTGCAGCTTTTACACCATTACCGATAGCGATGCTGTTCAAAGCACCTGCAACTGCCATATTGCCAATGGCAATAGACGCTTCACCTTTTGCCGTTGCCGCTTCACCGACTGCCGTCGCACGCATGCCACTGGCATCAGCTAAGTGACCAAAGGCTTGAGCGCGTTCAGCCGTGGCTTTTGATTGCCAACCGATAGAGGTTGAGCCTAGACCTGCGGCATTGGCTTGACCACCGACAGCCACGGCAGAGTTCATACCAGCATTGGCTTTGTTACCGACAGCGACGGTGTCATTGCTACCACCAGCCATTGCTGCTTCACCCACAGCCGTTGCCCGTACGCCGCTTGCATCAGCTAAGTGACCAAATGCTTGCGCGCGCTCAGCGGTGGCTTTTGACTGCCAACCGATAGAAGTAGAGCCTAAACCCGCGGCATTGGCTTGACCACCGACAGCGGTGGCAGAGTTCATACCAGCAATTGCTTTGTTACCGACAGCGACGGTGTCATTGCTACCGCCAGCCATTGCTGCTTCACCCACGGCGGTCGCACGTACGCCACTGGCATCAGCTAAGTGACCAAAGGCTTGAGCGCGTTCAGCGGTGGCTTTTGACTGCCAACCGATAGAGGTTGAGCCTAGACCTGCGGCATTGGCTTGACCACCGACAGCGGTGGCTGAATTCATGCCAGCGCTTGCTTGGCTACCAATAGCGACAGTGTCATTGGTGCCGCCAGCTTTTGCTGCATTGCCGCAAGCGAGAGCCGTTTTAACATTGCTGGTCGCACCTGAGATGGTGGTAGTGTTTGCATCATTGAGTTGACATTCAGATGCCATCACGGCAGTGGTGCTAAAAGACGCGGCGGCTATGGCAAAAGCAAGCGTACTAATCTTTAGTGCTGCGCCCGGTAGAAACTCCGTTTTCATAATGCTTTATCCTATATTTTAAGAGCCTTAAAGGCTTGTTAGTTGATTTGATTGAGGTCAATCATATCTACCGCATCTTACTCACATAGGCTTGTGGACACAGTAGACATTGATGAGTTAATTACCAAGCGAAAGTGACGCCGCCACGTGCACCTATTTTCCCACTATCAGTACCATAGCCTGCGCCAGCTGAAATCGTCACATTGTCACTTGCCCGTCCAGCAAAAGAAGCGCTCACAGCAGTGCTGCTATTGTAATAACCCGTGCCAAATCCCATAGCGTATCTCTTACCTGAAGGGATAACAGGGGTTTCCATCGATAGTGCCATTGCGATACCATCTTCTGCGTCATCTAAGCGGTCTTCTTGACGATTGTATTGGCTGCGCAAATCGCTAATTTGTCTAGCGTTATTGGTTGTCGCTGCGCCAAAGTTAGCAACTTGAGCGTCAGTATTTGCCAGCTGAACTCTAGTAGCCAGTGAGTCCACGGCGACACTGGTGCCCAAAGTACCGTTTGCATCAGTAGTGACTATATTAGCGTTACCTGACTGAGATGCTGTACTTGCTTGGAGTTGACCTGCGTTACCCAAAACGATTTGGTTGTCGGCTGATGCAGTTGCACCATTACCGATAGCGATGCTGTTTGAACCTCTAGCAGCTGTCTGATTACCCAAAGCCACAGAACCTGCACCCTGTGCAACGGCTGCCTCACCCACTGCGGTAGAGCGTACGCCAGTTGCTTTGGCTAAATGGCCAAATGCTTGAGCACGTTCCGCAGTTGCAGCTGATTGCCAACCGATAGAGCTTGAACCCAAACCAGCGGCATTGGCTTGTCCACCGACCGCAGTGGCTGAATTCATACCTGCGTTTGCCAGATTACCAATGGCAACCGTGTCATTGGTGCCGCCTGCGACTGATTCGTTACCTAAAGCCACAGAACGCTCGCCCTGTGCAGTTGCTGCTTCACCGACTGCTGTTGAGCGTACCCCATTTGCCTGAGCCAAATGACCGAACGCTTGAGCACGCTCGGCGTTTGCTCCTGATTTCCAACCAATAGCAGTCGCACCTGGGCCAGTCGCCACTGATTCGCCGCCTACAGCAGTTGTCGAATTACCCGTAGCATTGGCTGTATCACCGATGGCTAATGCATCGATGCCGTTGGCAATGGTTTCATTACCAATAGCAGTAGAAAAATTCGTTTGTGCATCAGCGTTTTCACCGATAGCGAGTGAGCGCTCACCTTGAGCGGTAGCTAAATGACCAAAAGCTTGTGCACGCTCGCCTGTGGCTGCTGACTGCCAACCGATAGAGGTTGAGCCCAAACCAGCGGCATTGGCTTGTCCACCGACCGCAGTGGCTGAATTCATACCTGCGTTTGCTTGGTTACCAATAGCCACGGTATCGTTGGTGCCAGCAGCAGTTGCCGCTTCACCCACAGCCGTTGAACGTACGCCACTGGCATTGGCTAGGTGACCGAAAGCTTGAGCACGCTCAGCTGTGGCTGAAGACTGCCAACCGATTGCCGTAGTGCCAGCCCCCTGGGCAAGCGACTCACCGCCGACTGCTGTGGTCGAGTTGCCCAAAGCTTGAGCACCAGCACGTGAACCGTTTTCAGAGACCCCGCCGCCAAGCGCCACAGCGTCGATTCCGTCAGCCTGTGAGTTAGCACCAATTGAGATGGCATTTGCATCAGAGGCAAAGGCAGTGTTACCTACAGCCACAGCGTTAACCGCTGCTGCAAATGAATTCTGACCCACTGCGGTGGCGTTATCAGCGAAGGCGCTGGTGTACGGGCCACAGGCCAAGGCGTCTGTCCCAGAGCTGATTGCACCACCTGTATTTCCACTGCTCAATTGACATTCAGCCGCCATGACGGTGGTAGTACTCAAAGAAGCAGCGGCTACTGCTAGGGCGAGGGTGCTAAGCTTTAGCACTGAGCGCGATGATAATTCCATTTTCATCATTTCTATCCTTTTTTAAAAAGCCATCAGGGCTTCATAATTGGTTTGGTTGGATGTTGACAGAGACCATAGCGCTTTCAGTATCAAGGCATTCTGATATGAACAACCTAACAGTTGACCGCCTCTCTGAGTGCTCATGATTGACTTATGATAATAATGCCTAATCACTCAATCAGAGGAGCGGTGCTAGATTGGCCTAAATGCTGTCCTGCAGTTATAAAGCCAATCCAATGTGAAATATCAAGAGGTAGCAACTAACATCACTCGAATATTTTGCGTGTGAAGTAACGGCATATTCGCAGCTGACATAGTTGGTATTCACTCTAATACTGTACATGGTTCTGTAACAAAGTTCGACTATTAATTACCTAACGATTTAAAAGAAACACAGTTAAATCAACGATCGAGAAAATTAATTTGTAACCAAAAGTTTCAATATGGAATTTTTAGCCAAGATATATTGCTAGAAAAGCAACGCGATTGAAGCGCAGATTTCTTGGTTTTTATTATAGTGGAAGGTGTGATAATAGTAAGCGAAGGGCTTGTGTATAGCCTTTACTGTGAGCTTAAATTGGCTCTACCAAATGCTAAACTTATAAGCCAATATCACTTACTAAATAAACTGAGTGACAATTTTTTGTCAGCTCTAAATAAAAGAAGTACAAATATTACCACGCGATACTGGGCTAAATTTTGCTTGCTTACTGTGCCGATACAGCCAAAGCCGCTACCATATTCTGCTGTAACGCTATTTCATAAAAGTAATTAACTAATGATTGCTAATTCACTTAAAGACTACCTTAAAACCAATAGATGAGGAATACCGTCTGTCAACAATATTTAACCGCCTATACCTAAATGTGAACCGATAGAAGATAATTAAGTCCGTAATTTAAGGTATAAGTAAATATTCACGAATAATCATCATGCCAACCGCCATCACCTTGCCTAAACTTGTTAAAATAGGGCACCAATTTATTTATTGATGGACATCGATTTATGACCACTGCTGCTGCCACTCCCGCAATCAAAGAAGACCGCATCTTAATTCTCGATTTTGGCTCGCAATACAGCCAGCTTAATCGCCCGCCGTGTGCGCGATTCTGGGGTATTTTGTGAGATGTTCCCTTATGATATCGACACTCAGCGCATCATCGATTTTGGCGCAAAAGGCGTCATCTTATCGGGTGGCCCTGAGAGCGTCCATGCAGACAACAGCCCGCGTATCAATGACGCAGTGTTTGACCTAGGCGTACCTGTATTGGGTATTTGCTACGGTATGCAAGCGATGGCAGATCGTTTTGGCGGGCAGGTTCATGCCAGTGATATCCATGAGTTTGGCGCAGCGACTATCAACATCAATGGTAGCTCTACCTTGATCGACGGTATCGAAGATGCTGCTGGTACGCTCAATGTTTGGATGAGTCATGGCGATAAAGTCATCGAAGCCCCAAAGGCTTCGATATCGTCGCCAGTACGCCAAGCTGTCCGATTGCGATTATGGCCAACGATGACAAGCACTATTATGGTCTACAGTTCCATCCAGAAGTGACGCATACCTTACAAGGTCAAGCGCTGCTTGGTCGTTTTGTCCATCAAATCTGCGACTGTGCTGGGGAGTGGACGCCAGACAATATTGCTCGATATGCGTATTGCCCAGTTAAAAGAGCAAATCGGTGATAAGCAAGTATTGCTCGGTCTATCAGGCGGCGTTGATAGCTCAGTCGTCGCCGCGTTATTGCACAAAGCCATTGGCGATCAGCTGACTTGTGTGTTTGTTGATAATGGTCTGTTGCGTCTGAACGAAGGCGACCAAGTGATGCAAATTTTTGCAGAAAACATGGGCGTTAAAGTCATTCGTGTTGATGCTGAAGATTTGTTCTTAAACGCGTTAGCAGGCGAGTCTGATCCCGAGAAGCAAACGCAAAATCATTGGTAAAACCTTCATCGACGTATTCGCTGATAGCGCCCGTCAAGTGAGTGAGCAGAGCGATGGTAAAGTCGTTGAGTTCTTGGCGCAGGGTACGATTTATCCAGACGTCATCGAATCTGCTAAGTCGCATCAAGGCAAAGCACACGTGATTAAGAGCCATCATAACGTTGGCGGTTTGCCAGATGACTTGGCATTTAAGCTGATTGAGCCGTTACGTGATTTGTTTAAAGATGAAGTGCGTAAACTTGGTATTACTCTTGGCTTACCTGCCAAAATGATTTATCGTCATCCGTTCCCAGGCCCAGGTTTGGGCGTGCGTATCCTTGGCGAAGTCACCAAAGAATATGCTGATATCCTGCGTCAAGCCGATGCTATCTTTATGGCAGAGCTAGAGAAATCAGGTTGGTATGAGAAGACTGCACAAGCATTTGCGGTATTCCAACCAATCAAATCAGTCGGCGTGGTCGGTGATGGCCGCCGCTATGCGTGGGTGATCGCGCTACGTGCCGTTGAAACTGTAGACTTTATGACTGCACGCTTTGCGCATCTACCGTATGATTTGATTGAGACGGTATCGAATCGCATTATGAATGAAATCGCTGAAGTATCACGCGTGACTTATGATGTGTCGAGCAAGCCACCAGCGACGATTGAGTGGGAATAATATCAAACCAAAAATCTGATTAGCGTTGTCAAACTCGTTCAGCCTACTTGATGTAGTGCTATCACTCGTTTTCCTCGCTACTCAAATTTTTTGAATTGATATACAACTTGTCATAAATAAAAAAACACTCAACTTGGTTGGGTGTTTTTTTGGTTGATATACAAAAGGTTAATAAAAGTATTTGCTATGAATAATTAAGATTTGACTGTTTGTTTACTATACTTACAACGATTTATATTGGCAGATACACAAATAGCACACTATTGTGCACTTTATTTTTTGGTAATACTTGTAAAAATTAAGGTAGTACATATATTGAAAGATGTACCACATGTAACGTGATACATACTAAAAATAAAACTATAAGGAGTAACAATGTTAAATAAAGACGAAACGGCTGTTCTAAATTATATTGTGGAAAACCAAGAAGAATTAATTATAGAGAGTGCACAGGAAGAGAATGTTGATGCGAATGCTAGTGTAGGTGTTGCTAAATTCTTAGTCGGAAGCTCAGATAATTTTGCCAAAATGAGTGATAATCAACAGTATCATTATAATCAAGTCATAAAACCTTTAATCAGTCGAGTCTCCTGTGATGGAATGATTGGTGTACATGAGGATGGTTCTTCTTCGTGTATAGGTACTGACTTCATTGAAGACGATCAACTTTTAGGAGCTTATCAACTCGATGATATGCGTTGTCAGCAGTGTATCTCAACAAGCGAATCATGGCACGCAAATAACCCCTAAATGAAAAAGTATGACTCTATAAAAACAATAGCAGCACCTCAAAAGAGATGCTGCCTTTTTTATAGTGTTTAACTACTAAGCTAAAATACTACCCCTTCACATTCACCACATAACGCCCCACAACTTTGTTAGCAATAAAGCGTTCTAAGTATTCAGGCGTTTGCTCTAGGGTAATCTCTTCACAGTATTGCTCAATATCGGGCAGCTTCATATCAGTCGCGACACGTGCCCAAATTTCCTGCTTTTCAGCCAATGGTATCGTGACCGAATCGATGCCCAGCAAAGAGATCCCGCGAATGATAAACGGCAGCACCGTCATGTCAAGTTCTGTTGACGAGGCTAAGCCGCAAGCCGATACCGCGCCGCCTGACTTGGTTTGTTTGAGTAAGTTTGCCAAATAGTCGCCGCCCAAGGTATCAATAGCGTTTGCCCATAGTTCGCGACCGACAGGTTTTTTACCCACTTCATTGATCGTGTCGCGATGACGCACGTCACTTGCGCCCAATTTTTTGAGGTGCTCGCTTTGTTCTGGTTTGCCAGAGAAGGCAATGACCTCATAGCCCAACTGCTTCAAAATCGCGATACTGATACTGCCCACGCCGCCCGTTGCACCCGTGACAGCGACTGGGCCATCGCTTGGTTTTGCGCCTATTTTTTCCAATTTTTGAATACACAATGCTGCGGTTAAACCGCCCGTGCCGTAGCACATGGCTTCTTTTAAGGTCAAGGACGGTGGGCAGGGGAGCGCCCAATCTGCTGGGATCGAGATCATTTGACCCAAACCGCCCGGCGTATCCATACCCAAATCATAGCCAAATACCAGCACTTCTTGCCCCGCTGTGAACGTGCCTGATTTGTCGCTAATCACGATACCAGCCGCATCAATACCAGGGGTATGCGGATAGTTTTTGGTAATCATCTTATTACCAGCGGCTGACATCGCGTCTTTATAGTTGAGCGATGAATAATGCACTTCGATGAGTAAGTCGTTTTCAGGTAAATCACTGAGGTTACGCGTTTGGATGCTTTTATTGAATTCACCGTCGCTGACCTCGCGGACGACTAACGCCTTGAATGTTTGTTGGTTTGACATAATGATATTCCCTGTTTGATTTATTGTTGTGTGGTCAAGAATGAGTGATTCTTGTATTTATTAGTGGATTTACTTTTGTAATGAGTCAGTGATATTGACTATAAGTTTTTTGTCGCCTCTGTCACGCTTGCGAACAGCAAGCGAAAAAAATGATAGCAATAGCGCTTTGCTACAAAGGTATCGTTTTTATCTTGAACGAACTATATTCTTACGATTAAAACAAAAAAAGCCCATGAGTTCATGAGCTTTTTTATTCAAATTTAGTCTACTAGAGCTTTAAAATAACCTTGCCTTTTTTGCCTGACTGTACTTTTCCAGAGACGGCTGTGGCGATGTCGTCCAAACTATAAATGGCTTCAATCGGTAGTTTTAAGTCGCCGTTTGTCGCGCGTTCTAGCAATTCATCAATCAGACGTTGTTTGTTTTCAACATCCATTTCTTGGCTGGTTTTGCTGCCCCAAAATCCTTTGACGATGGCTTGCTTAAAGATTAGGCTGCCCGCGTCCAATGACATTGGTTTGCCTGACATGATACCAAATGAGACCAGCGTGCCATTGCTACCCAGTAGCGATAGCAGCTCATTGCTCGACTCACCACCGACTGAGTCAACGGCGGCTGTTATTTTGTCATCGCCGATAATGGCGCGGACTTGGTCTTTCCAATCGTCATCAGCGGTAACGACATTGTTTTTGATACCGAGCGCGGTCAGCTCTTCTAGCGAGTCTGCACTGCGAACAAGGTTAATAGTATTTACGCCGCGTGCCGCCGCGAGCATGGCAAGCGTTTTACCAACCGCACCGTTTGCCGCATTATGAATGATCCATTGCCCACTATCGACTTCTAAGAATTCCAATAGCATTAAGGCAGACAGTGGCATGGCAATCAGCTGCGCCGCCAGCTCGTCTTCGATGGCATCAGGGATGATAAATACCATGTTGGCAGGGGCAACAAAATACTCCGCCCACGTTTCGTGCACACTGGCACAAGCGACACGCTGGCCAACACTCAGATCTGTGACGTCATCGCCCACAGCATCGATAATGCCTAATGCCTCACTGCCACCGATGGCTGGCAGCTCAGGTTTATAGCCGTATTGACCACTAATCGTCAGTAAATCATGGTTGTGAATGGGGGAGAGAATGGTTTTGATACGCACTTCATTGGCAGCAGGCTGCGGCATGGGACTGTCGCCAACGCTCAATACGTCAGCAGGTTTACCAAAGCTTTTATGAATAGCACTACGCATGGGAAATTCCTTTATTTATTTTTTGATGGAATGATCGTACTTAACAGGTCGACTATTATTAATCAGTTATTATTAGTCGGTTATTATGAATAGATGTTCTGTATAAACGCGTACAATCAGGGCACCACAGTAACAAGTACACCTCACTATTATCAGTACTTATTTGGTTAAATAAGGTTAGTGGTTGCTTACAATAATGAAGTATTACTCATCTGATTTTAATTATTATTAATTTTTTCTTCACTTATATTTGATGCATCAATCACTTTAAATGTTTCGTTGACGAGATTGGTCAGGAGCGGATCACCTTTATCATTGACACGGAATAAGCCGTATTCTGCCGCTTCAAAAGCCTCAGCATGACCTTCTTGAAAGAAAAAGGCATTGGTCGCAAGTTTGACCGAGCCATTGCGCACACGATAATGAATGGCTTTCTCGTCAGCGGCTAAAGTATCAGGCTGATAACTGTCAGCCAAACGCACAAACTGCCCAACGTTATGTTCATCCAAACGCACGATCACATAACCATCAGCGGCTTTATCAAGGTCGCTCGCTTTCTCAAGCGTGTCTAAAATGTCACGCTCTAAGGCATAGCTGAGCGTCATATAATCTCCTTGCATAAAGCCGCGCGGATCGACAGGCGCAAGGGGTAATAAAACGATATCACCGCTGGCAAGATGCGTCTCATACTTCGCCACATTTAACGTCATGACAATGAAGATAATGACCAATCCAAGTACGGCAATGGCAATAGTGAACGCCCGTTTTTGTGTCCAATGAGTGGCTTTCATGATAAACGCTCCTGACTATCAGTCGCAGGATGAGTAATATTCTCTGCAAAATACCGTTTAATGAGTAGCCAGCGCATCAATAATAGCGCAATACCAACAACCAGCATGGAGATGGATTTGATCAATAAAGAGGTATCGAGTTGATAATAGTACCAAAACACATAGCAGACTAAGGCAAACATACCGATAGCCAATAGGGTACGCTGGCTATTGGCCATGGCAATCACTATAAGCAAACAGGTGGCCAGCAAGCCTGAGACATAGATCGAGACAATGCCCAGTACCGCGACCGTACAGCCCACGATGAATCCCGTGGCTGATAGTAAGTCGATGCGGTAGCGTTTGAGAATAAGCAAAGCTGCATAAAGGCTGACAAGTGTGAGCAGCGCTTGCGCCACATAATAATGATAGACAGTGTCGCCATCGCTCTCAAAACCATGCCCGTATTCAGCCGCGATAAAGTAAACGGAGATACATAGCAGCATGAGCGCACTGGCATAACCAACGGCCTTTATCAGCTCAAAACTGAATGCTCGCCATTTGGGAGGGACATGCTGTAACAGGGTATAACGTTGTAAGTTGACCACAATAGTTATCAATGCCACTAGTCCCAAACTGGCTTCGGACAACTGATAGGAGCTGAGCAGATAAACCAAACCACCAAGCGCTGCCGCACTACTTAATAAACGGTAGATGAAATTTGGCATGATGAGGGTCATAAACATTTGAAACAGTAAAAATAGCCAGATATTCAGCGGGCGTTCTATGTCGGCGCTCAATAGCGTAAACATGGCGTATAACTGTCCGGCCGCGCTGATAGCAAATGCCAAGCTGGTCCAAAAACTGCTGCGGCGCATGTGCTTATTTCTAAATAATCCAAACCCTGTGATGCTCAGTAATAGGCCAATGACAAATATACTGAGCGTGCTATCAAAGACAGAAGTGTCCCACAATAGGAGCGTTAAAAACCCAATGAACAATAAGCTCGCTAAGATGCCACTAATGCCAAAAAATACGTGTAAGAACCAAGGGTCGTCACCCTTTATGCTACTGTCTGCCTCTGTGCCAATCCCATTAGTATGAGCCACATTGGTGTCAATCAAGCCAAGGTTTTTTAGCTTTATTAGCGCTTGTTTATCATTATTCATCGTTAGCGCCTCCATTGGTCATATGGGGTTTATGTGCGCTATCTAAGCGCGCCACTTTGCGCAGCCATATTACTGCCATTGAACTCATCCCAATCAGCAGCAGCGCCAAGACCAAAAAGCCACCCGCCTCAGCACCTTCCAATACCCATTTACCTACCCAAAACATCACCACGACAATGACAGACAGCGCCAGATAAGTGAGCATGAGTAAATCAACACGGCGCTGATAAAAGTGCCAAAGCATAAAGCCACACCAGCCCAACCACAACACGACAGAACTAAGTGTGACTAAGATAGACCAATCGTCAAAGACAGTCGTAATGGCAAGATACGTTATGAAGTAGGTGCTCAATAGACCGACGACATAGGTGCTCCAGTGCAAGCTGGATTTTGTTGGTACAGGGCTGATGCTAGTAGCAGTGTTATTATCAGTAGCATCGACAGCAGTGCTGGGAGAGTGGTGGCGTTGATGATCGAAAATGCTGAGCCAGCCGTATAAGGCAACGAGATTCACTAGCGCAAGGATGACCACCTGAAAGTGACTTTGCCAGCCATTATGGATAAACATCAATCCTGTGACATCGAAATATAGCAATAAGCAGGCGTTAATCAACCCCAACCAAAGCAGCCACAATGCGGGAAAACGCGCAATCATAACCCATGGCGTAATCAATAATGCCCACGCAAAAAACAGCTGCCACGTGTCAGCACCGGTCTGATAGACCTGCCCAAACAATGCCAGTAGGCTGCCCGTGATGACACTGGCGATGAGTAATAATAATTGGCGAATGAGTAAAAATCGTCGTCTAAAAGAGAGGCCGACGTAGAGGGCGATGGTGATGAGCAGCGCCCCTTCAACCAACGCAAACTTACCCATCTTGCCCATGTTTTGCCAGTTGTAGGCAATAAAGAACACAAGAGACAATGCTAGGGCGACGGCGCCAATAACCAGCAACGCTTTGTCAAAAAATGCCAGCCATGTCCGCTGATTGGGGTAGACTTCGAGATGAGTGGCTGCTGCATCAGCCTGTGTGATGGGGAGAATACCGTGTTGAAGCAAATGCTCAATAGTGCGCCGTGGTTGACTCATAGCACGCTCTCAGTAAAAACAGTGTGAAAACTATCTTAACGGTTTTTATGAGGTATAGGTGTACTAAAGTTTGTAGATTTTATTTATGGTCGAAATTTATACATCGCCTAGTAAAACTCAATACGGCTAAGCACATGCTCTTGCACCAAGTAAGCACAGATATAAGCACTCGGCCAAGCAAAAATAAAAGCCAGTCCCCAAGAGTGCATCAGCGTCATAAAAAACCCATCATGAATTCCTGCTTTAACGATGATCAATGCCGCTGAGATAATAAGTGACATCATCATCGCCATGAGACCTGTGAAGATAAGGCGGTAGTATTTGCGGCGCGTGCGTATTCTGATAGTGGGGAAGTTAGCCATATATTCGGTTGTCCTACAATGTCATAGCCGCGCTCAGGCTATGATGCTGGCGTATGGTGTTTATATATAATGGTCGTAACTGACAAGATGGTTAGCTACAGGCACTCATCATACTCTGTCATGACAGGCGGGTAAAATCGTTATTATCAATGGCAAGGTTCGTTATATTTTGATAACTGTCTGATCATAATGATTATGTCTCGCATTTTCCATTTGAAAGCATCGGTTGCAAAGCAATTATCTCAAAAATAAAAATGAAAAATAGTTCATTATTTATAGTCTATTTTGCGACGATAATCTATGATAGCTAAGACTAAACTATAAATAGGAAAATCAAATGGCATATCAAGCACAGCGAACACTAGGCATCATTGGCGGTATGAGCTGGGAGAGTACTGAGAGCTACTATCGACTAATCAATGAAGGCATCAAAGCTGAGCTTGGTGGCTTGCACTCAGCAGATTTGTTGATTCATAGCGTGGAGTTTGCGCTGATTAATGAGCTGCAGGAGCAAGGCCGCTGGGAGGAATTAGGGATAATGATGGCGAGTAGCGGTAAACGTTTGCAAGCTGCCGGTGCACAAGGGCTCATGATTGCTTCTAACACCATGCACAAATTATTCGACGATGTGCAATCAGCCACAGACCTGCCGTTGATTCATATTGCAGACGCCACTATCGATGCTATCAAAACACAAAATCTCAGCACAATTGCGTTATTAGGTACGCAGTTTACGATGACCCAAAACTTTTATAAGCAGCGTCTGATTGATGCAGGATTAGAAGTGTTGATACCTGCCGAGGACGAGCGTGCAGAGGTACACCGTATTATAAAAAAAGAGCTGTGCATCGGTCAGTTTAAAGACAGCTCACGTCAGTATTATGTCGATGTCATCAAAGCACTTGTCAACCAAGGAGCAGAGGGTGTGATATTAGGCTGTACTGAGATTGGTCTACTGATCACTCAAGCAGACAGCCCAATCCCTGTATTTGATACCACCGCTATTCATGCAGCGGCAGCGGTTGAGTTTTTATTGGCTGATACCACGTTGTAATGTTTTACCAGTCAACGCTTAGCCCAGCAAAGATTCTGACATACGGTGCTTTTTGATATGCAAAAATACAGTTTACTCAGCTTACCAATAATCAAGAGCCGTCAAGCTAAGCGCGTATATATGAACCACGCTACTATCATTTATTATTCTTTATCCTACGGCGTCTATAAAGGCGTCTATGAAGTCGCCTATGTAACCTGGTGATACGGCGTAAAGGTAACAGTTTCCACACAGTCGTCGGTGCAATATCACGGCACGATGCAGAGGTACCACCATGTACGCGATATCCCTCACTCCCTTGAGCAGCTTCTTCTGCGACCAACTTTTTACCCTTGCGCCATCCGCCATGCAGATACAGTCCTGCCCCCATCAGCGCGGTGGCTACCATGCCTGCTGGAAACGACAGCCAAAGCGCGTCTTCTCCGAGTAGTGGATAAAGCCCAAAAGCAAACCCAAGGCGCACCGGATACATCGAAATCACCATGACAATCAGCGGCCAAATCACATAGCCGTTTGCCCGCATAGTGCCGAACAGTACCTGCGCGATCCCAAAAAAGACAAAGCCCCATGTCGCCATTGACTGAATATGTTGTCCGATTGGCACCGCTTTACTATCGCTACCCAGAAAAAAGCCCAAAATAGTGCCATCAAAAATGGTCAGAACCCCGATAATAAACCCCGTCAATATCACGTTAAAAATGAGTCCCCATCGTGTGATTTCTGAGACTCTATTCCAGTGATCGGCACCGATATTCTGTGCAACCATCGCGCTGGCTGCCGCACTTAGTGCCATTGCAGGCATCTGTACGTATGTCCAAAGCTGCTGGGTTGCGCTGTAAGCGGCAGTTGTCTGCACACCCTCGCGGTTGATCAGTGACAGCATCGTCAGCGCCGCCGAAGAAATGACGATCATCTGAAGACCCATCGGCAAGCCTTTTGAAAACATCGACTTTAGAATTTCTCGGTCTGCGCGCAGAAAGTGAAGCTCTGGCAGCTGAAGTGTCAGCACCGAGCCACGCAGGTACATGGTGACGACCATGCCAATAAGCGCTAGCGTATTTGCGGTAGCGGTTGCGAAGGCTGCGCCAAATATGCCCCATTCGGGAAAAGGCCCTAAACCCAAAATCAGTGTTGGTGTTAAAATCACATCAAAAACCACCGATATAATAATGAACCAAAGCGGCGTCGTAGAATCACCTGTCCCGCGCAGTGCCATCATTATCAGCGTAAACGTTAGTGTGACGGGCATCGCCACGAAAATCATCCGCAAATAACTCAGAGCAAGGTCGACCGCGCTTGGCGGCGTACCCAGCAGATCAAGTAGCATCGGCGCAAATATCCACCCTACTGCCGAGACCAATATACTGATCGGAATAATGCTCCCAAGTGCTGTTCCCATGGTTCTCTTGACCATAGTGTCGTCACGGCGGCCCATGGCCTGACCGATCAAAATAGTAGACGCCATACCGAAGCCAAAAACGAAGGAGATCAGTATGAACATCAAAATGTTACCGTTCGCTGTCGCGGCGAGCGCCTCTTCTCCTAAAAATCTGCCTACCCAGACAGCATTGATTGAGCCGTTTAACGACTGTAATGCCGATGATCCAAGTGTTGGCAATGCAAACAGCAGCATCGTTTTGGCAATCGATCCTTCGGTGAGGTCGCGCCGTTTATCAGTGGAAGTAGTGGTGTCGCTCAAGGTCTTTCCTTCTACGCCATTCAAATGGGCTTTGGCTTATTATAAAGATGTGTCCTAAGAAAGATGATAGATAACGGACTTGAAACTGATAGCATAAAAACGCTTATTATAAATGACAATGCCCGTGCCATTTTTATTAGAACGGTAAGCAAACCACGTGCTGACATAATCCCTAGTACGAAATGTGTTACTAACGTTGTTATTCTCCTTTTGATGTTGTGTCTTATATACGGTTAGGAGGCCAGTTCGGTTTTTATTGATTATAAAATCCTGATTATTATAAAAATCCTGAAAAGTATGACGCTGATTTGACTACAAAGTAATAGATTTATAAATATGAAGCAGCGTTTATCGTTAGAATCATAGCGTAAATACTTTTTATACTATAGTTGATCCAATGTAAGAGTGGGTTGGCTATATTTCTAACAAGGATGTTTCGATGACACTAAAACGTTTAAGCCTTGTTGCGCTATTTGGTCTTGCAGTGATAGCCTGCACCACCGCGCCCAATACGCTTGCGGTAAATACGACTCAAAAATTGGTTCAGCATGAGCGTAATAAAGCAAACCTTGAGACCAAAGTATTTACATTGGCCTCTGGCGATACCATGACCTATCTAGAAGGTGGTAACTTAAACGGCGAGCCTTTGTTATTGATCCATGGATTTGGTGCAAATAAAGACAACTTTACCCGTATTGGCAAAGAGCTTGGCGCTTACCATTTAATCATTCCAGACTTGCTGGGTTTTGGTGAATCAAGTAAACCGTTGCAGGCTGACTATCGCGCGGATGCTCAGGCGCAGCGTCTGCACGAGCTCATGCAAGCCAAAGGGGTGGCATCGAACATCCATATGGGCGGTAACTCGATGGGCGGTGGTATCAGTGTTGCTTATACCGCCATGTATCCTGATAGCGTCAAAAGCTTGTGGCTACTCGACAGTGGTGGCTTTTGGTCAGCAGGATTTCCAGAAGATAGGTTTGGCGATGGCGGCATTGAAAGTAGCCCGCTGTTGATCCAGAACACAGCTGATTATTTTGCTTTGTATAATCTTGTGATGTACAAGCCGCCTTATATTCCCAAAACTGTGCAAGCCGTCTTTGCTCAGACCAACATCGCCAACCGAGAGTTGCATGCCAAAATTCTTCAACAGATCACCGAGGATAATGTGGAAATACGTGCCAAAGTCATCGCGCAGTACAATATCCCAACGCTCGTCGTCTGGGGTGCTGAGGATAAAATCATCAAGCCTGAAACGGCGATCGTGATGAAAAAGTTAATGCCGCAAGCAAAGGTGATTACCATGTCTAAAGTTGGGCACATACCTATGATAGAGGCGGCAGATCAGACGGCAAAAGATTATAAAGCGTTTCGGGCAGCGCTTAAAAATAAGTAAGCGATTATTCTTTTACAAGGCGCTTTAGTAAGGTGGTCGTATCCTCATCTCTAACCAAAGCGACGCCTTGTCCTGCCCACAATGATAAATGTTCCGCATCACAATTTTTCGTAGCATGAGCACGTGCAAACTTAGTCATAGCATTTAATTGTGGGTAGGGCGGCAAACCTTTACTGCTCTCAAATTGAGCAAAATCTCGTAAATACTCGTTTAATAAACCACGCGCAAGCTTACCTGAGAACAGTCGCGTCAAGCGCGTCTCGCTACTGCGTCTACCTTGACTGGCATCAATGAGCGCTTGCTTATACGTATCATTAATACCGCATTTATCCGTGGTCAAAAACGCCGTCCCCATTTGCGCAAGCTCGGCACCTGCTGTTTGTACTGCCCTGATATCTTGTCCCGTCATAATGCCACCCGCTGCAATCAACGGAATATCAGTGCAAGCGCGCGTTTGGCTAATCAGTGTTAATAGTCCTAATGGATCGGTTTCACTTTGTGGCAACCAGCCACCGCGATGTCCGCCCGCTTCTACCCCTTGCACACAGACCGCGTCCGCGCCAATATCGCTCCATGCTTTCGCTTCAAGTGGATGATTGGCAGTACCGATAACGCGTGTGCCTACACTTTGCAAACGCTGAACTTGATCTGCACTGATAATACCAAAGGTAAAACTGGCGACAGGTACAGGATTGTCATAGAGGACTTGTAACTGTTCAGCAAAGCTTTGTGCAGGACGTGCGGGTAGCGTAAATTCAATATTTTTATCTTGGTAATACTCACTCAGCCAAGTAGGCATAGCGGTATCAAAGGTGCTCGACTCCTGCTCAGATAGCACCATCAGATTGACCATAAAAGGATGGTCGGTCAGGGTCTTAATCGTATTGATTTGGCTATCCAAAACGTCCGGCGCGGTCATGCCAGCACCCAATGAACCCAGTCCACCAAAGTTACTGACACTCGCAATCAACTCAGGGGTAGTGGCACCGCCTGCCATTGGCGCTTGGATTATAGGGTAGGTTAGATTAAGGGTATTGAGTAAGCTCATGAATGGCTCCTTTTTATTAGGATGTTTGCATGACTTACTGTAGCAGAGGTAGGCGGTGCGCGTGTTGGATAGTGTTTATTTAGTTGCTGAATAGGAGGAATGGATTTTGACTATGAAGTTGTAGTCAAGATAGTTGGCTATGGATTTGTAGTTAAGTGATTATATTAATCTACTTTTAGGAAAAGGTTACAATAATTGGGTAATATGATACTGACGACACTTATGGGCAATAATTGATGAACACAACTCAAGCTTTAGCTGAAATAACGGATGCTGGACTATTTGAAAAGATAGCAACTTTAGTGCTGAGTTATGCTGAGCCAGAAATCTACGGAAATGTGTCTCATCAAGGCGTAAATCCTCAAGGAAAAACGGTCAAAGCACCACTAGATAACGTTGGGTGGCGTCATACTGAATTAGATGAAACGATAGTTTGTATTGCCCATACGACTACCTCTAAAAGCGACTTAGAAAACAAATGGCTACGTGATTTGGATAAAGTTAAACCTAGAAAACAAGGAGGTAACCCGACAGGAACGGATGGTGACTTAGTAAAAGCTATCAAAGAAATTAATGAAATTAGAAGAACTCATCCAAATATTAAGGCTCGTCTTGCTCTAGCTATAAATTGTGAAGAAAGCCAAGAGTTAAGAACTCAAGTACAAATACTGGCCTCAAATCATGATATTGAGTTAGACATTTGGTCTGTATCAAGACTGGCTGGATTTTTAGATACACATCCTGATGGTCAAATAATAAGGAGAAATAGTCTTGGTATAGCACCGATTAGGCTATCAAAACAGTTACTACTCGAAATTGGTGAAAAAAGCCTATCAAATCTTAAATTCGATGCTGAGTTGTTTATTGAAAGAGACTTTAAGCCCGTTTACCAAAATACATTAGTCGTAGGTGTTTCAGGTACAGGTAAAACGACTCAATGTATTAATATATTAAATAAGCACTTGAGCCATCAAAAGCCAGTATTAGTACTCTCAGATAGTGCAGTTAACCAAGCGGTCTCTATTCAGGAAGCCGTCGATATTGAATTACATCGATACGCTAACGAATTAGTACCTCAATCAGGTCTTCAAGCATTAGAACTATGTTCGATTGACGAACCTTTAATGATATTAGTAGAAGATATCAATCGTTCATCAGATAGCATAAGACTATTGAAAAAGTTGATAGATTGGTCAAATAGTGATGTTAATTTTATTTTGCTCTGCCCAGTGTGGCATAGGTTAATTGCTAGTTTGAGCTTTGAGGAAAGAAAAGGTTTAGAGGCGCATTTCAAACTTGAATATTTAGAAAGCTATAATGAAGATGAAGCGAATAGAGCAGTACTTGCAAGAGCAACTCAGGAAAAAATAAAGCTCGATGAGCTGTCCGCAGCAAATATTGCCCAACAACTAGGTTATGACCCACTGCTAATTTCACTAGCAAACTTAGCTGAATTTCATGAGAACGCTAATATTATTGCAGAATATGTTCGTAACACTATCCAGTCTATTGCTACTAGGAACGACTTGTTAGCTTATGAAATAGAAGATGCAATCGATGAATATGGGTTATATCTATTTCAAAACAAGAAGGTACAAGGAGAGTCTCGAGATTTAAGGGCTTTATCCCAAAGCTCACGAAAAGCATTTAAGCAAATTTTAATGGATGGTCGTTTATTTAGACAAGCCTTTGAAAGTCCAGATGACGCTATTATGTCACGGCATGACCGCCTTAATTTTTACATTATTGCAAAATCTATAGTGAGTTATCTAAAAGATGATAGCTTTGACTTAACAGATCCTTACTTTGCAGAAATTATAGGTATCTCTTGTGCTTTAGCAGGTCTTAAGAAGGATAAGTTATACGACATTACTATTAAGAACAGTCTTGTGGCATTTCATTGCTACGCATTCTCTGCAAAAACTAATTCGTCGTACTTAAGCATTTCAATCAATAATATCAAACAATGGTTAGAAGTATCTGAGCATCAGTCTGACTTATATAGCTCTCAACTGTATCAATCACTAATTATTTTAAATGATGTATTGCATGCTTCACTACCTGAAGTATTAGGTCTATATAACGATAAATACCATAATCAAATTTTTCATCAAATTAGCTTTAAGCATGGTAATTTAAGTAATGGGTTACGATGGATATCAACGCACCATTTTGATACAACTGTAACTGGTGAAAAGCAGGTTGTTAACTATGTTTTTAACAAGTATGGAGAAAATTTAGTACAGCAGATTTATGAAAATTTAGTAGATGAACGTATTAACTATCATACAAAGCATCAATTATTGCGGTTAATTGGCTATACTGAAAATACTATTTTTGCAAATGCTGTCAGAACAGCATGGCGATTTATACCTGATGATAAAAAAGACTATCGCCTATTTTTTTGGGCTGCTGCTAGAGTGTGTGATGATGATCCAGATTCACTACTAGAACCCATGTTTGACTATTGGGAAAGCTTATCAGATGAAAAAAATGAGTATCATTCTACGGATAGAGCAAATTTTGCTGCGTATGGCTTAAAGTGGAAATTTAGAGAACATGTACCTTACAGGTCGATTGCTTTTATGCTTAAAGAAGTAGAAAAGAGAGATAGCTTGAATTTTTACATTTTATATATGCTCAGTGAGGTTGATCATCCTGATGTCTTAGAAGCACAAGCAACGCGCTTAGCTAATAGTAGACGGCAAGGGAATTATATGCCAAGTGCGGTATTAGACACATTATCTAGAAATTCTGAAAACGGGAAAATACTTTCAATCGAAAGTAAGGAAAAATTGTTATCTATTTCTGAAAGTTTAGAGGGTGACGAATTCTTAAGAAAGAGTGCTTTTAATTTATGGGAAATGAGTCCACATCATGATGATTTAATAGTTTTACAAGACATAGCTAACAGCGATATTCGCTTTGAAACCGCATTAATGGGTCGAGCAAAACGACAGGATACGACAGCTGTTGCTCAAATAATAGAGAAAATAAATGAAAACCCTAGCTATTGGTGGCAAGCTGCACGTTATTTTTGGCATGATAAATTGGAGCAATTACTTGAAGAAAAAATTAAAAACTTTAGTACTTTCTCAGACTTAGATGAGTTGTGGATGGTAGACGAGCTGTTTGAAAATCTCGAAAGTCAAAAAGCAGAAGAACTGCTAATTAAGTATTGGGAGGAAATATCAGATTATCCTCAATTTATATTAATATCCTTAATGATTGCAACACCTAGGTTGCAATCGTTAGTTTTTGAAACTCTAGAGTATAAAAGTAATATTGAAGAAATTTTCAAACAGATATATTTTACGCTTGGATTTAAAACTATAGGTAGAAAAGGTATTTATTGTCGTGAACAAATAGAATCCTTTAAGCCCTATTTTAAATATATAGATGAAATTCATTTGTCCGACTTTAGTGAAATTTGTCTTCAGTATGAATGGGATGATATTTCTCAAGTACTTGAACCATTGATAAAAGAAAAACGTTTTAGAAGATTTATCGAAATTGATATTTCAAGATTAACTGAATCTTTGGAGAGTGATAGCGGCTTTGTATATTGGTGGGTATCTGATCGAAAGAAAGAGGGCTGGTCTCATCAGAAGACGATAGAAACTTTGTTTAATTGGTTTGAACAGCATAAGTCTGAGCAAGCACTTAACGTTATATCTAAACCGCTATCTGAAAGTGGCAAGCGCATAGACTACATAGTCTTAGAAAGTATTTTGCAAAATATGAATGACCTTTCGAATAAAGTAGATGTTTTAAATAAGCTATATTTCAACATTTACTCTCGGTCACTAGAGTGATTAGGGTGTGCTGATCGTACCCTATTTAAGATTCAAACCATTAGAAAGCACGACTTATTAAACAACTAGAAATAAAATTTTGAGATAAAAATGGGTTAGTTTTACAAGCCACAAAAAAGATGCTAAAGAGAATCAACCCATTATTATAAATATTATAAATTTGCTTTTTAGTTTAACTACAACGATCCCTTTGCATTCATCAGCAGCTAAACCACATCATCACGGCTAATCAGCAAACTCCAATGATACGCCCTAAACAGACTGACTCTAATTCTCTATTTCAACGGACTTATCGTTAGTATGACGCCGAATCCGTCTGGATCAGTTAACTCGATGCCTTTTTCACTCCAATAAGGGTTTTGTGAGGTGACTGGTAGTATATCTGCCTGCTTCGCTCTATCTATAATGGCTTGGATTTCCTCTTCGCTATCTAAGTAAAATACGAGCAAATCGTCCCTGTCAGGATGATGGTTTGCTTTATTAGTGGAGTAGGTAAACTCCATATGCCAATCCTGATTGGGAAATCCTAAAAAAACACCGTCGTAATCACTATGGTCTTTGAAGCCGCCCAGCTTTTCTAGTCCAATAATGTTCTGATAAAAATCAATAAGGGTGTCCAAATTATTGGTGTGCCGTGCATATCGAAATTTCATAAGTATCCTTACTCATTTAGGAGGAGCGGTATAGAGTTCAAATCAGTGACAACCAAATAAAGACAAAATGAGGATAACAGTGGTCGCATAACTGTCTTCGAACTGACCATGATATAAACAATTCAAGAACTGATTTATTGTACACAAAAAAAGAGCCAATCATCTAAGCCACTAAAAAGATGACTGAGAAAATTGACCCATTTTTATAACTTTATTTTTTAACTTTTATTATTAATTCAACTGCAACGATCCCTTTGCATTCATCAGCAGCTCAACCACATCATCACCGCTAATCACCTCAAAGCGTTTGTCGATATCTGCTTCTTCCAAACCATTGTGTTTCATGCAGGCACCGCAGACCAGTACTTGTCCGCCTTTCTCGATAAAGGCTTCTAGCAATTCTCCAGCAGGTTCAAATGGCGCGCCAATATTGACATCGTCTAGCGCATTTGGTTTTGCTAAATGTACCGCATCTACCATCAATATCACCGTGGCAGAGTGGCCTTTTTTGAGTGCCACACCAGCCATGGTGAAAGCTAGAGTGATTTTGCTTGGGTTTGATTCACTATTATCAAATAACGTACCGACAAAATCCGTCGTGTTAGCCATATTATTCTCCTTATCAGACTATGTTTAGTTGAGTCGAATGTCATACTCACTACTATCCTAACATTTATTATATGTATTTATATAATGAGTTGTTATGAAATAGTAGCCATAAGGTTACTTGCTCGTGACGCACTTTGAATGAATGCTCAGCAGGGGTCGTTTTGAGCTAAGCGGTTTGATTATCACTCCGTTGGCGGCCACGGACGATCAGCGTCACTCTCTATCCATTCGGCGACGTAGCCAGTTGGCGGTAGGTCCCAATCAGATTGCCCCAATGCGGCCAGTACTTGTGCGGTGTCGATCACCCGACCGCCTTTGGTCACGCCTGTACGCAGTAGCGCAGATGAGCAGGGCTTACCTTTGACCCACATGGATTGCTCGATATAGAGCCAGCGCGCATCGATACCGACCATTTTGGTCTTTAGTGTGACCTTTTCAAACGCACGAATACGTTTACGGTATTGGATAGTACTGCCAGCGATGACCAGACCCCAACGTTGTTTTAGCAGCTGCGTGCCAAGTCCGCTCCGTACTGCAAAGTCCATACGCCCCAGATCATACAGCGTGAATACGCGACCGTTATTCATCTCCAAGAAATTATCGATATCCGTCAGGCGACAGCGAAACTGAATCTCGCTGGTCTCTTTTAGGGTTAAGGTATCGCCCTTTTTTACTTTCAGGGCGGCATGAGCGATGGTACTGGCATAACGGATAAATGGGTACATAAGCGGACTCTGAGTAAAATACAGTTAAGGTTGTAAGGTTGCTGGTGATGATTTATGCGGATTGGTCGCAATGCAAGTCATCGGTCTTGGTCGCTTCGACAAAAAACTGCATCGCTGTCGTCGGCAACCACTCTAAATCAAACTTACGATTTTTATAATTGATAAACCCGATATGACCGCCATGCTCTGTATCGATCAAGGTCACATGCTCAGAGACATCACCACGCGTGGCGGTCGCGCCTAAGAATGGATCATCCTTGGCGCTGATGATTAGGGTGGGCTTGGTAATGTGAATCAGATGCGGCAGTGCGGACGCTTTGTAGTAATAGTCATTTTTGGAGCGAAAGCCGTGGCGCGGCGCGGTAAAGAGATCATCAAACTCGCTGATACGATTGGTCGCCTTGATGGCTTTGATCTCATCTTCGGTCAAGTTGTTCTTGATGGCTTTGCTGACGATAGGGTTGAGCAGATAAGGGGTATAAATGCGTCGACCCAAAAAGCGTTCCATCGCCTGTGAGGATGAGATCAAATCGACAGGCGCAGACGCCACCACTGCTGCTTGGCAAAGCGCCTTCTCACCATACTCACTCATGTACTTTGCGAGTGCGTTACCGCCCAAAGACACCCCAATGCTATACACGGTCTGGTATTGCTGATTTAAATACTGCAAAGCATGTTCAACTTCGATAGTATCGCCCGCTTGATAAAACACATTTCCTTTGACAGGGACGCCGCCGCAGCTACGGAAATGCACCACCACAAAATGCCAGCCCCGCTTTTGTACAGCATGGGCGAGGGTACGAGCATAGTGGCTGTCGCTGCTGCCTTCCATCCCATGAAACAAAACGACGAGAGGCGTTTGGTATTTGTCTTCAGGTGATTTTGTCTCGATTACATCATAAAAGTCATAGGCAATCTCACTCTCATCGAGTGAGTCCTTGAGCAGCTCGCGCCGATACTTAGGGGCGTCAGCAGCAATAAACCGTGGCAAGATGGTTTGCAAGTGAGCATTGGTGAGCCAAAAGGGCGGTTTAAAAGGCGCTGGAGAAAAATCTTTAGACAGTTTTGACGTTGACATAAGTAGGTCTTATTCGATTATTTTTTAAAAATGATGTTTTATCATACCTCCAGCCATAGTGAAAACCAACGGTTTTCAGTGAGCGCTTGGTTACTCAAAGAACGAGTATTCAACAAATCATCTCAATAGCAATCGCTCAAAAACGTGACCTTATAAAACAGGGTGACTAGAGATCTTTGTATAATGAATAAAAACACCTAAAAAATAGAGTTATGATCAGCTAAAGTTTAAAAGTTAGTTTTGGGTGTTACATAGTCAGATTTATTTATGCCTATTTTTTACGTGATTCGACCCCAATCCAATTGAAGTAGGCACTCACCGTTTCGGGTATCCAATTGATATCAAATTTTGAAGACTTGCCATTAGTATTATTTTTAGCTTGACCTTTATCTGAGCGATAACGCAAATAACCGATATGTCCACCGTGCTCAGTATCTAAGATAGTGACGCTATCAGAGACATCGTTTGGTGTCGCGGTAAAGCCAATGAAAGGGTCGTCTTTTGCACTGATGAGTAATAAAGGTTTGGTCACTTTGATCAAATAGGGAAGGGCAGATGAGGCTTGATAGTAGTGATTGTTAGAGCGGTAGCCATGACGCGGCGCGGTAAAGATATCATCAAAGTCACTGATGCGATTGACGGCTTTGATCGAGTCGATCTCATCTTGAGTAATGTCATTGGCTAAGGCTTTTTTGATAATTGGGTTGAGCAAATAAGGCGTATAAATTCGATGACTTAAAAAGCTATGCATACTAAGCGCTGCTGAGGACATATCGACGGGAGCGGAGATGACGGTAGCGCCTTGGCAGAGTGCTTCGTCACCGTATTCGCCCATGTATTTTGCCAGTGCATTGCCACCTAAAGAGACACCGACCGCATAGATATTGGCGTATTGTTGCTTTAGATTTTGTAGCGCGTGATGCACTTCATCGGTATCACCCGCATTATAAAAAACTCTACCATTAGCAGGAATACCGCCACAGCTACGAAAGTGCGCCACCACGAAGTGCCAACCCTGAGCATGCATTTGGTAAGCCAAGGCTCGCGCATAATGGCTGTCGCTGCTGCCTTCCATGCCATGAAACAAAACGATTAATGGCGTTTGTTCAAGGTCACCATCTGTCGCTGCCTCTACAGAATGCGCATCATAAAAATCATAGGCAATGTCGCTTTCATCCAAAGAATCTTTTTCGACCACACGGCGATAGGTTGGTGCTTTTGGCGCAAAAAACTTGGGCAGGATGCTTTGCAAGTGTGGATTGGTCAGCCAAAATGGTGGCTTAAAAGGCGCTGGAGAGAAAGGTTTGGTTGAGGTTGACATATTTTGGTCTTATTTAATGATCGTGGAAAAACAAATAAAGTAGCGTGGTAAGGGTTTTTTATCATAACGCCAGCACTCATGAAAACCAATGACTTTCAGTGAGCGCATGATTACTGAAAATGGCTGACAAGCTGATAAATGGCTACTGAATAAAACTATCTAAACGGCTAATGATATAAGTTAATCAGATTTTCTAGTCTTCTGGCTGATCTAATACCCGCCCATCCATCGCAAGCCGTTCTTTTAAGCTCTCGATATCTGCCTCAGCCAGCGTCGCGGTCAAGGTGACTTGCTTACTATAAGCGACATCATCAATGCGGCCATGTAGGCTATCGACCACATAGCGGCATTGCGCTTCGGTCGCAAACTCTGCCAATATCTGCACTTGCATCATCGGCACATAAGGCAGCAATATCATCTCATCAACGGCCGCTTGCGCAGCGCCTGCATAAGCACGGGTTAAACCGCCAGCGCCTAATTTGATACCACCAAAATAACGCACAACAATGATGATCACGTTGCCGATGGATTTGTGCTGCAAGACATTCAATATCGGTCTGCCTGCCGTCCCGTTTGGCTCGCCGTCATCGTCAAAGCCAGCACTGGTGGTATTATTTGGATCGCCAATGATATACGCCCAGCAATGATGGCGCGCATCGGCATACTGTTCGCGTAGCTGTTCCACGTGAAACATAGCGTCTTCTCGTGAAGCCACGGGATAGGCATAAGTAATAAACTCGGATTTTTTGATTGCTAAGCGAGCGGTGACAGTACGTTTTAACGTTTGATAGCTCATATTTCTTCAGGTCTGAGTTGGATATGGTAAACTTGTCTAACTTTCACTGCCTGCCGTATTTGGCGCAGTGTTCATTTTATTTTTTATTATAGTACCACTTCTCACCTGCAAATATAGCGAACAAGATATGTGCGAGTGCTTGCGACGTTAGACTTTGCGGTAGAGTAGGTATCATAAAACGGATGGTAATAAATAGTATGCGTCTAGATAAATTTATTAGTAAAGCCACGGAGCTGTCGCGCAAAGAATCGAAAAAGATTATGCACGCGGGCGAAGTGACAGTGAACGATCAAGTCGTCAAAGATCCCGGCCTACATGTCGATATCGTCAACGATGAGGTGATGTGGGCAGGCGAGCCATTATCGGTTGCGACGGGCAATCGTTATATCTTGCTGCATAAGCCGGAAGGGTTCGAATGTACGTTAAAAGCCAAAGAGTACCCCATCGTCACCGAGCTGATAGCCGTACCAGAACTCGGTAGCTTGCGCATTGCTGGGCGTCTCGATGTCGATACCACTGGTGCACTGCTCATTAGTGATGATGGCGGCTGGCTACACCGTGTCACCAGTCCCAAACATGAGCATGCCAAGGTCTATGAGCTGACCTTAGCCGATGCGATGGACAGCGCTGCACAGGCAAATGCGGTAAAAGAAGTGGCCGAAGGCATCTTATTAGAAGGGGATCACGAAGAAACCAAGCCCGCGATTCTTGAATTCATCGATGACACCCATGCGCGTCTGACCTTAGAGCAAGGCAAGTATCATCAAGTAAAACGCATGATGGGTTATTTTGGTAATAGAGTGACTGAGCTGCATCGCGCCAGTATTGGTCATATTAACTTGGACGGTTTGGATAAAGGCGACAGTCGCTTTTTGACGGCCGATGAAGTCGCCAAGTTTTAAGGCTGCCAACACGCCTTAAGTAAGATAGTGTTTAAAAGTATTCAAAATATCTTAAAGAACGGTCTCAAAAACGATCAGCAGCGCCCTTTTAGTGCGCTGCTTTTTATTGCCAATTATTTTTACTATAGTTAATCCACGATAAAATCAATACAGTGCCGCTAGAGTAATATTTTTGTAGCCTCTGTCTGCGAAGGCACAGCAAGCAAGAAAATATTATTCTAGCAGCACATTAGGGCATATCCTCATTTTGAAAGTGGTTATAAAAATGAGGTAAATTGAAGCCAAACAAGGAAAATAGCGCTGATAATATCGGGATATTAACCAGCTATTTGACGCAGTTTGGCGAATATTTAGCCATTTTTAACCCATTTAGTCGCTATCGTTCAGATTGAGGACACGCCCTAATAATGGTCGCACCTCTGTCATTTAGAATTAACTATATGTCTATTATTTCTATGGACTATCTGTGTTGCCTGTCTCTTAAAGCTGCGTGGCGATTTTGCAAAATTGTGCCTTTATTATTCTGCAATATTCGGTCTCATGCTACAGTCTGTTTGTCTTTTTAATCTATGTATTTACATAATATTTTTGTTGATATGACAAACCAGATAGGACTGTCTCTGTGAAACTACCCATATTAAAACCTGCCAGCTTGATTGGCATCTTGCTACTGGCAACCACCGCCTGTGCACAGCCCAATGCCACTGATACGACTCAAAAAACAGTCGGTCAAGCTACCAAAAGCCCGCAAACGGAGGGTACATCAAGTCAGTCTGTTGACCAGCGGTTGCGCCAAATTCTAGAACAAGCCGGCATCAAAACGCAAATCACCTCTATTGTGCCCTCGAACTTGCCCAATATGTATCAAGTCAACTTGGCTGAACAGTTGCCTTTGCACATCACTGCCGACGGAAAATATGTCATTCAAGGGGAGCTGCAAAAGAACCCAAGCAAGCGAGTCGTGCCCGAAACGCTGCCACGCAGTAACAGCGAGCAAGTAGGTCAGCCAGTCAGTGCAGCCGTCAAATCAGCTATGCTGGCCAATATGGGCGCGCTCAAAAACATGAGTGCCAAAACACCGTTCTTTTATACCGCCGTACCGGGCGTTATTTGGGGTGCGACGTTAGAAGGTGTGCCTTTCTTGCTATCGGACGATGCCCAGTACATCACTGATGGTGAGATATCCGTGATCGAAAACGGTCAGTTCATTGGTCTCGACACAAACTTTGAAAAACGCAAAAACCAGTCGGTATTGGCGACGTTAGATGAGACGCAGCTGATTAACTACCCAGCCACCACGCCTGAAAAAGCGGTTATATACGTGGCTGACGATGTGAATTGTCCCTATTGCCGCAGACTGCATCAGCAACTACCGATGCTTAATGCAAAAGGCGTCACGGTAAAAGTGATCGGCTATCCGATATATGAGCAGTCACCCGCGCAAATGCGTGGTATTTGGTGTCAAGCCGATGAAAGCAGTCGTCGCCAAGCGTTTGATAAAGCCATGTTACAAGGAGAGATGACACCAGCATCTGCCAGCTGTAAGAGTGACCGTGTCACGCCTAATCGAGAAAAAGCCGCTGGCTTAGCCGTGATGGCGACACCAGCTATCTATCGTGAAGATGGTGTGCTATATCAAGCAAGTTTTGAGAGTCCTGAATTTTTAGAGTTCTTGGGAGTCGAGTAGGCTTATTAACGCATATCAGCATTGTTAGATTCAGTAATCAAAAAACCGCTTTATGAACATGGCTCATAAAGCGGTTTTTTATTCAGGTTCATAAAGATTTATAGTAAGGCTTTGACTATTAAAAATAGATTCTAAGGCAGCACAATATCCACGATTTTCCAGTTAATCAGACCGTTACGTTGCATTTCCATCGTGATAGGGTAGCCTTTCACTTGACCACTGATATTGAAGCAATTGATACCGCAATAGCTCAGCTTTGGTTTGTCGCTATCGGTGCCTTGCGCTGCTTGTTGTTCGAGTTCTGCCGCTTGCTTTTGCATGATTTGCTGCATTTGACTTTGCACCACGGCATTCACATCACCGCGCTGGATGATTAAGTTTTGTATCAAGTTTTTTAAGTCGACTTGATTGCTCGCAATCGCCCATGCCGCGGCCAACTCTTTGGTGGCTGTATTGGCTTGACCTTGCGTATTGATGACTTTTTCGATGTTTTGTGGCGTAATCGCACCATCGACTGCCTGTGTTATAAAACTATTGGCAGCTTGCGTCAATGGCTCACCGCCCAGTTCAGCGACCAATGGGTACTGAGCCATCGTTGCTGTAAACTGAGTGGTCAATTGGTTTTGGATGCTGGGCCGCACTTGGTCATAGTCAATAGCCGCCGCGATAGTGGCACCATCTTTGGCATCATAAGCATTTTTGAGCTGATAAGCACTGTAATAAGGCGAGCCTGCATAGACGGTCACGGCAATGACGATCAATAAAACGATCAGCTTTTTCATAAAAATCGATACCTTATTGCAAACTGAATAACTGTGAATATAAATAGTAATGAAAATATTGGAATACGGCGATAAATATTAGCATGATGGACAATTATTAAGGTATGAAAACCTTTGTGTCTTCCTTAATAAAACCTTTTTTATGCGTACATAACATCGCTTGATTGCCACTTTACCTACCTCGGCGCTTGATAAATCCCTATGCCATCTCCATAAATAGCGCAAACTTTTAATAATTGATTTGGCTAAGCAGCATCCCGCCGTATTCGCTAGTCAGACTTATACAGTCATCTTCTCTTTTTGCTTACCACTCGCTTATGTTTCATGTGAAACTTTTGATTGCGATGGCAATAGTAGTAAGAGCGTAGTTGACTGGATGTATAAATCGACTGGCCGGTGGACTGTAAAGACGATAGGAGAGCCCATGAGTAAGCGCGATTTTTATGAAGTATTAGGTGTCAGTAAGACCGCTGACAGCAAAGAGATTAAGCGAGCTTACCGCAAGCTGGCGATGAAATACCATCCAGACCGTAACTCTGATGACCCTGATGCTGAAGATAAATTTAAAGAAGCGTCGATGGCTTATGAGGTATTGAGTGATGAAGACAAACGCTCAGCCTATGACCGTATGGGTCACTCTGCCTTTGAAAATGGCATGGGCGGTGGCGGTTTTGGCGGTGCAGGCGGCGGCAACTTCCAAGACATCTTTGGCGATATTTTTGGTAACTTTGGTGATATCTTTGGTCAATCGCGCGGCGGCGGTGGTGGACGCTCGCGCCGTGGTTCAGACCTCCGTTATGTGATTGAGCTGACTTTAGAAGAAGCGGTTCGTGGCTGCAAAAAAGAAATCAGCTTTACCGCTCCTGCACCTTGTGACACTTGTGATGGCAAAGGTGCAAAAAATGCCTCTGATGTTATGACTTGTCAGATGTGCCATGGTCAAGGCCAAGTTCGTATGCAGCAAGGATTTTTTGCCGTGCAGCAAGCGTGCCCACAGTGCGGCGGCACTGGTAAACAAATCAAAAACCCTTGTCCTGACTGCCATGGTAATGGCGTTAAAGATAAGTCACGCACCTTAGAAGTGTCTATCCCAGCGGGTGTCGATGATGGTGATCGCGTTCGCTTGGCGGGTGAAGGTGAAGCGGGTGGCGCTGGTGTCCAAAACGGCGACTTATACGTTGAAGTACGCGTGAAACCGCATAATGTCTTTACCCGTCAAGGTGCTGATCTTTATATGGATGTGCCGGTTAGCATTACGGACGCCGCTCTTGGTAAAGAAGTTGAAATTCCAACGCTAGATGGTAAAGTAAAAATCAAAGTAGCGGAAGGCACGCAAAGTGGCAAATTGCTACGTGTGCGCGGCAAAGGCGTGACGCCAGTACGTACGACGATGAAAGGTGATTTGATCTGCCGTGTCGTTATCGAGACGCCAGTGAACCTAACTCGCGAGCAAAAAGACCTGTTACGTCAGTTCCAAGACACCTTGGATGGTGATAGTAAGCATCAACAGTCGCCTCATAAAAAATCATTCTTTAAAAAGATTGGTGACTTATTTGATTAGGCGTAAGCGTTAATAAAAGTTTATTCTTAATCATATCTAGCCCAAAAGTTTCACATGAAACCTTTGGGCTTTTTATTGGTTGGATAAAAAACCATTCATAGGCGGGTATAGTTGAAATAGCTTAAAGTCGCTACAGTATTGCTGGGATGAATTTTTTGTAGCATCGAGCTGCGAAAGCACAGCAAGCAAGAAAAATTTGCACCAGCAGTACGTGTTGTATCGATATTACTTTTCACCGACTATATTTGCTAAAATTACGCTAAATGATATTCAAAAATAACTAGGGCGTGTCATCAATTAGATTATGAGCATTAAAATGAGATAAATTGATGCTAAACAAGGAAAAATTCGCAGTGAATATGAATATATTGACAAGAGTTTTGACACCGTTTAGCGAAAATTTAGCCATTTTAAGGCCATAAATTGCATCAATGTGCTAATTGATGACACGCCCTATATCAACTATAGTCAGATCGATATAAAAAAGAGTGAGCGGGACTGAGATGAATTTTTTGTAGCATCGAGCTGCGAAAGCACAGCAAGCAAGAAAAATTTATGCCAGTCTTGAATTATCCTATCGTGTATCCATTTTATTTGGTATCGACTGTACAAAGTGCCTAGGACAAAAATATGAGTCAGCAATTAAGTAAAAAAATTATCAATGTCGGGGTTATCGGTGCTGGAGGTCGCATGGGTCGCATGCTCATTGAAGCCGTCAAAGCCAACCCACAAACCACGCTCAATGCTGCTATTGAATGTCAAGGATCAAGCCTCGTGGGTGCAGATGCTGGTGAAGTTGCCGCTGTGGGACGTTTGGATGTGCAGATTGTTGATGATTTAAAAGCGGTGGTCAATGATATCGATGTGCTGATTGACTTTAGCTTGCCCGATGCCACTGAACAAAACATGCAAATCTGTGCTGAGCACAATGTCGCTATGGTTATCGGTACGACGGGATTTAATGAACAGCAAGAACAGGTCTTGGCAAAAGCAAGTGAGCAAGTGGCAATCGTTTATGCTGGCAACTACTCAACAGGCGTCAACCTGTCTTTGAAGCTACTAGGAATGGCTGCCAAAGCGTTTGGGACGGAGGCGGATGTAGAAGTCATCGAGGCCCATCACAAACATAAAATCGATGCACCATCAGGCACAGCGTATATGATGGCTGAAGCCGTCGCAGAAGCTCGTGGCCAGAATCTAAAAGATGTTGCGGTTTATGGCCGTGAAGGACAGACGGGCGAGCGTGAAGCGGGAACTATTGGTATTCATGCCATTCGAGGTGGTGAAATCATTGGCGATCATACCGTCATGTTTATCGCGGATGGTGAAGTGGTTGAGATTACTCATCGAGCACGAGCACGTATGACGTTTGCTGCGGGTGCAGTACGCGCGGCGACTTGGGTGATTGAGCAGCCAACGGGACAGTATAATATGCAAGATGTGTTGGGTTTAAATGATTAATTTTTCCTAATTATTGCTTCACTTGCTTGTTCATCATTAGGGGTGAAACGTGGATAAGTTTAAATATAACCTGACAGCGATGCTTAGCAGTACGATTACCGCTATCAAAAGTGCTGATTATGCACGCCAAACAGCGATTGTTCTCAGTTTGGTAGTTCTGCCTATAACGGTGCACGCTGCCGTCAATCAGAACCGTTATGAAACCTACGTCATTCATACCTATGGCGGTGATTCATTATTACCTGCTGTGCGCCAGCAACTGAATAATAGTCGTGACGGCGGCACGGTCACAACTTATCAAGATAAGTTGGTCCTGCGTACGACAGCTGCTAATTATCAAGCAGTGCAGCAGTTATTGACTCAAATTGATCGTCAACCACAAGCACTAACGGTCGCTGTACGTGTCGGCAATAATAGCAGCGCTCAAGGCAATATCCAGCAAGGCCAGGTTATTATTACCAACCGTGGTATTCAAGGATCGGGAGTCATCAATCAGCGCAGCAGTCAGCAGCAAGGCAGTAGCTTGTATCAAGTTCAAACCTTATCTGGCAGTGCGGCAAGTATTGGTACAAGTACATTGTGGTCATTGGCTCAAAGCTATTATCCCATCACCTCAACATATTCTCGCCCGATAGCACAAATCGTCATTCAGCAGCAGGTATTACTACCAACGACCCAAGGTATTAGCGTGACCCCAAGATTACTACCGAATGGTCAAGTCGAAGTGAAATTATCACAAGTTGAAGAGAGACTGGTGCGATCCAATTTGTCCTACAATCGACAGAACGTCAGCAATAACAGCATTCAAGGTCAAAGCCTCAATAGCATCATTATCATTCCACGTGGACAGTGGGTGACCATCGGACAAATCTCCCAAAACAGCCAAAACCAACGCTCAAATTATGGTAATTATAATGCCAGTGATAGTGCTAATAGCACACCAATTTGGATAATGGTGCAGTAGTATTATATTGATATAGTTAGGTCAATATAAAAGAGAGTCAGCAGGATTGCTATATATTTTTGGCATAAAAAAGCGCGGTACTATGATAAGTAGTACCGCGCTTTTTGAATAATAGTCTATGGCAAGTTAGTCAACGTAAACCACTTCTAACGGTGGAAAACCATTGAACTCAACGGATGAATAAGAGTTGGTATAAGCGCCAGTAGTGAGCCAATATATCTTATCACCAATCTCCAGCTCTTCTGGCAACTGATAACCCGCTTCTTCGTACATGATGTCCGTTGAATCACAGGTTGGACCTGCCAATACCACCGTACCTTCGCTGGTAGACGTCTCCATCTTGGGTGTATAAACAGGATATTTGATGGCTTCACCCAAAGTCTCAATCAAGCCTTGGAACAATCCCACATCGGTATATACCCAGCGCGTCAAATCCGTATTTGATTTACGAGAAATCAGTACCACATCACTGACTAGCACGCCTGAACCGCCGACCAATGAGCGCCCTGGCTCAAGAATAATTTCAGGCATGTCTTCGGCATTATAATCATCGGTCAAATAACGATTGATCTCTTCTGCATAGACTTTTATGGGGTTCACTTCACTGATATAGTTGGCTGGAAAACCGCCACCCAAATTAATCATTTGCAGTTTAATGCCTTCTTCGTTCTTCATCCAGTCAAACATGTATTTGACCTTGGCCAACGCATCATCCCATGCTGCGACATCTTTTTGTTGACTGCCCACATGGAACGAGATGCCATAAGGCACCAAACCTAACTCTCGCGCTTGAATCAATAGCTCAATCGCCATGTCAGGATGACAACCAAATTTGCGAGACAGTGGCCATTCTGCTGTTTCTGATCCTTGTACTAAGATACGAACAAATATTTTTGAACCAGGGGCGTGCTCAGCAATATTTTTTAAATCGGCTGCTGAATCGGTTGCATACAAGTCAACGCCTTTATCAAAGGCATATTTGACATGTTCGGCTTTTTTGATGGTGTTGCCATATGAGATGCGTGAAGCCTCTACGCCGCAATCAAGCACGCGATCAAGCTCGTAAATCGATGCGCAGTCAAAGTTTGAACCAAGATCAGCCAATAGATGAATCACTTCGATCGCAGGACTGGCCTTCATTGCATAATGAATTTTGGCGTTAGGGAAAAAACCAACCATTTCATGAAACTTTGTTTTGATGCGGTTAAGGTCTACCACCAAGAGTGGCGTTTCACGACCTTCAGCAGCTTTGGTGAATTTCTGCCAACCGGCAGGGTCAAAATATTGGTCGATTTTGATCATGGTCATGGTAGAAAACCTTTAATGAAGAAAATATATAGTAGAGAATCAATAGTGTCATAGCGTTATTTTAGCGTCACATCATTACCCTAGTAAGTCATACAGTGATAAACAGGTAGTTTATTCAACGGTTGGCTTAGAAGGTAAATCAGTAGAACAAGAATCAGTGAATCAAGAACTGGTCAGCTGTGGTTGCTTATCCGCTGCTTGTTCGCCTTGTTTTTCACGTATTTTGATGATTTTGCGTACTTTGTCACGAGCGCGTGTTTGTTTTAAACGTGATAGATAATCGACGAATATTACACCATTTAAGTGATCCATTTCGTGTTGAATGCACACTGCCAGTAAGCCTTCTACTTCCTCATCGATTTTTTCACCATTCTCATCCAAGGCTTCAATACGTACTTTATTAGGACGCTCAACCTTATCATAGACATCAGGTACTGACAAACAACCTTCTTCGTATGGTTGTTTTTCTTCTACCAGTGGCGTTACCTTTGGATTAATAAACACCCGAGGGTTGTTTTTATCTTCAGATAAATCCATGACGATGAGTTGAATGTGTTGATCAACTTGGCTAGCAGCCAGACCAATACCTTGGGCATCATACATGGTCTCAATCATATCAGCGATTAAGGTTTTGATTTCAGCAGTCACTTCCTTGACAGGCTTTGCAAGGGTGCGCAAACGCGGGTCTGGATAATTTAGGATAGGGAGTAATGCCATAACGCTCACCTCAATGATAAGGACAAAATAGGGTTGATATTATAAGATAAATGGGGACAAAAGTAATGCTTATCAATACTTTCTCCTCTATATCACGCTTTATGATTCAAAAAAACGGAGATTGCGAATTTTAGCAGAACCATAAAAAAAGCCCTGCTATTCGCAAGGCTTTCTGTTATCAGTTAGCTAAGGCATCGCAAGAATTATACGCGACGTTTGCTCACGATCATCTCATATAAGAAGAGCAATATGATGGCACCAATGACTGAGAATATCAAACCAGTAAAGCCACCGTCAGCATCGATACCGATGAGTCCAGCGATAAAGCCACCAACCAAAGCACCGACAATACCCAACACAATGGTCATGATCCAGCCCATAGGGTCACTGCCGGGCTTGATAGCACGTGCCAATAAACCAGCGACTAGACCTACGATAATCATCCAAATAAAGCTCATTTTATTCTCCTAATCTTATTATCATTTATAATAATTTGCTAATTTTGATAAATACATTGTATGCACTGCATAGGAGTAAAGGTAAGCGCAAAATGTTACCAGTGTATGAGCTATGTGAGAAAAACCATCGATTTGCTAATATGCAGGTAGGATAAGTAAATGAAAGGTTACAAAGGTAGCAACAGTTACAAAGCCACTAGTGTAATAAGTTATTTGTGTTTATATCGGTCTGAGATTAATGACAGATATATTGAAACTCATGACAGACATCTGAATACAAAAAAGCGTGGCTTGTCTATCACAAAGCCACGCTCTCATCTACAATAGCGAAGTTACACTCTCATTGAAAAGATGGTTTAGATCCGTTTTTATTGAGGATCACTGGTATTACGCTGCAGTGCTACTAATAGGCGCTGATGAATACCTTCAAAGCCCCCATTAGACATAATCACAATGGCATCACCTGCATGTGCCTGTGTGCAGATATGCTCGATAATCGCATCGACACTAGACATGACTTGTTGGTTACCGATGTTACTATTTGCGGCATTGGCCTGTTCGATGACGTCTTTTAGACCCCATTCTAGACCAGCAGGCTCATACCACAGCGTATAATCTGCAAGGGCAGCAGACTCAGCTAGGCTATCTTGGTGAATGCCCATTTTCATGGTATTACTACGTGGTTCAATGATCGCCCAAATGCGTCTGCCCGCCAGTTTCTTTTTGGCACCATCTAGAGTCGTCATAATGGCAGTCGGATGATGAGCAAAATCATCAAACACTAAAATATCATGCACATTACCGATCAGCTCCATTCGACGTTTGATACCAGCGAAAGCTGATAGCGCTGCACAAGCCGTAGCGACACTGACCCCAACATTATAAGCTGCCGCTACCGCAACCAGGGCATTATTGACGTTATGAATGCCACTCATCGACCAATCTACAACTGCCGATTCCTCTTTATCAGCAAACACGACTTTGAACTGACCGCCATCTTGACTGATAAGTTCAGCCTGCCAGTCGCTAGGATTGGTTAGGTTTTTATCCTGTGGGCTAGCGTTGGTCAGAGCAGAATCGACAACGGCTGTCCGCCAAATGGGCGTCCAAACCCCTTTTGCCAATGTATCTTCTAAACTGATGGTCGCGGCTGGCATGATGATTTTGCCCGTACTGGGAATCATACGTACCATGTGATGAAACTGGGTCTGAATCGCGTCGAGATCTGCAAAAATATCAGCGTGATCGAATTCGAGGTTATTTAAAATAGCAGTACGCGGACGGTAATGAACGAACTTTGAGCGTTTATCAAAAAATGCAGAGTCGTACTCATCCGCTTCAATGACAAAATAACCAGACGTTGAACCGTTCGCACTATTTTTTTCTGCGCCCAAATAACTGCTGTGTGCAAAGACTTGCTGAAGATGCTCATCAGTAGTATCAACCAATGGTACGCCACCAATCAAAAATCCTGTATCGATACCAGCGTAATGCAGTATCCAAGCCAGCATGGTTGTCGTCGTCGTTTTACCGTGGGTACCGGCTACGGCTATGACATGACGCGATTGTAGGACTTGCTCAGACAGAAACTGTGGCCCTGAGGTATAGCGTAAATCGGTGTCTAGCATGTATTCGATGACATCCATGCCGCGCTTCATCGCATTGCCAACGACGACCAAATCTGGTGCTGGCTGCAAATGCGCTACCAGATAACCTTCTTCGATAGTGACACCTGCATTCTCAAGTTGGGTGGACATGGGTGGATAAACATTTGCATCGGAACCTGTGACCGTATGCCCAAGCGCCCGCGCCAGTAATGCCAGCGAGCCCATAAAAGTACCACAAATACCAAGAATATGAATATGCATAGACGTTCCGTACGAGCTTCAATTAAAAGAATAAAAATGCAGAGTTATCCGTAAAGCCAGCGGCATTACACGGCTGCTCATTAGGGTGTGTCTCAAAAAAAGCCAATAATTACCAAAGTATAGTCGAGGCAGTTTAAAGCGGGTATAAAATAACCGAGTGCAAATAGTACCGTTGTACAGCAAGCAAGGTTAACACCGTACCCATTTATAAATGTTTTGGCTATGGGCGTTTATTGTAAAGTAAACACTGTTAGATAACCAATAAAAAACGCCCAACAAGGAGGCGTTTTTTCGCAAATTCATCAGGCTTAGATTATTGAATTTTAGCAAAAGTGTTTATAAATTCACTTGCTCAGTATTTTGCAATCAATAAAGTTGGAGGCGCGTCTAATCATTGGTGTGCTTACTTATTTGCGCGCCAAGATATAGTCATTATTGGGGTTTTTGTGTTCATCCATCAAGATAAGATGATTGTCTTGGATATGATACGTTTCAATATTTTTTGCCTCATAGACAATCGTGATGGTGTTGTTGTCTTGGCGATAAATGCCAGATTCTACCAGTGGTGCTTGCGGTTTTTCAGGCTGATTATAGATATTGGTTTTTAGTACCGAGCCGTCAGCAAATAAATTTAAGGTGACATCAATATTGGCACAAAATTTACAAGGCACCATACCACCATAATCGCCCATCAAAGTGGCTTGTAGTGTGCTACTACTAGGCGATTCTGAGTTTAACAGCGATTGGCGCGTATGTAAGTCATTGGTTGATTGAGCTGCGGCAATGAGTGATTGCCCTTCTGCTATGATATCAAGCTCACTATCAGGGTTTGATTGAAGGCCACTATTGTCTTGGAAGTTTCCTGCAAGATTTTGCAAATCAGCATCTGGCAGAGCGTCAGCAGGTGCGACCTCATCAGTACGTACCTCTTTATTATCATTGGATGAGGCGCTGTCACAACTAATCAGTAGCACACACAGCGGCACCATTAGTAAATAGCGACTAAAGCGTCTGACAACAGTAGATGTAGGAGCGCAAGCAGGTGCAAAAGATGTCATAGTCACCTCAAATAACAAATTATCAAATCGTGCTGCTAAAGAATGCCTATAGTATCGGCAACTTGTTACGATTGTCAAAAGCGAAAGAGAATCATTCTAAAAAATAAAAGATGGCAATCATAATTGCCTTGTTTGAAGTTTTTGGGCGAGGGTATAGTGTCAATAACCTGTAGCTTATTGGCGGTCATCAGTGAGTGATGCCAAGATCCTATCGGCCAATAAAAAATCAAATAAACTGTGTCAAGATATCAAAGGTTTAGAATATCTCTGTGGACTTTTTGTTATGGGTGCTATATCTAACAGATAAACATTGATGTTTGAGTGGCGATGGACTGGACGATTACTAAAGGTGATCAGAAGTGTTTGACAGTAGCATAGATCTAAACAGGTATGAGGTGATGGACACTCATACCTGTTTAGAGACAGATAAAATGAAAAATAACAGCTATGATAGCCAGCGACTAAGCAAGATTTTTTTGAGTGATAGGTCGCACGATGCGCCATAATATCAAAGCATGTACCACCAGCAGTACACTGAATAAAATCAAAGATTGCTCAGGAATACTTAGACCCATAAACGTCCAATCGACAGTAGCACACTCACCAGAACCTGCAAAAACTTCTTTGAACACCTGTAACATAGGAAGCGTATCTAGCCAATAGTCCAACCCTGGACCACAAGAAGGTACTTGATCGGCAGGCAAGTGCTGTAGCCACACATGACGCGCTGCCACCGCAGTGGCCCAACCAATACCAGCTAAGCTACCAAGCCACAGCAGTAACCTTACCGCCATAGGCTTTGGGTTAAACAGCGCCGCTATCAGAGCAAAACCGCCCATTATCATTAAGCCAATACGCTGAAAAATACAAAGTGGACAGGGCGTAAGGCCTAAATGGCGCTGCAAATAAAACAGCGCAAAACTCATACCTATCACGGTCATGAGTACTAGAAATATTTGCAAATTACGGTAAGTGGTCAGCTGTAGCATAGGGCCATTACTCTTATAAAGTAGTTATTTATAAATGCTAGATAGTCAAAGTTTAGCGATACTGTTGCAAGAATTCCATGAAATCGGCCGTTTCTGCTTTTTCGATATCAGCCTGCTGTAGTATCGATTTTTCTGCCAATACTTCATACTGAGCTTGGGTATTTGGACTCAACGTCTGTTGCAATAAAGACTTGCGATGCTGCTGCGCCAAGGTAAAGCCAAGCTGCCATAGGCTGCCCAAACGCTTACTATCTGAGTTTACTTGTGCTGAGATGGTCGATTCAGAATGTCCCGCTTTGCCTTGCATCAAAGCAACCGCCGCTCGGTAATCGTTGCCGCCATAATGAGCATCCAGCAATGCAGCAAGTGGCTGCATACGCTCTAAATGCATCAGCATCCAGCTTTCGAGTGATTGCTCCTCACCATTATTTATGATGTGCAAGCCTTCACGGCGACCTTCGTTGACCACGCGCTCAAGATTGATGGCCAGCGCTTCTTCTTCATCAGGTAGGAGGTTCGGGTGAGTCGCTCAGCAGACAGTACAGCGCCATGACTTCTAAGAAACAGGCACTAGAGAGACGAATACCAACATCGCTATAAGGGTCAAGATCGATGGCACGAAACTCGACATAAGCGATACCACGACGCTCAAGCGCTTCGGTTGGCGTCTCGCCACTCATCGCGATTTGTTTAGGGCGAATAGGGCTGTAGTATTCATTTTCTATTTGTAGAATATGATTGTTGATTTGAATAGGATTGCCATCTGCATCATCTAAGCCAAGCTTCTCAAAGCTTTCATGCGGGGTTTGAATCGCACGGCGCAGGCCATCGACATACTCTGGCAGATAGTTATAGCGGATATCAAGATGCTCTTGCACACTATTGGTATAGCCAAGCTTGCCCATACGTAGACTGGTGGCAGTCGGTTTGTAATAGGTTGAATCATTGAGCAGCTCTAAGATCGTGCTCACGCCCTGCAACAAAGCAAGGACAAACACTTGGACTGGCGCCCAGTAAGATACAAGACCAAGACTGGTCAGACGCTTAAAGTTACGAATCAGACCCAAATACTTCTCGTTTTTAAATTCTGTTAACGTTTGGCTTGTGCGGTAGGCGTTTGTGCTTGCCATGCTGTCAAATAAGTCATCACCAAAAGATAAGTTGTAATGTAAACCTGCAATGGTCTGCATGCGGCGACCATAACGAATACCAAGCCCACTACGGTACAAAGTTTTCAGCTTACCGGTATTAGAGCTGCCATAATCTGCCAATGGAATATCTTCATCATTAGATGACAGCATACAGGGCATCGATAGCGGCCACATCAGCTCACCTTCAGGCATACCTTGATACACCAACAGATGCAGCTGACGCAGCATGTTCAGCGTCTCTTTTGGTGAGGACTTGGGATCGGTAATGAGCTCAAGCAAGCTTTCTGAATAATCGGTTGTAATAAAGGGATGGGTGAGTTTTGAGCCAAGTTTGGCAGGATGGGGCGTTTGTGCCAAATAACCATCAGGCTTAACGCGCAGTCCTTCTTTTTCGATACCGCGTAGCATGCCTGCTAAATGCTCGCTGGCAAACCAGTTTGGAATATCAAAATCGACAAAGCTACTCGCAAAATTACTCATAAGGAGTCATCTGTTGTTATTGGTTATAATGGATTAAAAGACCATCAATGGCGTTAGATCGATAAAAGAGGTACATTTAGATTCTAATGCCGTCAGTTTAGCCCAAAGGCACTGTAAAAACCACGTGCGATTACAAATACAGTAAGCTTCACTTGAGGTAAGTTCTACCCTGTTTGGCAGAAAATATAGCCATAAAACCACAGTAAAACTCTAAGATAAACGTGATTTTTATTGCTCATTTATGCTTATTCTCTTGGAAGCTTTTATGGAGGACAACTCTATTTTATCAATAGCCAATGCACCAGGTTTTTACAGAAATATCTGAAATAAAAAGCACCTACCAATCGGATAAGTGCTATAGCAAAACAATCTTTTTGCATAATCATTGGATATTGAGCGATACCAAAGCGAGTATTTAGATCGAGAATGACGAGCCGCAGCCACACGTGGTCGTGGCATTAGGGTTGGTCACAATAAAGCGTGCACCCTCTAAGCCTTCGGTATAATCAACGGTAGAGCCTTGCAGATATTGATAGCTTAACGAGTCAACGACCAAGGTCACATCGTTATTATCGAAGTTGGCATCATCTTCATTGAGCTCATTGGCGAAGTTAAAGCCATAAGAAAAGCCTGAACAGCCGCCGCCAGTGACATAGACGCGGAGCATAAGGTTGCTATCACCTTCTTCTTCACGCAGGCGACGTACTTTTTGTGCTGCACTGTCAGTCAGGTTCAAAACGGTTGGATCGACAGGTTGGCTTGAGCTTGGATTAAATTGGTTGGCTGGTTGGTTCATATCTACCTCAATTGCTAAAATCAGATGTTATTATTTTTTACGTATGCGAGGTCGTCTATTGATACAGGCTAGGATGAACTGCTAGTAGCTTCTAATGGCTGCTGCTCATAACCCACAGGCAACTGCACTATTATTTATGCAAAGTAGGCGGTGGTTTTGGGTCACAACTGTGGTGTAGGCGGCATAGCAAGTAGTCCTAAACTGATAATATCAGCACTTAACTGCCTGATGTCAATAGTGTTTTGTTAGTATAACATAGTTGGGCTAACGATTAAGTTGTCAAGGGCGATAGCCGCATTTACTATTATAACGTACTTATATATGCCCTTTGTTGTTTGTTAATACAAGGGAGTTATTAGCAGTATAAAGGTTTGAATTTAAAATACTTATTTAATTGTTTGCCTATCGGTTAGGCGTTTGAAATAATAGCCGCCAGTAAACACGCCAGATAAGTGTTTTTCCTATTGCCTTAAGTTTTATATTACCGCTGAGATGAAGAAATTATATGATCGAATTTAAAGACGTTGGTGTTCGCCGTGATGGTCGTGAGTTGTTTGCAGGGGCAAGCTTCCAGCTACATCCGGGCCACAAAGTTGGCTTAACGGGCAATAACGGGACCGGCAAATCGACCTTGTTTGCCTTATTATTGACACGAATGGGTACCGGCGACACCGAGGTGACGCTTGATAAAGGTGAAGTGAGTATCCCTGATAGCTGGCATGTGGCGCATATGGCGCAGGAAGTTGGCGCGACCACACAGACGGCGATTGATTATGTACTGAGCGGTGATGAGCAGTGGTACGAGATTAATGCCACTTTGAATGATCTGAGCAGCGTCAGCGATGAGCAGATTGGGGTGTTGCATCAGCAGTTTGATGAAATTGATGGCTATCGTACACCGACCAAAGCCGCACAAATCATGGCGGGTCTTGGTTTTAATACCAACCAGCATGAGCTGCCAGTAGAAGGGTTTTCGGGTGGCTGGCGCATGCGCTTAAACCTTGCCAAAACCTTGATGAGCCGTGCAGATTTGATGCTACTCGATGAGCCAACCAACCATTTGGATTTGGATGCTATCTTGTGGCTTGAGACGTGGATTAATGCTTTTACCGGTCTGGTCATCGTTATCTCGCATGACCAAACGTTCTTGGACAATACGGTTGGTCATATCTTGCACGTTGAGCAGCAAAAAATCACCCTTTATACCGGTAACTATCAGCAGTTTATTCGCACCCGTCATGAGCGTATGGCGCAGCAGCAGCAAGCGTTTGAGAAGCAAGAAGCGACTAAGGCACATTTGGATGACTTTATTCGTCGTTTCCGCGCCAAAGGCCAGTAAGGCCAAAGCAAGCGCAGAGCCGTATCAAGCAGCTTGAGCGTATGGCTGAGCTGTCACCGATGATGGCAGACAATCCGTTTTCGTTCCGCTTTTATGAGCCAGCAAACATGAGCTCGCCGCTGATTGAGCTGACCGATGCAGATATTGGCTATAGCGACACACCACTACTTTATAATGCCAATGTGCAAGTGACCCCTGATACTCGTATCGGGCTGACTAGGGATGAATGGCGCTGGTAAATCGACGCTTGATTAAAGCCTTGGTCGGTGAGCTTGGTGTATTAACAGGGAGCGTATCGATGTCTCTGATACGCTAAAGCTGGGCTATTTCAACCAGCATCAAATGGATATCCTTGATCCTAAGGCAACCCCGATAGAGATGTTACGTCGCCTAGCAGGCAAAACTTCTGATGCGATGCTACGTTCTTTCTTAGGTAGCTTTGACTTTCGTGGCGACCGTATCGATACCATCAGTGAGCTATTCTCTGGTGGCGAACGTGCGCGCTTGACGTTAGCTTTGATTGTTTGGCAACGTCCGAACGTCCTTGTACTCGATGAGCCAACCAACCATTTAGACTTACAAATGCGCCAAGCGTTGACCATCGCCTTGCAAGGGTTTGAAGGGGCAGTGGTACTGGTATCGCATGATCGTGAGCTGATTGCCAACGTCTGTGATGAGCTGTTTTTGGTACATGATGGTCAAATCGATGAGTTCGATGGTGACATCAGCGACTATGGTAAGTGGCTGGCAGAAAAGCGTAAACAAGAGAATTCGCACAGATAAAAATACCAGTAAGAAAAAAAGTAAAAAAGAGAGTAAGAAGTTTGTTTCACGTGAAACAACTGATACTCAGCCGAGCAATCAAGCGTCTACGGCATCATCGAAAAAAAAAGCCACTGAGCCTGCTCTGAGCAAAGAAGAGCAGCGTAAACAGGCGGCAGAACAACGCAAATTAACCGCACCCGTTCGCCGTGATATCGAGAATACAGAAAAAACCTTGGCTAAGATTGCTGAGAAACTGACGGCACTTGAGGAAAAGCTCGCTGATACGGATCTGTACGAAGAAAGTCGTAAATCTGATCTGCTTGTCCTACTGAATGAGCAGACGGCATTACAGCAGCAGCATAGCGAGAATGAAGAAGCGTTACTGCAATCGATGACGACGTTAGAGGAAATGGAAGCGGGGTTTGCGTAGCATATTTTAAATCGCAGGTTTTGATTGTTTTTTGAGCTATCTTTGGTTTATAGAAGCAGTCACAAAAAAGGGAGAGCGTTAGCCCTCCCTTTTTTTACATCTATGACATCATTCCTTACGGTATTTACCATCACCATAAGACAATACTTTCATTGTGGTCGTACAAAGCTGACAGTTTATTTTACCAGCAGCGCCTTTCGATAGATCAAGAATACGGCCTCGAATGAAGGGGCCTCTATCGGTAATTTTAACGATTACGCTCTCTGCTGTCTTTTGGTTCGTCACTTGTACCTTTGTACCAAACGGTAACGTGCGATGCGCCGCGGTTAAAGAATTCATATTAAAAATACTACCACTCGCCGTGCGTTTACCGTGGAATTTACTGCCATAATAGCTGGTATTTCCAGCAAAAACAGTGGTGCTTAGCAATAGTGATAAGGTGACAACCAAGGACTTGATAAAATAAGACATTTAATACCTGTTGACGATTAATGGAATAGACAGATACGCTTGCCTATGCTATCCATGCTCCCTATGAGTATGAATAATATGGGTATTTTACAGCGAGGAGCTTGTCATATTCTTACAGCTATGTAAAAAAACTCTCAAGGTCAAATTATTTTTTACCGCTTCATTTTACAGCCCTTGTGGTCGAGATTATCATTAGTAATATTTATATCACTGTCTTTGCTTTTTTTATTGCTATTATTGTCAGTAGAGTACAGTCACAACCTGTTATGTCACAGTCAAAAAAACTCCATACCATATCGTTCATAATTGGCATATCAGTAACATCAACATGCTTTTATTTTGAGGAAAAACAACATGGCAGAGAAAAACTACTATGACATTTTAGGGGTCAAAAAAGACGCCTCAGACGCCGATATCAAAAAAAAGTACCGTAAACTCGTCCGTCAATACCACCCTGACGTCAGCGATGACCCAGACGCTGATAACAAGATTGCAGAGATCAATAACGCTTACGAGACCATCAGAGATAAAGACAAACGGGCGGAATATGACGCCATGCTAGACAATCCCTTTGCTGGTCAAGGTAGCGGTTTTGGTGGTCAATCTGCAAGTGGTGGGCAAGGTGGCTACCGCTGGGAAGATATTAAAGATCAGTTCGGTGATGGCGAAGCCTATGGCGATGGTGGTTTTCGCTTCGATGATATTTTTTCGGCATTTGGCCGCGGTGCACGTGGCTCGACTAATGGGCAGGCAAGTGGCCAGTCGCAACGTGGTGGCTTTGATCAGTTTGGCGGTGGTTTTGGGTCGCAAGATAGCAAAGGGCAAGATCAGCATGCAGAGATTACGGTTGATTTAGCCTCGGTTTATAACGGTGATGATTATAGTATTAAGCTGAATGTTCCAGTGCGCCAGCCTAACGGTAGCGTGGAGTACGACAACAAAACGCTTAAAATTAAAATTCCTAAAGGCATCACTGATGGTAAACAAATCCGCCTAGCAGGACAGGGCGCGGCGGGTAATGGTAGTGGCAAAAATGGTGATTTATTCTTAAAAGTTAAAATCCGTCACGCAGACAATATTCGTATCGATGGTGCTGATGTCTATCAAACCGTCAATATAGCCCCATGGGAAGCAGCATTGGGTGAAAAAATCAATGTCAGCACACCAGCCGGCACACTAGCGGTGACGATCCCTAAAAACAGCAAGTCTGGCAACAACTTACGCTTAAAAGGCAAAGGCATCCCTGCCAAACAAGCGGGTGACTTATATTTAACATTAAACATCGTCAATCCTGATATCAGTACTGAGGCAGCAACGCAGGCTTACGAGCAGCTCAAACAAGCTTTTTCTGATACTAGCATCAATCGCTGATAACCGTTAACAACAGCTAATAACAGCTAATAACAGCCAAAACCATTGTGATAGAGATGAAGACCATACGATAACGATGAAATAACGTGCAAACGAGGACAATCGCTATGAAACACTCGCCTGAATTTACCGACATTATCATGAGCTTAGATGAGCTGGTATCCGCTTGCGGCCAAAATCGCCAATGGGTTATCGAGTTGATTGAAGAAAATATCATTGAGTATGACGTGCCAGAGCATGAGCAATTTACGGGTTATCAATTGACGACTGTGCGCCGTGCTTCACGTCTTAGCCGTGACTTTGAAGCCAGCGTTCCTGCCATTGGTTTGATACTTGAGCTACTGGATGAGCTTGAACAATTACGCCGACTCAAACGTCAGCTAGATATGCAGACACCTGTGATTGAAGTGAATGCCGATAATTTGAAGTCGTGACATCAATATGAGCGATGCCATTTAAAAGAATATAGTACTGCTGGTATAAGTTTTCCGAAGCCTCTGTCTGCAACGGCACAGCAAGCGAGAAAAATTTATGCCAGTATTACGATTTTTTGCGTCACGCTTTTATTTTGAACTGGCTATAGTAAAGTGTAAACCATAAAAAAGGGCTTATTAGCCCTTTTTTGTTTGTGGAGATTTTAACGGTTAACGCGAATACGTAGGATCAGCGGCAGCGGTAAACAGCACATCAGTTGATGAGTTCAACGCTGTTTCTGCTGAGTCTTGTATCACTCCAATGATAAAGCCAATCGCGACCACTTGCATGGCAATGTCGTTTGGGATACTAAATAGGCTAGCCGCCAATGGAATCAGAAGCAAAGAACCACCAGCAACACCAGACGCGCCGCAAGCACTGATGGTCGCCACCAAGCTCAATAAAAGCGCGGAAGCAAACGTCACTTCGATACCCAATGTGTGTGCTGCTGCCAGCGTCAACACGTTAATGGTAATTGCCGCGCCTGCCATATTAATCGTCGCACCGAGTGGAATCGTTACCGAATACGTGTCTTCATGTAAGCCCAGTTTGCGAGCGAGGTTCATGTTGACCGGAATATTAGCCGCTGAGCTGCGAGTAAAGAACGCGGTAATCCCTGACTCACGTAAGCAAGTAAACACCAGTGGATAAGGGTTTTTGCCTGTCTTGATAAGTACGATCAAGGGGTTTGCAACCAAGGCAATGAAGAGCATACAACCGACCAGTACCAGCAAAATACGCGCATAACCAGCCAAAGCGGCAAAGCCTGTCTCAGCGACTGTATTAGCGACCAAGCCCAAGATACCAAAAGGCGCGAGCGCAATGATCCATTTGACCACTTGTGAGATGGCATCAGAAAAATCGCTGACCACGGCACGCGCGCTATCGCTGGCTTGACGCAGTGCAAAACCGATGATGATTGCCCACGCCAAAATCCCAATATAATTGGCTTCGGCAAGGGCATTGACAGGGTTTGCGACCAAATTCATGAGCAGGTTGGTCAATACTTCTTTTAGACCTGCTGGTGGTACTTGCTCAATCGTGGCATTTACCAAAACCAGTTCCGTCGGAAACAAAAAGCTTGCGCCGACAGCGGTCAGGGCTGCCAAAAAAGTACCGAACATGTACATAATAAGCACTGGTTTGACATAAACTTCACTGCCACTGCGGTGTTGGCTAATGGCTGCCATGACCAAAATAAAGACCAAAATCGGTGCAACTGCCTTTAGCGCGCCAACAAACAACGTCCCCAACAATCCTAGGGCAATACCGACGTTTGGTGCTAACGAACCAATGAACACTCCCAATATCAGGCCAATAATAATCAGCGGCACCAGCCCTATACGCTGGTACATCGCAATCAATGAACGCATCTATACACCCTCGAATCAGTTAATCAATCAGAAATTTATACTAGGGCGTGTTTGATATTCAATCATGGCACTGACAGCGACTATTTATGAATGTCAAACACGCCCTAATACTAGAAAATTAATCGAAGGATGGTAGCATTTTTTCAGATAAGCGCCTACCTTTAACCCACACTTGCATAGGTTTAGATATTAGAGTTTAAAGTAAGTTAACTCATAGCCCAATTGTTGATAGCTTTTATACTTTTGACGGCCTTCTTGCACACTGCTAGGATCGGGTTTTATCAGCTCCAGTACGCGAGTGGGATGCGCATTGTTGGTGGCAGCCATAAAGGTATTGACAGGATGGTCTGTGGTATTAAGTACGATACCTTTAAAATCAGCTGGCATATAGTGACCCAGCAAAACAGGCGCTAAAGATTTACTGTCGATAGAGTGATTGGCAATGTCAGTGTCAGTGTCAGTGTCAGTGCCTTTATTATCAGAACCTACAGTATCAACCTCCAAAAGGCGTTGATGCGGTATAAAGCTGACGGCGTCGACTGCCCATAGTGCCTCATCGAGCGTCGACAGCAGTTTCTCATCGTCGATAAGAATCAGCACCGACTGAGTGCTCTTATTGAGTGCGGTTTGGGTCAACTGACAAATAAAGCCCAAGAAATCTTGGGCTTTACTCTCACTTAACACATAAAAACTGATATTCATAAAATGGCTTTCATAAAATAATAGTCATAAATGGATTAGATCATATCCGCGCTGTTTTTTAAGTATTGCATAAATAGAGGGACAGGACGACCCGTTGCTGCTTTGTCTGTCCCTGAGTTCCATGCCGTGCCAGCGATGTCTAAATGCGCCCATGCTTGACCTTCTTCGACGAAGCGCGACAAGAAACATGCAGCGGTGACAGCACCTGCACCTTTACCACCGATGTTTTGCATATCAGCGATAGGCGAGTCAAGCTGTGCTTGATACTCGTCATCCATTGGCATGTGCCAAATGAGATCACCGGATAGATTGCTAGCGTTTTCTAAGATCGAACAATACATCTTCATCATTACTAAAGACCGCTGAACGTACATGACCCAACGCAACCACACAAGCACCAGTCAATGTGGCAACATCAATGATGGCTTTTGGGTTGATAGCGCTGCACGTAGCATAACGTGTCTGCCAATACCAAGCGACCTTCGGCATCTGTGTTTAAGATTTCAACTGATTTGCCGTTCATGGCTTTGACGATATCACCTGGGCGCGTGGCATCCCCTGATGGCATGTTTTCAGCACAAGCGAGAGCACCAACGACGTTGATCGGTAGACGCGCTTCACACAAGGCTTTAATCGTGCCTAGTACTGAGGCTGAACCACCCATGTCAAACTTCATCTCATCCATCGCCGCGCCGGGTTTGATTGAGATACCGCCTGAGTCAAAAGTTACGCCTTTGCCGACTAAGACGATAGGGGCATCATCGTTTGCTATTTGGGCAGCATCATCGCTATTTTTATCAGCTTTCTTGGCTGCTTTTTTATTGGGTAGCTTGTCAGCCAGTGCTTTTAGACCACCTGTTACTTTTGCGCTGTTAGTGGCGTTATTAGCGTTGGCACTAAATGCTGACTTACCTTGATATTCCATCAGGACAAGCTTGCCTTCTTTGGTAGAGCCTTGCGCCACGGCCAAAAAGCAATTCATACCCAGCGCTGACATCTCATCTTCGCCTAATACGGTGACTTTTAAAAGATCAGGATAAGTTTTTGCCAGCTCTTGTGCTTGCTCTGCCATATAAGCTGGGAAACAGATGTTACCTGGTTCGTTTGCAACATCACGAGTCAGGCTCTGGCCAGTAAAGACCGCTTGCGCAAAGGTTAGTGACGCTTGCAATGATGGGTCAGCAAGTAAGTAAATATCTGTCAATACAGGTGTTTTTTGCTCAGATTTGTATTTATCAAAACGATAAGTCGCGGCCAATAAGTTCAGGGCAAACTGGTTGAATTGAGTTTCTTCTAAAGCGTCACCCAACGCAACAGTGATAGAGTCCACACGTTTTTGTGTGCTTTGATAAATAGTTTTGGCAATTTTTTGCAGTACACTATGGCTTAGCTTATCAACGCTACCCACACCGACTAATAATAGCTGTACGGGATTTTGCTTAGTGGTCTTCTTATCGCCTGCTAAGGCATAATCTTCTACTGTTTCACAAGCACTACCATTGAAATGTGACACATCAATCAATTGCTCAATGCGCGTTTGGTAATCGCTCAATACTGACTCAGCCAAGATGTTTTTCTTATCATCGATTAAGACAACGAGACAGGCTGCATCTTTGCTTTTGGCTTCTTTTTTGAGGATTTTTTGCGTATGGGTTTTTGGTAAGGTTTGGGTTAATTTGATATTCATATAATTATCCTTATTAGCGTTATGAAAAATTCAAGTGAGGAAACTACAGGTTTTATTTAATTGGTTATACCTGCCAAAACGTTTGGCTCTCTAGCCATCGCAACAGTGTAGCATATTGCGAGACAAGTGCGCAGCGAGCAAGGCTTAGGTAATATGTTCAAACAACTTTGCTATGCCAGCTTACGCTATCGTCTAAATTGAAGTATTAAAATAAAGGCATGAAAATAAAGGCATTGAAAGGGCGCTAGGCAATCAGCTGTTAACCAACGTATCGGTCGATACTAGGGCGGCAAATCTGTCTTGCAACGCTGCCATAGCTGTATCGTGCATGACCTCAGCGCTTATCGTTTCTTTTGACGCACTTGGAAGATCGCGAGTGGCACAGGCATCATGGCACACAAAACTATCGAAGCCTAAGTCGAATGCGGCGCGGGCGGTTGAGCTGACACACATGTGACTCATAAAACCCGCAAAAATAATCTGCTGCTTTTGCGTTTTTGAAATAAGCGCTTGAAGCTGGGTATCATAAAAGGCGTTGGGATGTTTTTTGACAATCACTGTTTCGCCATCCTGCGGCTGTAATTGCTCGACAATCTCGACGTTGGAAGATAGAGGATCAAACACATTGCCATTTTCTTCACCGTGATGTGCGATATGAAAGATAGGGATGTTTTGATCGCGCGCTTTGTCAAGTAATAGCCGTGCATTTTTGATGGCATCAGTACCTGCTTGTCCCAACGGCATCGCGCCATTGACGTATTCGTTTTGATAGTCGATCAGAACAAGGGCGCAATTTGACCAATCAAGCGCATCAAATTCCCCGCCAGCGAGTTGCAGTAGGGTAGAGGGTGTAGACATAGGCTTATTCATCAGTAGGATTCTCCGTTGAGTGACATTGTTTTAAGTGACTATTGTTTTAAGCGATATGGTTTTTAGTAATATGGGTTTAAATGATATGGTTTTAAGCAATCTAGTTTTGAATGATATGAATAGAAATTCGAATATTCTTAGTCTAGCAATTAATATCACGGGTGCAAGTTCAATGATACGAATGACAAACAAACCTTTCTAAAGTAAATAAAACACAAACGCAATAGAAGAAACCTACTTGGCCTATAGTGGTTTTATGTTTCATATTCCCTTCGTTGTATTAGCCATCAGTCGATCTGGCAACGGCAGCAGCAAGAGAGACGCAATGTTTTCAAACACATTTCACAGCCATTTTTGACCAAAATATGCTACGATTAGCCGTTATATTTATCGCCAGTATTTATCAGGTGTGGCTGACTATATAGTAGATACTAAATAAAATGGATACACAACATGATGACGTGAGACTGACACAAATTTTTCTTGCTTGCTGTGCCTGCGCAGCTCGATGCGACAAAAAAATTATCCCAGTCTCGCTGTGTTTGTTTTATATCAGCCTGAGTATAGATACGGTTTTTTAATATCTGTTTTTGTGCCTGTTTACCTGTCTGCTTGAGTAACACTCTGTCGATAATAGGCATCTGTCATGTTTGCATCTGTCCATAGCCTGTCCATAATCATGCGACAAATTGCGCGCATACCAACCCATTAAGAGTGCCTATTGTGATATTACGCCGCTATATGACCCAACAAGTTGCCTCAACGACCGCTTTGGTATTGGGGTTTTTAGTGGTGATGATGCTCGGCGGTCGTTTGATACGTTATTTCGGTATTGCAGCCGAAGGTAATTTAGATATCAGTTTACTGTTTACCATCATTGGTTATAATTTGCCGTATTTTTTAGAGCTAATCTTGCCATTGGCATTTTTTATTGCCTTGATGCTGGTATTCGGTCGACTTTACGTTGATCAAGAAATGGCGGTGATTAATGCCAGTGGCGTGTCACGTGGTCGGCTTGGGCGCTTGATGACACCATTGATATTGGCATTGTTCGTTGGTGAGGCTGCATTATCCATCGTTGGTAAGCCATGGGGTGTGCGCTCATCTGAGAGTGTTTGGCAGCAGCAAGCCTTAACCAGTGCCTTTGATTTGATTCGCCCCAATCAGTTTATCAGTAGTGGCAATTATCATCTGTATGTGGGCAGTTTGAGCGATGATAAAAAACAATTGCAAGATGTGATATTGATTCAGTCTGAGCCTGAAAAAAAGGGCAGTGCGGTTAAAAGCTAATACTGGCTAAAAATAGTGCCATGGATGTCGAAAATAATATAGACCCCGAAACAGCCGAGCAACTCAATATTCCAGAGCTGCCAAATGCGCTTGCAAATAGTACCAATATTAGCAAAGACACCATTACGCTTGCCAAACGTGCTGAGCAAGTAGACACGGGCAATAGTGGCGTGACGCAATTGGATTTATTCCAAGGTCGCCGTTATGAAGTCGGCGCGGGCAGTCTAAAATACAATCAAGTAGGCTTTGATCGTTATCGTATTACCTTGACGGAGTCGTCAAAAGAAGTCATCACCGAAGACAATATCGAGACCCAAGCGATTGGACCGTTATGGCAAGCTGCAACGGGCAGTGCGCAAGTGGGCAGTAACAATGCCATGCGTGCGGCGCAAGGCGAGCTTGGTTATCGTTTATCGCTACCTTGGCTGATGATTATCGCGCCGATGCTGGCAGTGCCACTGGCGCAAGTACGTCCACGTCAAGGCCGCTGGTTACGCCTGTTTCCCTCTATTTTATTGTTTGTCAGCTGCGCGCTCGGTATTATTTCACTCAAAAACGCAGTCGGCAAAGGAAGTGTAAGCGTTTGGGCGTATGCATGGCTGATTTTAGGATTTATGGCATTGGCACTTTATATGAATTGGGGCAGCCGCGTGCAGCATCGATTGCGCTTTCGCAAACCAGAGACTGACCTTTTAACAGTGACTGATAATCAAAACAGTGGCTCACAGGGAGGGCAGTCTTAATGCGCTCCTTATTTGAAAAATCCCCAGCGACTAATCATTTGGCTGCAAAACCGACCAATCTAAAAGTGCTCAGTCGTTACGTAAAGCTCAATGCATTGCTGGCAATTATCGCCGCGGTCATAGGATTGTGGGCATTACAGCTGGTATTCTCTTATTTATCAGAGCTTGATTCGCTAGATGATAGCTATACGATGGGTGAGGCGATTAAATATATCTTTTATCGCTCGCCTTATTTTTTAGAGCAATTTATTCCGACTGGTGCCTTATTGGGCGCGGTCATTGGTTTGGGGTTGCTGGCTAATAACAGCGAGCTGGTCGTCATGCGCGCTGCTGGAATCAGTGTCTATCGCATCGTCAGTTGGGTATTACAACCTGCTCTGATTTTTGTGGTATTGGCGCTGAGTATCAATCAATTTGTATTGCCACATTCTAATCAATTGGCAAAAGAGATTAATAGTGAAGATAACAGCTCGTTGGTGACTTCAGTACGTGGTTATTGGACGGTGCAGCCACGCTTTGAGAATACAAAAGACGGCAGTACAAAACCTGATGGCAGCGATATTTTGTATATCGATTATGCCGATGTAAAAGGCAATATCGGTCAGGTAAAGCGTTGGCATTTGGATAATAAAGGCAACTTGCAAACCGCCATCCATGCGGAAGGTGGGCAATATATCGGGCGCGAACCGCTTGATACTGCCAGTAGCAAACCGAGTGAGCAATATCGTTATGAGTGGCAGCTGAACAATATGACCAAGCTGATGATTAATCAAGGCTTTGAGAGTAGCCAAGCCATATCGCCCACAGACACATTGAGTTTACCGTTTGCCCCTGAGTCTGTGTATTTGCTCACGCATCAAGCTGAGGATTTATCGTTGACTCAGCTGTATGAGCACCGTCAGTTTATGCGTCAACAAGGTCAGCGCTCTTTAAGTCATGAGCTGGCGTTTTGGCAAAAGCTATTATCACCCTTATCTATCTTGTCACTAGTGATTGTTGCCTGCTCATTCGTTTTTGGCTCCTTGCGTACGCATAGTCTTGGCTTGCGAATTGTCGTGGCATTATTATTTGGCTTGCTGTTTAGTTACGTGCAGGACTTGGTTGGTTTTGTCTCGCTTGCGACTGGCTTTTCGCCACTACTGATGGTGCTATTACCAATTATTGCCAGTGCGCTATTGGGTGGGTATTTACTGAAACGGCAGATGTAATCTTCAAAGTTTAGCCATAAAAAAGCACGCTAAATCATCATGATCTAGCGTGCTTTTTATTTGTCTGATTCTAGGGCTTAATCTTTGGTTGCCATGGTAATCGTATAGGTTTTACCTTGTTTGACCTTTTCGCTATTACCAAATACTTCGGTAAATGAGCGCTTCATGAATTGACGTAAACCATTAATCGTCACCACGTAAAAGCGTCCACCTTTACGCATACGCGCATGAGCATCAAGGAAATATAGGTAATGCTGCTCTTTGCCTACCTTGGCTGGCAGGTTCGACATCACAAGGCTAAAGTCTTTCGCTTTATGCCACATGATTAAAGCCGTTTGATAAATGCACATCGACATTATTCAGACCATTCTTTTCACAATTAAGGCGCGCATATTCAACCGCCATAAAGTCTTTATCAATCAAAGTATGCTGACCATTAGGACATTCACGCGCTGCTGCCATACCCAATACGCCATAGCCACAGCCCAAATCTATCGAGTCATCATCATTTTGAAAATCCACATAATCGAGCAACATCAAGCTACCATCATCAAGCTTTTGTGGTGAAAAAATACCCCACGTGGTCGCAAAATCAAACGGCTTGCCCAGCACATCTTGGCGGAAATTAATATCTTCGCGCCAATGTCGGGCGTTTTTTAATAAGTCAGCAGGTGGTTTATGGCTCATGAGATTCTCGAATAATGGATAGGTAAAAGGAGGTGCGTTGTCCAAATAGACAGCGCTCATCGTATGACGAGTATTGTAACGAGAAAAGGGCAGGTTTGCAGCTATCTATTCATGGAATTGTATGACGGGAAATCATGAATGGCGTTAATCTAGACTTGTAGTTGTACAGCTAAGGAAATATGACTAACTGACTTACATGAAAGTTTTGTATCTAGTTATACTAAATTATAATTTCGCACTAATAGAGCTAAAATCATAATCTACCACTGTTAATTGAGGAAGGGCAGCTTTGAGACAAATATTAGAGTTTTATTCACGTTCAGCTGAAAGTTTAAAAAACAATGGCATTGACGAAAAAGCATTGCCAATTGGTGAGGCAAATGCAATTTTACAGCTTTTTCGTTCTAATAATGTCTTAGTTTTAGGTGGTGATGTCTACGTTAAAAAAATGGATGGAAGTTTTGAGTTGTTTTATGCAGATTGGTTCTATGAGGGAGTTGATGTTGAAGACAGCATAACTAAAGCTAAAAATTATTTAAGGCAGTTTGGTAGAAAAGACTTGTATGTCTCTTTCGTAGTTAAACAGATTGGGTTAGCATAATAAAACAACATCATTGGAATATTGGATTGTTTATCGAGAAAAAATATGAGCGATCTTAACAAAGACTGGACGCCTGACTTTGGCACTATTTATACATGGTTTGCAATGGATAAAAATGGACGAATTGCCGTTATGGTAAATAACTGCTGGGGAGACCTACCGCAGTCAGCCTTAAATATTAATAATGCTGAGCTATTATTGGATGACTTAAACGATTATATGTGGGAAGAGTCGAATAAGTACACTGACTATCCTCAGAATAAAGGAGGAAAGTTAATTGTTGATTTATATTCTTACTGGGCAAACAAGAACATGTACCGTAAGAAAAGTGCTATAAGGTTGAATGCTGGTATCGATGAATTAAAGGACTATATTGTTGAATCATATACTTATTGGACAAATAAAAAAATGAATCGCAAGAAAATCACTAGAAGTTTAACTGCTGATCTTAATCAATTTAAAAATTATAGTGATGCTAATTTGTCAGTAAATAAAGGTTACTTTTTATACCATGCGGTAGAAGGGTATAACGAAGGCGAGGATTACCCAGTAGGCTATAAGGGCGCTACCAAAATAGGCGATTATTTCCGTTATCTTGTGCCAACTGTCTATGCGTCTATTGAGGACTTCCCGCAAGAGCTATGGCATGGTATTGCTGTTTCAGAAACTTTAGATTTTACTAAAGATAGAGTGCTTGATAATCATAAGATCAACACCTATTTTCCTAGGAATTATCACAATTAATAAGTAATTTATCTATAAATTATCGATTCACTAACTAACCTATGACCCGTTATTACGTGTTTAATGATAGTAATCCGAAAGCAACCAGTTTGTTATCTACAAAACCCAGACTGATACCATCGTCGGTACTAAAAGTGCTTCCATCATAGGTTTTCAGGTATGAATTTTCTGAATATTTAATTTGATAATTATCAAGACAGCTTAATATAATTTCCTGATCTATAGGCGTATATTCAACAGCCTGTCTATAGTAATAAATTTTTTGATAGTCAAAAGTAAAACCCATTACTACGCTGTTTAGAAGACAAACCTGTAAAACGCCATAAGAACATATTTCGTGATTTTTACCTTTTTGAGGCTCATGTTCTACAGGCTCGCCAAACATACTTATGACCTGAAGCTTATTTGCTCCTAACTCTAAACCCTTAAATCTTTTTATTACTATGAATTCTTTAACGTCTTGAAACGATACTTTAATCATTCTTCTATCTTAATTAACTGCAAAGTAATATTATACTTATTAATCGAGGTTGTTTAACTAAAATTCTAGCCTACTTAAGATTGGCATCTTAAACCGTATACTTAATTAAAATACTGTAACTAAGAAGGTGAGACTATATATACCGTGACATCGAAACATAAAAAAATTAAGCTTATCTAAGTTTTCCCTATTAAATAAAAAGTAACTTATGACATTATTCGAAGAATGTAAAGAAGCCTTAGAACAAAATTTTAATCTCGTAGATAATGAGAAGGAAGTAATAAAGCTTCTACAAACCTTTCCTTTGAAGGAAAACTATATGGTTTGGGGTAGAGTTGAGTATAAAGATTATGATTATATGGAAGAGTTGTTAAGTGACTTCTCAGATCTAGCGAAAATCCATTTCTACGTTTTAGCTGATGATGAAAATATATCTATCTTCAAGTCTAATCTAAAACTAGTAATAGATAATATTTACGATATTATGGCGTTATCTCCTAAAGTCTATATTTTTAATGAAAATGTTGTGATAGAACCATTATTTCCTAGTTACACTTTGAGAGTAGGTCAAAAAAGTGGCGTGGATAGATTAAATATTAAGCACATCACTCAATTCCGTGGATAACTTGCCACGCGCGACTTCTATAATCTCGCCATCACTACATAGGGGTAGATTCACGTTCCCGGAAAACTTTTAATCCTATCCTCTCAAACGCTTCTTTAATACATGGTCAAATATAAACGGTCCAAATGGCAAAAACGAGCCAAGCACGCCTGCAGGCAACGCCCAAAGTGGCATTTTTATTTTGCTGGCCGTGATAATCAGCACCAAGATATAAGCCACGAATAGCGCCCCATGCGCCATACCGACATAACTCACCGCTTCAGGCATGCCCAGCAGATATTTGAGAGGCATGGCGATACCCAGCAGCAATAAAAAAGAAGTGCCTTCTAAATAACCCATAATGGTGAGTTTTTTGAGGGCAAAGTTTTGCGCTTTGGTTAGGGTGGGCACGGGAGATGGCTGAGCTTGCAACACGGTATAGTCCTCTAAAGATAATTCATAAATATTTAGTTTTAACGCTAACCACGTGGATGATGCGCGGCATGCAGTTGCTGCAATCTCGCCGTCGCCACATGCGTATAAATTTGCGTGGTGGACAAATCACTATGCCCAAGCAATAACTGTACGCTACGCAAGTCCGCGCCATGATTAAGCAAATGGGTAGCAAACGCATGACGTAGCGTATGCGGTGACAGTTCTTTGTCGATACTGGCGATTTGCGCGTATTTCTTTAATAGATACCAAAAATTTTGCCGCGTCATATAACCGCCTTGTGCCGTCAAAAACACCGCTTGGCAGTTGCCCGATTTTAAATGAGCTATCAAATCACCGCGTCCATGAGACAGATAATCTTCCAATGCATCAGCCGCGTATTCGCCTAGGGGAACCAATCTTGTTTTATTGCCTTTACCAGTGATCTGTAGCCAGCCAGAGTTTAAATTTACCTGCTCAAGTGATAGATTAATCAACTCGCTCACACGCAGACCGCAGGCATAGAGTACTTCTAGCATGGCTTTATCCCGCAGACCCAGCGCGGTGCTGGTATCGGGAGCGGCAAGCAAATTATCAACATCACCTTCGCTTAAGTCTTTTGGTAATGGACGCCCAAGTTTTGGACTTTTGATCCGCTCACAAGGATTGTCTTCCCGCAGATTGCTGGCGATCATCCATAAGTAGAACTGACGTAAGCTTGAGAGCATACGCGCTTGCGTGCGTGGAGTTTTGCCATCTTGAGTGAGGAGGGATAAGCAGTGCAGCACATCGTCAGGCTGCCAGCGTGTCAGGGCGATAGGATTGGTCAATTCACAAGAGCGCAGATCACGTACATAAGCGTTACGCGTGCGAGTTGCCAAACCACGCGCCAACATAGCTTGACGAAACTCAGTCATATAAGTCGGCTCATCATCGACTGCCAGTGCTTTAGGCTGTCGTTGCTGCACGGCGCGATCACGGCTCATAAGACAGTTCTCAATAAGTGGTCAAAGGTTGCCATATAGTCGATATTGAAGAAAATAGATACACGGCATTATGACATGCGACTGGTACAAATGTTTCTTTACGAGTTTTTCTTTTTAACTAAGTAACGATAAAGCGTGCCATTTATAGGCGCATCATCATCACTAGCAACCGTGATTTCATCAGGATCTATACTCAAGCTCACGTTTTCAGCCAGTGTTTCTTGATTCAAGAGCTCATGACCCAAATGACGACAAAAATTAGGGATGTCGCGGGTAGTGGCAGGATCAGTGGCGAGTATTTCAATCACCTCACCGCCGTCTGCTTGACGAATGATTCGATGTAGCATCATGACAGGCTCAGGACAGATCAGCCCTTGCGTGTCTAAGTGATGGTTGATAGTCGTTTGCGTAGTAGAAGTGGTCATAATAGTCATTGTGAATTAAAAAGGTAAGTTAAGAGGGGGAGCTAAAAGGGTTTTTGCGATGCATTCGTTGATGTGCTTTCATTCGCGTCGTTTATGTTTCTTCAACGGTCTCGGCATCTTCCTGCATTTCTAAAAAGTTAAAAAAGCGCTTAAAAGTTACTTTGAATAAAAAAGCCACGCCCAGCCAACAGGACAATCCTAACCATGCCGTATCTGCAAATAGTAGGCCACCGACCAAGATAATGGTCGATACGCCAATACTCATGGCAATCATCGATGGTTGGTTCAAACGATAACGATAAACCACCAATGCATCATAAATAGTAATAGGTATCGTGAGGGCGACCAAGGCGTATGGTAAGTTATAAAACAATTGATAGAGTAGCTGGTTGTCATGGAACGCCTTAATGCTGGCAATGGTGCCAAAGACCATAAAGGCGAAAATGGCGGCATAAATGAGATAAATGGCCACCTGGTTTGCACGCTGCGCGCCTTTGATACGGGCAATCGCAAGCGGGGCAAAACCATGTTGCGAGTTATTTTGCAAGGTGTGGTCTGAGACAGTGGTCATAGTAATCAGTCATTTATCCGTTTAGAGTTACGATATAGTCAACCTACTATAAAACAAATACAGTGCTGCTAGGATGAATTTTTTAAAGCCTCTGTCTGCAACGGCACAGCAAGCGAGAAAAATTATCCTAGCGGTACGTTATAATGGGTGTGCTTACTTTATTTAAGAGCAACTATAAATCAGAAAGTAGCAGCATTTTAGTACAGTAATTTAAAAACAAACTGGTCGCTCATTTAATCTGCTTTGATAGCGTCAATAGCAATACTACTATGAGGATCAGCAAAATAAGTCGACATCAAAATACAAGCAGAGATATCATCAATCGGGTCGCGCTCATTTTTAATCCAACCATTCTCCCACGCTATTTCCCGTGCGGCGACTGAGGTTAGGCGCTCGTCACACAGCGATACAGTCACTGGTAGATGCTGCTCCATGACTCTATGCGCTAGGCGACGGGCGAATTTGTGCGCACGCTTGGAGAGCATCGAGCTGCTGCCATCCATATTCAGTGGCAGACCCACTATCACTTGTGCCACGCCCCATACCTTAATGATACCGAGTAGGTTGTCCCAATCAGGTTGACCATTGTTCATCACCAAAATATCAAAGGCACGCGCCGTTTCGGTAATGGTATTACCAAGTGCCATGCCCATCTTTTTGACACCGTAATCCAGTGCCAAGATAAGATGCGGTTTTACGATTGGTTCAACAGCGGTAGTATCGATTTCACTGGTATCAGTGTCATTAATATCAGCGCTATTATTTATAGTGTCTTTACTATCTGTTATGAGAGTGCTATCCACCATAGTGACGGCTATCCTTTTTTTTCTCTGTAATCATAGAACGTATGAGATTAGGCATGACCAATATCGCTGCTAAGATAGTCAAAATTGACACCAATCTTGTCAGCAGCCATCTGCCAGCGTTCTTCAAAGGGTGTATCAAACAATAAATTTAAATCGGCCGGGCACACCAACCAGTCACCATTATCAAGCTCTTGTTCCAATTGTTTTTTACCCCAACTGGCATGACCCAAGCACAGCTGGTAATGACCAACGCCTTGGCCAGCTGCAATACGTTTAAGAATATCTTGGCTTGTGGTAATACAGACGTTTTCTGAGATGGCAAAAGAAGACGCCCATTCTGGTTGTCCAGTATGCAGCACAAAGCCCACCTCAGGATACATAGGGCCGCCTTCTAACGCCACATCTTCCATCACTTGAGGATCGGTCACCTCAATATCAAGATCTTCTAGCAATTTGCCTACTCGAGATTGCTCTAACGGACGATTGACTATAAGACCTAGCGCACCATGTTTATCATGGCGACAAATATAAATCAGAGCCTGCTCAAACCTTGGGTCTGACAGCTCTGGTGCCGCAATTAAGAAATGATGGGTCAAATTGGCTTTAGACATAGAAACAAACGCAACCGAATGATAAAGGTGAGACACTACTATATGGCGATAACGAGTACAAAATCAACCAAAGCAATTATTTGCCACTGATTGTCGATCTATTCTTTGTTTATCTAGGCGGCTTATGGCTTATTTGACATCGGTTAATAAACTACGAGCATGGTCACGAGTGACATTGGTGATGGTCACGCCGCCAGACATGCGCGCCAGCTCATCGACTTGCGCCTCATCTGTCAGGATCAACAGCTCGCTTTCGGTCTGCTCTTGGTGATGTTTTTGTACCAAAATATGCTGATGCGCTTGTGCCGCGACTTGTGCTTGGTGGGTAATGGCGAGCAATTGCTGCGTTTGCCCAAGCGCACGTAGCAGCTCACCGACGACTTGTGCCGTACCGCCACTGATACCAACATCCACCTCATCAAACACCAGCATAGGCTTGGCAGCATTGTTATCGGCACTGGTCGCCTGTAGTACTTGCATGACCAGCGCCATACGTGACAGTTCACCACCTGAGGCGATCTTGTGTAGTGGTTGCATCGGCATGCCCACATTGGCACTGAATAATAAATCAATATCGAAGCAGCCTTGCGCACTATATTGGCTAGGATCTGTCTTTTTGGTAAAGACAAACTCACAGCGTGCATTGGGTAGGGCAAGCGGTTGTAATTGCTCAACTCAGCTGCTTGCTGACCATCGGGGCAGCTTTTGTGCGCTCTTTATTTAACTGCGTCGCTAGTGCCATATAGTCTTGCCAAGCTTGCTCAATTTGTGCCGCCATCGCGTCACTGCTTGGCTCGTTTTCTAGCTGCTCTAATTGCGCTTCCCAGCCTTTTGCCTCATTAATCAAGTCAGCTCGCTGGCAAGCTATGCTTACGTGATAAACGATGTCCTAAGCTGATTAAATTGTCTAATGCTTGCAAACGTTCAGGGTCAGGCAGTTGTTGTTCGGCATAATCTGACAGTAATGCGGTCACTTCAGTGATTTGCTGCTGCGCCAGATGCAGCTGTTCGGAGGCTTGCTCAAAGGTTTGACTGACGCCTATTTGATGGTCGCAAAGCTTGATAGCCTGTCCTAGCAGCGTCATGACATCCGGCTCATCCGTATCATTGTCAAGCAAGTGCAAACCATGACTGGCCTCGAGCATCAACGCCTCGATATTAGACAGCTCTTCGTGCTCTGCTTCGACCTCCGTATAGTCCACCGCCAATAAAGGCGCAATATCTGCCAGTTGGCTTTGCAAAAGTTGGATACGGTCTTGGCGCTGCGCTTCACGGCTGGCAATATCATCCGCACGGCGTTTGAGCTGCTGATACTGCTGATAGCTGCTCGCTGTTTGTGCAGCAAGAGGCGTTATCTGCGCCATCTCATCAAGCCACTGCACCACAAATTGCGGTTTTAACAGGGCTTGCTGTGCATGTTGGCTATGAATATTGACCAGTAATGATCCCAAGCTTTTTAGTTCAGCCAAACTGACTGGCGAGCCATTTAACCAAGCCTTTGAGCGCCCTGTATTGCTTAATTGACGACGAATCAATACTTCTGGTTCTTCTAGCGCTCGATCATTTTTTGCAAACCACTCTAGCGACGACGTGGTTGTTTTCTACATCAAACTGCGCGTAGATATCTGCATGTGCCGCGCCATGTCTGACCATCGCACTGTCTGCACGCTCGCCTGCACATAACGATAGGGCATCCAGCAATAGCGACTTGCCAGCGCCCGTCTCGCCAGTGATGACATTAAAACCCCCAGCCACGCTCAGCTCATGCTGCGCGATTAATGCAAACTGATGTAAAGTTAATGATACTAGCATCAATGCCTCTCATGACAGACAATGAACCTCACCTATAATACTGGGAAGCCATATCTAAAATAGGATAAATAAAAGAATAAGATAACTCAGTCAGCAGAGTGAAATAGCCAACCACGCTTGGCAAATATTATGGTGTGAAATGCACCTAAATACAAATAATAAAGGCAGTAAATACAATAAATTGGTTTGAAAAGAGCCGTATTAAACAGAATTTCCTAGTCGCTTTAACAAACTTTATAGATATAATGTGGTAGCATAATCTCACATAATGATAAACTCTTATGACAACGACTTTGCATGATGACCACGAGTCATCATCTCGTAAAATGAGAGTAATATAGTAAAAAGGGTATGCAACCCAGTCATCATGTCAGAACATTTTCACAGAACTTGTCTCTATATTTAGAGCGCAGGTATCTAATATAAATATAAAAGAATACAGCCATAAAATACATAGTATTTAGGATAGCGCGATTTTCTAAAAGCACTTATGCTAAACGTATTTCGATGCTAACGGTACTTCAATCTGTTACTTATTTTTTAGTTTTGCCATAATTATTTGATAAGGAAGCCACTATGACAGCGGCGCAATTTACTAATGTAACCGTCAATGCCCACGCGACGATATCTTATGATGGTCGTTGTTCGAGCCATACCATCATGTTTGAAGACGGTCGCCACAAAACATTGGGCGTGATCTTGCCTTGTGACAATTTGGTTGAGCATTATCACTTTAGTACCAACACCTCCGAGCGTATCGAAATTATCAGCGGTGAATGTGAGGTAAAAATAAACGGTGATGAAGAGTTTGCTTACTACCGTGCTGGTCAATCATTCGTGGTCGAAGGCAACAGTGGTTTTAATCTACGCACCGAAGAGATTGTTCAGTACGTCTGCCACTTAGAAGGCTAAGTTACTGACAGTACGGTGATGTAAGAGTCGTCACTGCGTGATTTATCAAACATCAATCATAAATAGCTCAAAAAATAAACAATATCAGATTGGTATTGTTTATTTCTTTTTTGGCTGACGTTATTGTTAACCCGTCTTAATTTAGTTGTTACAATCACCGCCATATCTTTTTTATGCTATCGCCTTGCGCGATATTCACTTCATACTCAGTAGGCTTCTTTATGGCAAAACCCATTTATTTTTATGGCATTCACGCAATCGATGCGTTACTAGAACATCGCCCCCTTGATGGACTTAGCCTATTTGTCCAGCAAGGACGCGAGAGTGATAGCCATGTACAAGCTATTATGGCGCAAGCTGAAGCCAATGGGATCAGTGTTCAACCGACCCAAAAAGACAAACTCACGCAGTTGTGTGGTAGCCCGCAACATCAAGGCGTTGTACTGAACGCTCGTCCGCTAGGCTTCGCTGATGCAGGCTTGCTTGATACGATTGCTGGGCGTGAACAGTGTTTATTATTGGTGCTCGATCAAATCACCGATGCCCACAATTTTGGTGCTTGCTTGCGTACCGCCGTGGCAATGGGTGTCGATGCAGTGGTTTGCCCAAAACACCATGCGGCCAGCTTAACGCCAACCGTTGCCAAAGTATCGGTTGGCGCCGCAGAGATGATGCCGATTATTAGCGTCACCAATTTGGCACGTACGCTATCACAAATCAAACAGGCAGGCGTATTTGTCTTTGGTACAGCGCTTAATGCCGATGCCAAGCCAATACACGCTGCTGATTTGACTGGAAAAACAGCCATTATTATGGGTTCAGAAGGAGAGGGGATGCGCCGCCTGACTACTGAGAGCTGTGATGAGCTGGTTTATATCCCAATGTCAGGCAATGAGCATGGCAATCTACAAAGCTTGAATGTGAGTGTGGCCACTGGTATGGCACTATATGAGGTTAATCGGCAGCGTACTTTAGCTGCTGGGCAAGCGTGAGATATTCTTGATGTAAGGGCTCAAGCTTGACGTAAAGAGAAGCCAAGTCGCTTTCGTTGAGGATGACATGATCCGCATGACGATTGCGTTCTTCTCGGCTAAGCTGATTGGTCATAATCGCTTTGATTTTTTGTACGCTTTGCTCATCACGTCGGCTGGCGCGTGCCAGCTGAGTTTCTTCAGTGGCATCCATCACCAAAATGCGCTGACATAAATTGGCCAGTCCAGCCTCTGCGCCTTCAATGAGCAGTGGCGCTGACAACACTGCATAAGGGGAAGTACTGGTTGCCAATTGTGCTTTTGCCGTTTCACGTATTGCAGGGTGAGTAATGGCTTCAAGCTCAATCAGCGCTTCAGGATGCGTGAATACGTAGGTTCTGACCGCTGCTCGATTCATCGATCCATCATCATTCAAGACCCAATCCCCAAATTTTTTCTGAATTTTGCGTAGGGTTGAGCTGCCTTTCACAACGATTTCATGAGCAATCACATCTGCATCAATAATGTCGATGCCTTGCTCAGCGAACCAAGCACTGGCAGCGGACTTACCACTGCCGATACCACCAGTTAAACCGACGACCAACGTCTTGCTTTTTGTTTGCATACTTTGTGGTTGATGTGAATAAGGAGCGTTTGAGGCGGTGTGTTTTGGCATATGAATGGCTTATTTGATTGATATAATAATGAGGGCGGTTACAAACTAAAAAAATAGGTTGGCTATGGTCATGAGTACAGTTGCAACTTTTGAAAAATTGCTAAAACAACACTATTAATTGATGACATACCTTAGTAAATATATATGCCAAGATACCAGCTGACGATATCTGAGCCATATAATAACGCAATGATACCCGCGATAGCGATGTAAGGACCAAAAGCAAAAGGTCGACTTTCACCTTGTTTTTTCATCAGAATCAGGCCAACGATTGATCCCAGTAAAGAAGATAATAAAATAATCAATGGCAACATCAAGGGTCCAAGCCAAGCACCCAGTACAGCCAATAGCTTGAAATCTCCTTGTCCCATACCGTGTTTTTTAGTGATTAAATAAAAGACCTTCACCACTATCCACAACGACAAAAATCCAAGTAATAAGCCCCAAATAGATTGAGTAGGGGAAACAAACCAACTTTGTGAATTGACTGCCAATCCCAAACCCGCTAATGGAAAGGTTAGGCGATCGGGTAGTAGCTGCGTATCAAAATCAATACCGGTCAAGGCAATGAGTGTCCATACTAAAATTAACGCTGATACGCCAGCGGCACTGACACCAAACTGATAAATGACCAATACTGAGAGCAGAGCAGTGACGAGCTCAACCAAAGGATAGCGGAGGCTGATAGCGACTTTGCAATCTGAGCAACGTCCGCGTAGTACTAACCAGCTTATCAAAGGGATATTTTCATACCACTTAATCTTATGGGCACAATGCGGGCAGCGTGAGGCAGGTCGACTTAGTGTGAGGGGTTGATCGTTTGTTACGATGTTTGCCAGAGGCTGCGTATGTTCGTGCGGCATATCTACCTGATCTGCCATAAACTGGCTACACTCTTGTCGCCAGCTGTAGACCATCATCAGCGGGATACGGTGGATAACGACATTCAAAAAACTGCCAACGCAAAGACCCAGTAGACCAAATATGATTAATGCCAGTGCCGTATTGTCTTGTAATAACTGTATAAATTGCATCAAATCGTTATCCTACCACTGCGCCCATTTGGAAGATTGGCAAGTACATTGCAATCACTAAGCCACCAACCAATACCCCCAATACCGCCATAATGAGGGGTTCCATCAGGCTGGTTAAGCCATCCACGGCATTGTCGACTTCGTTTTCATAATAGACTGCTACTTTGTCTAGCATCTCTTCCAAGCTCCCAGACTCTTCACCAATACCGACCATTTGAATAACCAAGCTTGGGAATAGATTGGTTGAGCGTATCGAAAATTGCAATTGTTGCCCAGTAGAGACATCGTTTTTGATTTGCTGAATAGCATTATAAAACACGGCATTGTTTGCTGCGCCCGCTGTAGAATCCAAGGCATCAATAAGCGGTACACCCGCAGCAAAAGTAGTCGATAATGTGCGCGCAAAACGAGCAATAACGGCTTGATAAGCAATGTTACCGAATATTGGGGCTTTTAATACCACACGGTCCAAAAAGTCACGGAATTTTTTAGACTTTTTCTTGGCTTCTGAAAAACCGATAATCGCGCCACCCATGACTATGATTAAAATAAACCACCATGCCTGCATCCATTCGGACATACCAACCACCATTTGGGTGAACGCTGGTAACTCTGCTCCAAAGGACTCAAACAAATCTGAAAACACTGGGACTACTTTAATGAGCAAAATCATAGTCACGATGATGGCCACAATGATAACTGCAATAGGGTACTTCATGGCTTTTTTGATTTTGGCTTTGAGCAATTCGCTTTTTTCTTTGTAGGTAGCAACCCGTTCGAGCATGGTTTCTAGCGCCCCTGATTGCTCACCAGACTCAACAAGCGAGCAAAAAAGATCGTCAAAATAACGTGGGTGTTTACGCAGCGCTGAAGCAAACGTACCCCCTGCTTCAATATCGGCTTTTATTTGCAGCACCAAATCTTTCATACTGGGGTTGTCAAGTGAGTCAGCGACAATTTCAAAAGATTGCGTCAATGGTACGCCCGCTTTCATCATCGTTGCCAATTGACGAGCAAAAATAGCAATATCAATAGCTTTAATGGGTTTTTTGAAGGTGTAGAGGGGTTTTGGCTTTTTCTTAATGCCTTTGACCGTAATACCTTGTTTACGCAAGGTCGCTTTGGCCAGCTCTAAACTGCGGCTGGTGGTTTCCCCTTTTATTTTTTGCCCACGCCGGTTCACTCCATCATAGACAAAGTCTAACAGCATATCGGTCTTAGCTTTTGCCATGTTACTACCCTCAAAAATTGTCTCATTAGATATTGCAAAATATAAATACGGCTTAGTTAACCAAACTAAGTTCATTTACTTCATTTTAGCGCAAAAAACCAGTGTCCATCTGTTTTATTTTTAAGTTCTTCAGGTAGTGATTATTGCTTGCTAGCAAAAGACGTGACCATAACGCTCAAAGTTTATAAGTAATGCGGTAATTCATACATTAGAGGCTGTTATTCAGAGGTCACACGCATCATTTCTTGAATACTGGTCACGCCTTGTAATACTTTTAAAATACCAGAGCGACGCAGAGTCTCGAAAGCCGTTTTTGAGGGCAGCATCTTTGATGTCTATGGCGTTACCGTCTTCCATGATAATTCTTGAGATATCAGGGCTGACTTTCATCACTTCATAAATACCCACACGGCCTTTATAGCCTTCACGGCACTCATTACAGCCTACAGGCTCATAAATGGTACTGTCTGGGTTGTCTAAATCCGCATTGGCAAACCCCAGCTCAAGCAGACTTTGCCGCGGGATATTGATGGGTTTTTTACAGTTTTTACATAAGCGACGTGCCAAGCGCTGGGCGATGACCAAGTTCACTGAAGTTGCAATGTTAAAGGAAGCCACGCCCATGTTACGCAGACGCGTTAAGGTCTCGGGTGCTGAGTTGGTATGCAAGGTTGAAAGCACCATGTGACCTGTTTGTGCTGCTTTAATGGCGATTTCAGCCGTTTCAAGGTCACGAATCTCACCAACCATCACAATATCAGGATCTTGACGCAGAAAAGACTTCAACGCATTGGCAAAAGTCAAACCGACCTTGGGGTTTACGTTGACCTGATTGATGCCTTCTAAGTTGATTTCGACGGGGTCCTCAGCGGTTGAGATATTGGTCGCCCCAGTATTTAAAATATTAATGCCCGTATAAAGTGAGACCGTTTTACCAGAACCTGTCGGCCCCGTAATGAGTAGCATGCCTTGCGGTTTATGTAAGGCCTCCAAAAACATGTCTTTTTGGTCAGGCTCATAACCCAATGCTTCGATACCGAGCATAGCTGAGGACGGATCCAAAATACGCAAAACAATTTTTTCACCAAACAGGGTTGGTAAAGAGTTTACCCGAAAATCAATAGCCTTATTTTTAGACAGCTTAAGTTTGATACGTCCATCTTGCGGTACACGGCGCTCTGAGATGTCCATTTGGGACATGACTTTTAGACGAGCAGCAATCTTGCCGGCGAGTTGAACAGGGGGACTGGCCATTTTTTGCATCACGCCATCGACCCGAAAGCGCACGCGATAGGTTTTTTCATACGGCTCAAAATGTAAGTCAGAAGCACCCATACGAATGGCATCAACCAGCATTTTATTGACAAATTTTACAACGGGTGCCTCATCGACGCTATCCGTTAGTTTGGTTTCACCTTCCTCTTCCTTACCCTCATCAAAGCCAACGTTTAAGTCACTGTCTGAGAAACTGTCAAAACTTTGCATGGTATCAGCGTAAACACTTTCAATACGCCTTTTTAACTTGTCTTCTTCGACGACAATGGTTTCAATAGATAGGCGAGCATTAAAAGCAATGGCATCAATGGCATCTATACGCGTAGGATCACTTAACGCGACAAACAAACGCTGTCCACGTTTAAATAATGGCAAGGCATTAAACTTGCGAACGATTTTTTCGTCTACTAGGTCTTTTGGAATGACCTCAACGTTTAATGCATCAAGGTCAAATAAAGGGTCGCCAAAGGCTTTTGACAGCATCTGAGCAAGATGATAAGCATCGGCCAGTTTGTTGTCTACTAAGTATTGCACCAACCCTATTTGCTGCTGCTGGGCTTGAGTTTGTGCCGTTTTCATATTCGCTTCGTTAATAATACCTTCACTGATTAACTGCTGCGCTAAACCACCATACTTATTCGCTGTGACAGACATTACGACTTCTCCTTAAAACCAAATACTATGTATACTTTCTTGACAGGCACATACTATTTATCATTTTTAAATAGCGTATGCCATCATCGGCTCAGTTTATTAAATTGTGGATGGTATTCTATCCCTTATTGAGTCAATACTATAGAAATTTACTTGATTTTAAAGGCTTTATACAAACCATTCATCCACAAACCATTACTGCTTAGGGCAATATCAAGAAAATGCCAGCTTTGAGAGTCTGTTTTGCTTCTGATAGCGGCATACTATAGCACTTGTGAATTATTTGTTATACTGGCGCGCATATTGGCCGAATTGGCATGAATACACGAGACAAGGTAGATGAGAATGCAAGCTTGGGTAATTGGCAATTGGAAGCAGAATCCAGCAACGAGCCACGACGTCAATGTACTGGTGGATGACTTATTGACCGCGATTCATGCTGAAACGCAAGCAGATACATCGCTTTCAAGTGATCGCTGCACGTTGATGGTAGCACCAAGCTGTATCCATTTGGCTGCTGTCAGTGCGCGCTTAAAGGACAGTCCGGTGCTGTGCGCTGCACAAGACATTGGTGGCCATAGTGCAAGTACGGGCGCGTATACAGGGGATTGCTCAGCGCAACAAGTCGTAGATGCTGGGGCAACTTGGACGATACTCGGCCACTCTGAACGCCGTCAATATTATAAAGAATCTCATGACAGCCTAGTAAAAAAGCTGACCCATGCATTTAGTCAAAACTTGGGCGTGGTACTGTGTATTGGGGAAACTCAAACAGAATATGACAATAAGCAAACGCTGGAAGTCATCGATACGCAATTATCAGTAATTAAAGACTTGCTTGCCGAGCAGCCAGCATTTATTTCATTGTTATCTGAGCACTTAATCATTGCTTATGAGCCAGTATGGGCGATTGGCACGGGCAAGGTGCCAACTGTGACAGAGGTCAGCAACACGCACCAGCATATTAAGCAAACAGTGGCAGGCTTTGCTGAAACATTAGATGCAATGACGGTCTTGTATGGCGGGAGTGTTAATGCCAATAATGCGGACAGTTTTGCGGCAGACCCTATGATTGATGGTGCCTTGGTTGGCGGTGCTTCATTAAACGCAGACAGCTTTCTAGCGATTGCCAATGCCTTTAATCGTGCAAACGCTTAGTTGGTATAAATAAAGCTCAACCATTAAATACTTGCTTTGCCTATAAATTGTCTTTATCAGTTGGCAAAAGTAGGTTTAACAGTGCCCTTGCAATCGTGTACAATGCGCCTTATTTAGTACAATCAATTTGGCGTCATTGCACGTGCTTAGCAACCATTAATTAAGATTTATTTTCCGTTATCAGTCGTCATTACGCGGCAAAAGAGGCCACCATGTTTACGTTTATATTAGCCCTGCATATTATCGTGGCGATTGCCATGATCGGCTTGATTTTGATACAGCATGGTAAAGGGGCAGACGCTGGGGCTTCTTTTGGTGCTGGCTCGTCAGGTACGGTATTTGGTGCGGCAGGTACTGCCAACTTTTTAACGCGTGCGACGGCCGTGTTGACGGTCATATTTTTTATTACGAGTATGACCTTGGCGGTTCATGCACGTAAGCAGGCTGAAGATCAGTTTCGTTTAGATGCACCAGTTTCAGCACCGCAAACGCCGCGTCCATTGACGCAAAATCCTGAGTAAGTATCTTTTAAGTAGGCAGGCCTTGCTATTTTGCTACGTTACATTTACAATGCGTTTCTGTTTTCGCAAGTCCTTATCTATTGATGCCTACCTTAAGCATTATATATAGTAGATAGGAAGTCAGAGAACAGGGTAGTAAAATGCGATTGTGGTGGAATGGTAGACACGCCATCTTGAGGGGGTGGTGGCGCAAGCTGTGGGGGTTCAAGTCCCCCCAATCGCACCAAGTTTTACAGACGCAGCATCAGCGTCAAGGTTCGTTTTATAGTCGTTAATAGTTAATTTAAAATTTATTTAAAATAAACGATTGACACTTCTACTAAACCTCCCTATAATATGCGTTCTAGATTGATGCGGGGTGGAGCAGTCTGGTAGCTCGTCGGGCTCATAACCCGAAGGTCGTTGGTTCAAATCCAGCCCCCGCTACCACTTTTTATACTGATGTTTTGTACACTAAATTTGTCAGTAACGATTAGCCCACCATTATGCTTGTGGGTTTTTTTGTATCTGATGGTCTGTGTTATCGCGGTATCTATCCTACTTATGCTAAGCTCTAGGTCTATAGAGTACGATACTCTTTGTCACTTGCCGCGACTGGCTTGATTATTCTGAAGCAACACTATCTTTTATTCCTAACTCTTTTATCGATAGTACTGCTTTATGAATAATAAAGGCATTGTCTGGCTGAGCTTGATGTTTTTTGCACTCATCCCTATATAAATGCACAACACATAATGATTGTGGTTTAAGATATTGATAGTGACTACCTCTAAGTAAGAGGCAATATGAGTAAGAGACAATCAAAAACGTTGATATGGTCTACCAAGTACGATAGATAAGTGAATAGGAAAATATAAATAGATTATGAAGCTTTCGACCAAAGTTGCAGAACTGACCAATATTATTGCCCCTGCTGTAGCTGCTTGTGATGTGGCGCTATGGGGTATAGAATTTGCGCCACAAGGCCGTCGCTCTTTATTACGTATCTATATTGAGGCATTGCCAGAAGAGCAAGCCCAAGATAAGCAAGTAACGATTGAAGACTGCGCAGCAGTGAACCATCAAGTCAGCGGCATTCTAGAAGTTCATGATCCTATCGCTGGTGAGTATATTTTAGAAGTATCTTCACCTGGTTTTGATCGTGCATTTTTCTCAGATGAGCAAATGCATGGGTATGTTGGTCAAACAGTGAGCTTACGTTTGATCCAAGCCATTGGTGAAGGCGATCAAAAACGCCGTAAAGCAACAGGTACTTTAGACAGTATCGATGCACAGTCTTTACATCTGACATCAACTGATGGTGAGCAGTTTGAGATTGCATTAAGTAATATTGATAAAGCCAATTTAGTTTATGAAGATGCTTAATTTTATACAATTAGGGAACCGCTTATAAATAAGAGGTTTGATCTTAAAATAGCTTATATGGCTTATAGTAAAATATAATACCCATACACAAATTATAAAATTTAAGTCAATTAAAAAATGATAGGACAGGTATAGCATGAGTCGTGAAATCTTAACGGTAGTAGAAACTGTCAGTAATGAAAAGGGCTTAAATCCTGAAGATATCTTTGAAGCCATTGAAGACGCTTTAGTAGTATCGACCAAGAAAAAAGTATATACCGAACAGCCAGAAGTGGCCGTACGGGTTGCAATTGATCGTGCAACGGGCGATTACGATACTTATCGTTACTGGACAGTGGTTGCAGATGAAGACCATGAAATGCCTGCTTGTCAGCTTGCTATCACAGACCTTGATCAAGATGAATGGTCAATTGGTGATATCAAAGAAGAGCAGATTGAGTCGATTGAATTCGGTCGTATTGCTGCCACACAAGCCAAACAAGTTATCATCCAAAAAATCCGTGAAGCTGAGCGTGCGCTAGTTGCAGATGCTTTTGAGCCACGTGTTGGTGAGATGATGTACGGCGAAGTCAAAAAACAGACCCGTGATGGTTACATTATCGATTTAGGTGATAACGCAGAAGGTTATCTATCACGTGATCAAATGCTGCCACGTGAGCAACTACGGGCAAAATCACGTATCAATGCTATTTTATATCATGTGAACCGTGAAAACCGCGGCGCACAGTTATTATTGTCGCGCACCCATCCTGAAATGCTCTCGGCATTGATGCAAAAAGAAGTGCCTGAGATTGCAGAACAAATCATTGAAATTCGTAATGTCGCTCGCTTGCCGGGTACTCGTGCTAAAATAGCAGTGAAGACCAACGATCATCGTATTGATCCGGTTGGTGCTTGTATTGGTATGCGTGGTACGCGTATTCAAGCAGTACAGCAAGAGCTGGATGGTGAGCGTATTGATGTGGTGGTTTGGTCAGATGATCCCGCCCAATTTATCATCAGCTCTCTAGAGCCAGCTGATGTTAGCAGTATCATCCTAGATGAAGATATGCAAACCGCTGATATTATCTTTAGCACCAACGATCAGTTGGCACGTGCCATTGGCTCACAAGGTCAAAACGTACGTCTGGCTTCTGAGCTGACAGGCTATAAGCTGAATATGATGCTAGAAGAAGAGTATCAGCAGCGTCAAGCAAAACGAATCCAAAGCATTCATTGAATTATTCTATGAACGCCTAGAAGTGGATAAAGACTTAGCTCAAGCGCTTGTCGATATTGGTTTTACCAGTATTGAAGAAGTGGCTTATGTGCCAGTTGAAACCTTCTATGATATCGAAGGGCTAGACGACGAAGCGATTGAGATGATTCAAGAGCGTGCTAAAGAAGTGGTCATCGCTGATGAGCTGGTCAAACAACAAAACATGAAAGAGCCAAGTCAAGAGCTACAAGATCTTGAAGGAATGACAGTCAGTTGGGCTTATAAAATGGCTCAAAAAGACATCATTACTGTTGATGACTTGGCAGAACAAGCCGTCTTCGATTTAGAAGATATCGAAGGTTTAGACTACTGAAACCGCAGGAAAACTCATCATGAAAGCTCGGGAATCTTGGTTCAATGAATAAGCGGTAACTGCATATCGCTGTCTTTTGGTGATATGCTATCGATAATAAAGTGCTGGTATGAATGCAACACAAATACCAGCCTTACCCCAATCATTTGTAGCCAACAACTGAATTGAACATATAGCAAATAATAGACAGTAGGTGATAATAAATGGCAGATAAGACCGTCAAAGAACTGGCAGATATGGTAGGCAAAACCGCAAGTGCTGTAAAGCAGCAACTGGTAGATGCTGGACTGCCTGCTCGCGCAGAGGATGACCTAGTCACCGAGCTTGAGCAAGAGAAGTTGGTGACGTATTTAAAGCAAAGTCATGGTCAGCAAGAAAAGCGTCGTATTAGTCTAAAGTCTAAAACGACTAGCACTGCGCGTGTGACTGGCTCTTCAGGTAAATCTAAGAGCGTCAATGTGGAAGTGCGTAAAAAGAAAGTATTCGAAAAGCCTGATCCAGAAAAAATGGCTGAAGAATTGGCTGCACGTGAGCAAGCGATGATTGAGTCGCAAGAGCGTGCTGCTAAAGATGCTGAAGAGCGTGCTGCTACTAAGAAAAAATCTGAAGAACGTCAAGCAGCTACCTTAGCAGCGATGCGTGCAAGCTTAGGCTCTAGCAAAAAGTCAGACGACAAGAATGATGACATCTCGACTTCAGTGGTTGTGAAAAAAGGCGGTAAGACCACTGTTGAGGTCAAGCCTAAAGAGCAACCAAAGAAAAAAGTTGCTGCGACGAAACCAAAAGTTGAAACGGCAGCTGAGCGTAAAGCTCGCGAAGTGCGTGAGAAAGAAGAAACTCGTTTACGCGAAATTGAAACAGAAACACGCCGTACTCAAGCTGAAGAAGCGCAAAAGCGTACGCTTGAGCAAATGCGTAAAATGGCAGGTCAATATACGGATCGTGAGCCAGCTGCTGAAGTTCGTAAAGATGAGCCATTGGCAGAAGGTCTGGTCGGTGACGCATTAGAAGAGTCTTTCGAAAAAGAACGTCGTGAAATCAAGCGCGGTACAAGCAGCACTAGTGCTCGTGGTCGTGGTCGTCGTAAAAATCAAGATGAGCGTGAGATCAAAAACCGTAAAAATGGTTTGCGTTCAACGCAAGCATCACAGCATAAGTTTGAAAAACCTGTTGAAAAAATCGTTTATGATGTTGAGATTAGTGAGCAAATTACTGTAGCTGATCTTGCCCAGCGTATGGCGGTTAAAGCTCGTGAAGTGACCAAATTACTCATGAAAATGGGCGAGATGGCTCGTGAATCAGATACGATTGATCAAGCGACAGCAAGTCTACTTGTTGAAGAAATGGGTCATAACCCAGTACCAGTCAGTGATACTAAAGTTGAAGACGATCTACAAGACGCAGTTAATGAACGCAGCAGTAACGTACAAACACGTCCACCAGTCGTGACTATTATGGGTCATGTTGACCATGGTAAGACCTCACTATTAGATAAAATTCGTGAAACGAAAGTTGCCACGGGTGAAGCGGGCGGTATTACTCAGCATATCGGTGCTTACCATGTAAAAACCGAGCGCGGTGTTATTACTTTCCTTGATACCCCAGGTCACGCCGCCTTTAGTGCAATGCGTTCACGTGGTGCTCAAGCGACGGATATCGTTGTACTGGTCGTCGCTGCTGATGACGGCATGATGCCACAAACTGAAGAAGCGATTGATCATGCACGTGCTGCTGGTACGCCGCTTATCGTTGCGATCAACAAAATGGATAAGCCAGGTGCTGATCCTGATCGTGTTCTTAATGAGTTGACTGCAAAAGAAGTGGTATCAGAAGAGTGGGGCGGTGATACGCCAATGGCTCGTATCTCAGCCAAAACGGGTGAAGGTATTGATGAGCTGCTAGAGCTTATCAGCTTGCAAGCTGAGCTAATGGAATTAGAAGCGCCATTAGATGGTGCTGCTCAAGGTGTGGTTATTGAGTCAAGACTTGAAAAAGGTCGTGGTCCTGTCGTTAGTGTCCTAGTCAAAAAAGGTACATTGAAACAAGGCGATTTAGTCTTAGCGGGTGAACATTACGGTAAAGTCCGTGCGATGACCGATGAGCATGGTCAACGTATTCAGTCAGCTGGTCCTTCTATCCCTGTAGAGATTTTAGGGTTACCTGAAACGCCAGCAGCTGGTAGTGAATTCTTAGTCTGTAACCGATGAGAAAAAAGCCCGTGAAGTTGCTGACTTTAGAACCAACCGTGAGCGTGAGCGTCAGCTTGAGCGTCAAAATGCCATGCGTTTAGAGAGCATGTTTGATCAGATGGAACAAGGTAATGTTTCATTCTTGAATATCGTTCTAAAAACCGATGTTCGTGGTTCGCTTGAAGCATTACTAGTCGGCACTGAATGAGCTATCAACTGACGAAGTTAAAGTCAGAGTGATTAGCTCAGGCGTTGGTCCTATCTCTGAGTCTGATGTGACGCTAGCAGAATCTAGTGAAGCGGTATTGTTAGGCTTTAACGTTCGTGCAGATGCCACCGCACGCCGTAAAGCAGATACTGCCAACATGGATATTCGCTATTACAGTGTTATCTATGGCTTGATTGATGATGTGAAAGCGGCAATGAGTGGTATGCTTGCGCCTGAACATCGTGAGAAAATCCTTGGGTGTTGCAGACGTTCGTGAAGTATTCCGCTCTAGTAAGTTTGGTGCAGCTGCTGGTTGTATGGTGGTTGAAGGTACAATCTATCGCAACAAACCTATCCGCGTATTGCGTGATGACCAAGTTATCTTTACCGGTCAGTTGCAATCATTACGTCGCTACAAAGAAGACGTTAATGAAGTACGTACTGGTATGGAATGTGGTCTGGCCGTTCGTGGCTATGATGTTGAAGCTGGTGATAAAATCGAAGTCTTTGAAATCCAAGAGTTCGCACGTACTATCTAAAGTCTACTGGTGAGAGTAGGAGTGTGTACATCATGCAATACGCGTTATCAGCTGAGTATGGCATTAGGATAGCTTCTTATAATATCTCAGCTGTACTTAGGCCTAACAGGTACATCCTGCTAGGCCTTTTTTAGCAAATATTAGTCGCCTAAATTGTATTAATACAGACTTATCTATCAATAAAAATAAGCCATATTAAATAAAGGTAATAACATGAACCAACGTTTACAACGCTTATCCGATCAGATTCAGCGTGAGCTTGCTGTCCTTATTCGTGACGCAGTCAATGATCCTCGTCTGACCGGTTTTGTCACTATCTCTAGCGTCAAGGTCAGCCCAGACTTAGGCTATGCCGATGTCTATGTCACCATTATGGAGCCTGAGCTCAATGATGCCATGACCAAGACCAATCACGAAGAAAGCATCAAAGTGCTGAATAAAGCGGCAGGGTTTTTGCGTACTGAGCTAAGCCATAGTCTTAAAAACACGTACCACGCCGCGCCTACGTTTTCATTATGATGAAGTGACCGCTCGTGGCAATTATATGATGGATCTGATTAACCAAGCTGTCACCAAGACCGAACAAAATGAAAATGACGAGTAAGCGACTATTATGCCTACACCACCTAAGCAAACCGACAAAATAAAAGTCTCAGGTGTTATCTTAGTGGATAAGCCTAAAGGCATGACCTCGCAACAAGTGGTATCAAAGGTGAAATATCTGTTTAAATCACCAAATCACGACAGTAAAAAAGCAGGTCATACGGGTACGCTTGATCCAATGGCAACGGGTTTATTGCCTATTTGTATGGGTGAAGCAACCAAATTCAGTCATTATCAACTAGATGCGGACAAATCTTACCAAGCGACTATCTTACTCGGTAGTCAGACAGATACTGGGGATGCAGACGGTAAAATGGTGGCGCAATCACCTATTCCGAAGTTTGATGATAGCGTATTGGCTGACATTGCCCAGCAGTTCTTAGGTGCTCAGCAGCAGATACCACCGATGTATTCTGCTTTAAAAAAAGATGGCAAAAAACTGTATGAATATGCCCGTGCTGGTATTGAGGTAGAACGCTCGCCAAGAGATATTGTTATCAAGGCAATTGATATCAGTGCGATTGACGCTGAACAAATTCAAGTTACGGTGACTTGTACGAAAGGCACTTACGTGCGCGTACTGGGCGAAGACATCGCTAAGGCAATGGGTACATTAGGGCATTTGATAGCGTTACGACGCACGCAAGTGGGTAACTTTACTATCGATGATGCGATTGCCTTGTCAGAATTAGAAGAAATAACTTTTGATACTCGGCAGGCGCATTTGATGCCAGTGGATGCTTGCATCGATATCGGAGCTGAGCTGACATTAACGACTGAGCAATGTACCCGTGTACATATGGGTCAACGCTTAAATGTGTTTGAACAGCTAACCGATGATCTTAAAGAGTACGTGTCAGATAACATTGCGAATCAACCAGTTATCAGTGAAGATGAGAAGACAGTCACTCATCGTGATACAGTTGCTAATGATACTTCTGTCAATCATCATTCTGACAAAACACCGTTGGCAGAGCATGAGATACCAGTGGATATACGTTTGGTAGATGAGAACGGTTTATTTCTTGGACTGGGTGCTGTCAGTCTCAATGGTCGACTACAGCCCAAAAAGCTCATTCAACGCTAATCTTTGGTCAGCTTACTAAGAGTTTACACTAATCACATATCGTCACATTTTATTGCAGGTTTCACCTATGGTGAAACCTGTTTTTTTTGTACATTAGTTACACCAGCTAGGGAAAGCCAAGGAGAAAAATAATTTAAAATTAAAAGAGTAATGATAAACAGAATAATAAGAACTATTAAATAATAAGAACCATAACAAATTATTAGACAATAAAAAATAAATATAATAATTGTCAAATATAAATATAACTAAAAGAATTAAGATTTTCTATACATAATAATTATAAATAAAAAAATCAGAAAAATTAACCCATTTACTAATAATTCATTAATAGAAGAAGATATATTATGAAAACGATCGCTTTTTTATTACACAATAATTTTGAACAAGCAGAATATGAAGACGTCAATAACCAGTTAAAAGAGAAAGGTTACAAGACTATTCTCATCACTACCAATAAAGAAAAAGAAGTTCAGGCAATGAAGCAAGATGTAGATAAAGGCGATACCTTTACTGCTGATATCTTTGTAACAGAGGCCAATATTAATGATTATGACGCGTTAGTATTACCGGGTGGCACTGTCAATGCCGATACAATTCGCGGTAATGAGCAGGCACATAATATTGTTAAGGCTATTTACGAAGCAGGAAAACCACTGGCTGCGATATGCCATGCGCCCTGGGTACTTATCAATGCAGGGATTGCTAAAGGCAAAACATTGACTGCCTACAACTCTCTCCAAACTGATTTAGAAAACGCTGGAGCAAGTTTTGTAGACAAGACGGTACAAGTAGATGGTAACTTAATCACCTCGCGCAATCCAGACGATATCAAAAACTTCGTTGAAGCTATCGACAAAGCTTTATCGTAATTGATCTGCAATATTTTACGACCTGTAAATTTACAATTACTAAATTGGCGTATTAATTTATTTATAACCAAAACTAAGGACAATATCATGGCAAACTCTAATCCAAACGATACCAAAATTGAACAAGAGCGCTCTGAATCAGCAACAGCTGCACTTAAGAGTCAAACTGAAAATAATCACACAGAAGATTCTGAAGCTGCAGCAGATCGTCTCGCTGATAATTTAGAAGAGGCAAAAAAAGATAAGTAACGTATTTTGTAAAAGAGTAGTTTTGACTCTTTGTCAGTGTGGTTTTCTATAGTAAGTTCAGTATAAAAGCGAGTCAGCAGGACTGGAATGCTTATCTTTAAACGAGAAGTTTCGTAGCCTCTGTCTACGAAGACACAGCAAACAAGAAAAATTTATACCAGTTCAGTGTCGAAATATAATGTGTCTATTTTATCTAGAATCGATTATATTAAAACCACGCATTTATATTGGATAGTAACTGATAAGAGAATTAGATAAAAAACAGGAATTACTATGAGCAATTTATCAAACAATAAAGACGAGCAAGAACAAAAAATTGAGACGCTTGCAGAAGCTATCAATCCTAGTGAGCATACAACTCCTGATAGCTTAGCTGAAGCAACGACAGCGCCCCTTGCTGACGATAAGCTTGGCGGTAACGCCGATCAAGACGACGTCAAAAAATAAATTATTATGTGTAGCATTGTGATTCAAATCTTTGATAAACGTTAACGTTATCCGTAAAACTATTACGAAAAACTGCTGCTAGTTCAGCAGTTTTTTGTTATAATGCCGTCACCTTTAAATTGGGTTTTAGATTAGGCGTTTTAGTTAATTTCATTGCATCAATCAGATGGGTGAGTTAACAGATATTTCGCGTGTCTCTGTCCTATTTTTAAGTAATTGTTTTTTAAATGATTGTTACAACAACTGATGAAGCTTGTCGTACACTAGGTCAACTCTAGTAATGCAGGGTTGTCCTGAATGACGTACTAAGTTACTCTATTTATTATTCTACTGCTTTTAAGGCTGCTCATTTGGGTATACCTTAGAACTTTTAGCATTGCCGGAGATATTTATGCTAACTAATACCGATCGTGAACAAATCATTTCTCAATACCAGCGCGGCGAAAACGACACTGGTTCTCCAGAAGTTCAAGTGGCTCTGTTGAGTGCTCGTATCAACGATTTGCAGAACCATTTTAAAGCGCACAAAGCTGATCATCATAGCCGTCGTGGTCTTATCCGTATGGTTAACACTCGTCGTAAATTGCTTGATTACCTAAAAGGTAAAGACCTTGGTCGTTATACCACCCTTATTAGCCAGTTAGGTCTACGTCGTTAATTTAGCGACAAGAGTGCGAGTGGTTGTTAAAACAAAAGATGTCATCATATGGCATTATCTCGGAGTTTTTGCTAGACCACTTGGAACTTGCTTGCTGATATCGAGAAAATAGATTTCTTCTAAAAACGGTGTGGAATAGTTTCACGCCGTTTTTTTATGCTTATTAATATTGAGGCTGATTTCCCTCAAATACCAAAGGCTAGAGTCTGATATGGCACTGATTTGTAATTCATTGGTCAATGCTTACAAATCACTGTAAGATATTATCTCGTGATTTTTACAGCAAGGTCATTGTTTAGATCATGATTAACTATAAAGTAGTAGCGATAAATACCACTATTTTTAGACGTCAGAGACACCGTATAAGTATGACTTTTGCTATGTGACAGATGTATAGTAAAACCGATATTGAGCGATTAAATATATACAACAGCAAGATACCTCTTATAGAGAAAAAGTTACAGAGAAAAAGATAAATCATAAGATTGAGCGTAATTGACATGATTTTTAACAGAAAGCTTATCGATTAGCGATCTATATACAAAGAATTTTAATGACAGATATCAGCTTTTTTGACGCTGATATTATTTTGTCAGTCAACATTAGGAAAATTATATGACAATGTTTAATACCATTAAGCGTGAATTTCAATATGGCAACCAGCAGGTTGTTATCGAAACAGGGCGTATTGCTCGTCAAGCAAACTCTATTTTAGTACACATGGGTGGCGTTACTGTACTTGTCGCAGCGGTTGTAAAGTCTGATGCCAAAGAAGGTCAAAACTTCTTTCCGCTGACGGTCAACTATCAAGAAAAAATGTACGCTGCAGGTAAAATCCCAGGTGCTTATGGCAAACGTGAAGGTCGTGCAAGCGAGTTTGAAACCCTAACCTCACGCTTGATTGACCGTCCGATTCGTCCGCTATTCCCTGAAGGTTATGTAAACGAAATTCAAATTACTGCGACGGTTGTATCATCAGATAAGACTCAGTCTGCAGATATCGCTGCATTAATTGGTGCTTCAGCGGCACTGGCTATCTCTGATGCGCCATTCAATGGTCCAGTCGCAGCTGCCCGTGTTGGCTTTATCAATGGTGAGTACGTACTGAACCCAACGATTGAGCAGCTTAAAGAGAGTGATCTTGATTTGGTTGTGGCTGGTACTAAGTCTGCCGTATTGATGGTTGAATCTGAAGCGGCAGAGCTTTCAGAAGATCAAATGCTAGGCGCAGTATTATACGGTCATCAGCAGCAGCAAATCGTTATTGATAACATTGCCTCAATGGCAGAAGAAATCGGTACTGCTAAGCAGCAGTATACTGCCCCTGAGCGTGATCAAGCGCTTACAAGCAGCATGAAAGAGCAGTTCGGCGAGCAAGTGGCTGATGCTTATACGATTACTGATAAGCAAGCACGCTACACTAAGCTTGATGAAATTAAACAATCAATTATTGATGCGCTTGCTGGTGATGCTGAGTCAGAAGCCTATGCTGATACCGTATCTGAGCTAAAAGAAATTTATAACGATCTTAAATATCGTACCGTTCGTGACAATATCTTGTCAGGTAAGCCGCGTATTGATGGTCGTGATCTTGAAACCGTTCGTGCGCTTGACGTACAAGTTGGTGTATTGCCATATACGCATGGTTCAGCATTGTTCACACGTGGTGAAACGCAAGCGTTGGTTACAACCACGCTTGGTAACAGCCGTGACGTCAACATGATTGACTCGCTAGGTGGTACGATTCGTGACCATTTCATGCTGCATTATAACTTCCCGCATTTCTCAGTCGGTGAAACGGGCCGTGAAGGTATTCCAAAACGTCGTGAAATTGGCCATGGTCGTCTAGCACGCCGCGGTGTACAAGCGATGCTGCCGGATAGCGAACGCTTCCCATATGTCATCCGTGTGGTATCAGAGATTACTGAATCAAACGGTTCATCTTCTATGGCGTCTGTTTGTGGTGCCAGTTTGGCATTGATGGATGCTGGCGTACCATTAAAAGCACCAGTTGCTGGTATCGCGATGGGTCTGGTTAAAGAAGGCGAGCGTTTCGCTGTACTATCAGACATCTTAGGTGATGAAGATCATCTTGGCGATATGGACTTTAAAGTTGCTGGTTCTAAAGATGGTATTACTGCTCTCCAGATGGATATCAAAATTGAAGGTATTACGCCTGACATCATGGAGCAAGCGCTTAAGCAAGCCCATGCCGGTCGTATCCATATCCTAGATGCGATGAACAAAGTATTGCCTGAGAGCCGTACTGAAATCAATGCTCATGCACCAAACTATGCTGTTATCGAAATCAATCCGGACAAAATCCGTGACGTAATCGGTAAAGGTGGCGCGATGATTCGTCAGCTAACTGAAGAAACTGGCGCAGTTATCGATATCGATGATGGCGGCACGATTCGTATCTTTGGTGAAAACAAAGCGGCTACTAAAGCAGCTATCGGCAAAATCGAAGCATTAACTGCGGAAGTTGAAGTGGGCAAAACTTATGAAGGTACCGTCGCTCGTATCGTAGACTTCGGTGCTTTTGTTAACGTCTTACCAAACACTGATGGCCTAGTACATATCTCACAAATCGCTGAAGAGCGCGTAGAGAATGTATCAGACTATCTAAAAGAAGGTCAAATCGTTAAAGTACTTCGTACAAGACGTTGATAACCGTGGTCGCATTAAATTGACTATGAAAGGTATCGAGCAAAACTAATTTTTATCTATTAGTTTGGTCTAGATATGAAAAAACCGCTTTGAGAGGCTCATTATGAGTACTCAAGGCGGTTTTTTTATGCACTAAAAAAAAGTCGAAATAAGCGATTGGTTTATATAGTTAGGTCAATATAAAACAAAGCCAGCGAAACTGGGATAAATTTTTCTTGCTTGCTGTGCCTGCACAGCTCGATGCTACAAAAAATTTATCCCAGTCTCACATTATAATGTCGTTTATCTATTTTATTTAGTATCGACTACATATTGATGTCTTTAGGAAGGTGAATATCGATGTGAAGCTTGGGCACGTCTTGTAGCTGCTGTGTCAACAAAGGTAAGACGTCAGCATACCAATCCAAACGAACCAATTTTGCTGTTGTATTTGCAGTATCGTTGGCATTGTCTTGCGAATTAGGAAAAATAAGTGGGCGTGCGAGTAGGGCTGCTCTGCGAATACCTTGATAGCGAATGAGTGGTACAAGTTGTTGTTGCAAATCTATTAAAGCGCTACTAAGCCTGCGTAATCGTATTGGATGATAAGGATGATCTGAGACAACAAGATTGGCAATATAAATTGGTTGATTGCCATTACTACTGATACCAAGGCCTGCTTGTTCAAGCGCGCGTTTATGCAATAAACAACTGCCTACGTTTAGACTACCATCACGGCAAGCGCGATAATAACGTTGATAATTATCAAGAAATAAAGTCTTAGCGCGTATCAGCACAGAATCTAAAACCACACCTGCGGTATTAACTGGTAGGATAAGTAGCTGTGCGCTACTATTTAAAATAGGGGTGTGTGTTAGTTGCAGAGTTGCCATCACTAGCCCCTTGATAAAAAATGATACTTTTATTCCACAGAAGTCTGATCAGCATTATTCGTTTCTAATTGTGCAATTTGTTTTTCGAGTAAGGCAATTTGCTCGGCCTTCATATCAGTCAATTCTTTATTCATAGCCAATTGTTCAGCCGCCAGTTTCTCTTGTTCGGCCAGGCGCTTACGCTCATCTTCCAAGCGATCAATCTCTTCTTTGGCGAGGCTGTCTGTTTCTGGTAAAGGAGCATTTAGGATGGTCTTAGGATCTAGTGTCTGAGTGTTTGAAACAGTCAAAGGATCTGTGCCATCGTTTAACGCGTTTTCATTTAACGCGCTTTGATTTAATGCCGCATCATTTGTCTCATTATTTAATGGCACCGAAGCAGATGGTTCGGCATTGATTGGTTCTGTTATCGTTGCTGGGTTTTCGGTAGCACGGGTCTCCGTGTCAGGGGAGATACTTCTCCAAACCAAGTAACCAATCAATATCGCTGCCAAAATAACAGCTAACCACCATTTTTGGTAGAATCTAGCAGACTGTTTTTTTGATGATGTAGTGGATAAAGGACGCATTTTTTTACGATTCATACGAGGGTCAATTTATGTTAGAAATATAAGTATACATACTATAACAAACTCAAAATAAAAAGCCTATCTATTGATGGATAGGCTTTCTTTTGGATAAGTGACACTGCTGAATTTTCAGGGTTTAAATTTTACTGTACCACTGGTGCCAGTAATCATCGCGTCACGAATCAGCTCATCCTCAAGATGGTTTTTTGCACTGATCGCATCAGGGTCAGGGCGATGCTCTGTATGTCCACACTGGGTACATTCGATATATTCATCAGGCGCTGGCGTGACAACATTTACTTGCACTACTGCATCCATCGTCTGACATTTGGGGCAGCGAACCCCTGCTAAGAATTGCCGCTTGGGACGTGACGACTGATAACGCATTTAAATCACCTCATGCGTCGTTTGCGCATTTGCTGCATCGACCTTTTTAGTATTAGCAAACCCGCTGTGGCGTAATAGGGCATCGATACTGGCACTACGACCACGGAAGTTCTCAAAGTTGGTCTTGGCTGGGAAGCTACCGCCAACTGAGAGAATAGTGTCACGGAACGCTTTACCCGTTACTGGGTTAAAAATACCGTCTTCTTCAAACTTACTAAAGGCGTCTGCAGATAGTAGCTCTGCCCATTTATAAGAGTAATAACCTGCGGCATAGCCTCCAGCAAAGATATGGCTAAAGCCATTGGCAAAGCGGTTATAGTCGGGCGTCTGCATAATGGCGATGTCGCTACGTACTGTGTTTAAGGTCGCTAAAATACCTTCGTAATCAAGCGCTGGCGTATGCGCGTGAATCAATAAATCAAACAAGGCGAGCTCGATTTGACGCAGCGTTTGCATCCCACTTTGGAAATTTTTCACTGCCAATAATGCATCGAGCTTGTCTTTAGGTAAGGCTTCACCAGTTTCGACATGACTGCTGATAAGTGCAATACCTTCAGCATCCCATGCCCAGTTTTCCATAAACTGACTGGGCAGCTCGACCGCATCCCACTCAACACCGTTAACACCCGCGACATCACCGACGGTTACTTGCGTCAGTAAATGATGCAGACCGTGACCGAACTCATGGAACAAGGTCAGCACTTCGTCATGCGTTAATAAGCTTGGTTTGCCATCCAGTGCTGGCGTAAAGTTGCCAACCATAAAACAAACAGGCAGTTGCTGATGCGCTTGTTCGTCATAACTATAACGCGACTGAAAGCCATTCATCCATGCGCCGCCCCGTTTACCACTACGGGCAAATAAATCAAAGTAAAAACCACCGAGCAGGTTGTCGTCAGCATCAAACAATTGATAAAAGCGTACGTCGTCATGCCAGCGCGATACCTCTCTATCATCGTTGGTTTGTTCTTTCACCTTGATATCGTATAAACGCTCTACAATCGCAAATAAGCCATTAATGACTGTTGGCAAGGGAAAGTAAGGGCGGATTTCTTCTTGCGACAAGTTAAATTCACTTTGCTTTACTTTTTCAGCGATATAAGCGCTATCCCACGGTTGCAATTCATCGATGCCGTAAGCATCCGCATACTGTTTCAGTTGCGCCAAATCTTGCTCAGCTGTGGGTGTCGCTTGCGCTGCTAAATCACGCAAAAAGGTTTCAACCTCTGCCACGCTATCTGCCATTTTTTTCGATAGTGATACCGCTGCATAATCAGTAAAACCTAATAGCTTGGCTTTTTGCTCCCGCAATTGCAGGATTTTACTCATGATATTGGCGTTATTTAATGACTCACCTTTGGCATTGGTATGCGTATCGAACTCAGAGGCACGGGTGACATAAGCGCGGTACAGTGTCTCACGCAGATTGTGATCGTCTGCATGGGTCATGACAGCCAAATAAACAGGTATATTTAAACTGGCGACATAATAAGGGGTCGGTAATGCGTCAATTTCTTCTTGCGTGAGTGTACCACTGGCAAGCATGCGCGCTTTGTATTGTGAGCCTGCATCTGCTAAGAGCGCCAGACCACTTTCTGTCAAACCTGCTAACTGTTTATCGTTCAGCGGTAACGCATAGGCTTGGGTGGCATCCAAAATATGATCAGAAAAAGTCGCTGATAAAGTAGACAGTTCGCTTTGAATCGCTGCAAACTTTTCTTGCTCAGCTTTAGCTAAGGCCACGCCCGACAGCTCAAAGCTTCGTAGCGCAAGCTCAATAGCACGTGCCCGCGCAGGTTCGAGTGCGGCAAAAAATGCCTCATCATTCAAGACAGTTTGGTAACGACTAAAAAGCGGCTGATGTTGTCCCACTCGCGTGCCATAAGCAGAGAGCGTAGGCAGCAGTTCATGATGGACATGACGAATCTCATCGTTGCTCGTTACGCTATTTAAATGCGACAAAATACCCCAGCTACGATCCAGTGCCAAGTTAATATGGTCAAACGCCATCACGTCTGCCAAGGCTTGTTTGGCGCTCATATCAACAGAATGACCATCGTTGTCTGTCGTTGTGATCATGTCATCTAAGAATGCATTGGCCGCATTGATAGCATTCAGGATTTCGTTCTGTAAGGTGCTTGGCGATGCACTGGCAAAATCAGCAAGGTGTAAGTCTGGAGAAATAGAGGTCATAAAGATATCCAATTTGAATAAATGATTGTTGGGCAAATGAGGCGGTATACAGAGCGTTAGCGTGCCACTGAAACAGACAACCTAGGGTGCTTTTGATGTTTTAAGTATTCTACGGTTTTATATGAGATATCTAAAAGATGGGTTCATTTGGTAAAAATGCAACCTGATTTATGACTATCTAGTGATAGAGTGATTGTCCTAGTAAACTTAGAAAAGATAAAACGACTTTTTAGCAATATAAAGTGTTTTACTTACAAAGCGCTATCATTTGCTTGCAAATTAACCCTACAGCAGGTTAGGTTCAACTGATAGCATCACTGTAATGGAATAGAAAAAGTCTTCTGTAAATTGACAGTTTCTCTAGTATTAAAGTCATAAATAACTTGTTGATGCTAAAAATAAAAAAATAACAGTAGTTGGTTTTTTTAATGAACAGATTGTTTAACAAATGCCAAATTAACCGTAAATGATAATAAAACAAGGAACAATATATGAAAGCGACTCTCAAAAGTTTACGCGCAACCAAAGCCAATCCTGCGGTGAGTATCTTCGTTAAGACGCATCGTGCGCATCCTGCTAACGATCAAGATCCCATTGCCCTAAAAAACCAATTAAAAGTAGTCGAAGAACGCTTAACCAATGAATATGATAAGCGTACCGCGACCACTATTTTGGACAATATCCACGCCAAAACCAATGAGCTTAACCACAACTATAATCTTGATACCTTAGCGATATTTGCCAGTACTGACGACGTACAAATTATTCGTATGCCGATTGATACAACAGAACGTGTGGTTATCTCGAATAGCTTTGCGACTCGTGATCTGGTTCGTGATATGGCCAGTGCAGTTCATTATTATACGGTAGTGCTTACCCGTGATAGCGCTCGTTTGATCGAAGCCTCTAATGATCGTGTTGTCAAAGAATTCGATAAAGATGATGATGGCCAAAACAATATGGACAACATTCCTTTCCCTATCGAAAATAACGGTCTGTATACCACTGGTGATGGTGGTTCGGATCGTTCATCGAACAATGAAAGCAGTTACCTAAAAGAGTTCTTTAACCAAGTAGACAAAAGTGTCCAAGAGCTATGGGGTGAGCATAAAATGCCTCTGGTTATCGTGGGTGATGCTAAGAATATTGGTTACTATAAAGAAGTCTGTGATCGTCCAGATAACATCATTGCGACGGTCTCAAATGCGACCAACTTAGAAGATGGCAGTGCTCAGCATATTGTTGATAGCGTCCAAGAAGCGGTAGAAGAGTATCGCACGTCGCTACATAAAGCGGCACTAGGCGAAATTGATAAAGCGCGCGGTGCCAATATGTTACAGACTGATCTACAAGAAGTCTATCGCAGTGCCTTCCAAGGTGCAGGTGAAACGCTCTATGTCCGCCGTGGCTATATCCAATCTGCCAAGATTGATGAAAAAGCGCAGACATTGAGTCTTGCGGATGATGCTGCTGTAGAAGGAGTCACCGATGACGCCATTGGCGAAATCATTGAGCATGTGATTCATAATGGCGGCGAAGCGGTATTTATGCCACAAGACATCATGGCTGAAGATCAGCCAATTGCTTTGGTGACTCGTTACTGATTGATGAATGCTGTCTGTTGATAGTGATTTACAGACGAGGCATTAATAGAGAATAGTGAGACGTACTGTAAAAGCATTGATTCGATAAGAATCAATGCTTTTTTTTGGTTTTCAATATTTGGTTATAAACATATGATGCATATTTATAGTCGGTGAAAAGTAATATCGATACAACACGTACTGCTGATGCAAATTTTTCTTGCTTGCTGTGCCTACGCAGACAGAGGCAGCAAAAAATTTACACCAGTAGTACTGTAGCGACTTTAAAGTATTTCGACTATAGCAATAGTGAGTGGTTCAGAATAGGGCAGTATTTATCATTGTGGTGCATGATGTTCTACGATAGTGCGCTTGCCAATTTAATGAACAGTCACTTCAAAAGTTATTTGTATGGCTGTGACATGCCCTAGCGGTAGTCAGTGTGAGGAGAGATACTGGTTTTATTGAAATTCACTACAGCCTATGCCTATCGGTAGATGTAGTGAATGATGCAATTATCTTTTATAAAGTATTAAACGACTATTATCGTTGCCATTTCTATGAACAGATTTTATTTTTAGCGAAGCGCAGGCCATAAATTGATCGTAATAATTTTTAGCTGGCATAAGGCTTGCACCATGGTTAGTACACGGTTAACTACCGTCATATTACTAATCTAAGAGCTAAAAAATGCTGTCTAGGGTTCCGATATAGTCAGGGAATAACACTTTCCAACACTATATGACTGGTCCGAGAGATGGCGGTTCGAAAGAACTACACGGAGGGATAAAAGCCCGGGAGACTCTAAGTGACACTTCTCACTTAAGCTCATAACTGTGGAGTTTTTTATGTCATCTGTTTCAATTGCCCCTTTAGATAGTTCTTCTTCAGCGCACTTCACCATACCCCTACCCGGTGGTCATCATTGGTGCGGCCGAATCAACAAACATCATGTGCTAACCCTCAAGTCACTCGCCGCCAATGCCAATGCTAGTTTATATGTGGTCAATGCTGATGAGAAACTTGAACGTTTCAATATGCCAGACAGCCTAAAAGCGCAACACACATTATACCTGTCCAAAGGTCACGCGCTCTATTCCGATATGGGCCGAGTGTTGGCTTCTATTATCAGTGATGACCATGGCTGGAATGATGCCATTTGTGGCCCTAGTAATGCTGCTATGGTCAGCACGCAGTACGGCAAAAAAACCTTTCAAGATGCTCGTAATGATCGTTATCAAAACGGTCTTGATGGGTTACTGATAGAGATGTCGAAGTTTGCTCTAAATACGAGTGATCTGACTGCAACCCTTAATCTGTTCTCTAAAGTCACCCCTGATCTCCAAGGACAGCTGTCTTATGTGACTGCCGACAATACCGACCAATCTGTTTCCTTACGCTTTGAGATGAACTGCTTAGTATTCATTTGCAATGCGCCGCATCCTCTTGACCCATCAGACGTTTATGATCCGGCTGACATTGAGCTAACCGTTCAGGCTGCAGCGCCGATTGTGCCAAAGACGGAGTTTGATGTTTGCCGCGATTCTTGTGAGCAAAACCAGCGCGGCTTTGAGAACAATGCTCGCTATTTTGGTGACTACGCAAACGTATAAATAACGTTTGATCGTCGCAGATACTTATCAAGAGATGCCTCATTTTAATCAAAGGAACTAGATCATGACTATTAATAATGAAGTTCAAAAAACAGATAACCACGTAGAGAATGTAGATGCAATCGATTCTAAAAATATCCAGCTGCGCGAGGTGTGTGCCGCTGGAGAAGGATGGATGACCGAAATCAAAAAAAGTCAGACGTTACGCATTATAGATAGTGAAGGCAATCAGGCAGTCGATACCTTGTTTATAAGTTGTACTGACATTGCCGAACGTTATAGCGCAACCGATACATTGGCGCAGAACCAAAAGCTGTTTTTAGAGATGGGCAGCCAGCTATTCACTAACAGAGGGCGCGTCATTGCCACTATCACAGATGATACCTGTGGTCGCCACGACACGTTGGGCGGAGCGTGCTCATGCGAGAGTAATACCGTGCGTTATGCCCATGATACCTATCCCATGCACAGCTGTCGAAACAACTTTATGCACACACTAGCGACGCATCCGATTGCGCAAAAGCATGGTTTGACACTACGCAATATCGGACCAAATATCAATTTCTTTATGAATGTCCCTGTCACACCTGATGGCAGTTTAGCATTTGATGATGGTATTTCAGCACCGGGCAAATATGTCGATATCACCGCTCAAATGGACATGATTGTCCTTATATCAAACTGTCCTCAGCTCAATAATCCGTGCAATGGCTATAATCCAACGCCAATTGAGCTTGTGATCTATGAGTGAGTGAGACGTTTTTAGATAAAACGACACTGCCTATTAATAACAGAGCTGAGGAAATTGTGATGTTCAAAAAAGTATTGATTGCCAATCGCGGTGCTATTGCTTGTCGAATTATACGTACCTTAAAACAAATGGGCATTGCTTCAGTTGCCATTTATACCGATGTCGATCGTGGGTCACTGCATGTCAGTCAGGCCGACGAAGCCATAAAAATAGGCTCAGGCCCTGCCAGTGACAGCTATCTGAATATGGACAAAGTGCTGCAAGCCGCAATTGATTCGGGTGCTGAAGCGATTCATCCGGGTTATGGCTTCTTATCAGAGAATGCCGCATTTTGTGATCGCTGTACGGCCGCTGGTATCGCGTTTATTGGCCCGACCTCTGAGCAGCTGCTCAGCTTTGGACTCAAACATACCGCCCGTAAGCTGGCTATCGAGAGCCAAGTCCCCCTATTACCCGGCAGCGAACTATTAAAAGACGTTGATGAAGCACTACGTGAGGCTGAGCGTATTGGCTATCCTGTCATGCTAAAAAGTACGGCAGGGGGTGGCGGCATAGGTATGCGCTTGGTCTGGAACGAGGCCGAATTGAAAGATGCTTATGAATCTGTGCATCATTTGGCACAAAGTAACTTTAGTGATGCAGGTCTGTATCTCGAAAAGTTCGTAGAGCATGCCCGTCATATTGAAGTTCAAGTATTCGGTGACGGTATGGGTAATATTATCACTTTAGGGGAGCGCGACTGTTCGATTCAACGACGCAATCAAAAAGTGATTGAAGAAACGCCAGCACCACTGTTATCAGATACTCAAAGAAAGACTCTTCAACAAGTGGCAACCAAATTGATGCAACAAGTCAATTACCGATCTGCGGGTACGGTCGAGTTTGTGATGGACGTGTCGACTCAAGCGTTTTATTTTTTGGAGGTCAATACGCGCCTACAAGTGGAGCACGGCGTCACTGAAGAGATCTATCAGGTAGATTTGGTGCGCTGGATGATTGAGCTGGCTGCGGGCGAGTTTGTCTTGCCAGCGTTGCCGCTACAGGCATCAGGGCATTCGATTCAAGTGCGTTTATATGCTGAAGATCCTGTTAAAAACTTCCAGCCAAGTACTGGAATTTTGACGGATGCTTATTTTGCTCAAGAGGCACGCGTTGAGACTTGGATAGAAACGGGCAGTGAGATATCTGCGTTTTATGATCCGATGCTGGCAAAAATCATTGTCACTGCGCCTGATCGTATTCAGGCATTGGCAAAGATGAGTCAAAGTTTGGCGTCGTCGCGTATGGCAGGCATTGAGACCAATCTCGAGTATTTGCAGCAAATAGTGGCCTCAGATACCTTTCACCAAGGTGCACAGACCACAAGATTTTTGAATACCTTTACGTGGCTCAGCCAAAAAATCGAAGTGATACAGTCAGGTGTACAGACTGCGGTACAAGATGTGCTCGGTCGGCAGGGCTATTGGGATGTGGGTGTGCCACCCTCAGGTGCGATAGATGGTCTGAGCCTCAATACAGCCAATCAGCTTTTGGGCAATTCATTCAACACAGCAGGTCTAGAGTGTGTGGTTACCGGACCGACGCTGCTGTTTCATTGTGACAGTCAGATTGCCATTACTGGTGGCACAATGGTTTGCAAATTGGATGGCGAAGAGCAGCCGATGTGGCAAACCATCACCGTGCGTAAAGGTCAGACACTTGTTTGTGGCAATATCACCTCAGGCTGCCGAAGTTATATCGCCATCAAAGGCGGGATAGATGTCCCTGAGTATTTAGGTAGCCAAGCGACCTTTAGCTTAGGTCAATTCGGTGGTCACGCGGGTCGTAATTTACTAATCGGAGACATGCTACCAGTTGTACAGTGTGATGCACCTGTTGCGACCAAAACTTTACCTGCGGCACAGCGCCCAGAATTTAGCGGATTGTGGCAAATAGCGGTTATGTATGGCCCACACGGCGCGCCAGATTTTTTTACAGAAGCCGATGTGTCGCAGTTCTTTGACCACGAATGGGAGGTGCATCATAACTCAAGTCGTACCGGTATTCGTCTGGTCGGACCCAAGCCTGAGTGGGCGCGTGAAGATGGCGGCGAAGCGGGTTTACATCCATCAAATATTCATGACAATGCCTATGCCATTGGTGCCATCGACTTCACTGGTGATATGCCGATTATTTTGGGGCCTGATGGACCAAGCTTAGGCGGCTTTGTCTGCTTGAGTGTCATCGTCGCTGGTGAGCGCTGGAAAATGGGACAGCTCAAAGCGGGTGATCGAGTGCAATTTGTACCCGTCAGCTACGATCAAGCGGCGCAATTGCATCAGCGTTACGATGACATGGTGCAGGCTGACGACTATCATTTGGTGGATTACCGTTTACCTCTCAATGCAGATAAAACCACTTTGCAGACGGCCATATTAGACATATTACCCATCAACGATATTCATCCAAAAGTAGTGTATCGCCCAGCTGGAGACAGTTACATATTAATTGAATATGGCGAGCAGGTGCTGGATTTGCAATTGCGCTTTCGTGTTCAGGCATTGATGGAGTGGCTACAAACTCAGCAGATCGATGCCATTATCGATTTGACACCCGGTATTCGCTCGTTATTGGTGCATTACCACTCTCTAAAACTACCACAGACGGTACTACTTTCGATGCTCAAGCAAGCCGAAAATGCCTTGCCTGACATCAAGCACATGCAAGTGCCTTCTAGAATTGTCCATCTGCCAATGGCATGGGCGGATTCTCAAACCAAGCTGGCGACAGAAAAGTATCAGCAGCTGGTACGCCCTGATGCACCTTGGTGTCCTGACAATATCGAATTTATCAGACGTATCAATGGTTTGGCTTCGGCGCAAGCGGTCAAAGACATTGTCTATGATGCCAGTTATTTGGTCATGGGACTGGGTGATGTGTATTTGGGCGCGCCCGTTGCCACGCCGCTTGATCCCAGACATCGTCTCGTCACCACCAAATATAATCCTGCCCGAACATGGACGCCAGAGAATGCCGTTGGTATCGGCGGCGCTTACATGTGCATCTATGGTATGGAAGGCCCAGGCGGTTATCAGTTCGTCGGCAGAACGCTACAAATTTGGAATCGTTATCGCTCGCATCCGAGTTTTGAAGCCGAAAAACCATGGTTGCTACGATTTTTCGATCAGATTCGCTTTTATGAAGTCAGTGAAGAAAATCTGCTATCGATGCGAACCGCCTTCAAAGCAGGCGAGTTGTCGATCAAGGTCGAGGACACTGTGTTAAATCTCGCTGATTATTACGACATGCTGAATGAGAACAAAGACAGCATCCAAACCTTTAAGCAGCAGCAACAGGCTAACTTTGAGGCTGAGCGTCAGCGCTGGAAGCAGCAAGGCCTTGACCAATATGTTGGCGAAGATATTGATGCGATAGAGGTGCAATCAGATATCACAGTGCCTGAGGGCGGGATAGTCGTTAGAGCACACATGATGGGCAGTGTCTGGAAGATTTCTTGTGCCGTAGGCGATGTGGTTGATGAAGGACAGACGTTAGCGATTATAGAAGCGATGAAAATTGAAATACCCATTATGTCGCCAGTCGCGATGCAGGTGGTGAGTATTGAGATTGAAATTGGCATGACGGTCAAATCCGAGCAGCCTTTATTTGTCCTAGCACCGATTACCGTTAGTGAATCAACGACGACAATAAAGTAAAAAATCAATATCACAAAATCAGGTCGTTAGACGCTTTTATTAGAGCATGACTTTTATTTTAAAAATGGTGATAAAAACGATAGGGAGAGCGATTATGCAGATGAATTGGACGATCAAAGATTGGCAAAACGCTTACGCTGAGGGAGATATTCAGCTAAATGATCTACTGAATTATGTTGCGGGTATTGGCAATGATAATAATGCGTGGATTGAAATGGCTACTTCTGAACAAGTAATCCAACAACTCGAAATCATCAACGCCCAAAACCCCGAAGACTTGCCACTCTATGGCATACCGTTTGCGGTGAAAGACAATATCGATGTGGCAGGGTTCCATACCACAGCGGCTTGTTCAGCCCCTTTATATGTGGCTACAACAGACGCGCATGTGGTTGCCAAGCTCAAGTCAGCTGGGGCTGTGGTCATTGGTAAAACCAATCTTGATCAATTTGCGACAGGACTGGTGGGAACGCGATCGCCTTATGGCGCGGTGACTAATAGTTTCAACCCTAACTATATCAGTGGCGGCTCAAGCTCAGGCTCTGCTGTGAGTGTTGCCAACGGTACGGTGCCGTTTGCGCTTGGTACAGATACGGCAGGATCTGGGCGAGTGCCTGCCGCCCATAACAATATAGTGGGTTTGAAGCCGACAAAAGGGTGGCTATCCACCACAGGTCTCATTCCTGCTTGCCGTTTGCATGACGTGATTTCTATTTTTGCGCTTGGCGTTGATGAGGCGTGGCAAGTGGCTCAGGTAATGAAAGGCTATGATGCAAAAGACGACTATAGTCGCGCACATCCCACTACTGCACCAGTCGCCTTTAGTCTTGGCAAAATCGCTATCCCTGATACCTTAGAATTCTATGGTGATACCCAGTCAGAACAGGCTTTTGAGGTGGCAATCACACAACTACAGACCATGGGTTATGACGTTACACCGATAGATTTTACAGTTTTTAATAAGCTAGCAGAGGCGCTCTATAACGACAGCTGGGTCAGTGAGCGCGCATTTGCTATCGATCAGCTCGTAGAACGTGATGACGTCTTGCCTATCACTCGTCAGATTATCAGCCAAGCTGAAAACTACAGTGCCATCGATGCGATGAGCGCCGAGTATGCTCGCGCCGCATTCAGCCGTCATATTCAACAAGTACTATCTGAGTTTGATGCACTGATGGTACCAACAGCGCCGACCATTTATACCATTGACGCCGTCAATGCCGAGCCTTTGACCAAAAATAGTCATATGGGGGCCTATACCAATTTTGTGAATTTAGCAGATTTGTCCGCATTGGCCTTACCGAATGTGATTGCTGATGATGGCTTACCGCGCGGCGTGACCTTTATTGCCATGACTTGGCACGATGAAGCCTTGGCCAATTTTGGTCATCAATGGCAAGCCGCTTTGAAAATACCAATGGGAACGTCTCAGCGTTACTATCAATCTGACACATCTCAAACCGCAACAGTTCAATCTGATAAAGCGCAATCGTTGATTCCTCTTAGCACAAAGTTTGACAGTGATAGTAGCGTTGAGCTGGCTGTGGTTGGCGCGCATTTAAGTGGTATGCCACTTAATTATCAGCTGACGGATCGAGGTGGTGTGTTGTCTGAAAAAACTCAAACGGCAGCGACCTATCAGCTCTTTGCGTTGGCAGGATCAACGCCAGCCAAACCCGGGCTTAAACGCCAGAGTGGTGGACTCGCTATTGCGGTAGAAGTCTGGCGTATTCCTAAAGCAAGGTTTGGTGACATCGTCAATGAGGTTCCATCCCCATTGGGTATTGGCAATGTTGAATTGGCAGATGGGCGGTGGGTTAAAAGCTTTATTTGCGAAGAGTATGGGTTTGCAGGCAGTACAGATGTCACACATTTTGGTGGTTGGAAAGCGTACATAGACGCGCAGTCATCGCCAAAACTTTAAACCAGTATCTAGAAATAATGACGCGAGCAACGCCTTTTATTTCAAGGTATTGCACAACAATAATCAGCAGACACTCCCATAACGGGCTGTCTTTATTCACGGAGTAAGACTCATGAATCGACGCTTATTTACTTTTGCGATTTTTTCAAGCTTTATGCTGTTTGGCTGTGACAATACGGCCACAGTACCAATGCCTGAAGCTGAGGCAACAACAGACAAAGCCGCAGCTGCAAACGATGAGCCAATTTCTATCGGTTACAGTGATTGGCCGGGCTGGGTGGCTTGGCAAATTGCGATTGATAAAGGCTGGTTTGAGGAAGCGGGTGTGAATGTTGAGTTTAAGTGGTTTGACTATTCTGCGTCCTTATCTGCTTTTGCTTCCAATCAGTTGGATGCCATTTCTGTGACGAATGGCGACAATTTGGTCAACGCTGCGGGTGGTAGTGAAGGCATCATTATTTTAGTTAATGATTATTCTGCAGGAAACGATCAAATCATTGCCAAGCCCGGTATGACTAGCATCGTGGATTTAAAAGGCAAGTCGATTGGCGTCGAAAAAGGACTGGTCGATCATCTTTTGCTTAATAGCGCGCTGGCTGATAGCGGCCTGAGCGAAGCGGATGTGACTTTGGTAAATGCAACCACCAATGAGCTGCCGCAAGTGTTTACCAATGACAGCATTGACGCCGTTGCTATTTGGCAACCCAATGCCAACCAAGCCCTAAAAAATGTGCCTAGTGCAAAAGCCATTTATACCTCAGCGGACAAACCTGGTCTGATTTATGACACGTTAGCCGTCAGTCCTGCCAGCCTATCTGCTCACAAGGCCGAGTATGCCAAAATTATTCAGGTTTGGGGCAAAGTCGTCAACTACATCAATGATCCTGCGACCCGAGACGATGCCATTAGCATCATGTCCAATAAGGTAAATGTCCCCGCAGATCAATACAGTACTTTTTTGAATGGCACCAAATTGATGAGTTTAGAAGACAACAAAAAAATCTTTGCCAAATCTGATGAGCTGAGCTCTATTTATGGGTCGAGCTACCATGTCAATCAGTTCAATATCGACAATCAAATTTATACGCAAACACTTGATATTGATAAATTAATCTACCCTGATTTAATCACTCAGAACGATTAATAGCGACTGTGTTCATTGCAAAGACAAAGGTTGTAGCGTCTTTATCACCATTTTAGAGAGAAGCCTATGAGTCATATTAATCAGTATTTAACCAAAAAGACCACCATTGGGTTAAATGTACTTTCATTTTTGATTCCGATCTTAATATGGTGTGCGGTGAGCTATCTGCCTTTTATTTGGCATCCACAAGTTGAGATTACAGATGCAGGGAGTAGTACGTATCTACAAGAAGGCAGTCGTATTGAAAAGGTGGTATTTTACCAAGAAGCACAAGATGCCATGGCATCAAATGCTGTACCGCCGCAAGGAAAATTGGTCAATCCAATTTACTTGCCAGCGCCTGACGAGGTGGCGACAGCGATGGTCACCGCTTTTGTCACACCGCCTGCACAAGCTGATGGCCCATGGTTGCATGAGAGTCTGTGGCAAAGCGTTCGCACGGTATTTATTGCGTTCTTTATCTCATCGATTATCGGTATACCGCTAGGACTATTATGCGGGTTTTCTCAAAAAATCGCGCAAATTATTCAGCCTTTTGTGGAGTTTTTTCGTTACCTACCCGCGCCAGCATTTGGCCCTTTAGTCGTGGCGGTACTGGGTATTTATGATGGGCCAAAAATCGCCATTATCGTGATTGGTACCTTGTTTCAACAAATTCTAATCATTGCCAATACCACGCGTACGATGGATCTGGGACTCATTGAGGCAGGATATACTTTAGGCACCAATAAGCTCAAAAGCTTCTTTTATGTGTTGTTGCCTGCCGTTTTGCCCGATGTCTATCGAGATTTGCGGGTTTTATTGGGCTGGGCATGGACGTATTTGATTGTTGCTGAACTCATAGGCACCACGTCAGGCATCACTTGGTTTATTGTGCAGCAAGCCCGTTACCAGCATTTTGATAATGTCTACGCTGGGATTCTTCTCATTGGGTTTATCGGGTTGGGAACAGACATCTTGTTGTACCAACTGGGTAAAAAACTCTTTAAATGGAAAGCGAGTATTTAAATGATGACTCATGATATTGCCTCTTCAGTCGCTGTAAACAGTGCTCATAACAATCATCAGCAAGTCATTGACGATTACTTCAAAGCACTGTATCAACGAAATGTAGTGCTAAAAGTGGATAATTTGACACAGTCGTTTGACCAAGGTGGTAGCCGAAAAATCATACTAAAAGAGGTCAGCCTACAAATTCATGAACGCGAGTTTGTCTGTGTGATCGGGCCATCTGGTTGCGGCAAATCGACATTGGGACGTATTATTGCCGGTTTAGATGCTTATCCGAGCGGTGAGGTCATCGTTGATAACGAACGAGTGAAAGGTCCAAGTGCCAGTCGCGGCATGGTTTTTCAGGGCTATACCTTGTTCCCGTGGAAAACCGTCAAACAAAACGTTATGTTTGGCCCTCTTATGGAAGGCCGCAGTCAGTCAAACGCCGAGCGCAAAGCCCGTGAATGGTTGGATATCGTTGGTCTGAGCAAATACGAAAACCATTATCCGCATCAGCTGTCAGGTGGCATGAAGCAGCGGGTAGCCATTGCAAGAGCACTGATTAATGAACCCAAAGTATTGATTATGGATGAACCCTTTGGCGCGCTTGATCCTTATACCCGTCAAAAAATGCAAAAGCATCTGCTGGATTTGTGGCGCAATATTGATATCACCATTGTGTTTATCACGCATGATATGGATGAGGCGGTACTGCTCTCAGACCGCATCGTCGTACTCAAAGCCAATCCTGGTGAGGTTCAAGATATTATTGAAGTGCCACTTGCACGGCCTCGTCATCCTGAAATTGTGACGGACAGTCAGTTTTTGCAATTAAAAGCGCGCATCAATAGTATCGTTCACAATCCACAACCAGAGATCGATCCTGCATTGGTTGAGATGCCAGACATTCCACGTATGACGCCTTTAGACACCTATAAATAGACGTCTAATCATAAATAAAAGAGAGTCAGTAAGACTGGTATAAATTTTTCTTAACTTCTTTTTCGTAGTCTCTGACAGCAATGGCACAGCAAGCAAGAAAAAGTTCTACCAGTCCCATGCCCTCATAACGTATCTATTTTCTGCCTTTCAGACTATACCCATCGCCGATTAAATGCTGCTGATAAATACGACTGCTGTTATACTCAATAGGGTATTCCTTTGTATACCGATCTTTTTATGACTAATAAAATTATGACCACCTCTTCTTTTGTGCTGACCAGCTATAACATTCATAAAGGCATGTCGCCTTTAAATCGCCAAGTAAAAATGCAGGGTATTGCCCAAGCACTCGATATCATTGGCTCAGATGTGCTATGTCTGCAAGAAGTACAAGGTCAGAATCTCAAACGCAATTTGCAGTACAACGAATACCCCGACCAATCACAGCATGAGTGGTTTGGCGAATATCTACAGCTGCAGAACAGTTATGGCAAAAATTCAGAGTATGAAAATGGTCATCATGGCAACGCGGTACTCAGTCGTTTTCCGCTGGATCCAAAACACAATGTGAATATTACGGTCAATAAACTTGAGCAGCGTGGCGTGTTGCACTGTGAAGTGCAGCCAATAGGTTGGGAGACGCCAGTTGTCGTGTTGTGTGCTCATCTGAACTTGTTTGAGCGCGATCGTATCAAACAATACGAAGCCATCGCTAATTATGTCCGCAATGAAATTGCCTCGGATCACCCCTTGATTTTGGCTGGTGATTTTAACGATTGGAAAAAAATGTCTTGTGACAAGCTCGCCACCAGCCTAGGTATGGTGGAGGCATTTAAAGACTGTCATGGCAAACTGATGCCAACGTTCCCAGCCAAGCTACCAGTGCTCAGTTTAGATCGTATTTATGTACGTAATTTAAAGATTAAAGACGCTTGGGTACATACGGGCAAACCGTGGTCAACATTATCAGATCATTTGCCCATCAGTGCAGAGCTGATGTTGCCGTGATATATTTACCACTACCAGTGAGTAATCAACCAAATATAAGGATATTTTACTATGGTGATGTCATCTACTACTGCTCAGACTGAGCAAACTACTGCCCAACTACCAAGTACCCAACATGCTGTCCTCATACGTGAATTTGGTGAACCTGAGGTAATGAAGTATCAGGATGGGGTCGATATGCCTAAGTTACAGGACGATCAGGTATTGGTAAAAGTTGCCTATGCTGGCATCAATCCTGTCGATTACAAAACCCGTCAAGGTAAAGGCTGGGGCGCAGAAAATATTCGTCAAGAAAAATTCGACAACGACCAGCCTGCCATTTTAGGATTTGACGTATCAGGTGAAGTGGTCAGTAGTAATAGTGATGAGTTTGCTGTTGGAGATCGCGTCGCTGCCTTGACCTTTAGCGGTGGCGGTTATGCGCAATATGTAGCAGTAGATGCCAAGCTACTGGCGAAAGTGCCAGAGAATGTCACGTTAGAGCAAGCAGGGGCATTGCCTTGTATCGGACAAACCGCGATACAGTTTGTGGCGTTTGCCGATATTAAAGATGGTGAGCATGTTGTCATCAATGCCCCAGCGGGCGGTGTCGGTCACTTATTGATTCAGCTATTAATGAATAAAGTAACAGCAAATAATATCAAGGTAACGGTTATTTGTTCGCCAGAGAAATATGCCAAGCTCGATGAGCTGATAGATATCAGTAAACTGGCTGGCTGGATTGACTATACCAAAGATGAAGATTTTCCTGATCTGCAAGCCGATGTGTTACTTGATTTGGTGGGCGATGAAGCAGGTGTGCGCGCGCTGAGTGTGCTCAAATCTGGCGGGCGTGTGAATGTGTTACCCACCATTTGGGTTGATAAGCTGTCTGATGCAGGTAAGCAAAAAAGCTTGGACGTGACGGGTTATAAAGCGCAGCGCAGTGGTGAAGATATGGCGCGAGTTTTACAGCTTGTGGCTGATGGCGAGCTGACCTTACGTATTCAGCAGACATACCCATTAGCAGAAGTGGTTGCTGCGCATCACGAGCTACAAAAAGGCGATGCTTTTGGTAAGATTGTTTTAAAAGTAAGCTAACAGGCATTAATTGGCTGGCATTTGCCGAAACGTTAGGCTAATGCGCCCATCTGAGACGGTTTTCGTCTTAGTGATGGTATGTTTCCAAAAGGTTTGTGTATCGCCATGCATGACGATAAGCTGACCTGACTCAAGATAAAGCGCGACTTTATCTTGAGTTTTTTTGTGTTTGAAGATAAATTTTCGCGTGGCACCGAGCGAGAGGGAAGCAATGATTGGCTGATGACCAAGCTCTTTTTCATCATCAGCGTGATAGCCCATACCATCAGCGCCAGACGGATAGTAATTGAGCAAGCAAGTATTGAAGTCAACGGCGAGGCCGATATTTGCTAACGCCAGCTCGACAAATCGTTTCACGTGAAACACCGCGTCTGACCATGGAACAGCGTAATGCGTCTGTCCTGAATAGTGGTAGTGAGCATTGTCTTCACCCATCCAGACGATCTGGCGAGTAGTGATGTGAGTTTGTCCAAACAATGTCACGATATCAGACTGCCAAGGTAACTCTGCTAAAAGGGTTTCGTACTGTTCATTAGGGTTATCAAGAATGATACCCAAGTCATTTACCTTACCATCGTAAGGCAATACATTTTCTGTAGGCGCTGGAGCGAAGAGGTTAGTCATGATTGGTCATAATTGGTCATAATTGTGCTGATGTATTATTAGAAAGGGGTATGATTGATCCTAAATAAGAAAGATACACTATATAAAATAAACACGTCCCTGTGTAGGGGCTGTATAGAATTCACAAATAGGCACTGCTGATCGCTAAGACTGTTCAAGACAAGGCGTAAGTCGATGATAATGTGAATACCTTAGCGAGACTTACAACACCGTATGGGATAGTTTTAGCATCAGCCCCAATCATAAAAGCAGGGGACAGGACTCTTTTTTGCCGCTTCATTGCTAAAAATAGCTGTATAGAATGACTATACTTACTATTTTTACCTTCGAATCGCCTAAAAAACAGTCTCTGTCAGTGCCATGGTTGAATTCTATACAGCCCCTATTATTTTCGACGAAAATGAATAGCTTTTAGCTAACTGTCTTCGCCCAAGAATCCACCACTTTGACGATGCCACAATCTTGCATAGACGCCATGTAGTGCCAGTAGTTCGTCATGGCTGCCTTGTTCGATAATCTGACCTCGATCCATGACCACCAAGCGATCTAGTGCTGCAATAGTAGAGAGACGATGCGCAATTGCGATGACGGTTTTGCCTGTCATGATGTCATTCAAGCTTTCTGTAATGGCAAACTCAATCTCTGAATCAAGCGCACTGGTTGCTTCATCTAATAGCAAAATAGGCGCGTTTTTTAGCATGACACGTGAGATAGCGATACGCTGACGTTGCCCGCCAGAGAGCTTGACGCCGCGCTCACCGACTTGCGTGTCCAAACCTTTATTGCCTTTATCATCATATAAGTCTTTGATAAAGTCCCACGCTTGCGCTTGCTTCGCCGCCGTCATAATCTCTTCATCGGTAGCATTTGGGCGACCGTATGCGATATTCTCACGTACTGTACGATGCAGTAGTGAAGTGTCTTGAGTGACCATGCCAATCTGTTGGCGTAAAGACTCTTGCGTGACATCATCAATGGCTTGCCCATCAATCAGGATTTTACCTTTATCAACGTCAAAGAAACGTAACAACAGATTCACCAAGGTTGATTTGCCCGCGCCTGAGCGCCCAACCAAGCCTATTTTTTCGCCAGGCTTGATATCCAAATAGAAGTTGTCTAGAAGTTTGGTTGTCGTGGTCGCTGAAGCGTTTACTTCGTCTATTTGTTCACCTTCTACATCGGTATTATCATCATGCTCATAACTAAAATCAACATGATCGAATACGATGCGACCTTCAGTCACTTTTAAGGCAGGAGCATTGGGTTTATCAACGATCTTCTGCGGCGCTGATAACGTACGCATACCGTCTTGTACCGTGCCAATACTTTCAAATAGACTGGCAGTTTGCCACATAATCCAGTGAGTCAAACCATTTAAACGCAGTGCCATCGCGGTTGCAGCAGCAATTGCACCAACACCAACGGCGCCTTGTTGCCATAAATACAAACCTATACCAGCCGTGCTGCTGACTAAAATAATACTAATAAGATGAGTCGATACTTCCAAATAACTGACCCAGCGCATTTGCGCGTGTACTGTACCCAAAAATTGACCCATGGCATTTTTGGCGTAGCTCAGCTCACGGCGCGAATGGCTGAACAGCTTGACGGTCATAATATTGGCGTAAGCGTCTGTAATGCGGCCCGTCATGAGCGCCCGTGCATCCGCTTGCACAACGGCCGTTAGTTTGAGTTTGGGAATAAAGTACCAAATGGCCAGTGTAACCAAGACCAGCCAAATAACAAATGGAATCAGCAATAGGCTGTCTAGGTTAAATAGAATAATACCTGAGGTTATAAAATAAACGGCGACATACATAAACATGTCGGTGACGGTCATGACGGTATCACGCACTGCCAGCGCAGTTTGCATCACCTTTGCAGAGACGCGTCCTGAAAACTCATCTTGATAAAACTGCATCGATTGCCCAAGCATGCGTTGATGAAAACGCCAGCGCATTTGCATCGGAAACACGCCTTGCAACGTCTGAAAATGAACAAGCGATGACAGCGCAATCCATACGGGACTCACTATCATGACTGCTAGCATTAAGAGCAGCATGTCGCCCTTTTCTAACCATAAATTCTCTGGCGTATAAACGCCCAACCAATCGACGATATTGCCAATCCAAGCAAACAGCATCGCCTCGTAGATACCAATGCCTGCTGATAGAATCATAAACAGTAGTAACCAGCCGCGCAGACCATAGGTACACGCCCACATAAATTTAAGCATGCCATCACGTGGTGAGGGCAGCGGCATAGGCGTCTCAGGAAAAGCAGGTAGGCGAGTTTCGAAAAAGCGAAATAGAGCATTCATAGGCAGTCATAAAACATCAATAGCAGTACGCCAAAACCAACGATATCACTCGTTATTTTGAATCTTTACTGTTGTTATTAGGAGTGCGCACTATTTTAACAAACTTCACCATGAGAGCTGCATGCTAATTGTAATTTCACCGTCACAGGGGCTATTTGTTATATAGTCAATCTCAAATGAAACAGACCTATTATGTTGCAACGCGGAAATGGTATAAATTTTTCTTGCTTGCTGTGCCTGCGCAGTCTCGATGCTACGAAACTTCTCGTTTAAAGATAAGTATTCCAGTCCCGCTGGCTCGTTTTTATGCTGAACTCACTATATTATTGGTCTATCATAAAGCCATTTAATTTCTTACTTTTGCTGTATAAATAACAGTCATATAAAAGCCGCAAGCTAAAAAGGTAAACGTGCATGATGTATTTAACGATCGCGGTGCTTTGTAGTGTCGCCGTTTCAGTATTGCTCAAGGTATTACGACAAAAAAATATAGACATCCGCCAAACCATCGTTGCTGGTTATCCAGTGGCATTTTTGCTGACTTGGTTTTTGCTAAAGCCAGATATCAGCGAAGTGAGTACGCTCAATGACGAATGGGGTATTATTATCGCGCTTGGTGTGCTCTTACCAGCCGTATTTATCCTACTTGGGCGTGCCATTGAAGCGGTCGGTATGGTCGCCACCGATGCGGCTCAGCGTTTGTCATTAATCATTCCGATCGTAGCGGCTTTTTTATTATTCGGTGAAGTGCTCACGGGTATGCGTATATTCGGGTTGGCATTGGGATTTTTGGCGCTAGCGGCCTTGGTTTATCGTCCACAGCAGGCTGATGTTAGCAAACAAAACCAACTGACACCTCTTTGGTTATTTGGTGTGTGGGCAGGGTATGGCATTATCGACATCTTATTTAAGCAAGTGGCCAAACATGGCACTGCTTTTCCACTCACGTTATTTGTCAGTTTTGGTTTGGCAGGGCTGTTGTTATTTATCTATCTTCTGGTCACGCGAGTGCGCTGGCAGGGCAATGCGCTGATGGTAGGATTGTTATTGGGTGCGCTTAACATGGGAAATATCTATGCGTATGTGCGTGCGCATCAAGTGTTATCAGACTCGCCAAGTATTGTCTTTACGGGTATGAATGTAGGCGTCATCGTTGTTGCCACATTGATCGGGGTCGGTGTGTTCAAAGAGCCCCTTAATCGTATGAATATATTGGGTTTATTATTAGCAATTTGTTGTGTGGCAGTATTGTTTTTGACGTGAGTTTTTGACCAAAAGAGTGACGTGTAATGAGAATTTACAAAAGCTTTAACGTATTGTATATAGGCAGGTCAAGTCTCCTATGATAAGGTTATCTACGAGCAGCAACGCTTATATAGTCGATTCTAAATAAAACAGAACCATTATATTGCAATGCGGAACTGGTATAAATTTTTCTGGCTTGCTGTGCCTGCGCAGCTCGATGCGGCGAAACTTCTGGTTTAAAGATTAGCATTCTAGTCCCGCTGATTCGTTTTATACTGAACGCACTATATAAACGAGTAAAAAGCGATTTACTTTGTGACATTTGACTTTAATAAATAAAATAGGAAGCCCTTTCAATGGAATACAACAAGCAATTACAACGCATAAAAAACAGTTCAGGTTTTATTGCCGCACTGGATCAAAGTGGTGGTAGCACGCCAAAAGCATTAGAGAACTATGGCATTTATGCAGATGACTATGACAGTGATGAATCAATGTTTGATTTGGTACACGAAATGCGTGCGCGTATCATGACTTGTGAGGCCTTTGATAGTGAGCGGGTGCTGGGAGCGATTTTATTTGAAGACACCATGGAACGTGAGGTCAACGGAAAATCTACAGCCAACTATCTTTGGGAAGACAAAAATATTGTCCCATTTTTGAAAGTAGATAAGGGTTTGGCGGAGCAAATGAGCGGTGTGCAAGTCATGCGTCCCATGCCAGATCTAGATTTGTTATTAGATAAGGCAAAAAACTATCCCGTATTTGGCACCAAGATGCGCTCCGTTATTTATGAGCCAAACGTCGATGGTATCGAGTTGGTTGTACAGCAGCAGTTCGATGTGGCAAAGCAAATACTCTCAAAAGGCTTGATGCCTATCGTCGAGCCAGAAGTGGATATCAATAGTACTCAAAAGCATGATTGTGAGTTGATACTCAAAACCAGTATTTTACATAATCTGGATCGTTTAACTGATAATCAGCAAGTAATGCTAAAACTGACCTTGCCGGAAGAAGCGGGCTTTTATCAAGAATTGATTGATCATCCAAAAGTATTAAAAGTTGTGGCGTTATCTGGCGGCTATAGCCGTAGCGAGGCTTGCGCCAAGCTCAAACAAAATCCAGGTATGATTGCCAGCTTCTCACGTGCTTTCACTGAGGGCTTGAGCCGTCAGCAAAGTGATGAAGCGTTTGCTGATATGATTGATGCGTCAATTGAAGAAATTTATAAGGCGTCGAAGGTATAGACTCATGCATTTTAAATAGCAGTAAAAGCAGTACTCATAAAAAAGGCTTGAACCTAGTTAGTCTAGATTCAAGCCTTTTGTTATAAAATTATACGTTAGAAAGTGGTTTGCAGTGCAATGCTAGCACCTTGGTCGTCGTAGTTCTCACGCCATTCACTGCGGTAGCCAGCAGACAATGTCGTTTTAGCAGTAGGCATATAGCTGATACCAATACCCACAATACCAATCTCGCGTCCAACCTCTTGCCCAACAGTGGTAAAACTATTATTTGGCATATCAACGAAGTTTGCAGTGATGTCTGAGTATTTGTCACCATTTTCGATAGCGGCTGCTAGTTGTCCTGTAATGGCAACCTGCGGCGTAAAATACTGTGACATTTTTAGACCTGCCGTCCAGCGCATGGATTCGTACTTGTTCTCATCAACGTTTAAGTTATAAGTACCAGCGCCTGTCTCACGGTAGCTGTCGCTCTTCGCTTGAGCATAATTCACTTGTGCAAAAGGCGTTACATGGCGCTGTTCGCTACCAATGCGATGATCAACTCCCAATCCAGCTTGCAAGGTATCGACGTCATAATCAGAACGAGCAATAGCATTAGTCAAGATAGACAACTGTCGCTCTCCTTTGACCGAACTGCTACCAGCACCAGCATGGAAATTCACATGCGTGGCATCACTTGCCGCATAATTACCGTAACCCAAGACTTGCCAGTTTTTGGCAGTCAGTGTCTGATCTAGACGGCCACCATCAGTGTCGGCATCCATATCAATATAAGACACTGCCACGCCTAAGTTAAGGTCGCTATTTATTGGCGTATCTAATCCAACAATAGCGCCATAGCTATCAGCGTCATAGCCTGTGACTCCGTTTTCGGCATCATGGCTGCCTTGATTACCGATAAGTTTTGCCCAAACATTGCGCTCAGTTGTGGTAGGGCGATGCTCAGAAATGGCCTCACTTACCGCATAATTAGCATCTGTAATGATACGGTTGGTTGCACCCATAAATAACGGCTGCAATTGATTCGCTGCGTCAGAGAGCTGCGCTTGAGTGAAGTCAGTAGCATCACTGATTAGCTGGTCGCCTAAAGCATTCTCATTTGCTGTGAGACGATCTTGCATCGCTTGATCTAACACCTGAGCTAAACTAAGAGCAGATTTATTTGATTGGCTATTGACAGCATTTACGAAGACTGTGTAATCATCCGTTGGCGTTGGCGTTGGCGTTGGCGTTGGCGTTGGCGTTGGCGTTGGCGTTGGCGTTGGCGTTGGCGTTGGCGTTGGCGTTGGCGTTGGCGTTGGCGTTGGCGTTGGCGTTGGCGTTGGCGTTGGCGTTGGCGTTGGCGTTGGCGTTGGCGTTGGCGTTGGCGTTGGCGTTGGCGTTGGCGTTGGCGTTGGCGTTGGCGTTGGCGTTGGCGTTGGCGTTGGCGTTGGCGTTGGCGTTGGTGCTACCATTTTGAGATGGACAGTATTGGCATCGCTGTAGACTGGCACAAAGTCTACCAGTGGGCTATTATCAGTGAAGCTTTTAAATTCACCTATGCGAGTTGTGCCTTTGACTACGTCTTTCCATTCGTTACTGCCTGACATGTTTTTGATAGCATCAGAAGCATAAACTTTTAGTTCGCCTTTACTAATATCAGCCGTACCATTGACTAATAACTTACCATAATTGTCTAAATTACCTGCATCTTCGACATCAAGAACAATACCTAGCGATTCATTTGCCGCCATAGTATAGTTGCCATTTATTTTAAGTAATCCTTCCGCAACTAGTGTTTCACCTGTCCATTGCTTGCTATTAGAGGACATAGCTAATGTACCAGTACCAATTTTAGTGAACCCTCCTTTGACACCTTCCCAGTCCACAGAACCAACATTACCCGTTAATACTGCATTCGGGTTAATAGTGACATTGTTCTCAAGAACATCAAGTATCAGACCATTTGAACCAATTTTAATAGGTTGTTTATCCGTAAAGTTCGCAAAAAGGTTAGCCTGATCTTCTGAAATAGTTAAATCTGCATGATCAAAATAGACATCAGATAGTATTGAGTTAACACCACGTGAAATATTATCGATACCTAAAAAGCCGTTATTAATAACTTTTAAAGTACCCGAACCTTCATTGCCCACTATAAGATTGCCAGTAGTAGCTAAGCTACTGTCAACAGTAAGCTGACCTACGCCTGTTTTCTCATTACCTATAGTAATATCTTGATTAACATCTAAACCAATACCCCAAGCAGTATCCACAATGTCATAAGTGTTTTTAATATTCATCACACCTTGACCTTCTCCACCGATTACGAGGTCATAAGCCTGAATATTACTACCACTTGTATTTGAACCACCATCAAAATTGACAGTACCAATACCTGTCGTAGCATCGCCTACTGTCATGAGGCTATTAACAGACACACCACTGCCATCTTTAACATCAAGAGTACCTGTTCCAAATAAACCAACAGCTAGACCGTTATTACCAATGCTAATCGTTGATTTATCGAGAACAACTTCACCTACAGAGCCCTCGTTATAGCCTATACGCATCTGGTTTGCGGTTAATCCAGATTGTTCGGTTAAGTTCAAGTTCCCTTGAGTTTCTGCCCCTACTAGAACTTCGTTGGCGATATTAACGATAGCGTTGTCAATATCTACATTACCTGTATTGCCACCTTCAGCATTGGGCTGTTGATTGCCAATCCAAAGATTATCCGCCGTAACTGAACCACTGCTCTTTACCGATAAATTACCACTACCGTCGTCCTGTCCAATTAGTATATTTTTTGCATTGAAAGAACTACCTTGGCCAGATACTTTAATGGTGGCATTGCCTACCACGGCAGTAATGTCATTGACAGTAACAGTGCCCTTATCATTAATAGATAGCTCTGAGGGCTGTCCTGCTTCTGTTTTTTCCAAAATTAATTTATTGACTACTAGTTCGGTTCCTTGATTGCTAACCGTATCATTTTCAACAAAATAAACCTCATCACTAATAGTCGTCGTCTGACCATTATCATAGGTAACTGCCATCGCCGTCCCCGACAATCCAATCATCGTAACGGCAATTGGTGTTAGCAAAAGCTTAGTAGCGACTTGTGACTTGCCTGATGATTTGCCACGAGATTTGGCAAGCTCAGATACACACTGATAGACGCCTAGAGAATGATTAAAAACGACACGATAAACATGATTCATAAATGTACCTTAATAATAGACAGTGATAACATAACAATTGCTCGTAAAGTTACCGGTATCTTACTCTAAGTAATGGTTTTGTCTATCTTTTTTTACACAAATGTTTATATATTTTATTGCGAATATAAGGCAATAATTGTATTGTTCATTAAAAAAGCTCGAACCCAATAAGTAGGTTCGAGCTTTTACACTATCTTTAGGTTTTTGTTTGTTAAACCTCTTTATATAATTGACGTCCTTCGTTGTTATATTTCGTTGTCATCTCCGCCATGCCTTGACGTATCTCCTCTGCACTGGCTTCGCCCATTTGTCCGACAAGCTCGGTATCTACCTCTTTAATGACATGACCAGCATTAGTCAAATCACCTGTCTGTGGCGTGACTTTTTTGTTGGTCATGTTTTGATTAGCTGCACCTTTATCCAGTCCTGCTGCATACTCACGCACGTTTTGCGTGATTTTCATTGAACAAAATTTTGGCCCACACATGGAGCAAAAGTGGGCAGATTTATGCGCGTCTTTTGGCAAGGTTTCATCGTGATATTCGCGCGCCGTATCAGGGTCAAGTGCCAGATTGAATTGATCGTCCCAGCGGAATTCAAAACGTGCTTTGGACAAGGCATTATCACGCGCCTGCGCACCCGGATGGCCTTTGGCAAGGTCGGCGGCATGGGCGGCAATTTTATAGGTAATGATACCGTCTTTGACGTCTTTTTTGTTTGGTAGACCCAAGTGCTCTTTTGGCGTGACATAGCATAGCATCGCTGTACCAAACCATCCAATCATCGCCGCACCAATCGCACTGGTAATGTGGTCATAACCGGGAGCGATATCGGTCGTTAGAGGTCCTAAAGTATAAAATGGTGCGTCCGCACATAGCTCAAGCTGTAAATCCATATTTTCTTTAATGCGGTTCATCGCCACGTGTCCAGGTCCTTCAATCATCACCTGCACATCATGTTGCCAAGCCACTTGTGTCAACTCACCAAGCGTACGTAGTTCACCAAATTGCGCCTCATCATTGGCATCTTGCAAGCAGCCGGGACGCAAACCGTCGCCTAAGCTGAAGGCCACATCATACTGCTTCATAATCTCGCAGATATCTTCAAAATGCGTATATAAAAAACTCTCTTTATGATGGGCCAAACACCACTGAGCCATGATAGAACCACCACGTGACACAATACCTGTCAAACGCTTAGCAGTCAGCGGCACATAGCGTAGCAATACACCTGCATGAATGGTGAAATAATCCACGCCTTGTTCTGCTTGCTCAATCAAGGTATCACGGAATATCTCCCATGTGAGGTCTTCTGCCACACCATCAACTTTTTCGAGCGCTTGATAAATGGGTACGGTACCAATTGGCACGGGCGAGTTGCGAATTAACCATTCACGGGTTTCATGAATGTGATTGCCTGTTGATAAGTCCATGATGGTATCAGCGCCCCAACGCGTTGCCCACGTCATTTTGGATACTTCTTCATCAATAGAAGAGCCTAATGCTGAGTTACCGATATTGGCATTGATCTTGACCAAAAAGTTGCGCCCGATAATCATCGGTTCAGACTCAGGGTGGTTGATATTGTTGGGGATAATGGCACGTCCCGCAGCAACTTCACTGCGCACAAATTCAGGCGTGATAATCTTGGGAGTATTGGCACCGAAGCTCTCACCATCGTGTTGACGCATGTCGGTCAGCTCATGCTGTTTTTGCGTCTCACGTATGGCGATATATTCCATCTCAGGTGTGATGATGCCTCGGCGCGCGTAGTACATCTGCGTGACGTTTTGCCCTGCTTTAGCACGGCGTGGTTTATCAATATGGGCAAATCTTAGATTGGCAGTACTGATATCACGGGCGCGTGCTTGCCCGTATGAGCTGGACAGGCAGCTTAGTTGCTCGGTATCACCGCGCTCAGCAATCCAGTTTTCACGCAATTTTGGCAGTCCGCGCGTGAGGTCGATATCGACATTGGGGTCGGTATAAACGCCTGAAGTGTCATACACATAAAACGGTGGATTATGCTCATCATCCTTAGCACCTGCGCCGCCAATAGGCGTATCAGCCAAGCTGATTTCACGCATGGGTACTTGGATATCAGGTCGTGAGCCTTGGATATAGACTTTTTTAGACGCAGGTAGAGTACGATGAAGGTCACGGGCATCTTCTTCAAAGCGCGCGTCACTTGCAGCACGGTGGGCAGGTGTTTTTAGGGCATCTGCTTTTTTATCTGCCTTGACATTAGTGGTGTCAGCAGACTCTGAAGTAGGGGGTATGCTATGGGTTGGATTGTGCGTTTGGGCTTTCTGTACAGCTGAGGTGGTGTCTAAAATAGTCATATGCTGTCCTAGCGTGTTGGTTTTTGAATAAAATCAACACCGCCAGTAGCTGCGGGGGTAAGGCTATGGGGTATAGACAAGTGCAATCATCAGACGCGCGCACGATTGAAAGTAAATGTGAGCAGTTATCTTTAAATTATTGCTGGACACAACTTATTATTAAAGCTCTACATCTGCAGATAAAATTCGGCTAGATGTTAGCAATAATAACAAGGCATTTCTGCGTGGCCTTTGTTTATAAACATAGGCTTAAGACTTCCCTGCGTCGGTACTAACCGCATCAGGTTCGGCGGGTGATCTCTCAGCGAATGTATCAAGGCGACTACTTTAATAAAGCAAGTTTAATAAAGCAGGCCAATAACACACCGCACCCCGAGTCTGTCAGTGTTGTAAATCCCCTTCATACTAGCAAAATTCTGCGTTAACGGCTAATGATATTTGAATGAAAACATCAGACTTTGAGTTTACTGTTCGGTCTGGTGATGAGCACAGATTCTTAGTAATAGTTATCAAAATTACCTGATATTACTGGGACTTAGAATACTTATCTAAATATTATGTAAAGCGGATGAAAGATTCAAAAGGTTGTCATTAAACTGTCATAAAGATTTGGCAAGATAGCACCCATGTCACAAACAATGCTTTTTTGTATCGTTGTTAAACTTCAGGAGTCTTACATGCGTTATTCGTTATTAGCAGTGGCCGTCAGCTGTACATTGGTACTTACGGCGTGTAATAAATCGACCGACACGGCAGAACCAGCTGCCGATAGCAGTAGCGCCGTCACAACCACTGAAACAGCCGGTAATGCTACTACTACCAGTACCACCCCTGCTGCTGGCACAGGCTTTACCTCTGCTGAAAACATCGCCATGAACATCACTGGTGCGGGTGCTTCATTCCCGCAGCCTATCTATGCCAAGTGGTCTGCTGATTATAATGCTGCCACTGGCGGTCAAGTCAATTATCAGTCGATTGGTTCTTCTGGCGGCATCAAGCAAATTCAGTCAAAAACAGTCGATTTTGGTGCTTCTGATGCGCCATTGACGCCTGAAGAGCTTGAAGAGTCTGGTCTTATCCAGTTCCCAACAGTTATCGGCGGCGTTGTACCGATTGTCAATATTGACGGCATTGAGCCAGGCGCATTGAAACTAGATGGTGAAACTTTAGCCAATATTTATTTGGGTAAAATCAGCAAGTGGAATGATCCTGCTATCACTGCTATGAATCCAGATTTGACTCTGCCTGATGCCCAAATCACAACCGTATTCCGCTCAGACGGTTCAGGTACGACTTTTAACTTCACGGATTATTTGGCAAAAGTATCGCCAGACTGGAAAGACTCAGTGGGTGTTGATAAAACCGTTAAATGGCCAACGTCTGCCACGGGTGCGGGCGGCAAGGGTAACGAAGGGGTTTCAAGCTACGTCAACCGTATGAAAAACTCTATCGGTTATGTTGAATACGCTTACGCTAAGCAAAACAACATGTCACACACTGCCCTTAAAAACGCGGCTGGTAACTTCGTACAGCCATCTGCAGAAACTTTTGCAGCGGCAGGTGATATCGACTGGTCACAGCAAGAAGGCTTTTACAAGGTCATCACTGATTCTGAAACTGAGCAAGCATGGCCAATCGCTGCTGCGACATTTATCTTAGTGCACAAGCAACCAGAGAACCCTCAGCAAGTGGCTGGCGTATTGAACTTCTTTGACTGGGCTTATAGCCAAGGCGATGAAGATGCCATGGCACTAGACTATGTACCATTCTCTGATACGGCAGTGGCATTATTCAAAGCAAAATGGAATGAAGTAAAAGGCAGCGACGGACAACCTGTTTATAAGCCTGCACAGTAATCTGTTTATCTAGTGATTGCATAATCACTGTCAAGCCAACCTCTCAAACCACTATTCTCCGGTAGGGGTTTGAGAGGTTTTATCACAGAAAATTTAAAGTTTTTTTAAAGTTTGTTGTGATAAAACCTCATTGATTCTTTTACTATTTTGACTTGATTCTATTCAACGCTGAGACACTTATGAATGATTTAAGGTCCCAACTGGCTAAACAAAAACGTTACGATACGCTGTTTGTCAATGCAACCAAGGCTTTTGCTGTCCTCGTGCTTTTGTCATTGGGCGGTATTTTGGTCTCTTTAATCATTGGCGCGTGGCCGAGTATCCAAGAGTTTGGCTTGGGCTTTTATACCAGCAATAATTGGGATACGGTCGCCAATGAATACGGAGCGCTCGCGCCTATATACGGCACGCTAGTCACCTCTTTTATTGCTATCCTTATCGCTGTGCCAATCAGCTTTGGTATCGCGATATTTTTGACCGAGATGTGCCCAAAGTTCTTAAAGAAACCACTCGGTATCGCGATTGAGTTATTGGCAGGCATTCCCTCTATCATCTATGGTATGTGGGGATTGTTTGTATTTGCGCCTTTTTTTGGCGATCACATTCAGCCATGGTTCATTGAGCACATAGGGCCTTTGCCTATTATCGGCAAGCTCTTTACAGGTGCGCCCATGGGACTGGGTATGTTTACCGCCTCATTGGTGCTTGCGATCATGATTATTCCTTTTATCGCTGCGACCATGCGTGACGTTTTTTCTGTCGTGCCAGATCTGCTAAAAGAGTCAGCTTACGGTATGGGTGCCACGACGTGGGAGGTGATGTTTAAGATTATCCTACCTTATACCAAAGCGGGTGTCGTCGGCGGTGTTATCTTGGGGCTAGGCCGTGCATTGGGTGAGACGATGGCGGTGACTTTCTTAATTGGTAACGCCTTTAATATCAGTCCAAGTCTGTTCACATCGGGTGTCACGATTACCTCGGCCTTGGCCAATGAGTTTGCAGAAGCATCGAGTGAGCTACACCTAGCGTCTTTACTACATTTAGGCTTAATCTTATTTGTTATTACCTTCATTGTGTTGTCTTTGGCCAAGCTGATGCTGATGCGCATGGACAATAAAGCAGGCAATCGATAGCGGTTCGGTTGCCTCAGTAAATCTTGATGGTTATGGGTACTGATAAAAATACGGGAAACAAGTTTTATGCCTTCTAACAATGCTACCAACACAATCAATGCGCCGTTACCAGCGAAGACAAACTTTGAAGGTCGTTATGATCAAAGTCTTTATAACAAGCGCCGCTGGGCAAATAAGCTTGGTCTCGGCTTTGCGATGTCAGCGATGTTCTTTGGTTTGTTTTGGTTGTTTTGGATTTTGTTTACGCTGTTTGTCGAAGGTTTCCAAGGCATCGTGCAACTGCCAGTATTTACGGCCGACACACCACCGCCTATGAGCGTAGGTGGTTTGCGTAATGCCATCGTCGGTTCGATCATGTTGGCGTTCTCAGGATTGTTTATTGGCGCACCGATTGGATTGATGACGGGTATTTACTTGTCTGAGTTCTCTCAAGGCAGTATGCTTGGCAAAGTAACACGTTTTTTGAATGACATTTTGCTGTCTGCACCATCGATTGTTATTGGTCTCTTTATTTATGCGCTGATGGTAAAAGGGGAAAGCTTCTCTGGTTGGGCAGGCGCGTTGGCTTTGGCACTAATTGTCATTCCCGTAGTTGTGCGTACGACCGAAAATATGCTCAATCTGGTTCCCAATAGTATTCGCGAAGCCGCCTACGCATTAGGTACGCCTAAGTGGAAAATGGTGACGCAAGTGACTATTAAGGCGGCAAAAGCAGGTCTTACGACAGGGGTGTTACTGGCCTTTGCTAGAATCACCGGTGAGACAGCACCGTTACTATTTACTGCGCTGAACAACCAATATTTCAGTACCGATATGAGTCAACCGCTTGCTAACTTACCCAATACTATCTATCAGTTTGCGATGAGTCCTTACGAAAACTGGCATGCATTGGCATGGGCAGCAGCACTTCTGATTACCACTTCTGTATTGGTATTGAATATTACCGCCAGATACATCGGTAGTAGAGGTCAGGTCAAATAAAGACTGACAATAGAGCGCATGATACTAGGTAAATGCTGAGCACTGTAACTACTAAGCACTATGAATATTAGGCACTATGAACATTAAGTACTATGAACACTCAGCATTTACTTGAACTTATATAAATTTTAATTGAGCTAGGTTGGATAAGACTATGAATGACGTCGTAAGCAAAGTTCGCACAAAAAAGACGGCTGATCGCTTCAATGAGACAACAGGCAATCTGTTAACTAGATCCAAGTCTACTAGCGGCCACAAGGAACAGCCAGACATCAGCAGTCTGACCAAACAAACGCTCCATGATATCCCTAAAAATATGCCTCCTGCCAAAATGGAGATTCGTGACTTAAATTTTTATTACGGTGATTTTAAAGCGTTAAAAAATATCAATATCGATATCCCTGATAAAAAAGTAACTGCCTTCATTGGTCCTTCAGGGTGCGGTAAGTCTACGCTATTGCGTACTTTTAACCGTATGTATGATCTATATCCGGGTATGCGTGCAGAAGGCAATATCAACCTCGATGGCAAAAACATCTTGGGCAAAGACGTCGATGTCAATTTGCTACGCGCCCAAGTAGGCATGGTATTCCAAAAGCCCACGCCGTTTCCGATGTCGATTTATGACAATGTCGCTTTTGGTGTACGTTTGTATGAAAAAATGTCCAAAGCAGAGCTTGATAACCGTGTGGAATGGGCGCTAAAAAAAGCGGCGTTGTGGCCAGAAGTTAAAGACAAGCTAAAAGCATCTGGATTGTCGTTGTCAGGTGGACAGCAGCAGCGTCTTTGTATCGCGCGTAGTGTCGCAACCAAGCCTGAAGTATTGCTACTTGATGAGCCAACCTCAGCACTTGATCCTATCTCAACGGGCGCTATTGAAGATCTGATTGAAGATTTAAAAAACGACTATACCATTGCGATTGTCACTCATAACATGCAGCAAGCAGCACGAGTATCAGACTATACCGTTTATATGTATTTGGGCGATATGATTGAGATGGGCGAGACGGATCAGATATTTACCAAGCCTTTGCAAACCGCGACAGAAGACTATATTACTGGTCGTTATGGTTAACGCAAAATTTGAGCGGACACGGAATGCTCGATACCCTTCATAATATCTCATGAGCCGATCCGTTCGGCTCAAACAGCACACCGCGCTACCAAAATATAGATTTTAGGGAATTACTCTTATGCCAACCGATAAGCATATATCCAAAAGTTTCGATCAAGATCTTGACGAAGCCATCCGTCTATTTTTACACATGGGTGATAGTGCCGCCAACCAAGTTGCCAAAGCCATCCATGCGCTTATTGATAAAAATGAAGCATTGGCGCAAGAGGTCATTGATCTGGACTTCGAAATCAATCGGATGGAAGTAGAGCTGGACGAGCATATTTTGTTGTTGGTTGCCAAACGCCAGCCAACTGCCAATGACTTACGTCTGGTCATGTCCATTAGTAAAGGGGTGGTTGATTTAGAGCGTATCGGGGATGAAGCCGTCAAAATTGCTCAAATGGCCAGTAAAATTGCTGCTCAAGGCAAGTTGTCTTATGGCTATGCAGAAGTTCAGCATCTAAGCAATCAGGTTCGTCTGATGTTACATAATGCGCTAGAAGCTTTTAGTCAATCGAACGCTGAGCAAGCGTTTGAAGTCATACGTAACGATAGTGTGGTCAATGATGAATACCAATCGGCCATTCGTGCTTTGATGACGTATATCATGGAAGATTCACGGCACGTGTCGAAAGTGATTAATATCATGTGGGTGCTGCGTGCACTTGAGCGTATTGGCGATCATGCCCAAAACGTGGCCGAGCTGGTGATTAACTATATCAGTGGTCAAGACGTTCGCCATTCAGACTATACGTTGGTCGAAAAAGCAGTACAAAAAGCCAACGACCGTATGGCAGCTCGTCAGGCCAGTACTTTACCAGCCACCATGTCAGTCACTGATTTTGAATCATCAGACAGCGGTGAAGGTTGATAAAAACCAAAAACCGATTATCAATAAAAACGCGCTATATTGACATAGCGCGTTTTTATTAAGTCTTAGACAAGAAAAGTGACGACTAGCCTTCAGGCGTCCAGCCTTGCGCACGCTCATAGTCTTCGTTATCCAAAAACTTATCACGCTGCTCCGTCAAGAATTTTTTGGCGGCAGGATCCATCATGCTTAGGTGGTTTTCATTAATGAGCATGGTTTGTTGTTCAATCCACTCTTTCCACGCTTTATCAGAGACCGTTTCTTGCAGCTCTTGACCTTTTTTGTTCGGGAAAGGCGGATGCGGCATTTTTGGCAATTCTTGCTGATATTTACGGCAAAACACCGTATTGGCTTGCGGGTTAAATGTCTCAGTCATCAGACGTTCCTTATGTATTATAGTAATACCATTTCAAAAAATTTCAGTAGCACTGAAAACGAGCGTCAGTGTCAGTGCCATGGTCGAACGCTATAGTCAGGTCAATATAAAAGAGAGTCAGCAAGACTGGGATAAATTTTTTGTCGCCTCTGTCTGCGAAGGCACAGCAAGCAAGAAAAATTTGTACCAGTCTCGCATCATAGTGTCATATATCCATTTTATTTTGTATCGACTATATACAGCCCCTAAGCAAAAACTTTTAAGCGCGTGCGACCATTAGCCACCGCTTGCTTAACTTGGTTGGGGGCAGTGCCACCTAAATGATCACGCGCTGCCAATGAACCTTCGAGGGTGAGATAATCAAAGACATCATCACCGATGGCATCGCTGAACTGTTTTAGCTGTGCCAACGACAAATCGCTTAAATCAACGCCTTCTTTGATGCCTAAAGCGACGGCATTGCCGACCACTTCATGCGCATCACGGAACGCCACGCCATTGCGTACCAGATAATCGGCCAAATCGGTCGCAGTAGCATAGCCTTTCATGGTAGCCGCGCGCATATTCTCTTTATTTGGCGTGATGTTCGGTAGCATATCCGCAAAGGCCAATAGCGAGCCTGTTAAGGTATCAACACAATCAAAAAGTGGTTCTTTGTCTTCTTGGTTGTCTTTGTTATACGCCAGTGGCTGGCTTTTCATTAAGCTCAGTAATGTCATGAGTTGACCGAACACACGTGCGGCTTTACCACGGACTAGCTCAGGCACATCAGGGTTTTTCTTTTGCGGCATGATAGAAGAGCCGGTACAGAAACGATCTGGTATCTGCACAAAGTTGAATTGCGCTGACATCCAAAGAATAATCTCTTCACTCATGCGTGACATGTGCATCATAAGAATAGAGGCGGCAGAGGTAAACTCAATCGCAAAGTCACGGTCAGAGACGGCATCCAGTGAGTTTTGGCAAATGCCTTCGAAGCCTAATAGTTCGGCAGTAATGGTACGATCGATGGGAAAGGTCGTACCAGCGAGGGCAGCGCTGCCAAGCGGCATCTGATTGATACGGCGGCGTGCATCGACCAAGCGTTCGGTGTCGCGATACAACATCTCAAACCACGCCATGACGTGATGACCAAAGCTCACAGGCTGCGCAGTTTGCAAATGCGTAAAGCCTGGCATAATGGTATCGGTGTGTTGCTCAGCCAAATCCAGCAAGCCGCTTTGTAAGCGTACCAACAAGGCGATAATGTTGTCCGTTTCTTCACGCAACCAGAGACGAATGTCAGTGGCTACCTGATCGTTACGGCTACGTCCTGTATGCAATTTTTTGCCAACCGCGCCTATAATGTCAGTGAGGCGTGATTCTACATTCATGTGCACGTCTTCAAGGGCGATTGACCAGTTGAAATCACCTGCTTCAATTTCGCGCAACACTTGCTGAAGACCATCGACGATAGTAGCAACTTCCTCAGCAGTTAAAATGTCACACTTTTCAAGCATGGTTGCATGAGCAATCGAGCCTTGAATGTCATGACGTGCAAAACGTTGATCGAAACCAACTGACGCAGTAAAAGCAGCAACGAAGCTATCGGTTGCTTCACTAAATCGCCCACCCCACATCTGTTGACCCTGACTACTTGTAGGGCTGTTTTGTGAAGCATGGTTTATAGAAGCATCTGTGCTAGAATCAGAGGCAGATGAATTCATATTTGATTCGGGATTACTAGGGTTTGAAAAATTGGCATTCATATCGGCACAAGACAAGTCAGGAGAATAAGAGCTCAAGTATAGCAAAGGATGAGGTTGCCTTACTAGCGGAGCGCTTAGAGTTTTTTATACCCAAGCTCATGGAAGTCCTGAAGCCTTGGCAGTGGATGTTGTACATTTTTTTTTGGTCACTGTTTTTGACTGTTATGGAGCGCCACGGCTTAGCAACTTGGTCAGAATTTCTGATTCGGTTCTTAAGCAGCTTTGTCCAAAACACGCTGATCGTTATCCCCTCGTTGTATCTGGTGGATTATCTACGCCCTATTTTTAAAAATGCCAGCATCCCAAGTGTAAGCGTGCATATCGTACTGCTGATGATGTTTGCTTCGATCATCTCTCTGACTCTGGTGATGCTCATCATGGTCAATGTTGGCTGGATTGAGTACGACCATCATGCGTTTGTGGGAGACTTACTGTTTGATACGTTGATTACTGGTGGTTTTACGCTGGTATTTTTACTGTATTTTTTGCGTCATCACCGTGAGCTCAATGCCCTTAAATCATCGTTTGAGTACAAGTTAATGGCAGAAAACGATATGATCAAGGCGCGTATGGCTCCGCATTTTTTCTTTAATACGCTGAATACGCTTGTCTCACTTATTGAGTCCAATCCGCCAAAAGCCGCCTCTTTATTGCAGCACATTTCCGCGCTATTTCGTGCCAGTTTTAATGGTGCGCATGAGGTTAGTTTTGAAGAAGAGATTGCGCTTTGTGAGCATTATTTGGTAATTGAGACCAGTCGTTTAGCGGACAAGCTTGAGGTGAGTTGGCAGCTGCCTGACGAAGATATTATGTATGACATGGTGATTACTGCTTTCACTTTACAAAGCGTATTGGAAAGGATGCTACTGAATGTGGTTCAGATGACCACTGAAACGATTCAAATAACTATCAAAGTGACTTGGCAACAGCATTGGGTAACGATTACCATTGATATTGCGCTTCCTAAAAACACCTTGATAATCAATCATGATTTGCGTCAGCATATGGATTTCCATATTCAGGCGGAGCGTTTACGAGCCTATTTTGGTCAAAGCGCTGATATTAAAAGTAAGGTGACCCAGACTCAGGCTGTGACCACCATCCATTACTCACTTTATGATGCGGGTTTATGACGGCTTTTTTCTCATCGCAAACCTTTTTTGCTTATCGTATTCTTTTTGTTGCTTTTTTTAAGTACACAAGCATGGCATACTTATTGCACTGTACTAAAAATATTTCAAGTCTGTCCTAATATGGGAGTTCGCATGCGTATTGTAGTTTGTGATGATGAGCCACTCGCACGCGAGCGTTTGGTCAGAATTGTCCAAGAATCAGGTCATCAGGTAGTGGCGCAGGCCACAACAGGCGCAGAAGCCGTTGTCGCTGTAAAAATACAGCAGCCAGATATTATTTTGTTAGACATTCGGATGCCTGAGATGGATGGGGTACGCTGTGCCCAAGAGCTTGCCAAACTTGAGCATCCACCAGCGATTATATTTGTCACTGCTTATGACCACTATGCGATAGCGGCACTAAAGGCCAACGCGATTGGCTATTTATTGAAGCCTGCCAATAAAGATGAGTTATTAGAAGCACTAGATAAAGCGAAAAATCTAAATGCTGCGCAGTTAAATGAGCTCCGTAAGCTTGAAGATCCGACCGCGCGGCCAGTACGCGAACATATCGCTGCTCGTACACACCGCGGTGTTGAGCTGATTAAACTCAAAGATATCTATTATTTTACGGCAGATCAAAAGTATGTCAAAGTGCGCCACAAAGATGGCATTGTACTTATCGATGACACACTAAAAGAGCTTGAGCAAGAGTTTGGCGATCGTCTCTTTCGTGTGCATCGTAATGCCATTATCAACCTCAGTTTTCTAGACTTTTTAGAGACGCTGGATGCTGGACAGTATCAGGTACGTTTTAAAGGTATTACTGAGATATTGGCGGTTAGCCGTCGTCACTTGCCAGCATTACGTGATAAAATTCAAAGCATGTAACCTGCTGTGTCGTGCCGAACGCAAAATAATCACGCCATATCATCAAACCCTTATTTATGCTTAAATAGGGGTATTTTTTTGCGTCAGTATGGACTATACGTCATTTGTATCGCCCATTTCTTATGGTAAATCCACTATGAAACAAAGACAGTGCTGCTAGGATAAATTTTCGTAGCATCGAGACGGCGCAGGCACAGCAAGCAAGAAACTATTATCCTAGCAGTACGTTATTATGGTTGTACTGCTTTTATTTAGGATCAACTATATTAAACACAGTATCGAACTTATCGAGGCCTTTTTATGAGCAATCTGCAACAAACTGCTTTGACTACTTTAACCATCGCCACGCGTCAGAGTCCTTTAGCGCTATGGCAAGCTGAACATATTCGTGCTCGCCTACTGGATCTATATCCTGAATTGACGATTCACTTACTAAAAATTGTCACTAAAGGTGACAAGATTTTGGACACACCTTTGGCAAAAATCGGTGGTAAAGGTTTATTTGTTAAAGAGCTTGAGCAGGCGCTGTATGACAAACAAGCAGATATTGCGGTACATTCATTGAAAGATGTACCGATGCAATTGCCGGAAGGCTTGACGCTTGGTGTCTATTGCAAACGTGCTGCACCGACGGATGCTTTTGTCTCTAATACGTATCATAGTATGGATGAGTTGCCCCAAGGCGCGGTCGTTGGAACCTCAAGTCTGCGCCGCCAGTGCCAAATCAAAGCGTATCGCCCAGATCTACAAATCAAAACCTTACGCGGCAACGTTGGAACTCGTTTGGGTAAGCTGGATGCTGATGAGTATGATGCCATTATTTTGGCAACCAGTGGGCTACAGCGTATTGAGCTGGATGCACGCATACGCGGTGAGCTGGATATTGATGCTTGTTTACCGGCAGTTGGCCAAGGCGCATTGGCGATTGAATGCCGTGAAGGCGATGATGAGGTGTTAAAATTATTGGCACCGCTCAATGATGATAAAGCGCGTATTCGTCTCATCGCTGAGCGTGCCCTAAACCGTCACTTAGACGGTGGTTGCCAAGTTCCTATCGCTGCATATGCCGTTTTGCAAATGGCAGATGAAACAGAAACCAATAATGACAACAATGGCGACCATGGCAATAACGATAATGGCAACGTCTTATGGCTACGTGGCCGAGTGGGTCAAGCCGATGGCAGCAAGCTGTTAAAAGCAGAAAAACGGGTGACGTTGCTTGGCACACAAGATGAGAAAGAAGTACAGGCCAATCAGCTTGGTATCGATGTTGCAAAAATGCTGCTAGCCGATGGTGCTGGTGCGATCTTATCAGCGATTTATCATCCTGAATAATGCAAGAGCGGTAAAATTCTTTGCGTGATAAAACAATGGTTACTCATATTCATCTATCACTCAGCCAGCTTATAAGCCTTTTGCCATGGTAATACTATGTCATCATCGATAGATTTTAACGCGACTGATAAAAATCAACCTGCGGGTAATGGTGCCTCACTACCGCAAATCGTCATCAATACTCGGCCAGTAGAGCGCGCCGCGCCGCTAACGCAGCATCTACAAGCAGCAGGTCTGACAGTGGTTGAGATGCCAATGTTGTCACTACAATCACGGCAAGTGACTGATGCTGACAGGATGTTGATGCGGCAATGGCTAGCAGGTGATTATAAGGCGCTGGTGATCGTTAGCCCAACTGCTGCCGCTTCAGGCTTGGCAGTCTGGCAAGCGCTTGCGCGTAAGCATGAAGCGCAGGACAGTAATAATGAGCAAACAGAAACAGTATTTGAGACTTTGGAGGCACCAAGCTCGCTTATTGCAGTTGGTGAAGCGACCGCAGCGGTATTGAATAATGCAAAGACAGCAGCAGCACGCTATCAAGTACGTCAGCCCAAAACGGCCAATAATGAAGGTATGCTAGCAATGCCTGAAATTGAGCGTTTGCAAGCAGGTGATAAGTTATTGATATGGCGCGGCCTTGGTGGGCGACGATTGTTGGTCGACACGTTACAAGCGCGCGGTGTACATATCGACAGTATTGCTTGGTACGAGCGCACAATGCCCAGCGATGCACTAGCGCAGTATCAGCAATGGCTAAAAGATTTTTTAGCACGAAATGCTACTTGGAATAAAACACCCTCAAAGCCGTCAAAACCGATCGTTGTGATCAGTAGTGGGGCGGCTTTTGAGTATTGGACAAACATCGTAAAAGAAGTATCAAAGCAAACTTCAACGTCAATGGCGGATAGTTTGACAGCGAGCAAGATAAACAATCCTATGACGCTTACGTTGTCAGATTTTGCCTATGTCGTATTAGGTGAGCGCTTAACCAATATGGTGGCAGAGCAGCAGCTAAACTACTGGCGTGTGGATGACTTGGCACCCGAAACCATTCTTGCTGCTATTGGCTCAACAACTTAGTATCGTCAGGTCAATATAAACAAGAGTCAGCGAGAAGGGTGCAAATTTTTCGCAACCTCTGTCTGTGCAGTAACAGCAAGCAAAAAAAATTTGTACCCGTCCTGCGCCCTAGTATCGACTATAACTATGTTCAAACCTACCAATAATGGTACTGTCTTATGTCAATAAATTCTGAATCATTATCTGAAGGCCCTTCTGCTCTCCAGCAACGCAGGCAAGCAACAGTGTTCTTGTTACGATTGCAGTGGCTGGTGATTTTTTTGCTTATCGCGGCATTATTATGGCTGTACATCAGTCAGCAGCGGTTTCAGCATCACGTCAACGAGCGTTTGCAAAGCCATGAGCAAGTCGTTAGCCGACTGGATGAGATGGACGATCGCTTGTTTGCGCTGAGTCAACAGACGCTACCAGAGTCTAGTTCTGCTGCCAGTAGCCAAAGCCAAGCCCAAAACCAGCTGGATTTATTGCGTATTCAAATGCAAGCGGCTGACAGGTTGTTGGCAGACAATAATGATAGCGCCGCCATTGATTTGTTGCGAGGTCTACATTGGCAGCTGTCACAAAACAGTAATGAGATTGCCCCAGCACTCACTCTCGTGATTAAGCAAAGCTTGGTGAAAGACATTGAACGCTTGCAGGCAAGAAGCGCTCAGCCCAGTCCTTGGCAGCTACAAAACTTAGCCATTCAAAATATTCAAGATTTTTTGCACAGCCATGAGCAGGCCATGAATGCTAGTGAACAGAGCAAAAATTCCAGCAATAATACCAATTTAACGCGTAGACAACTTGCGATTCACGAAGTCATCATGACATTGAATTTAGCGAGTCAAGCCAGCAACATGCGTGAGCAAGAGCAATTGATTGGTTATCTGAGACAAGCACGAAAACAGCTGCAAACCTTGATCCCACAAACATTGTCACCGCAGACATTGGCACCACAACAATCAGCATCACAAGCTGCCACAGCACAAACGTCTACCGACAATAATGTACAAACCAAATCATCTCCTACAAACATACCAGAAGTCATAGACCGGCTAGATCGACTGATTACCAATGCACCAAAACCCACGCCATTGTTAACCACTCAAATTTTAGATAGGCCTCAACGTTGATGGCCGTTGTTTGAAAGATTTATTGACCCAAAAAATAAGAGAAATTAAGTTATGGATAGTTCTAGTCAACCATCAAATTTAACACCTGCTATCTCAGATACCACGCGCCCTGACGCATTGGCTAACTATCCCATTATTCATCATCAGCCGATTCATTGGGGTGAGATGGATGCCTTCAATCACTTAAACAATGTGGTTTATTATCGTTATGCTGAGTCAGCGCGGATTGGCTATTTGCAGGCATTAGGAATGTTTGATGGCAGTATGGTCACGGTATTGGCACAATCAAGCTGCCAATACTTACGTCCAGTGACCTATCCTGACACCTTGTTATTAGGCGTGCGTTGCCAGCGTTTGGGCAATACCAGTATCGTTATGGAGTACAGCTATTATAGCACCGCACAAAATGCCATCGTCGCGAGGGCCGAAGCAGTGGTGGTACGTTTAGCCAGTAATGGCAAAGACAAATTGCCGTGGACAGAGGAAGAACGTAAGCGCCTATTGGCACTAGAAGCAAAAGTGGCTCACGTGCCTAAATAGTGAGCATGACGCACGCTACAATAGTTGTACTTCTTTTCTTTAGTTAGAATCAATTATGATTTTTGGTTAAAAAAGAGGCACGCTAACATGATGTTGGCGTGCCTCTTTTATGATGTGCTTATGATGAATTTTTTGAAGCAGTTGCGCAAACAGATATCAGTCTTGCGTTGGCGCATGAACAAAATCGACAACGTTTAGCTCAAAACCTGATAACGCATAAAATTTCATCGGCGATGACAATAGATGCATATCCCGCACTCCTAGATGGCGCAGTATCTGAGCGCCCACACCGATACTGCGGTACGGCTGCTGGGTGATTGTCGATAGCGACTGATTGTCTGAGGCTTTATCTAACGCATCGCCCAAATCTACCGGTTGATGACTGCCAATCCAGACCAAGACACCACGATCTGCGGCGCTAATCTCTTTTAATGCTGATTGCACGCTCCAGCCGCCACGTCCAGTGGTGTCATTTTTGGCAGCGAATAAATCGCGCAAGGGATGGAAGCCGTGAACACGTACGGTACTGACACCTTCGCTCACATCGCCTTTTACCAACGCCAAATGCGTTTCCTCAGCGCCAAACTCACGGAAGCGATGAAGCGTAAAAGTACCATATTCTGTCTCAAAAGGACGCGTCTCAATCTCTTCTACCGTTTGCTCATTGGCAATACGATAGTTAATGAGATCAGCAATCGTACCCATTTTGATGCCATGCTCTTTTGCAAATATCTCAAGATCATCACGGCGCGCCATCGTACCATCAGCATTGATGATTTCTACGATGACCGCTGCTGGCTCAAGGCCTGCCAGTCGTGCCAAATCGCAACCAGCTTCCGTATGACCGGCACGGTGAAGGACGCCGCCATTCTGTGCCATGATAGGAAAAATATGCCCCGGCTGCACGATATCTTCTGGCTTTGCTGAAGCAGAAACCGCTGCTTGAATAGTACGAGCGCGATCGGCGGCAGAGATACCCGTAGTAACACCCTCAGCAGCTTCGATAGATACCGTAAAGTTAGTACTGAATTTTGCTTCATTGCGATCTGACATCAGCGGTAGTGCCAGTTGTTGGCAACGCGCCTGTGACAAAGTCAGGCACACCAAACCGCGCGCGTGAGTAATCATAAAATTAATGTCTTCAGGGCGGACATGGGTCGCTGCCATGATGATATCGCCTTCATTTTCGCGATCTTCATCATCCATCAAGATGACCATTTTGCCAGCACGAATGTCTTCGATAATCTCAGGAATGGTGTTTAAACTCATAGTAAGTCTCAATATTTTATTATTTGTAGATAAGTGTAATTTGGAATATAACGCATTATTTACCTATTGTAGCAGCAGATGGTACAAAGCGTTGTTGTGGTTAAGCAAAATGTACTCTGATCAAAGCAAGTAACTAAAATAATCAATTTTATAAACTATTCGCTCATTACTCGTATATATCATTATGGGGATATTTTAACGCTTTTCACTCAAGTATGCTGCCTCATCTCTACACTATAGAGATTAGTCTTTCAAAAACAGGCATAAGTTTTATCAATGATCCGTGCGGCTGTCTCTGGGTATAGTCAAGTTAATATAAAAGAGAGTTAGCAAGACTGGGATAAATTTTTTGTAGCATCGAGCTGCGCAGGCAGAGCAAGCAAGAAAAATTTGTACCAGTCCTGCGTCATAATATTGTGTATCCATTTTACTTAATGTCGACTATAGCCATTTTGTCTAGCTATGTTTGAACAACAGGTCACATAATCAGTCATTACTTGCCGCTTGGTTTTTTAGCCAATCCATAAACTGTTTACTGTGTTGTTCCCGCTGATTGTCTGCAAACTCGTAAAAGTTTGTGCCTGATAAGGTATCCGGTAAATAACTTTGCGGGTAATAATGATTGGGATAATCGTGTGGATAATTATAGTCTTGACCGTAGCCTTGAGTGCGCATCAGCTTGGTCACGCCATTACGCAGATGTAGTGGTACGGGGGAGGCGTCTTTTTCTGCCAAGGCCATCGCTGCATTAATCGCTTTATAGGTGCTATTGCTTTTGGCACTGGTGGCAAGATAAACCACCACTTGCCCCAAAATAATACGCGCTTCTGGCATGCCAATTGCTTGTACGCTACGTAATGCAGCATCGGCAAGCAGCAGAGCATTGGGATTGGCATTACCGATATCTTCACTGGCCAAAATAACCAAGCGCCGCGCGATAAAATCAGCAGGCTCACCGCCCACCAGCATTCGTGCCATCCAATACAGCGCTGCATCAGGGTCTGAGCCGCGCACTGACTTTATCATGGCCGAGACGATATCATAATGCTGCTCACCATCTTTGTCGTAACGTATCAAAGCAGTTTGTGCAACACGGCCAATCAGCTCATCATCAATGGTAATGGGTGATTGCTTGGCATCGGCAGTTTGAATGGCAAGCTCCAACAAATTTAGTGCTTTTCTTGCATCACCATGCGCCAATTGACTGATGGTTGCTTGCGCTTGTAAGTCGATACTTAGTTTTTTCAGCACCTTGTCTTCCAAGATGGCTCGCTGTAGTACCGTATTGATTTGCTCAGGCGTTAGCGGTTCTAAGCGATACACTTGGCAACGTGATAACAGCGCATTATTGACACTAAAGGACGGATTTTCGGTCGTGGCACCAATCAAGGTAATATCGCCAGACTCTACCGCGCCCAATAGTGCATCCTGCTGGGCTTTATTAAAACGGTGAATCTCATCGATAAAAACCACGGGCGACTCAAAGCTGAGCGAATCTTTGTTGTCTAGCACCTCGCGTAACTGCTTGACGCCAGTATTTAGCGCTGACAGTGCATGAAAAGGCCGTCTAACAGCCTCCGCCAACAGCATGGCAATGGTCGTTTTGCCGATCCCTGCTTCACCATGCAAAATAATCGAGGACAGATGTCCTTGTCCCACCAAACGTCGTAATGGTGCGCCAGCTGCTAAAAGATGCTCTTGACCAATAATGGCGGCAAGTGTGGTAGGGCGCATACGCTGCGCAAGCGGGGTATCGGCATGAAAGTTGGGCGGCATAGGACTCTCTATTATAAAATGAAATTGCTATCAATCCGTCATAGCAGTCGTGCTTGAATAAATTTTTTATAAACGCGCAGCACGCTAAGTGAGTGTGGCTTTTTTGATGAACAGAACTTTTTATTAACAACCTTTCATCAAAATAGCGTCTTGAAAAGCAGCGCCTGAGTAAAAGCAGAACCGCTCGATAATGAGCATTAGACATCAGTGGTAAAAGTACGCTAATTTAGACAGATGAACCGAAATCGTTATTATACAGGCTAGGCTAACGCAAATTGGCGTTAATAAAAGTCAACGAAATGTACAACTTATGTCTTAATCCCTTTGGTTTTTGAGTGTTTATCCCTATTAATGGCTCATCACCACTGACAAACATCATTTATCAAGTGTCTTTTATCAAGTGTCTTTTATCGAGTGCTGTAGTGAGTGATGACAAACCGTTTATTCAGCATAAGGTAAGACGTAAATAATGTCTCAATCGATTTTTAAGCAGTTAGCGAATCGCTATTTACCTATTAATAGCGCAAAGCTGCAATCACGCTTTCTTACAGCTGGTGAGGTAGCATTGGCACGGTCAGTGTTTGGTGACAGTATCCGTCTTGATGAGGCTCAATTAAAGACAGCGTGGTGGGTGCTAAAAAACTACGCCGTTAGTCCCAATGGCAATATTTATTTCCATCCAGCAGATTGGATCACGGATTTTAGCCACGCGTCACTGAGCAAACAAAGCTGGCTTATACACGAGTTAACACACGTATGGCAGTTGCAGCAAGGTTTGAAAGTGGTGCGCGGCGCACTTATTGATCGCCGTTATGATTATGTGTTAGAGACAGGAAAATCATTTTTTAAGTACGGTATTGAGCAGCAAGCGCGTATGGTGCAAGATTATTTTATCCGTCGTCAGCGTGGACAAGACTGTCGAGATTTAGAAGCTTGTATTCCTTTTTTAATCACACAGCCTATCGACAAAACAAAGTAATAAATTAGCGATGATTTTAGTTTTTTATGTTTTGCCTTAATAAGGATATGTACTCTCATGTTTAAATTTTTGCCAGCAAAGTCTGCTATTGACGCAAGCTATAAAGCGGATACAGATATGGCTCATAAGAACTTTCTACGCCAATCACCCACCTTGCTTGCCGCCACAATCATGGGCGTACTATTTTTAACAGGCTGTCAGCAGCAATCAGAAACACCGCCTGCGACAGAAAACAGTCAAACCCTTGAGCAAACAGATTCTGACGATAGCAAACCGATGCCACAAAGTGATTCGGCGGCGGCTCTTATCAAGCAGCTTGAACCTGTCTATGTCGTGCAAATGCAAGGTCTACAGCGCCGTTTGCAAGCAGAGTATGAATCCTTGCAAGCCGCTGATGCTTCAGAAAGTGAAGACTCCTTATTGCTCAACGATGCCGCTGCTACCGACACAAGTAGTGAGACTGCTCCTGAACCTAATACTGATATAGAAGGGGATATTGAGGCTGATATCAATACCAGTACGGAAGTCGGTGAGCGTGATTTAACTGTATTAAAGCGCATTAGCCTTGAGCCGCGTAAACCGATTATCCTAACGGAAGATCAAATGATTGACCACTATCAGCAAGCCATGGATGCGCTCTATCAGCCAGTGACGACACCGCTTAGTGCAGCAGATATTGATACGTTGATTAATATAGCGACTTTAGTACCGGAGTTGTTTGAACATGCAGAGATTGCTGGACGCGTGAGTGCAAAAAGCCCTGCGCTGGCACGATTGATTATTCAACATCAAGTCTGGGAGCAAATACAAGCTCAGCAAGTGAGTGATATGCAGCAGATGAAACTGAATCAGCAAAAAGAGTTTGAAACGCTTATGACTAAATTTAACGAAACCATCGAAGGTTATGATGAGCAAATTGCCAAATATGAGCAGACGTTAAGAGAGTTTCAATAGTGAATAAAAATCCCGCACGATGGCGGGATTTTTGTTGCGCGGCTAATATGTTTGCTTATTTGCGGTTTTCAACTTTGACAAAATCGCGACGCGTTTCACCAGTGTATAACTGACGTGGGCGACCGATTTTGAACGGTGCACTGTGCATCTCTAACCAATGGCTGATCCAACCAGAAGTACGAGCCAATGAGAAGATAACGGTAAACATTGACGTTGGGATACCAATGGCTTTTAGAGATGATACCAGAGTAAAAATCAACGTTTGGATACAGGTTACGCTCGATGAAGAACGGATCTTCTAAAGCGATTTTTTCTAATGCCATAGCAAGCTCAAGCTTAGGATCATTGATACCAAGTGCTTCTAATACCTCGTCACAAGTCTCTTTCATTACTTGTGCACGTGGGTCAAAGTTTTTGTAAACACGGTGACCAAAGCCCATTAGCTTCACTTCACGGCTTTTCACTTTTTCCATGAATTCAGGCACGTTTTCAACTGAGCCGATTTCATCTAACATCTCAAGAACCGCTTCGTTCGCGCCACCATGTGATGGGCCCCAAAGGGCTGCGATACCAGCAGCGATACACGCATAAGGGTTGGCACCAGTAGAGCCTGCTAAACGTACCGTAGACGTAGATGCATTTTGCTCGTGGTCAGCATGCAAAGTAAAGATTTTGTCCATTGCACGAGTGATGACGTCATTGGTTTTATAGTCAACATCAGCAGGTGTTGCAAACATCATGTACAAGAAGTTTTCAGCATAGTTAAAGTCATTGCGTGGATACATGAACGGTTCGCCTTGTGAGTATTTATAACTCATTGCAGCAAGCGTTGGCATTTTAGCAATCAGACGAATAGCTGTAATTTCACGATGTTCTTCATTGCTCACATCTAAGTGCTCATGATAGAACGCTGATAAGGCACCAACGACACCAACCATAATCGCCATTGGATGCGCGTCACGGCGGAAGCCTTCAAAGAACTTACGCAATTGGTCATGTACGCCTGTGTGCTTACGGATTTTTTCAAAGAAATCTGCTTTTTGCTCGCGTTAGGTAAGTCGCCATGAATCAGCGCATAAGCAACTTCTAGATATTCTGCATTGTTTGCTAACTGGTCGATAGGGTAGCCGCGATGCAATAGCTCGCCTTTACCGCCATCAATGAAGGTAATTTTTGATTCGACAGGAGCTGTTGCCATAAAACCTGGATCATAAGTCCAGTAGCCAGCTTGTTGGAAAGCAGCAACCTCGATTACTGACGGCCCTAAAGTGCCTTCAGTAATAGGAAGTTGGTAATCCTTACCATCTACGGTCAATGTGGCTTGATTATCAGCCATAATTTAATCTCCATTGTTTTAACTTGTTAGAATAAAATTGCTACAGACGCATACCCTCGCGTCATGGTTAGTCAAATGGATAAAATGAATTTAACTCATTTAATACGCAGGCTATATTAGCAGCAATTCTTTATGATTTGAAAAGACTTTTATCAACAATGCCGCCAATTGGCACGTCTTAGTCGTGTTTATTCACTGTAATTTTTGTATCAAAATATGTCAGATTGGTTATTTTACTTAAAAATCTACTTTTTTTGAGAATATAGAGAAGGCTAATATCAGTAGCGATTTTCAGATGATTTCTATAGAATAATGAAATAGGTTTTATAAATATTTGCACTAAAAACAGACAGAGTATGCGTAACAGACTAATAGAATGACACTCAAATCCTGATATAGATGGGCGCTTTAGAAACATGAGCATGACTTGACACTGTTTATTTGTTAATCGAATGTCCTCTTATTCATTACTTAGGGGATAAATTTGTAATTATCGCCCAGTCATTTTATAATTAGAGGAACGTAACTGGCACTTAGCTTTGTGCGAATTGATAAGTGATCATGATATAGTATCATCTAGAGCCTCATCGATTGATACATGGTTACGACTGATCAGTGTCTTGATAGACAAGAACTGCAATTTATGGTTCGAATGTTCTTGTTAACTGTTCTATTTTTAAGTAGTTTATCATAAGGTCTGTCTCAATAATAAATAGACAGTATAGCGTTTTTATTATTGAGACAGACCAGTAAAAATAGACTAGTTAATCGATCTTACGTATGTTTATTTTCTATGTTGTATAATAGATGGGTTGCTCCATAGACCAGTTGGTTTGACGAGCAATCTTAAACAGTTTATCAATACCTTGTACCATATGATCGTCTCTTCATATTTAGCGCAAACTAAACGAAGTCAGCTAGCTCTTCCTTACTTTATTCGTCTCGTGTGTTGCTCAACGCCTAATCGACACAGTTTATGTCAAGCGTTGATAGCAGATACAGGAGTATAACCGCAAAAAGGATGCCCGCTGTGAAAAGCAACCGACCTATTGATCTGCCTTTAAGCCAAGTGATTAGCGTTAATCGCTCACCGATTGCGATAGCCTCAATCTTGCATCGTATCTCTGGCATTATTTTATTTTTATTGATTCCTGTCATGCTGTGGTTACTACAGAACTCTTTGGCATCGCCTGAGAGTTTTGCAACCGTATTTGACAACGTACTTGTGCGCTTTTTGGCATGGATTTTTGTTGCCGCGATTGCTTATCACTTTGTGATGGGTATCAAGCACTTATTTGCTGATATGGGCATGAACGAAGAGCTAAAATCTGGCCGAACTGCCTCTATGGTCAGTTTTGTGATTGCAGCGATTCTAATTGTCGCGTCATTTGTATGGGTGATGTTCTAATGATCAAAAATGATTCAGGAATCAAAAGTGCGACTGGTCTGACAGGCTCAGGTTCACGCGATTGGATTGTCCAGCGTATCAGTGCTGTCGTCTTAGCTGTTTATAGTGTGGTGTTACTGGGCTTCTTTTTGACCCATGGCGATGTCACTTATCTTGAATGGTCATCTTTTATGACCAGTCTACCTATGCGCCTATTTAGCTTAGTGGCAGTACTTGGCATTAGCTGGCCATGCTTGGGTTGGCATGTGGACCGTATTTACTGATTATATTACTACTGGCAAATGGGCTGCAAGCGCAGCAGGTCTACGTTTGGTATTACAGACTTTAATGATTATCGCTATTTTAGTGTTTCTATTTTGGGGCATCATGATTTTTTGGGGTGCAGGTTTCGCTGCGGTTGCTGTTTAACAGTCTCGCAACCCTAATCGTAATACTTTTATTTTTTTAATGACCGACTGTTAAGTCAGCTTTATTTATGGCTTGTGCCTTTAAATGCAGTTGGTCAGCAGTCATATAAGATTCATCCGATGATGCTCAGTGACTGTCATAGTGAACACAACATCATGGTGAATATGCAAATTTTAGTAAGTGGTTGAAGGTTGTCTCAATAATCCAGTTTGATAATGCTCGGGTGATGTCAATATATGTGCTTTGTCACAGCGAGCAGGATGATTGATTCAGACAGTCCTTGTATTTACTTCTAAGATTAACAGGCATTAGGAAAACCGTAATGGCAACTAGACAAGATAATACCATTAGCAATATCAAAACCCTAAACTATGATGCGGTCATCGTTGGTGGCGGTGGTTCAGGTATGCGTGCTTCACTACATTTGGCCGAAGCAGGCATGAAGGTTGCAGTCCTGACCAAAGTATTCCCAACGCGTTCGCACACAGTTGCCGCTCAGGGTGGTATCGGTGCAAGTTTGGGTAACATGAGCAATGATAACTGGCATTTCCACTTTTATGACACCGTTAAAGGGTCAGATTGGTTGGGTGACCAAGACGCCATCGAATACATGTGCCGTGAAGCGCCAAAAGTGGTCTATGAGCTTGAGCACATGGGCATGCCGTTTGACCGCAATGAAGATGGCACGATTTATCAGCGTCCATTTGGTGGTCATACTTCAAACTATGGCGAAAAAGCGGTACAACGTGCTTGTGCTGCTGCTGACCGTACAGGTCACGCACTATTACACACGCTATATCAAAAAAACCTAGAGCAAGGCACTGAGTTCTTTATCGAGTGGATCGCTCTTGATTTGATCAAAGACGAAGCTGGTAACATCAACGGTGTTATCGCGCTTGAGCAAGAAACCGGTACCGTTGCGGTATTCCAATCACCGATTACTGTCTTAGCGACAGGTGGTGCGGGTCGTATCTTCGCGGCTTCTACCAATGCTTATATCAATACTGGTGACGGTATTGGCATGGCGGTTCGTGCTGGTATTCCATTGCAAGACATGGAGTTCTGGCAGTTCCACCCAACAGGTGTTCATGGTGCAGGCGTACTATTGACCGAAGGTTGCCGTGGTGAAGGCGCTATCTTACGTAATAAAGATGGCGAAGCATTCATGGAGCGTTATGCGCCAACCGTTAAAGACTTGGCACCACGTGACCTAGTGTCACGTTCTATGGACCAAGAAATCAAAGAAGGCCGTGGTTGTGGTCCTAATGCTGACCATATCGTCATGGATATGACGCATCTAGGTGTTGAAACCATCATGAAGCGTCTGCCATCAGTATTTGAGATTGGTAAAAACTTCGCTAACGTTGATATCACTAAAGAGCCAATTCCAGTTATCCCAACCATTCACTATATGATGGGCGGTATTCCAACCACGATTCATGGTCAAGTAATCACGCCTGATCTAGAAGCCGGTACGGATGAAGACGGTCTATATGCTAAAGGCAATGTTGTTAAAGGTCTTTATGCAATCGGTGAATGTGCTTGTGTGAGTGTTCACGGTGCCAACCGTTTAGGTACGAACTCCCTACTTGATCTATTGGTATTTGGTCGTGCAGCGGGTAAACATATCGTTGATGAATTCCATCATGCTGATCATAACTATAAGCCGCTTGATCCTCGCGTCCTTGATTTCACTGTTCAGTCGTTTAGACAAGCTGCAACAGTCAACTGAAGGCTATAACGCGCAAGACGTTGCGGATGAGATTCGTGCCACCATGCAGACACATGCGAGTGTATTCCGTACGCAAGCAATGATGGACGAAGGCGTTGCGAAAATTCTAGCGCTAGGTGATAAGATCGACAAGATCCATTTGGCTGATAAATCACAAGTGTTTAACACAGCACGTATCGAAGCGTTCGAAGTGGCTAACTTATATGAAGTAGCCAAAGCGACAATGATATCAGCTGCTATGCGTCACGAAAGCCGCGGCGCGCACAGTGTATCTGATTATGACCGTCCAGAAGATGATGACTATGCACCAAACGGCCGTAACGATCATGATTGGATGAAGCATACCCTATGGTATTCTGAAGGCAACCGCATCATTTATAAGCCTGTTCGCAAAGTGCCATTAACCGTTGATTATATCGAACCAAAAGTTCGCGTCTATTAATCTTCTGTTATGCAGCTGATAGATAACAGCAGTGTTAACGTTTTATCCCTTATTAATTTATTAAAAAGGTGACCGCCAGCTACATGCTCATGCCAGCGCTATGGCACTATGGAATCGGCTATTGATATTGATTATCATCACTGATTCATAGTGAGTGCAAATATGTTGCAATCTTTGTATGCCCGCCATCACCTACGTGTGGAGTTTAGCATTATGAGCCGAGGTACTCGCACCATCGAAATCTATCGCTACGATCCTGATCTGGACGCAGCGCCGCGCATGCAAACTTATACGATTGAGTTACTCGATTCAGATCGTATGTTGCTTGACGTGTTATTACGCCTAAAAAAGGAAGATGAAACACTCACCTTCCGTCGCTCTTGCCGTGAAGGCATCTGTGGCTCTGATGGCATGAACATCAATGGCAAAAATGGTCTGGCATGTCTAATCAACATGAACACGTTGCCAGAAAAAGTCACTGTTCGTCCGTTACCGGGTTTGCCAGTGGTTCGTGATTTGGTTGTCGATATGAACCAATTCTATGAGCAATATGAAAAAGTACATCCGTACTTAATCAACGATCAGCCAGCACCGCCAACAGAGCGTTTGCAGTCACCTGAGCAGCGTGAAAAGCTAAATGGTCTGTACGAATGTATTCTATGTGCGTGCTGTTCAACCAGCTGCCCATCATTCTGGTGGAACCCTGATAAGTTCTTAGGTCCATCAGCACTATTACATGCCTATCGCTTCGTTGCTGATAGCCGTGATGGTGACACGCAAGCTCGTTTGGCTCGTTTAGATGATCCGTTTAGCTCTATTCCGTTGCCGCGGTATCATGAACTGCGTATCAGTTTGTCCAAAAGGCTTGAATCCAACCAAAGCGATTGGTCATTTACGCAGCATGTTGATTGGATCAAGCAGGTTAGTGGTTTATAGTTGTATTTTTTAAAATGAATTGGCCATAGTAAAAAAACACCACCTGATTAGGTGGTGTTTTTTTTGATAAAATTCTGAGACTATTTTTCAGCTTGAGATACGAGGAAAGTGATACAAGTAATTAAATGTGCATCTGTACTAACGATACGTTGGTCATATGTAAGAATGCATGATATATAAACAATCAATCTATATAATTGGTCTAGAAAAATGCATTCATCAAGAGATATTGAACACGTTAAATGTTAGAATATCGCACAGTTGTATGCGTCGAATATTTTGATTGGTCAATATCAGTTATCGATGCTCTGATTTGATTGCAACCATGTGTCATAGCAGCCTATAAATGATGATAATACGCTTAAATGATAGTAGTTATTCATTACGTAAATACCTAGTATTGAACAAACAAACTATGTCATAAAAAGTAGGCATGCTATTCTATACAGCAATGTATGCTTGACCAAAAATCAATCGTATTTTAGGAATAACAAAACAGTTCGTGGTCAATTTTTCATGAACGAATTGGTTATGACTGATAGCAGTATATATAAATTAATTTTGTGAAACGAGTCAGATCAGAAAACTGAACGTTCACAAATAAGTATATTTTCATAAAAGTATTGCAATGACACTTACTGCTACTATTTAGCATCAATTGTTGTGATAAGTAATGCGCTCATTTGCTCATAACGATAGTGAGTTTTGCTAAGTAGTAGTTAATGGCATATAGCGAAGTGTCAAAATGGTCAACATACAACAGATTTTACAATAATAAGCACGATTCCATTCATTTATCTATCAAATAGACGATTATTATGAATAGTATAACTAAAGAAGCAGCGAGCCTAGGACATACAGAGTTGGCTGCGGATAACGCCAGCTATATAGAAGCTCTTTATGAGCAATACCTAGTTGATCCTAATAGCGTTGATACAGATTGGCAAACGTATTTTAAGCAATATGAATCGCCAAACGATGCACAGCATAATGCTATTAAAGACCAGTTCTTGTTGCTTGCTCGCAATCAGACTGCAAACAAAGGTAGTACTCAAACTACTGACTCAAATATTAACAGTTCATCAGCAAACTGTGCTGACCCTAAACAAATGGGTGTACAGCAACTGATTTCTGCCTATCGCCGCCGTGGCCATCGCCGCGCCAAGCTTGACCCTCTAGAGCTACATCCCCGCGCTGAAGTTGAAGACTTAACACTTTCTTATCATGGTCTATCAGAAGCTGACCTAGATACTGTATATCCCACTAGTGATTTAAGTATTGGTAAAGCAGAAGCGCCACTCCGTGAGATTATCGAAATCATGGAGCGTATCTATTGCCGTTATATCGGTGTGGAATATATGCATGTGACCACCAGCACTGAAAAGCGTTGGATGGAGCAATATCTTGAGAGCAACTTAGGTTATATCAAATTTGATGAAGAAAAGCGTTTATCAATTCTTGAGCGCCTAACAGCAGCAGAAGGGTTAGAAAAATATCTAGCTCGTAAATATACGGGTGTCAAACGCTTTGGTTTAGAAGGCGGTGAAAGCTTTATTCCTGCGCTTAATGAAATCATTCAACGTGCTGGTGGTTATGGTACCAAAGAGATGGTCATTGGTATGGCGCACCGTGGGCGCTTGAACCTACTAGTCAACGTTTTAGGTAAAAATCCTGCAGATTTGTTCGATGAATTCGATGGTAAAGTACAGCCAGAAAAAGGTTCAGGCGATGTTAAATATCATAATGGGTATTCGTCTAATGTCATGACACCAGGTGGCGAAGCGCATTTAGCATTGGCTTTTAATCCTTCGCATTTAGAAATTGTTTCACCTGTATTAGAGGGTTCTGTACGCGCTCGCCAAGTTCGTCGTCACGATACCACTGGCAATTTAGTATTGCCGATTGTGGTACATGGTGATGCTGCATTTGCTGGTCAAGGCGTAGTGCAAGAAACTTTCCAGATGTCGCAGACACGTGCTTATACTACTGGTGGCACACTACATATTGTCATTAATAACCAAGTGGGTTTTACGACCAGTCGTCAAGACGACGCTCGTTCAACTGAGTACTGTACTGATGTCGCAAAAATGGTACATGCGCCTATTTTACATGTGAATGGTGATGATCCTGAGTCTGTCGTATTTGCCGCACAGTTGGCACTAGACTATCGTCACAAGTTTGGCAAAGACATTATTATTGATTTGTTTTGTTACCGCCGTAACGGTCACAACGAAGCAGATGAGCCTTCAGCCACTCAGCCACTCATGTATGCCGTCATCAAAAAATTACCGACCACTCGTGCACTTTATGCGGACAAACTGATTGAAGCAGGTATTATTAGCAGCGCTGAAGTGACTAAGTACGAAGATGATTATCGCGAATCACTTGATCGCGGTGATTATGTGGTTAATTCCTTAGTCCTTGAGCCAAGCACAGATTTATTCGTGGATTGGACGCCGTATTTGGGTCACGATTTGGTTGATGATTGGGACACCAGCGTCGATATCGAAAAGTTAAAAGCTTATGGTCGACGTATGGCGGAATTACCAGCCGGCTTTAAACTGCAACGCCAAGTACAAAAAGTCGTAGAGCAACGTCTGGCCATGCAAACTGGTGAAGAACCTTTGAACTGGGGCGCCGCTGAAAATTTAGCGTATGCCACACTGGTAGATAACGACGAAGTGCTAGTGCGCATCACTGGTGAAGACGTTGGTCGTGGGACGTTCTCACATCGTCATAGCGAATTGTTCAATATTGACGATGGCAGTATGTATGTACCATTGGCGCATATGAGTGAAACACAAGCCCGTTTTGCTACTTATAACTCCTTGTTATCAGAAGAAGCAGTACTGGCCTTTGAATATGGCTACGCAACCACCGTACCAAACGCATTGATCGTTTGGGAAGCGCAGTTTGGTGACTTCGTCAACGGCGCTCAGGTAGTAATCGATCAGTTTATATCGAGCGGCGAAACCAAGTGGCAACGTGTTTGTGGTCTGACTATGCTGTTACCGCACGGTTTTGAAGGTCAAGGTCCTGAGCATTCTTCAGCTCGTCTTGAACGCTTCTTGCAGTTATGTGCTGAAGACAACATGCAAGTCATTACACCGACCACACCTGCGCAAATTTATCATGCACTGCGTCGTCAAGCCGTACGCCCAATTCGCAAACCATTAATTGTCATGTCCCCAAAAAGCTTATTGCGTCATAAGTTGGCAACGTCGAACCTTGAAGAGCTTGCTAATGGTAAGTTTGAAACGGTGTTACCAGAGATGGACGAGCACAATGCTGACAAAGTGACTCGTATGGTGTTATGTGGCGGCAAGGTTTATTATGACTTGCTCGAGCAGCGCCGTGCCTTAGGTTTAGACCACGTTGCTATCGTTCGCATTGAGCAGCTCTATCCATTGCCAGAGAAACGTTTGGTCGCTGAGATTGAAAAATACAGCAACCTAGCTGAGATTGTATGGACGCAAGAAGAACCGCTAAACCAAGGCGCTTGGTACTACTTGGCACCGAGTATGTTCCGTATCGTCGTACCGCATCCTACCAAGGCAAAAGTAATGGAGCCAGTGGCACGTCCTGCTAGTGCAGCACCTGCAACAGGTTCACCAAAACTCCATGCGCAGCAGCAGCAAGCATTGATCGCTGGTGGTCTTGGTATCAGTGTCGATGAGTTGTCTAAGTAACAGATTGTCTAATCAAAAGACTATAGAAGATAAATGAATCAGGCGATGACAGTCAGTATAATTTAATACAATTTAGGTAATATTATCTAAAACGGTACTGACTGCCTATCACGACTTAATAATAAATATAAATATCCAAATCTAAGGAGTATATCGATGGCTGATATCAAAGCCCCCGTTTTTCCAGAATCGGTTGCCGATGGCACAATCGTTGAATGGCATGTCACTGAAGGCCAACAAGTAAATCGTGATGACCTATTGGCTGAAATTGAGACCGATAAAGTTGTATTAGAAGTGGTCGCGCCTGACAATGGGGTTGTTACCAAAATCGTTAAACAAGTTGATGATACTGTTTTATCTGACGAGCTCATCGCTGAATTTGAAGCGGGTGCAAGCGCCAGTATAGATACTGCTCCTGCTGTAGATCCAGATCAACCAGCAGCGCCTGTGCAAGCAAAACAAGCAGCCGATGGCGGCGAGCCTGTGCAAACGACAGATAAAAAAGACGAAGCCGATCATAAAGATCAAAGCCCAGCAGTTCGTAAAGCGGCTAAAGAAAGTGGTGTAGACCCTAAAGAAGTTGAAGGTAGCGGTCGCGGTGGTCGTGTAACCAAAACTGATATGGCTAACCCAACATTGAAATCAGACAGCAGCATCAAATCTGATAGCGGTCGTCCAGTCGCTGAATCAATGGGTGAGCGTACAGAGAAACGTGTTCCAATGACACGTCTTCGTAAGACAGTCGCGAATCGTCTGCTAGCAGCTTCTCAAGAAACGGCGATGTTAACGACGTTTAACGAAGTTAACATGAAGCCGTTGATGGACATGCGTGCTAAGTATAAAGACCAGTTTGAGAAGCGTCATGGCGTACGTTTAGGCTTTATGTCGTTGTTCGTGAAAGCAGCGACAGAAGCGCTTAAGCGTTTCCCAGCCGTAAATGCTTCATTAGATGGTGATGATATTGTTTATCATGGTTTTTATGATATCGGTGTGGCAGTATCTTCAGACCGCGGTCTGGTTGTTCCAGTATTGCGTGATACGGATCGCATGAGCATGGCTGATGTCGAAAGCCGTATCCGTGAGCTTGGTGGTCTTGCACAAAAAGGTAAGCTTGGTCTAGACGACATGACTGGTGGTACGTTCACAATTTCAAACGGTGGTGTATTTGGCTCATTAATGTCAACGCCTATCCTGAACCCACCACAAACTGCTATCTTAGGTATGCATGCGATCAATGACCGCCCAATGGCAGTTGATGGTGAAGTTGAAATCTTACCAATGATGTATCTTGCCCTCTCTTATGACCATCGTATGATTGATGGTAAAGAAGCCGTACAGTTCTTAGTAACGATCAAAGAGTTGGTTGAAGATCCAGCCATGCTACTATTAGACTTGTAAGCTTCTAAGCTTGTATTGGCAACCGCTGATACAAGCTTTTTAACTTTAGTATAGATTGTTGGGCATAGCCCTTTGATAACCTGTCAGTTGATTGGTTATCACATTAATCTGGTCACTGTTACTTATTATCAATTAATGAATAAGCGTTTTTGCTGAGATAGTGTATTGACTGTTCTTTGAAAATATCGCTTGTGCATTATTGAGATAATCATCAGTTTGAATGACAAATAAAATTAGAACTTAGAATTTAAAAATAGGAACGTACTATGAAAGACAATTATGATCTAGTCGTCATCGGCGGCGGTCCTGGTGGTTATGAAGCCGCTATCCGTGCAGGCCAACTTGGTATGAGCGTTGCTTGTATCGAAAAACGTGTTTATAAAGGTGAGCCAGCACTTGGCGGCACTTGCTTAAACGTAGGTTGTATCCCATCAAAAGCATTACTTGACAGCTCGCATCGTTATGAAGCGACCAAGCACGACCTTGCTGAGCATGGTATCAGCACTGGTGATGTGGCTATCGATATCGAGAAAATGATTGCACGTAAAGAAGGCATCGTTAAGCAATTGACTGGCGGTGTTGCTGCGTTATTAAAAGGCAATGGCGTTGACTGGCTACAAGGCTGGGGCACGTTGGTTGACGGCAAAGGTGCTGATAAACAAGTTAAATTTACCGCCCTCGCTGATGAAGCGGAAACCACTATTACTGCCAAAAACGTCATTCTGGCGGCAGGTTCAGTGCCTATTGATATCCCAGTTGCCAAAACTGACGGCGATCGTATCGTTGATTCTACTGGCGCACTTGACTTCACCTCAGTTCCTAAGCGTTTAGGCGTTATTGGTGCCGGTGTTATCGGTCTTGAGCTTGGTTCAGTATGGCGTCGTCTAGGCGCGGAAGTGGTCGTTTATGAAGCGCTTCCTAGTTTCTTAGCAGCAGCTGACAAAGACATCGCCAAAGAAGCTGGCAAAATGCTGAAAAAGCAAGGTCTTGATATCCGTGTTGATACCAAAGTAACCAATGCCGAAGTCAAAGGCGATCAAGTGGTCGTCACTAGCGAAAGCAAAGGCGAGTCAGCTGAAGAGAGCTTTGATAAACTCATCGTTTGTGTTGGTCGCCGTGCTTATGCTGAAAAGCTACTTGGTGACAGACAGTGGTATTCACATTGACCGAACGCGGTCTGATTGACGTGAACGATCAGTGCAAAACCAATCTTGATGGTGTTTATGCCATTGGTGACTTGGTACGTGGTCCTATGCTTGCGCACAAAGCCATGGAAGAGGGCATGATGGCGGTTGAGCGTATTCATGGCGAAAAAGCGCAAGTTAATTATGACACGATCATCAATGTCATTTATACCCATCCAGAAATCGCATGGGTTGGTTTAACTGAGCAAGAAGCCGAAGCCGCTGGTTATGAAGTCAAAACCGGTTCATTCAATCTAGCAGCTAACGGCCGTGCATTGGCTCAAAGCGAAGCTGAAGGCTCTATCAAAGTGGTTGCTGATGCCAAAACAGATCGTTTGTTAGGTATGCATGCTATCTCTGCTGGTGCTGGTGATATCGTCCATCAAGGTATGATTGCGATGGAATTTGTATCTAGTATCGAAGATTTGCAGTTGATGACGTTTGCGCATCCAACGATTTCTGAAGCTGTTCATGAAGCAGCTCTATCTGCAGATGGTCGTGCTATTCACGCCATCCAGCGTAAAAAACGTAAGTAATTTTAAGCGCTTAGATAGCGTTTAAGTTATTAACAAGCTTATAGAACCTGATCATCGCACCGTTTGATTATTGAACGAGTATCTATCGATCTTGGGTCTCAAGTGACGCAGCAGAATATTGCTGCTGTGTACTTGTTTTCACTTTTTATTAATTGTAAAAAATAAAGGATACAATCAATGAATTTACATGAGTATCAAGCAAAAGAGCTATTAAAAAGCTACGGTTTGCCTATTCAAGAAGGCATCATTGCCTATAGTGGCGACGAAGCTGCGGCAGCTTTTGATAAAACACCAACGGACATTGCGGTTATCAAAGCGCAAGTACATGCTGGTGGTCGCGGTAAAGCGGGCGGCGTAAAGCTGGTTAAAACTCGTGAAGAAGCCAAGCAAGTGACTGAAGAGCTTATCGGTACTAACCTTGTAACTTACCAAACTGATGCCGATGGTCAACCAGTGAACTTCGTATTGGTTGCAGAAGATATGTACCCAGTACAAACTGAGCTATATCTTGGTGCCGTTGTTGATCGCGCTACTCGTCGTGTGACTTTCATGGCATCAACTGAAGGTGGTGTTGATATTGAAGAAGTGGCAAAGAAACCCCAGAAAAAATCTTTAAAGTAAATGTTGATCCTTTAGTTGGTCTAATGCCTTTCCAAGCGCGCGACGTGGCGTTCAAATTGGGTTAGAAGGCAAGCAAATCAATCAATTCGTTAAATTGATGACTGGTGCTTATCAAGCATTTGTTGAAAACGACTTTGCTTTAATGGAAATCAACCCATTAGCCGTGCGTGAAAATGGCGAAATCGTTTGTGTTGATGGCAAAATCGGTATCGACTCAAACGCACTATATCGTCTGCCTAAAATTGCAGCGCTACAAGACAAATCACAAGAAAACGAGCGTGAGCTTAAAGCGGCTGAGTTTGACTCTAAACTATGTTGCGCTAGAAGGCAATATCGGTTGTATGGTTAACGGTGCTGGTCTTGCAATGGCTACGATGGACATCATCAAATTGTACGGCGGCAAGCCTGCTAACTTCTTGGACGTTGGCGGCGGGGCAACCAAAGATCGCGTTGTTGAAGCATTCAAGATCATTCTTGAAGACAGCAGCGTTGAAGGTGTTCTGATCAACATCTTCGGCGGTATCGTACGTTGTGACATGATTGCAGAAGCCATTATCGCTGCTATCAAAGAAGTTGATGTAAAAGTACCAGTCGTTGTCCGTTTAGAGGGTAACAATGCTGAGCTAGGCGCGAAAATCCTAGAAGAGTCTGGTCTGAAATTGATCTCAGCTCAAGGTTTATCAGACGCCGCTCAAAAAATTGTTGACGCTGTTAAAGCTTAATTGCTCAAGAGTCTAAGGCGTTTGCTGTCATTACTGCCGCCGTTAACATTTAACGAGGGCTGGATAGGCAGGCGCCTATACAGACAACCGTATACAAGGATAAAATAATGAGTGTATTAATCGATAAAGACACCAAGGTATTGGTACAAGGTTTTACGGGTAAAAATGGTACGTTCCACTCTGAACAAGCCATCGAATATGGTACTAAAGTAGTTGGCGGCGTAACCCCAGGTAAAGGCGGTCAAACGCACCTAGGCTTACCAGTATTCAACACCATGGCGGAAGCAATGGAAGCTACTCAAGCTGATGCTTCTGTTATCTATGTACCAGCACCATTTGTACTAGATTCTATCGTTGAAGCAATCGATGCTGGCGTTAAGTTGATCGTTGTGATCACTGAAGGCGTACCGACTATCGATATGCTAAAAGCCAAACGCTATCTTGAAGAAGCGGGCGATGTACGTCTAGTTGGTCCTAACTGCCCAGGCGTTATCACTCCAGGTCAGTGCAAAATCGGCATCATGCCAGGCCATATCCATTTGCCAGGTAAAGTGGGTATCATCTCACGCTCTGGTACTTTGACCTATGAAGCCGTTGCTCAGACCACTACAGCTTGGTTTTGGTCAGTCAACTTGTATCGGTATCGGTGGCGATCCTATCCCTGGTATGAACCAGATTGACGCATTGAAACTGTTCCAAGACGATCCACAAACTGAAGCGATTATCCTAATCGGTGAAATCGGTGGTACTGCTGAAGAAGAAGCAGCTGCTTATATCAAAGACCATGTAACTAAGCCAGTTGTTGGTTATATCGCTGGTGTTACTGCTCCTGAAGGCAAGCGTATGGGTCATGCTGGCGCTATCATCTCTGGTGGTCAAGGTACTGCTGAAGAGAAATTCAAAGCCTTTGAAGATGCAGGCATCGCGTATACACGTGATCCATCTAAACTTGGTGAAAAATTGAAAGAAGTTACTGGTTGGTAATAACCGTCTAGAACACAGCTACTAAAACTCTGTTGAAAAATAAACAAGACACCCCTACAATGGGGTGTTTTTATTTACCTTGAAAATAACATTATGAAAAACAAGATATTAGTCACGGGCGGTGCTGGATATATTGGCTCTCACACCTGTATTGCACTGCATGAAGCAGGTTACGATATTGTCGTGTACGATAACCTATCCAATAGTAGTAAAGAGGCTATTAATCGAGTCTCTACTCTCATTGGCCAACCTATTGAGTTTGTCAAAGGTGATATCCGAGATGCTGAGTCATTAACACAAGTGTTTTCTGCACATCAGTTCTTTGGTGTCATTCACTTTGCAGGGTTAAAGGCCGTTGGCGAGTCGGTTGCCAAGCCATTGTTGTACTATAATAATAACGTCAGTGGCACTATTGCTTTACTAGAAGTCATGGCATCTCATGGTGTCAAAAATCTAATCTTTTCATCCTCTGCTACTGTTTATGGTGATCCAGAAACGCTACCTATCGATGAAAAATCGAAGCGTTCTTGCACCAATCCTTATGGACAAAGTAAGCTTACGGTCGAGCATATCTTAGAAGACCTAGCAGTATCGGATGCTAGCTGGAGTCTAATAGCTTTAAGGTACTTTCAATCCAGTAGGGGCGCATCCGTCAGGGCAGAATTGGAGAAGACCCTAACGATATTCCGAATAACTCTAATGCCCTATATCTCGCAAGTCGCAGTTGGTAAGCTTGATAAACTCAATCATTTTTGGTAATGACTATCCTACTGTAGATGGAACAGGTGTGCGTGACTTTATCCATGTCACTGATTTGGCACAAGGGCATGTGGCCGCGCTGAATTATTTAGAAGGACAGTCCCATTCAGAAAAAAACAGTATTGAGAAAAAACCCTCAGTAGGTTTCTTACCTATCAATCTAGGGTCTGGTAAAGGTCACCTCTGTATTAGAGTTAGCTGAGTGCGTTTTACAGAGATAACTGGGAAAGAATATCCCTTATCAGTTTGCCGATCGCCGTGCGGGTGATATTGCCAGCTGCTATGCTAGTGCCGACAAAGCAAGAGCAGCTATTAGGATGGGAAGCCAAACCTATCAATTAGTGATGTGTGTCAAGATACTTGGCGTTGGCAGAGTATGAATCCGCAAGGCTACAATATCTCTTAATACTTTTAAAGTATTACTGTTCGCTAATTATTTTTGTCTAACCTATTTTCTTAATATAGTCCTATCTTTATGAAAGAAATTACTCACGCGGTCATCCCTGTTGCAGGCTTTCGGTACTCGTATGCTGCCACTGTCTAAATCAGTGCCCAAAGAGCTGCTGCCACTTGGCAATCGTCCGGCCATTCATTATGTGGTCGAAGAGGCGATTGCTGCCGGTATTAAGCATATTATCTTGGTTGGTCATGCGCAAAAAAGCGCGATTGAAAATTATTTCGATATCAATGCTGAACTGGACAACCAACTGCGTCATAAAGGCAAGGACGAGCTGGCGGATAGCCTAAACTGGCTGCCAAATGATGTGACGGTATCCATGATACGTCAAGGTAAAGCCTTAGGTTTGGGTCATGCGGTACTGGCTGCGCGCCCCATCATTGGTGAACATGACTTTGCTGTATTATTGCCTGATGTCGTGCTTGACCCGTTTACCAATGATATGGCTGTTGATAATTTGGCCTTTATGATTGACGCTTTTGCCAAAGACAACCATTCACAAATATTGGTAAATAAAGTGGCAGATGAGGATGTGCATAAATACGGTATCGCCCAATTACACGAAGAGTCTAGTGCTACCAGTGCTTTTGATGATCAAGCAGAGGTGAATGTTAGCTTTAAAGTCGCAGGTTTTGTAGAAAAGCCGAGTTTAGCCGATGCACCTTCGAAACTGGCCGTGGTAGGCCGCTATGTGTTTAGCAATCAAATCTTTGGTTATTTGGCCAATACTATCGCCTCTGTTGGTGGCGAGATACAGTTAACCGATGCCATTGATGCACTGATAAGTGAGTATGGCGTTAACGTAACGACCATGCGTGGTGATAGCTATGATGCAGGTGATATGCGTTCTTATATGCAAGCCTTTATCTATTTTGCTGAGCAGCAATTAAAAGATGGTGAGTAGCTGATGGATGCGATCAAGGGCAAAATGGAATTTAACAGTGCTCGTAATTCTAAATATTGGCAGCAACTGCAAACGCTGGCGACGCAGCCATGGTCACTGGCAGGTTTGTTTGCGCAAGATGATAAACGCGCGACACGCTTTATCACGAAAGCTGGAGCGCTGTATATGGACTACAGTAAGCAGTGTCTCGATGAGAAAGTGTTTGCAAATCTATTGCAGCTAGCAGAGAGCTGTGAGCTATCGAGACGAATTGATGCGCTCATGCAAGGTGCTATGGTCAATACCAGTGAACAGCGTGCCGCACTACATACGGCGCTGCGTCTACCGGAAACAGCAAGGTTAAACGTTGATGGTCAAGACGTGGTGGCTGATGTTCATCACAGTCTGGTGCAAGTGGCCAGATTGTCCGAGCGAGTACGTCATGGTACATGGCGCGGATTTTCAGGAAAAGCCATTACTGATGTGGTTAATATTGGGGTAGGTGGATCTGATCTTGGGCCACTGATGGCGACGACTGCGCTGGATGAATGGGCAGATACCGAAATTGCAGTACACTTTGTCTCTAACATGGATGGCACTCAGCTTGATAATTTACTCAAGCATCTAAATCCTGAAACAACCTTATTTATTATCTCATCCAAATCTTTTGGCACAGTTGATACTTTATCCAATGCTAAAACGGCATTATCATGGTTACTTGCCACTGCCAAACTGCGGGCGGGTACTGAAGACAGCGTATTGCGTCGACACTTTATCGGTATTTCAGCTAATAGTGAGAAAATGAGCGCGTGGGGCATTCATCCTGAGCATCAGTTGCAGCTTTGGGAGTGGGTCGGTGGCCGCTTTTCATTATGGTCAGCGATTGGACTGGCGATAGCTATCCGAATTGGTATGCCCAAGTTCAAGGCGCTATTGAGCGGTGCTCACAGTATGGATGAGCATTTTTCTGATGCTGATTTTGCAGACAATTTACCAGTGTTGTTGGGGCTAATTGCCGTTTGGAACAGCACATTTTTACAGGTGAATGCGCACACAGTATTGCCTTACGATGGTCGTTTAAGTTATTTGCCGAGCTACTTAACGCAGCTGGAGATGGAGAGTAACGGTAAGTCGGTTACTCAGCATGGCAATGACATTGACTACGACACTTGTCCAATTTTATGGGGTGAAATTGGTTCAAACGCTCAGCATGCGTTTTATCAATTACTGCACCAAGGCACGCAGCAGGTGTCTTGCGACTTTATCGCTTGTGTACGTCGTTACAGTGATAATGTAAAAAACGCGCCATTACAGCAGCAGCATGAGCTGTCTTTGGCCAACTGTTTGGCACAAAGTCGCGTATTGGCTTTTGGTAATACAGCAATTGCAAAAATAGCTGAGGCCAAAGTTGATGCTGATGCGGACAAATACAAGTACTATCGTGGCAATCAGCCGTCAACCACCGTACTAATCGATGAACTCACTCCTCACAGTTTGGGAGCGCTGATTGCGCTCTATGAGCATAAAGTCTATGTGATGGCCAGCATTTGGGACATCAATCCGTTTGACCAATGGGGCGTTGAAATGGGCAAGCAGATGGCAGAATCTGTGCATCACGCCATGCAGCACGAGAATAGTGGTCAATTTGATACCTCTACTGAACAGCTGCTACAGTACATTAAACAGCTGTCTTAAGAGGCTGCTGATCGGTTAATAATGTTAAAAGGCGAAGCCATGAGCACCGATGAAAATTACGAATCTACCTCTGAATATAACAATAATTCTGCACTAAATCAGCTTAGCAGTGCTTCTATTTGTGTGCTTGTTGGTCATAGTATTGAAGCTATTACCAGTGCTGTGGTGCTGGCAAGCTTGGGCCAGCGCGTCCACTTGTATGCAGATAGGCAGGCATTGGCGCAGCACATACAGCAGTATAGTTTTGAGCATCACTTGCAAGCACTATGGCAAATGTATGAGCAGCAGCAGCTTATTGTGAGTCACGATTTACCAGACAATGCCGACAAGCTCATACGCCGCTATGAAACAGTGAGTCATGATACCAGTCATAATATTAACCGTGACATTGGTCATAGCCACAACATCGATGAACAAAAAACAGTGGCGCTTTATTGGTTGTTTTTAAACAGTATCAAGTCCGTCTGGTTTGAGGACAGCTGGATTACGGCGTTTAATCACAGTCATCAGCAAGCCATACCGCTAATTATGAGTGATATTGAGCAACTGGGACATGTTTCAGCATTGGCGCAGCGTTTGCAGCGTGCTTGGGTGTATTATGTACCCTTTGTGTTCCTAAAAGATGGTGATGCTTATAGCTCGATGTTGAATCCTTCATTGTGGTTGCTTGGCGAAAAAACGGCGCACAGTAGCCAACATCTAGAGATACTGAATCCTTTAATGCAGCAAGCGCATGCCACTCATTATGCTGATATCGCAACGATAGAATTTGCCCGCAGTAGCATTATGGCTATGCTCGCGACGCGTGTGAGCTTCATGAATGAGATGTCACGCTTGGCGGACAGCCAACAGGTTGATATCAGCCAAGTGAGCCGTATTATGGGATTAGACGAGCGGGTTGGCAGTAGTTACCTGCAAGCCGGATGGGGGTTTGGCGGTGATACTTTGCCAACTGAATTGACCAAGTTGCAGCAATCCAGCCAAACGCACAGTTTAGATATGCCGCTATTGCAAGCTATCATGCATATCAATGAAGATCAAAAAGAGCTAATATTTCGTAAATTCTGGCAGTATTTTGATGGCTTTATTGACCATAAAACGGTCATGATTTGGGGCGGGAGTTATAAAGCGGGATCTGGACGTACCGCTGGCTCAGCCATTCATCCATTATTGGCGCTACTATGGTCTTATGACATTCGTACTCTGGTGTATAGTGATAAAGCACAGACTGAACTTGCCATGCTCTATGAGTCGCAGCCATTGTGTGAACTGATTAATAGTCCTTATCAGCAGCTTAATGAAGCCCAAGCAATTTTTATTATAAGTTGGTCACCAAAAGATCAATTAGATATCACTAAGATCAATGAGCAAGCAATGCCAATGTTCGATGCGCAAAATACATTGACACGGCCGCAAATCGAGCGCTTAGTGGGTGACTATATAGGGATCGGTCGGTCTAAATAAGAGTTGAATATCAAACACGCCCTATATAATCCTAAGCTGGTACAGCACCTTGTAATGCTAGCCATTGCTGAATTTCTTGGATTTTGGCTGCCAATAATGGCTCATCACCGCGACTTTCAATGTTCAATCTGATGAGCGGTTCAGTGTTGGAAGCCCGTAAGTTAAAGCGCCACTCACCGAAGTTGAGACTTAAGCCATCTAGCGTCGATTTGGTTGGTTTCTGAATGCTGAACTTTTCTTCAATGGCGCGAATGATGGTCGGTGCATCCTGAGTGGTGAGATGAAAATTTCGCTCACCTGAGCTGGGATAAGCGTGAATATAACCTGTGACCAATTCGGACAGCGTTTTGCCAGTGATGGCCAATAGCTCAATGGTCAACAGCCACGGAATCATGCCGCTATCGCAATAGAAAAAATCCCGAAAGTAATGATGAGCTGACATCTCACCGCCATAAACTGCGCCTGACTCACGCATGACTTGCTTGATAAAGGAATGTCCAGACTTGCTAATCACCGCCTTGCCATTATGATTTTTTATCACCGCTTCAGTGTTATATATCACACGCGGGTCATAGACGATGGCCTCGTTTGGATACTTGTTCAAAAACGCCTGCGCGAGCATACCCACGATATAGCTACCATCAATAAACTCACCGTTTTCATCAAATAAGAAACAACGGTCAAAATCGCCATCAAACGCAATACCAAGATCGGCTTTGTGTGCTAATACTGCTTGCTGAGTGGCGATTCGGTTGGCTTCAATCATGGGATTGGGTACGCCATTGGGGAAATTGCCATCAGGAGTGTGATGCAATGTTATTATCTCAAGTGGTGCACCCGCTTGCATCAGCTTGTCAATTAATAAATCAACCACAGGGCCAGCGCTGCCATTGCCTGAGTTAATAACCAGTTTGAGCGGTTTGAGTTTATCTATGTCGATAAAAGTCATCACATGCTCAATATAAGCGCTTTTGTCCGTCAATAATTGCAACTTCCCTGATTGGTTATCCTTGGTGAACTGTCCAGACTCCGCGAGTGCCTGAATCTCTGCTAAACCATCATCGGCACTAATCGGTTTTGAATGCTCCTTGACCAATTTTAAGCCATTATAATTAATAGGGTTATGGCTGGCAGTCACTTCGATACCGCCTAATGCCTGATAATGACTGGTGGCAAAATACACCTCTTCTGTCCCAGTCATGCCCAAATCAATCACATCAACGCCCGCGTCTATCATACCTTTGATAGCTGCTTGTTTTAATGGCTCACTTGAATGACGAATATCACTGCCGATAACGATAGCAGGTTGTAAATTTACCATATCATCGCTGGCTTGACTCGCAACTGCTGCTTGATAACGCTGAAATAAAATCTGGGCAAAGGCACGCCCGATGCGGTAAGCAATGTGCTCATCAAGATTGACTCCAAGCTCGCCGCGAATATCGTAAGCTTTAAAAGAATCGATAACAATAGAATCAAACTCAGTGGCTGGTTGATAGCGGTTGGTCGCAGAAGTGGACATAATAATAAAATTCCTTGCGCGTGAGCAGTGATAAAATAAAAAAGTAAATAGGGCGAGGATACGCCAAACTGTGTTCAATGATACACTAACTATTCAATGAATAAAGCCAATGCAGATAAAGCGCATGTAGATAGTGACAGCATAAATCTGTGCTGAGTTATTCTTCATTCTAAAACGCTAAATCAAGTGATAAACGAAACGATAAGAGCAGCCCTTATGAGTACATTAGACACCGAAATAAAAGCCCCCGAACCTGTGCAAGGGTTGCCGGACGCGAGTGGTCAATTTGAGGATCTTTTGGCCCTGATGGCACGTCTACGGGCTGATTGTCCATGGGATAAAAAACAAACCAATCACAGTTTAATCCCATATGCGATTGAAGAAGCCTATGAATTGGGCGAAGCGGTTCAAGACAATGATGACGAGGATATCAAAGGCGAGCTTGGTGATGTGCTGCTACAAGTAGTTTTTCATTGTCAAATATATGCGGAACAAGGTCGTTTCGATATCAATGATGTCATTACTACCTTGCAGGAAAAACTGGTTCGTCGTCATCCCCATGTATTTGAAGCAGAAACTCTCAAAGATGACGCAGCGGTGAAAGTCCGCTGGGATGAGATTAAAGCGGAGGAGAAGCAAGCCCGCGAGGCACGTGGTAAACCAACGCGTCGTTTGGACAGTATCAAAGCGGGCAGTGCGCTTATGCAAGCACAGGATGTACAAAGACAAGCATCAAAACTTGGGTTTGATTGGGAGGGCGTCAGTGGTGCCTTTGATAAGCTCGATGAAGAAATTGCTGAGTTGAAAGCTGAGCTGGCAGATACGTCCAAAGCGGACATAAAGGCCAATATCCGAGAAATAGAAAAAGAGCTTGGCGATTGTATGTTTGCGTTGGTCAACGTTGCCCGTAAATTGAACCTCGATGCGGAAACCGCCACCTTGACTTGTGTGCATAAGTTTAAATCACGTTTTGGTTACATTGAAGCGCAGTTAGCTGATGTCGGCAAGCGCCTAGAAGATAGCGACATAACAGAGATGGATGCACTGTGGGAAGCGGCTAAACGACATGAACGTTCACAATAAATTCTCGTTTGCTGGCTTAATAACGAACGCCTTTTGCTGCCTAGTATTGGCTATTGCTGTGCTTAATAGCGCGTATGCGACGCCCTGTTTTGATAGTCCCCAACGTGCCTATGAGTATTTATTAGCACAAGAAAAATCAGCCACACAAGCCCGTGATCAAAAAATGATTAATATCAATCGTGCCAGTGAAGGCGAGCTTGTGTCATTGCATGGTATTGGTAGCAGTAAGGCGCAAGCAATCATTTTGTACCGTGAGATGTTTGGCGATTTTAAAACGGTTGATGAATTGGCAAGGGTCAAAGGTATCGGTGTAAAAACCATTGAGAACAATCGAGGACGTTTGAGCGTGCAGGATCGATAACCGTATTTTGCATTAATTAACGCCAGTATTGATAAAATAGCATGTAAGTAAGTGTCATAACACACCCAGCACGCCCAAAATTTGTTAAACTAGCAGGTACATCCGCCTGATAAACGCTGTGTTCGTCAGAGGTGGTCAAAGAATACCGGCGAGGAGTAGATGCATGGCCGAGCGTGCCGCCAAGCAGTTAGAACTGAATAAATCTGAATTACCCAATTCCATTACTGAAGTGATTGCCACATTGACCCGAGCTGGCTTTGATGCCTATATCGTCGGGGGCGGGGTGCGTGATACCTTATTGGGTCTGCGTCCAAAAGACTTTGACGCTGTCACTGATGCCAAGCCGCATGAAATAAAAGATGTCTTTGGTAAGCGCTGCCGTATTATCGGTCGCCGCTTTCAGTTGGCGCATGTGTATTCAGGACGAGAATTGATTGAAGTTGCTACTTTCCGTGGTCCGCCAACCAGTGATGCCAATACCAATCAAGACGGTATGATCTTGCGTGATAACGTCTGGGGTGACATCAAACAAGACTTTTCTCGTCGTGATTTTTCTATCAATGCCCTCTATTATCAGCCGCTCAAAGGCGTGGTTCATGATTTTTGCGGTGCGCTTGAAGACATTGATAATAAAATCATTCGCCTCTTGGGTAATGCGCCCGTTCGTATAGAAGAAGATCCGGTACGGTTGTTGCGAGCTTTACGTTTTAAAGCCAAGTTGGGTTTTGAATTTGATGACGCGTTGTCCGAGCAATTTCATGATGGTAATTGGGCATTACTTGAGCAAATATCCCCGCATCGTCTCTATGACGAGACGCAAAAAATGTTCACGGGTGGCTATTTGGTACCGCTGTTACCACTATTGTTTGAGTCTGGCGCAATTGATAGTTTAGTCATTTATCCACCGTCTGAACCAAGTGCCTTAGTGAATCAAGTAGCGATCAATACTGACAAACGTATTGCGGCAGGCAAAAGTATCAATCCTGCGTTCTTTTATGCCGCGCTATTGTGGGAAAATTATCTGCACCAATTGGCAAAAGCCAAAAAGCGCAATATGCCGTTCGCTGAAGCGCAAATGCATGCCGCCAGCAAAGTTATTGACCGCCAACGTATCAAAACAGCGATTCCTAAATTTGCTGAGCAATTTATCCGTGATATTTGGGTGCTACAGCCAAAACTTGCGGCGCCGCGTAGCAAACAAATTGTCCAGCTCTCTGAGCATCCGCGTTTCCGTGCAGGGTTTGATTTTTTATTACTGCGTGAACAGTGCGGTGATGCCGAGCATCCATTGTCAGAGTCAACCAATGATATGGGTGATTGGTGGCAGACGTATCAAACGCTGTCTGAGCAAGAGCAGGAGCGAGCTATTAATAATTTTGACGAAAATATTCGCCGCGGTGCTTATAAACAAGGGTCAGGGTCACGTGGACGCAGCCGCAATCGTCAAAACCCAGAGTCCATTCCTGCTGATGAGTCAGTATCTAATCAACACAATAGCAAGCATAGCAAAACCAATGGTATGACTGAAAAAGGTGTGAATAATCAGACAATGGTAAATGATTCATCAAATATCCCATCGCGTCGTCGCCGCGCAGCAAATCAAGCCACACCTGCTAAGCAACAATCTAATGGCAGTAAAGGTAACGACACGCAGCAGCAAGTAACACAAGACAGCAATGAGCTTCTCCAGTTACAGCAGTTGTCTCTTGCCAATAGCCGTAATCAAGCGTCAAACAAACGCCATCATGCTAAGCCTGCACCGTTATTTGTCATAGAGCACGAAAAAGTCGTGCCGCCATTACAAAAACAGCTGTCAGATGCCGAAAATCATAGACGTATCGAAGCGCCTGTGCAGAAAAAACCAGCAACCAAGCCAGCCGCAGTTGAAAAAGAATCACCGCATCAGTCGTCAAAATCTGATGTTAAAAGCAGTCGTTCAAGCAGTGTCAAGCCATCTAAAATCAGTCAGTCAGAGATTGAGCCGTTACCAACAACGAGCGCACAGGCTACTCGTTCGGTAGCAAGGTCGCCTGCGCTAGTGAGTATGAATAACGAGCCGATTCCGCATAAGCGTCGCCGCCGTCAACCTACTGTAGAAAATACAAGCAGTGTAGAGACTCAAGCAATTGACAACAGCGATCAAACGATTGGAAAGTATGCGAAAAAAGCGCCAAAATCAACCGCTGGCTCTATTGGTAAAGCGAATAATCAAGCTAAAAATACGGCTGAGCATGAGGCAACCGTGAAAGCTGCTGCGCCTGCCAAAGCTAAAAAATCCACCAAAGCAAAGTCGGTTGAAAGCAATCAAGTGACCAATAGTCCAGTGATAGCCAGTACGGTGAATGACAATAAAGGCCCTGTACCATCGAAGCGTCGCCGCCGCCAGCCCAGTACGGACAATGCTTAATCGTGACAGCAGCGATTGAGTGTGGATTTTACAATAAAGTGATTACTATGCCATGTTCAGCATTGACAGCAATACCAAACCTAGCAGTATGAAGACAAATTTTAATGCAGATAACAGTCAGGTTGTTACATGGGTTAGCTGCTATGTAGGCTTGGGTAGCAATCTAATGAACGAGCTGGGTTCACCTGTCGAGCATATAGAGCGAGCACTTGTTAGCATGCAAGAGCATGGCCAAATACGTGAGCTTCAAGCCTCTTCATTTTATGCATCAGCGCCTATGGGGCCACAAGACCAGCCAGATTTTGTCAATGCGGTGGCTGGTTTTGAAACGACATTGACCCCATTTGCACTACTGGCATATTGCCAGCAGTTAGAATCCTTGGCCAAGCGTGCACGCATACGGTATTGGGGTGAGCGCAGTCTGGATGTCGATATTTTACTGTATGGCAACTTACAAATGACAGATCCTCAGCTGACTATACCGCATGTTGGGCTGTCCGAGCGTAATTTTGTATTGATACCATTACGAGAATTGACGCCCACTCTGACGATGGCAGGAATACCGATAGCAGACTATCCACAAAGTGCTGATTGGACAGGCCTAACATTATTATCATGCAGCTGATAGCTTTTTCGTTACAGTCAAGTTAATGGGTAGCGATAGTTGGTGATAAAAGTGATAGTTAAAGGCATTGCAGATTAATTGAGGGTGATATGACAACGTTATCTACTTTGAACAAATTTAAAAAAGACGGTATCAAATTTACTTGTTTGACGTGCTATGACTCAATGTTTGCACGGATGATGGATAAAGCACAGATTGATACCATTTTGATTGGTGATAGTTTGGGCATGGTTGTACAAGGTCATGATTCAACGCTACCAGTGACAGTCAATGATATGGCTTATCACACAGCCAATATTGCCCGTAGTAATAAGCACGCTTTGATTTTGGCTGACTTGCCATTTATGAGTTATGTGACGTTGCCAGAAGCCGTCATTAATAGTCGGCAATTAATGCAAGCTGGCGCGCATGTGATTAAAGTCGAGGGCGGAAGTGAGCTTTGTGAATTAATCACGACGTTGGCGCAGGCAGGTACGCCAACTTGTGTGCATCTCGGTTTGACGCCGCAATCTGTCAATGTCTTTGGTGGTTACAAAATCCAAGGACGCGGTGATGAAGCAGCTGAGAAGCTACTGATGGATGCCAAGGCTGTCGTCGCTGCTGGTGCCGCGCTATTGGTGTTAGAATGTGTGCCAGCTGAACTTGCAAAAGCCGTGACGGCAGCTGTAGCAGTTCCTGTAATTGGCATTGGTGCTGGCGCAGATACCGATGGTCAAGTGCTGGTCATGCATGACATGCTAGGCATGGCTCATGGCCGCGTACCGCGTTTTGTACATGATTTTTTGACTGATGAGCGTAACAGCGTTCGCAGTATCGAAGGGGCATTTGCACTTTATCAGCAGTCTGTACGTGAAGGCACATTCCCAAAAGAACAGCACCAATTTAGCTAGTCTTATACAAGATTTTAAATAGAAGAATACTCAACAATGCCTATTATTTATCATGATATCTCAGCCTTACAAACGGCCTTACAGTCTTATCGTGGTCACCAAAATGACAGTCAGGTTGGTTCAAAGCGTATTGCGTTAGTACCAACGATGGGCAATCTGCATGATGGTCATCTTGAGCTGGTAAAAATTGCCAAACAGCAGGCAGATATCGTGGTGGTCAGTATATTTGTCAATCCTACTCAATTTGGGGTTGGCGAAGATTTTGATAGCTATCCTCGTACACTAGATGAGGATGTCGCAAAATTGGCCACTGTAGAGGCAGACTATGTTTTTGCCCCCAGTATCGACGAGATGTATCCAGTCTTGCCGCCACCGACCTCTGTACTCGCTGGTGCTATTACGGCTCAGTTGTGTGGTCAATCGCGTGCTGGCCACTTTGATGGTGTTGGCATTGTCGTCTCCAAATTGTTCAACATCGTACAGCCTGATATAGCGGTCTTTGGGCAAAAAGACTATCAGCAACTCGCCATTATCAAGCAATTGGTGCGTGATTTAAGTTATCCTATTCAAATCATCGGTGCGCCTATTGTCCGTGCTGCTGATGGATTGGCACTATCATCACGCAATCAGTATTTGAATGCGGCTGAACGTCAGATAGCACCTGTACTCCATAGAGAGCTGCAATATCTGGTACAGAAACTAGAAAGCAAAGATCAGCGTGAGCAAGACTTTGGGTCGTTACTGGCAGAAACGCATAAGCGTATTACCGAGGCTGGTTTCATTATTGATTATTTAGAAATAAAAACGGATGAGCTGGATGCTGTTGCTAATAACGCTAACGTTTCCACCGTAGGGTATAAAAATTTAATTGTTTTGGTTGCTGCTTGGCTAGGACGTGCACGTTTATTGGACAACCAATTAGTGACAGTGAATCAATCGTTTTAATGCGGTGATTTGCTGGATGCAATGGACTAGGATGGATGAATCATGGATGTAAATCAGGATAAAAGCAACGACCAAGAGGCACAGATAGCGGATAAATCAGCAACAGATAAGCTGAGTATTCTAGTTGTATCTGGTCTTTCAGGCTCAGGTAAAACGTCAGTATTGAATATCTTAGAAGATCTGGGGTATTACTCTATTGATAATCTACCGCTGTCCCTGTTACCCAACGCCGCACACAAATTGGTTAACGAAAGTGGTATTCGCCGTATTGCACTCGGCGTTGATATCCGAACGCCACGTGCTGATTTGTCTAACTTCGTAGAAATGTATGAATCTCTCAAAGCAACTTATGGGAAACATGCAGTAAAAATTGTGTATGTGACCGCGCAAAACAGTACGTTGATAGCACGTTTTAATGCGACTCGCCGTGTCCATCCGCTGATGTTGCAGGACACTGATAGTGATCATGCTAAGCATATTGCTTTTAATCTACCCGCTGCGATCAAAAAAGAGGTGGAGCTATTAGAGCCAGTTGCTAGTCACGCCGATATCAGAATGGATACCAGTAATCTGAATATTCATCAGTTAAAAGACAATTTGCGTGAATACGTTGGTGTGAATAATCAGATTGTCATTAACTTGCTGTCTTTTGGCTTTAAATATGGCAGCCCTATAGATGCCGATTTTGTATTTGATGTGAGAATCTTGCCAAATCCACATTGGAATCCTGAGTTGCGTACTTCAACAGGCCTTGACGCAGAGGTTGCAACATTCTTTGCAGATTGTCCAGAAGTGTCTGAGATGACGGATGATATCGAGCGATTCTTGACGCGTTGGCTACCAGAGTTTTTACAAAATAATCGTCATACGGTGACGGTGGCGATTGGCTGTACGGGTGGTAAACATCGCTCAGTATTTATCGCTGATAACTTACAACGCCGCCTTGCTGATACGATGCCACAAGGTATAAAAGTGCTGGCGAAGCATCGTGAAAAAAGTCGTTGGTAGTTATTGGTAAACAACAAATATGATTTATTCTATTACTTATTATTTTGGAAAGTTTTTATGATTGACTGGTCAGAACAGGACATGCGCGTCTCGCGTACGGAACTCAAAAAATCCCATGAGCGCTTGCAACAGTTGTCGATACCGCTTGCCAACTTATCAAAAAAGCAGCTAAAAGCCCTGCCAGCCAGCGATTATTTTATGGCAGAGTTGATGGCACTGGCTGATATTACCAGCGCCAATGCGCGTAATCGCCAAACCAAGCGTGTCGGTAAACTTATTAGCGAAGAAAATCGTCATGAATTGGTAAAAGCATTGTTTGATGCGGTTTTTCCAAAAGAGCAAATCTCAAAAATAGAAAGTTGGTATGGGCGTTTAAATATTGATGATGAAGGGACGCTTAAACAATTCGTCAAACAATACAAAGCATCTGAGCACCATAGCATGTATCAATTGCTACTGTGGATTGAATACGCCAAACACATGCAAGATGATGAGCTGATGGCAGAGGCCAAAGAAGACTTGGCAAGTTATATTCGCGAAGTGGCTATCTTATCGCAGTTAAAAAAATAGTAATCCCAATTCTAAAAGATATGATTCGCATTGTCAGTCTCGCATCATAATATTGTGTATCCATTTTATTTGTTATCGACTATATAATCGATAGCAAATAAAAAAGCCAATCATCGAATGATTGGCTTTTTTGATATATAAATACATCCTGCATTATTACCGTTTGAATTATTTCTTTTCAGCGCGTGCTTTATCGACCAAATAATCCACAACTTTAGGCACTTTTGCGTTTTCGCCAGTTACAACATACTTGCCTTGTACTACCACGGCTGGTACACCAGAGAGCTGGTAGCGCTTAGCACCTGCTTGTGAACGGCCAATCTTTGTGCCAACAGCAAATGAGTTATAAAGACTGTTGAATTTTTTCTCATCCACACCTTTTGTTGCATACCATTTGCTCAATGAAGATTGATCAAATAGTTTTTTGCCGTCTTTGTGAATGGCATCAAACAATGCGTCATGCGTTTTGCTTTCAAACCCTAGTAGCTGAGAGGCATAGAAACCACGAGCATTGGCTTCCCAAACAGGATTCAACGCGGCTGGAGTCTTAAAAAATGCAACGTCTTTGTCTTTGGTTTTTGCCCATTTTTCCATGTGTGGATTAAGAACGTTACAATGCGGGCAACCATACCAAAAAAACTCACGAACAATGATAGCATCACCGCTAATTTTTTCTGGATTGTCTAGCACGCGATAGTCTTTGCCAGCGACATAGTCGGCCGCTTGTGCGCCCATAGTGGCAAGTCCAATGGCCATAGCCAGACCAGTCAGTGTGATGACACGTTTCATACTTTATCCTTGAGGTGTGAAGACTTAGGGTTCATTAGGGTATTTCTGTATCTATGGTTTTGAAGACATAGTTTTTAAAGTGTATAAACGCCATAGCACCGAGTGCAGTCAAACCAAGTGCAATCGAACCGAAGTGGCGTATCGACTATAATAACGCAAAACACGTGTAGTTGTGAATCCGATTCTTAACTGATGGTTGTAAAGCTGTGAGCTATTCTTTAAGGTATCTTGCTTCTTTCGACTTGTACCTATGGTTGCTTAGACTTGCTACGTTGCTATTGACCTGATTATAGGATTAAAAATGCCTTGAGCCATCAGCGGCTATAAAAATAGGGATGATCTGGTATCGTAAAGGGCAAGTACTTGCTAAGCCCATTCACAATCGGTGACGATGTACTCACGACAAAACCGTCCCTCTCATGCTAATATTAAATCCAGCTTCGTGCACCTTATACGATAATAATGATAATGACAATAAAGGAAAAACGCTATGAGCGCAGCTCTATCTTCGACTTCTTCGAACGAACAAGCAAATGGCTCTATCGATGACACAGTGGCTGCTATCAATGTAGATCCTAGCGAAGTCGAAAAATTCAATAACTTGGCCAGCGAATGGTGGAGCAATACGGGCGCGTTTGCGACCTTGCACGAAATCAATCCTCTGCGTCTGAATTGGATAGAAGAAAATATCAAGCATGGCTATCAGGGTTATGAGGGTTATCAAAATGACCATGATAGCCACAATAGGGCAGCCATGAATAAAACGGCTGATACTGGGCTGGCTGGTAAAAAAGTACTTGATGTCGGTTGTGGCGGCGGTATATTGTCAGAATCCATGGCACGGCGCGGTGCAGATGTGACAGGAATTGACTTGGGTACCGAAAACCTAAAAGCGGCGGCAGTGCATGCAGAGCAGAGCGGTTTAGCCAATACCTTACGCTATCAGCATATCCCAGTAGAAGATTTAGCAAAAACGCACGCCGGTCAATTTGATGTGGTGACTTGTATGGAGATGCTTGAGCATGTGCCTGACCCCAGCTCGATTGTACAGGCTTGTTTTGAGCTATTAGCCCCAGGCGGTGTTTGTGTGTTATCGACAATTAATCGCAATCCGAAATCTTATTTATTTGCCATCGTTGGGGCAGAATATGTATTACGCTTGCTGGATCGCGGTACGCATGACTATGCCAAATTTATTACGCCAGCTGAGCTAGACAAAATGGCCATCGATGCTGGATTTGTACGGCAAGACATTATTGGTCTGCATTATAACCCGCTGACCAAGCGCTACTGGCTGGCACAAAATGTCGATGTTAACTATATGATGGCAGTACAAAAACCCATAATTCCAGCTTAATGCCATAGTGCGTTATTTATACGCCACCCTATTTTATTAAACACGTTACCAATTTTGAGAGCATTCACTATGACCCAATTTGTAAAAGCGGTGTTATTTGACCTTGATGGGACATTAATTGATACTGCTGCCGACTTTGTCCGTATCATCAGTAAAATGAGTCACGAAAATGATTGGCAAGCGCCACCTGAAGCAGAAATTCGTGAGCAAGTCTCTGCGGGTGCGTCGGCAATGGTACAGTTGATGCTAAGGCACAACGATCAACTTGAGGTCAGTGAGGCAGAATTACTTGATTTTCGCCAGCAGTTTTTAGACGACTATGAAGCAGAGATATGCGTCGACAGTTGCTTGTTTGAGGGGCTTGAAGCTGTGCTAGTTGATTTAGAGAGCAAAGGCGTACCTTGGGGTATCGTGACCAACAAGCCTCGTTATCTGGCAGAAAAGCTATTGAATAAGATGCAATTGGATGAGCGCTGTGCCGTTCTGATCTGTCCTGATGATGTGTCCCGCTCCAAGCCTGATCCAGAGCCCATGTATATGGCGTTAGAAAAGCTCGCTATCCCTCGCGGTGCCGCTGGCTGTGTTCTGTATATTGGCGATCATATAAGGGATATCGAAGCTGGTAATGCGGCTGGCATGCCAACGATTTTAGCTGCTTATGGTTATATTCCACCCGAAGACCAAAAGAATCTAAAGAAATGGGGTGCTGATTACATCACCAGTACTCCTGAAGAATTAAACAAGTTATTGCTTTCTTCTGGTAAATTTGAATATTTATAAATTGCCTTGATTATTACCTAGGGCGTGTCATCAGTTAGATTATGAGAATTAAAATGAGATAAATCGATGACACGCCCTCGCATTCCAACTATATAAACGATAAGTAGTGAGTAATACCATGAGTGACCATACCAATCAGCCAGCTACGCAGCACCATAATTCTCAAGCCGTCCAAACCCCTACTCAGTCTTTGACTCATGACGACATTCGTAGTTTCGTGCCAGCTAGTAATTGTCTAGAAGGCAAAACTATTTTGGTGACGGGTGCAGGCGATGGTATCGGCCGTGTGGCGGCATTGACCTATGCCCGTTATGGCGCTACCGTTTTGCTATTGGGACGTACCAGTAGCAAGCTTGAGTACGTCTATGATGAAATTGAGAGCTTGGGCGGTAAGCAGCCAGCCATGCTACCGATGAATCTAGAAGGGGCAACCTATGCAGAAATGCAGCAGCTAGAAGGGCTGATTGACAAAGAAGTCGGACAGCTGGATGGTATCTTGCATAACGCTGGTATGCTTGGACAGCTGACACCGCTTGAGATGTATGATGTTGATACGTTTGCCCAAGTGATGAAGGTCAACTTTACCGCGACCTTTATGCTCACCCAAGCGCTATTACCGTTATTAAAAGATGCTGATAATGGCTCTATTGTCTTTACTTCTAGCACAGTTGGTACAAACCCTCGCGCCTTTTGGGGCGCTTACGCACTATCAAAGCAAGCGGTGGAAGGTATGAGTGATATCTTTACCCAAGAGACAAAAAATACCACCAATTTACGCTTTAACTGCATCAATCCTGGCGGCACACGTACCAATATGCGTGCTCATGCGTATCCGGGGGAAAATCCTATGAGCCTAAAAACACCAGAGGACATCATGGCAGGCTACGTCTGTCTGATGAGTGATGCCAGTATTGGGGTACGCGGGCAAGTGATCGAGCTACAGCCAAAGGATTAGCAACGATATTTTTTGGCCAATACCAGCACGTTTTATATAGGTCTTGTACGTCCAATCATAGGTTGCAATCAGTGAGTATAATCCCCATCTATTTGTTCTTAAAGAATTTTATTCTATTTGGATTTAATTAATAGACTAAATATAACCAATAATAAATAGGATGGGATTATGGCAGGTGGCTGGTCAAGAGATGGTGCTGAGCACGAACAAATGGATGCGACCGTTAACGATGCCCTAGAACGGGCACGGCGCTCGTTACCAACAGGTACTAGTGCTGAGTTTTGTGATGAATGCGGCAATCCCATTCCAGAAGCGCGGCGCATAGCCGTACCTGGCGTACAACATTGCGTCAGCTGCCAAACCGAGCTTGAGCAAGAGGCGAGAGCCGCTGAATTATTCAATCGGCGTGGTAGTAAAGACAGCCAATTGCGTTAATTAAAAAAGTGCCCTCTGCTATGTAAAATAGTAGAGGGCACTTTTTTGTGCGGATTTTATAGGACAGCGGTATTTACCTTGCTACTCTCATTTTTTGAAAGAGTTCATCAGATAACCATCGCCATTAGTTCACGGTCGCGTGCTTCCCAATCGATGGCAGACGGCAATTCTATAACAGTGGCAAGCAAAGACTCATTTTCTGTACCTACTTGATTACCCTCTACGATGGTATCTTGAGCCTCACTATTATCTTCATCTAACTGTAGGATAATCTCTAACCGACTATCAACCTGTGGGCTGGCAGTACTCGTGGTCAAACTATCGGGGGTAAAGTTAACCTGTAGCCAGCCGTCAGTAGTATGCACCACACCTTTGATACGCTGCCAGCTTGGCAATTTTAATAACCAATCTTGTAAATTATCCACGTTCAATACATAGTGCGCTGGCAGTCGCCAACCTGCTAACAGTATGTCTTGTTGTTTTTCATGATAACGATAAGGCTGCTCAAGATCTGTGCCAGTCTGAGTGTCATTATCGACAGTAGAAAGGCTTGAAAGTGAGTCAGCCGATAGAGACTTATTCAGTGGCTGTAAGCGAACAGTGGAGTTTTGAGGGTGAGCAATATTCACAGTACGCTGTTGCAAAATGGTATGACTTGGCTTGGTCAGCTGGGTGCGTAATGCTGATAAATAGGCGTTCAATGAATGTTCGTCCTCTGGCTTGGTTTGCACAGAAGGTGCCCAAAGGATGTTTACCTGCGAATTGAGATCGGCTATCCAGTGCTGCAACGCTTGTTTTTCGTCAGCGTTCAGTTGAGCGTAGCGATTGATCACCAAGACATCCGCATCACGGACATGCGCTTGAAAACCTTCGTGGGAACGATACTTTTCTTGTTGCCATTGCACGCGCTAAGCACCGTTATCACGGCCTGCATCTTTAGAGCAGTCTGCCAATGCGGCGCGCTAAGTTGCCGTATCAGCTCACGTGGATGGGCAAGACCTGTGGGTTCAATAAGCAGGCGCTGCGGATGATGGTCACTGAGCAGGCGACTAATGGCAATTTGTAGGGGCAGCTGACTGGTACAACAAATACAGCCACCACTGACTTCACGAATGGCAATGTTCATTTGCTCAGTACGGCTAGTCTTGCGAGCTTGTGAGTAGCGCGCCATCAATACCAATACGACCAAACTCGTTAATCAATAACGCCCAGCGCTCATCGGCAGGCTTGCTCGCAAGTAGCTGGTTAATGACAGTGGTTTTTCCAGCACCCAAAAACCCTGTCACCAAGGTGCAGGGTATGTTTTGATGAATAATAGAGGATGTTCAAGTAGGCGCCCGTGTATTAATAGGATACATGTTAATAGTATTATATATCAACGGACGCAAGCAATACTTAGGATTTATAGTGATTCGCTCTTAGCTGCTTCTACTTCCGCTTCGTCAGGCACGAACACATAGCCCACGCCCCAGACGGTCTGGATATAACGCGCTTGTGAAGGATTGTCTTCAATCAGACGACGCAGACGTGATACTTGAACGTCGATTGAGCGCTCCATCGCACCCCATTCACGACCACGTGCTAGATTCATCAATTTATCACGGGTTAATGGCTCACGTGGATGCTGAACTAACGCTTTCAATACCGAAAATTCACCCGTCGTCAAGGTAACGACATTGCCATCACGTTTGAGCGTACGCGTCGACAAATCAAGCGTCCATGGACCAAATTCAACCACTTCAAGCTGATGACTTGGCGCACCAGGCAGCTCACGGTTTTGACGACGGAGTACCGCTTTGATACGAGCCAATAGCTCTTTTGGGTTAAAGGGCTTAGGCAGATAATCATCAGCACCTGCTTCAAGTCCTGCGATACGATCGGCATCGCCACCTTTAGCCGTGAGCATAATAATAGGAATGTCGCCGTTGTCTTCACGCAGACGCTTACAGATACTGATACCGTCTTCGCCTGGTAGCATCAAATCTAGTACCACCAACGAAAAAAGCTCACGTTGCATCAGTTTATCCATTTGACTGCCATCATGGGCAGTACGAACGACAAAACCATCGTCTTCTAGAAAGCGCTGCAACAAAGAGCGCAGACGGGCATCGTCATCGACGACTAAAATACGCTGAGTCAAGGTATCGGGGCTGTTATTTTCAGACATACAGGCATCCTCTTATAAAAATTATTATTAGCAGAAATTTTTGTTAAAACGCACCAGTCAGTATATTATTCTCAATAAAACAGTGTGAATATCATTTTCACTATTTATTAGTGCAACTATTTGAGCATCATTCCATCGATTGCAAAAACTTATAAAAAATAAGAACTATTGTTCAATATATCAGTACACATCAATATTTGTGCTGACTGAGACTTTAGTGTATAAGATTGCAGTCATAATTGCATCACTGATAAGGAAAATGCTGTATGCGTTTGTTTAACAAGGCGTCAAGAATTGCGATCATCAGACGATTTTTGCGATAAAAATGCCATAAATAACGAAAAGATAAAAAGGATTTTTATTCATGCAGCTTTTGCTATAATGCAAAACTACATTTCTCAACGATTGATACGTATATGAGTAGCACTGATACCTTAACGCCATCTCAAACCTCGACAAATGCACAGGTTTTGGATGCAACCACACACGCGAATATTCACGACAAGCTTGCTCGCGCGCTTGGCATTAAGACTGCTCAAGTCAATGCGTTTGTCAAACTTTACGATGAAGGCGCGACCGTTCCGTTTATTGCGCGTTACCGCAAAGAAAAGACTCAGAATCTTGATGATGCGCAATTGCGCGCTTTAGAGAAGTCTCTCAATTATGAGCGTGACATGGCAACCCGTCGCCTCAAAATCACTGAATTGCTCAGCACACAAGGCAATTTGACTGAGGAGCTACAGACGCGTATTGATAATGCGACGTCTAAACTTGAGCTTGAAGACATCTATTTGCCATATCGTCCGCGTCGCCGCTCACCAGCTGCCAAAGCACGCGCTGCTGGTCTTGACGTTGCAGCACAAGCGCTGTTGACGCAAGACGTGACACCGACCGATGCGTTAGCTGACTATCAAGTGCAATCGAGCATTACTGATGAAAGTGGTAATGAGATTGAAGTTGACTTCAGCGATATCGAAAAGCAATTGGCTGGCGTACAAGCCATCATCGTTGATGAATGGACTCAAGCGTTAGATTTGTTGGACAATTTACGCAGTGGTTTTGCCAAAACAGCCAGTATCGTATCTAGCGTTGCCAGTGAAGAAAAGCGTGAAGTCGGCGAGAAATTCAAAGACTACTTTGAGCATAGCGAAAGTCTTGCCCGCCTGCCAAATCATCGTCTATTAGCGATGCTACGCGGTCGTCAAGAAAATGTTTTGGGTCTAAAAATTGAAGGCGAAGATGCGCCATTTATCGAAAAAATCATTAAGCATTTTGCGATTGATGCTAAAGCACCAGCCGAGCGTCGTGAGTTTTTGGCAGAAGCCGCAAGCAGCTTATGGAAAGACAAATGGCGTCCGCATATCGAGCATCGTTTATTGACTGAAAAACGTCTGACCGCAGAAGCGGATGCGATTGATGTTTTTGCCAATAATTTACAGCATTTACTTATGTCAGCGCCTGCTGGTCGCAAAGTTATCTTGGGTGTTGACCCTGGTATCCGTCATGGCGTAAAAATGGCCATTGTTGATGCCCAAGGTCATGTCATGTTAGATAGCGAAGACAAGCCTGTTATCGCCACGGTCTATCCATTTGCGCCTGATAATAAGATGACTGAAGCCAAAACAGTCATCGATGAGCTTTTAAGCACTTATAACGTTGATCTAGTGGCTATCGGTAACGGTACGGCAAGCCGCGAAACAGATGCGATGATTAAAGAGATTTTAGCGGCGAACGAGGCATTAAAAGCCAAAGCGGTCATCGTTAATGAATCTGGCGCATCTGTTTATTCTGCTAGTGAGCTTGCCAGTGATGAGCTTGGCAATTTAGATGTGTCTGTACGCGGTGCGGTTTCTATCGCGCGCCGCTTGCAAGATCCATTGTCAGAGTTGGTCAAGGTTGATCCAAAAGCCATTGGTGTTGGTCAATATCAGCATGATGTCAATCAAACTCAGTTAGCAGATAGCCTAGATAAAGTCACGCAAGACAGCGTTAACGCCGTTGGTGTTGATGTGAATACGGCAAGTCCAGCTATCTTGGCGCATATCGCTGGTTTGAATCGCAATGTTGCTCAGCAAATCGTCACCTATCGTAAAGAGCATGGTGCATTTGACAGTCGCGAGTCATTGAAAAATGTTCCGCGCTTAGGTGCTAAGACATTTGAGCAAGCCGCCGGTTTCTTACGTATACATGATGGCAGCAATCCACTTGATGCTACTGGTGTACATCCAGAAAGCTATAAGCTGGTTGATAATTTACTTACCCAAACGGGTAAATCCTTGCCAGAAGTCATCGGTAACGATGGTGTGCTAAACAGTATCGATACCACGGCGCTAGCTGCTAATGATGAAAATGTTAGCGTAAAAGCGATTTTAGATGAGCTTGCAAAGCCAGCTCGTGACCCACGCCCTGAGTTTAAGACGGCTAACTTCCGTGATGATGTGAACAGCATTAAAGATTTGAGCGAAGGCATGACATTAGAAGGGGTTGTCACCAACGTAACAGCCTTTGGTTGTTTCATCGATGTTGGTGTGCATCAAGATGGCTTGGTTCATATCTCGCAAATGGCGAATGACTTTGTCGCAGACCCGATGAATCGCGTCAAGCCCGGCGATATCGTTTCAGTCCGTGTTATCTCTATTGACGAAAAACGCGGTCGTATTGGTTTTAGTATGAAACCTGAAGCCGAAAAATCCGCACGTCCAGCAGCGAAGCCTGCTGACGGCAAAGGCTAAGTAATGATGAGAAGAGCCAGTCGTCCACGCAGCAATCGCCCAGCGTCGGCGACTGACAAGCGCTCCGTCTAAGCCTAAGCGTGGCAACCTAGTAGTAGCAAGTCGATAGCGACAGTCGCAGCAAGGCTCCTCGTGCGGAAAAAGCAGAAGCTCCTAGCAAGATGGGTACGCTTTGGCGCGCTGTTGCAAGAAGCGGGCGTGACTAAAGCTAAGAAATAAGACGTCTTAGCGTCTAAGTAGAAACAAGAAAAGGCAGCCTAATGGCTGCCTTTTTTATATTGACCTACTTATATTTCTTGTTTTGCTCTAAAATATTTAAGCCAATGATTTCATTAGTTTTATAATCTATAAAATGTCTCTTAGAAAAAATAAGTGTCGTTCTAATTGACCATATCTTCTTGTAACATGTCTTCCTCTGGATCTTGCATATCTTGTTGTAATAAGGCTTCTTCTGGCTCTACCATGTCTTCTTGTAACATGTCTTCTTCGGGGTCTTGCATATCTTGTTGTTGGGTTTGTAGATCCATCTCTTGTTGTTGAGTTTGTAGCTCAGTAGGCATTACTTGTTGATTGGTATTGTTGTTTATTCTAGCGTTGCTATTAACACTGGCTCTTGAGATAGTTTGCGTCTCATTAATGACAAACGGATTAGACTCGTTTGCGTTTGCGTTTGCGTTTGCACTGTTAGCACTGTTAGCACTTGTGCCTTGCGTCTCAATAGCGCTATTAGCAGATGCCGTTTGTGCTGCTCGCATCTCTGCTGCCGCTTTTGCGCTTTGCATGTCTGCTTGTGCAGTTATGGCAGTAGTTGCGGTATTACTCGGAGCAGCCATTGCCAAGCTTGGGATAGTAAGCGTTGCGGCAACGAGTAGCGATAAAGGTAGAGTACGTTTTTTCATTAATGAATTCCTTAATTTATAGTCTTATAATGTCAGTTTAAAAGGGTTCAAACTTGACTCTTATTCAGCATTATTCTATTTAGCAAAGATATATATTAAAATTTAATTTAGTATTTTAAATATATATATTTACTATTTCTAACATTCGACCTTTAGAAAAAATAAAATCATGATAATCATTAAGCGATTATCATGATCCGTTTTGGTGAAGAGTTTTATAAGCCAACCTAAATCAATTACAAACTCTAAGTGCGAGAATAGCAACTAAGCACTCAATCATTCAGTAGTGCATAGATTAAAAATCTAACAGATTGATGTTGGTAGGTGACTTTGTGCAATTACTGTATTTTTATTGTCATATAAAAACGTGCTCAATAAAAAACCGCACCTCAAAAGCAAGATGCGGTCATTAAAATGCTAAATGCTAAATGCTATAGCTAAACGATTTTAAGCGTTCTATTAATCGACGACTTCAAAGCTAAGGCCTGCATGATCTTCTAAACGCGTTAAAAGCTTATCGCCCATAGCAGAAGCTGGTGTCCAAAAGCCGCCGCCGACATCCTCTTTACTAATATCTTGTGCCAAGCATAATGCCGCCTGAGCCAGCATGCGTGAGGTGCTGCCATAACCGGGGTCTTTGTCACCAATTACTTTGGTATTAATCGTTTCTTTTTTGGCAGTTTGTCCAAAGAGACGAATATCAAAATAACCGTTTTCTTGCTCCTCTTCAGAAGGTCCAGAGCCTGACTTGGGTAGCACATGCTTAGACAGTAATTCACGGCTCGGTTTGATCATCATGGCTGTGGCAAAGCCAAATAAGCCAGCACTCATCGCATAGCTCGATAGCTGACCTTTTACCCCATCTTTCATCCACATCGCTTCGTCGTATTTGAAGTCACGGCCATATTCATAGCCAAGTAATTGGTTGGTACGATGAACGATACGAGTATTGATGCTTGCCATAACAAAAGGCGCAAGCCAGCGTTTGTGTTCGCTGTCATATTGTGGTTTGCTGATATTATCTTGGCGTACACTTGGGGCGTCTTTATCGTCGTTAAGCAAGTAAGGGTTGGCCACTTGCTTACGGCGGGATTTATCTTCTCCAACTTCTTCAAAAATAGTGGCCATCGACGCAATAGTGCCACCAGATAAGCCGCCTTTCGCCGCTTTTACCCGCATGTGAATCACATCGCAAGCGTCGCCAAATTTTTCTTCTGCTTTGGTTTGGGTAAAATACACGCCTAAGTCTGAGGGAATAGAGTCAAAGCCACAGGAGTTGACAATACGAGCGCCGCTTTGTGTGGCCGTATCTTGATATTTGTCCATCATGTCTTTGATAAAAATCGCTTCGCCTGTGAGATCGACATAGTCTGTGCCATTGTCAGCGCAAGATTTGATTAAAGGCTCACCATATTTCAGATAGGGGCCAACGGTTGAAATGATCACCTGAGTTTGTTTGGTCATCTGATCAAGACTGGCCGCATCATTACTATTAGCAACGATAATATCAACTTTACTGGTGAGTTTAGACTGCAATTGCTGCAATTTATCTTCGTCACGTCCAGCTATCGCCCAAGTAACATTAGCGCCATGCTTATCTTTTGCATTGGATAAAAATTCCGCTAAATAATGGGCCGTGATTTTGCCAACGAAGCTTGTGGCACCATATAGAATGATCGCATAAAGCCGCTTTTCACTACTATTTTTTTGCATGCTTGAAGTGTCCGTATTGTTGTCCATATTTATTATCCTTAATAGGGGTTTCGAATAGATATTCTGATGAATAAGACCTTTTGCCAAAAATATGATTCATTGTGTCAAACTCATTTAGCTTAATAAATGTCGTGCTAACACTCGTTTTTTCATGACTTAATTTTTTGAAAGCAGCGTTATTGTTCGTATGTATAGCAAATTATATGATAGAAAGACGTGCTATTCAGTAGTAGCTAACTATCTACACACATAAATCCTATAAAGCGAGGTAAAAGTGGCAGAATGCTAAGATTCGCTACAAAAATTACATAACCTACTGAGATTATTACTAAAACGAACGTTTTTTGAAGAAAAACATTGCTAATCTATCGCTGTAAGCAATTGTGATTGGTATTAAAAAAACAAGTTAGAAAAAAATATCACTAGACAGATAAAAACGGATATTAGTAATAAGGGTTCTCTTAAAATTTACTATACGAATTTATCCATTTGGTTTTTTAACAAAAATTTGAGGAGAAAGTTATGTTTCGTTGGGCTATTATTTTTGCAGTCGTTGCATTGTTAGCAAGTTTATTAGGTTTCGGCGGTGTTGCTGGGTTATCGGCCAATTTGGCGTATATCTTTTTAGCAGTGGCCGTCATCTTGTTCATCGTCGCATTTGTCAGCCGCAAGATGTAACCGTAAACCATATAGTATTTACGAATAAAAAAGTCCTCAATCGAGGACTTTTTTGTATTTTATTAGGCCGCGTTAAACAGTCAACTGAATAATAATAAGCGTACAGGCCTAAAAATGTTTTGGCTGCAAAATTTGCTCCATCCGCTTCGCTAGACGGACATCTAAACTGGAGATACCGCCCGTATCGTGCGTGGTCAATCGTACATTTACCACGTTATAAGTGTTTTGCCATTCTGGATGATGCTCTAGTGCTTCAGCATGAAAAGCGGCTTGGTTCATAAAGCTCATGGCTTCAATGAAGTCGGCAAAATGATAGCTTTTGACAATGCTATTACCGTCACGCTGCCAACCTGCCAGATCTTCTAGCTGCAAATTGATTTGTTTGTCCGATAAACTACTCATATTAATAACCTTTATTGTTATGTTGGATTGGTTTATTAAAATTATACCAAACCCCAAAAATACGATGAGCTACCTCAAACGAGTGTCAGTCCCCCATACGTAGGGCTGATACTTGTCTTTTTTGCTACCCTAATTTTGGGATAGGTATTACAGTGGATCAACTCCATTATAGAATAAACTTTATTCTATAATTAGTATATGATAAAAAACCCACCTATATTTGCCGCCTTTCTATATATTTGAAAAAATATAATCGTAGACCGCAAATCAAGAGGAGGGCAATTCCATATGAATGTTTGAATATATCAGCTGAGTGGCAGCTATCAAATAGTTAAGACGCTATTAAGGCGCATGGAACGGTCTGTTGGGTACTGAATCATGTTGGACTACACCAAATCTTGATATTCAGAATGTTTGCTAATGTATGACGCCACAAAAGAGCATTGTGGTAGCACTTTTTTATTCTGCTCGCGGGCATAATCAAGCGCGTGCTTGACCAATGCTGAACCAACGCCACGTCCGCCCAGTTCTTGCGGTACGATAGTATGGTCGTATATCAATTTACCGTCACGCTCTTGATAGCTGATATAACCAATTTGGTTGTCGATAGACACCTCAAAACGCTTCGCTGCTTGATTATGAGTAATATCTAGATTGGATTTAGGATTTTGGTTGCTCATGTAGATTCTCCATTATGAAATAGTAGGATCAAATTTTTATCATTTTTAAGTTGGTCGTGACAGCAATAACACCCATAAAATCCCAGTGCTATAAAGTTCTAAATGAGTTCTAATATGAATAATTGGCATTCAACACACTAGACACCCAACATAAGAGCAGCAGGTGCTAATCAAAGCAGCTACCACGCGTAGGAGATAGCTTGACGGACGACAGGAGGAAGAAATCGGCCTAATCCACCTGAATGTTGCGTGTCTGGATCAACATTATGAGCCGCGATATTATCTACATTATCCATCGATTGTGTGTGAGCGTGCCATTCTTCCGCGCTGGGTTTACTAAAGTGGCGAATACGTCCCAATACTTGTCGAAACTGCGTACCAAAGCTCCCCGTATTATAGGCTAAGTTGTATTTTTGGCAGATAGCCTGTACTTGCGGTGCAATGCTGGCATAGCGGCGGGCGGGCATATCAGGGAAGATATGATGCTCAATTTGATGCGACAAATTACCCGTCAAAATATGAAACCACTTACTGCCTTGGATGTTGCTGGAACCTAGAATTTGGCGCACATACCAGTCGCCTTTGCTCTCATTGGGATCAAGCTGCGTATAAATATGCGCTTGTTCTGTGAAATGCCCACAAAAAATCACTGCCCATGTCCAGAGATTACGAGCAACATTGGCAGTCATATTACCGCTGAGTGTGCTAAAGGCACTGCCTCGGCCCAGTGTTAGTCCTACTGTGATGGGTAACGCTACATAGTCTTTACCTACTTGTCGTGCGATTTTGGAAAACAATGCACGTGATTTTTGTTGCATTGTTTTGTGCAGCTCAGGAGAGTCTGCATACTCTTCTACACTGATTTGAATATCATGAAAGGCGACGGCCCACTCAAAACCCAATGCCAACACGGCTGTACTAAGCATATTATAGCGGTCGCTTGGTGTCCAAGGTTGCTCATCAGTCACGCGAATCAGGTGATAGCCCACGTCATGATCACGATCAAGGATATTGGTAAACGTATGATGCAAGTAATTGTGTGAGTGTTGCCATAATGGCGCAGGACAGACAATGTCCCAATCAAATTTTTGACTGTTAAGATGCGGATGCTGCATCCAATCATATTGACCGTGCATCACATTATGCCCAAGCTCCATATTGTTTAATATTTTGCTGAAACTGAGCAAAGCAGTCCCTACTAACCAAATACCTAATTGGTAGCGTTTTGACGACCATTGTCCTGCTGCGATAAGTAGACCACGTGCGACCAGCTCACTATAGACCACTGTGGCATAAACTCGTTGAATGTATCGTGCGTCATCGCTACCTAACGAATCCATCACGGTTTGATAGATTGCTTGTAATTCTTCCCCCAACGCTTCTGTCTGTGCTTTTGTTAATGGAGCGCCAGTCAACGTAGGATAGCGCATAGGCTGAGAGGGTTCGCTTTTACGAAAGCCACTTCCGTTCATTGCCGTATACGCATGATGAGAATTGGTGGGTTGTGGTTTCAGCGGGAGGTTTTCTTGCATCGCCAGTTCAGCATCTGTTAGTGTCGTCAAAATTGGCACAGCAGAGTGGGCGGTGTTCATGGGAGGTAATAAGCGCATAAATAGTCCTTAACCGAAACCACTCAAATAACTAATAATGGGTTTGGTTCAATGAGTTGTCTAATTTTTAGCATACAGCATGACGTAACGTCAGGCTATTTTTCTGTTGTATCAGTGGTTGTGAGTATTTGACTGTATGAACCCGTATCCTTGTTAAATGGGATCGACTAGATATAGTGAGTTCTGCATTGCAATATAATATATCTGTTTTATTTAGAATCGACTATAGCAGTCCATTTAAACATCCAATACTATATCAGTCATGGCAACATTGATGCAGGTTTGGATGAATTCATCGCCATCGCTGCTCATTTTGCCTGTCTGAATATTTTTGACCACACCGCTGATTTTATGGCAGCGGCACAATTGGCAAATACCTTGTCGGCAACCGTGGGTCAAGCGAATACCCGCTTTTTCTGCCGCCGTTAGTAACGTCGTGTCGCTGCTAAACTGCCGTTGCCGTGCACGCAGATAAACCGTCTGCTGGTTTGGTTTTGCTGCTTTATCGTGCGTTTGCTCACCGTGAAAATCGGGCAAAATATTGCCGAAGTTTTCTACAGTCACGTGGTCTCGCAGTTTTTTACCATTTGGCAAAGTTATCTTATCCGTAGCAGTGTATAAGCCAGCCAATAAAGCGCGCGAACCACATGCAAATATCTGCGTATCCGCCAATGGTAAGTCTAGTGCCAACAAGCTGTCTGTGCTTATATGCCGCGTGCCTGCCAAATAAGTATTGGCATCTTCGGTATTAATCAGATGATAGGTAAAGGCTGGATACATAGCAGCCAATTGTTGCCATTGGTTCTCAAGTAGTGCCGTACGATTGTAATGTAATAAAGTTACTTCATGCTCGCATTGCAGCGCTTGCGTGATGAGTCCCAGCATCGGTGTAATGCCGCTGCCGCCCGCGATAAACAATAACGGCGCTGGCTGTTTAAGCGTGGCTGCGGCAGAGTGCTTATCAATCGATGTGCTTTGCTTTGTTAATGCTGCTTGCGCCAAGGTAAATGAGCCACTTGGGACACCACTATTAAGAGTCGTACCAAGTGGCATACGTTTGGTTAAGTAATTTGATACCAATCCCTGCGGTTTTACAGCGATTGTAACCGTAAAATTCGACCTATTTTTGCGTGATTTATCATGAATATCATCTTGCCACCAGAGCGGCTGGCGCGCTAAACCTACCAATGAATAACTGCGCTGATGATAAACCCCATCGATAAAAACACGTAAATCAAGATATTGACCGCCTTGCCAACCCTCTTTCGTACTAAACGACTGCTGCCTAAACGCTTGATTGGTCTCAAACTGTAGCGCTATTAAGTCCTCACTCAGTGCATACCGTGCCAAAAGACGTAGCTTTGGTGCCGTCAGTGACCAAAATGGATGTAAGCGTGACCCGACAAAATCGACAAACGCACGTTGAATAACTTCAGGGCGATAGCCAGTGGCCATAAGCTTATTACCTTTTTAATGCTTGTGGATAAATGCTTGTGAGTGAGTGATATAAACAATTTTACATCAAACTTTAAGTGATTTTGTTGAATACAATTCTAATTAAATCATATTAACTTGTTAAGTTGGTCTAATATTTTAACGACTATTGATTAAATTCTCGAAAGGTTTAATGCTATTTTTTGTGGACTTTATAAAACAGCAATTCATTAGAATATTAACTTATAATCTTGATTGAAGGTTTTTGCCAGCTTTTATGGATGAAGCGTGGTTCTCTACGATAAAAGTAGCAAAACAGGTGCTAAAACAACCTGTCAGCTTGCAGGGTATGCGCCACAATGCGATAATGACCTATAATTTGTAACCCTGATTTTGAGGTACAGCACGCTTGGCATCATCGCTGAGTTGCATTTGCTGTTCTCTTCTATGCAGTCTATCGGAGTGTTAATGGCTCAATATATTTACACGATGAACAACGTGTCAAAACTTGTTCCGCCTAAGCGTGAAATCTTAAAAAACATCAACTTGTCGTTTTTCCCTGGTGCCAAAATTGGTGTCTTGGGTATCAACGGTTCAGGTAAATCAACCTTGCTACGCATCATGGCAGGCGTCGACACTGAGTTTAGTGGTGAAGCGCGTGCGCAAGCTGGCACTAAAGTTGGCTATTTGCCACAGGAACCACAGCTTGATGACAGCAAAGATGTCCGTGGTAATGTCGAAGATGGCATGCGTGAAGCCTTAGATGCGCTGGCACGCCTAGATGCTATCTATGCAGAATATGCAGAGCCGGATGCTGATTTTGATAAATTGGCTGAAGAGCAGGGCAAGATGGAAGACATCATCCAATCGTGGGATGCTCATAACTTAAACAACCAATTAGAAAAAGCGGCCGATGCGCTACGTCTGCCACCATGGGATGCGGATGTTAGCAAACTGTCAGGTGGTGAAAAACGCCGTGTGGCACTATGCCGTCTACTATTGTCACGCCCTGACATGCTATTACTTGACGAACCGACCAACCATTTGGACGCCGAGTCTGTCGCATGGCTAGAGCAGTTCTTGCAGAACTACAGCGGTACTATCGTTGCCATTACCCATGATCGCTATTTCTTGGATAATGTTGCTCAGTGGATCTTGGAGCTTGACCGTGGCCATGGCTATCCGTATGAAGGTAACTATACTGAGTGGCTAGAGCAAAAGAACACGCGTCTAGAGCAGCAGAATAAGCAAGAAGAATCTTTTGCCAAAGCCTTGAAAAAAGAGCTTGAGTGGATTCGCAAAAATCAAAAAGGCCAACAGGCAAAGTCTAAATCTCGTGTACAGCGTTTTGAAGAGTTGAACTCAACAGAGTTTCAGCAGCGTAATGAGACCGCTGAGATTTATATTCCACCTGGTCCACGTCTAGGTAACAAGGTTATTGAGATAAACGACATCTCCAAATCATTTGGCGATCGTTTATTGTATGAAAACCTAACCTTTAACGTGCCAGCGGGTGCTATCGTTGGTATTATTGGTCCAAATGGGGCAGGTAAAACCACGCTATTTAACATGATTACTGAGCGCGATACGCCAGATACTGGTTCAGTTGATTTGGGCGAAAGTGTCAAAGTGGCCTATGTCGGTCAGGTACGTGATCACTTAGATGATAGCAAAACCGTATGGGAAGAAGTGTCTGATGGTCTTGATATTATTACGGTTGGTGACTATACGACGCCAAGCCGTGCGTATATCGGTCGCTTTAACTTCAAAGGTTCAGACCAGCAAAAACGTGTCGGTCAATTATCAGGTGGTGAGCGTAACCGTCTGCAACTGGCCAAGACACTAAAGCAGGGCGCAAACGTATTGCTCCTTGATGAACCATCAAACGATTTGGATATCGAAACCTTGCGTGCGCTAGAGGATGCGATTCAAGTATTCCCAGGTACCGTCATGGTCGTGTCGCATGATCGCTGGTTCCTTGACCGTATTGCCACCCATATCTTGGCATTCGAAGATGAAGGTCCAGTCTGGTTTGATGGTAACTACTCTGAGTTTGAAACCTATCGTAAAAAGACTATGGGTGATGACGCCAGCCCTAAACGTGCGAAGTATAAGAAGATTACAAATTAGTCTGCTAGACAAAATATCAGTGTATGCATAAAAGGCGTAACGCAAGTTACGCCTTTTTTATTGTTTTAAAAAGTTCCTATGAAAAATCAACGAACGTCAATAGTGAGCTTGCGCTATATTAAAGACGCTTAGAAACGGAGACAGCCAGACTCTGGGCAAACTTATCTTGCTGCGTTGTCTCCAATAACCAATGTAACAAGGCACTAATCGCAGGGCGATCCGTACGGTCTGGGTGGCAAACTGCAAAATAACGCTGCTTCGCTTGTATCTTCTGTTTAAAAGGGGTGACGAGTTGACCGCGCTTTATATCATCATTAATTAGATTGAGTCGACCCATAGCTATGCCCAAACCATGTTTGGCAGCATTAACAGCCATTTCTGACATATCAAAAGAATATCCACAACTTAAGTCAACTGAGGCGATGCTATATGCTTCGCACCAATATTCCCATTCAGCATGTGCACCGGCATCGGGCCAAGCATTGACGTCGTGAAGAAATTGGCAATGTGCTAGATTTTCTCGTTTGTCGTACAAATCGTGTTCGTGAGCGTACTGTGGACTACATACGGGCTGGAGAAACTCCGTCATTAACAGCTGAGAATGCAATCCTGGGTATTCACCGTTACCGTAATAAACAGCAATATCTATATTTTCTCGTGAAAAATCTATTAAGCGGCTGTGTGTTTCAAAATGTAAGAACAGACGTGTATGCTGTTTTTGAAACTGGACGAGTCTCGGTATCATCCAATTTTGAGCAAAAGAAGGGGGTGCTGATAGGGTTAAGTGCCCGCTAATGTCCTGATTACGCAAATCACGAATGGTCATATCCAAGGTAGAGAGCGAACTATTCAAGACCGACCACAGTTGTTCGCCCTCATAAGTGAGCTGGATGCGACGGTTAAACCTTAGAAATAGACCGAATCCGAGCTGCTCCTCTAGATTCTTGATTCGATGGCTGACAGCGCTTTGAGTTAAGCAAAGTTCATCTGCTGCAAGGGTAAAACTCATGTGGCGGGCGACACAAGAAAAGCAATGCAGGTTGCCCAACATCCGAGTACTGGAAGGTTTGATATTCACATGAGTCATATTCATCCTTGCATTTAAAAAAAGAATTTGTTTGTACTGCTGTATCGCGTTTTAATAAACGCATAAGGCAATATATGAAAAATAGCACAAGCATTGGAAAATTTTACATTAAGAAATTTCATACGAGAGTGATTTATGACGATTAAAGTAGCCGAACAGAAAACCATAGAACAGCTGTATCAATCACACCCGCTGCTAAAGAGTATCATAGCGACCAAAGCGCTAACATGGTTCAACCCTAAGTTGCAGCCCTTTGCAGAAGTTGCACAATCTTTACCGCTTGGTTCAGGGGAGATAACTGACGCAGCCGATCGTTTGAGGCGATTTGCCCCCTATATTGCCAAAGTATTCCCTGAGACTGCTGCAAGCAATGGCATTATCGAATCACCATTGATCTTTATCCCACTCATGCAGCAATCTTTACAAAAGCTGTATAATCACCCTATGCATGGGCGCTTACTCCTTAAATGCGATAGCCACTTGCCTATTTCTGGTTCTATTAAAGCACGAGGTGGGGTCTATGAAGTACTTAAACATGCTGAATCAGTAGCTATTGAATCGGGTTTTTTGACATTAGAAGACAACTATCAAAAGATCGATAGCGCTTCCTTTAAAACACTCTTTTCCAGACATAGTATCGTTGTCGGTTCAACCGGCAATCTTGGTTTGAGTATCGGTATCATGGGTGCGCAGCTTGGCTTTCAAGTCACTGTGCATATGTCTGCTGATGCACGTCAATGGAAAAAAGATTTGCTGAGAAGCAAAGGCGTAAAGGTTGTAGAACACCAAAATGATTATAGTAAGGCAGTTGAAGAGGGACGTCTCGAAGCTCAACAAAAACCTCGCTGCCATTTTATTGATGATGAAAATTCCCAAGACCTGTTCCTTGGTTATAGCGTTGCTGCTGAGCGACTGAAACAGCAGCTGGACGATCAAGGTATTCATGTCAATGAAAAGCATCCCCTGTTCGTTTACCTACCTTGCGGCGTTGGCGGCGGCCCCGGCGGCGTTGCCTTTGGCTTAAAGCAAATTTTTGGTGATAACGTACATTGTTTTTTTGCCGAGCCCACTCATTCTCCTGCTATGTTGGTAGGCATGTATACAGGTTTGCATGATAGTGTGAGTGTTCAAGACTTTGGTATTGATAACAAAACTTGTGCAGATGGTCTTGCGGTCGGTCGTCCATCAGCATTTGTAGGCCATGTGATGGAGCCACTGTTAAGCGGTATATACACTGTGGAGGATGAAAACTTATATCGTCTGCTGGCCTTGATGCATGACAGTGAAGGCATAGATCTTGAGCCTTCAGCATTGGCCGGAGTTCCTGGTATTTCCAAAGTTATCACCGAAGGCGAAGCGTATCTGGAGCGCTACGGATTAACTGATAAACTTGACCAAGCAGTGCATATCGTTTGGGCAACTGGCGGCAACATGGTGCCCAGTGAAGAGCATCTTAAATACTACCAAAAGGGAAAAAACCTGCTATAAGCTCTTCTGAATGATCATACGAGCTTAGACACAGTTCATTCAGCCTTTGAAGAAAAAATAGCAGATTGTCTTTTGATACTAATCTATCGAACAATAGCCGCTTAAAAGCGGGTAACCCCTGTCAGCCTAGGTACGGTCATGGTCATGGTCATGGTCGTGTCGCATGATCGCTGGTTCCTTGACCGTATTGCCACCCATATCTTGGCATTCGAAGATGAAGGTCCAGTCTGGTTTGATGGTAACTACTCTGAGTTTGAAACCTATCGTAAAAAGACTATGGGTGATGACGCCAGTCCTAAGCGTGCGAAGTATAAGAAGATTACGAACTAATACTTCTACTTAGTACATTTACATCCAATAAAAAAGACCTCTAATGATTAGAGGTCTTTTTTTATACTTGTTTTAAGTGAATAATAATTAACGCTTACGCCCAAATTTACGCTGCTTTTTATTGCTAATCTCAGTAATCGCATGGGTGATTTCGTCTTCGTCTAAACTCGCTACTTGTTGCAAGATTTGCATCATATCAGGCGTTAACACGTACTTGGCATGATGGGCAATGTCATTGATACGATGATCAAAAGTGAGTATACCTGTCTCATCGTCTTTTTGTAAATAATCGAGGCGAGTCAAAGCACTGATAAAGCTAGTAAATAAGGCGCGATCAAAGAAGTCAGGAATATCATCCGCATATAGTACAGACAAGCGCTGTCCAAGCAGATGGCACAGGTCAACAACTTCGCTTTCGGTCAAATTACCAGAACCCTGCTGAGCAAGTAGGGCAAGCGTCATAAAATAACGCTCAAGACTCTGTCCAACTGGTGTCGCCAGTACTTGTAGCTGTTGATAGCATTTACTATTAGACTCAGGAACACTAAGCGTGTCGTCGCCTAATTCAACGATCAACCCATGAGACAGTAAACTATCGACCTTTTTGTTGAGCGTCTCAGCTAAACCATGCGCTGGGTAGTATAAGAATAGCTCACCTTGCAAGAACGGGTATAACTGCTCAGCGATACTATCCAAGCGACTGCGCTTGATACGGCCGTTACGTGCCACGAGCGCTGATAAGAAAGACAGCAAGATAAAGACGTGCAGAATGTTATTACGGAAGTAGCTGAGCAATGCCGCTTGCTTGCCAGCGACCTGAATGATATCGCCCAAGATGTGCGGCGTACGCTCGATAAGCTTTAGCTTGATACCATAATCAATGATTTCTTGCGGAGTCATATCGGTGATGACAGTGTCATCCGAGTAAGACAGCTGTTGAGCAAGGCCTTGGTAAAGCGCGATTTGTTCGCGGCAGCTATTTTCATCTAATGCCGCTTTGGGTGCTGATAGCAATACCAATGACAACAATGACACAGGCGTGACCACTGCCGCTTTATTGATGTGCTGCATGATTTTGACACCGATGTTATCAACCATAGCGCTGGCTTTCTCATCGAGTGGGGTGTCGGTACGATCAGCTGGCAGACTGTTGGCTGATACATCGAACTTTTGCATAAAGTCACTGAGATATAAGGGTTTGCCAAAGCTCAGATGCACATTACCAAAGATACGCTCAATTTTACGACCAACTTTGAGCAATCCCATCAAAGACTCAGATTCTTTTGGCTTGCCTTTTAATTCACCGACATAAGTACCACCTTCCATAATGCGCTCATAACCGATATAAGTGGGGATGAATACCATTGGCTTATTGGTCTGACGCAACTGACTGTGTATGGTCATTGCTAGCATGCCCATCTTCGGCGGTAACAAGCGCCCTGAACGCGAGCGACCGCCTTCAATAAAGTATTCAATTGGCGTATTACGTGTGATAAGTGTGTGCATGTACTCGCGCAATACGGCAGTGTAGAGCGCATTGCCACGGAAGCTACGACGTATATAAAAAGCCACTGCGCCCCGTAATAAAGGGCCTAATACTGGTACGTCTAAATTGTCGCCTGCTGCAATATAAGGGATGCTGAGACCACGTTTATAAATGACGTAAGATAGTAATAAGTAATCGACATGACTGCGATGACAAGGCACATAAACCAGCTCATAGTCAGTTGCCAGCTCGCGCACGCGCTCAAAGTGATGGACTTCTACACCATCGTATAACTGCGTCCATAACCAAGTCAAAAATTTATAAAAGCCGCGAATAATAGAGTGTGAGTAATCATTGACCATTTCATTGGCATAGCCTCTCGCCAGACTACGAGCATCACGAACACTGGTGCCTGTCTCTGCGGCTTCGGTCTCTATGGCGTGTTTGATGGCAGGCGAGTACACCAGCTTGTCGACCAAATTGCGCCTGTCTGATAAATCAGGACCGAGCATACTGGCACGCTGCTTGTCTAAATAAACGGTAAGATGCTGCTGCAACATACGCACCAACTCACGGTTGCCATCAGCTGAGGCGACCATTGTATACTTAGGTGCTTCATCGATTTTATTTTCATCGATATTATTAATAGAGCTGCTTTTTACATGAGCGCTTTGTAATTCAGAATCTTGTGTCTCAAAGCTTTGTGTCTCAGAGACGGCTGAATCAAGAGTATGAGTACCCGCCAAATCTGCTTTAAGGCTATCATTAATAATAGTGCGTAAATCTTGTGGCGGATGGAACTGCACAAAAGTATCACGCCCCATGACCCCGATATTAAATAATTGCTTAGTGATACTGGGGTCTTCCCAGTTGTCAGCGGTCAGCAGTTTAAATAAAGAGTCTTCTTTTTCTGGGGCGCGTCCCCACAGGATGGATACTGGCACCAAACGCACATTAAGCTCTGGATACTGTAATACCGCAGAAACCAAGCGTGAAAGGCGCGGCGATAATTGATTGTCTTTGGCACTTGGGTGGTTTAAAAATATGATGGCCGCATTTTCTTTAATATGATGGGCAGCATCATTTACGCCCACTAGTGCGGGTGGTAAATTGTACTCTTGCGTCTGCAAGTCAATCAATATACTGTTAGAGCGTGAATAATCTTGCAGCACATAAAATCTTAGTATCTGATCGTCAGCCTCAAATTCAGGCAATTCACCTAGCAGCTTGGGTTTGACAGCGACATCAAGCAGTTGCCCAGACAGTTTACGATACAGCTGATTGATCGGTGTTTTCGTATAAGGTTTGGAAGCAATTGGATGGACATCAGTTGTAGACGCGCTGTCAGTCGTAACTGGCGCTTTAAAAATCCGTTTTTTTAGAAACTTCGGTATCATAATCAGTATCAAAAATAGTCAAATATGTTGCGCTTATGATGCCATAAAAGCCACCAAAGCGATATATAGTGTCTGTATATACTACGAATATTCATATGCTCGAATTTTATACACGCCCTAATGCTAAATAAAAGAGATGCAATCCTTATGACACCAGCCATTGAGCTTGCCAAACAGCGCGGTCTTGATTATCAATTGCACGAATATACTCATGACAGTAACGCCACCTCTTTTGGACTTGAAGCCGCCGAAAAGCTTGGTGTTGATGTGGCACAAGTCTTTAAGACGCTAGTGGTATCGACTGATGCAGGTGTACTTGCTGTGGCGATATTACCAGTAGACAAAACGTTAAATTTTAAAAAAATGGCCAAAGCCTTATCTGTTAGTAAATTATTGTCCTGCAAAAAAGTGCAAATGGCAGACCCGAAGCAAGTAGAGCGTAGTACCGGCTATGTGCTAGGCGGTGTCAGTCCATTAGGACAAAAAAAGCGCTTAAAAACAGTGATAGATCGCTCAGCGCAGACTCAGTCAACGATTTATGTGAGTGGCGGTCGCCGTGGTTTGGAGATTGAATTGCCACCTATGCAATTGGCTGAAACGCTAGCCGCTCACTTTGATACTATTACCGATGACTAAACTGTCTTATTACTAGGGCGTGTTGAACATTCACAAGTAGGCACTGCTGATCGCTAAAACAGTTCCAGACAAGGCGCAAGTTGACGATAATGCTCATGCCTTAGCTAGACTTGCAACGCAGTATGGGGCAGTTTTAGCATCAGCCTGAAAGGACAGGACTCTTTTTTGCCGCTTCATTGCTAAAAATAGCCGTATAGAATGACTATACTTACTATTTTTACCTGCGAATCGCCTAAAAAATAGTCTCTGTCAGTGCCATGGTCGAATGTTCAACACGCCCTAATTATAGGATAGATTCGGCACTAAAAAACTGCTGATTTGTCATTTTTCACTCACATTTTATAAGGATATATTTATGCCGCATTTAACCATTCAAGCAACGCCCAATGTTCGTATCGATCATGAAGAATCCCTACTCAAATCTTTAAATAAGGCGCTATGGGACAGTGGTCACTTCAAGCAGCCTGCTGAAATAAAAACACGTATCGTGCCTATTGAGACATTTTTGGTGGGTATTGAAGACGATGAGCAAAACAATGGTTTTATCTATGCGCATCTAAAAATAATGGCCGGACGTGATATGGACGTTCGCAATCAGCTTGCTGAGCTATTGACGGTCGCTATAGAAAATACGCTAAGTGCCGCGCAATCAGGTCGCGCAGCGTTACAGATATGCGTAGAAGTTGAAGAGATTAGTGCCGTTTATCATAAGAAAATGCTGGGTAATTAAGAGCATTTGTACTCTATGTTATGAACTAGGCACTAGGCACTAGGCATAAGCATAAGCATAAGCTATTAGTCATCAATAGCTACAAGTTCCTGCATAAGGACTCGCTGGCATACTTTGGTAGTATCATTACCTCCACCTTATAACCAGCAGTTTTGCCCTCGGTAGCCATGAGATTTCGTGCGATACGCAAACGATATTTTCCCGTTGTGGGCAAACAGCCTTGATAAATGATACCGCCTTTAGTGCCATCTTGCATGCCGTTTGGCATGTGTAGTATGCCAACATTGGCAGTCTCCGGTGTGCCTGCGAGTGGTGCAATATTAATGATCGCATATTGCTGACTCTCTGCCTGAAAACGATACCAACGATCATCTTCCTTGGGACTGAGTTTACCAGTGGTCGTGCTACTTATAGCGCCTTTTGCAAAATGCAGAGGAGTATCGCTGCTTTTGGCAATTGCACTATTTGTGGCTATGCTGACGAGAGTGGTACTAATGACCAATGCTCGTATATATCGTGCGGCTAATGAAGTGGTCTTATAATGAGTTGGTAGCATGAGGAACTCCTGATTTGGCTATCTACTATTGATTGTCTTTCGTCAGAACACTTTCAGTTAAACACAAAAAAGCGCCTAAATGATAGGCGCTTTTTTGTTGATTATTGATGCAATGTTAGTCATTTTTAGTCTAGGAAAGCAAAATTTTCAATGTCCATCTCTGTCATGCTACTGCTTGGTGCGACCATGGCTTCAGCATGTCCCGAGGTACGTGGTAACAGCTTGTCGAAGTAGAATTCTGCGGTCTGAATTTTAGCTTTGTAGAATTCTGGTGCTTCTGCGCCACCATTTTCAAGCTTGTCATAAGCGACGGCTGCCATACGTGCCCAGTGGTAGCCCATCATCACGTAGCCTGAGTACATCAAGAAGTCATCTGATGCTGCTGAGATGATTTCACGGTCTTTACGAGCCATTAGCATCAAGCGTACTGTCAAGGTGTTCCACTCAGCACATAGTTTGGTGAGTGCCCAGACGAATTTACGCATGTCTTTATCAAGGGCATACTCGCCACACCATTTCATGATGCTTGACGTATAGTCACGAATGATTTTACCTTTAGACTGCAAGATAACCTTGCGACCTAGTAGATCAAGTGCTTGTACGCCAGTGGTACCTTCGTACATGGTCGCGATACGAGCATCACGAGCGATGAGCTCCATACCCCACTCTTTGATATAGCCATGGCCGCCGTAGATTTGCTGACCGTGTTTGGCAGCTTCGATACCGAGTTCAGTCAAGAAGCCTTTTAGAATAGGAGTGTAGAAGCCGAGCTTGTCATCCCATTTTTCGAATTCTTCATCATCACCATTGACGATACCCTGTGCCATTTTGTCGGCATAGCGTGCTGAATGATAAATCATTGAGCGACCGCCTTCAGCAAAGGCTTTTTGCGTTAGTAGCATACGGCGTACGTCAGCATGATGGATGATAGCATCAGCCACTTTTTCAGGGTCTTTGGTACCTGATAGTGTCCGCATAGAACGACGTTCTTTTGCGTACGGTAGGGCATTTTGGAAAGACAGCTCAGTGTGCGCTAGACCTTGGATACCAGTACCGATACGAGCAGTGTTCATAAAGGTGAACATGGCTTTTAGGCCTTTGTGCGGTTCGCCAATCAGGTAACCGACCGCCCCATCAAAGTTCAATACACAGGTAGAAGAGGCGCTGATACCCATTTTGTGTTCAATTGATCCACAAACCACACCATTGCGTTCGCCAGATTCACCTTCAGCATTCGGCAGGAATTTTGGTACGATAAATAGTGAAATACCGCGTGTGCCTTCTGGCGCATTTGGTAGACGGGCTAAGACGATATGGATGATATTGTCTGTTAAGTCATGCTCACCACTTGAGATAAAAATCTTAGTGCCACTGATTTTGTAAGTACCGTCATCCTGCGGAATGGCTTTTGATTTGACTTGACCCAAATCTGTACCACACTGCGGCTCAGTCAGACACATGGTGCCTGCCCACGAGCCTTCGACCAATTTAGGCAAGTAAGTCTCTTTTTGTTCGTCTGTACCATACTGAAGTAAGGTGTTGATACAACCCGTTGATAAACCAGAGTACATCGCCCACGGCCAGTTGGCAGTACCAATCATCTCAGCTTTGATTAGGTTAATTGACGTTGGTAAGTTCATACCGCCGTATTCTTCAGGATACGAGATACCTTGCCAACCGCCTTCTACAAACTGGTTATAAGCTTCTTTGAAGCCTTTTGGCGTGGTCACTTCGCCATTTTCAAAATGACAGCCTTCTTCATCGCCTGATTGATAGATAGGGGCAAGGACATTTTCAGCAAAGTCAGCCATGCCTTGTAGGATCATATCCACCGTTTCTGGGTCAGCGTTTTCGCCGTTATCCAAATCTTTATAATGCGTTTGAAAGTCAAAGACATCGTTAATCAAAAACTTGATATCACGCAAAGGTGCTTTGTAAGTTAACATAGTCGCTCTCTCGAGTTAGTCGTTATCAGAAACGGTTGGCTTGGTAATCAAACCCCTATTTACACAAACGAGTATTTCATTATTTGGGGTAAAGGTAGACAATATCGCTGATTATTACTTAAGATTGTTAAGAAAATCTTATTTATTTTGACTACTATTAAGAATTTTTTGATAAAAACAGCGTTGACGATAGTACCGTCAGTATAAGTCTTCTCTAGCGACAAATATACAACCAATAACTAATATTCATTATTTATTTATTAAAAGAAAATAATAAGTTATCAATAAGACAGTGGCTTTCTAAAACCCCTCTTTGTAACCAACTGTTTATTACCAATACAGTCTTAGCAAAAACACGATAAGTAAGTGCATTGACAATATAAGGAACGCCAATCATGAGTGCATTAAAGCGCGAGGCAAATCGAGTCTCTTGGCTAACAGCGTTATTTGCTCGCATAAGAGTTTTAATGAATGGTGAGATGAACCATCTACTGACTATAAACCGTAGCAAGAGACCATGGCATATGCCGATTGTCGCCGCAGTTGCCATTAGCTTCCCTGTCTTTGTAGGGGCTTACTTTGGCACTTTGTCATCAGGTATCAAAGCATCATTAGGGGCGATGGTTATTTTAAATACCCCGTTGGTTGGTAAGCTGTCCTATCGGTTAGTGACAGTGATGGCATGGGGCTTTGCGATGTCTCTGTGTTTTGCGCTGGGTTTGATCGCGCAGCAAATCCCTATATTAAAATTACCAATATTTACTCTGATGGCTTTTGGTATTGTGATTTTTGGGCGTTATTATCGTCAGCCACCGCCAGCTGGACTGTTCGTACTAATGGCAGGTGCTATTGCTTTATTCATTCCCATGCCTTTTGCAGACATTATGCCAGCCACGGGTCTGGTGATGCTGGGTAGTGGTTTTTCTTTCATAATGGCACTACTGTATTCCCTGTTTTTATTAGCGACGCGTCCATCTACCCCTACGCCCACTTATAGCTACGAGCCAGATACGATCAGTGAGAGTGTGATTGTGGCTGGTTTTGTCAGTTTGACTTTGCTGATAGCATTAGCCTTGAAATTATCCAATCCTTATTGGGCAGCGGTTAGCTGTTTTCTGATTATTCAAGGTATCCATTTACGTACCATGTGGATTAAGCAAATACATCGTTTGTTAGGGACAATAGTTGGCGTGGTGCTGGCTGGTTGGATGTTGTCTTGGGGGCTGTCGATATGGGGTGTGGCACTGACGATCTTGCTAATGATGCTCTGCATCGAAAATTTGGTTGATCGGCATTATGGGCTGGCAGTGATAGTCATCACGCCGCTGACCATATTTATTGCTGAGTATGGCAGTGGTTTGCCGTTTTCTGAGCAAGCCTATCAAACGGTGATTCGGGCGCGGCTGTTCGATACGGTGATTGGCTGTTTGATTGGACTGAGTGGCGGGGTAGTGATGCATTCAACCAATCTGCGTGCACCGCTACGACGCATGGAAAACTGGCTACTTGGTCGTTTTGGCTAAATTGTTTTGAGTAAAATAATAATAGATAATAAAAAGGCGTATGCACTGGATTCATACGCCTTTTTATTCACCATATTGTCTTAGCTCTTATTCAAGCTTATTCAAGATACCAGTCGCTTTTGCAACATCAATCTGCTGACCTGTCCAACGCTCAAAACTTAAGGCGGCTTGTCCAATCAGCATGCCATAACCGTCAGATGTCTGAGCACCGCGGGCGGCAAAATGTTGCAAAAACGGCAGCTGGCGACCGTACATCATGTCATAAGCATACTGGCAGTTTAGTGCTTCGCTCAGCGGTAGTGTATCAGCGGACAAGCCAATAGACGTGGCATTGATAATCATATCGAACGATCCGCTCAGTTGCGCAGTCTCACAAGCGTCAATGTGCCGCTCAGCAATCAGAGGGCTGGCAGCACTCAGATCATTGACCAACTCGGTTGCTTTACTTAGTGTGCGATTGGCGATGGTCAGCGATGCAATACCCGCTTCTATCAACGGCAGGACGATCCCGCGAGCGGCACCACCTGCGCCAATGAGTGCGACGCGCGCGCCTGTTAGCGGCCAGCCCAAGCTCGTCATGTGATTGACCAATCCTTGACCGTCCGTATTATCACCATAGAGCGCTTCTGCCAATGGTGCGCCATTTTCTAATAGCGTTTTATTTAACAGCAGCGTATTGACCGCGCCTGCAATTTTGGCATGCGCTGACAAACCGCCACGCGATAGGCAGCAATCATAAGCGACTTGTTTGAACGGTACGGTCACATTGGCACCCACGCCGCCGCCATGAAAAAACGCCTCAACGACCGCAGTAAAGCTGGCATTGTCATCGGGACAATACTGGCGTTGATAACGGATATCAATGCCCGTCTGCTCGGCAAATAGCGTATGGATTTTGGGAGATTTACTGTGGGCAATCGGATTACCAATAACGATAAAATGCTGAGTCATAACGGTTCCACTGGCGGTAAAAGGCAAAAACCCTTGATAAAGGTGTCTTTAAAACTCAATTATCATAAGGGATACTGTGATATTTGACAAACTTAAGTAAATAACCACTTGAATAGGTCGGAATTTTGCGACGTTAGGTAATTAACAAATCTGTACTCGCTGGGAGTGTTATCCGTAACGTAAAAGGTGGTCAAGCGCTAAGCAGTTGGGTAAACTATAGAGCAAGAAAAAAATGCTATAGTAATGATTACGTTCTAAAAAACGACATGCCAAAAAGCGTGTGAATAAAAAACAAGGTGCGTTATCAGCGGCATATTTGCCAGCTCGTTAATACTATTTTGAGACTTATCTAAAAGTGTGAGTAAATTGTCCATGTGGAATAATAACCTACAGACCCTTCTGGTCGGTACAATAATGGCTGTCAGTGTGTCGCTGAGTGGTTGTGATAGTGGCCAAGGCGATGCCCAAAATCAAGATGCGAATGCCGACACCAGCGAGCAGACAGTTGCTGAGACAGCCTCAGTAGAGGACAGCGCATCGGCTGATGCTGACTTAGATGGTGCAACTGCCGAGCAAGGCACGCCCATCAACTATGACGTGTCGTCATGGAGTACTGACAACGTAGAGCCGCTGAGTATTGATGCGCTGGATGGTATCCAATCAACTTTTGGTAAGGTGCTGACTACCGACGAAAACAGCCTAGATTATGCCAGTAATCCTGCGACCAAATATCGTTTTATGAATAACGATGAGCCTTATTTAGATCTTATTGACTCTGAAAAATACTTGGAGCTTGGCTGGTATTATGCCAATCCTACCGACTCTGATAAAGAAAAAGAGCTGAGTCAAAACCATGCCAAAAAATCTTATAAACTGGCGCGGCAATTGATGGGTGATGAGGGCGGTAAGTTGATAGCGGATATGCTCAACGGGCAAATCATCAAAAATAGAGTCGTTGGCGGTCAAAAAGTAGAACTGGCAAAATGCGAATTTTATAGCTGTATGCTGGTCATCAATAAATCTGCTGCTCAAACAGACAATAGCTAAGCTGTGGTAGCCACAATGCCGCCCAACCACTGGTTATGTTTACATTCGTCAGGTCAAAAGGGGAATGACGCGGCAGGGTCAACATTGCTAGACAATCGCGGACTGGCGTATGGTGATGGTTTTTTTACCACGATGGGTGTCATTGATGGCTTGATTTTATGGGTAGACTATCATCACCAGCGTCTTATTTCTCATGCTGACGCTTTGCAATTGGCGCTCGACAGTGAATCACTGCTAACGACTTTACAAATCCATGCTCAGCAATTGCAGCAGGGTATGCTCAAGCTTATCGTGACCCGTGCCAAGCAAGATATTCGCGGTTACGGTTACACCCCCAGCACGTCCGGCAGCGCTTGCGAGATTTGGCTAACATCCTCAGCGATGACAGTCGCTACCACCAAGCAGCTGCACTTAGCTGATGGGCGCTCAATCCCTGTACAGCCTGCCAGCGCTGCCATTTGTTTGTCTTCCCAAATTGCCTGTCTACCGCCGTCGCTTGCGGGATTAAAAAGCCTTAATCGCCTTGATACGGTTCTCGCTAGTGGTGAGCTACAACGCATCAAAGCCGACTCATTATCATCTAACTCATTGCAACCTAAATCGTTAAGGCATCAATCACTAGAATCGGCCACAGATTTACCCATTGGGGAAGGGCTGCTGCGTGATATGAGCGGAGACTGGGTAGAAGGCACGATGAGTAATGTGTTTTACCAACTAGCAGATGTGCCCTCATTTCTAGGCGCGTACGAGCCACCAGCAGTAAAGCCGAAAAATCTGTTTGATGATAAAAAAAACCACGATGATTATTTAACCAGTGGTCAATGGTACACGCCATCTATGGCACAATCAGGCGTGGCTGGCGTGATGCGGCAAGTGATTATCGATGCCTTATCTAGTACGAAACATCCAGTCGTGATAAGGTCGTTACAAGATAAGGATTTGCCTCGATTGACCCAGTTATTTTTTTGTAATGCCCTGCGCGGTGTCATGCCTATGAGCCGTCTGACGTTATTGTCTGGTGAAGTGGTGGGGTTTTGAATATTAGGCAAAATACAGTCAGCTGTCTCGGTCACAAATATTAAATTTAGTATCTATCAAATCATCTGGGTACAAAACAACTTCTTCGTTCCGATATTTTTCTTGCGCTTTTAGCAGCGCTTCTTGCTCACTTTCAGCCACAATGTCCACGATATTGCCAAGCGTTTCGACAATTTCTATTTGAAACTTTTTCACAGCGCTATCCTCATCTTTATCATTGCTACCAAATCATTTTAATCATTTATGTCCGCTAGATTAGCAAAAGGGCTAAGAAAAAGTGATCGTCTTTTGTTACGTGGACTTGTGCTATAAAGCAAATCGATCAATGATCTCTTTTAATTTATGAAAGTTAACAGGAGAGATATCGATGCGACCAGTCTATGAAGAAACGAGAATCCCAGTCCAAGTTCGTCGTTTGATGATTTTTGATGAAATATGTCGATTGGCAAAAAGCAAACCTGACGAAATCGTGCATTTATCGCCTTATACTCAATTGGCATTTGGTGTTATGTATTTACAAGATTTTAAAAGGTTCGTTGCCTTTGGCGGTGTGTTTGAGTATGCGCACACGCGTGAGGAAGTTATCGAGCAGCGTATTCATTTAATACCGAATGATGAGGTTGTTATGTGTGCGTTGACGGTGAATTTAAAACCGTTTACCAAACCATCGCGCCATCCTACGCAGCTTTTATGGCAGTGGCATGGTTATGTAAAAAATAGAATGCACACTTATATCGACTATCGTGAAGAACATTTTTTCAGAATTAACGATGAGATAGATTGTGAATATCCAGTGCATAAATTTCATGAGCGCCTCGTTGCCACGTCGCGGCTACCCTTATGGGATGATAGAGATGAGTTGGTTGCTGATATTTATCGTGATAAAAAAGGACAACCGAAACCTGAGCGTTATAATGAAAAGCGTTTAGTGTAATTTTCGATTTTAGTATAACTTTCGATAATGACCACGGCTCATAAACTCAATCATGCCTTTATCCCGCAAAACTTGTAATTGCTGACGGATTTTGTCAGGGATATGGTTGTTATCAGGATATTTGAGTTTTAATTCATCTATAAAAGCATAAACTTGATGTAAAGAAAATTTGGTGTCAAGTCGATCAATACAGTGCAGTATATCTAGCGTCCAACCACGTGAGGCTGTCGATTGTCCACGCAAAAACAAGGTTTTTTGAAATTGCTGGGTGACCGTTTCTCGTGGTATCACTTGTTGGTTTTTGACCAAAAACACCTTGCCTGATTCTGGCACATGTCGCAAGTTGATATTACAGCCAATCCAGCCTGCGCGTTTGGCAGTTGCTGATAAAGGTTGACGCTGAATAATAATATCAGGCGTAAAGAACTGTTTAGGAATAATCAAAAAGTTATTGACGCTAAATTCTTTAGAGTACGTCAAAAAGAAAAAATTCGGATTGTCCTCACTATTGATGCGCTCAATCATGGTCTTATAAGCGCCATCATTAATAATATTGCTTAACTTTCCTTTTTTACTTTTTAGCTCATACTGCTCACTACAATGTGCGCAATAAAAATCAGCAACAGGTTTGTTGTTAGCATAGTCAATTAAGGGCTCAGTGCTACAGTTAGGGCAATAGCTGTGGTTTACGACCCAATCTTCACTCAATACTCTAATTATCTGACTGGGTGATTGGTAGTTTTTGGCCAGATTCTGATTGAAATGTAGATTCATGATAAGTTTTCGTTATTAATAAAAAAGTGTGAAAATACCGATATAAAGGATGAATATTAAGACCTGCCAAACGCCGTCAGCACTACGTTAATGCATAAGCTAAGCAAATACCATTGAAAATCAGACGTTTCAATGCTAAATTCTAGCAAACATCTGCCTCGCGAGTTGCCATGAGTAAGCTTACCCCTGAAACGCCTCCTGAACGTCCTAATAGCCCATTGAATAATCAAGATGACACCGCGCTACCAAACTCCCAACCAGCAACAGATGAGGTAAAGGAACTCCCGGCGACAGATGTCTCGCTCATCAGTGGCGCGAGTAAACCCCGTAAATATAAAACGGACAATCCATCGTTTTTTATGCAGCGTGGTTATCAGGTATTACTCGTGCTGGGGCTTATCGCTGCGTTTTTATTAGTGATGGTCTATCAAACGTTGTTTGGACGTATTGAGCAGCCACAGCAAATGGTCACCATCGAGCAAGGTCAGACTTACTACGGATTATTGCCGCAGTGGCAACAGCAGATACCTTTGTTTTCTGCCAGTGTGGCCAAGCTTTATATCAAGTCGCAAGTCGATGCACCGCTCCATGCTGGTATTTATCAATTACCGGAAAATCCCACCATTGCTGAGGCGCTGCAAGTATTGGAGCAGGGCGCAAAAGCCGCGATGGTAAAAGTGCAAATTATCGAAGGTAAAACGTCTAAAGATTTGTATCAGACACTGCGTGACAATCCGGGTATCAAAAAAGAAATCCTAACCGATGATAGTGACAATGCCAGTATTGCCCAAGCGTTGGATTTGGTCGGTATCTTGCCAGATGCGGTCATCAATAGTAACGACCCCATCGTCAATCACAATCTTGAGGGCTGGTTTGCGCCCGATACCTATTATTATGGTGAAGGAACCAGCGATAAGCAGGTGCTGACAGATTTATATAAACGCCAGCAGCAAGCGCTGACTGAAGCATGGGAAAACCGCGCGCCCAATTTGCCTTATAACAATCCTTATGAAGCGCTAGTGATGGCTTCTATTATCGAAAAAGAAACCAGTGTCCCTGAAGAGCGCCCGTTGGTATCCGCAGTATTTAACAACCGTTTGAATAAAAGCATGCGTATGCAAACCGACCCCACCATTATTTATGGAATGGGCAGTCGCTATGAAGGCAATATTCGCCGCCGCGACATCGATGAAAAAACATCCTATAATACTTATCAAATCGATGGTCTACCACCAACGCCAATCGCTTTGCCTTCGGCCACTGCTATAGAAGCAACCTTGCATCCTGCCGATAGTGAGGCGCTATATTTTGTGGCAACTGGCACGGGTGGTCATAAATTTACCAATAGCTTGGCGGAGCACAATCAAGCGGTAAGAGACTATCTGAGCGTCATGCGTGAAAAGAAATCGCAAATGCCGCCGCAGTAAGTGACTTTTTTGTATTACCGTTCTTTAAATCACCTATCATTGAATAAGTGTTATGAGGGCTGTGTAGTATAAAAAATACGCTTACCGTCACGTATTACTGGTATGGTTTTTCTTGCTTGCTGTTCGCAAGCGTGACAGACGCTACGAAAAATTCATACCAGTAACGCTGACTTATTTTCGATTGAATCGACTATATATTAGACAATATAACGCTCATTAATGACATAAGGTCATATCATGTCAGCATCTCCGCAAGCCAAGTCAGCACAATCTGATGTGCCTCAAACTTCCGCAGTTTCTACTCAAGGGCGCTTTATTAGCTTTGAGGGTACAGAAGGCGTGGGTAAAACGACGGCTATCGAGCAGCTGTGCGCGCGTTTGCAAGACAACGGCATCGATTATTTGCGTACGCGTGAGCCAGGTGGCAGTCCATTTGCTGAGCGTTTGCGTGCTATATTACTAGATCCAGCGACTGACATTACGGACGATACAGAGCTATTGTTGCTGTTTGCGGCGCGCTGCGATCACATGCATCAAGTGATTTTGCCAGCACTGCAACGTGGTACGTGGGTGATATGCGACAGATTTACTGACTCGACCATTGCTTATCAGGGTTTTGGACGCGGACATGGTGATAAGGCGATGCGTGCCAAGATTGACACACTTATCCATCAATTTGTCCCGCAATTACCAGATTTGACATTGTGGTTGGATTTGCCTGTATTAGAGGGCATGTCACGCGCCAATAAACGGAGCACTGCCGATCGGTTTGAGCAGCAGGCCACTGAGTTTTTTACGTGGGTACATAAGGGCTTTGGTACTCTTGCCAGCGAGTATCCTGCGCGAATACAGCGTGTCGATGGGTCAGGCACCGCAGATGACGTGAGCAAGCGAGTTTGGCAAACGGTGCAAGATAAGTTGAATGTTAGAACGCGTTGAACAACTAGCATAAACAAAAGCCCCAACATCATGTTGGGGCTTTTTTTATGCGCTGGAAGGGCAAAGAAAGTTAAGGCTTGTCCGCATGGTCGTCCGAGATTTTTTGCTCTTTCTCTTTGGTAATATCGACATCAGAGTTGGTAGCATTATCTTGACCAGAGTCGGGCAGACGGTTTGGGTCAAGCGAGCCTTTTTTGTTCTTAGGAGCACTGCCATTACCATTGGTATGGCCTGTGATAGAGGTTTTGGTTTTTGAAGTTGCTGTGGAGTTGGCAGACATTACCCCTTTATTGGCAGTATTAGCAGGTGCATTTTTTGGCTCTGCTGCTTTGTTGTTTGCCGTTATTTCACTTGTCTTAGGCGCTGATTGGCTGACTGGATTTGCTGATGAATCACTAGTGACAGGTGACTTAGTCTCTGTCTCGCTATCTGTGACAGACGCTGGCTTTAATTCAGTCACGCTATCGTCGTTCAGCTCTATGGATTTGCGTTTTTCAGGCGCTTTTGAGCTGGACTCAAAGTTGGCATCTGCTGCCATGCGCGCTTGCTCTTGCTTCGGCGTCACATCTACAGGTTTTGGTTGTACTTCGTCTTCTACCACCAATGAGATGAGCTTACGGTCACGTGGTACTTGGCCATCGAACTGGTCTGTAATAACGTGCAGCTTGCCTTCTTTGTCTATGGTATAGAGGGGCACAAACTGTTTGTTATCGGCTTTATATTGCTCAAAGCTATAGCTGTCGGTGATGTTGGTGATTTTGATGCGAGCTTTTTTGGACAGCATACTGGCAAGCTTGGTATACGTCACGTCTTTGCCAAACAACCACTGCGAATGGAAGTTTGATTGCTTGTCATCGCGCTCGCTTTTGACTTTTTCGTCGCTGAATTTGAGACGATATAACTTGCGCTCACCAAACTCATGACGGTAATGAATCTCAGATAAAGTGTTCATCTCCTTATCCATACTCATGGCAAACAAACGACCAATACCGATAAGATCAAGATGGCGATCGGCATGGTCTGAGATGGGATTGCCGAAATAGGTGCGCAGACCACTCATGCGCGCGCGGGCAATATTGGTATAGTTATTATGCGCGACGATGACATCGAAACCCTGATCTTTTAGTGAGGTGGCGACTAAAAGTGCGATTGGGTTTGAGCCGACGATAAGGATACCATTGGTCTCAGGCTCACGTACGCCTAATAAATTGCCAACGATTTTTGCACCCAAGCCCTGAATCATCACTGTGCCAATGATGACCATAAAGACCAACGGAACAAGCAGCTCAACGCCTTGAATATCATACTCTTGCAGACGAATAGCAAACAATGATGAGATAGCGGCAGCGACGATACCACGCGGGCCAATCCAGCTGATCATCAGCTTTTCATTGGTCTTGAGGTTTGAGCCGATCGACGATGCCCACACCGATAATGGACGCGCCACAAACATCACGATGGCGAGTAGTACTAAGCCTGCAAAGCCAACACTAAGCAAGCTTGCCAGCTCCACACGGGCAGCAAGAATAATAAAGAGCACAGAGATCAGTAAAATGGTTAATGACTCATTAAATTCTAAGAATCGTCTCGCGCGGGAATTTTGGCCAGTTTGCCAGTGCCACACCCAGTACTGTGACTGTCAATAAGCCAGACTCATGCTCTAAATGGTTCGATACAGAAAACAGCACCAACACAAAGGCAAGGGTAAAAACATTGCGTAAAAACTCAGGAACCATGTGGCGGCGCATCAGAAAGGCCAGTAGCCAAGCGCCCGCCAGACCAAGGGCAGTCGCCAATACACAATTTTGGCAAACAGTAAGATACTGCTGGCTTCACCGCCTGAGATGATGTATTCATAGACCAACACCACCGCAATCGCGCCGATGGGATCAATGATGATACCTTCCCATTTTAGGATATTGGATATCGTCTTATTGGGGCGTACACTACGCAGTAGCGGCATAATGACGGTTGGGCCTGTGACGCACACCAGCGCGCCAAATAGTAAGGCAATTAGAGGATCGACATCAAATAACAAATACGTTGATAACGCGACGATAGCAATGGTGATAAGGACGCCGACCGAGACCAGCATCTGCACAACCGTACCGTGTTGTTTGATTTCATCAAATTCTAACGTCAGCGAGCCTTCAAATAAAATAATTGCCACCCCCAACGAGATGAAAGGGAACATCAGCTCCCCCAACACCAAGTCAGGGTCGAAGACACCCAGCACTGGCCCCACAATAATGCCAATCAGTAATAAAAATAAAATGGACGGTTGCTTTAAGTACCAAGCCAACCATTGGGCAGCAATACCAATCCCAACCACGCCGGATAATAATAGGGCGGTATCCATAAATGAATCCTTTTATAATCTTGTCATACGTTATATCTATCAATAGCGTTTACAGAATAACGGGCACAGGCAAATTTCTATAAAATCTGAGCCATACCCATGCCATTCATCATAAGTCACAACATGCGCCAGATATGATATAACTACTATAAAGTAGTGAGGACAAAAGCTTTTCCATATATATGGCGTCGCTTTGGACATGCAAAAATAAAAAATAGGGGTGATGATTGCCAGTGTCATAAACTTATTACTATAAATAAACTTTTGTTCATTTATAAAGTTATTTGGCTTATCATCATATCATGGTTTTATTTCATGACTATCACGGCTGAGCCAAACAGGATGTCATCGATCTGCTCTAGCACCGATAAGAATGAGTAAAAAATATAGTCAGGTGAATACAAAAGAGAGCCAGCGAGACTGGGATAAATTTTTGCTGCAACGATACAGCAAGCAAAAAAAGCAGGCAAATAGCAGTGTGGCGCTTTTAAAGCCTTTTAACTGTAGTAAACTGCCTTGACTATATTATTTAATATCGCTTCACCTTATAAAAACGACTTTAGCTTGTATAAATCGCTATCAATAATCGCATAACATCGCTTTTAATAATAATAATCGACCACTCACGTGGAGGACAATATGCCTGTCAACATGCCTATCAATACGTTTAAAGCACACTCAGAGTTTCGTATACAACATTGGTTGCAACGGGGTGCGCTGGCACTTGCTGTCAGCACAGCAATGGTCACTGGTATCACAGTCACGACCATGACCCACGCTCAAGCCGCAGTGACCACGGCAGACTTTTCTGGCTTAGTGCAACAAGTCACGCCAGCGATTGCCCGCGTAAATGTCACAAAAACGGTTAGTGAGGCCGAGCTTGCCAAGGCACAGACTGCTGAGTTGTTGCGTCAGTTTTTTGGTGATCGTCTGCGTATTCCTGATCAGGCGGTCACGCCAGCGATCGAGCATGCGTATGGCACTGCTTTTTTTATCACATCCGATGGTTATATGCTGACCAATCATCATGTGGTAGAAGGTGCGGATAAAATCACGGTCACACTCAATGATAGAACGGAGCTTGATGTAACCTTGATAGGTAGTGATGAGCGTTCAGATGTGGCCGTGTTAAAAGTTAAGGGCAGTCAGTTCCCAGCATTACCTATTGGTGATTCAAATGCGTTAAAAGTAGGGGAGCCAGTGCTAGCGATTGGTTCGCCATTTGGTTTTGATTACTCAGCGTCCGCTGGCATCGTCAGTGCCAAGTCACGCAGTTTTTCGCGTGAGACCAGTGTGCCATTTATTCAAACGGATGTGGCATTGAATCCTGGTAATTCAGGCGGCCCCCTCTTTAATCAGCGCGGTGAAGTCATCGGTATTAACTCGCGTATCTTTAGCGGTACTGGCGGTTATATGGGTCTGTCTTTCTCCATTCCGATTGACGCTGCCATGGATATCTATGAGCAACTAAAAAAAGATGGTGAAGTGGTGCGTGCCTATTTGGGTATTTATCCACAAGATATCGATCGCAATCTGGCCGAAGCCTATAATTTAGCACGTCCGCAAGGCGCTTTACTGACCCGTGTCTCGCCAGATTCACCCGCACAAAAAGCAGGCTTAAAAGCTGGTGACATCATTTTACAGTACAACGATGTGCAAATTATGCGCGCCTCAGATTTACTGAATCTACTCAATCGCGCAAAACCCAGCGATGCATTCCGTGCGCAAATCCAGCGTAATGGCAAGCAAATGACCATTAGCGGTAAACTCGCTTATGCGCCCAATGACGTCAGAGCACAAAGCGGCGATCAGCAGAATGATGATGTGCAGCTGGGCTTGCGTTTACGAAACTTGACTGCTGACGAGCAAGCAGAAATCTTATCGGACAATAAAACAGGGATTTTGGTTACCACAGTTGATCCGACTGGACTGGCTGCACGCTCAGGAATTCTAGCAGGAGATGTCATTACCAATTTTCATCAAAAACCTATTAAGAAGGTAACGGACTTCTCTAAAGCGATCTCTTCTTTACCCAAAAAAGGGGTGGTGACGATTGAGGTCATTCGCCAAGGTATCCCAGCTATTATCGGCCTACGCATTGAGTAAATACTAGGCGGTCAGCACGTTACAATGGTTGTATTTCTTTTATTTAGGATGAACTATACAAAAGCAGAAAGAAATAATGGCTGGTTTGGTGTTAATTGATTGATAGCGGTCAAATCAAAATATGCTACACTAGTAGGCGTTTTTATTACTAAATATTGATTGTTTAATCGGCATCATTGATCGTTGGCAAAAACACCGTCAATACGGATTTAAGCACATAAGTATTTATGCTGCGAACGCCTTTATAATAAACAAACATTTAGCACTACTATCAAGCAAGGTATGACCAAAAGTTTTTATGAATGCACCTATTATGCGTGCGGACATAGATAAGAGAATGGGCACTTGCAAACGACCTATCATGTGACAGCTTTGACAAAAGCTAGGATAATACAGTAAGGCACGGTTATGAGCACAGCATACGACGAGATCAAAACCCGACTACAAGGCTCAATGGTAGCTTTGGTAACGCCCATGCACCCTGACGGCACGGTCGATTATAAACGTCTGGCAGACCTCATAGATTGGCAGATTGAGCAAGGCACGCATTGTCTTGGTTGCTGTCGGTACCACTGGCGAGTCAGCGACATTGTCTATGCAAGAGCACAGCGATGTCATTCGTTACTTTGTCCAGCATGTCAAAGGTCGCGTACCAGTGATTGCTGGTACAGGCGCCAATAATACGATGGAAGCCATCAAGCTGACCCAAGATGCGGCTGATGCTGGTGCAGACTGCGCTTTATTGGTCGCGCCTTACTATAATAAGCCGCCACAAGAAGGCTTATATCAACATTATAAAGCCATCGCTAAAGCCGTGAATATACCGCAGATGCTTTATAACGTGCCGGGACGTACGGTCGTTGATATCGCACAAGAGACGGTTGAACGTTTAGCGGATATAGATAATATCGTCGCTATCAAAGACGCGACCGGCTCAGTAGTACGCGGTGAGCAATTGATCAAAGCCGTTGGCGATAGAATGGTTGTGCTGTCTGGTGATGATGGCACGGCGCTTGAATTGATGAAATTTGGCGGCAAAGGCAATATTTCAGTGACCGCCAACGTGGCACCCAAGGCCATGAGCGAAACCTTCGCTGCAGGATTGCGTGGTGATTTTGACGCAGCTCATAAAGTACATGATGTCGTCAAGCATTTACACCGTGATTTGTTTATTCGAATCAAGCCCTATTCCAGCAAAATACGCCCTGCATAAAATGGGTCTGATAGACACAGGTATTCGCTTGCCATTGGTGTGGCTGGCTGAACAACATCATGCGACTATTGATGAAGCCCTAGTGCGTGCAAAATTAATATAGTTTCGTGCGAACTTACTATAGTTTTGTGTGAACTTAAAAAATAGTCCTATAACTGCTAACTCAGAGAGATAACATGATGAAAACATCATCAATAACTGCAAAGATATTCCCTGCGATGCTGACCTTAGTTATGGGTAGCACTTTGGTATTGAGCGGCTGCCAAAGTGACGAAAGAATTACTTGGCAAGCGTGATAATGGCAGCTTAGAGTATCAGCAAAGCAAAAAGCTTGCGCCTGTAGAGCTACCAGCTGACCAAGAGACGTTGCCTTTTGTGCCTTTGTACCCAACACCTAGCACTGGGGCAAACACACTCAACCTACAGAACGAATCAGGCAGCCAGTATCAACTGCCAAAGCCTCAGCGTGCGGTAAGCAGTCCGTCAAATTAATGCTATTTCCCTATTTATACCGCTGGCTTATTCCTTTACATATGATAAAGACAATAATACAGACTCAGCGGTAGCTGCGCGTTTTTACCACATAAGCTTGAACGAACAGGAACTCCCATAATGCAAAAGCAACAACTGCTGTATAAAGGCAAAGCCAAATCTGTATACGAGACAGAAGACAACGATCTTCTGATTTTACACTTTCGTGATGATACCTCAGCGCTTGATGGTAAGCGTATCGAACAATTGGCACGCAAAGGCGTCGTCAACAATCGCTTTAATGCGTTTATTATGCAAAAATTGGCGGACGCTGGCATCGAAACGCATTTTGAAAAGCAATTGTCTGAAGACGAAGTCTTGGTTAAGCGTTTGGAGATGATTCCAGTTGAGTGCGTGGTTCGTAACTTTGCGGCAGGCAGTTTGGTACGTCGTTTGGGCTTAGAAGAAGGTCAAGCCTTGACACCGCCTACGTATGAGCTGTTTTATAAAGACGATGCGCTTGGTGATCCGATGGTGAATGAATCACTTTCTGTGTCACTTGGCTGGGCAACTCCAGAGCAGTTGGCTAGAATGGAAGCGCTGACGCATCAAGTCAACGACGTATTAAAAGCCCTGTTTGACGCAGGTGATTTGATACTGGTAGATTTTAAATTAGAGTTTGGCGTGTTCCATGACCGTATCGTTTTGGGTGATGAGTTTTCACCAGATGGCTGCCGTATTTGGGATAAGACTACTAAGAAAAAGCTAGACAAAGACCGTTTCCGTCAGTCATTAGGCGATGTCATCGAAGCCTATGAAGAAGTGGCTAACCGTATTGGTGTGCCATTAAGCTAAGTATTTAATAAATAGTGTTAAACAAAAAACTGAGCCATGGGCTCAGTTTTTTATGGAATTATACTAATTCTGGTACCTTAGTGAGGACTTGAATATTAAGCTGTAGCTTAATATTATCAACGTTTTAACACAATGAAATAGTCACGGTGTACTTCATGGTGTACAGAACGTTAGTTTTTCAAGCTTAAGAAACCTTGGATAGAACTTATCGCTAAGTGTATTACAATTCAGATTATTATCTATCCGGATCTAAAGCTTCATGTATATATACATTATCAACTGGCTCAAAGATATCTGAAATCTCTATATTTTCACGTAACATCATCGTAAAAGTAAAACTTTCATCTGAAGATCTCAAAAAACTGCCTGTGCCTACCTCAAAAAAATAAATTGAGCATAAATCTCTTACCCAACATCTAAGTAAAAAATTTAAATCATCTTCAGGTATATAGTTAATATTCAGTTTAGCCAATCTATACAGCCTTGTCTCTACACCCTCTAAACCGTAAAAATGCTTTTCACCAAAAAATTTTAAATCATGCACATTTATACAAAATCCTAGTAAACTTAAGCCATATTGCTCTTGAGGAATTGTTGAGCTATTAGTGTAAAACATCCTTAAAAAGTCTATAAAATCGTTTTCTACAGTTAAGTAATCGTTGATGTTTTCGATACCAATGTTTTCAATAAAATTAGCGATGTTAGTCCATTTGGCATCAAAAATAGCTTCGCTATCCTTAAATCTAGATATTGCGTAAAAATTAAAGCTCATTTGTATTTACTCGTGACTGGTGCGCTATACAGGCATCGAACTATAGGTTATATATGTATTAATTAGACTTCTTGCAGCCGTTGGAGCTTCGGTGTTGGAAGTCAATAAAAATGGTACTTGTGTAAAAGGTCTAATAAACTATGATTTTTGGTAAACCTGAAGAATTCGCTTTGTATGTTGATACTATCGAAGAACGAAGTAATGAATTTAATGACCTAGAAGGCATAAGTGGTATTTGGTTAAAGAATAGATTATTCGTTACTAACTCAGGTTTAATTTCGTTACAAAGAGATTTCGAAAACATTATTGAGAAAGCACCGCAGCTTATAGAATGTTCAAACCTTTACATGCTTGATAATCTGGATATTCTAAAGGAAATATTAAAGAAAAGATTTCCTAACTGGTGTGCGAATTCAGATATAGAGTGGGAAGAAAACATCGATGAATGGCTTGATATCGAAGAGACTACTCAATATGATATTTGTCTTGAAAGTTGCACTATAGGAAATGCGCTAAGTTATTACTTATTTGCTGTAAAACATGATGACATGGTAAAAATATTAATGTATATAAAAAGCAAAGAACATGATTTCTTTAATTTCGGAACGATAGTAGACAGTGATCTAGAATGTGTAGAAATATCGTATAGAGAATTTCAGATTATAATTGGCCAATTAGAAAGTTTTATAAAAAAAAGTAGACTTGATATTTTAGGTCGTTAATTTTTACTTTTAATACATTAAAAATGAAATTGTTTGTTTGAGCTAACAACCCGTAATCAGTCAATAATAGTAGGATAAGAAATAATCCCTGACGCAGCGAGTAATTATGATCTCACCATATCAGAAATAGCCCTAATTAGGGTATACCCTATTGGAACCAATTAATTCACTCTTCAAATCTATTAATAGACTACTCAAAATAGACCGCCATAATGAAACCACTCAAGACAGACTACGGTTTTTGCCCATTTATCAATAATGATTAAGGACAAACTTCTCTCTAGCCATAATTATTGATGTTTACCACAGGGTATTAACATTATCTTTTTAGGCACAGGCTTGTAGCTTGACTCGTATAAAAAAACAAACACAGCACCAACAGTGTCTTCAATATCTCATCTTACTTTTATGCTAATTTGCTAATGCTCACCCGTGTCAATTAGATGATAAAAATAAGAAATGGTTTCGCTGATGTCCATTGCTTCATCAACTGTTTTAGACCCTAGTTGGTTTACTCGTCCAACCTGTCTATCAGGTAAATTGAATATTTAGGTCGCTTTGTATGATTGACAGAAATGATTGATAATATAGTTTTTAGCGAAATACATTTTAAATACTGAATATCTATTTCTAACCATAAGTTTATACATTTGTACACCTAAAAACAAACACTAAAGGTTCGTTGGAGAGCCTACAATAAGTCTTACAGATCTGTAATAACTACTCCTTAGTTCTTTAAAATAAGTGATACAAAATGAGTAACGACACAAGATTGACCGTTTACGAGTTAGGTATAATTAAGAATTTCCTGAGAGATCAATTAATATCGATAAAAATAAAAGAGTTTTCAGTTGCCTATCCAGCTGAAGATAAAGAAGAAAAGGATGAGCGAGCGTGTACTTTTGGATTGGAATTAACGGCAATTAGGGATAAAGTCGAAGTAATGATTTCAAATCGATTGGATGGAAATAACCAACTGATAACAATCTTACCTAATAGTAAATTCATTGCTAAACGTACTGGAATTTTATAAAAATTAAGCTCATTTCTAAATATTAAAACCACGACAAGTCGTGGTTTTTTCGTTTCTTTAGCTTAAACACTTAAATAGAAAGTTTGATCATCGTTTGTTACCTTGGTAGCCAAACCAGTCCTATATATGTAGTTCCGAGTATATATCCTACAGGAACGATCAAAACAGGCCTCTTAATCAGTTAATAGACGACTTATAATAGACTGACATAATGGAAACACTCAAAACAGACTACGGTTTTTGCCCATTTATCAATAATGATTAAGGACAAACTTCTCTCTAGCCATAATTATTGATGTTTACCACAGGGTATTAACATTACCCTTTTAAGCACAGGCTTGTAGCTTAGCTCGTATAAAAAATCAAACATAGCACCAACAGTGTCTTCGATACCTTATCTTACTTTTATGCTAACTTGTTAATGCTCACCCATGTCAATTAGATGATAAAAATAAGAAAAGGTTTCGCTAATGTCCACTGATTCATCAACTGTTTTAGACCCTAGTTGGTTTACTCGTCCAACGTGTGTGGTTGCGGCTGATTTGGTCGGTAAGGTATTGTGTAGAAAGCTCATAGATACGGATGGTGTAGCCAAAGTATTGCGTATGCGTATCTCAGAAACCGAAGCGTATATCGGTGAGGATGACCCTGCCTGTCACTCGCATGCAGGTACAAGAACGGCGCGCACAGAAATTATGTATGAGCAAGGTGGCGTATTTTATGTCTATCTGACATACGGCGTGCATCATATGCTAAACCTCATCAGTGGCCCTCTAGAATCCCCTGAGTCGGTGTTGATAAGGGCAGGGTTTTTAACAGAGGACAGTGATCGCCTGATAGATGAACAGTCACAAAACTTAGATAAGCAGCTCACTCATCCCAAACAATTTGCAGGTCCGGGCAAACTGACCAAGCGCTTACAAATTGATCGCCAGTTATATGGCAAACCTATCACGCCTGCTTCAACCGTTTGGATAGAAGATGATGGCTGTAAGCCGCCTATATCATTGCGTCCACGTATTGGTATCGATTATGCTGGTGATGCCAAAGAGTGGCTGCTACGCTATATATGGACAGATCATCCCTCTTTATCCAAAAAGTAGCTGTCTTTTTGCTTACTTTATTTAGGGTCAATAATATGTATAAACTAACCGTGTTTATTCCCGACGAAGCATTAGAGGTAGTGAAGTCTGCCTTGTTTGCGGCTGGGGCAGGAACCATTGGGCATTACGAGCAGTGCTGCTGGCAAGTACAGGGGACAGGACAATTCAAACCGTTGGTAGGTAGTACGCCGCATATCGGTGCACATGACAAACTTGAAACCGTTGATGAGTGGCGCGTTGAGATGATTGTTGCCAAAAATGCCATAGAGGCTGTTATCACTGCTTTAAAGAAAGCCCATCCTTATGAGACGCCCGCTTATGATGTGCTAAAGGTCTTAGATTTTTAAGCGAATTAATATAGTTGAAAAACTTTAAAGTCCCTACAGTGTTGCTGGTATAAATTTTTTGCCGCCTCTGGCAGCAAAGGCACAGCAAGCAAGAAAAATTTGCACCAGCAGTACGTATTGTATCGATATTACTTTTCACCGATTATATTTCTCAAAGTATAAAAAAGGTCAAATAAACCGAGACTGGGTTTGTTTGACCTATATCATCAATAGCGTAGCGATGTCATAAAAACAAATTCACTTCAAGATTAATGACGCTTATTGTGTTTGTCATTATGCTTACCATTGTTTTTGTACTTGTTTTTTTGAGAACGTTTTTTCTCATATTTTTTATCTTGATCGTTATTAGACCAAGAGGTTCTGTTTGAGCTAATAAGTTTGAGGTTTGGATAAGCATACTTAAGCTCATAGTTTTGATTGTCTTTTCTAACATGGGCAGTGAGGGCTCGATCACCGCGATAATTATCAGACCTAATATCCATGACTTGATAGCCTTGACGGCGTAAGTTTTGGCGTAGCTGTTGGCTGACACGATTGTAGTCGGCATTGCTATAAGTATCACCACCACGATATACCGGCTGATTTCCATAGCCTGAGCCTGCGACGGTACAACCAGCGGTAGTGCCTAATAAGGCCACCACAAGGCCAGTAGATATGACACTTTTAAATGAGAAAGCTTTTAACATACTCATAATCTGATATCCTATTGTGTTTTTCAAATTGCTTGCGAATAGGTACTATGATAGTCGCGCGCATCACGGTCAGTTTTTAAAGAACTGTAGTTATATAGTTAGAAATATTTGCTTACATTCGCTATGATAAAGCACAAAACTTGATAATAAGTGTCTTCTGCGTTAGTAAGTTGTAATTCTTTTAAACAGTAAGACGGTTGTAAGCATATGCTTACATGCAATGACGCTTATGCGACTTAACATCCGCTTAATAATTAGGCACTATAGTCATACGGCATTAGGGAATGTGACTCAAGGATTGAGTTGACCGCATTAAGGATAATGATTCGCTTATTAGCATCAGGATGATAATGTTAAGTGAAGTAAGGACGCGTGACCTTTGCTGATAACAGTAGTTAATGCTGTTAAGCGTAGTAAAAGGGCAGGATGCCCAGTATCACAATATACTGAATATCATGCAAGGATGTATGGGAAGCAGTCGTGATAGGTAACATGGATGGTTAACAATAAAACCGCATAACAATTCATTGCTATGCGGTTTTATCGTGTCTGGGGATTGCTAATGCGTTCACCTCTAATCAAAGCGATTTAGAGCTGTATAGCACTCACAATAGATTTAGGACGCGCTATAGATGTCACTAAAGAAAAAAACCGCCTGTCATTACAGGCGGTTTTTTATGTCAATTGTCTAAAATCAAATGTTTTAAAACACAGTCATTATGCAACTGGTAGCTATGCAATCAAAAATTGATTAATATTTGTTTTCAGTACGCCAATCATCTACTTCGCGTTCAGCGTCTTCTTTAGCATGACCATAACGTTCTTGGACTTTGCCTACTAGCTTGTCGCGACTGCCTTCAACATGTAATAGATCATCATCAGTAAGATCAGCCCATTTTTGTTTTACTGAGCCTTTCATTTGATTCCAGTCACCTTTCAAAGTCTGTTCGTTCATTATTATATTCCTTATTTTATTAGCAGATTGGTTGTTGAGACAATTTTTCCATCTGTCTTTAATTTATTTACTACTCAGTAGCTATAGATATTAGCAGACCAGTTAGTAAGATCTAATATAGGCGTTCAAAATTGCCTTGTCTGTATAGGCAATGTTTAGAGTGTTTCTTTATGATAGGGATTCGCTCGCTTGTGTTATAAACAGCTTGTTTGTGTAATGACAAACGTGTTTTGTCATCAACTTATGTAAAAGTCGCCAATAAATAAGAATTAAGCTATGGGTATGATGGTCGCATCTTAGCAAGCTTTTTTGATTAAATGAGTGCTACTTATGATTTACCGATAGACTTATTATTCAAATGACTATAGGCTTATAGTTGAAATAAAGACGATCATTATATGAAATCAGGATAACTCGACAGTGAATTCATCCGATACCATCATTGCTACAAGCGCAATTTTAGAGCCACCAATGGAGACGAAGCGTGCGCTGGCAAAAGCCAAGACACGGCGTGCCTTATTAAAAAGTGCTTTACGGTTGTACAGCTTAGAAGGCGCTCAAGGCATGAGTATGAATAAAATTGCCAAAGGTGCAGGCATTGCGCAGCCCAGTTTTTACAATCATTTTGATAGCTTGGATGCGCTACAGAACGAGCTCAGCGCTCAGTTAAAAGACAACTATCTATCGCCGATGCGGCTGGCGTGGGTTAATATGCTCAAGGACTATGACGTACTGACTAAGGATGAGTTTAATCAGCAATGCCGTCAATGTCTGATGATGATTTTTGATTCAGCGTTTCAGAATATCGCGCTGTTCCAGCACTTGCTCGAAGATCGTCCGCGATTTAGTGCCAATATAGAAAATCAATCGTCGCTAAATAATGGACTGGGTAATCTAGTCAGCGAAATACAGGAAGAGTGGACGGAGATATTTATTCAAGGATTGCAACTATCCAATCGTTCTTGTGAGCGCAGCGCTGTCAATCTTTGTGTGGATATGGCAGCCGCGCAAGTACATGAGCTGATATTGGGCTGTCATCAGCAGCGTTACTCAAGGGAGCAAGCGATTGCTACCTTAAACATCAGCTTTGACGCACTGTTCGCCAATTTTTTGCAAGGAAGCAACCATAGCGAGTCATGATAAACATCATGAAAGCTAGGATTCATTACAAACAAAAGGGAGTATGATTATGGCCACCACAGCGGCTAGCGCGACGAACAACGAACAAATCCACTTTAGAACCTGTACTTTATGCGAGGCCATGTGCGGCGTCGAGATAAAGCACGATGGCGAAAAAGTCTTATCGATTAAAGGGGATAAAAACGATCCTTTCTCTCAAGGCTATATTTGCCCAAAAGCCACAGCTTTGCAGGATTTGTACGAAGATCCTGATCGTTTGCGAGGGCCTGTCGAGAGAACGGCGGACGGTTGGAAATCGATCAGTTGGCCAGAAGCTTTAGATAAAGTCGCTGCAGGTATCCAGTCTGTTCAGCAAAAATACGGTCAAAATGCGTTTGGGGTCTATTTGGGTAACCCTAATGTACACAACATGGGCGGTATGTTGACCATCAAACAGCTACTGACCAGCCTAAAAACGCGCAGTCGCTTTTCTGCAACCTCAATTGATCAGCTGCCACATCATATTGTCAGCATGCATCTGTTTGGTCATATGCTCCGTATCCCTGTCCCTGACGTGAATCGCACGCAGTATATGCTCATCATCGGTGGTAACCCGCTGGCTTCTAATGGCAGTATCATGACCGCACCCAACATGCGCCAAAAGCTCAAAGACATCAAAGCACGCGATGGTAAAGTGGTGGTGATCGATCCAAGGCGTACCGAAACAGCAGACATCGCCAGCGAGCATCACTTTATTCGCCCAGCGACAGACGTATTGCTGCTACTGGCCATGCTCAATGAAATCTACGCACAAGGCTATGCTAAGGTAGATAGCCGAGTGGCAGATTTGGCACCAGAGATTGATCGCATTGCATCATTTGCAGAAGGGTTCACACCTGAGTCAGTGGCAAACATTACAGGCATTACCGCCACTGAAATCAAACGTATCGTCAAAGAGTTTTGTGAAGCAGAAAGCTCAGTTTGTTATGGCCGTATGGGTATCTCGGTGCAAGAGTTTGGCTTGTTAAGCCAGTATCTCTCTATGGTTATTAATATCGTGACAGGACGCTTAGATGAAGTGGGCGGACTCATGTTCCCGAACCCTGCTGTCGACGTTGTCAATAGCTCGGGGCCTGGCTATTTAGGCAAACGCCACAGCCGCGTGAGCAACCTACCTGACTTCAACGGTGAGTATCCAGTGGTTGCGATGGCAGATGAGATGTTGGTAGAAGGCGAAGGTCAGTTAAAAGGCTTTATGAGCGTCGCTGGTAACCCTGTCCTTAGCACGCCAAATGGCGAAAAGCTAGATGAGGCCTTGTCAGGGCTAGAATTCATGGTGTCGCTCGATTATTTTGTGACCGAGACCAGCCGTCATGCCAATATTATTTTACCGCCTGTATCGCCATTAGAGCGCGATCATTACGATGTTACGTTTAATGGCTTTGCCGTACACAATGTTGCCAAATACTCGCCTGCCTTATTTAGTAAAACAGATAATGAGAAGCATGACTGGGAGATTTATCTAGAGCTTGCCGATCGCTTAGATAAAGACGCGCCAGAAGCAACACAAAAAGAACGTGCAGCGACAAAAGCCTTTGGGCCAAAGTTTTTACTTGAGCAGGGTCTCAAGTACGGACCTTATAAAGATGTCACATTGGATGCGCTAATAGACAACCCACATGGTATCGACTTAGGACCATTGCACCGTATGTTGCCAGAGGCTATTAAGCATGCAGATAAGCAAATCAATCTCAATGTTGATTTTTATGAGGCAGATTTGGCACGTGTCAGAGAGATGATGCAGCAGTACAATCATAATGAGATTTTGCTCATTGGTCGTCGCCATGTGCGTAGCAATAACTCATGGCTGCACAATAGTTACCGATTGGTCAAAGGCAAATCTCGTTGTACATTAATGCTGCATCCGCAAACGGCAGAGCAGCATGGTATTGAAGATGGTCAAGACGTGAAAGTGACCTCTCGAGTAGGTAGCGTGGTCATCGCAGCAGAGGTGACCGATGAGCTGATGCCAGGCGTGGTGAGTATTCCGCATGGCTTTGGTCATGGACGTAAAGGGGTTAAGCAAAAGATTGCACAGGAACATGCAGGTGTCAGTGTGAATGATCTGACAGACGATACTTTGATTGATCAACTGAGTGGTAATGCCGCCGTTAATGGCGTACCTGTGCAATTAGAAGCGTTGGGTGCTAACACAGATAATGTATCCACTGCGGCATTAGAAACTTTAGTAGATAGTGCGATGGCATAAGCTCTATTTTTCTTCCAAACCTAAAAGAAGGCGCTCACTTGATGTAAGCGCCTTCTTTTTTTATGATCATAACTCTAATTATGTTATTTCAATATTAAGTCAATCGCTTGCGCCCACAAAGTCAAAATCAACGTCGGGCGTTTCGCCTTGTATCAATAAGCTGATGGCTTTTGCAGAGCCACAAGCATGCGTCCAGCCCAATGTACCGTGTCCTGTATTGAGCCATAGATTGTCAAAGGTGGCTGAAGCATTGTGGCTACCATGTTTGACTTGGCCGCAATGTGCGCGCCCAATTAGCGGTACGTTTGAGGGGGTCATCGGGCGTAGTCCTGTCCAATATTGAACGGAGTTTGCGATGATACCTTTTGGAAATAACTGCTGCACGCGGCGGGTAATGGCCTCACAGCGCGTGGTATTTAGGTCTAAATTATAGCCATTAAATTCTGCTGTCCCAGCCACTCGCAATTTATCACCCAAACGCGAGGTCACCAGTTTAAACTCATCATCAATGAGGCTAACAAAAGGCGCTAAATGCGGCGCTCGTGGATTGACGGTATACGTGGCCGAATAGCCCTTTGCTGGAAAGATAGGCACATAAATGCCCAACGGTTTTAAGAGAGGGACGCTATAGCTACCTAGCGCGACCACATGACTATCAGCACTAAAGGTTTGCGCGTTTTCGCCTTTTGGGCGAATGGTAATACTGTGTACATGAGGTCTTGCAGAGTCGGCATCGGTATTGAGTGCTAAGATCTCGGTATCATATAAAAACTGTACACCAGCATCGATGCAGCGCTGTGCCAAGCGCTGCGTGAATAAATGGGCATTGCCAGATTCATCGCGGCTGGTATAAGTTGCACCAGTGAGTTTATGTGCAATCGGATAGAGTGCTGGCTCTAAATTGACGGCATTATTGATGTCAATCACATGGCGCTCACAACCAAGGGCTTGCATACGCTCAGTGGGTTCAATCGCCGCATCAAACTCAGCTTGGCTGGTATAAAAGTGCATGATACCGCGTGTTTGTTGCTCATATTCGATACCTATATTCGCGCGTAGTTGCTGTAAGGCATCTCTTGAATACAGCCCTAAGCGTACCATTTGCACCAGATTGGCATCGGCTCTATCAGCGCGGCACTCTTGCAAAAACTGCATGGCCCATTTGAGCTGATCCTTGTCAGCACGCAGGCGAAACAACAGCGGCGCGTCTTCTTTAAATAGCCACTTAAGCGCTTTCATCGGGGTCGCAGGATTGGCCCAAGGCGTGGCATGTGATACGGAGATTTGACCACCATTGGCAAAGGACGTCTGCATCCCTGCTGCTGACTCACGTTCAATCACAGTCACATCATAGCCTGCTTGACGTAGATACCATGCGGTGGTCACGCCCACCACGCCTGCTCCAAGTACCGCAATATGTGTCATGGGATTCTCTATGCTCATGTTAATCATGACGGCAGCCGTATATTAGCTTGCCATTACCGTTGCTGCGCAGCCTACTTGATTCGATTTACTTTGGGCGCGCAACATCTACCTGTAGTGCAGCTGGCAAGTCTAGTATGCTCAATGCGCTTTCTGCCAATTGTTCAGGACGCGCCACGACAAGTGCGATAAAACCATCATCATTTTCCATCGCATTGACCACTTGGATTTTATCGAGTTTGTCGCCTGCTGCTGGCACATCACCAGTACCTTTTACATAGTGTAAAAACGCTTTTGGCGCTGATTTAAAATAAATACGGGCAATGACTTCTTGACCCAAATAGCAGCCTTTATCATAGTCCATGCCGCCGCGCTGATGTAGACGCAGCTCTTGCGGTTGGAACTCACCTTGAGTGGCAGAGACAATCCAATAGTTGCCTGTGGCTATGCTGCATGCCATCCAAGCTTGAGTCTCCTCAGCGGTATTATGATCGTCCTTATGGCTAAAGGTTGGCTCGTCTGCTAGTACACAAGGATAAATCGCTGCTGGTTCACTGGTCTCAAACTTTGAAAACGCGCCGTACTTGTTGAGATGCGCTTGCAAAGATGCAGCACAATCGGCACTAATGACCACATCATAGTGCTTTTCTGCTTGTTTCTTAATCCAAATGCCAAATTCGATACGACCTTTTAAGTTGCCGATAGCTGCTGCCTGATAGCTAAGGCCAAGTTTGGTGACATCACAAGTCAACTGCCCTTGCAAGAATTTTTCGGCGTCCTCGCCTTGAATGGTCAACTGCGAAAACTGCGGCAATGCTGAGGTGTTTGGAGATTGAGTCATTGTTATTATCCTTATGCTGAGAGCTTAATTATTAAAATATAGAGATGAAACCGAAGCGATAAAAATTTAAATAAGGTTAAGAAGAGTACCACAAAAACCCTATCACAAAAACGTCATCGCTAAGTGGTGCGTTAAGCGTTAAATTGGGTGCAGTGTCTGGTTTTCAATGGTACAAATTGGTTAAAGATGGCGAGTTACGGTACAATGTGTGCTCTACAATAAACCCAACGTCTGATGACTGCCGAGGATATGATGAGCTTACCAAATTGCCCGAAATGTGATGCTGAATATACGTATGAAGATGGTGCGTTACTGGTATGTCCTATGTGCGCTCACGAGTGGACAGCGGCTGAGACGGATGCGGCGCAAGCGGAAGAGCAAGATGCCGTCATTCGTGATGCCGTCGGCAACGAGCTACAGGATGGCGATGCGGTCACCGTCATTAAAGACCTAAAGGTTAAAGGTTCTTCAATTGTGATTAAAGTCGGGACTAAAGCGAAAAGTATTCGCCTATTGCCAGACGCTACCGATGGTCACGATATTGATTGTAAACTTGACGGCTATGGCCCAATGAAGCTTAAATCTTCTGTCGTCAAAAAAGCTTAAATTGTAAAACATACTTGAAAGATTTGATAATAAACAAATATAAAACTGACGTCATTTAGAAAATACAGAAACTATCAAACATAGAATTTATAAAATAGAGAACCTACAAGTAGAGAATAACTATGAGTACTAAAAACGAGCAGCTCTTTGCGCAAGCCCGCAAGCATATCCCAGGTGGTGTCAATTCACCCGTCCGCGCCTTTGCCGGGGTCGGCGGTACGCCAATCTTTATGCACCGCGCTAACGGTAGCAAGATTTATGACACTGAAGACAATGCCTATATTGATTATGTTGGTTCTTGGGGTCCAATGATTTTGGGTCATGCGCATCCAAAAGTCATTGATGCGGTAAAAAAAGCGGCTGATGATGGCTTAAGTTTTGGTACGCCAACACCATTTGAAACCACCGTTGCCGACAAGATTTGCGACATCGTTCCTAGTGTTGAGATGATTCGCATGACCAGCTCTGGTACAGAAGCGACCATGAGCGCGATTCGTTTGGCACGCGGTTATACTCAGCGTGACAAAATCGTTAAATTTGAAGGTTGCTACCATGGGCATTCAGACAGTCTGTTGGTGAAAGCAGGCTCTGGTATGCTGGATATTGGTGAGCCAACGTCTAAAGGCGTGCCAGCGGATTTTGCTAAGCACACGATCACGATTCCTTATAATGATCCGCAAGCGATTAAAGATTGCTTTGAAAAATGGGGTGACGAGATTGCTTGCGTGATCTTAGAGCCTATCGCTGGTAATATGAATATGGTCATCCCGACGCAAGAGTTCCATGATACGTTGCGTGCAGAATGTACGGCCAACGGTGCGGTATTGGTTTTTGATGAAGTGATGACAGGCTTTCGCGTTGGTCTGGGCGGTGCGCAAGCGCATTTCGGTATTGACCCTGATTTGACGTGTTTTGGCAAAATCATCGGTGCAGGTCTGCCAGTTGGTGCGTTCGGTGGTAAAGAAGAAATCATGTCTTGCATCGCGCCCCTTGGCGGTGTTTATCAAGCTGGCACGTTGTCAGGTAACCCACTGGCGATGCGTGCCGGTATTGCGATGTTTGAAGACTTAACGGCAGCAGGTTTTTACGATGAGCTTTCAGCAAAAGTAGATCATCTGGTCGATGGCTTCCAAGCGGCGGCGGATAAGCATGGTATCAATCTGCGCACCAATAAGCTTGGCGGCATGTTTGGTATGTTCTTTGTCAAAGATGCTGAGACTGAAACACCAAAGAATTTCGATGACGTGACAGAGTGCAACATGGCGCTGTTTAATACCTTTTTCCACGGCATGCTTGATCGCGGTATTTATCTAGCACCATCTGCGTATGAAGCAGGCTTTATGTCTATCAAGCATAGTGCAGAAGACATTGATGAATCGATCAAAGCTGCCGATGACATCTTTGCAGAAATGGCAAAGGCTTGAGGTCTGAGGTTTTAAATTTCAATACGCTCTAAAATAACAACCAGCATGAGTAAATAAATTACGATGCTGGTTTTTTTGTGGCTATTATAAATGATAGCTAAAGGCTTAATGAGTTTTTCTGGCTCTGTCGTACTTGCGATCTGTTAAACTGAGGTTGCCGCGCAGCACATCGCCATACATACGAAAATCACTGGCAAAGCTTTTTAGCGGAAACTTAAAAGAAGCCGGCTTGTTTTTTTCGAAGAAAAAGTGACCGACCCAAGCACAAGCGTATCCGGCAGCAATGCCTTTGAGTAAAGGTTTTGGTGAGCGGGTTTTGACAGATTTTGCCAATCCTAATAAGCCAAAGCTACTACCCGCAAAATGCAGACGACGGCACGCCATGTTTTGATGCTCTTCTAAGTAAAAATCATAGAAATTTTGTTTTGCGGGCTTATCAATTTTTATGAGGTGTTTTTTAGTATTAGCCCTAGTCGGAGCATCCGCTGCTGTTATCGGGTTTTGCGTGTCAATTTGGCTCATTGTATTAGCGTCCTTGCTAGTCGTTTATCAAATATCAGTCGCACATGGCTATTCGCGTATCGATTTTATGTTGAACTGCTTATATATTAGATATTGATAAATAATCGGATAAGTTGCTGTTATTTATTATAATATTGATGGTCTTCAATGTAGCAAACGAATAGGGTTAACACAAGTGATAGATGTCGAGCGTGCGTCTGTTATCTTATGGGTTATTGGCTTGCCCTTGTGCTAAGGTTTTGTGTCACTTGCCAGTGTTTGGCATAAATGCTTTAATGGCAAAAATTGTGTCGATTCGTATGGGTGTCATTCGCTTGCGCTCCAATGATTTCACAGACGACAATCGAAGAAAGTCATACCAGTGGTACACAACTATTCACGTATCAATTTTATTTTGTACTAACTATCAACCCTTTCTTTTTCCATTTATCCAACATGGTAATGACCTCTCTTATGCCTATTGACTATCTTACGAAGCCACCACTCACTGACGATGAAATGATGGCAGCTATTGATATCGGTTCCAACAGTTTTCACTTAGCCATTGCTCGCCTTGATCATGGTGAAGTGCGAAAAGTAGTCTCTATGTCTGAAAAAGTGCAGCTTGCTGCTGGATTGGACGAAAACAATATTTTAAGTGCGGCGGCTGAAAAGCGCGGTCTGGAATGTTTGAGTCGCTTTGTCGCTCGCTTGGATTCGGTGCCGCCCGAGCGCCTTCGTGTGGTCGCGACCAATGCGTTACGCCAAGCCAAAAACGCCAACGACTTTATCGCTCATGCCAATAAAATTTTGCCAAAGCCAATTGAAATTATTGCGGGACGTGAAGAGGCGCGATTGATTTATTTGGGCGTGTCACACACCAATGCCAGTAGTGACAAACGTTTGGTCATCGATATTGGTGGTGGTTCGACAGAATTTATCATTGGTCAAGAGTTTGATCCGTTATTGACCGAGAGCTTACAGATGGGCTGCGTCGCTTTTACCCAAAAGTATTTTGCTGATGGACTGATTACCAAAGAAGCATTTAACAATGCAATCTCAGGTGCTCGTAAAGAAGTACTAGCAATTAATGGTCGTTATCAAAAAGTGGGCTGGAGTAGTGTGGTTGGCTCTAGTGGTACGATTAAAGCGGTGCGTAGTGTCTTGGTTTCTAAAGGCTGGGCCGATGAGCAAGAACGCATCACTTATGCAGGCGTCAAAAAGCTTGAGAAATTATTACTCAAAATTGGCAACGTCGATGATATTAATCTGGAAGGGGTAAAAGAACACCGCAAAGCCATATTTCCAGCAGGCGTGGCGGTGCTAGGTGCGGTGATGAAGGTACTGGGCGTTGATACGATTGTGTACTCAGATGGTGCGCTACGCGAAGGCGTCATGTATGACATGCTTGGTCGTTTTGCTAGTGAAGATGTGCGTGATCGTAGTGTACTCGCGTTGATTAAGCGTTATTCAGGCGATAAAAAGCAAGCCAAACAAGTCGTAAAAACCAGTCGTCATTTGTTTGAGCAAGTAAAAGATAAGCTGGCACTCAGTAATGATGACGGTGATTTACTCAGACGTGCTGCATTTTTGCATGAAATAGGGCTTGCGATTAGCCACAGCAGTTATCATAAGCACAGTGCTTATTTGCTCGAATATTCAGATATTCCAGGATTTTCGCAGGTTGATCAAAAGCGAATGGCGCAGCTGATGCTCAATCATCGCCGTAAGCTTAAAGCCGATATGTTAGAGCAGACTTGTAGTATCGGTGGCAATCAGTTGGTTTATCTGTGTTTGCTACTGCGCCTCGCGGTTTTGGCACATCATAGCCGCAGCGATCAGGAATTGCCAGAGTTGCAATTAAAAGTGAGTGATGACAATAGCTGGCAAATCGCCGTGGCCGACAGTAGTGAGAATTATGCTTTTTTGTTGCCTGATCTTCATACTGAGATTGATCAGTTCGCTAAATGGGGCATCAATCTGAGTATTGTCGACGCTTAACGCTTTCAGCGATGTCTATTTGTGAATAGTGAACACGTTCTAGTCAAGTCAATGCAAAATAGAGTCAGCAAGACTGGGATAATTTTTTTGTAGCCTCTGTCTGCAACGGCATAGCAAGCAAGAAAAATTTATCCCAGTCTCACGTCATAATATCGACTATCCATTTTATTTAGTATCGACTATACGTGAGTATCGTGTTGAAGATTAACGTAACAAAAGCGGCTTTGTCGATAATGCCATGCTATATAAGATGTGCTACTATAGCTTCTATTGAGTTTACAACTGTACTTTCATTATCTGAACACTGATAACGATATTATTCTTAAACATAAATACATTAAGTATCATTATTAAAGGGAAGCGTCTATGAGCACTGTCTGGGATAGTGTGCAGCTTGCACGACATGCCAAGCGTCCATTATTTATGGACTATGTTAATCAACTATTTACCGAATTTGATGAGTTGCATGGCGACCGAGCTTATGCTGATGACAAAGCCATTCTTGGTGGTCTAGCGCGTTTTGACGGTATGCCAGTCATGGTCATCGGTCAACATCGTGGTCGTAGCACTCGCGAGCGTATCGCTCACAATTTCGGTATGGCCAATCCTGAGGGTTATCGTAAAGTGATTCGTTTGGTCAAAATGGCTGAGCGTTTTAATATTCCGGTGATGACCTTTGTCGATACCCAAGGTGCATACCCCGGTATTGGTGCCGAAGAGCGCGGACAAGCGCAAGCAATCGCCGAAAGTATCGCTGTTTTCTCTAGCCTAAAAGTGCCTATTATTGTGACCATTATCGGTGAAGGCGGCTCAGGTGGCGCGTTGGCAATTGGCGTTGGTGATAAAGTCAACATGCTACAAAACAGCATTTATTCGGTCATCTCTCCTGAAGGTTGTGCGTCTATTTTGTGGAAAACGGCTGAAAAAGCGCAAGATGCCAGTGAAGCCCTGAAATTGAACGCGATTAATTTATATCAAATGGGCTTGATTGATGCCGTCATTGAAGAAGGTGAAGGTGCTCATATTCAGCCGCAACCAGTCATGACTGCCTTGAAAGCACTTATTGCTGAGCAGTTGGATGAGATTAAAGGTTTAGACGCACAAGCGCGTTGTGAGCTGCGCTACGAAAAGCTAAAAACCTTTAACTCAGAAGTGATGTTGCCCGTCTAATTGGTTGCTATGACACCTCTGTTACTAAGCCTCTATTAATGAATACAAAGCTTTTCATATTAGAGACTTAGTCTTAATGCTAAAATAAAAACGTGTCATTCTATGGCGCGTTTTTTTGTGGCTGTTAATATATGTAGCAACTAATGCCGTAGCTAACGTATGGGCTGATTCATTTATACGTCAATTCATGTATGCATGATAAATAAATAAGGCTGATTATGACCAGCAGTGCAATCATTCCCTATGCTATTGAGCCAATAGCAGACTTACCGATTGATGATGGCTTGGCAGCGGCATTATTGAACAGTGTGGCTGAGTATGCCGCACAATTGCACGGTCGGCGTATTTGGCTGGCCTGTAGTGGCGGCCGTGACTCATTGGCGCTTGCGGCGCTATGCGTGCAGTTGTATCGCCAAGGTAAGCTGCCATTTTTACCACAGCTTTTACATGTCGATCATCGTCTGCAAGCCGATAGTCAGCATTGGGCTGTGCATGTCGCTAACTGGGCACAAGCGCAGCAGATACCGTGTTATATTTTACCAGCACAAGTAAAAGGCCACGACGAGCAAGCAGCACGGCGAGCACGCTATGACGTCATGCGCGCACATATCAATCAAGAGGATGTTTTATTATTAGGGCATCACGCCGATGACCAAGCAGAAACCGTATTGATGCGGTTGATTCAAGGAGCAGGCGTCAACGGTCTGTCAGGTATGCAGCCTTGGCGAATACAAACGCAAGGCGCGCATCAGATGGCGTTATGGCGACCTTGGCTCACGATACGCCGTACCAGTATTAGTGCCTATGCCAAGCGTTTAAAGCTTCCCTATATCGATGATCCTACCAATGATACTGGCGATAATGTTCGTAGTGGACTGCGACGTGACATCATGCCAGTATTGGCAAAATATAATCCCAACGTCATAGATAATATTGCTCGTAGCGCCCAGCTATTGGGCGATGCAGAATCAACCATCCGAGCACAAGCCGTACAAGACTTGCAGCAGACAGCCATCGGTTCGTTGCAATTGCCTCCAGCACAGCGGGTGCTAAATATTGATGAGTTAGAAGGGTTACCTCTTTATCGCCAACGCCAACTACTGCACTATTGGTTAGGCCAAGATGAGCCATTACCGCCCACTAAGCAATTGATAGATGAGGTGTTAGGGCTAAGTCAGCGAAAGGATCATGACCATCAGACCGAGCTATTTTGGCAAGGTCGCAAGCAGTCATATACCATTCGTCGCTATCGTCAGCAGCTGTATCGCCTAAGCAGTGAGTGGTTGACATGGCTCAAGATGCCGCTTGATGCACAAATGCAGAACTTATCTAATCTTGCTGTATCTGATCTCACTGTGTCTGCTGCTCATTCAGCTGACAATCACTCCGTCTCAATCTCTTTACGTACAAGCAAACACTTTACTTGGCAAGTGCAAATGCTGCCACACGCATTGGCGGAAATGTTAAAAACCCATAAAGATAAAGTTGAGATTAAATTTGCGCCATTAGATCGGCAGCAGCGAGTACAAACGGCATGGTCGTCACGCCGCCAATCAGGCAAAAAACTATACCAAACACTTGGCGTGCCTATATGGTTACGTGAGAGTTTGGTTGTGGTCAGTGTGGTTTTTCTCAGTGACGACAGTATTGACACTGAGCGACCAAGCACGCTACCCATTTTATTATTATCGCCTTTTGATAGTTGGATACTAGGCCAGAGATTAGAGTCTGACGATTTTATCAGTCATAGTGAAAATGATACATTTGCTAAATACATTCATAATCGTTTGAGCGTAGATAATAGATGCTAAAAGCGTGGTTTGTACATGCTGTTTGCTTGGGGGCTCGTCAGCTTGATGCGATGAGGCGCTGTTCGAATTTATCAAACGATGGCAGTAGCAGTATGGTAAACTGAATGTCATTTTACCTACGATTGTGTTAGTTTGAACATCTTTGAATTTTTTGCATAGGAGCGAAGTATGTCAGTATTGGATAATAAAAAAATCAGCTTTATCGGCGGTGGCAACATGGCGCAGGCTTTGATTAGTGGGCTTATGAGCTGCGGTATCCAACCGAATTTAATCACAGTTGCCGATCCAAGTAGTGATGTACGTGAGCAACTGGCGGCCAAAGGATTGAATACAGTAGATCCCATGGCTGATTCAAAAGCAGCAGTGATTGATGCTGACATTATCGTACTGGCTGTGAAGCCGCAGGTCATGAAAGCTGTTGTTGGTGCTTTTACTGATGTATTGGACAATCAACTGATCATTTCGGTCGCAGCAGGTTTATCGACCGAGATTTTATCTGCTATGTTAAATGGTTATCGTAATATCGTACGCGCGATGCCGAACACTCCAGCTATGATTCAGATGGGTGCCACAGGTCTCTATGGTGCTGATAATATCTCAGCTGAACAAAAAGAGCTGGCAACTGCGGTGATGGAAGCCTCAGGGCTGGTCATGTGGGTTGAAAACGAAACGCACATGCATGCGGTCACAGCTGTATCAGGTTCAGCACCGGCTTACATGTTTTATTTTATTGAATCGATGGTCGATAGAGCGGTTGCTTTAGGCTTAGATCAAGAACAAGCATCAGCACTGGCGCTGCAAACCATGATAGGTGCGGCAAAAATGGCCATGGATAGTGATGATGCGCCTGCTGAACTGCGCCGCAAAGTAACCTCACCGAATGGTACAACTCAAGCCGCGATTGAGTCAATGCAAGCCAATGAAATCGGTCGCCAAATAGGTGAAGCCATGCAGGCTTGTTATGACCGTAGCCAAGCCCTAAGTGAAGAGATGAGTAAATAAACATCGATATCAGGCGCGTTATTTGCCAAAAGTGAATGACGCACCTGTATGCCGCGCTTGCATGACACAGTACTAAGCATCTAATCATGACACTCGTCATCCCCAAACCTGTTAATAATGTCACATTGAGTAGCACTTCATGAACAACATGTTATTTCAAATCTTTGATTTGGTCACCACTTTCGCCATGATGTTGGTGTTTATTCGCTTTATGCTACAGTTTGCAGGCATGGATGCGAGCAATCCTATGATTGCGCCTGCTTATAAAGCGACCCATATTGTCGATGTGTTTGGGCGTATTTTTCCAACGGTTGCACAAGGGCGTATCAGTCTGGCTGCTATCGTGCTAATGTTTTTGATTCGCTTGATTGATATCTCTGGCAAAGCAGCATTAACGCATAAAGGTATTGCGCCTGTACCGTTATTTTTTACTGGTACGACCAGCTTGATTTTAGACTTTTTGCGCCTGTGTCGCTACTTGGTGATAGGGTCTATTATCGTCAGCTGGATTGTGGTGTTTACCAGATCTGAGCATCCAATTATCGGTATTATCATTAACCTCGCTGAGCCTATCTTGGCACCGTTTCGCCGTATCACACCAAACTTAGGCATGCTTGATTTATCGCCAATGGTCGCTTTCCTTGCTTTTTACTTGCTTGAGATCTTCATCGGTGGTTTGACAGCCAGCCTTATGCCAATGTTAGGTTAAACCACCGATTATCAGTTGAAGAAAAATTTACTACATCATAAAATACTCAAGTAAAAAGGCGCTCTATTGATATAGAGCGCCTTTTTTGTGCCTAACTATTAATCGATTTTACTTTTAACTATCTCTAACAAAACGATTGGGTATCAATTGGGCTTGAGCATTATCAGGATGCGGTGCATCGGCGGCGCGCAAGGTTTGGGTAATCCAGCTGTCTGCCGCTTTTACAGCATTGACAAGCACGTCTCCCATTGCCAAGCGTCCAGCGATAAAGCTGGCCAGTGAGCAGCCTGAGCCATGGAACTCACCTTCTAGACGTGGCAAGGTGCTTTGATGCACCATCTCACCTTTTACATATAGATACTGCTCGATATCGCCGCTGTCAAAGTCATGTGAAGTTTTTACCAATACCGCATAAGTGCCCTGCGCACACAACTTTTGCGCCCCAATATGCAAGTCTTGTTCACCGCTCAAAGCGCGAAGTTCGTGGGTATTTGGGGTGATTAAGGTGGCATAAGGCAACAGCTCCCTAAAGGCCGTCACCAAAGTTTTTTCATCGCCTAAGCTGCCACCACTGTTGGCGACCAATACGGGGTCTAATACAAAAGGCACATCATCAGCGATAACACGATTGGCAAACAAGCGGGTCAGCATCGCAATATTGTCGGTGGTGCCAAGCATACCTGATTTGATAGCGGCAACAGGTAAGTCATCAAGTACGGTTGTGGCCTGTGCTTTTACTAGGCTTGCCGCACAAGCTTCAAAGCCAAATACTTGCTGCGAGTTTTGTATCGTAATCGCTGTACAAGCGATGGTGGCATGTGCGCCTGCTTGTCCGACAGCCTCGATATCTGCTTGTAGGCCAGCACCACCGGATGGATCCAATCCTGAAAAACACAGTACCACTGGTCGCATAAAAATTCCTTTTGTATACCCTAAATGAATAGCAAATACTATAACCATCCGCTACCAAAAAAGCCATAGCCGTCCAAACAGTGCGTTTAGAGGATCAAGCCACTAATAAATGTAATTTTGAATAGATCAAATGCTATTTTTACTGATACTTTGATTCTTTAAAAGGGTGTAAATGCAGATAAATAAATAATTATGCTAAAATCTTCATTAAATCGGTAGACAAGGCTTGCAATTCGTTTCGGCTTTGTTATAATACTCGCCCACGACGTAAGACGTATCATTAGCATCGATACTGTGTTTATAGTTATTTTATAAGCGTTTTATATCGTTCGGTGAAGTGGGTGAGTGGCTGAAACCAGTTCCCTGCTAAGGAACCATACGTGTAAGCGTATCGAGGGTTCGAATCCCTCCTTCACCGCCATTTATTCAGTTATTATTAGAGTAGTAACGCAATATATTGGCGTTAATAATCTTCTATTTTATTAAAGCAAAAATTAATTTGATTTTAATAAAAAAAGATATTGACACAAGCGATATTATCTATATAATAACCAAAATAATTTACTGCAAATGTTACTTAATAAATGCAGTAGATGATGTGCAAAGTACGCGCTTGTAGCTCAGTTGGATAGAGCACTTGGCTACGAACTAAGGGGTCGGGAGTTCGAATCTCTCCAAGCGCACCATTTGCATAATAGCTTATCTTTAAGCTTAAGAAACACTAAATCAATCGCCTGTCTTATGACAATCTGGCGATTTTTTTATGCCTGTAATTTTTCAATGGCTTGATAACAATTAGTCGATGGTGAATGAATACAGAGCGACTAGGATAATATACGATAAGACCGCGAATTACGGTACAATAGAGCCATTATTCACTGCTTGCTATGAGCTTTTACCATGCCAAAGAGTTTACCTAAACGCCCGTCAAAAGCTGCTATTAAGCCAAAGCCCCAACGTCACTCCTCTATGCAGCAAGTCTCTGACGAAGAGCCCACGATTGCTAAGCCAACGACTCGCGTTGTGGCTATTCTCTATGATGGTATGTTAATTTTGGCTTTGTTATTCTTAGTAGGGACGGCGCTAACCGTGATAGGTACGCTGCTGACTATGCAGACGGGCACGCAATCATCGCAAGCACAGTCATTGCCGACATGGTATCAGAACGTTGTTATGACGCCGTCTTTTGTGCTGACACTGGTGGCATTTTATGGGTTGTTTTGGCGGCGCGGTGGGCAAACGCTAGGCATGCAGACATGGCGGTTAAAGACCGTAAATAACTCAGGTCACTTACTGACATGGGGACAATCTTTTAAACGGATTTTGGCGGCTTGTTTGATGCCATTACTTTTTGGCATTATTGGCAGTTTAATCGGTGGCTCACGCGCTTTACTATTAACCAGTGCTTTTTTGGGTTTGATATTTAACTACGTGTTTTGCTTGTTTAATCGTCGTGGCCTAGCGGTGCAAGACATGCTATCCAACACCATTACCCTAAAGATGCCAAAAGTGGCGCATGAAGGGTTATGGCGTGGCTTTAAAAATCGCAAAAAAAACCAATAATGTCTTTCGTTCGCAAATAGTCTAAGCTTACAAAATTTAAGTGGCTTAGCTTTTGCTACTCTAAAGAGTAAAAACTACATATTAACAGTCTGAATGAGCCACGCTGTGTAACCCACAAAAAAGAGCACCAGTGTGGAGCCAGCAACGCGGCTAAATTGACGCTTGGCCGTGAAAGCAAAGACGCACAGGGCAACAAGTAATAAAGTGATCGCTCCCATCGCCAGTACATCGCGAGACAAGATAACTGGATTGACGGTGATGGGTACGATAACTGCAGCGAGACCGACGACCCCCAGTGTATTAAATATATTGGAGCCAATGATATTGCCCAGTGCCATATCGTGCTCGCCCTTACGTGCCGCTGATAAGCTTGATACTAGCTCAGGTAACGACGTACCAACTGCGACAATCGTTAAGCCAATAATCAGCTCGCTGAGTCCCCAAAACGTGGCCAATTCGACGGCACCCCAAACGATCGCCCGTGAGCTTATCACTAGCATTAATATACCAATAAATAAACTGCCGACACCTCGCGCAACGCTTGGTTCTATATGATTTGGGTCAGTATTCTCTACTGCCATCACATCATCTTCATGATTGCCTTCGCGTAGGCTGAGCACGATTTGCATTCCCAAGACGATGACCAATAATGCCAATAATATCAGACCATCGGTTAAACTGAGCATCCCATCACGCAACTGCCATGCTGCTATCGCTGTAATGATTACTAAAAGAGGCAAATCACGCTTGACGATGGCTTTACGGATGATAATAGGGCTAATCAGTACCGTTGCACCCAATACCAAGGCAATGTTGATGATATTAGAGCCATAGGCGTTCCCTAAAGCCAGCTCAGGACTGCCTTCTAACGCGGCCAATACAGACACCACCATCTCGGGCGCTGACGTACCAATGCCTAATATCAATACGCCAATTAAAAAGCTAGGCACACTAAATTTCTTTGCTATAGCGGTCGCCCCATCGATAAAGACATCAGCGCTCCAAACCAAAATTGCCAATCCAACCAGTATTGCAATCACTGCCAACCACATTAGTATGTTTCCTTGTTTGTCATAAAAAGTATAAATTCACCATGTAGAATGGTATAAAAAAAACCGAATCTTATTTTGGATTCGGCTTTCATATTAGCATAAAGGTTTTGGTCAAATAATAAGAATAACTTCAACAGTTTGGTTGATTGTTTATACTTGCTTTATCCAAAAACTTTTTATTTTCCCATCTTACGCCACTTGCACAGGAATGATATTGGCAGTGTCTTTGACCGTATTGTCTTCGTTGCAATAAACCAGTTTTGGTTGATACGTCGATGCTTCTACTTCATCAAAGTGGGCATAAGCACAGATAATCACGATGTCACCTAAATCTGCCATGTGAGCCGCAGCACCATTTAACGAGATGATTCCAGAGCCTGCTTCAGCACGGATAGCATAGGTGCGAAAGCGTTTGCCATTGGTCACATTATAGATGTCGATGGACTCATTCTCGCGCAGACCAGCAAGATCTAATAAGTCACCGTCGATACCACATGAGCCTTCATAATGAAGTTCGGCATGAGTGACGCGAGCACGGTGTAATTTGCATTTAAGCATATTAAGTAGCATAAGTTGCTTCCTTGGCGTAACGGAGATAAATTAACTAAATCAAATGGTTAATGGGGATTGACTTGCTAAAATAAAAGGCCACTATAACTGACGTGCTATTTATTCAGGCATTTTAAAGCCATTAATCTGTGAACGTGCTTTTTCGACATCACCATCTAGCAACAACGGTAGCGCCTCAAAAGCGGCGGTTAAAGCGCTGTCAATGGCAATTTGCTCGTCGGGAGATGCTTTGGATAGGACATGTCCACTGACTTTAGACTTGTGGCCAGGGTGACCAATGCCCACACGCAAGCGATGAAAGTCATTGCCGATATGTGGGGTAATATCACGTAGACCATTATGACCACCATGACCGCCATCAGTTTTGAGCTTGATACTGCCTGCTGGAATATCGAGTTCATCATGGGCAATCAGCAATTCGTCATTTTTGATGCCATAAAACTTCACCATGGGCACGACTGACTGACCAGACTTATTCATAAAAGTCAGTGGCATCAGCAGACGCACATCAGATCCGTGGATTTGTCCGCGCCCTGTCACTCCATGAAACTTTTTGTCATGAGCGAGAGTGATATTAAACTGCTGAGCCAAATGATGGACAAACCAAAATCCAGCATTGTGACGCGTAAACATATACTGCTGACCAGGATTACCAAGACCGACAATAAGCTTTATGGCCATAAAAACACCCTGCTTGGATTTAATAAATGAGTGATAAGGTTTGTCACAGCACAAGTCACAGTCGATCTCTATCAAAAGAAAGGCGCTATCGCCAAAAATTCTTTATCTTGATCTGACTAACCGTTGTTTTCAAACCTTAGTTACAAAAACAGCAGGAGATCTGAATCACCTGCTGTTTTTTTGACTGAATGCCTCATTGACCATACACACTACCATATAGGTAGCCATATGGTTGAATGATTATTCGCCGTCTTTATTGTCTTCAGCGTCAACTTCGCCATTTTGCTCAGTGGCAGGTACATCATCAGCATCCACGTCGTCAGCAGCTTCGTCAACTTCTTCAACCGTTGGTGGCTGCATGTTAACGATAGTGCGGTCATGGCCGTCTTCTAGCTCAAGCTCATGAATAACAACGCCTTCAGGAAGTTTGATGTCTGATAAGCGGAACAAATCACCGATTTCCATACCAGATACGTCTACTTCTAGGTACTCAGGTAGCTTCGATGGTAAGCAGATGATTTCGATATCAGATACTAGGGTAGATAGTACACCAGCAGCAGCAGTACCTGGCGCATCTTCACGACCAGTGAAATGCACAGGAACATTCATGTGGATTTTTTGACCTTTTACAATGCGCTGAAAGTCAGCATGCATTGGGAAGCCTTTAGCAGGGTGACGCTGCAAGTCTTTGATAACTGCTTGATGCTCTACGCCATCAACAGTGATAGTCAAAATGTGTGAGAAAAACGCTTCAAACTCAAGTGCTTTTACTAGCTCGTTGATTTTGATAGAGATAGAGGTAGGTTCTTCGTTACCACCATAGATGATAGCTGGCACAAGTTTCTGCTTACGTAGGCGGCGGCTCGCACCTTTACCTTGTTGTTCAGCAGAACGATCAACAGCGTTTAGTTCAAAATGATTAATACTCATGGATATAATCCTATAAAAAGAATGATGAAGTGTCTGGTCATAAAAAAGTGGATTTGCGACCAATCCACTAATACGTGATGAGAGCTAAATTTATCGTTGCTAATAAAACGCAAAGTTTTTAGATCTAGCCATTTGTTCATAATAACGATTTTTCTGACAGTCATTGGCAAAACCGTCGTTACTTTTGAGCATGATCAGCACTTTTGAGAATGCCAACCTGATTGAATAAAACAAAAGGTCAGCACAGGCGCGCATTATACGTGATTCTGTAGTAATAATAAAGACCTACGCAAAATGACTGTGCAATACGAATAGGCAAAAAAAAGCGCCAAGTGGTTACACTTGACGCGCTAGTTGTACTTTTTTATTTTGAACTGACTGTATTAAGAATCAAACATTGCGCTAATAGATTCTTCGTTATTGATACGGCGTAAGCTTTCAGCCAGCATCGGTGCAATGCTTACCTGACGGATTTTGCTACAAGCTTTGGCAGCTGCTGATAATGGAATCGTATCGGTCACAACTACTTCATCTAACGCCGACTCACTGATGTTTTTCAGCGCGTTACCCGATAGGACAGGGTGGGTAATATAGGCCAATACACGACGTGCGCCATTGGCTTTTAGGGCTTCTGCTGCTTTACATAACGTGCCAGCAGTATCGACCATGTCATCAACGATAACGCAATCACGGTCACGCACGTCACCGATGATGTGCATCACTTGTGACTCATTGGCACGGGCACGACGTTTATCAATAATCGCCATGTCAGTATCACCCAATTGCTTGGCCATCGCGCGCGCACGAACCACACCGCCGACATCAGGTGAGACAACCATGATGTTGTCATAATCTTGTTTTTGTAGGTCGTTCAATAGCACAGGCGTGCCATAGATATTATCAACAGGGATATCAAAGAAACCCTGAATCTGATCTGAATGCAAATCAACTGTCATCACGCGATCAATACTGACGATGTTCAGCATATCAGCGACAACTTTGGCAGAAATAGGCACACGAGCTGAGCGTGGACGGCGATCTTGACGGGCATAACCAAAGTAAGGCATGACAGCTGTGATACGGCCAGCACTAGAGCGACGCAAGGCGTCGGCCATCATCATGATTTCCATCAAGTTGTCATTGGTCGGTGCACAAGTAGGCTGCATGATAAACACGTCTTTACCACGAACGTGTTCTTTGATTTCCACGGCAATTTCGCCATCAGAAAAACGCGTGATGTCAGCTTTACCAAGAGGTATATGAAGATGATCGGCTACGGTTTTTGCTAATTCAGGGTGGGCATTACCCGTAAAAATCGCCAAATAAGGCATGACAGAAGTCCTATTGATTGACTCAAGCAGCGACCGCTAAGCAGTGTCAAACTGCTCAAATTCAGAAAAGAGTGGTGAAAAGTTTTGATGACTACTATTACAGTAAAAAATGGCAGGGGTAGCTGGACTCGAACCAACGGATGTCAGGATCAAAACCTGATGCCTTACCAACTTGGCTATACCCCTGTAATGTCTAGGCTGCGACTGTCCGATATCTAATAGCAACTTTATAGTAACAGTCACGCTTAGAATGGCGTCACGACCTGTCAGTTATCTAAAAAACGGATAAACCGTTTAAAACATAACTTTTCCCTAGCGGTGTCCATTGCGAACTATACCGAAACTGGGATAACATTGTCAATGACATTAAGATAAGAAGCTGTTTATAAGCCGCCTATAATCAATAACATATCAAACGCTTTGAACTTAAAATGGCAGGGGTAGCTGGACTCGAACCAACGGATGTCAGGATCAAAACCTGATGCCTTACCAACTTGGCTATACCCCTATTGAGGCGACCTATTATAAGTAAATTTTCAGATTTTGCAAGGCTTTTCGCACTTTTTTATAGGGTTTGTTGATAATGTACTGATGCTAATAAAAAATATCGACTCGCAATCAAAGTCATGATTGAGGGTAGTTGTCATTATCGTTTTATTAAGTTGGAAAAGGTTTTATCTGACACCATAATTACAATAATGAGCTTATCGCTCCTAAGGCAAGGATCACATGAGTATGAAACTTTGCGATAATTTAGTGCCTCATACTATATCTTATCAGAAATATGCGCTATGCTTTATTAATTCTTAGATGAGCTTTCTAACAAACTATTTATGGAAAAGTAATATGACAACAGAATATGAAAAAGGAGAACAGCTACTAAGATTTCATTTATATCTAGCTTATCCTCACACTCCTGAGGATTATGAAGAATTTGATGCACAATACATTGCTAATGATTCGCATATGGATGAATTCGCTATATTTTTTGATGAAGATACTATTTTTGAAAGAATTATTAGGCAGGAAGGCTTAGAAGAGTTAGCTAACGTGATTCATCATGTGCTAGAAAATTATAGTGATAATCCTTACATATTCAACAACCAAAAAAATGCTCAAAACTTTGTTAATACTCTCAAAACGATAGACTTACAAAGTTTTTGCGTTCATAAATATGAATTGGAGAGCTTTGATAGTTTAATAAGTTTATATAGCGATATTGCAAACGATTCTTGTACTGGAAGGTCAATAATAGGATATGCGCCTTAACAAGGTTTGAGTAGAGTGCGCCTAGAACACATAAATGACATAAATTTTTCAAAAAGGGTGCGTTAAAAGCACTTTACTCCTTAGATAGTATCCTACAAACTTCCAACCACATACGCTTCACAAGGCGCATCTTTTACCCACTTTGCCAAAATCGCCTTATCAGTCGCCATACTTGCATCCAAAGGCAAAAAAACTGCGCTACCAGAGCCAGTCATTCGCGCTGTGCCAAGTGCTTGTGATTCTAACCCTTGCAAATAATTCAATGCCTCATCGACTGCGGGCGCAAGGCTCGTAACGACTAGCGTAAAGACGTTCTGATAAGGCGCGAGTAAATTTTGGACATAATGATTAGACTGATTTTGGATAGTCTGTATCGATAATGGAGCGATATCTCGTTGGAGTTTGGGATGGGTGAACAGCTTGGCAGTATTCACATGCGCATCAGGCGTGAGAATCAAATATTTCTGGTCAGGTAAATCAATGGCGGTCAATTGCTCGCCAATGCCTGTACCGATGGCGTCTTGGCCGAAAATAAAAATTGGTACATCTGCGCCCACTTTCGCACCAATTTCTATCAGCGCATCACGCGTTAGATTCAGTTGCCAAACCTCATTCAGCACGAGCATGGTCGTTGCCGCATTGGACGAGCCACCACCCAATCCTGCGCCCATTGGCAACTGCTTGTCTAAAGTAATGTGAACTGGTGCTAGCTGCTCAGGTAGTGCCTCTAACTGTACGGCAGCGACCAGCAATGCGCGCGCTGCCTTAAAGATTAGATTATCCTCTAGGCTGGTCGTGATTGCTTCTGCGCCAGTTAGTATTAGTAACTGATGACAGAGTCTGTCGATATCTAATTTATTATTTATGGTCGATAACTCGGGATCATCCATGACCGAAAAATGCAAATAATCGCCCCAATTAAGCAAGCGAAAAACCGTTTGCAAATCATGGTAACCATCAGCCCGCTTGCCAGTGATATGCAAAAACAAGTTGATTTTTGCCGGTGATAGGCGGGTGATAGCAGAGGTAAGCGGTACGGCTAAGTTTTCAGTCATAAACAACTATCTTGATAAACAGGGTTTATTCGGTAAGGGTTTAACGATCGATTGGTGACTGATTAATGGTTAATTGTCATGACGACCTTGTTGCCTTGTGGTTGAACAGCACTGATCTTGCTTGGTAGCTTATCAGCGCCACTATAGGTAAAGCTGGCACGCCAAGCGCCATTGACCGAACTGATTAAACGGTTTTGCGCATCGAGTTGCGGCTCACTGTCTGAAGGGGCAGGGCGACCAGATATCCAGTATGGCATTTGCGAGATAGGGGCTTGCCAGCCTGTGGCCTTTTTCAATAATGTCTCAGGATCATCGGCTGTCAAGGTGCCTGTTTTTTCACTGACCAACGTGGCCGTTTGCCCATTGTATTCGATATTGGTTTTACCGATACCCAGCGCCCCAATTAGTTCAATTGCAAAACGATCGTTTTCTTGTCCCCACGCATAAAACGCACTACCGCCTTGGGTGCCTGTGCTGTCGTTAGCAGATGTCGTGACGCCAATTTTGCCAGTAATATTGAAATTTTCTAGCTTTTGCGCCGTGTTTTGACCTTGTATGGGAGTCGGCTGAGCGGCGGCGCTGCCAGTTTTTAATGACTGACAACCAGAAGTGATTGCAATCGCTGCGGCCATGGCAGTGAATAGGGCTAACTTATTGGGTTTATACGAAGCGGTTAGTACCGACATGATGTTTCCTCAAAAATAGACAAATTTATAAAGATACTGGGACGTGTTCTCAATTCAAACGATAATATCTAAATGGCCTAAAAATGGTTAAATTTTGCCAAACATCGTCAAATAGCTGATCAATATCCCGATATTATTTGCGCTATTTTCCTTGTTTGACCGCAATTTATCTCATTTTTATGACCATTTTTAAAATAAAAACACGCCCTAGCTTAAATCTTATTTGTTACTCAGTTATGCGTGGCTGTTAGCTTCTCATACATGCCTTGTAATCATAAGACTTCAATACTGTATCTCGTATAATATGCGTTATTAATATAATTGTATGCGGTCATTAATATTGTGCTGTCCGAATGAAAATCGTTGCTGCAAGTCTGTGAGTAAGGTTTCGACTTTTTCATTGTCACCTAGGCCTTGATAAGCGCGCAGTAGCAAAGTTCCTGAGCGTAATGTAGGCAAGACATCATAAGGTGTCTGTAGATAGTCGATGACTTGCTGATAGTTTTTGTTGGCTAAGGCGCTGCCTGCCAGCACATTGAGCGCTTGTAACTGTAGCTCATTATCATAACGTGGGTCATCGTAGCGAATTTGCATAATAGTCGTTGCCAGTGCCAAACCTTGTTCAGAGCGATGGTCATTGGCCAGCAGTAGCTGAGCATAGCTAAGCTGATAAGCCAAATTGCTAGGATCTAGTGTTTGCAAATGCTTGAGCAACGTTCGTTTAACAATATAATCATTCTGGTCGTCAAGTAACTGCGTGCGTGCAAACAATAACGGCTCATTGTCAGGGTACTGACGTGCCGCCTGCGTTAATAGTTGTAAGGCTTCTTCCGGCTCATTTTGCTGCCATAAAATATCGGCTTGTAGCACAAACGTATCAGGCGCAAAAACAGTAAAGTCTTTACGCAGTTTTTCTAGGGTGGCGATGGCAGCATCGACATCGTCATTAAGCAATTCAAAGGCCACCACTTTTTTGCGTGCTTCTAGCACCAAGTCTTCTTGCATGACACCATTGAGATAGTATTTGGCTTGTTCAAAACGCTGCTGGCGCTCGGCACTGATACCAAGATAATAATAGGCCTGATCAAGGTAAGATGGAGATTTGGCGAGCATATTGAGCAGCTGATCGGCGCTCTCGTATTTTTCAATATCCAAACTGACCAATGCCGCTAGCAAGGTAATTTCGGCGTCATCACTAAAGCGATTGTGTGCTTCAAGCAGCAATTGCCATGCTTCTTGGCTTTGCTTTAAATCCAGTAAATAGCGAATCTCGTATAGATATAGGCTTTTATCATCAGGATTACGCAGGCGAGCTTGACTGACATAATTGATCACGGTTTCAGCCGTGACAATTTTGCGCAATATATCGGCTTTTAAGGTAATAAAAGGCACATAATCCGGTTGACGCTCTAATGCGCGGTTGATGTGGACAATGGCAATCTCAGGCTCGTTAAACTGGTAAAGCAAACCTGCTTTTAAGACCGACAACGAGGCGTTTTGCTCGCTATCTATGGGCTGTAATGCGGCGAGGAGTTCGCGTTTGTCCTCATCATTGTTGGGATAGATGCCAATCAGGATTTCACTTAAGTCGGCGCGCGGATCATAACGCAAAATACGGTTTAGCGTTTCACCAGCGAGTAGATAATCATGTGCTCGTAGGGCTAAATGCGCCACATAAAACCAAGCAGGTACGTGATCAGGGTTTTGGTCTTGCCATGATTTGGCAAACTGTAATGAATTCTCAACCCTATCAACGCGCAAGGATAGGCTAAGCGCTCTCTCAAACACTGCTGTCGCATCGTTCTTGAAAGATTGCTGCTTATAGATAGTCAGTGCTCGTCGTTGGTTTCCACGATCTGCGGCAAACTCCGCATCCAATAGCGCATACAAGCTTGGCTCGCTCAGCTCAGGTTGCCATAAGCTTGCTGGTGCTAAGCCATTAATATTCTCTACATTCTCTGTTTGCGGCGCACTTTTATAAACACGTGTACTAGTCACGACGCTGTTATTGAGCGTGTTGTCGCTTTGGCTGGCGAGTGATACTTTGGCAGCATTTGTCTTTGGAGAGACATCCGGATGACTGGCATGGACGGGTGTTGATAGGCACAGACAAACAGCCAACGATAATGTTAGCTTGTAATATTGGTACAACCGTTCAATGACGATCTCTAATAAGTCACGAAGGCTAGAGTGCTCGCCATGTGCACGTTGAGATCGAAACTGTAATCGAAATAATGATCCAAAAAAAATCATAGATAGCCGCATTCGCCCGTTGCTTTATCTATAGATAAAATACAGATAAAGCAATTATATGTTAATCATTTCAAACCAAATATTGATAACGAGTACTCATGGTAAGCATTATATGAGTAGAGCGATGTGATAAACAATAGTGCCCGTGTTACTGCTATATTGGCAATAGCAGCAATCTTATATCAGTGATGTATTTATAAATGATACATGTTGGTCAGAACACTATTGTCAGCTCAACATTAAAAGAGAGTCAGCGAGACAGGGATAAATTTTTTGTCGCCTCTGTCTGCAACGGCACAGCAAGCAAGAAAAATTTGTACCAATCTCTTGTCATAATGTCGTTTATCCATTTTATTTAGTATCGATTATATAAAAATATAGCAAGTTAGCGGGCAGTAAGCGAATAATTTATGCTTAATTCTATTGCCCTTTGCTAAAATTCAACGATTGGTTTTATAAATCATGTAGGTAGTTGATTTGTTAAATCCGTGCCCAGATACAAGCAAATAGCCGTCATAGATGGGTGAGTGTTAATTAAAGCTGGCAATAATGATATAATAAGCGGTTTTTAGGGTCTTCCTTTCAGCGCTGTCGTCAAAAACTGTCTTTTAAAAATAATAAGATAGCTTGGCTGGCAGGTGAGCGTCATGTTTATGGTCTATCAATAATGAGATTAGTGGTCGTTGGGGTCAATCACAAAACTGCACCAGTCGCTCTACGAGAGCGCTTGGCACTTGTGGGCGACGACGTGAATGTCGCTCTCAAGCAGCTAGAGGCATTCACTGATGGTTGTGTGATTGTGTCGACCTGTAATCGTACTGAGATTTACGCGCTAGTCCCGCAGACCCTAACGTTGCAAAATCTAGAATCGCAGTCTATAGACACGCAAGGCGTAGAAACAGTTGGGCAGGCAGTTGCTAGTCAGACATTTAGCAGCAGTGCCAATGTCTCCGCTGCTGTCATCAGCGCTCACATTGTCAAGATTAAAACATGGCTGGCCAATTTTAAGCAGTTGTCACTCACTGAAATTGACTCTTTTCTTTATGTGCATCGTGATACTCATGCCTTAACCCATTGGCTCAGAGTTGCTGCTGGGCTGGACTCAATGATATTGGGTGAGCCGCAAATACTTGGGCAAATCAAGCGCTCAGTACACCTTGCGCAAGATCAAAAAGCGTTGAGTAATCAGCTCGGTTGGATCGTCGATCAAGTGTTTGCGGCAGCAAAGCGTGTGCGTAATGAGACCAAAGTTGGGGCACAAGCGGTATCGCTCAGTTTTGCAGCGGCTAAGCTAGTCACGCAAATATTTGATGACTTACCCAGTCGCACCTTGCTGATTGTCGCGGCAGGTGAAATGAATCGCTTGGTGGCGACCCATATCGCTGGACTTGGGGTGGGTCGCGTTATTATTTGTAACCGCAATCCTGAGAGAGCAGAGGCGTTGGCTGCTGAACTGCGTCATCCTGACCGCCGAGTGGAAGTCAGAACACTACAAGACTTACCGCATATACTGGCAGAAGCCGATATTGTCAGCAGCTGTAGTGGCAGTATGGATATGTTGATTGATAAAAACATGACGTTGCAAGCGTTAAAGCGTCGTCGCTATCAGCCTATGCTGATGATTGATTTGGCCGTACCTCGCGATATTGACCCCACGATCAGTCGAATAGATGACGTTTATCTGTATTCTGTCGATGATTTACAACACGTCATTGCGGGTAATATTGAGCAACGTCGACAAGCGGCAGTGGATGCTGAGCTATTGGTGAGCCAATTAGTCGTTGAGATTGATCGCCGTTTTCTAGTGCGGCAAGTGGGTAAAGACATTCAGCAATATCGCGTGCGTACCCATGATCAAGTGGACAAGCTACTACATGAGTCCATTGCCAAATTGCAGCAGGACAACGTCAATCCTGAGGACATTCTCCTTGAGTTATCACATCGCTTGACTCAGACATTAACGCACGCCCCATCAAAACTCATGCGCAAAGCTGCTCGAGAAGGGGATAGTGACTTGCTAGATTTTGTGGTATCAGGATTGCAAGATGCCCACCGCGGTCGTTAGGGGCTGTATAGAATTCACAAATAGGCACTGCTAAATCCTAAAAACCTCGCGGTATCCACGCTCTCTCGTTATATAAACATATCGTTGTCAACCTATAATATCAATGCTAATATCAAACTGTTATGAGTATCATAAGTGCTGATAATTTTTTGTTATAGTTGATGCTAAATAAAACAGATGCCTTATATTTTCATGCTAAACGGGTATAAAATTTTCTCGCTTGCTGTGCTTTCGCAGACAAAGGCCGCGAAACTTCTTGTTTAAAGATAAGCATTCCAGTCCCGCTGACTCTTTTTTATACTGAACTCATTATATAAGACAGCTGTTTTTCTCTAACCAAACGTGAGAAGCATCAAATTACCTAACCATTAACTGGGAGCATTCCATGACTGCATTACGTCAAGACATTGATCCAAACGGCTTATTAGAATACTCAGTGGTCTACACTGACCGCGCGCTCAACCATATGTCTAAAGCCTTTCAGCAAGTGATGAATGATCTATCTAGCGATTTAAAGTCGGTCTATAACGCTGAAGCTGTCGTGATCGTACCTGGTGCTGGGACTTATGGGATGGAAGCGGTTGCGCGGCAATTGGCACAGAATGAAGACTGCTTAATTATCCGTAATGGCTGGTTTAGCTATCGCTGGACGCAAATTTTGGAAAAAGGCAAAATCGCTAAGTCCTCTACCGTGTTAACCGCGCAGCGTACTGACGATAGTGAGTTGCCAAAACCGTTTGCGCCAGTTGATATCGATACGGCTGTGGCGACAATCAAAGCAGACAAGCCCGCCGTTGTTTTTGCCCCGCACGTTGAAACCTCATCGGGTATTATTTTATCAGCAGATTATATTAAAGCCTTGAGTGACGCTGTCCATAGCGTGGGCGGTCTGTTGGTTATTGACTGCATCGCCTCAGGTTGTGTGTGGCTGGATATGAAAAATTTGGGCATTGATGTCCTTATCAGCGCCCCACAAAAAGGCTGGAGCAGTACCCCATGCGCGGGTTTAGTAATGCTAAGTGATGCAGCCGTCAAAAAAGTAGACAGTACCGAATCTGATAGCTTTAGCCTAGATCTAAAACAGTGGCTAAACATTATGCGTGCTTATGAAAATGGCGGACATGCTTATCATGCAACCATGCCGACAGATAGCTTGCGTCAGTTCCGCGATACCATCTTAGAAGCTAAAAACATTGGCTTCGATAAACTGTGTGATGCACAGTGGGAATTGGGCAATCGTATCCGTAAAATCTTGGCAGATAAAGGCGTTGAAAGCGTCGCAGCCAAAGGCTTTGAAGCGCCAGGCGTGGTTGTGGCTTATACCGATCGTGACGATATGCATAAAGGCAGTGCTTTTGCTGAAGCTGGCATGCAAATCGCTGCTGGTGTCCCCTTAAAGGTCGGCGAGCCTGATAATTTTAAAACGTTCCGTTTGGGTCTATTTGGTCTTGATAAACTGACGGATGTGGATGGTGCGGTACAGCGTTTTGAATCGGTGCTTGATGAGGTGCTGGCTAAATAGCACTCATTCAAAAAGCATGATTGGCGGTATCTGGCTTGAAAAGTACTGAACCTATGTAATTGTACTGAACCTATGTAATTGTACTGAACCTATATAATTGTACTGAACCTATATAATTATGATGTGGGTTCAGTATTTTTTTACCTTTTCATTATATTTTATAATATAATGTATTAATATAAAATGAATAACAAATCTACTTTTAATCATCATCCGTTTAGGTACATGTCATGAGTATAGAAATAGACTGGCAAGCATTTACCCCAATCTCCTTAGTCGGTGGTCTGATACTGGGCGTCGCGACGGTCATACTGCTGCTGGGTATCGGCCGTATTGCTGGTATTAGTGGTATTTTCTCAAGTTTGCTTAAGCCCAAACGAGTGGAGATGTGGCAGGTACTATTTATACTGGGTCTTGTCGTCTCGCCATTGTTATATGGTTTGGTCAGACCGTTACCTGATGTAGAGATTAGTACGTCTTTGCCATTGCTCATTGGGGCAGGACTGCTGGTCGGTTTTGGTACGCGTCTAGGCTCAGGCTGTACCAGCGGTCATGGCATCTGCGGTAATGCGCGACTGTCACCACGCTCGATGGCAGCGACGGTGACCTTTATGTTATTTGGTATCGTGACCGTCTATATTGGTCGGCAGGTCTTAGGATTAATTTGAAGGGCATAGCCGCACGTTGCGCAGACGGCGTTTAGTACTATTCACACAAGACCATAGTGAGACAGAGCAATGCTAAAAAATATAATTGGATTACTGGCGGGATTATTATTCGGCTTTGGACTGCTGATATCGGGTATGACTGATCCTGTAAAAGTGCAAGGGTTTTTGGATGTTTTTGGCACGTGGGATATTTCTCTTGCGCTGGTAATGGGTGGCGGCTTAATGGTTGCGATTGTTGGCGTACAGCTGGCCAAGCGTCAACAAAGTAGCTGGATTGGTACGTCAATTGATCTGCCAAGCAAAACCACCATCAATAAAAAACTGCTTATCGGCGCGATGCTGTTTGGTATTGGCTGGGGGCTGGTCGGTATTTGCCCAGGACCAGGTATTGTGCTGTTAGGGACAGGGCAGTGGCAAGCATATGTATTTATCCCAGCGATGGTAATGGGTATGTTGATTTATCAGTGGTTTGAGCCTAAGCTTGGGTAATGCTGCGATTTGCTACCTATAGTTGACATACTTTAAAGTCGCTACAGTATTGCTGGTGTAAATTTTTTGCAGCCTCTGTCTGCGCAGGCACAGCAAGCAAGAAAAATTTGCATCAGCAGTACGTTTTGTATCGATATTGCTTTTCACCGACTATAGAGCAAGTAGTCTGACGAACATAGTGCTCACTCATCAGTCGCTTGTCTGCGTAGCTGAGAATAATGGCGTTGTGTTACGATGACAGTAACGCTAACTCCTATCGCATGTTTAGTCTTACAACCGCTTCATAAGGAAAATGATATGACCGCCAGCCGTACTGCCAATTCGATTGACACTGCCAGCACCAACGAACACTACCCGCATTTATTTGAGCCGCTAGACTTGGGCTTTACCACGCTAAAAAACCGTCTGGTAATGGGCTCGATGCATACGGGACTCGAAGACCGTTTTTATAATTACGGTAAACTGGCGGCGTATTTTGCAGAGCGTGCCAAGGGCGGCGTGGCGATGATGATTACGGGCGGTATCTCGCCCAATCGTGAAGGCTGGTTGCTCCCTGCTGGTGGCACGATGAACACCAGAGCTGACGTGATCAATCATCAGCGTGTCACTCGTGCAGCGCATAAGTATGACAGCAAAATCATCATGCAAATCTTGCACAGTGGTCGCTACGGTTATCACCCTTTTGTGGTGTCATCAAGTCCGATTAAATCGCCAATCTCGCCTTTTAAACCGCGTAAGATGAGCATCAAAAACATTGAGCAAACGGTAAAGGATTATGCTCGTTCTGCAAAACTTGCCAAGCAGGCGGGTTATGATGGTGTCGAAATCATGGGCTCAGAAGGTTATTTGCTCAATCAGTTTTTATCGCGTCACGTCAATAAACGTACGGACGAATATGGCGGTGATATTCAAGGTCGCATGAAGTTTGCAGTCGACGTGGTCAAAGCGGTACGCGAAGCTGCCGGTGAAGATTTTATTATGCTATTCCGTCTATCGGTGATTGATTTGGTCAAAGACGGCAACGTCATGGATGAAGTCATCACTGTTGCCAAAGCGCTAGAAGAAGCGGGCGTCACCATTATGAATACTGGTATCGGCTGGCATGAAGCGCGCGTGCCGACGATTGTCACCAGCGTACCGCGTGCTGCCTTTGTTGATTTCACCGCTGAAATTAAAAAGCACATCAGCATCCCAATGATGGCCGCCAACCGTATCAATATGCCAGAAACCGCAGAAGAAATTGTTGCCAGTGGTCAAGCAGATATGATTCAAATGGCGCGTCCATTTTTAGCCGATGCGCATTGGGTGAATAAAGCCAAAAACGGTCAAGCCGATCGTATCAATACCTGTATCGCTTGTAACCAAGCCTGCCTTGACCATACTTTTGACAATAAACGCTCAACCTGTCTGGTTAATCCGCAAGCCTGCTACGAGACGGAATTGGTTTATAAGAAAGCCAAAAAACCTAGAAAAGTCGCCGTCATCGGTGGCGGTGTCGCCGGTATGTCAGCGGCGCACGTCGCCGCGCTACGTGGTCATGAGGTCACGCTATTTGAAGCAAAAGATATCTTGGGCGGGCAGTTTAACTACGCCAAAGTGATCCCTGGTAAAGAAGAATTCTTTGAGACCATTCGCTACTATATCAATGAGCTTGAGCACTTAGGCGTTGAGATTAAACTCAATACCAAAGTCGATAAAGCCATGCTAGAAAAAGCCAAATTCCATCATGTCATCGTTGCGACCGGTGTGGTACCTAGAAGCCTAGCAGGCAAGCTTGAAGGCGCGGATTTGCCACAAGTGATGAGCTATGCTGAATTGCTCTCTGGTGAAAAATCAGTCGGCGATACCGTTGCCGTCATCGGTGCTGGTGGTATTGGTTTTGACGTTAGTGAATATCTCACTGCCAACATGGTCAGCCGCTTGATGAGCTAGGCCCTGAGTTGCTAAAAGATCCAAGCTATCGTCCGAAAGCGCAGTCGATTAGCGAGTGGCGTGAAGAGTGGGGCGTGACTGCTGATACCGATTATCAAACCGAGGGTGGTCTGATAAAGCCTGAAGCCATCAAACCTATTCGCCAAGTCTATCTGATACAGCGTACCAAAGGTCGCTTGGGTAGTGGTCTCAATAAAACGTCGGGCTGGGTACATCGCGCTCATGTCAAATCGCATGGTGTTATCCAAGTATCGGGTGCTCAGTACGATAAAATCACTAATGAAGGTATTTGGATTACCAATAACCAAGGTCAAACGCAGTTGTTACGCGTCGATAGCGTCGTGGTCTGTGCCGGTCAAGAATCAGTCGTCGAGCTGATGCCAAATGTCGGTGATGCACCAGACGCGCAATATCATCTAATCGGGGGTGCTAAGCTTGCGGCTGAGCTGGATGCCAAACGTGCGATTCGTGATGGGGCTGAGGTTGCGGCGGGGATTTAAGGTTTAAGCGTTTAAGTTAAAAATCAAAGCGGCAAAATTGATTCTCTTGCCGCTTTTTTGGTTTAGTAAATTTGGCTTCTTAGATTAGAGCTTCAGTTCAGCTTCTGATGATTCTGAGAGAATTAAGACATTAGGCTCACTTATTCTCGTTCTAATACAATACCTTCAAAATAATTTCGTATACCACAGTTAGCTACCAAACTAACTGGATCGTAGGTCATGGCACTTGAGAAAGGAGTGTAGTCTATTCCTCATTTTCTAATGAAGACTTGTGGTAATACATAGGGTTGATACAACCCCATTTCCGAGTCGGCGTCACAATCGTTTTTCTATTTGGATAAACGTCCACTTTAAAAGCACAGTAGGCTGATTGTTCGGGTGATGCTTGTTCCTCTGTGAAGGTCACACCTTCAAGGTCATTCCTGTTGTCTTCTGTAAAGTAGTCTCCATCATAGGAGTAATCTATACCAAAATAAATATCTTCTTTTGAGAAACGATATTTTCTATAGACATTCATTGTTTTAGAATTAGACTTTTTAATATGGTAAGTTAACCTCCAGTCATCTACTGCTTCATCTGTTAGTTCTCCGTCTGTATCAACGTACTGTAACGAATTGAATCTAATTGGCACATTCGTATGGTTGATAGTTTTGATATGTGGACTTGTTAAAAAATTGAAGACTATTGAGAAAATATAAATTAGAAAAATTACTATAATACTCTTTTTCAGTACGTTCACTTATTTCCAGATTTTTTTAGATTGCGTGAGTTATAGCATTAATGAGTCTGCTTAGATTCAGAAAAACTGTTAACAGAAGTGGTGTCTAGTATGTTTGATTACTTATTAATTTTTTGATCAATAATTTTCAACGCAATACATGCTAATTTTTTTATTAAGCTATTAGCATGGTTGGGATTATAAAATGTCGTGATAGATAGGCTGTTATATTATTGATATTTATCACAGTCGATATTTGAGGAGTATTCAGCTCTTTTGATGTCTATGGCATTATCACCACTCATCCAGTTTCTTCTTTTTTCTGGTATTTGTTTGCCATCCAGATAACTTTTAAATTCCATAAAGTTGTTCGTTTGGAATTTATTTCCGTCACACACATTAATAAAAAAATAAATTATGTCATCGCCTGTTGATGTCTCAAAGTCTGTGGTTGAGCCATAAACATAAGGGTTTTGTACATACCAGCTATCAACGGCTGTAACTTTGCCTGCCAGTTTTTCACCCTTGTAAGTCAATTGGTAGTTTTCGCTAGAGATATATCTCAGCTTTAACTTACCTAGGATTGGAGGTTGATATATCTTATTATTAAAGAGTAATAAAATAAGAAACATAACTATTGTTAGGATGGATTTTTTTAACATTTTATATTTTTTTATTACATAGCAGATTCTAATAGGCAATGCCTACTGAAATCTAGTTTCTATCGTTATTAATATCTTCTCAATTCTCTGAAGTATCCTCAATATCACCCAATGTAAGCTCCGTTTCTTGAGTGCTAAAGATAGTGATGTCTTTATCATCGATTTTATCGTTCATGACCAATCTACCAATTCGATTGCTGGCTTGTTGATTGCCTTGATCAGCGGCCTTTTTGTACCACTCAAACGCTTTGTCATAGTCTTGCTGTATACCGTAGCCGTTTTCGTAGAGACCACCGATATTAAGTTGTGCTAAATCCAGATCTTGAGTGGCGGCTTTTTTGTACCAATCCAATGCTTTGGTATAGCTTTGCGTCACGCCGTAGCCGTTTTCATAAAGATTGCCAATATTGTTTTGAGCATCAAAAGATCCATTGTCAGCAGCTAATATATACCACTCCATTGCTTTTTGGTAATTTTGCTCAACACCACTACCTTCATAATACATGATGCCTATACGATATTGAGCATCAGAATCTCCTTGGTTAGCAGATTTTTGAAACCATTCAAATTTTTTGAAATCATCTTGCTTAACAGCAATACCTTCGTGGTACATAACACCTAAATCAAATTGAGCATCAGAATCTCCTTGGTTAGCAGCTTGCTTAACCCATTCAAATGCTTTTTGATAATTTTGATCTACGCCCAAACCTTCATAATACATAATACCTAGATAATGTTTAGCAGGTGCGTAGCCTTGATCAGCAGCTTTTTGAAATAATTCAAAAGCTGTGTCATCATCTTCAGGGACTGAGTCACCTTCGTAGTAGGCTAGCCCGAGTTTGTATATTTCAGTAGGGGTGCTTTGATTAGATAATATAGGTGTGTTTGAAGACTCCGCTGAACAAGCAGAAGTTATTAAGCTACTGGATAGCACCGTAGCTAGTAGTAAAGACTGAATTAAAGGCGTATTTCGTCTTTGATACATCAAAAATCCTTTTGTTAATTGTTATAGCTATTAAGTTCTAGGGAATAATATTAATTATTTAATTCTATAGCACTAGGATTATCATATTTTTTTTCATTTAAGTCATAGCAAGGTAAACTATAGTCATATAGTAAGTCTACTAAAGTACGTGCTTCAAAAGACTCATATTCATAGTCATTTTGCATGTTGGTCATATACATAAAAATGGTAGCTTTATCTTTGCATAGGATGCGAACACGTTTAGCTGTTTTATCAGATCTACTTGAGGTATTAGCTATATAATCGTTTTTGTCAATTTTATCAGTCATATCTATCCAGCCTTCCTTGAGAAGAAAGCTATGTAAATGTAACAGTTTATTCTTGTCAAACTCGGGACTAACATACCAAGCAGTGAACCAAACCTCTCGATTAATATAATCATATTCACTATTGTTAAAGTTAATAAAATTGGCGATATCATTTAATTGAGATATTAACCAACCTTCCTTCGCAACTAATTCTTGTTGATATATTTCAAGCTCTTTATTTGGTTCTAAGTCTATAGTCCATACAAATAAAATAACAACGAATGCAATAAGTGAAATATCAGATAACTTATATTCTTTACCTCTTATTTTCACTGATTATTTTCCTACCTGCTCACTATCCATTTTAGTCATCAATTCTAAAAAAAGCGCCTTTGCTTGTTCTAACGTTTCATAAGGTAACTCCTTCTGCATCGCTTCGACAAATCTGGTGTCGACACTATTAAAATTATCCTCATAGCGTCCATCACGTAAATTACTACTGACATAAGCATAAGCCAAAGCTTTAACAATATTAGGCTCAAGATTGGCTCCAAATTCTTCTGGATATAAATAAATATTCATAAGCGCTAACGCTGACTCCCAGTTTTTCTCTAGCATTAAGTCTTCACTATACAGTTCAATACTTTTATCGCCCTTAGTTTTATCCTGCATATGATGAGTATATAAAGATGCTAATAAAGCTTTAGATGTTCTCACATTTTGTTTAATAGCGATCTTGTTATAGTATTCCGCTTTTTCAAAATTGATGCGATCAAGCTCTGGATCTCGATAAATCATCATCAAAAATCTAGTGGCATCAGGAGAGCCTGCTTCAAATGCCTGTTCTAAATAATCAATGCTTTCGTCTATACTTAAGCGCCTGTCAACGGTGAACAGCTTTGGAGAGTTTATTTGAAGAGCACCTACAAAATAACCGGATTGTTTGATGCCCAAGTCAAATGATTTTTTATGATACATGTATGATTTTTTAGGATTTTTTTCTATCAAATCATAATATGATGCGTAATAATAACAAGACTGCGCTATATTACTTTTGTCACATTCCAACTGAAAACGTTTTAAGTTTTCGACTTCCTCTAATAACTTGGTAAGTTTCGCAATCTCTTTTTCTGAATGTATTGTACCGAACGAAACTAAAGGAATTTCTTCAGACATATCGACAGAATTTGTAGTCACAGAATCAGAAGCTGTACAACCTATAGTCGTAATTGATAGTAAAATTGTGAGGGCTGTAATTGATACAATATTTTTACTCATCTTTTGGTATCGCATCCTTAATATCATTTCCTTTCTCTTTTACTGCATTATAATCATCATAAACGTTCCATACTTTCCGAACTGGTTTAGGTGCAAAGTCCTTAGCCTTGTCTATAACTTTACTTTTTCCCGTCTCCGTAGCTTTACCAACTGCTTGATTTTTCAGAGCATCAGTATCTTTGTTTATAATAGAATCGATAGTAGTTCGTCCTGCATCGTACGGAGCATATACTTGTCGGCCCGCATTATCCAGTTTACCAATAGCTTGTTTACCACCATCAGCAAGCTCACCTTTCCATCCATCTCGAACTTTCTTCATAGGATTTTCATAATCCTTAATCAGCTTAGTATCGCCTTTACTGCCAGCATTAGTAACGTTGTCTGTTTGATCATCATTACCAAAACCGAAGAAATCTAATGTTTTATCAACAAGACCTCTATCTTCTTTATTTTGTTTGGTTAAAGCTTCAGCTTTGACCTTGTTCTTATGATCGTAGTATGCAATCCAAGCATCATTAATTTGTTTCTGAGTTTGCTTAGTTCCATCTGCGTTATATCCTGTAGGTTTTGTAGGTTTTGTAGGTTTTGTAGGTTTTGTAGGTTTTGTAGGTTTTGTAGGTTTTGTAGGTTTTGTAGGTTTTGTAGGTTTTGTAGGCTCGTTGCTGGGTGTCAAGCCTTTAGTGCTTGCAAAGCTATTACTAAACGAATTACTCACATCCGACTTAGGAAACACCAAAGGCGCAGCCTGCGCAATACTTCCTACATCAAAATCCGACTCCGCAAACGCCTGCTGAATCGCAATAAGCTTCGCGCCGCAGCTGGTGATATCACCGCCACGGGCAATAGGCGCGCCATCAACAATAAATGATGGATCACCACTAACAATAGTGGTCACCTTTTTACATTTTTTGCACATGACTTTATCGCCCTTGCGAGCAACAGGGATGCCATTATGAGAGGTGTGCGGTGAGCCAGTGATTACTGTCCCACCATGAGAGGTCTTTGCGCCAACGGTGATATAGGCTGCCATGTTGCCACCTTGCTTAACTGTCCAAAGTTTAGATTCTTATAGCGACTCTTATGTGCAGGACATTATAGAGGGCTAAAGCATTAAATATCAAACTTAAGTTCATTTAAAGGTGCGGTTTGTATGGCAGGCTTGATCTATATTGAGATTAAAAGCATGGTAAGTATTGATAATAATAAATATCTGACTATTTTGCTCAGTAGCAATAATAAGCAAAAATCTAACCTTGCATTTCATCAGTCAACCAATCAGACACATTGCCGATTTGCGTTGCCAACTCTGGTTGAGCTTCTTTTAACTTATCAAGCGCCAATTTCACATCATTTTTGTTGTATTTAATCCCCGTCAGCGTGTCTTTTAACAGCTCAATCAATTCAACATTTAACGCATCAGAGAATATGACCACATCGCGAATCACTGCTTGCTTTACATCAAGATGCAAATCGATAATGCCCCAATCAAAACGCGTCTCAATGTGATGACTGAACTCAGGGGTTTTGCCAAAGCGCCAGTCCCAGTCTGCCATTTGCTCATAGTATTTATTGAGCGTCGGCTGCTTGGCAAGGCTGGCTTCATCCAACTCTTCTACTGGCGCAGTATCGCCATAATACTCACAGAACGCGTCGATAATGGCCTCAGATAACGTCTCGTGATTGATGGTTTCATTGAACTCAACCAAGTTAGCGACGCGAGCGCGCACAGATTTTATGCCTTTGGCTTTGAGTTTTAGTGGATGCGGATTGAGGTAATCGCCCAGCTTTTGCATGTTGGCATTTACTAATAATGTGCCGTGGTGAAAGCTGCGATCGGCTGTATGTTTGAAAGCACTGCCTGATATCTTGCGGTCGCCCACTTGCATGTCGTTGCGTCCAGACAGCTCAGCATCTATGCCCAATTTTTTTAGCGCATTGATAATGATGGTAAAATTTGCTTCTTGATCGTAGCTGTCTTTTGGCGATAAAAAGGTAAAGTTGGTGTTGCCCAAATCATGAAAAACCGCACCACCGCCACTCTGACGACGCGCCAAAAAGATATCGTCCGCTTGCATTTCATCAATTTTGCATTCTACCCATGGATTTTGTGAGCGCCCGATGACTACGGTCTCAGAATTTCGCCATAAGAATAGGGTGTGTGAATCGGCGTCTAATGCTTGGAATATCCAATCCTCGGTCGCGAGGTTAAACCAAGGGTTGGTCACGGCAGACTTTAATATGCGCAGGTTCATTTTTTTCCTTTTTAACATGTGTTTAAGTTTTATAAATAGGCTTGTAAATTGGGTGCAACCATTCTTACCGATGCGACTTTAAAACTCAATTATTATCTGGTGAGATTGTTTGAGACATTTGAATGTCATAAAAATCTCTATAAATACAAAAAATACAACACCCATTGAGCGAGTAAAAAGTTATCATCGAGGTTTTTTACTTTCCCGCCATTTTTTACGACTGAGCATTTTGATAAATATGCCAGTGCCGTCCAACGCTTGATAGGATCAATCCATGACCAACCGCGACCTCATTATTTTTATTACACTGTCCTTTATGTGGTCGCTGTCTTTTATCTTTTATCGCATTGGTGTGCCTGAGTTTGGCTCACTCGCCTTTGCCAGCCTGCGCGTGGTATTGGCCGGACTCACCATGTTGGTTTTTGTGTTGTTAAAAAAGAAAAACAGACAAGGCATTCGCGAAAACTGGAAAGTGCTGACGCTGGTCGGACTGTTTTCTGCGGCTGTGCCATTTATCCTATTTTCTTTTTCGGCGCGTTCAGTAAACGCTGGCGTACTGGCAGTGCTTAATGCATCAGTCCCCATGATGAGTGGCTTTATCGCCAGTACATTCTTTAAAGATCGATTGTCAAAAAAGCAGATTTTGGGCTTGGTAATTGGTGTGGTTGGTGTGGTGATTTTGATGAGTGAAAACTTATTTGGCGAGCAGGGCGCCACGTCTGGGTCTGGGTTATTGCCGATGGGCTACGCATTACTGGCGTGCGTTGGGTATGCGGTTGGGGCAAACATTACCAGAAATTATTTGGACAACGTTTCACCAGTGGCGATCACCGCAGGTTCGCTCATCATTGCCAGTGTCATCATGCTGCCGATTGCGCTGTACGAATTTCCTTATGGCAAGAGCATCAGTGTGACGGCGTGGGTTTCTGTCATTTGTATTGGCGTGTTTTCGACGGCCATCGCTCTGATTTTTATGAATCAGCTGATTAAAAGTATCGGACCGATGCGAGCGACCAGTATTACGTTAGTCATTCCTATTTTTGCGATTATTTTGGGTTATCTGTTGCTTGGTGAGGCTTTGGATACGCCAGCAATTATTGGCTCGGTGGTGATATTGTTTGGCACGTATTTGTCTTTAGAAATCTCTATCAAAAAAATGTTTAAGTCATAATTTAAAAAAAATTATCCCAGTCTCGCTGACTCTCTTTTATATTGACCTGACTATATCTACCGTTTTCATTAAAGTCATTCGCTTAATATCCTGATAAGAGAACTTGAATAATGAGTATTATCAATACCGATATCATGCCGTATCGGTCTTTTTGTTTGTAAATTTTCCTTGAATAACCTCATCTATCCCTTATAAAGAAAACCAATGAAAGCGTATTTACCTATGCTTTTATCAGCATTTTTAATATATTTTTTGATGACAAATAATTTTTATAATTGGAAAGAACAGGATTCTTTATGGCACACGATAATTTATTTGAACCCGTGAAAATGGGCACACAAACCCTCAAAAACCGTATCATCATGGCACCATTGACTCGTCTGCGTTCGATTGAACCAGGCGATGTACCGACCGCACTTGCTGGCGAGTATTACTCACAGCGCGCGGGTTCTGGATTGGTAATTACTGAGGCGACACAGGTTTCGTTTCAAGCAAAAGGATATGCTGGCGCGCCAGGTATTCACACGCAAGATCAAATTACTGCATGGAAAACCATCGTTGATAATGTCCATGCCAAAGGTAGCAAGATAGTGGTGCAGTTGTGGCATACAGGTCTGGTATCGCACGAAAGCGTACAGCCTGACGGCAAAGCACCCATTTCTGCCTCTGATATCGATGTGGGTATACGGACTTCATTGCGTGATAGCGACAATCAAGCCATCCGTGTTGACGCCACGCCGCCACGTCCAGCCACCCTTGATGAGATCAAGCAAGTGATTGCTGACTTTGCTCAAGCCACCAAAAACGCCAAAGAAGCAGGATTTGATGGGGTAGAGATTCATGGCGCTCACGGGTATCTACTGCATCAGTTTTGGGTTGAGCAAACCAACCAGCGTGATGATGAGTATGGCGGTAGCCGTGAAAACCGCGCGCGCTTGACGCTGGATGTCATCGATGCTTGTGTGGATGCTTGGGATGCCGATCATGTCGGTATTCGTATTTCACCACTTGGTACATTTAACAATGTAGAAGCGGGCTACAATGAAGACGAAAACATTTGGATGATCGAGCAGATCAATAAACGCGGATTGATGTATTTGCATCTGTCTGAGCCAGATTGGGCAGGTGGCACGCCTTATAATGACGAATTCCGTCAAAACGTTCGTGATGCTTTTGATAACTTAATTATCGCGGCTGGTGGTTATACGGCTGAAAAAGCAGAGAAAAACGTCAAGGCCGGTTATATCGATGCAGTTGCGTTTGGCCGTGATTATATTGCCAATCCTGATTTGGCTGAACGTATCCAAAAAGGTGCGGCGCTTAACGAGCAACATCCAGAGTCTTTTTATGGTGGTGGCACGGAAGGCTATACAGATTATCCGTTTTTGGATCAAGCGTAAGCATTTATCCGTCAGATATAGTTGACATACTTTAAAGTCGCTACAGTATTGCTGGTGTAAATTTTTTGTAGCATCGAGCTGCGAAGGCACAGCAAGCAAGAAAAAGTTGCACCAGCAGTACGTGTTGTATCGATATTACTGTTCACTGACTATATTATGGTTAATAGATAAACCGTGAATTAAAAAATCCCCCTGACTGAGAGAGTCAGGGGGATTTTTTTGTAGCAACAGGTGTCATTGACCAAAATAACCGGTTTGATAATCACGAAACGTTTGGCGCAACTCTTCTTGAGTGTTCATCACAAAAGGCCCATGACCTGCCACTGGCTCACCAATCGGCTCGCCGCTTAACAGCAGTAGTTTGATAGGCGCTTGCGTCTCTGTATTATCTGTAGGCATTGGATACTGTAGTTCAATCGTGTCGGTAGAAATCATATCGGTAGAAGAAGTAGAAGCGTCAGACGTTTGCTCAGACTGATCGCCTATACTGCTTTGGGAGGGCGCGGCGAATTGAATCAAATTACCTGCACTAACGGGTGTGCCATTGACCAATAGATTGCCTTCTTGTACCAGCAGTAAGACATTATGGCTGCTGGGAACGGGCAGCGTCGTCGATCCTGCTGCATGTAGTTCGATATCCCATAAATTAATGGGCGTGAACGTACTAGCAGCGCCGAGTACACCTTGCCACTCGCCTGCGATGATAGCGACTTTACCGATAGCAGTCTGATTGTGAGTGTCGTCATGATCTATTAATTCGACGATAGGCATCTCAGAGCGTTTGATGGATTGATATTTTGGCTCAGTAAGCTTGTGCGCGCTCGGCAGATTCACCCACAATTGCACCATACTAAAAACGCCGCCGCGCTGACCAAATGCTTCTGAGTGAAACTCCTCGTGCAAGATGCCGCGCCCTGCGGTCATCCACTGCACATCCCCTTCTAAAATATCGCCGCGTCCACCCGTTGAGTCTGCGTGACTGATTTCACCTGAATAAGCAATGGTGACGGTTTCAAAGCCTTTATGTGGATGCTGTCCAATCCCATGTGGCTGTGACTTATACTCGGGGTTGGGCGCAAAGGTCGTTGGATTGCCATAATCGAATAACAAAAACGGATCGGTATGGCTATAGTTAAAGTTGGAATTATCTTCTAGATGATTGATTAGGGTTTTTACATAAAAACCATCACCCACCCAGTGTGGCGCTTTATCACCATGAATGTTTTTAATAGGGCGCATGTATTACCTCGCAATTCTAAGTAACATAAATATTAGAGCGTGTTTGAACATTCAACCATGGCACTGCCGGAGACTATTTGTGAATATCAAACACGCCCTAGTAAACAAAATACCGTTCAATCATTCTACAATAAAACGGACTTATGTTTTGTATATAGTCGATACTAAATAAAATCGAGACGCAATATCATGACGTGGGACTGGTACAAATTTTCGCAGCCCCTGTTTATATTGACCTAACTGTAACTGCCCAATGCCCAATGCTTAAAACTCTATCGACGGTTAGACAACCTCACCGCAGACAAAACCACTTGCCCAAGCCCATTGAAAGTTGTAACCGCCAAGCCAGCCAGTGACATCGAGCACCTCACCGATAAAGTACAAGCCATCTTGCAAATTGCTCTGCATGGTCTTGGAGGAGACCTCATCGGTCTTTATGCCACCGCGAGTCACCTCAGCCGTGCGATAGCCTTCTGTACCAGAGGGTTTGAGTCGCCAACTGTTAAGCGCAGTACCCAACTCAATCAGCCGCTCATCTTTTATATTGGCAAGTTCAGTGTCTTTGATATCGTCCCATAAATGCGTTTGCAGTGCTGCCAGTAGTTTTTTGGGTAATGCATTGTCCGTGCTGTCTGCCAGTACCGTCCGAATCAGTTGCTTTGGGTGCGATTTTTTACGCGCAAGCAATAACGCCGTCACGTCGGTCTCTGGTAGCAGATTCATACTGATGGTCTCGCCTGTGTGCCAATAGTTTGATAGTTGCAGCATGGCAGGGCCAGAGAGTCCGCGATGGGTAAATAACACGGGCAATTTAAAAGTAATGCGCTCATTACTGGCAATGACGGGCAGACTAATACCGGCCAAGGCGCGAATCAGCTCGCCTGTTTTATCAGTAAAGGTAAAAGGAACCAAGCTCGCATCGGTGGCAATCAGTGTGTGACCAAACTGCTGTGCCAGCTCGTAACCCAAACCGCTTGCACCCATCGTTGGGATAGACAATCCACCCGTGGCCACCACCAACGACTCACAGCTGTAGTGCGCTTGTGAAGACTTAACGTCACTAGCGATATCCTTTTTATTGAGCACTTTACTGGTCGTTAATTGAAAGCGAGCAGAGGTGTCTTGCTGGACAGTTTGGACGGCTTCAATTTGTGTGTTCAAACGTACTTGTACCCCTGCTGCGGTACATTCATCAAGGAGCATGGTCAAGATGTCTTGGGCAGAATCATCACAAAACAGCTGACCGTGCTCACGCTCGTGATAAGGAATTTTGTGTGCCTCAACCATGCCAATAAATTCCCAACTGGGATAGCGGCTTAGCGCAGATTTACAAAAATGAGGATTAGTACCAATAAAATGCTCAGGCTCGACGACGTAATTGGTGAAATTACAACGACCACCGCCTGACATCAGGATTTTTTTACCGGCTTTATTGGCGTGATCTAATACCAGTACGCGGCGACCACGGCGACCCGCAGTAAGCGCACAATATAACCCTGACGCGCCTGCGCCGATGATGATGACATCATAGTGAGTTTGGGGTTGTGCGTGACGGTGATTACTCATTGTGATCTCATAAAATTATAAATATAAAAGGGGACAACTAAAAGGGAATAAGAAGCCAGAAAAGTTTATACCAGTTCCGCGTTGCAATATCATGTATCTGTTTTATTTAGAATCAACTACACGTCTGACTGACTGACTGACTGACTGACTGATAGATAGATAGATTAATTAAGCTGTTTTGACCATAGCCATTGTCCATATTTCATCTCAGGTTACAAGGACTAAATATCATAACGATGGCAATTCTTAATTATACCGCTGTACAGTGAAATTGTTATGTTTGGCAGTTGATGCCTTGCAACCGTCCTGCTTATTTGTCAAACTATTGCTAAGTGTTAGATGTTATAGAAAGTGTTAAATATTATAGAAAGTGTTAAACGTTATGGAAGATGACGCTTATTGCCTGTACGGACAGTCATTATCGACGGTTTTGCTACAGATAATAATAATTAAAAAGGATGGATACTATGACACAGAAATCATTTCCTATTGCCGCCGAATTCATCGCCGCTGCCAACACCACCGTCGAACAATACACCAAAGATTATCGGCAGTCGATTGAGTCCCCTGAGTCCAATGACGCTTTTTGGGCGAAACGTGCCGAATTGATTGATTGGATAAAAAAACCCACCAAAATCAGTGACGTTAATTATGATTTAGACGACTTTCGCATCAAGTGGTTCGAAGATGGTGAATTAAATATCTCTGTTAATTGTCTCGATAGACATCTCAAAAAAAATCCTTATAAGCCTGCCATCATTTGGGAAGGCGACCATCCCTCATTACATAAGATTATCTCGTTTAAAGAATTATACGAAGCGGTCTGCCGTTTGGGCAACTCAATGCGCAAGCTTGGGGTTGAGAAAGGCGATCGCGTGACGCTATATATGCCGATGATACCTGAAGCGATGATTGCGATGCTGGCTTGTGCCCGTATTGGCGCTGTGCATTCAGTGGTTTTTGGCGGTTTTTCTGCTGAGAGTTTGGGCAACCGCTTGATAGACAGCCGCTCAAAAATTGTCATTACTGCCGATGAAGGCATACGGGGTAATAAGCGGACACCGCTCAAAGCCAATGTCGATCGGGCCTTAGATATGGATGGTACAGATAGCGTTACCAACGTCATTGTCGTCCATCGTACGGGTAATTCTGTTCCTATGAGTGGTCGCCGTGATGTTTGGTATCATAGTTTGGTAGATGGTGAGTCAGCCCATTGTGAGCCTGAGATCATGAATGCCGAAGATCCCCTGTTTTTATTATATACCTCTGGTTCTACTGGCAAGCCAAAAGGCGTGGTGCACACGACTGGTGGCTATATCACTTACGCCTTATCAACGTTTCGAGATGTCTTCGATATCAAAGACGATGACATTTATTGGTGTACAGCGGACGTGGGCTGGATTACAGGTCATACGTATTCAACCTATGCGCCACTTGCCAACGGCACGACAACCCTGATGTTTGAAGGTGTGCCAGAATATCCGACGTGGGCACGTATTGGTCATATTATTGATAAGCACGATGTGACAATTTTATACACTGCACCGACAGCGATTCGCGCGATGATGAAGGAGGGTGATGCCTTTGTGCGTGAGTCGAAGCGCTCAAGCCTACGCTTACTTGGATCGGTCGGAGAGCCAATCAATCCAGAAGCATGGGATTGGTATTATCATGTCGTTGGAGCAGGTCGTTGTCCTATCGTTGATACATGGTGGCAGACCGAGACGGGTGGTATCTTAATGGCACCGATACCCGGCGCTATTGCTCTGAAACCGGGCGCGGCAATGAATCCTCTATATGGTATCAAACCAGAAATTATAGATAAGGATGGTGACATCCTAGACGGCGCTGCTGAAGGAAATTTGGCGATTAATAGTAGCTGGCCGGGGCAAATGCGTACGATTTATAATGATCATGCGCGCTTTTTGACCACGTACTTTAGTGAGTATCCTGGCTATTACTTTACAGGTGATGGCGCGCAGCGTGATGAGGAGGGTCATTACTGGATTACTGGGCGTGTCGATGATGTGCTCAACGTTTCAGGCCACCGTTTGGGGACTGCCGAGATTGAGAGTTCGGTGGTTGCTCATCCTGCCACGGCTGAGGCAGCGATTGTCGGTATGCCGCACGAGATTCGCGGGACAGGTATTTGTGCGTTTATTATCCTAAAATCGGGTGAAGAAGAAACAGCATCATTGAAAGCGGAGCTGAATCGCCATGTGCGTGCTGAGATTGGTCCGATTGCCAATTTAGACACGATCTACATTGTCGATGCGCTGCCAAAAACTCGCTCTGGCAAAATCATGCGCCGTATCTTACGCAATCTTGCCGCAGGGCAATACGTTGGATTGGGTGATTTATCCACACTTGCTGATAGTTCAGTGATTAATACATTGGTCGAGGCGGTCAAAGCCGAGCGTAAAGCATAAGCGGCAACTTTGATCGGTCAATGTCGTCAAAAAAAACCATGTCTAGCATGGTCAATGTAAAAAGAGAGTCGGCGAGTCTGGGATAAATTTTTTGTAGCCTCTGTCTGCGAAGGCACAGCAAGCAAGAAAAATTTGTACCAGTCTCGCCTTATAATATTATGTATCCATCTTATTCTGTATCGACTATAGCATGGTTTTTTATGTAGAAAGTATTGCTATCAGGCGGTTTTGAAGGTTCACTATTAGTTAAAAAAACCATCTGCAAAAAGTTATCCTAGCAGCACGATATTATTTTTAAAGGGATTTGACTATATTGTGACCAATCCAATCTCTTACCAAATACAAGGCTTAGCGTCATTATGACCAACCATTCTTCGCAGTCTGCTGACCTCGCATCATTGAACATTGCCATCATTGGTGGAGGGCTAACTGGGCTGTTTACCGCGACATTACTAGAGCGTGCATTCAATCAAGACCAAAGCCAACAGCAATCATGCAATCCCCACATTACTATTTTTGAAAAGTCTCGCAGTGTGGGACGTTTGGCGACTCGTTATCGTACGGATACTCAGGCTGATAATAAGAAGAAAAATTGGCAATGGGCGTTTGGGGCGCAGTTTTTTACTGCCAAGACCGCGCAGTTTCAGCAGTTTATTACGCCGTGGTTAGAGACAGGATTATTACAGCCATGGTGTGCGCGCGTGGTTCATATGACACCCATGAATCATAGCGCGGGTTTGCCTGATATCGAAAATAAAGAGCAATGGAATACGAGGCAAGCTCGCTACATCAGCACCCCAAAAATGACCAGTTGGGGACGAGCATTAGCCGATGAATTGACGCATACGACCATACAGTTTAAGACTCGTGTTGCTCCATTGGCTCAATACGCGTCAACCCAAGTCGATAAAAAAACTGAGTTGTTTGATGAGACTGGCACCAGTCTTGGTTGGTTTGATTGGGTGATTTGTACCGCACCGAATGGTCAGGCGATAGAGCTCATGGCAGACAGTGGGTTTGCACGGCAAACGGACATCCTTAAACCCCAAATGCTGGCTTGCTATACCTTGATGCTGGGCTGGGATGATGAACAGCAATTGCCGAAAATGTTGAACAATCAAGCCACAGCCAATTGGGACGTGGCTTATGTGAGTGACTCAATACTAGATAGAGTATTTATCGAACACCAAAAGCCTGCTCATGATGAATTGCTGCCGAGTATCACCATTCATGCCCGTAATGACTGGTCAGAAGCACACGTCGATGATGATATAGACGCGGTAAAAGCGCAATTATTACAAGCCGCCCAGCAACTATTGAATTGGACTGCTGACAGTGCACCCAGTCAAGTTGACTGTCATCGCTGGCGTTATGCGGCAACGATGATGGAGGTGCAAAACAAAGACAGTAACGACATATTAGGCATATTGGTTGATGAGCAGCAGCAGTGGATTGTCAGTGGTGACTGGTGCGGACAAGGCAATATCGAAAGCTGTTATCAGATGGCAGAGAAAGCCGTGGAAGCTGTTATGCCTCAAGGATAGCCAATTATGTTTTTTTGGCATCGATATTAAGCAGTCACTGAATGATAAGCAAAAAAAAGCCCACAGAGGAGGAGGAGACTGTGGACTGAGGAAAACTTATCATGCAGTAAAACTACAAGTAAGTGCATGAAACTTTATTCTTCTTACAGTAAATATAATACCAAACTGATTTATTTCAATAAACTCTTACATCTGCTTACAACTTTTGGTATACACCTGTATCAACAATATTTGTTTATCAGGATGAAAGCTATGCGGTTTGTCCACGTTCACTGAGACGTCATGATGGTTTGGGATTATAGGCAATCACTCATTTGCTGATTATCAGGTAAGCATCCTTGTATCTTTGAATAAAAAAGCCATTAATATCGCAAAAAAATAGCAGCCGTAAGGAAGATGCAGAGAGGGCATGACGGCATCTGTGAAAAATGCTAAGCTAGCAGCATTATTATGTTCACCATAAACTGGGTTTGCCATGACCGAGAGTACACATTTGCATACGCCAGAGCAGGAACCATTACCCGTGCAAAGTGAAAAAAGCATTTTTAATTTGCCCAACAATCTTACGATTGCGCGTATCTTGATGATTCCACTATTTGTAGCGATTGCCTATTGGCCACCTGCCATGGGGATTGGCATGCCAGCCATCTCAGATAATGTAATTGCGCGGGTGGGCATGAGTGACTTTAGCGACAGCTTATTACGTCACCTATTATTAACCAGCGTCTTTGTTATTGCCGCGATTACCGATTGGCTCGATGGTTATTTCGCTCGTAAGCTCAACATCGTCTCAGCTTTTGGTCGATTTTTAGATCCGGTCGCTGACAAGCTCATGGTGGCAGCAGCACTTATTATCTTAGTACAATGGCATCCCAATATCATTATGGCGATAGCAGCTATCGTCATCATTTCTCGCGAAATCGCGGTATCAGCACTGCGCGAATGGATGGCAGAGTTGGGTAAGAGTACCAGCGTAGCGGTATCTTATGTGGGCAAGCTCAAAACGACGTTTCAGATGGTGGCGATTACGGTATTATTGCTCAACTGGCAATCGCTTGAAACCATCGGTTATGTACTGATGATTGCCGCCGTCATATTGACCTTGTGGTCGATGATGATTTATCTAAGAGCCGCATGGCCTTATTTAAAGCAGAGTGGTTAAGGTTACGATATTGATTATAAAATTATAAAAGTATCTTCGTATTTTTTAAACTGAAACGACGATAGCAAACACTAAAAAACGCCAGTAGCGCTGCGCGACTGGCGTTTTTTGTTGTCTGTTTTGAGCGATGTGAGACAGCCCTTCTATTTTACTTTGATTGTACGGGCGGTTCATATATACTAAAAATAACCAACAAAAGATAAGAGAATTGGGTAATAAATGACCCGATGTCATTGAAATAAGGAAGTAGATATGGCATTACATCAGAAACAGTCAGTTGCCGCCGTTTTGTTATTAGCACTACTAACAGGATGTTCACAAGCGCCAAATGTACAGAGAGAATCAGTACCAAGTATTCAAGCAGAGGCCATGCAAGATGCTGCTGAATCAGAACGTTTGGGTACACAGTGGGGTGATGATGTTGACTCGCCGATTACCACTGTCGATCTGCGCCGTGTCAATGATGAGCCTCTTGAGGAGATGCAAGTATCGTATGCCGATAAAAATTATAAGGGGCGTGTGGTAAATAGCATGTCATTATTGGCAGGGAAAGTTGAATTCTCAGTGGTTACTGACAATGATAAATTACCACTCTATCGCGATGCTGGTAATTACTATTTGCAAGGTAAGGCAGGTCAAGCCTATCGTCTGGTGTACCATAATAATAGCGCCAACACTTATGAGATTGTAGCCAGCGTCGATGGCCTAAATGTTCTCAACGGCAGTGCCGCCAGTCGTTATGATCGTGGTTATGTTTTGGAACCCAATGATGACTTGGTGATTGAAGGTTTTCGCAAAAGTCAAAGTGCGGTTGCCTCCTTTATCTTTAGCAAACCAGATAACGCCTATGCAGCAAATACCACGAGCGGTTCTATAGAGAACACAGGGGTTATTGGTACGGTGATTTATGAGCTATACGATCCTTCTAAATCCAAACAATCAAAAGCATACCCAGCAGACAAGGGTTATGCGAAACCACCGCAGTAGTTATGAATAACAGCAGATACGAATATAGACCATCACATAAATGATGACCATAAACTATAAATACAGACCATAAAAAACGCCAGTGGCTTAATGCGACTGGCGTTTTTTATGTTTTACTTTTAACGTTTTAACAATTAAGACTTTATAGCTCTATCGAGAAATTCTCGCCCAAACTTTTTTCAACGGCCGTATCGGTCACTGCCGCGGCTGCCATCTTAACAGCACTGGTAATGGCATTGCCATTCGCCCAATATTCCGCGCCATGAGGCGTAACTTTGATCAGCTGAACCTTTGGATCTTCTTTGCCTTGCTCAAAGTACGCGTTGTACGTCACTGACCACAGCTCATCCAGTTTTTCTTTATCTTCTACCAGCTCAGCCTTGCCCGTGATCGACAAGTAGTTCTTATCATCCTGACTGACGTAAGCCAAATTCACTTGTGGATCGTTCTTAATGTTATCGACCGTTTCAGAAGGACTATGACCGATAAACCAAATCTCTTTGGCACCAATACTGGTTTCGGTCGTATTCATCGGACAAGAATGCAGATGATCTTCATGAGTACGCGTGGTCATCATCGTATATTTAATGTCTTTTACCATTGCTTGAATGGTATCCATCTGTTGTTGTTTATTCATAATAGTTATCCTTTACTATTTAAAGTTTTAGTGTGTTTAATGATCAATTCAATATAGCCAAATCATCTAATAAAACTATACAGGCAGTGTGTAATACGCTGTGAAGGTTTGTAATACCGCCTTTAGCCATGCCGTATTTAACTATGACGTATTTAACGTAGTTTCATAAATGCAATCAGCCAATTTTAAGTTATAAAAAGCGCCAATAAACCACTGCCTATTGACGCTTTGAATGAATAATTTTTATCGTAGAATGTTTTTTTATATTCTATTGTTTTCTACTAAACAGGCACTGAACTATAGAGACACTGAGAACTGTTCACCCATGCCTTCAGCAGTTTTACCGTCTTGTAGCGCCGCGGCTGCCATTTTGAACATATTGACAGTAGAGCTTCCGCTCAACCAGCACTCGACGCCATGCGGGACGACTTTGATCAATTGTACGTTTGGATCTTCTTTACCATGCTCAAAGAATGCATTGTAGACAGGTGACCATAGCTCATCCAATTTGTCTTGATCTGTTGATAGCTCTGCATTGGCACTGACAGAGACGTAATTTTTTTCATCTTCAGAGGCATAAGAAAGACCGATTTTTGGATTGTCTTGAATGTCTTTTACGACGTCTGATGTTTTATCACCGATAAACCAAATTTCTTTGGTATCAATGCTGGTTTCGCTGGTCGTCATCGGCCAAGCATGGACATCGCCTTTGCTGTTGACGGTGCTCATCATGGCAAATTTTACATCTTTAATCACATCTTGGATTTTGTCGAGTTGTTCTTGCTTGTTCATAAGGTATCCTTAGTTTATTAAAATTCTTAGATTATTAAAGTTATAGTGAGGTATTGCTGCTGCTCTTTTAATTATTTTCTTTTGGACTGCATGTAGAATAACGATAGACACCCATGCAGTTATATAGTTTGACCGTAATGCGATGTGAGTGTTTGTAAGGTATATAAAGATTAAGTAAAAAATGTGACGAACGAAGCGAAAGCTTGCTGCTATAGAAAGATCCCGTATAGAAAATATATTTACCATTGAATTTCCAGTCAATTTATAGTCGTTAAAGGCAATTTATCTTGGTTTAGACCTGCTTCTTATAGGGCTTCTTGTTATAATACGCAGACCATTTACTTTGCATGGCAGAGATGCCTTGATCTTACGGATTATGCCTTTATGATGACCATCGCCGGACAACCGTTTCTTACCGATTTTCAGACGCAGCAACTCATCAGTCAGTTCCAGCAAAAAACCGAGCTAAATGTCAGTCAAATAACGACTCAGCAAGTCTATGTGCTATCACGCGAATTGAGCGGTGATGAGCATAAAAAAGCGCTAGATTTATTGGCGGTTGACTCAGTCAACAACGCTAGATGCGCCGCAAGACAACCAACTACAAGTCATCGTTGGGCCACGTTTTGGTACGATCTCGCCATGGGCAAGTAAAGCGACTGATATCTTTAATAACTGTGAAATCTCGATCAATCGTGTTGAGCGTGTCGTTGTTTATACGTTAACAATTGATGGTGACGCAGGCGAAAAACTACCAGTAGACGCTGAGCAGTTGTTGTTTGACCGTATGACTCAAAGCTTGGTCTATGATTTGAGCGATGTCAGCAAATTGTTTGATGATCAAGCGCCAGCATCACTGAATCATATCGATGTCATCGGACAAGGTCAGTCAGCGCTAGAGTCAGCCAATACCAAGTTTGGCTTTGCGTTATCAAGTGAAGATATCGACTATCTGATGAATGCGTATGTCAATGAGCTAAAGCGCAATCCAACGGACGTTGAGCTGATGATGTTTGCACAGGCCAACTCAGAGCATTGCCGTCATAAGATCTTCAATGCTCAGTGGACAGTTGATGGTGACGTACAGCCAAAGTCACTGTTCCAAATGATTAAAAACACGTACCAGTCTAATCCACAAGGTATATTGTCTGCTTATAAAGACAACGCGGCTGTGATGGCAGGGTCTGACGGTATGCGTTTTTATCCTATCCCGACTGACGCGATGGATGCCAATTCAATCCATCCTTACGACTTTCATCAAGAAGAAATCGATATCTTGATGAAAGTTGAGACGCACAATCATCCAACGGCGATTGCCCCGTATTCAGGTGCGGCTACTGGTGCTGGCGGTGAGATTCGTGACGAAGGCGCGACAGGTCGCGGCGGTAAGCCAAAAGCGGGTCTAGCAGGTTTCCATGTGTCACATTTGCATATCCCAGAGCTGTCCGAGAAATGGGAGCAGTCAGGTCAATTGAGCACGCAGGCTTATGGTACGCCAGATCGTATGGCAACCAGCCTTGAGATCATGACCGAAGCGCCATTAGGTCAGGCCAACTTCTCAAACGAGTTTGGTCGTCCAAATCTATGCGGTTACTTCCGTAGTTTTCAGCTTGATACTTCTGCGGCAAAGGATGGTAGCGAGATGCGCGGCTATCATAAGCCAATCATGCTGGCAGGTGGTTATGGCAATATCAAACGCAACCTGATTGAAAAAAATGCGATTACAAAAGGCGATTTGCTAATCGTCCTTGGTGGCCCTGCGATGCAAATCGGTCTGGGCGGCGGTGCAGCATCATCGGTTGATAGTGGTCGAGCTTGATGAAGGTTTGGACTTTGCCTCAGTTCAGCGCGACAATGCTGAGATGGAGCGTCGTTGCCAAGAAGTCCTTGATCGCTGCTGGGCACTTGCTGGTAATGATGTCGATGTGAGCAATAACAGTAAAGACGGCAACCCAATCGTCTCACTACATGACGTAGGGGCAGGTGGTCTATCTAATGCCATGCCAGAGCTGGTCAATGACCATGAAATGGGCGCGCATCTGAACTTGCGTAAGATCCCATCATTAGAAGCGGGCATGTCGCCAATGGCCATCTGGTCAAACGAAGCGCAAGAGCGTTATGTGCTGGCGATTCGTCCAGAAAGCAAAGATCAGTTCGATGCGATCTGTGCCCGTGAGCGCTGCCCGTATGCCATCTTGGGCGAGGCGACGGATATCCGTCAGCTAATCGTTGATGATGAGCTATTCACTGAGCAACCAGTCGATATGCCGATGCAAGTACTGCTCGGTGGTACGCCGAAAATGCAAGCGTAGCTTTGAGCGTCTGAGAGCACGTTGCCAGCATTAGAGCTTGGTGACGTTAATCTAGCCGAATCAATCACCGATGTATTGCGTCACCCAACTGTCGCTAGCAAATCATTCTTGATTAGCATTGGTGACCGTTCTATCACGGGTATGGTCGTGCGTGATCAGTATGTGGGTCGCTATCAAGTGCCTGTATCAGATTGCGCCGTAACGGCGTCAGGCTTAGTGGCGCTAGATGGTCAGCCAATGAGCTGGTGAAGCAATGAGTGTCGGTGAGCGTACGCCTGTTGCCCTTATCAGTCCAAAAGCCTCTGCACGTCTGGCAGTTGGTGAAGCAATTACCAACATCGCTGGCGCGCGTATCGCTCAGTTGTCTGATATCACGATGTCAGCGAACTGGATGGCAGCGTGTGGTGATGATGCGGAAGATGCGGCATTGTTCGATGCGGTACATGCCGTCGGTGAAGAGCTATGCCCAGCACTGGGTATCGCAATCCCAGTCGGTAAAGACTCGCTATCGATGCGTGCCAACTGGACAGACGAATGACAATGGTGAAACGCAGACAAATCAGTCGTGTCGCCAATGAGCTTGGTCGTGACGGCGTTTGCGCCTGTGGTTGATGTGGCAAAAACGCTAACGCCTGAGCTCATCAATGGCGACAGCGCGTTTTACCGTATTGACTTGTCTAAAGGCAAGTTACGTCTAGGCGGTTCAATCCTTGCGCAAACGCTTAGCCAATTAGGTAATGACTGCCCAGATTTAGCGCAGCCAAGTGACTTGATCGACTTCTTTAACTTTGTCCAAGCGGGCAACGCGCAAGGCGTCATCAGCGCCTATCACGATATCGGTGATGGTGGTCTGCTGGCGACTATCGCAGAGATGCAGTTCACCAGCCGTCAAGGTATCAAGCTGTCATTGAATGATGATAACTTACTCGGTCAATTGTTCAGTGAAGAGCTGGGCGCAGTCATCCAAGTATTGCCAGAAAACGTCGCCGCGCTCATGCAATTGGCAGAAGAATTTAATGTCAGCGATATGCTCAGCCTCGTTGGTCAAAGCTCTGAAGAAGACAGCTCTACTGATCCAAACGCCAACGCTCATGGGTGACGACACCTTACGCTTTAGCCGTACTGAATTGCAGCAAGCATGGACGCAGGTCAGCTATCAAATCGCGCGTCGCCGTGATAACCCAGCGTGCGTACAGCAAGAGTATGACTTGATTGCTGATGCCAGCCATAAAGGCCTGATCGCTGCGCCAAACTTTGATCTCAATCAAAAGGTCGAAGAGCCATATTTAGCCAGCCGTGACAATAAGCCAAGAGTCGCTATCCTCCGCGAGCAAGGCGTCAATGGTCAGACAGAGATGGCAGCAGGCTTTACCCAAGCTGGCTTTCGAAGCGGTCGATGTACACATGAGCGATCTACTCAGTGGCCGTATCAATCTACGTGACTTCGACGGTCTGGTCGCTTGTGGTGGCTTTAGTTATGGTGATGTACTCGGCGCAGGCTCTGGCTGGGCGAACTCTATCTTGTTCCATGACGAGCTACGCATGCAGTTTGTCCGCTTCTTTGCCCGTCCTGATACCTTCTCACTAGGCGTCTGTAACGGTTGTCAGATGATGGCGCAGTTAAAAGACCTCATCCCAGGTGCAGAAAACTTCCCACGCTTCATCGCCAACAAATCGGCTCGTTTTGAAGCGCGTACGGTCAACGTCAAAATCGAGCGTACCAAGTCAATCTCTGTTCAAAGGCATGCAAGACAGCATCTTGCCAATCGCTGTGGCGCATGGTGAAGGCTATGCCACGCTGGACAACACCGAGATCGACGGTATGGCAAAACATGGTCAGCTCGCCATGCGTTATGTCGATAGCCAAGGTCATCCAACTGAGACCTATCCGCTCAATCCAAACGGTTCGCTCGGCGGTGTCACGGGTCTATGTAGCACTGACGGTCGCGTCACTATCATGATGCCGCATCCTGAGCGTAACCTAAAAGCGTATAACCACAGCTGGAAACCAGAAGCGTGGGACGAGGACGGCGCGTGGATGCGTATGTTCCGTAATGCGCGAGCTTGGTTACGCTAGGCTAAGTTGGTTTAGAGTATTGTTTTAGACAGCTGTTTTATTAAATAAGAAGGTGAGCGCAAAGCTCACCTTTTTTGTGTTTGGGGTTTGATGTTTTTGAAGGTGTGGGAGCTGATCCTGCTTTTCGCTACTATCTTGGTCGTCCACTGGGGCAGTGGCTAAGTCTATAGTCGTTCCTAACGCAGTGATAATCCTCCTAACCAAGCGCTTACAACCCTATGTCGCACCAAGTATATCCATTCCAATCAGAGCTAAATTGCTTCTTCTAATCAAAGTTGTTTTATCAATTAAATATTATATTTATAGCTTGACTGTAACGGATAAAACTATTGAAAAATTTTCAGAGAGCTATGGATCAAGTTATGATATTAAATTAATCCAATAAACCATTAAACATATTAGTAATTATTTCATCTTCAGTAAGTTTAGTATCTTCAGGTTTAGAGTCTATATCTGGTACATCATATTCTTCATCTCTTTCACTTCTATATTCAAATCTTTCAATATATTCATCAAGCATTTTTTGTTCATCATATAAATCAACATTATAAGTAACTTCAATACTTTTGGTTTTTTCTCGAATACTTTCAAGATCATAGTAATCATTACTATCAATATATCTGACTTCACTACAAGTTATGTCATATATAATATCTCTAAAATCTTCATTTTCAATAAGAGTTTCAAAATCATTCTCGAAATAATTTTTCAGATATTCAAAATCTGAAAGGTCATCGATACTATTTAAATTTTCACTAAATATCACAAGCAAATCATAAGGTTTAATAGTTAATTTATCAATTTTAATAATTTCTAGTAACTCAGTGAAACTAATAATGTGCTTATAATATCGAGCATCTGAATGTAGGATTTTATTAGTGAGGTTTATAGTTATTTCTTCGTAATTATTATAATTAATTTGACTTCCTAAATTATGCGTTTCTATTACGAATTCAAAATAAGAAGTACCAGTATTGTATATATTACTAGGTCTTGGTAAAGGAATTAATTTTTCAAAATCTTTATCTATTTTATTCAGCAATTCTTCGGCGCTTTTTTTATTAATTCTGACTTTATTCTTGATATTCTGAGTATAAGCAAATAAATAGAAGAACTGTTCGAAATATATAAATGAATTTATTAGCTCAATTGTCATTTGAGAATTATGATTATTTAAATAGGCAACTAGAAAATCTTGTATTGATGGGTTTTGAAAGTCTACAACAATCTCATCGCTACTAAGATATGTTGTAATAAACGTCTCTTCTAACTCATTAATAACTTTTGAAAATTTGAAAGAATCAAAGCTTAATAAGTTATTTACATTAGCATAGCCGATGATAGCATTTTCCCAACATGAAATTTCAATTGGTTGTCTTATAGTCAGCAAAACTAATAGAGCTATGCGAGATAGTTGGTTGAGAGAGTTTTCAAATGCTTTCAACCAGACACTTTCAGGGTTATTGAAAAAACCTAACAAGTGATTAGTGATATTCATTGCTTCACAGTTTTGCCATGCCTTACTTTTGACGATTGTTTCGATAATCCTAGGGTTATAGTTAGGATGACTTATCAAAGCCTCATAACCTTTACTTTCTACAAGTGAACGTAAGTGATCACTTTGTAGCCCTGAGAAAAAAAGGTGATTGTATAGGATTTTAGCTTTTATAGTTTTAGTATATGTTGATAAGTCAAGAATACATTTAGCAACTTCGATATTTTCAATACTAAAGCTTTCATATTGATTACTAGATTGCCTAAGAATATACTCTCTTGTTGTGAATACTATTAAATCCTTTTTATCTCTTTGAATAGCTTTTATGAAGTTGGTTATTTTTTTATCTTCATTTAGATTCTTTGATTGCTCAAGAAAATTTTTCCCCAAAAAATCGTCAAAAAGATATATTGTTTTTTGTTCCTTATTTAATCCAGATTGATAGAGTTCATAGCCTTCGTCAATTGTGCTATTAAGAAATACGAAGTTATTGAATTTGCTATCCTTTTCAGCTATCAAATACTGTATTAGCATACGAGCTAGAGTTGTTTTCCCAATCCCCGGTATTCCAGATATAATTAGGTATCTATGCTCTTTTAGTATTCTCAAAGCATCATTAAATCCATCATGATGTACATAGTATTTAAGCGTACTTTTTATCTCTTCAAGTTCAAATTGTGATTGTGTATAAATTTTGCTATGAATAATTTTCTCAAGGATATTTACCGAGGAAAACCATAGCTTATAATATTGAGACTCAATATCAGGGAATTGGTTCAAAAAGTTGTTAAGATCTTTTTTTCCATATATATCAGCTAAACTTAAGTTATGATTTGAAAATAAGTCTTTAATCTTATTCTTATTGTCAGTTGTTAAATCTACACTGGTAGTTAAGATATATCGAGAAGGTTTTAATTTATGTACTTTCCTCTCTTCTTTTTTTAGGTTTTGAAAGAAACTATTGAAGTCTTTATATCTCTTCGCTTGTACAATAATTCTTTCATCAGTATTTGATTGGATACATCTTAAATCTATACCTCCGTCCTTACCATCTGCAAATGATTCAAACTGTACTTGTAGGTATTTTTGAAGTAAATCTCTTGATAACTCTTCGAACTCACTTGGAGACAAAACTAAAAAGTCATAATTATTCATTTTTTAACCATACATTAATAGTGAAAACTCTAGATCATTTGTATCATCCTTGAGTCTTCCAAATTATAGTTTTAGACACCGCTAGTAATCAATAATGCTTGAGATGTACTGTGAGTGATATTCATTATGACTACTAAAGTGCAGATAGTAACTACCAACATTTTCAAGCGTCTTACCGACGAGCTTTTCATCAAAATCCCATTGTGATATCAATATCCTTGTATTGCTATCCTTTTCAGTTTTTCTTTTTAGGTGTTTGATTAATCCTGCGCTCATGGTAAGTCCTTTTTAATTTCTACATATGACGTTTGAGTCTTATATTACTCATCAACATAGGTTGATTCTACCGTAAACTTATGATGAACTGATAAAGAATTTATTGAAGCTAAATAAAAATTATCCTAACTAGCATACTTCCTGTTTAGCAGCTGCAATAAGATGGACTTATGCTCACCTTTTCTTGATTGGGGTGTGGATGCTTAAGGAGGGTAAGTTAGTCTGAAATCAAGTTCTAGTACTATTGATATGTCTTGACGACATCATGGATTTATAAAAATGATTAAGTATAGGTGAAAATTGAATAATATAAATAAGCTCAACACTTTGCTAAATGTAATAAACCAGCTTTTTGCTGTTGGTGACTATGGTGTCAATCATATTGAGTTTTTATTTATCGGGGTTAGAAATTTATTAGGAGAGGACGAGGTAGTAAGAAAAATATTTTTTAATGAACTAATGAAAAGCACTAACGGATCATTGGATTTAGATCATGACTTGGTAGCTGAAATAGACTCTGACTTATTATGTTATTTGGCTCATACAACTCGTTGGTCAGAGTTTTACGAATTTGTTGAACACAGACAACAGGTTATTAGCAGTCAGACAGAAGTTAGATACGTTAAAGATTTATCCGACGGTATACAAGAAGCTCTACAACCTAACTGGGAAGATGCTGACTTTTATAATGAAATTACGCAACGAAGGTGAACTTAGATCCATTCCAAATAAAAATTTTTTTTAAATGATGCCACATCCTGAGCGTAACCTAAAAGCCTATAACCATGGCTGGAAACCAGAAGCGTGGGGTGAGGATGGCGCTTGGATGCGTATGTTCTGTAATGCGCGAGCTTGGTTAAGCTAGAATGGTTTGAGTTATTTTATATAATAAAAGAGATGAGCGCAAAGCTCACCTTTTTTTGCTTACGTGTTTTATCGAAGTATCATACAGACTACAAATAGAGGTGTTTAACAGCTCTAAAAATCAAGATAGCTAAACTTTCATTTTTATTAAAAATGTCTATAGCCATGAGCAACGAATTTTACTATGGTTTATTAAATTCATTAGTCTCTAGATAGAGATTTGCTTAGAAGCTCGTACTTTGTTCTATCAGAGTATCCGTTGGAGTAGTAAAATGCGCGCGCGCTTTCGTTATTACGTGATAACTGAAGTGAGACGTTGGTGCATTTATTCCTTAACAACTCAGCTTCCACAGTCGTGAGAAGTTTTGCGCCAATTCCATTCCCTCTTTGAGAAGATAGTAAAAAGAATTCATCGATTTCGGCTGCAATTCCAAGGTGTTCAAGGCTAAATACATAAACAACAAGTAGGTAGCCAACAGCTACGTCTTCATCAGTCACAATCCAGATAAGACCAAGATCCTGATTTAAAAGAAGGTGTTTTAGCTTAGTTCCAACAAGCTCAATATCAAAATTTGGAATATCTTCGAAGCTCCAATATTCTTCCACAAGTGGAAGTAAGGCAGGTACATCGCTGACGGTCGCTTGTCTTATATTAATAACTCTTCCCCTACATATTTATTAAGTTAAATCTATAACGTGTTAGATATTATTTTTTGAAACTAACCTACAGTTATTCATTTAATATATATTTTTTCAATAGAACCAGTCACCATTACGAAGCTTATTCTGATTTCGATCGCTGGTGATACACAACATGTCATATATTGTTCCATTGGCGTGTCCATGATCTAGCTTTGTGAGAAAGACATTTACTTCAGATTCATTAGTGTGAAGTATTTTATCTAGCTAATAGCGTTGTTCATCTTTGTTTAATGCGGTTTCTTTAAGTTGAAAGGGTCGATATAGTGCCGCTTTAAGCAATATCACACTATATCTATCGTTTTCAATTACTTCAAAGTCTTGAGCATTTATATTTATGATCACATTAAATTATGCGAATCCACTCTCAACAGAAATTTCTAAGATATAAATTCTATTTACTGCTTTCACTAGCATACGAAGATTATAAAAAATGATTTTTTTATCAATATTTTTCCTAATAAGCTGTCCTTTTATTAGCCTCAGCAGTAACCCTCCCAAACCTAAGACCTCTAGTAATTGCTTATAGTTTTAGGGAACTGTTCTTTAAAATGAAAAGGTGGGCTTCGGCTCACTTTTTTTGTGTTTAAATATTATCGCAGTGGCGCTGGATAAAACTATATCTAAGTTTCATAGAAAGAAAAATATTTTAATAACTAATCAGTTGTTATCTTATACATTCGATGTTGCGATCTAAACTTACTTTTTTAAGAAGATCGAACTTTTCCGTTTCCATCTTTTGCTTGTAGGTTTGAGAGCGCAAATACCCCGATGTTTTATTATAAAAACTCACTTGAGTTTTGCTCTCATCAATCTCAGAAAACACGGTATGTTCTGACACATTAGCGCCTTCTACAACACTTAATGTCGCTAGTTTATTTTTTCTATCTAGGTTTGAAGAGACGCTTACATCAGGCGTGGTATTAGTGATGGTGACTGGCGTACCATTCGTATAAACGGTGATAGGGTAACTGATGCCACGTCTTGTTGCACAGCGTAAGTAGTAGTCTTTAGCGTTGGCATAGGCATCTATATAATTGACAGGCAGCTGAACCGTTTGCGGTATAGTTTTTTCTAGTTTATCTAAATTATTTGTTGTAGCACAGCCAACAATTGAAATAGGTAAGACGAATAGAGAAAGTATGATAGCTTTATTCATAATGCTAAATCCATGTACAGTGAAAGAATGAACGAAACACAATTAATTAACTTTTTGACTGATAATTTTATCTTTTAAGATATCAACTTCTTTACTGATAATTTCATCTTTTAAGATAATGGAATCTCTATCCATTCTTGAGAGTCTATCGTCTAGCTCATAGGTATAAATATGAATGGATAGAACACCTTTGTTCGCTTTAAGAACACTAATATAATCCGTATTAGGTTTGTAATCTACCTTAGGTAGCGTTATATCGCTTCTATTACGAGCTGTTATCTGACCAAGCTCGACAACATGCTCACCAGCTGGTATTTTTACTTTTGCCACAGCCATTTGAGCAGCATGAATGTACCATCCAGAGCCGAATAAAGAATTAGAGTACTTCTTTACTGGTACACCATCAACAGCGTAAATACCATATGGATTAGGAGCATATCGACCCTCAGTTCGATAGTCTCGAACCATCTGTAAGTTACTAAAAGTTGCGTATTCTGTATTGTCGCTAGTCATTAACTGATTAGAATAAGCCTCTATCTTTTCAGAAGGTGACAAGCCACTAACGTTCAGTTTAGAACTTGAATCAACAGTAGTTGAAGAGGTGGGAGCGTTTGTAGTAGCGCAAGCGCTGAGTAAAGCGGTTGATAGAACAATACCAAATAGATACTTCATTTTCATGGTTTCTCTCGCATGTAGAATAGACACTCTTCAGTGTTTTAATTGCATGATTTTCAAAGCTAGCAATTATCTATGTAAATCAATCTTTACAAAATCTACATTATTATAATTTGTATATATACTGTTGGTATATCTAATTATTTAGGGCGTGCACTATCATTCATCGTCAGGTGAATTGAGGACACGCCCTAACCTATGATTATTCGTTAAACATAGCATTTCAATCAAACTAATTCCCATCGCGAAGATTTTCTATCTCTCTCATCACTTTTCATTACCCAAAAAAAACGGCACTGAAATCAATGCCGTTTTATAAGTCGTGATAATTTAAAGGCTAACCACGAATCCTCAAATACTGACGCACCACATTATCAATCCCAACTTAAAATAACCTTACCGCATTGCCCACTTTCCATGATATCAAAGCCTTCTTGGAAGTCATCAATGTGCATGCGATGGGTAATGATTGGCGACAAATCAATACCGCTAATCAGCATTTGCTCCATCTGATACCACGTCTCCCACATTTCACGCCCATAAATACCTTTTAGGGTTAACGCCTTAAAGATAATCTTGCTCCAATCCACCGTGGTGGTGTTAGGCAAAATACCCAAAAGCGCAATTTTAGAACCGTTATACATATTACTAATCATCGAATCAAAGGCCTGAGGCGAGCCTGACATCTCAAGCCCAATATCAAAGCCGTGCATTTTTAGCTCAGCGATAGCGCCTTCGATGGTTTCACCTTTGGCTGGGTTGATGGTCATCGTCGCGCCCATTTTTTTGGCAAGCTCCAGACGATAATCGCTGATATCACTGACCACAATATTACGCGCACCTGCAAATCGGCAAATTGCGGTTGCCATTGACCCAATCAGTCCTGCACCCGTAATCAGCACATCTTCACCAAGGACAGGGAATGAAAGAGCAGTATGAGTGGCATTGCCAAAGGGGTCCATAATGGCGGCCATCTCATCGCTGATACGCTCATCGAGTTTGATGACATTATCGGCAGGTATCACCAAGTATTCGGCAAACGCACCATCGCGGTCAACGCCCACGCCTATGGTGTTTTCGCACACATGTAGCTTACCACGGCGGCAGTTGCGGCAGTGCCCACAAGCGATATGACCTTCGCCTGTGACTCGGTCACCCACTTCAAGATGCTTGACGCCATCGCCCATTTCACTAATGACACCGACGTATTCATGTCCGATAATCATTGGCGTTTTTATGGTGTTTTGTGACCACTCATCCCACTTATAAATGTGCAAATCTGTACCACAAATAGCGGTTTTTTTAATTTTAATTTTTACATCATTGATGCCGACTGTTGGTTCTGGCATGTCTTGCATCCAGATGCCTTTTTTGTCATGGGCTTTAACCAGTGCTTTCATATTTTTCTCTTATTTCTGTGCGTTTAAAAAACAAATAGCTAACTATAGTCAAAGAACAATAGTTTAGCTACGGTACTGCTAGATGAATTTTTCGAAGCCTCTGTCTGCAATGGCACAGCAAGCGAGGAAAATTTATACCAGCAGTATTTGACCTATCCATGTATTGATATATCGATTTAACTTTTCGCTGACTATGTTTTTAATCAATCACCTTCATTTGCTTGGCGACTTTGATAAAGGCGGCGATACACTGGTCGAGCTGCTCGCGAGTATGAGCGGCAGAGAGCTGGACACGAATGCGAGCCTCGTCTTTGGGGACAACAGGGTAGAAGAAGCCAATCACATAAATACCCTCTTCAAGCAGTGCCTCTGCCATTTGTTGCGAGACATTGGCGTCATAAAGCATCACCGCACAGATTGCCGATTCGGTGGGCTTGATATCGAAGCCCGCATCTTGCATTTGCTTGACAAAATAGGCGGTATTTTCATGCAGTTTGTCTTGTAGGGTATTGTCTTCTGCTAACATCTCAAACGCTTTTAATCCAGCGGCCGCGATCATGGGCGGAATGGAGTTTGAAAACAGATACGGGCGTGAGCGTTGACGCAACATCTCAATCATTTCTTTTTTACCCGTCGTAAAGCCGCCAATCGCACCGCCAAATGCCTTGCCCAAAGTACCCGTGATAAGCTCAATGTCACCACGTAGATTAAACAATTCAGTCACGCCGCCACCAGTGCGACCGACGACGCCTGCTGAATGACACTCGTCAATCATCACCATGGCATCGTATTTTTGTGCCAACGCATAAATCTCATCCATCGGCGCCACATTACCATCCATCGAAAACACGGCATCGGTGACAATTAAACGAAAACGCTGTGCTTGTGCCGCCTGCAGTTGAGTCTCTAAATCTTGCATATCCGCATTAGAATAGCGATAACGTACGGCTTTACACAGGCGCACACCATCGATGATTGAGGCATGGTTTAACGAATCAGAAATAATGGCATCCTCGGCGGTTAGCAGTGGCTCAAATGCACCGCCATTGGCATCGAAACAAGCTGCATAAAGAATCGTATCTTCGGTATTAAAAAACTTAGAAATCGCCGCCTCTAATTGCTTGTGCAAATCTTGTGTACCACAAATAAAACGTACCGATGACATGCCATAACCTGAGTCCTCAATGGCTTGGATAGCCGCCTTTTTGATCTCAGGATGATCAGACAATCCAAGATAATTATTGGCACAGAAGTTAAGCATTTCACGGCCATCGGCGATCGTGATGAGCGCATCTTGCGGAGAGGTGATAACGCGCTCGTTTTTATACAGGCCTGCCGCACGGATATCGCTGATTTCTTGTTGTAGGTGTTTCTGAAAGGCTTGATACATAATGATTCCTTTTTTACTATTATTAGATATTAGAGTCTGCATTGATAATGTATATATTAGCAATGCAGATAAGACCAAATTATTTGCTTATTGATGCGGGTTAAGCGCAAATCGTCAAATACTGACGCACCACATTATCCATACCTTGCTCTAGTGATTCAATCGTAAACGCATGACCGATAGACACCTCAGCGATCTTACCAAGACTGAGCAGTTGGGCTAAATTCTCTAAATTTAAATCATGACCGGCATTGACGCGAATACCGTTGTCACTGGCGAGATTGATACAGTCGCTAAAGCGTTGCTTGACCTCATTGACATTCATATTGTCATCGCTCTTACCATTACTGTAGGCGCGCGCCCATTCCTCGGTATACATCTCGATCGTTTGCACATCGCTATCGATGACTGCTTTGATTTGCTCGATATCAGGATCGATAAATACCGCGCAGCGTGTGCCCAAACCTTGCAGCTCATGACTCAACGCTGACAGCATATCTTTGTGTTTGATGATATCGAAACCATGATCGGAGGTCAGTTGGTCTTCGCTATCGGGTACGAGCGTACATTGATGCGGTTTTACCTCACGGATAATCTTTAAGAACTGCTCGTTCGGGTTGCCTTCGATATTGAACTCGATGTCTTTATAATCTTTTAAAAACGCACTGATATCATAGACATCTTGGTATCTGATATGACGCTCATCAGGTCGCGGATGTACGGTGAAGCCTTTGACACCCAGATCAATCAGCTTTTTTACAAAGTACAATAAATTTGGATAATCTGTGCCGCGAGAATTTCTGATTAAGGCGAGTTTATTCAAATTGACACTAAATAGTGTGCTCATAGTATTTCCTTTTTCATTGTTGTTATGTCCGATAATAAAACATAGACCTTATGTTATCACGCTTGACTGGTATGAATTTTCTGGCGTGCTGTGTCTACGCTGACAGAGGCTGCGAAAAATTCATGCCAGTCGCGCTAGTTATCTTTTTAAACTGCCTATATTTGTATCGCTTTAATAAAAATCATCACGATTAGCATACTTCATATTCAGCGCCTGCAATATCGCATAGGTTTCTGCATCCATATTACCCGTTGGCTGCTGCGGTCTGAAATGCAGTTGAAACGCATAGATGACATCGCGACTGGGCTTGTCCCACGCATCAGTGTCGTTGATTGGATAGCCATATTTGCGAAAGGCTTGCTTGATCTCTTGCACACTTGGGGCGACTAAGGTACGCCGACTCATAATTTCTTGCTTGTCCGCTTCATCATACCAAGCGCCGATACCATACTCTTTATACAGCCGCTCCCACGGAAACTTTGCCCCGGGGTCTATTTTGCGTGAGGGTGCCATGTCCGAGTGACCAATGATATTCTTTGGTGAGATATCATAGCGCGTGGCGATATCTTGCACCAGTTGCGCGACCTTTTTAATCTGTAGCTCATCAAACGCAACATAATGCTCATAAGGATGGTAATCCATATCGTCATTCTTTAGCGCGTCTCGATATTCAGGCTTGATCCCGCTATTAACGATTTCGATACCGATAGACGTATCATTTAATATCGTCCGTCCTGAGAAACCGCCGTCACCTGCATGCCACGCGCGCTCAGATTCTGGTACTAAGTTATAAATTTTGTCGTCGTCTTTGTCCAAGATCAGGTAATGCGCACTCACATTGCCCGCGGTCAAGGTTTTGATGGAGCGCTCATTATCCGAGACCGTGTAGTGCAGGACAATGGTTTTGATGCGCTGGCTTTTGCCTGTCGATTGATACGTTTTACTATCGACGCTGTAGTTTTTGGTCATTGCCACTGGTGAGGTCGTCGTCACGCAGCCAATCAAAGGTAGGGTTAAGCCAAGTGCTAAGAAGATGTTTTTTACCATGAAATGCTCTGTGTAGGAATGATATCTTTCCAATAGGTAGTTCAGATTAAAGTATTTTAAAGTTCTATTAAATGTCTATAATTATCTAAATAGTCCTTCCAGTTATGCAAGATATTGTCATAGCCTAGCTTTTCAGTATTACCATGAGCAGGCATATAACTTATTAATCTTTCCATATCTACAGGGTAATCGAAGTCAGCATAGACTGTATTGATTCTATCGTAATCAGCACTACTATCTTTTTTATTTTCATAGAGCCAAAGTAAGAGAATGTATCTCCATTTATTTCTTACGGATTTCGGCTCATAGGTCGCCTCACGAGACGTTGAACTTAAAAATCTAACATCAGTGTCTACATGGAAACTGTCTAATAGAAGATTAAGAGCTAACTTCAGCAGATTCTCATCATTAGGGTATTTGCTTAATGACATATCGACAATTTCACCTAAATCTTTTAAATAGATAAGCTCATACTGGATAGCATAGTCGACTTCATTCGCAGATAATACAATGTCGTTTTCCTTTAAAAAGTAATAAGGAATAGTTATATCATCCATTGTTTGACCTTATTATCGACTCTTTTATACCTATCAAGTAAAATCTTAATTAAATTCACTTAATCTTCTTCTGAAGAACTTTTTTCCAGCTGTCTTCCAAACACTCAATCGCCAGCCAAGGCTTAATCACCTCGGCGTCAAATTTTTCTTTTGAATTGGATAATTGCCAAAGTGTCTCTAAAGTCGCAAACGGATAGGGACGCTCGACTAAGTAGACTGGCAAATCAGCGTTAATCATGCCATCACGCACGACTTGAAAGTACCAACCAGCAATGCCTTGTTTGCTGATCCATGCCGCGATGTTTGGCACTTTGGTAAATTGGCCGATTTGGTCATTGATTTTGTAGCACGGGCGGCGCGGTTGAACGATGCGCAGTTGCACGCTGTCGCTGTCATTTTCATCGTTACGCTCGTTTTCTAAATGCCCACCATACTGATAAACGTCGCCAATACAGACGTTAGACTCATCCATCTCAGGCAAGCCATCAACGGCTTCGGTCGTGAGGTTTTCGCCCAGTGTACCGACGCGTACTTTTAGATCAAACTCTGTATTAATTTTTTCATAAGTGGCAGTTGGCAATTGATGCACGGCTTTGAGTGGGCCACCATGATGCTTACGATCGGCTTGCTCGTCAGTGGTCAAACCCATAAAGTTGACAGCGACAGGGGCTTTGATGGGTACTTTATCGATGGCGCTCATTTGCTCACGGGTGAACGGCATGGCTTTTCCTGCGCGTACGCATACTAAGTTGGCCACGTGCATGGGTAGCGTCAGTTCAAGGTTTGGGTTGTGGTTAGCAGACATGGCCGATCCTTAATGATACGTGAGAAACAGTACAAAATTTGGTCAGGAGTAGTGGTAATGATGATAGCAATCTATCCGACAATTATCTATTTTAATGAGTGCTTATCATTGCAGACATGTCCAAATATGGGCACAAAAAAAGACCAGAATAGTAATTCTGGTCTTTTTGGTCTAACAAGATCATTGTACGTAATAATCTTATTTGTTTTTGTTGCGACGACCAGCGGTTTTCTTTTCACGTGGTACAGCAACCAGCTCAGCCAACTGCTCAGGTGAAGACCATAGGCCTTCTAAATCATAGAACTCACGGGCTTGTGGCGTCATCATGTGGACGACAACCGCGCCCAAATCAATCAACGTCCAATCAGAGTCGAGGCCGCCTTCACGGCCAAGTGGCATAAAGCCGCCTTGCTTCGCTTCAGCGCCGACACTGTCAGCCATCGCACGCACATGGCGCTTTGACGTACCATCAGCGATGACGATGCGTTCGGTGACGTCAGTCAAGTCTTCTACATTTAATACAGTGATGTTCTTAGCTTTCATATCTTCTAGCGCGCTTTGCACAAGGTTTAAGCACACGGTTAAGCGTTCTTCGGTCATGGTGTTGATCATAAATTTTAATCTCTTGAATCGTCAATATGTAAAATAAAAAGGTAAATCATTGATGGGTATTGTCCAACTGACCGGATATCACCAGTCACGCATAAAGACAAAATAGGAAAAATGACAAAGATAAAGTGATTTTAACGGAATTGAGCAGCAGAATATAGCTGATGGGCAATAATATATTGATAAACAGCAGGATTTAGCCATTTAACGAATGGATTGGATGTAGTATGGCTAATGATAGCATTTATTGGTGTTACAGAGGTAGTTTGCGTTTCGGCTGTGGACGTCTTATTTGAGCGATTTGTCGTTGACTGTAATTGCTGACGTAGCTCGGTACTTGAGATGGCCGTTACAGGACGATTGTCCATATAAATGTGGCCTTTATAAGCATTTTTCAAGGCGTTGCTATCTGCAAGCGTTTGAGCAGTGGGCAGGAGCAACGCAGTCGGTGCGTCGATGACCAGGCTTTGTAACGGTGTTGGTAGCTGGGCTTGTAGCGCCGCCATCTCTTGCGTCGTCAAATTTTTGTCAATGAGCGTTTGCTTGGTGTTAGCAGTAAGGGTGTCAGAAACAATGTTGTCTACATCAGTCAAGGTATTTATGTCATGACGACTAAAAATCCAAAGATTGACAGAATCAGTCAGCTTGAGTCCGTCCTTCCATTTGCCCAAACTACGGGCGCTATCCATACCCATGATAAATATCAAACAGTCATCAGGATAGCGCTGTCTTAAGGCGTGCACACTATCGATGGTATAGACAGGCGGCGTTTGCCATAACTCCAGCTCATTAATTTGTAACGGTGTATTACGCGTTGCCAGTTTTAACATGGCCAAACGATGGGCAGGGTCGGTACTGTGTGTTTTGAATGGCGAACGGGCGTTTGGCAATAGTGACACGTGCAGATCTCGCTGTTGTAGCTTCGCTATCGGCAACAAACATTGATAAACAAACATTGCCATTTGCACATGACCGCTGTGCACGGGGTCAAATGAGCCGCCCAAATAGGCGCGAATGGTGGGCGCAGAATGTTTGTCGTGGCGGTCATTGGTAATAGTGGGCATAAATAAATGAGCAAAAAGCGAGAGAGAAGGGTGTTATTGTAGAGGGCGCAGCGGCGGCTGTCATCAAAAGCTCGCAACAGTCATAACATTTTCAAGAAAAACGCTCAAGAAAAAACCGACCATCATGACGATAGTCGGTTATAGACAGCAATGCGACTCATAAATTTTAAAGCAATTAAATCAAATCGCTATACGCTTGGATGGCGGTCAGGGCGATGGTATACACAATATCATCGACCAAAGCACCGCGTGATAAGTCGTTTACAGGCTTATTCAAACCTTGCAACATCGGGCCCACACTGATGACGTTGGCACTACGCTGTACGGCTTTGTAAGTGGTGTTACCGGTATTGAGGTCTGGGAAAATAAAGACATTGGCTTGTCCCGCAACAGGTGAGTCAGGGGCTTTTTGTTTACCGACGCTCATGACCGAGGCAGCATCATATTGTAGTGGGCCATCGACTTTGAGATTTGGTTCGCGTTCGCGGACGATTTGGGTGGCACGAGTGACTTTTTCGACATCTGCGCCTGCGCCTGATGAGCCAGTAGAATAGCTAATCATGGCAACTTTTGGATCAATGCCAAAGGCCGCAGCAGATTGCGCCGATTGAATGGCAATCTCGGCCAGCTCTTCTGCCGTTGGGTCAGGATTGATGGCACAGTCACCATAGACGACCACTTGCTCAGGCAACAGCATAAAGAAGATGGACGATACCAAAGAATACTGCGGGGCGGTCTTAATCAACTGAAATGCTGGGCGAACGGTGTTGGCTGTGGTGTGAATCGCGCCAGAGACCAAGCCATCGACTTCGTCCATTTGTAGCATGGTAGTGCCCAAATACACGGTATCTTTTAGGTATTCTGCCGCGACATCTTCGCTGGTTTTGCCTTTACGGCGCTCAACGACCGCTGCGATATATTTGCTCATATCTAGGTCGTCAGGATCGATGATTTCTAGACCTTCTGGCAAGGTCAAATCACGGTTTTTGGCCACTTGTTCGACATCAGAACGCTTCGCGAGTAGGACACAATTGGCGATACCGCGGCTTTGGCAGATACAAGCTGCTTCCACAGTGCGCGGCTCAGAACCTTCTGGCAGCACGATGCGTTTTTTGGCGTGCTGGGCTTTTTTGACCAACTGATGGCGAAAGGCAGAAGGTGACAAACGTGGCTCATAATCGCGGCTGAAATACTCTTTAATCCAGTCCAAGTTTAAATGCGCCGCCACGTAACGCGCCACTTCTTCAGCGCGTGCGGTATCATCACTCGGAATCTCAGAGCTCATATGCATCAAACTCTGTACGGTCTCATAACTGTCGCTTTCGACACTCATCACCGGAATGCCTGTTTTGAGCGCTGACTGCCACAGCTCAGCAACCGTTGCGCTTGGCTCGACACCGCCCGTTAAGACCAAACCTGCCAGCGGAATACCATTGATACAAGCCAATCCAGCCGCCAACAATAAGTCATCACGATCTCCTGGGACGACGATAAGAGTGCCGCGTTTGAACACTTCATCGACGCGCGCAACAGAGCGTGCCGTTAGGCTAATACGGTTGATACGGCGCGTTTTTGCTTCACCCACATTGAGCCATTTGGCATCAAGCTCAGTGGCAATATCCCAAGTACGCGGCACGGATAATGAGTCGCTAAATGGCACCACACCGATCAAGCGAAATAGTTCAGTATCGAAATGTGGTGATAAGCGTTGGACTTCTTGCATGAACGTTTTGTCCAAGCTTACGATGGCCTCACCAGGAGCGACAGGCTGGGTCTCAAAGGTATTGGGTACATCGTGCACACGCATCAAAATCACACCGAGCGTACGGGCATTGGCGATACCGCCAAACTCACGAGCGTGAACATCGAGCTTGTCGGCCAGATAGGCAGGTTTGCTGGTATCAGCGGTACTGACAAAAATGATTTTGGCATCGAGTGCATGAGCGATAGCACGGTTGATTTGCGAGGCATAAGAGGTCTCGGTAGTCGGTACCAGTCCCTCGCAGATGACCACATCATGACCATCACCAATCGTATGATAATTGACGACCACCTCTTCTAACAGGTCATCAATATTGCCATCACCAAGCATGCGCTCCACGCGTTGACGACTGATAGATTTAGGCGGATTTAGACCAAAAGCATGCATGGTTAAGGCACTTGAGCTGTCTAAGCTGCGCTGCTTATCCAAAGTGTCATCTTGCAAAAATGGCTTCATAAAGCCCGCTTTTATACCATTGTAGTCAAAAGCACGAATCAGACCCAGCGCGGCTGATGTGACACCAATACCGCGGCTGATGGGAACAAGTAAAATGGTTTGCATAGTGTATCCTACGGTTTATTATATTTTTAAAGCTCAAATCATCCTTGCTGAAATGAGTAAGTGGCGCTTCTTATCATTGATCCATAAGAAGCGCTGGGCATAAAAAACGCCCAAAGACTGTCGTGTTTAGACTAAGTCTAACGCCTCACGCGTTTCTTGGGCGATACGACCTTCTTCATCTGTTGGTATAACCCATAGCTCAATGTTGCTATCGGCGCTATGGAAGCTGCCTTCGTTACCACCAACCAAACTTGCGTTTTTGTCTTCATCGATTTTGATACCGAAATGACGCATGACTGACAAGATACGGGTACGAGTGGTTTTGGAGTTCTCACCGATACCACCAGTAAAGACGATACCAGTCAGTTCAGGCAGTGCACAGCTTAAGCTGGCAAGGTATTTACCTACGCGGTAACAGAACATCTCGATGGCGAGTTGGGCATCTTCATGACCTTCGCTTGCCGCTTGTTCGATGGTACGCAAGTCGTTAGACAAGCCTGAGATACCGAGCAAACCGCTTTCTTTATTGAGCATGGTATCGATATCTTCTAAGCTCATGTCGAGCTGGCGCTTTAGATGTATGTGTAGGCTTGGATCTACATCACCACTACGCGTACCCATCATAAGGCCTTCAAGTGGCGTCAGACCCATACTAGTATCGAGACTTTTGCCATCATAGACGGCAGTCGCTGAGCAGCCGTTGCCCAGATGCGCTGTCAGCCAACCATGCGTGCCGCTCGCATCCGTGATTTCAGTTGCGCGTTCTGAGACGTAGGCATGAGACGTACCATGGAAGCCATAACGACGGATTTTATGCTCTTCATACAGCGCTTTTGGTAATGGATAGCGAAAAGCAACGGGCGGCATGGTTTGGTGAAAGGCGGTATCAAAAACGACCACTTGCGGGATATCGGGATAAATGGCTTGGACGGCTTCGATGCCCAAGGCGTTTGCTGGGTTGTGTAGCGGTGCCAATACTTTTAGACGCTTTACTTCGTCGAGCACATGAGTATCGACACGAACGGCTTCCGAGTACTCACGGCCACCATGTACCACACGATGACCGACCGCGATGAAATGATATTGTTCTAGTAGTTCAAGGATTTTTTGTAGCGCTAGTTTATGACGACCACCTGGAATAGAAATTTCAAACTTTTCCCCGTTGAGCGTGGTGTGTTTGATACGGGCAGTATCAAGTCCTAAATTTTCGGCCAGACCAGTGATACGAGTAGCATTATCATCGCTAATCAATGCGTATTTGATGGAGGAAGAACCGCAGTTAAGGACTAAGGTAGGGTTGGTCAGGGTTGATGTGTCGGTGTTTTTATCATCAAAAGTGGTGGTTGGGCTGGCGCTCATACTCTATCCTTAGATTGGTTTTTATAAATGGTGATTCATCATCGATGAATACCGGTTAAATAAATAAAAATCAGCCACATCCATGCTGATATACGTTGAGCAAGTATATTGCTGATTTCGATCGCGTTTGGGCTGGCACTATTAATAAGTGTTAGCTAAGTCGCATACTAGCGCCTTAGTACAGCCGAAAGGTTGAGCATAATGTAACATATTTTTGTGGTTATACCACAATAACTATAAGGGTTATAGCGACAGGCGATTGCTTATCGAATACAACTGTACACCGATTGTGGCTAGGGTTGATCGGGTACTAAAGTAAAAAATCAACGCTCATAAAAATTGTAAGAAAATTTTTCTAAATGAATATAAATCTTTTTAATGAGTGCCGCTATGTATGGATTTTTTTAGTAACGACCGTTTATTACAGTAAAACAATAAGTCTTAGCAAGGCCAAGTGTTCACCTTCTCTAAATTTATTGGTCAGCGGTGTTCAGTATGCGCACAGCTTTATATAATAATGCTATTATTCGAGGCAGCCATCTGTGCCGTTTTTTGATGACCGCTTTTATTATATTTGGTGATTTCTATATTCTGTATGCGCTGCCTTTCTTTTATCATACTTAAACCGTTACAAGGTTACAGGTTATCTACTTTATGCTTACTATACGCCACTCTTTAAAAACCGAGCACGCTAATGCCGTTCGTGTCAGTCGTCGTGTTCTCTCTATTGTTATAATGGGTAGTGTTGTGATGCTAGGTCTGTCAGGCTGTGGACAAAAAGGCGCTCTATATTTGACAGATGCTAGCGGTCAAACGGTTCAAGAAAGCACGGCGGTGTTAGCGAGTACCAGCCAGCCACAAGACGCCGCTTTTGCTGGTATCGATGATGATCAACAAACCCCCGATTTTGAGCTGCCAGAACCCAGCAATGATCCCAACGATTATTAGAGTGTTTCTTAGAAATTTACTTTTTTAGAGCGTTTTGCCGATTTTCCTAAAACGTCATTTTCAATCTTGTTACCCTGAATAAATTAGAGATGTTCATATGAGTCATTCTGAGCCACAAACTGGCGAGTCCGTAACTGTTGAGCCAGTAACTATCCAAACCGAGCAAGGACGATACATTGACCCTGCAGCCTTAACTGCCCACTTGCCAGCGTTACATTATCGTGATGATGCGTTGTATATGGAACAAGTCAGCATTGAGACTATCGCCAAACAATACGGTACGCCATGCTATGTCTACTCAAAACAGGCGATACTAGAGGTATATCAAGCCTATACCGATAGTTTTGCCTGTTTGAATCACCAGATATGTTATGCCGTAAAAGCCAATTCTAATTTGGCAGTGCTTGGCGTATTGGTGCAAGCAGGTGCAGGGTTCGATATCGTCTCACGTGGTGAGCTGATGCGTGTATTGGCTGCTGGTGGCGAGGCGTCACGCGTTGTATTCTCAGGCGTTGGCAAAACGTACAGCGATATAGAATATGCGCTGACCCAAGGTATTGGCTGTTTTAACGTCGAGTCAATCAGTGAGCTGACTTTAATCAACGAAGTGGCAAAGGCGCTCGAGAAACCTGCGCCCATCTCATTACGTGTCAATCCAAACGTCGATGCCAAGACCCATCCTTATATCTCGACTGGTTTAAAAGACAATAAATTTGGCATTGCCCACGAAGACGCACTCGCGGTCTATCAGCAAGCAGTGAAATTGTCTCATATCGATATCGTCGGTATCGATTGTCATATTGGCTCACAGTTGACGGAGGTCGAGCCATTTGTCGCGGCCTTGGATAAAGTCATCGAATTGATACACAGCTTACGTGACAACGGTATTGAGCTGCGTCATATTGATTTGGGCGGCGGTTTGGGCGTGCGTTATATTGATGAGACTCCGGTGTCTATTGATGCGTTTGCTGCTGCTTTATTACCTAAGCTTAGCGAGCTTGGCTTGACGGTGTTTTTTGAGCCGGGTCGCAGTATTGTGGCCAATGCTGGTATCTTATTGACTCAAGTTGATGTACTAAAACCTACTGAGCACAAGAATTTTGCCATCGTCGATGCCGCCATGAACGACTTGATTCGCCCTGCGTTGTATCAAGCTGACATGGCTGTGATTCCTGAAACGTTGCCGAATAACGGTATCAATACTGAGGGTACAAAAGCGTGGGATATCGTTGGCGCGATTTGTGAGACAGGCGACTTTTTGGCCAAAGATCGTCTGTTATCCTTAGCCACAGGGGATATTTTGGCAATCACTGGTGCGGGTGCTTATGGCTTTACCATGAGTAGCAATTACAATTCACGTCCGCGTGCCAGCGAAGTCATGGTGGCGGATGATCGTCACCAGCTGATTCGTAAGCGCGAAACGATGGAAGCCTTATATGCCGATGAAATCTTGTGGCAAGGTTAAACATAGCATAAAAAACAGCCCAAATATTCGCTGATTTTAACCGTTTAGACAAAACCCATTGTTATGATGACGATGGGTTTTTTATGGCAGATTTTTAGCAAAGGTAACTTATACCAATCCCAAAGATTAGAGTAGCAAGGAAAACGCGTGCAAGTACTACCTGCTGTAGGCTAAACGCGTTTGACGCAGATAATCGTATTTTTTTGGTTTGGTATTATCTTTGCATACAGTGATAATTATGATTGTAACTGACAGCGTGCTAATATAAGGCATACATAAAAATAGGATAGGATATCAAGGATATGCTAATAGAATTTACTAAGATGCATGGTCTGGGCAATGATTTTATGGTTATCGATTTGGTGACTCAGCGCTTAGATTTGACCAAGGATTTGGTGCAGTTATTGGGTGATCGTCATCTAGGTATTGGGTTTGATCAATTGCTCGTGGTCGAGCCGCCGATGCGCCCTGATGTGGATTTCAGTTATCGCATTTTTAATACCGATGGCACAGAGGTTGAGCAATGCGGCAATGGCGCGCGTTGTTTCGCCCGTTTTGTGCAAGCGCGCAAGCTGTCATTTAAGCAGCGTCTACGTGTTGAAACAGCCAGCGGTATTATTTCGTTGACCACTGACCGTTATGGTTGGGTAGAGGTTGACATGGGTAAACCCAAGTTTGAGCCCAATGAGATTCCTTTTACCCCCAGAGCTACCACTAAGATTCAAAACGCCTATCATCTCGATGTAAATGGTACGCCAGTACAATTATACGTCGCCAACATGGGCAACCCTCATGCCGTTATCAAAGTTGATAATGTACTCGATGCAGAAGTCGAAACCTTGGGCAAAGCCATCGAATCACATCCCGCCTTTCCAGATCGTGTCAATGTCGGTTTTATGCAAGTGATGAACCAGCGCCACATTCGTTTGCGTGTGTATGAGCGCGGTGTTGGTGAGACACAAGCGTGCGGTACAGGTGCTTGTGCAGCGGTTGCTGTTGGGATACGTGAAGGCTGGCTTGATGAAGGCGAAGATGTACGGGCGCAGCTCTATGGCGGTAGTATGATTATCAAATGGCAGCCGGGGTATTCAGTGATGATGACGGGACCCACGGCCTTTGTCTACGAAGGCGTGTTTAGCCCAGATGGTTTGATGGCGCAAGCAGGAATCAAGCCCAATCCAGAAGACTAACAGTGTGCCGCAAATGATAAGCGGCGGTCCTTTGCGGTTAGGCCAATAATAGGGTTGTGTCTCATATGGTGATGTCTCATAAAAACGACCCTTCTATAAAATCAGAGCGATGGTTATCAGCAGGATTGGCAGTCACGATAGAGTCAGATGCGGTGCTGCGCGAGCTGTTATTGCCTGTCCATCGCTGGCTACATACCTTATCAGTGCGTAATCATTCGGAGCACACACTGACGGCTTATTTTGCTGGGTTAAATCAATTGGCGCTGTTTTTGCGTGGTAAACGTCTGACATGGACGCGCTGTGATAAACGTCAGCTGGCACAACATATTGGCCAGCGTATAGACGAGGACAAGCTGGCACTGGCCAGTGTCCAGCAAGAGTTGTCGGCTATTCGCCATTTTTATGGCTGGTTGATCGAAGAGAACTTGGCACATATCAATCCAACGACTGGTTATCAGCTAAAGCGTAGTCCCAGACCTTTACCGTCCATCGCCGATGTGGATTTATTGACGCAATTGCTCGACCAAGAGATTCCGGATACACCAGAACAAGCCCGCTTATGGTTACGTGACAAAGCCATGTTTGAGCTGCTTTATAGCAGTGGTCTGCGCGTCGGTGAGCTGGTCGCGCTAGACATGGCGGATGTGGATTTGTCCGATTTGCGGGTGCGAGTGACGGGTAAAGGCAATAAAACACGCTTGGTGCCATTGGGTGTCAAGGCCGCAGAGGCGATTACGCGCTATCTACCACATCGTCATCTCTGGGTAGAGCAGATGGACAGGGCGTTGTTTATCAGTGAAAAACTGGGTACTCGCTTGTCCACGCGTGCAGTACAGCAGCGCTTAAAAGTCGCTGTAACTCGTGCAGGCATCGCACAAAATATGTATCCGCATCTACTGCGCCATTGTTTTGCCTCACACATGCTGTCAGGCAGTGGTGACTTGCGCGCTGTTCAAGAAATGCTCGGGCATAGTGACATCAGTACCACCCAAATTTATACCCATGTGGATTTTGCCAAACTAACGCAAGTCTATGACCGTGCCCATCCGCGTGCAACTCATGAGCAGAGTGACAGCGACGCTCCTTAAACTTTGATAATCTAAGTGATATAGTTAAAATACTTTAAAGTCGCTATAGTATTGCTGGTGTAAATTTTTTGCAGCATCGAGCTGCGCAGGCACAGCAAGCAAGCAAAATTTGCACCAGCAGTACGTATTGTATCGATATTACTTTTTGCCAGCTATACCTTAGGGGCTGTCTTTATGCCAAACGATGACAGTCAAAGATGGGCAGTTTTTGGCGACCTTGCTTTTGAGATTGAATGTCTAATGATGCCATGACGAGGGCATAATTTTTGCCTGTTTCGCGAGCGGCAGTGTTATTAAGTGTACTGTCATCATAGCTATTTATAACTGTACCATCATAAGCCGTAATCGCTGTGTGTCCCCATGTTTGACGGATATTGCCGTTCTTATAAACATGATCGCCACCTTGTGCTGCACCAATCACCATACATTGACTGTCCAAAGCCCGCGCGCGCAATAATAACGACCAATGCGCTTGCCCAGTCAGATAGGTAAAGGCAGAAGGTGCGCTCAATATATCGGCACCGGCTTGACGCAGACGCTGTGCCAATGCAGGAAACCGCAAATCAAAGCACACCATCATGCCCAACTGATACACTGCATCCTCTGTTTGTATTGGTGCAATCACTGTTTGTGTGCCCGGCTCAAAAGTCGCTGCTTCATTATAACTGCCTTGTTTATCTGCCACCGTTGCCGTAAATAAATGAATCTTGTCATAGCGCGCAACACGCGTGCCATCAGGTGCAAATAGTTGACTGACTTGTCGTAATCTACCATCGGGTACAATCATGCCATCAGGGCGATAGGAGCAGGGTAGTGAGCCTGCGAGGACATAAATGCCGTAAGTGTTTGCATAATCAGCCATCGTCGCTGATAACTCATCAAAACGCTCGGCAGTGGCAAACTGCTCACCCATACTGCAACAGTTTTCGGGCAACACCACAAGCTTAGCGCCTTGTTTATACGCCTCACTAATAGCAGCTTTTATGTCCGTCAAGTTTTGCTCTACGTCTTGTTGGCTATTCATCTGAATCGCAGCAGTGGTAAATTGATGGTTATTTGTCTTTTCATTCATAGTTGGATTCTCAGTTGATTTTTAGGATTTTTCAACACACCCTAGTCATTGCATTGATAAACGGCTTAGCATGATGAATAGATTTGTTATATGGGTTTTGGATTCGATTATTGCCGTATATCTATGTCATTTAGTATCGACTGTAACAAGCTTATCTGGGCAGGGTGTAAATTATCATAGCAAAATTGTGGTAAAAAATGCTATCGTCTGTGTCCTGACAAAATTAAATCATTGCTTTCACCAGTAACCTATACGGAATATCACCACTACCGGAGTGTAATAAGTCCCCTATGAGTATGTCGTTTGGATTGGCGACCACGCTAAGTACTTCACAAAAACTGACACCGCAGATGCAGCAAGCCATTAAGTTGCTGCAGCTCTCTAGTTTGGAGCTTGCGCAAGAAGTTCAGGCCAAGCTGGATAGTAATCCCTTGCTTGAACGCATCGAGGATGAAGAGGAATACGAGTATGATACGGATGATAGGGCCGCTGATTTAAATACATCATTGACACTAGACAGTTGGAATCAAGGCATTAATACTGATTCATTTAGTGGCGAATCTGGCAATAATGAATCGCTCTCTGACTATGCTTCTGAATATAAAGATGCCTCTGAATACAATGAGGACTTTAGTGATAGCTTGGATAAATTGCAGCAAGCAAGTATGGATGATGGGGCGATGGACAATGCTGCTACGGATAGCGATGACTATAGCCGTTTTGACGTCGATAACGCTGAGTTTAGCGATTTTGATAGCAGCAACTCCGCATCTGCGGCTAAAAGCTCTAATAATAAAAGCGATGAAAATTTTGATGCCTATCAAGGCGGTACTTCTGCAACCATCCAAGACCACGTACGCTGGCAACTGAACTTTAAGCGCCTTTCAGAGACGGACACATTAATCGCCACTTATCTGATGGACTCTATGGATGATAGGGGCTTTATTCAGCTTGATATTGATGAGCTGTTACAAAGCTTTGATACCATGGCGAGCTTTTATCAGTGGGACGAGCGCGTTGAGCATGACGAAATAATGGCGGTGCTACGCATGATTCAATCTTGCGACCCGCTTGGTGTGGGTGCGCGCAACCTGAGTGAATGCCTCGCGATTCAGTTATCCAAATTGGATGATAACACTGAATATTTAAAACAAGCAAAAGCGTTACTATCAGCAGGCGAGCATTTGGTCAGTAATAATATCAAAGCACTCACTGCGCGGACGGGACTGGCAGCTGAGGATATTACACCAGCGCTGACACTACTGCGTACCTTAAACCCTTCACCAGCCTTGCTGTTTCAGAGCAATCAGCCAGACTACACTCGACCAACTCCCAGCTATGATATTCCTGATGTGCTCGTCACACCTATCCGCCACCGTGATGGTCATTCAGATACAACAAGATGATGGCTGGCATGTGCGTCTCAATCCTGACACCCTACCAAAGCTGCGAGTCAATCAAGAATATGCCAACTTAGTCAAACGTGGTGATGACAGCCCTGATAATCAATATCTGCGTGAAAACCTCACCGATGCGCGCTTGTTTATTCGCAGTATCGAAGAGCGCAATCAAAACCTTCTAAAAGTGGCGACCAGTATCGTGCGCTATCAGCAAGACGTTTTTGCAGCACGGTGCTACGGCCATGCAACCGCTTATTTTAAAAGTGATCGCAGAAGAGGTAGATTTACACGAATCTACCGTCTCGCGTTTGACCACCAGCAAAACCATTTTGACACCGCAAGGGTTGTTTTCGCTCAAGCACTTCTTTTCATCACATGTTAGCAGTAGTGATGGTGACATCTCATCAACCGCTATCAGCGCGATGATTAAGCAGCTAATAGCCGATGAAGATCCCAAAAAACCACTGTCAGACAGTCGTATAAAAGATCTTTTGTTAGCAGAAGGTATCGATATTGCTCGCAGAACGGTGGCCAAATATCGTGAAGCGATGCATATCGGCTCATCTACCCAGCGCAAACAAAAATATTAATTGTTATCATTCAATGAGTTATCTAAGAGTTATGAAGCGCTTTAATATGATATTAGTCAAATATAAAAAATAAAATTTTTTGATTATATAGAAACATTGAGGAAACAACAGATTTTATTACATTTAATTACAATATAACGTCTTGCTACTATCGGTTTTCATGACAAATTAGAGTCATACCAACAACATTAACGTCAGCAAATTTATCTAGCGTTAATAAAGAGGCGATACAAAGCGATAAAAGGATAGCGTTTCTACTCTTGATTAAAAATACTCAGGCAGTTTTTGGTAAGGCAGGATGATAAAGGCAGGAATGCTACCTCATCTGTTGATTGTAAGTACATGAAGATAATAAGGACAATAATATGAATGTTTCTATCAGTGGTCACCATATCAGTGTTACCGATGCTATGGACACAGCGGTTCGCGAAAAGCTTGAAAAAGTAGAGCGTCACTTTGATCAGATACAAAGTATTCAAGTGATCTTGTCGCTAGACAACAGCGGCGCAAACGATGGTGGTAAAAAGAGCCATAAAGCTGAAGCGATCTTGCGAGTCTCAGGTCAAGAAATGTTTGTCCAAGCGCTGTGAGGATGATATGTATAAAGCCATTAATGAGATGGCAGACAAACTTGATAGACAAGTGCGGAAATATAAAACCCGTCAAGAGCGTAAAAAGACGCAGGGTGCTGGGCGTGATGGACGCTATGAAGACCTGACAGACGGCTGATGCAGTGCCAGCCGTTTAGTTTCATTGAAGTTTAGCTGAGTATAAGGTTTAATAAATATCGGCTAATAGAATAACATAAGGTATAAGTGGCCATATTCATTAGCTTTCAAACATCAATGCATAAAAAAGAAAAAGACTTCAAACGTATCGATACGTTGAAGTCTTTTTTATTGTCTGTCCTAAACGTAAGTTTCAATATAAAGTGGATAACAGAGTTATATATTGAGATGCATTAAGCAACTGCAATTGCGTAAATGATAGTTTTGGGGTTTGCTATTAAATTAGCCACCACCGACCGCCTGTACCACTTCGATAGTCATGCCTTCAACGATACGTAGCTGTGCAAGCTCGCTTTTTGGTATCAGTTCACCATCGACCTCTACGGCATAACGACCTTGGCTAAGTCCAAGCTCATTGATGACCAATTGTACGGTCTGATGGGTAGTCTGTAGATTCTTACCATTGACACTAATGGTACTCATAAAACTGTGCTCCTGAATGATTTGATATTGCTATTTCATCAATCTTATATCTACTTTATGCATGATCACTTATGTAGCTCGATCTCAACTCAAAGTTTCTTACCTGACACTCATGTATCAGCTATTTGTATAAGCGTGCAGGATACAGCAAGCCATAGCCAACCTGCAATCATCAGAACACCACCAATAGGGGTAATCGCGCCAAACCAACGCGGTGCGCCGAGTGTCATCGCATATAGGCTACCAGCAAATATAATAATCCCAATTTGTAGTAACCATGCCGTGGTTTGGGTGCGTAGATTTAGGCGAATCAAGTATGCCAACCAGCAATAAGCCAAGCGCATGGACAAACCAATAGAGTGTTGCAGTCTGCCACCACTCGAGCTGCTGAGTGCTGACCATATCTTTTAGACCATGCGCGCCAAACGCGCCTAAGCAACAGCGATGGCCATATTGATCGCTGCAATACCTATCCAATTTAACATGGTAAACTCGTATTATCATTAAGCTGCTAAAGAGGTAGCGATGAATGCTTATTGAATATCATCGGGTAAAATAACACTATCGATGGTCATCGCCTCACGGATTTTATCCATGGCATTTTTTTCGATTTGGCGTACGCGCTCGGCAGAGATAGAGTAGACCGCTGCCAATTCATGCAAGGTTGATTTTTGCTCAGAAAGCCAGCGCTGCTCAACGATATCACGTGAGCGATCATCAAGCGTATCCATCGCCGCAATCAATGCTGATGAGTTGTTTTCTTCCCAATCTGATTCTTCTACACTCTCAGCAGGATCAATGCCGTCTTCTAAAAACAGCTGCGGCGCATAACGCCCATCGTCATCATCACTCGATTGCGCTTCAAACGATGCATCATAAGAGGTTAGACGCGATTCCATCTCAAGCACTTGCTTACGGGTGACATTCAAGTCATTGGCAATGGCATCCGCTTCTTCTAGGGTCAGCTGATTATTGGTCTTTTTGAGACTACGTAAGTTAAAGAACAGCTTACGATGCGCCTTGGTCGTCGCAACTTTTACAATGCGCCAGTTACGAATCACAAATTCATGAATTTCCGCTTTAATCCAATGCACTGCAAACGACACCAAACGTACGCCTTTATTTGGATCAAAACGTTTTACCGCCTTCATTAGTCCCAAATTGCCTTCTTGGATCAAATCTGCTTGTGGTAACCCATAACCTGAATAGCTGCGTGCGATATGAATCACAAAACGCAAATGCGACATAACAAGCAGACGCGCTGCTTCAACATCGCCTTCATCATAATAGCGATGGGCAAGCTCTTGCTCTTGTGTCGGTGTCAAGATAGGGATTTGGTGAACAGTATTGATATAGGCACCCAAATTGACCCCAGGCGCTGACAAATGCGTGGGCATCGCTGGCACCAAGTCTCGAGTACTGGTTTTACCAAGTGCACTAGCGTCATAAGGTGGACGCTGAGCCGCCGCTTTGAGCGCTGCATCGCGGGCTTCGTTTTTTTCAGGCGCTGCGTCGTCTTTTTTACTCGTTTTCGCAGCATCATTAGAGGTAGTAGCCATATTCTTGACCTTGGTTACATGGTTAAGCAAATAGTCAGATAAAAATCTTTATGGTTGTAATTGTAAAGGATAGCGACGCTTAGTTGCTATCAGTTTTGGTAATGATGAAGTGATATATTGTATCGAAATGCTGTGACGAGCTGCTAGCTGCTGGTTGTTGCTTAGTGACGTTATTCACGATCAATAGCAATCGGTTTTCCGTGTTCGTTTGCTGGTTCTGTCGACAAAAAGCCATGATATCTGCTTGAGAGTTGGCGTCAGTTGCGACCACATATAACGACTCACCGATAGCAACATCACGTAGCGCCACTTTGGTTTTTAATAGCGGCATTGGACAAGCAAGTCCGCGACCATCGATGAAGCGTTTGATATCAAGTGTCAGGTGTCGGGTATCTATGTCGCTATTCTCAGCCAGCAATAAATCAAGCAAATGGTTTACCTTTTGCTGCTCAGCGTCGGACAAGGTCGCTGATAAGCTGATAGCGTGAGAGGCGAGTACGATGGTTGACTGACGGTCAGCAGACATAAGATAAACCTTTCAAATATCAATATTTTAATTTGTACTGTTAGGGATATGAATGACAGTTAACGTTATAATTTTGCTATCAAGTTTTTTGATACACCAACCTCTCAGTTGATTGCGATACAAGTCTACCATCATGGACTATCGTTATAGTCTGTCATTATACCAAATAGTGGCTATGTATTAGCAGTTGAATATAGTCAACACAATATTCGGTTCACTAGAATTACACAGGCATGTTGCACAATAGTGACACGCGACTTGGTTATTGGTAGTCAAATGCATACTAGAATTGACCTTGTATACGCAAGCTCGTATAGTCAAAAAGACGTTGTCATTAATCACATGCATAGGATACGCCCTTGTCCCAATTTCATAGACAGTCGATGCTTGATAGCGCGCGCATGAATTCATTGAATAAATACTTGATAGCCAAGTGTTCGCTCATGGCAGTATCGCCATTAATGACGCGGCCTAACAGTCGTCTGTCTGTCGCGATGGCTATAAAATTAGGGTTGTCAGCGGCATTGCTGGCAATGACTACAGTGGCCAATAGCAGCGATAGTGTCAGCAGTAGCAGCCAAGAGGCAGCACCGTTTGCTTATAATTCATGGCAAGTGCCGGATTCTGAAGCGTTGAATTTACCCAATTTACGTGGGCAAGGGTTGAGCTTTGCTGAGCAATATCAAAATAAATTGCTTGGCGAATGGTCGCTACGAAACGTCAATGGTAGCGTCAAGATGGAGCATGATCCTTGGATTCAAGAAACCCTGAAAGACATGACGTGGCGTCTGAATGCGCAAGTACGGCAGCAAGCATTAATGGGTTTGGTGGTTATTGATAACCCAAGCATCAACGCCTTTGCTGCACCAGGCGGTGTCATTGGTCTCAATACAGGAACGATATTAGCCGCCAATAGCATGGATGAGCTGGCCAGTGTGGTGGCACATGAAGTTGCACATCTTAGCCAACATCATTATGAAAACGGCGCTGATGAACGCAAAAAAGCTCTATTGATGCAAATAGGCGGTATGCTGGCAGCGATTGCAGCGTCAGCCGTCGATGGTGATGCCGCTACGGCAGTGATGATGGGCAGTCAGACGGCGACGATGAATAGTAGCATGGCTTTTAGCCGAAGTAATGAGCGCGAAGCTGATCGAGTTGGAATGCAAATCATGACTCAAGCTGGCTATGATCCGAGAGCCATGCCACGGTTCTTTGCCACGATGAATCAACAAAGCCAGCTGAATCAAGTTGAAAACCGATTTTTGCCAAGCTTTGTCCGCTCGCATCCTCTCAGCAACGAGCGTTTGAGTGAGTCGCAGAGTCGCGCTCAGCATTATCCTTCGTTGTCACTAAACCAGCAACAACGGCATCAGGCGATGTTTGATTTGCTCTATTGGCGCGTGCAAAGCACTGGCAAGCGCGCCTCTGAGACCGTATTGACAACGGCTGCTAAAAACAGCATTGGTGCTAAATTGGCTTTGATGCACTGGTATGGCGAACAGCAACGCTTTAAAGAAGCCAACGAGGTCATGGCTGAAATTACGGCATTGTCAGCGCCGCAGCGCCAGAGACTAGAGCCTTTGCTGTCTATTACGCACAGCCATATTCTCAGTGAGCAAGGAGAGTGGTCACAAGCGGCTGACATTTTGGAGCAGCAGCAGCGTGTTTATCCTGAGCGTCGCGACCTGCGCCTTTATTTGGCTGAAGCATTGACCAACAGCAATCAGCCAACCAAGGCACAAGCGCTGCTCAAGCCATTAACTGAGCAACAGCCAAGCGACCGTTATGCGTGGCAAAGTCTACAGCTGGCCAACGAAAAACTTGCCAAAACCACGACATCAAAGCAGCTCGCCAGTATTGCCACAATCAACGCCTTACGCTATCGCAGTCACGACCAGCTATGGAGTGGACGCTATGAGAGTGCGCTAACCTCGCTTACCCAAGCCAAAAAACTGACAGAAAAATTGCAAAGTACGGCTCAAGCCAGTAGCGCTCGTCCGCTATTAGCCAATATTGATGCAGAAATAAAAGCCGTAAAAACCGCCAAAGACTTTGAGCCTTAGGCGGTTATTTTATATCATCATTTTGAATGTGATAGTGTTATAGTCACGTCAATATAAAAAGAGTCAGCGAGACAGGCAAAATCTATCACTCAATAGTCAGTGTTAACCTTGTAGTGCGTCTTTAACCAATTTAGAAATCAGCGCAGGATCAGCACGGCCAGCGGTTTTGTTTTTCAATACCCCCATCACGTTACCCATATCACGCATTGACGTGGCGCCTTGTTCGGCGATTTCAGCATTCACTAACGCACTCAGCTCGGCATCGCTCATTTGTTTGGGCATAAATTCGTTGATAATATCAATCTCAAACTGCTCTTTGGTCGCTAAGTCATCACGGTTATTTTCTGTAAAAATAGTCAGGGATTCGTGGCGCTGTTTGAGCTGCTTTTGTAGCACTTCCAACACTTGGGCATCATCAAGCTCTATTTGACGATCAATCTCAATTTGTTTGACGACCGATTGTACATTGCGCAATACTTTAACGCGCTCAAGCTCACGGGCTTTCATAGAAATTTTGATGGTGTCTGATAAAGTCTGTTTGAGTTGGCTCATTGTTATTATCCTTGTCTGGTAAGTTTCATACCAAATCCAAAAAATACGATTAGCCGCGTCAAACTTGTTTAGCCTACCATAAGTAGTACTGACACTCGTTTTTCTTACTATTCTAATTTTTGGGATTGGTGTTAGTTATTAAATGCTATTCGTTTCGTACAATTTTTAGATAACAGCTTGCTGATGTGGTTTTTACAAAAAATGTATCAGCAGCAATAATAAAAATTGTAGCATAAAAAACGCCACTGATATCGATGGATAACAGTGGCGTTAGTGTAGCGCTTGTACTTAACTAATCGACTTATCGATTAGTACATACGAGTGGTACGAATGGTTTCGCGTTGTAATTTCTTTCTTATAACGCTTTACGGCAGCAGCTTTTTTACGCTTACGTACTTGCGTTGGTTTTTCATAAAACTCACGCTTACGTACGTCTGATAATACACCAGCTTTTTCACAAGCGCGCTTGAAACGACGGATAGCGATATCAACTGGTTCGTTTTCTTTAACCTTAACTGCAGGCATGAAGACTCCTCGATTAGGATGAGATATAGAGGGCATTAGTTTGGCTGTGTATTAGTATTTAGCCGTAATATCTCAAGATTACAGGCATCAGCTCAAACTAGGATAATCTTGTGCATGAGCACAAGGGGAGCTATTTTAATAAAAAATTCCAACAAAGTCAATGGTTTTAGCACATGAATGCTTATTTCTCATTAGGTTGTGTGTGGAGATAGACAATTATGAAATACAAGCATTGGCAGTCATGGCTACTGGTGCAAACATCCTAAAAACACAGTCTTACGTCAATAAAAAACCCTACTGTCTATAACGGTTTAGCTTGAGTTTATGCTATGATAATTTCCATAAAGTACTAAGCACATTAACCGTTTTATGGGCATTTTATTGAGGATGTTGGAATGAGAAAATCAGTATTAAATACGGCGCTAAGCACAGCGTTTATCGTGGCTCTTGGCTTTGGTGTTAGCGCTTGTAGTGGTGATAAAGAAGGTGAGTCACATGAAGTGTTGGCAATAGATCGTGTTGATGAAGCCGCAGAGCTTGCGCGTGCAAATGCACCTGCAGCCGAAGAGATGGATTTTCCAGAAACCGCACCGATGCCAGTGGCTGCTGCTGACGGCACAGCAGTAGAAGGCGCAGCAACGACTGACGCAACAATGACCGATGCAGCAACAGCAACAGCGGGCGCTGAAACAGTAGAGACGGCTACTACTGATGGCGTGGAAGCCAGTGTAGATGCTGCTACTGCTGATGCCGCACCAGCAACTGACGAAGCAGCTGCTCAATAAGCGTTTGGTTGAGTGAGTGATCGATTCACAGTAGTTAGAGCAGGTACGTGAGTGACAAGAATGATGAGTTTCTAGGCTGTCATGAGCGGTAGCCAACATTAAGTATCGCGTATAGGTGTGATCATGATGAACAAAAAACAGCGTATGAATAAATTCACTTTATCTGCTATTGGCGTGAGCATGTTACTGGCACTCAGCGCTTGCAGTGGCGATAATGCCGCCGAAGAAACTGCTGCTGTTAACGAGCCTGCTGAAACAGCCGTGGTAGAAGATGCGCCAGTCATCGAGACCGAAGTGGTTACCGCTGAACCTGAGGCAGTGTCTACCGAAACGACTACCACTCAAGAAAAAACTGTGCCAGAAGTCGCGGCTGAGCCTGAGGTGTTGGCAGCAGATACAGGAGCCAAACTGTATGAGTCAAACTGCAAGGTGTGTCACGCCGCTGGTTTGCTTAATGCGCCAAAATATGGAGATACTGCGGCTTGGACGGCTCGTCTGACCAAAGATAAAGAGACCTTGTATATGCATTCGGCCAAAGGCTTTAATAAAATGCCAGCGCAAGCAATAAATGGTGTAACTGAAGCACAAGTGAAGGCCGCTGTGGATTATATGTTAGCGTCAGTAAGCTGATACGGTACATATAGAATATATCAGTCATTGAAATTTGCTAAACTGACCGTCATTGTGACTGACAATGGCGGTTTTTTTCTGCCCGTTTTTCTGGTAACAATTTCAAGAAATATGTTTCGCTGTCCCAAGCGCATTTAGCCTGCTAGATGTAGTGCTTGCATTCGTTTTTTTTGCGACTCAATTTTTTGAAAATGGTATAAAACGAAAAACGTGGCAAAAAATAGCACGAAAACAAAAGTATAAAGGCAAACGTATGAAGGTATTGGGTTTAGAAACCTCTTGTGATGAGACGGGATTAGCGATTTTTGATAGTGAGCAGATAGACAGCGACAATCAAGGCTTGCTCGGCCAAGTATTGTATTCACAAATAGAGCTGCATGCACTCTATGGTGGTGTGGTGCCTGAGCTTGCCAGTCGCGATCATATACGTAAGCTTGTGCCTTTATTTAATGAGCTGTTGGATCAATGCGGTATTAGCAAAAATGAGATTGATGCTATCGCGTATACCAAAGGGCCGGGGCTTATTGGTGCTTTGATGACGGGTGCGTTATTTGGGCGCAGTTTGGCGTATGGCTTAGATATTCCAGCGATTGGTATTCACCATATGGAAGGGCATCTACTAGCACCGCTCATGGGCGCAAACCCGCCCGCGTTTCCTTTTGTCTCATTATTAGTGTCTGGCGGGCATACCTTGTTGATAGCTGCCCGTGGCGTGGGTCAATATGAGATATTGGGTGAATCGATAGATGATGCCGCGGGCGAATGCTTTGACAAAGCCGCCAAAATGCTGGGTTTACCTTATCCTGGTGGGCCTAATATCGCCAAATTGGCTGAAACTGGTAATCCGAATGCTTACGCATTACCAAGACCGATGCTCCATCGCGGTTTGGAATTTTCTTTTAGTGGCATGAAAACAGCCGTACATAATCTGATTAAAGACACGGAAGGTTCAGGCAATGGCTCTGAAAGCGATCCACAAGTCCGCGCTGATATCGCCGCCAGCTTTCAGCATGCCGTGGTCGATACACTGGTAAAAAAATGCGTCAAAGCGTTGAAGCAAGCGGATATGAGCCGATTGGTGATTGCAGGCGGGGTGAGTGCCAATACTCATTTGCGTGAAACATTAGAGGCTGAGTTGGCCAAAATAAATGCCACTGTCCATTATGCGCCGCCTGCTTTGTGTACCGATAACGGCGCAATGATTGCGTATGCGGGTTACGAGCGCTTGCAAGCCGGGCAGTCTGATGATTTGGCAGTCAGCTGCGTGCCACGTTGGCCGATGACGGAATTGCCTGCGGTATAAGGGGTATTTTTTTTAATATTATATCCATAAAAGTCTATCGAAATTAGGGATGGTTTATGCAGTGGCTCGCCATTGGTTTAGGAGCAGCATTTGGTGCCTGCCTGCGAGCGTGGCTATCACGTTTCAACGCGTCGCACAGTTGGATACCGCTCGGTACTCTGAGCGCTAATATCTTGGGTGGATTGCTGATAGGGTTGGCGTTGGTATGGTTTGAGCGGATGGCTGATGGTCTGTCTGATAATGTTCGCGTGTTTGTGATTACTGGCTTTTTAGGTGGATTAACCACGTTTAGTACGTTCAGTGCTGAGGTGTTTGGCTGTCTTCATGACGGGCGGTTGCTTGCAGGTTTGGCACTGATAGGACTACATGTTGGACTGACGTTATTGGCGACGGCGCTTGGTTTTTACTTTTTTAAGTGCGTGCTTTGAGCTTCTATGATATCACCTGCTTAATTAGTGGTCTGATTTAAGTAGTTCCTTAAATACAGTCTATTTTAAGTGGTCTATTAACAGGTTTAAAGGATGAAGTGACTGGTTCCCTTGGAGTATACCTTAATAAAAATAAATAGCAGATCAGATTTTTTTAAAATGGTAATTTTCCAAGTCAATGTCTACAGAGTTGACAGCAAAGGTTAATATTCATTTATTGAGGTAGTCAGTGTTTATTAAAGAATTTAGCCAAATGATAACCATCGTATTATCCCTACCTATTATTAATTTTTGTGGTGAAGGGCTTCGCCCGAATCATATTGGCGATCTGGGCGGTGTTCCTGTTGATATGCCTAAAAACCTTGTGCATTTTGTTGCGTATGACGGCGACCCTACGTTTGGTAACAAACGTGAGCATCCAAGACCCATGCGCAATTACGACTCAAAAATCAACAGTTTCGGTTTTGATCTGCGTTATACCGACAATACTATGCTAGATACGACTAATAAAGCCCTTAAGAGCGCTTATCGTAGAGACAATAAAAGAAACTTAGGAGATAATCCTTGGGTATCGGTCAGCGTCAACTCAGGCGACAGAGTGACTGTTTCTAACCCAACTCACCGTATTGGCTATGGCACCATTAGTGCAACTAATGTAAACCCCGTTTATCGGTATGAGCCGCTTAATGAGACTAAATTTGGACTGAAGGTTTATGCGCAACCAGGTATCGACCTAGCTACTAATAAACCGTGGCGTCAGGACAGAGACGCAGAGGATGTCTTTATTAGGCGAGACGAAACAGGTCAGATCATAACTCATATAGAGTGCTCTAATAGAGATGTACCAAGACCGCCTTGCACTCACTTTTTTGATCTAGGACTACAGAGAAACCTATCTATCGAGGCACATTATTCTCGCTACAATCTTGCTGATTGGCAAAAAATTGAAAACCTAGCCAGACAACAAATTTTAAGCTTTCAAAAAACGTCATAAATGTTGTTGTCAACATTATATTAAAATATTTTATAGTTACTCTAACACGATCAGTTCGATGCCTGTATAGCGCATCGATCGCGAATAGAATATGTATGGCAAGTACACTGGAATTATTTCAATAATTCAAAATCTTGATACCATTAGCCCACAGTCCAATATTCCAGTCCTCACTAGGGTGCCATACACTAATCTTTAGCTAAAAAACTTATAACTCAGGTCTTATATTAATTTTAGGTAAATTAAAAAAATTTTGGAAAGTGCTAACATGAAATTAATAGAAGTGGAGCTTCATTGGTGGGAGCTATATCAAGACCATGAGGGAGTGTACCTTAAGGTTAATATTTTCTTAAGACTTATAGTTTTTGAGAAATGTGTGATTCTAGATGAAGACGCGATAAAAAACTATCTTGAACAAGGAAAGGGCTTTATTGACCGGCTATCTAAACAGATTAGAAGCAGTCACTTCAGAAACGATTATAATAGATTTTATCCTTATCCAAATGCTCCAGAGGATAAGAGAAATGAAATTTCCGAAGCATTCTATTTGTGGCTAGACTCATCAAACGCACCTTATGACCCTTATTTTTTTGAAAGGTAACACGATTATATATACTAAGATTAACTGCCTACTATAACCTTCATCTGAAACTCATACGATAAGTTTCTGCTTCACCCTTATATCTGACATCAACAGTTTAGGCGCAGCTAAACTCTTCTATCTCTCCTGATTATTCCCATAAAGGTACATTATGGTAAATGGGTTTTGATGGTAGCTTGCTTCAGTATTAGACATAATACTGAGGTAAGCTATCTTAGAAATAATCTTTATCAGTATCATCCATTTTTAGCTTTTCGAATTCTTGCCATCTGATAGGCATTGACATACTCGCCGTTGCGATAAGCATAATTCACCATCTCACCTTCTATCACAAAGCCCAAGCTTTTATATAAACCAACGCCTCCTGTGTTATCAGTGTAAGCAGTAATCTCAATACGTCTTATATCCAGCCAATTATCAGCCAAATCCAGCGCTGCGGTTATAAGCGCTCGGCCCACACCCTTACCTTGTGAAGCAGATTTTACGCTGACCCCAAAGCTTGCTACATGGCGTCGACGCTTTGATGTCATGGTCTCAAGCCCCAGATTTCCCACCACTTCACCCTCAACTTCAGCCACTAATACATGCATATTGTCAGGTATATCCACCAATCGCTTGCGCCACAGGGTCTTGGATGGCATAGGCAACTGCAAAGTATTTGCATACAAGGCCTCATCGGTATAAATGGCTTGCAACGCTTCTGCATCTTCTGGCTCAGCATGACGTATTTCAATTTTCATTATATTGATCCTTATATAGGAATTGTTGTGTAATTAGTATGTTGACTGATGCCTCATTGGTAATGAGGCAAGCGTTATTCTTGTTATCAACATTCCAAATATCCAACCCTTAATTTAGCCTGATTGTCAGCCGTTTACCATAGAGACTCAAGTCCTTACTAAGGTGCTTAATGCTCAAGTAAGGCTTCACTATTAAAAAGTGTTAATTTTATTGTAGAAACACTTATTTTAATCGATAATAGTCTACTAAAATAATGTATTTATAACTAGACTTTTTGATTGTGCTTTCTAAAAAGTCTAATTTATTGATATCTTTTACAGGAAAAGCCAAATGTCTAACCTCAGATTGGTAGTAGCAGGATTTGCGACACTTATATTTATGAGTATAGGTTGCAGTAATAAAGAGTCCAACAGTGTTAATGAGGTGAAAGAAAACCCATCAGAAGCCATATCAAAGCAAATTCCAGAAGAAGTAGAAATGCGTGGAGTTTTTAAGAGAAGCTTTGAAATATATGAGCTGGATGCGAATGGCAAAGTCTACTATGTGTCAGATCCCAAACAGCTTTTGATGGAAGACTCAAATAAAATTGGTCAAGATGGCTATTATAAGTTGTTTGAAACTTGCGTAGTCGGAATTATTGGCTCTGAAGGTGGTTACGGACCTACTGGTAAGTACGAAGATGAAATTACTATTAGCAAAATCTGTGTATAAAGAGGGATATAGTCAAAAAAATCTGAAAGTTAATTAGCAGATTATGCGTTAGAAAGAAGCCGTTATTTGCTAGATTCATGTGTTTCAATTTTAAGGAATATCGAAAAATTTTGATTTATAAAATTATCTCAAACAAGTATTTGCGTATAGCATTATTTTTTTTAGTAATTCAGCAAGTCATTGTAGCGTCATCAACATATTTTATTGCTCGACTTGCACAAAGTTTTGTTGATAATGGGCCTTTACTTCCCTATATGCTGTTATTTGCCGCCTCTTTGGTGGTCGTTTATGTGCCTGCGTATTTCTGTGTCACCAATACGGAGCGTGCTAAGTACGATGCTCATAAACTATACAACGATACCTTCCATACTGTTTTTTTAGGTAAGACCTACTTTTTGTCCAGCGATGAGTTACAGAGTACAGCAACGACAACACTTGCTCAGGAAAGCAACTACACGCTTGAAACCGTCATTGATAGTATTTTTGATATTTCAGCGTTGGTTCTTAATGTCTTATTTAATGTGCTCGTTATTGCTTGGTTTTTAGATGGTACATTACTGCTTGGTTATGCAGTAGGTATTGTTTTTGCTTCTACGTTTGTGCATTTCAGGCGACATACTTTAAAAACAGCTGCCAAAACAGATCAGCAATCACGGTTGAACTTAACCGCTAAACTTTTTGACAGTTGGGATAACGTCGTCATTTTCAACAAGCATAATTACACGCTCTATAATAATATCATTCAAAAAAGCTTTGCGACGGCAAAGAATAATAGCGTCAAATCCACATCCATCCAGCACGTTAATTCAAGCTTAGGCATGATCATATTAATGCTGCCTGTTTTTGCGATCACTGGCTTTATTTTTAATAAAAATTGGAGTGACGCCGCGACGATGGCGGTGCTAATTGCCACGCTGCCAAGACAAATTCAGCTATTGCAAATGTGCTATGCCTTGATTGGCTACCATACCAGTATTGGCGTTATTAAAACGATGCTAGATGGTATTTTGGAGGTTTTACAACCTACCAATGTGGATTTAGATACCTACATTCAGGCAGACCAAATACGTGTGAAGCAAACAGGAGAGATTTTTGATTCAACACAATTGCCTAAGAAAGGGAGGATAACGCTGATTGGTAGTAATGGTGTTGGTAAGTCTTGTATGTTGCTTAAGCTAAAAGACCACTACCAAGAACGAGCGTACTATTTGCCTGCCAAGCACAATTTGTATTTCAATTACAAAACCGACCAAACACATAAAGGGTCAACAGGACAACAACTCATCAAGCAAATTCAAGAAATTAGAGAGGACGACCAAAGTACAGTTGTCATGCTTGATGAATGGGATGCACATTTGGATAGAGAAAATACCCAAATCATAGACCAATATCTTGATGAGCTTGCTCAAACAAGACTTGTTATGGATGTTAGACATTGATTCAAAAAGCTCTTAATCTGCTTAATAGGTACACTATTAAATACACTGCTGTTATCTCAATAACTCAAACTATTGATACCATTAACCTACAGCTTGAGATTCAACTCCTCACTAGGGAATCATTATTTACCCCAACGCCTATCATAACGTAAGAAAGCGGACGATATTTCATAACCAAAAAATGTAATAAACAGTGGAGTACTAGGGCGTGTTGAACATTCATAAATAGGCACTGCTGATTGCTAAAACGGTTCCAGACAAGGCGCAAGTCGACGATAATGTTAATACCTTAGCGAGACTTGCAACGCAGTATGGGGCAGTTTTAGCATCAGCCCCACTCATAAAAATAGGGGACAGGACTCTTTTTTGCCGCTTCATTGCTAAAAATAGACGTATAGAATAACTATACTCATTATTTTTACCTTCGAATCGCCTAAAAAATAGTCTCTGTCAGTGCCATGGTTGAATTATCAAACACGCCCTAAACTGGCTTTACTATTCCTTCCAACAAATTCGCAAACCCTTGCATGTAAGCCGTATCTTGGCTAGAGGTGCGCGTCGCTGCATACAACTGACAACGCACGCCAGCACCTAGAGGACGCGAGACGACCCAACCTTTTCTCTCATATTCAGCCACTACCCAGTCGGGCAATGCTGCCACACCGCGCTCACTGGCGACTAGCTGAATAAGCATCGCTGTTAGCTCAGTGGTACGAATACTCTGAAAACTCACCTGCGCTGGCGTCATAAAATTGGCAATGATATCAAGCCGCTTGGCCTCAACGGGATAAGCAATCAACGTCTCTTCAGTCAAATCCTTTGGTTCAATACAGGCTTGTGCTGCTAAATCATGCGTGGGTGACAGTACCAAGCGACTTTCATACTCAAATAATGGCTGGTAGCTGATCCCTTCTAAGGGCAAATCACTGGTGGTAATCAACAGATCAATATCACCTACCATCAATAAATGATGCGGCTCAGGTTCAAAACCCGTGGCAAAATCCAGCTCCACATCCGACCACTCGCGGCGATAATGATTGAGTATCGGCATGAGCCAGTCAAAGCAGCTATGACATTCAGAAGCTAGGCGCAATCTGCCAGCCTGACCATGCGCCAAGCGTTTAAGATTGGATTTGGTACGGATCACTTGTGGCAGGATGCTGTCTGCCAATGCCAGTATCGTTTTGCCAGCTGGCGTAAAAGTGAGCGGCCGTGTTCGGCGATTTACCAAGCTAATGTCGTAATAATTCTCCAACTCTTTTAGCTGGTGTGAGACAGCAGAGGCGGTGACGTGTAGCTCATCGGCCGCCGCCGCTAGGGAGCCGTGCGCCCGTAGTGCGGTTAACGTATTGAGATGACGAAGCTCTAGCATAATATAACCTAACCGCTAAGGTGAGAAAAATTCATTATAATCAATCTAGCGCTGATTTTCATTCAAAGTTTATCAGTTAATGATGGATATAGTGAGTTCAGTATAAAAATGAGTCAGCGGAACTGGAATGCTTATCTTTAAACGAGAAGTTTCGCAGCCTCTGGCAGCAACGGCACAGCAAGCCAGAAAAATTTATACCAGTTCCGCGTTGAAATAGAATGGTTCTGTTTTATTTAGAATGGACGATAACTAGCGCCGACGTAACAACAGCTGCGAGATGATGACCAATATCAAGGAAGCAACCAGTAGCAACGTACCGATAGCATTGACTTCTGGCTTGAGTCCGACCCGCACCATGGAATAAATACGCAGTGGTAAAATCTCATAACTAGGACCTGTGACAAAGGTTGACACCACTACATCATCTAGTGATAAAGTAAAGGCGAGCAACCAACCAGCCATCACCGCTGGCAAAATAACGGGAATCAGCACCGTGCGCACCATCGTTGATTCATTGGCACCCAAGTCGCGCGCAGCTTCCATCAAGCGCTCGTCTAAACTACTCAAGCGGGCAAAGACTGTGATAACCACGAATGGCAGACAAAAAGTAATGTGCGCCAGTAGCAGCGAGACAAAGCCCAATTGCAGACCAACTAATAAAAACAGCGCCAATAACGAGATAGCAAGTACAATCTCAGGTGACATCATCAACACAAATAGTAGCCCATTGAGCAAGCCTTTACCGCGAAATTTGTAGCGATGTAGGGCGAGTGCAGTCAGCGTGCCAATCAAGGTCGAGACAGTGGCAGCGACCAAGCCCAGCACAATAGAATGCCAAAACGCATCGAGCATGGCTTGGTTATTAAATAGCGACTCATACCACTTTAAGCTGAATCCGCCCCAGTTGTAGCCGATTTTTGATTTGTTAAATGACATGACCACCAAGACGATAATGGGTATATACAACAGCGCATATATCAGCCCAAGATAGCCTTTAGCCATTATACTGCCCATCTTAATAGAGCGTTTGTGCTTGGATGGTGCTTGATTTAATGAACGATTTGATGAGTGGTTCGGTGGATGATTGGACATTAGGCCACCTCGTTAAAATCAGTCTTGCCAATACGGCGACTACTGGCACGGTAAGCGAGTAATAGCACCGCCATCGCCAGTGTCAATAATACGCTGGCTGCCGCACCAAACGGCCAATCTCGCGCATCCAGAAATTGGTTTTTGATAATATTACCGACCAATAAGTTGCGTGAACCCCCTAAGATATCGGCCACATAAAACATACCCATCGCTGGTAATAGCACCAGCAGTACCCCTGAGATAATCCCAGGGGTCGTCAATGGCAATACCACATGCCAAAAGGTTTGTGCCCTTGAAGCGCCCAAATCCTGTGAGGCCAGCAGCATGTCAGTACGCAAATCGGTAAACACCGCATACAGCGGCAATACCATAAAAGGAAATAATAAATAAGTGAGCCCAGCAATCACCGCCCCTTGAGTATATAAAATATCAATGGGTGCATCGATGATACCGACTGCTAATAAAGATTTATTAATCAAACCGTTATTGGCAAACAATAATTTGAGCGCATAAGTCCGTACCAAAGAGTTGGTCCAAAATGGCAGTATCAATAGCATCATCAGCAGTGGCTGCCAGCGTACTTGCGCCTTAGAGACCAGCCATGCAAAAGGATAACCGAGCAATAGGCAAGTAATCGTCGTGATACCTGCCATCCATAATGAATGGACAAACACCTCAAAATATAGCGGATCAATCATACGCACATAGCTATCGATGCTGACCGGCAAGCTGACAAAGGCACTACTGTCACGGGTCAAAAAACTGACGGCGATCACCAGTATATTAGGCAACAGGGCAAATATCAGCAACCAACCCCAAATCAGCCAAAGAGTTGCTGTACGAAAAGGGCTTTTGCTGCTCGAGCTATGACGTGCCATTAGCTGTCATCCTTTTGCGCAGTGCTATCTGGTACTACCATAGGGTCTTCTGGCAACACCCATTCCCAGCCATCAACCCATGAAACTTTGACCGCTTCATTTAACTTATAATCAAAGCTGGGATCATCCTCATCAAAAAACTCAGACGCTTTGATGACGTGACCATTCACCAACTCAATAATGGAATCTAAGGTACTGCCTTTATAGTTACTTTCAATGACGCGGCCAAGTAGTCCCTTATGATCCATATCTTTGGGATCATAAATCCGTAAATCTTCAGGGCGTAGTAGTAGATTAACGATATCACCCACTTGCACATCATTGGCAAAATCAGGACGACGTAAATTGCGTAGCGTCGTTGGCCCATCTTGCGCTTGCGCCTCACAGACTTCGACCTCGATGCGTCCATTGGTTACTCGCCCATCACGATCTGGCTGGTCTGGGTAAACCCCTTTCACTTCTGCCCTAAATAGATTGGTCTCACCAATAAATTTGGCAGTAAACAAATTGGCAGGGGTTTCATAGATCTCGATAGGCGTGCCGATTTGCTGAAATCTACCGTCTTTCATCACCGCAATGCGATCTGACATGGACAGGGCTTCTTCTTGGTCATGCGTGACAAAGACAAAAGTAATGCCAAGCTCACGTTGTAGGCGTTTCAGCTCTGATTGCATTTGCAAACGTAGTTTGTGATCGAGTGCCGACAGTGGCTCATCGAGCAACAGTAGCTTGGGGCGATTGATCACCGCGCGGGCAATCGCAACGCGCTGCTGCTGACCACCAGACAGATCTTGCGGCTTACGATTGGCCAAATGCTCTAACTGCACCATGGCGAGCATTTCACGCACACGAGTATTCATCTCGTCTTTAGGCACTTTTTTGAGCTTTAGCCCATACGCGACATTTTGCGCGACGCTCATGTGTGGAAACAAAGCATACTGCTGAAAGACCGTATTGACCGGACGTTTATCAGCTGGCAAACCCGCCATTTGTATTCCATCCAAATATATCGCCCCAGCGTTTGGCTGTTCAAAACCAGCAATGAGGCGCAGTAAGGTCGTCTTGCCGCAGCCCGACGGCCCAAGCAACGTCATAAACTCACCATGCTTGATGTCGAGATTGATGTCTTTGAGCACGTCAGTTTGATCGTAGGTTTTTTTGAGACCTGTCAGTTGCAGCAGTATTTTTTCGTTGTGAGGTGACGCAACGCTACTATTTGTGGTTGGCGATGAGTTGGTCATAATATGTGTTCCTAGGTGTCCAACATCTCAGTACGGCTGTTTATTTAAGACACTGTTGTCAAGGTGGCTTGGGATGAGTATCAGCGCTGAATATAAACCAGTCTGGTCGCTGCGTATTATAACAAACCCTCAATATAAATCCGTGCAAGTTCGCTATGAAGTTACGCGATTGGCATCCTATGGTACGGTAGATTCTTAGTAACGACCTTTGTTTTTAACTTTTATTGATAGTAGCGACACTTTTGACGGTTTTTCTCGATCTTATAATTTTGCGCTATCGGTAATAGTTGCCTTTCTATAACAACATGAAGTTTTTTTTATTATTTTTTGACCCTGATTCCTATACAATTACTCTGTGGCTGACAAATATAATGAGCCTGAACGCTTAGTAATGGCTAGCAAACTCTCAGCCAATCTGCATTCGCATCAACAGATTTTAAGCAGTTTATAACTCTAACATTATCAATGATAAAGGATTTTTTATGTCTCATGGTACACGCCCAAAAACAGGTCAAGAAGCGCTTGAGCTTTTAAAAGAAGGCAATGCCCGCTACGTTGATAGCATCACCAGTACTGATGAGTTGATGCAGCGGCGACCAGAATTGATCAGAGATCAAGACCCTTTGGCTATCATTTTGGGTTGCTCAGATGCACGAGTACCGGTTGAGATTGTATTTGATCAAGGGTTGGGTGATTTATTTGTCATCCGAGTCGCAGGTAATGTGGTTGCACCGTCACAGATTGGCTCGATTGAGTTTGCTGCAGAAAAATTCGGCACCAAATTGGTTGTGGTGCTCGGCCATTCGCATTGCGGCGCTGTCACGGCGTGCGTAGAAACGCTTGATCAATCCTGAGCAAAATTATTCTCCCAACTTGCAGTCAATCGTTGATCGTATCCGTCCCAAGCGTTTATAACTTGCACGAACTGGCGACCGCCAATGGTCAAGACGTCGATGCAGACGAGTTGGTCGATCGTGCTATCCGTGCCAACGTACGTATGTCGGTGAGCCAGCTCAAACACGGCTCGCGGGCATTAGAGGATTTGACCAATAGCGGTCAATTGCTCGTCGTTGGCGCAGAGTATGATTTAGAGACAGGAAAGGTACGATTTTTAGACAGCTAGTCAGACGGTTGAACATGCACGATACCCCATTCACATTCTTACAAAATCCTATCAATTATTTCTCAATTTTTTATTATGATGAGAGGACTCAGCGAATCACGACAGCCGTGATTCGCCTATCTATAAATTTATTTTCTGAATCATATTAGGATAACTATGTCTACTTCATCTAACGATAACAATAATGACTTAACCATCGCCCAGCCTACTAGCAGCATCAGTAACGAAGGCGTTCAGCCCATCTCAGCTCAGACGACAGGCTTTACGTTTAATCACACCATGCTACGAGTAAAAGATCCTGTCAAATCATTGGCCTTTTATACTGGCGTTTTGGGTATGACTTTGCTGGCGCTCAAAAAATTCCCTGATATGGGTTTTGATCTATACTTTCTTAGCCAAGCTTACTGATAGTGAGCGTGAGAGCTTGCCTACTGGTGACGATTTAGAAATATTTGCTTTCCGTCAACGCGGTATCTTAGAGCTGACCCATAATTATGGGACTGAGACAAAAGCTGATTTTAGTTATCACGATGGCAATCAAGACCCACAAGGTTTTGGTCATATTTGCTTTAGTGTGCCCAACCTAGAAGAAGCGGTCGCTTGGTTTGACAAAAATGATGTCGAATTCAAAAAACGGCCAGAAGATGGCAGTATGAAAAATATTGCCTTTATCAAAGACGTAGATGGCTACTGGATTGAAATCGTGCAAGCTGATTTGATGGGCTAAAATATCAGACAGTTTAAAGACGGTCACCGATAAAAATCAAAAAATATGTGAATGGAAGGAATAATACTTATATGCCCACTACTGAGTTAGCGCCTACCACAATCGATGGCGCTGTCAATACTGCCACTGATGACGTGCTAAGCTATCAAGCGATCGCTGGTACGGCCAATGATTTACTGACTAGTTTTGTTGAACGTTTGCCATATTTTGTGGCGGCAATCGTTGTTATGATTGTTTTTTGGCTATTGTCCATCGTTTTCAAAAAAATCGTACGTAAGTTACTAGGAAGTCGTAGCAGCCATCAAAACCTTGTCAAAGTATTCCAGCGTGTTGGCGGTGCCTTGATCATTTTTATCGGTTTTATGATTGCGATGGTCGTTGCTCTGCCAGGGTTTACGCCTGCCAAATTGATTGGGGCACTCGGTATCGGTTCGGTAGCGATCGGTTTTGCCTTCAAAGATATTTTTCAAAACCTACTCTCTGGTATTTTATTATTGATTTCAGAGCCATTTCGTATTGGCGATCAGATTGTCTCAGGTGACTACGAAGGGACAGTTGAGGATATTAAAATCCGTGCGACGATTATTAAAACCTACGATGGTAGGCAAGTGGTGATTCCAAACTCACAACTATATACTTCAGCGTTAACCGTCAATACCGCGTACAAACAACGTCGTTTGCAATTGGCTGTGGGTATTGGCTATGCCGATGATATCGCCGAAGCAAAATCTGAAATTATGCAAGCGTTAAATCGAGTTGAGAGCGTATCGAAAAAAGCCTCCCCAACTATCATTGCCGTCAATTTAGGCGACTCTACTGTTGACTTGATAGTACGTTGGTTTATTGACGATGGTACTCAAGCGAACAAAGTGAGCTCTATCGATCAAGTACTTATCGAGATCAAAACGGCGCTGGACAAAGCCGGTATTGATATGCCATTCCCTGTAAGCACGATAGACTTGAGTGATCCTTCGGTAAAAGCCATTGTTAGTAAACTCAATGAGCAAAAAGCTGTCGATATCAATAAAGCAGCGACAGAGTAACTTGCTCAGCGAGTTAGCTTAAAGAACTGCCTTTAATACAATATTTTTTAAGTAATAAAAAACCGCCATATCATTCAATGTGGCGGTTTTTTTATACTTACTCGTTTTTTTATACTTACTCAAAGTATAGAGGGTTAGTCATTTTTTGCGCGAAAGTCGGTATGACATGTTTTGCAGCTTGCACCAACTTGGCCAAAGGCTGGCATGACATCATCGATGCTAGTGGCACTTTGTGCCGCAGCGTTTAGTTCAGCAGTCACTTTTTGGAAGTTTTCTGCTTCAGCACTGAAACCATCGGCATTAGACCAAACAGCTTCAGAGGCATTGCCCATGGCCTCTTGGTTTTCAAAATGACTCCAAGGTGAGGCTGCATCTTCTGCTAAAAATGCCGCTTGCTCTTTGAACACAGCAGCATCAAACGTATCAGGTGCTTTAGCCATATCACCCATGACACCCATGGCATCACCCCAGCTTTTCATGCTGTCTTGTCGCGCTTTAATATCAGAATCATCAGCTGGACCGCTACAAGCCGTCAAACCTAGTGCCGCTGCCATTAAGGCGATGCTAAAAAGAGACTTTAAAGATTTGTTGGTATGAACCTGTGCCATGTGAATTACTCCTTTAAATGTGGCGAATAGTAGGCTGATAAATGCTAGCCTTATATTAAAATATTATTATAAAAATACCGCTTAAACCGAATCTAGAAGCGCAGTCACTCCTAAACCACTTTTCGAAAAATATATGCCATTGTAACCATTATTGACGCAACAATAGTTAAGATAGTTGTTATATCCTCGTAAAACTTGCACCAGTTATAGGCTTATCGAGATTATTTCAAGCTGATTATATTCGAGATTATTAACACAGACATAAAAAAGGCCAGCAATGATAGCTGACCTTCAAAACAGTTTCTAACGTAGGTAGGTTACATATAGCAAAGCCACAAAAACTATAGCGCCAACCAATCACGTGGTTTTAGATAATAGTCTGTCAATTCAAACTCAGGGGTTCCCTCAGCTGGTTCTAAACGATAATGCCAGCTGGCGAGTGGTGGCATACTCACTAGGATGGACTCGATACGGCCGTTGCTTTGGAGTCCAAATAGCGTGCCACGGTCGTAGACAAGATTGTATTCGACATAGCGGCCCCGACGATACAGCTGAAACTCACGCTGTTCTTGGGTATAAGGTGTGTTTTTACGTTGATCAAAAATAGGCATGATAGCGTCAAGGTAACCGTTACCCACCGCTTTCATAAAGTCAAAGCAAGTCTCAAAGTCCCAGCCGCGGCTCTCTGTATTGACATCATCATAAAATAAGCCACCAATACCGCGTTGCTCATCGCGATGGCGCAGGTGGAAATACTCATCGCACCACTGTTTGAAGTCATGATAGACATTGTCACCAAAAGGGGCACAAAGATCATGACAGACTTGATGCCAATGGATGCAGTCCGCGAGTACCGGATAAAACGGCGTCAAATCAAAACCGCCGCCAAACCACCAAATAGGATCTTCGCCGGGCGCTTCTGCCACGAACAAGCGCACATTGGCGTGGCTGGTAGGGACATTTGGGTTGGTGGGATGAACCACCAAGGAGACACCCATGGCTTGCGCTTTACGGCCAGCAATATTGGGGTGACGCGCAGTGGCTGACGCAGGCAAATTGTGCACGTGAATATGGCTGAACATCACGCCCGCTTTTTCAACTACTTTGCCATCTGCTAACACACAGGAGCGACCACCGCCCCCTTCAGGACGTTCCCAATCATCAGGCACAAAGGTTGCATCGCCGCCACCGTCACGCTCTTGTGCTTCTAACGCTTGGCAGATTCGCGCCTGCAAATCGACTAAGAACTCACGAACTCGCATAATGTCAGGAGGGGTTGGTGTTACTGCTGCCTCTGTCGCTGACAGGTTTTGAGGATTGTCTATCGTTGGAATGCTCATAAAATATCTATTTATTTATTAAGGTGTATGGCTGTATTGAAATCTTTATCGAGATTAATATCTTTGTCCAAGAGATGCCCCATACGGTCACGTTTGGTCGCCAGATATTCAGCATTCATATCGTTGACCCCAACCAAGAGTGGCACACGCTCAATGACATTAATACCGTGCTCAGTCAGATAAGCCACTTTGTCTGGATTATTGGTGATGAGTCTGACGGCGTCAACACCAATATGAGCAAGCATTGGTCCGCACATATCGTAGATACGTGCGAGTCGGCGGGCAAGCCTAACAGCAGATTGGCATCTAAGGTATCATGACCCTGGTCTTGAAGGGCATAAGCGCGAATCTTATTGGTCAGCCCAATGCCGCGACCTTCTTGGCGCAGATACAAAATAGCACCGCAGCCCGTCTCTTGGATCGCTTGCATCGCCGTATTGAGCTGCGGTCCACAGTCGCATTTTAATGAGCTAAAAGCATCGCCCGTTAGGCACTCTGAATGGATACGAATCAATGGAATCGGTCGCTCAGCTAGCGTGTCATCGTTTTGGTTTGATGCCACGTCATTTAGGTGCGGCGCAGTAGCAACATCTATATTCTGATCGACCACAGAGAGACCGACGGTTAGCATCACATGTTCTTGACCGTCGTCGTTCTCAAAGATATGAATATCAAACTCGCCATGACGAGTCGGTAGTTTGGCGCTAGTGATAAATTGATATGACATTAATGTCCTACATAAGGCGATAATCGTATCGGTAGAGGATTTGTTATAACCACTTTACAGTAGTTATGTGATCTCAGACACGTTATTAGAGTTAGAATGTTACCAGTATAACCTGTTCATACATAGGGGGAGTATGCCGATTGTCTTTATAATAAAAACACACAAAGTTCACAAACGACGCACGATGATTAAAGCGATAATTAAAAAAAAATGCTATTATGCCATACTATTTTGACGGATACAGTGACAAGTCTATGTCCTTACATTACTATGTCGTCACTAACATTCGATATTGATGCACAATAATAAGGCATAATATTCACCCTCGGCATTGAAGCGTCACGCTCTAAAATAACATTTTGTCAGCAGATTGGTAGGTATTTTACGGTTTATGCAGCAGTCACCTCATTCCTCCCCACAGTCTCATTCCATATCTGCGTCAGTCTCCGATTCTGCTGCCCAGCTGTCGAATTTACAGCAGACGTATACGACGATTCCACGCGCGCGTCCTCAGACGCCTTTGCTTGATAGTATCACTGCGCCAACTGATCTGAACGTATTAACAAGCGCTCAGCTTATTACCTTGGCTGATGAGCTACGCTTGTTTTTATTGTATTCGGCAGGCCAAAGCGGTGGTCATTTTGGTGCTAATTTGGGTGTGGTTGAATTGACCATTGCCCTACATTATTTATTAGACACACCGAAACGACCAGATCGTCTGGGATGTTGGTCATCAAGCGTATGCTCACAAGGTATTGACGGGTCGCCGTGAGCAGTTGGGTACTATTCGCTCTAAAAATGGTTTGACTGCTTTTCCTGAAAGAGCGGAGTCTATTTACGACACATTTGGGGTGGGGCATTCCTCAACCTCAATCTCAGCGGGTCTAGGCATGAGCCTAGCACTGCGTTATCAAGGTCGTACGCAAACGGTCGCTTGCATCATTGGCGATGGTGCCATGACAGGCGGAATGGCGTTTGAAGCCATGAACGATGCGGTACAGCAAGATGCTGACCTGTTGGTGATTTTGAATGACAACGATATGTCGATATCGTGTTCGATTGGCGGGTTTTCACGGCATTTAGCAATGCTTTGGGAGTCAGGTTATCAGGTCGACATCTCTGAGACAGGCGAGCCTATTCTGTGTCAGCGCCCAGATATGCAAACCTTTGACCGCCGCAAGCGTCACAAAGAGATGCGCGATGTGCCGCAGCTAGAAGACAATGTCTTTAAAGCGATTGGTTTTACCTATTTTGGTCCGTTTGATGGACACAATATCTCTGAGTTATTGCGTGTATTGTCACTTGCCAAGCAAGTCAAAGGTCCTGTTTTAGTCCATATCTATACCATAAAAGGCAAGGGTTTTGCGCCAGCAGAATTAGACCCAGTTGGCTATCATGCAATCAGCAAGTTACCTGTAGAAGATTACCAGTACAGCCGAGAGCGCAGCCGTAAAAGAACCACAGCCGAACACAGAATCTGCCTTAAAGTTTTCACAAGTGTTCGGGCAGTTTTTGTGCGATAAAGCGGCTGAAGACGATCAGCTGCTCGCGATTACACCTGCTATGGAAGAAGGCTCAGGGATGATCGACTTTGCTCGTCGTTTTCCAGAGCGTTTTTTTGATGTGGCGATCGCCGAACAACATGCGGTCACGCTAGCCGCTGGCATGGCGACCCAAGGTATTAAGCCGATTGTGGCGATTTATTCGACGTTTTTGCAGCGTGGTTATGACCAGCTGATTCACGATGTGGCGTTACAAAATCTCGATGTGATGTTTGCGATTGATCGCGCAGGTTTGGTCGGTGAAGATGGAGCGACGCATGCGGGTGTCTTTGACTTTGCGTTTTTGCGCTGTGTTCCCAATATGCTGATTGCAGCACCAAAAGATGAGAATGAGTGTTACCATTTGCTCAATACCTGCTATGAGTATCAAGGGTGCACGGCTGTGCGCTATCCACGTGGCGTTGGGACAGGTGCTGTGATTGAGCAGCCCGCTCACACTTATAAAATCGGTAAGGCAATCGTAGAGTCCATTTTAGGTAGCGATGATGCACCCAAAAAGCTTGTCCTATTGGCATTTGGCACGATGGTGGCAACCGCTCAGCAAGCAGCAGAACGCCTAACCAGTGACGAAGCGTTAGGTTGTCAGGTGCATGTCGTCAATATGCGTTGGGTGAAGCCTTTAGACTCTGCGTTGTTAGAGACATTATTGGCGCAAGGCATTACTCATATTGCGACCTTAGAAGAGCATATGATTATGGGCGGCGCGGGCAGTGCGGTGAATGAGTATTTGCTCAATGAGTCGGCTGCTTTTAAACATAATCGTCCAGCCATTTGTAATATTGGTATACCTGATCGCTTTATCGCGCATGGTTCGCAAGCCGAACAAATGGCGTATTGTGGTTTAGACCTCGATGGTGTGGTCACACAGCTTCAGCAGCTACTGTCGTAAGTCATATTTTTAAATGTTTTAAGATTTTTAACTGTCATGTGGGCAGAGTGTTGGTTAAATAGATAAAAGCTCGATCGATAGAGCGAACGCCTACTTAGTCGTAGGTGCTGACTTTTTTACAACTTACGCAGTTTGTGATGACCACCAAAATTTGGGTTGGTTTAGCGAACGTCATGGTTTTTTCGTTTTTTATCGAACAATTTTAGTATAATGCGATCATCGCTTTTAAATGGCGCATTTTTTAATCGTATAAATACAGTGTGATGCGGCGGCTGATTGGCATGTTGTGGGCACAGAGTTAGTCTTATTTTTTATATTCATTCATCAAGCAAATAGGTTATTTATGGAACCCATGGTCGTCATCGCAGCACGTACTGCTGAAAAAGTTGGTAAAGAGATTTTATATGCGCATCAAAACCGCCACAAAATCGAGTTGGATATTGAGTCAAAAGGGCTTGATGGATTGGTTACGCGTATTGATCGCTTCAGCGAAGAGCTGACGATTGAGACGCTAAAAGCCAGCTATCCAAATCACTCGTATTTGGGTGAAGAGTTTGGTATGCAAGAAGGTCGCGGTGAAGATGCTGACTGGTGCTGGATTATTGATCCGCTAGATGGCACCAAAAACTTCGTGCACGGTGTACCGCAGTTTTGTGTGTCTATCGCTGTGCAGCATAAAGGCGTCACGCAACATGGCGTGATCTATGATCCTGTCCGTGATGAGATGTTCTCTGCGAGCCGTGGTAAAGGCGCACGTTTAAACCAACGCCGTATCAATGTTAGTGAACGTAAAACCATTGACGGTGGTTTATTTACTACTGGTCATCCGCTTGAGCGTAAGCGCAATGGTGAAGTCATCTCTTATGCCAAGCAGCATTTTGAAAGCTTACAAAAGATCTCTGAAGCGGGCGGTCAAGTTCGTCGTTTAGGCTCAGCGGCACTTGATTTATGCTATGTGGCTGCAGGTCGTTTTGACGGTTATTTTGAGATGTCTATCAAGCCTTGGGATATCGCAGCGGGTGAGCTTATCGTGACCGAAGCACGCGGTGTGGTCGTTGATCATACGGGTGCGCACAACTCTATGACTTCAGGCTCTATCTTTGCCTGTAATGTCAAATTACTGAAACCATTGATGCAAGTAGTTGTACCGTCATGGGGCGATGCTGTATAAGCATTGGTTTTTAGAAGCGCCAATATTAAAAAGCATTAATATTAAAAAGCTGGTTCCATTATGGGGCCAGCTTTTTTGTTTTTTTAGCGCATTTATCTTCAACTGTTATACCTTGAAATGCCAGCTCTTTACTGGTCTTTTCTAATAGCGTTAGCTCTTCTTCTATCAGCATCAGCATATCTTGTACATGTGGCAATGCTTTACTGCAAGCGGTAATACAAAACTCAATCTTATCCAAATAAGAGGCCAAGGTTATGTTCATGGCTTGTCCATTGAACACGATAGAGGCGGGGTATAAAGACTGCAAACGGGCACCATTCCAATATAATGGCTTGTCGGAGCCAGGAACGTTAGAAATAATCAGGTTAAAGGCTTGTTTTTTGGGGAATAAGCCAGTAGCCAGATTGATACCTTCCCAAGCGTAAGCGATCACGCTGTAGTTGATGACTTGTGCTTGGTTCATCCGGCGAAATCGGCGCTTACCATTATTCATACTACGATGAATCAATTCTATTCTACGCAATGGGCTATCTAAATGCGTGCCCAAATTGGCCAATACAAAGGACAGCTGATTGCCCGATATACTATTGTCAGTACGCAGCGACATCGGCACAAAAGCAATCAATGGCTTGCTAGGTAGCGCGTCCATTGATAATAAATAACGACGAATCGCACCACCACAAACCGCCAGTACCACATCGTTTTTGCTAATTTTTAGTCTCTCGGCGATATCGTTAAACCGTGTTATATCGTAAGACTGTGCTGCTATCCGCCGTGATGCTGAAATGCGCTTATTCAAAATACTCATTGGTGCATCAAAAGTACCGACGTACCCATCATCGCCATAATTTTTGAAATTATCTAGCAGTTCTGTAAACACAGGTTTGATGGTAGATATTTGCTCTTTAATGATGCGCCTGACAGACCTTTCAGCAGGCAAGATAGCATTGACATGATTGCGATGACGCGTCATTAATGACCAGACGGGCAACGTGACTGGCTCATTTGGTGACTGTGATAGGGATTTTTGTACGAGGCGCATGGCAGCAATGCCATCAACCAAAGAGTGATGAATCTTAAAATATAAGGCAAAACGCTCAGGGCTATTGTCAGTTTCTGGTTCAATGCCTTCAATCACGTGACATTCCCACAAAGGCATGGCGCGATCTAACAAACGTCCATGCTCTCTTGAAATGTACATCAGTAGCTCACGAACACGTGCAGGATTGGGCAAAGCCACATGATGAAAGTGATGTTCGACATCAAAGTTTTTGTCTTTTTTCCAAAATATCAAATGTTCTAGAACTTGGTTAAAAGGAAAGCTTGGCGGTACGTCAGAGTCTTGCATTTGCTTAACCAGCTGATAGACAAAATCACTCTCTGCCGCCTCTGGTAACTCAAATAAAAACAAGCCTCCAACATGCATGGGCTGTTTGCGCGTCTCAAGAAGTAAAAACAACTGGTCGACTGCTGTGAGAAGTCGCATAAAAAATCCTTTTATAGTCAGTTCAAATTTTTTCTTATTATTTTATAGTGGACGTTTTGTTGAGTGCAATAGCGATATAAATCTACTGAAAAAAGTAGCCAGTTTGCGGTGAGCTGGCCGTGGCCATCTTACGCATCGGCATACGACCTGCCAAAAATGCCGCTCGGCCTGCCCAAACCCCATGCTTCATCGCATGTGCCATTATGACTGGATTTTGGGCATTGGCAATCGCTGAATTCATCAGAACACCATCACAACCAAGCTCCATGGCAATTGCTGCATCCGAGGCAGTACCGACGCCAGCATCCACCAATACAGGTACGTTGGCATTTTCGATGATTAAGCTGAGCGTGTGACGATTGAGCAGACCGAGACCCGAACCAATCAAGCTGCCAAGCGGCATAATCGCAACGCAGCCCATGCTCTCTAACTCTTGGGCGACGATAGGGTCATCTGAGGTATATACCATGACTTCAAAACCATCATCAATCAATACTTGAGCGGCTTTTAAGGTTTCGGTCACATTGGGATAAAGGGTTTTTTCATCACCCAACACTTCAAGCTTAACCAAATTGTGTCCACCCAACAGCTCGCGAGCAAGCTTGCAGGTACGAATCGCGGTTTCTGCGTCAAAACAGCCAGCCGTATTGGGCAATATGGTGTATTTATCAGGAGAAATTACATCAAGCAAATTGGGCTCATTGCGATTTTGGCCAATATTGGTACGACGAATGGCGACCGTGACAATCTCTGCTCCTGAAGCGGCAATGGCTTCGCCAGTTTCAGTCATATCCTTATATTTGCCCGTACCCACCAACAGTCTCGATGAAAAGGTGCGGCTGCCTACGGTAAAAGTATCTTGTAAAAGTGGTGTCGGATGAGTAGTAGTGCTGGCATTCTCTGACATAACTGAAAATCCTAATAGCGAACGGTCAAGGTAAAAGACAACATATAATAGAAATGCTAATCGGTATAAAAACGAGTAAAGTAAGTCATAGTAACCCACTGTCAGAAAAATAAAAATCGCATATTACAGAGGCTGCGAAAATTTGCTCTAACAGCACGATATGCGCTTTATAGTGAATTGATTATATTCTTACTGTTGGAACGGTAAAAATCATACTCGTTTAAAACAAAATGCTATTATAACAAACTCATGCAATCTTACTTGTACTCTTTTTTGAGCTAGCCAGCCAAGCACAATACATTTGCTCTGCTTGTATATCGCTTGGTCATGATTTTCTTTTTGACGTTATCTTCATTTATCAGGCCGTCTTTATGCTGCAATTGCCGTACAGTTTTGCGAAACGCCATCAAATTTTGGTCATACTTGCGATTGATCCTGAGCTGCCACCGACTTTGGTGCTGACCAAAGCCACACCATTATCAGCGATTAATGAGGCAGTGCGCTTTTTGCAGCAGCAAGGCGTGCGTGCTGTACCGACTTATGAAAGCGTCAATTCCGATGACTTTGAAAGACGCATGAATGCCGCTTATGCTGGTAACACGGGCGAATCACAGCACATCGCCGCGGGTCTAGAAGACCATCCTGACCTCGATAGTTTGGCCGATAGTGTGCCTGAAACTGAGGATTTGATGGATCAACAAGATGACGCGCCTATCATTCGTCTAATTAATGCGCTTTTGTCCGAAGCGATACGTTTAAGTGCATCAGACATCCATATCGAAACGTTTGAAAAACGCTTGGTCGTCCGCTTTCGTGTCGATGGCGAGTTGAAAGAAATCATCACGCCAAAACGCCAGTTAGCACCTCTATTGGTGTCGCGTATTAAGGTTATGGCCAAATTGGATATCGCTGAAAAACGCGTGCCGCAGGATGGGCGTATTAGCTTAAGGTTGGCGGGACGTGAGGTCGATGTGCGGGTATCGACATTGCCATCGAGCTTTGGTGAGCGCGTCGTCATGCGTTTATTAGACAAACAAGCAGGTCGATTGAACATGACTTATTTGGGGCTGTCTGATAATGACTATAGCGAGCTTAAACGCCTGATTCATCGGCCACATGGCATTATTTTGGTGACAGGGCCGACGGGTTCAGGCAAGACCACCACGCTTTATTCAGCGTTGACGGATCTCAATGATCAAACTCGCAATATCTTGACGGCGGAAGATCCGATTGAGTTTCAACTTGATGGTATTGGTCAAACGCAGGTTAATAATAAAGTTGATATGACCTTTGCCAAAAGCTTGCGCGCGATGTTGCGTCAAGATCCTGATGTGGTAATGGTGGGTGAAATCCGTGATCTAGAAACCGCCGAAATTGCCGTACAAGCGTCTTTAACAGGACACTTGGTATTGTCAACGCTGCATACCAATACCGCCATCGGCGCGGTCACACGCTTACAAGACATGGGTGTTGAGCCATTTTTATTGTCGTCGTCGCTCATTGGCGTGGTGGCACAGCGTTTGGTACGAACCTTATGCTCGCATTGTCATAGCTGGCAAGCAGCTGATAGCGAGCAAGCCAAATTGTTTACGGAGATTGGTATCGCGTTAGGGGCTGAGAAGGCGGCAGGTAACGCTATTCAGCTACCCAAGCCAGTCGGCTGTGATAAGTGTAATCAATCAGGGTTTAAAGGGCGTACAGCGATCTATGAGGTGGTGCCTATTGATGACACTTTACGCCGCATGATTCATAGTAATACTGCCGAGTATGAGCTAGAAGAGTATGCCCGCCAGCAGACCCCGTCGATTCGCGCGGATGGTTTGCGCAAGGTAATAGAGGGACGGACGACATTAGAAGAGGTGTTACGAGTGACCAAAGAAAGCGCCTTGACTGATGACGCTATCATTGGTTAATCACAAAGGTTTAAGCACTGTAAATGGTTTAATCGCTGAATGAATGCGTGTGCGGCTCTGGGTTTATTTGGTTTGTTCAGTTTCAGAGCCACTGTCATTATAGTGAGTTCAGTATAAAAACGACACAGCGGGACTGGAGTGCTTATCTTTAAATGAGAAGTTTCGCAGCCTCTGTCTGCGAAGGCACAGCAAGCCAGAAAAATTTATACCAGTTCAGCGTTGGAATATTATGTATCTGTTTTATTTAGAATCGACTATATCAAGATCGACTTCGGCAGATTTTTTGCTGGCTTTGCCTTGACGACGCGCTTCTAATTCAGATTTTGGTATCCACGCCCACGTCATCTCTACCACAATAGGAGCGCGCTCACTATCAGAGTCACGGTCGTGAATGACGCAAGGAATGACCATCTCGCCTTTTGGGGTATTCAAAATATCTAAACGCTGCTCATCAGATAAGCTTGCGATGGCGGCCACTTGGCCTTTGTTGATGGGACGATAAAAATTAACCGAATAAGATTTAATCAGTAGCACGCGATCAGAGGGCAAGTTTAGACCCAAAATAAAACCTGTCGCTGTCTCAGCCAGTAACGTAATGGCCACGGCATGGATAGAACCGATATGATTTTGCACCGTTTTGCTGTTGTTTAAACTAACCACCACTTGGTTGGGTTCGACAGTTTCATAATACACGCCCGTCGTGCCCACGTAAGGCACTACTTTGCCAAAAGCTTTGGATAAGATGCTTGAGCGGGCACTGGCTGGCAAATATTTAGTGACAGATAACAGTTTGGTGAATTGATTGCTAATGGGCTTTAGCGTAGTGCTTGGTTTTGCGACTGGCGATCTTGTGTTGTCAGCCACTTTGGTTGGCGATTTTTTAGCCAGTTTGATCGGCAGTTTTTTTAAGAGTCCTGACATACAAAATTCCTTGAATAAAATGGGATTTACAAGAGTAGTGACTTGATATGGTCGATACCAAATAAGATGGATACACGATATTAAGATGCGTAACTGGTAACAGTTTTGTTGACGCTATTTTACGTGGGCCCAACTATAGCTAAAAGTAACAGGCGTTTTTTGCTGGCGCTGGTTTACTAAAATGTATGCGATATATGCATAACTTCATGTGCTTTATCCTAGCAGCTAGTTTAACTATGGTACATCAACGGATGGGTTACTACTGTTATTATGATGAACTGCTGCGCTTATAAAATGACTGTCATTTTATTATGTGACTAAGACAAATGAGTAAGCCAAATGAGTAAGTCAAACGGTTGAGTGACGTTATTAAACTTTCATGTTACTAAAACGTGTTGGCCATCTAAGAGTTGGCATCGTTGGATACTATAGGGTTAGGCGCGCTATAATAAGCAGATTTTAGCGCGCCTTATTTATTTCGCACGCGATTTTACTGCTGGATAATGCTATGCCTGATATGTCTCATCACAAGCCGATCAATATCATTTATACCGGTGTCGCGGGTACGGGTAAAACCTATCAATTGCTACAAATCGCTAAAGCGTATACTGATTATTTGCCTAAAACTAACGACGAAGATTTGCTGAGACAGCTGTTGCAAACGTTGAGCTGGCGCGAAGTTGTGTGTTTAATATTTTTGGATTTTCAGGCCAAAAAACAAGAGTTGGTAAAAGTACCTGAAATGGTCAGTCATGAGTTTTTTATCACAAAAGCTTCGCAAAATGCTCGAGAGAATCATTTGAGCAATACGGCGTGGGCAGTACTACAAACACACAGTCCTACTGATTCAAAAACGGTCATTTCTAAAAATCGCGCCAGCCAAGCGTATTTTGATAAGGACAATACTGGGTCATGGTATTTATTACCCGAAAGCCTACCGCTATTGAGTGAATTAATGCAGCAGTTGGCAGAGTTTCAGCAGGCGCAGCGTGACAATAATGCTGGTCAGACGCAAGGCTTTAGCCAGCAACGCTTTAGTATGGTCAGCTTTCATCAAGCGTATGGCTATGAAGAGTTTGTGGAAGGGATTCGTCCGGTTATGGCAGCTGCTACTCATGCCAGCAATGGTCACGCTAATCATAGGCAGGCAAATAATAGTGAGACAAATAACAGTCCGTCGCAGATGAGCTATGAAATTCAAAACGGGGCATTTTTAACATTATGTCAGCGCGCTGCTCGCAATCCTGAACAGCGTTATGCGATGCTGATCGACGAGATCAATCGTGCCAATGTCTCCCGAGTATTTGGTGAGTTGTTGAGTTTGATTGAGCCAGACAAACGGGCTGGCATGGCAAACACGATGACGGTAAATTTGGCGTATTCTGGTCGGCCCTTTAGCGTTCCTGCCAATGTTGATATTTATGCGACCATGAATACCCAAGACCATTCTTTGGTACCACTGGATATGGCGTTGCGTCGTCGTTTTCGCTTTATTGAGTGTTCACCGCAGCCCGAGCTATTACCTATTATCAGTCTAAGAACAGATGCAGAAGCTGACAATACAACAGAGGCAGTAGAGACGATAGATTTGGCCAAATTATTGATGGGACTCAATCACCGTATTACCCAAATGCTAGGTGTGGATGTACAATTAGGGCATGCGTTTTTATGGTCAGTCAATAATTTGGAGCAACTACAATCTGTGCTGATTGAACAGATTATTCCACAATTGGCGCAGGCGACTGGTGGTCAGGTTGCCATGTTGCAGTATATTTTTAAAGATGAGCAGCAGCTACTCAGCGCTCAGTTTATTCAGGACAGCCAAGCACTATTGGATCATGACTCAAACAATCAGCCTCATACCGCAATGCACAACTCGATGTTGTCAGGACAAAATCCATTTTTTGACCCATCCATGAGTACAGGCAGCTATAGAATTAATAGCGATCTCCTTACCAAGACTGGCACGTTTGCTGAATCGTTTGTCTATCAGCGTTTGTATCGATAAAGGTATTAAACGGTGATGAATAGCGATGAAAAAAATTCAAGCAATATGACCAATCGTGCAAATAGCATTTATACGACCACGCCTGCTGCTAAGGTAATCACTGTATTTGAGCATCAACGTTTAACAGCATCTGATTTTGTGCACGTCTCTGATTTTCATTGGCTAATGGTGCAAGAATTTGCTGTGTTCACCATCAAACGAAAGCAAAGACAGTGGCAAATAAAGATTGGACATTATATTGGCATCATTTTACTGCCTAGTGGCATAACGCTTGAGATATTGCCAAAGCCAATCGCCAGCAATGAAAGCACTCGCGCACAGCATCAACAGCATTCTTATAAGCCTGCTCAAAACAGCGATATAGAACAAACCCGTCAATGGGTGCAAAATATGCTGTCAGATCTCATCAATAGTCATGACCATTCACATAACAAACTGCCCAATACAAAAAACTTAGGTCAATTCAGTCATCAGCTGACGTCACTACCAATAGCCGCAGCGCCCACATTACCATTATCAGATTGGCTACTCAGGCAGTTTTTGCAGCGCTTGAATCATCATCAGCCGACCAAACATTATCAACCGCAAATCCGCAACCAAGCCGCGTTACAAGGCCGCCTGCTCATTAAAGAACAACTTCGCTATAACAGCATGCAGCCACATAAGTTTTTCTGTGAGAGCAGTATCCTCAGTCAAGACATGCTGGGCAATCGATTGATTAAGAAGGCGCTGACTTTATTGACGCCTGTATTGCCTGAATTGGTTTCTCCCAAACTGTTACAAGCGTGGCAGCAAGTGCCGACGCTCACGCATCATGAGATGCAGCAATTAGACGCTATCTATGATCAAGCAAAGCGTCAGTTAGTGATTCAACCACTTCAAGCGCAAAAACGGCAAGTAGCCCAGCAATTAGTAGACATGGCTTATTGGCTGCTACGGCAATCAATTGTTGCAACGGGTCATAGTCTCGATCCACAAAAATCATTTAAACAAAATTCAGCCCAACTGCGTTTATGTCTACTCATTGATATGAATCAGGCGTTTGAACAATGGGCAAGTGAGCGCATCGCATCGATATTTACGCAAGTAAATGGCAAATATCGTCCACTGTACCAAATGCAACGGGTTTGGCTTAGCGATACACAAGGGCAGGCGCGCTTATCCATACGTCCTGATTTGCTTATATACAAAGTGGCGATGAACGATAATAACCATCACTATCCGGATACTACATCGATGCTATCCGACCCTCATGTGTCAGGGAGATACAGCCATGTCATTGATATTAAGTGGAAGTATTTGTCTCATGCTGCCGCTATCAGTGCCAGCGACGCTTATCAATTGACCAGTTATGCACAAGCCTACCAAGCAGGACAGGTTTGGTTGGTCTATCCGGTACAAGATGACGAGAGGCCGCCCATAGCACTGATACAACAAACTGATAGTGCCAACAACGCTGATAATGAGCCAAAGCACGCTCAGCTTTGGCTTGTACCGTTTAATGTTATGACTGGCACAATAAACAGTGGCTTGCTTCGAGAATTGAATGTAGTATAATCACGCTATCGGCGATAGCCTATAAATAGGGAGTAGCACTTTTTGTCACAGCCTTTTTATAAAAGGTGCTTGTTTTTAAAACGATTTGGCAATTATTTTAAATTAATTAAAAATAGGTGTTGACACAATCGGCTTTTCCCCTTAATATGTGCACCTCGATAGCAAGGAACGTTAATGAGTTAGCGGCTTGACCAATAACAAATTAACAGACTGACCATCGTGATAATAGAGAATTTCGGAGTGTGGCGCAGTTTGGTAGCGCATCTGGTTTGGGACCAGAGGGTCGTAGGTTCGAATCCTATCACTCCGACCATCTATTTTAAGAGCCTTACAGGCTTTTTTTTATGTATAATGGTTTAGTTTCTGATAAACTTAAAACTAGATTTAATATATAAAAGTCCTCTAAGAGCGCCTGTAGCTCAGCTGGATAGAGCATCTCCCTTCTAAGGAGGTGGCCGCAGGTTCGAATCCTGCCAGGCGCACCATTTAGCCTGCATGTTTTGCCAGTCCTTGGCAGTAGTTATGGCGGTTGTAGCTCAGTTGGTAGAGCCCCGGGTTGTGATCTCGGTTGTCGTGGGTTCGAGTCCCATCAGTCGCCCCATTTTTTTATATTACCTTTCTTAATATCTCTATATCCTATCTTGTTATAAAAACCTTATATAAATCTCATGTGAATAATAGTAGCTGCCAATTTTGGCATTTTTGCGTGTCTGTCTGATTATTTTTATATTGAATGACTTACATTCATAAATATAGACTTATTGGATATTTATTTATTTATTTGCCTTTTGGTTGGCCTTTTTGATACTTTACTCTTGATATGGGCTTTTCTATCAGCTTTTTGTCTAACGGTTACTACGTACTGCTAGATAGTTTTTTACTAACTATGCCATTGCTGACAATATTTACCGACAAAAGTTACTAAAATTTATTCTAGCAGTTGTGCCTATTCATAAAGGTTCCGACACAGCATAGTCCTTAAGAAATTGGTTGCCCATTATAAAAGCAGGACTGATTCAATCAGCCAAAAAATATATCAAATACATTAGGCGATTTTAAGGCTGCAGTAGGTGGTTGTGTTTGCTTTTTCAAGATAAGCAACTACTGCTCTTGTATTGTTGAGGAAATGAGGGATGGACGCATTAAGCGTATTGTTGCAGAACGTGCATTTGTTTGATACCAAGTATTATCGTTTGAATGGTGCTGGGAATTGGTCCTATTCTCTTACGAGAAAAGACACTATTTTATTTTATTTGGTAATGTCTGGTAGTTTTTGTATTGATGTCGGTAATGGTTTGCGTCAGGCACATGCGGGTGACATGATTATGATCCCCAATGTGCACAAGCATGTCAGTTATGCGCTAAATCATAATGGCGATGATGCCAAATCGATAGATGAGTTACTGACTGATTGTAAAGAGCGTACGCTTGATATTGATGGCAATGGTGATGCCAATTCGTCTTTGATATTGATTGAATGCAAGTATGATAAAGAGATGATTCGTCCTCTATTGTCTGTGCTACCTTCCATACTGCCTGAAATCAATGAGGAGTCGGATGGTCGGTTTGAGGTCATTGATGTAGAGATTAAGCTGCTGACGCTAGAGTCTGAGCGTGAGCGCATGGGAAAAACCGCCATTATCAATCATTGGGCAAGTATTATGATGATTGAGAGTTTGCGTGTCTACATTGAAAGTCTGCCCGAAGCCACAGAAAGCTGGCTAAAAGCCATGAAAGATCCGTTTTTGACCAAGGCGCTCGCTGCAATGCACGAGGCACCAAATAAAAATTGGACGATTCATAAGCTCGCTGAGACAGCAGGAATGTCGCGCTCAAGCTTTGCGCAGCGTTTCAAAGACACAGTTGGCATGCCGCCGCTGACTTATCTCATTGATTACCGCTTGCGTTTGGCGGCGCGGTATTTACGATTACAGCAAAACAGTATCAGTCGTATCAGTGAGCTGGTCGGTTATGCCTCAGACTCAACTTTCAGTCAGGCGTTCAAGCGTGTATATGGCGTATCGCCAAAAGCCTATCGCCAACAGTATCAAAAACAAATCATCGCTTAGCTTATACCAATTTTACTGTCTTTTTTTATATTGACCTGACGATAGTATTTTGCTGATACCCAGCTGACAATGTGCTTGTGTTCAGGTACTATGGAGTAACGAGTCATCTAGGCACGAGCGTTTTTTTAGCGCACTATATTTTACTGTGTAGCAGTCATATAGTATGGTCTAGAGGATGTTTATTTTTGCTGCTGATGGTATGTTATGACTGAACCGACCGCAAAGCCAAGCGCACAAGCTGATAGCCACCAAGGCTCTGTTGCGCCTTTCAAAAAACCAAGTAATTCTGACAAAAACAATGCCAAAGTCACGGCTAAAGACAGCCAACACTTTATAGAAAATTCGCCAAAAAATCATGTCGCTGAGACACCTGACAAAGCGGCGTTGTTGGCACTCTTTACTTTATCAAGTGTTGAAGAAATAGCCGGAGAGATAAAAGATGGGGGCGATACCTCGTCTGCTACACCAACCGAAAGCAATATTGCTAAGCTACGTGTGGCGCTGTATCACGCACAGCACGAGCGTACTCGGTTATTGTACATGGCCTCTGCCACCGTACGCCCCACTTATTTGGTACAAACGCTCAAATCCCAGTTCGCAGAGTATCAGCAATATTTACTCGCGCAGCAGCTCGATAAGCGCGGTCTCATGGATACAGATGGACTAGAACGTCTTTGGCAGCAGTTGCATGTGGTCGATGATATCATCGAAGATATCGTACGTCACATGCCAGCGCAGCAGCCAGCAGGGTGGCAGCTGACCACTCAAGATGGACGAAATCCACTGTGTTTTGCCACTGTCGGCACGCTAAAAAATGGCAAACCGATTCGGGATCAAGGCAGTCTCAACAGCTATGTACTCGGTCACTTTGGTGTGAGTAGTTTTACCTATGATCGTGGCTACTATATCGGGCATGTGGTCGGCTATTTATTCAGTTGCTATTTCTGCGCGCACTTGTCTATCAGTTATGGCGTTACAGCGCTGGGTCAGCAAGTGGTTGCTGATTATGAGTATGCCAGTCTTGAGACTCCATATATGGTGAGGTTGTTACAAGGTTTGGATGGCTATTGTAAAAAGCGCATTTATCAACTGGCGGTCATCTGTGCGCGATTGAGTGTTTTTGCCAGTGACAAGCGCATTGAAAGAATGCTGATAGCTGAAGTGAATGACTTCGATAAAAAATTACAGCAACAGCATTTAGATGTTTTGTTATTAAACGGTTTAATGCCAGATAGTAGTGACTCTACGCCCTTGTTTTAAGCCTTGTTGTCTAATAGTCAATTTAATATGAAAAAGAGTCAGCGGGACTGGGATGCTTATCTTTAAACGAGAAGTTTCGTAGCATCGAGCTGCAACGGCACAGCAAGCAAGAAAAATTTGTACCAGTCTCGCATTATAATATAGCGTATCCACTTTATTTAGTATCAACTATAAGCACTGATTTACAATCTTCTACCTTTGATTACCTTAGGATATATGCTGCCATGCCCGCTTATCATTTCAAAGCGCTCGACGATCATGGCGGCGTCCAAAAAGGCGTGCTCGAAGGTGACTCTGCGCGGCAAATACGCCAGCAACTGCGTGACAAACAATGGACGCCCGTTGAAGTCAGCGCAGTCAATGATCGACAAAGTCAAAACAAAAGCCGCTACAAAAAACCATCTGCTTATGAGTTGGCGCTACTCACGCGCCAATTGTCTGTATTACTTGCCGCTGGCATTCCGCTAGAAGAAACCTTAGCAGCCGTCGCCAAACAATCTCCGAAAACCCACATCAAATCTTTAATGCTTGCCGTGCGCTCACACGTCTTAGAAGGATTAAGTCTAGCGCGCGCTTTGCAGCAAGCTGCCAGTTTTCCGCCTCTTTATATTGCGACGATTGCAGCGGGGGAGAAGTCAGGACATTTAGACTTAATCCTTAATCAGTTAGCAGATTACACCGAAAACCGCTTTGCGCTACAAAAGAAAATCCAAGGTGCAATGGTCTATCCCATTGTGCTGATGGTGATGGCAGTCGCGGTGATTATGGGCTTGATGAGCTTTGTGGTGCCCAAAATCGTTAAGGTCTTTGAGCAATCGGAGCAAGCGCTGCCGCTGATTACCCAAGTCGTGCTTGCTTTGTCAAATCTCATTACCCAGTGGTGGTGGCTGATGCTGTTGGTGGTGGCAGGGACGGCGTTATTATTTTATCGCTTTGCTCAGACCAATGCAGGAAAATTAGCAATAGACAGTATGGTGCTTAAATTGCCCATATTGGCACGGTTGTCTAAAGGACTGAATGCCGCACGCTTTGCCAGCACGCTTGCCATCTTGGTACGCTCAGGCGTGCCTTTGATTGAGGCGTTGCATATTGGCGCTGCGGTGACGACCAATTTACATATCAAGCAAACCATCATTACCGCCGCTGATCGAGTGACGGAAGGTTCAAGCTTGTCCAGCCAACTCGAAAAATCTACCTACTTTCCACCAATGATGGTACAAATGATTAAAAGTGGTGAGAACTCAGGAGAGCTTGAAAACATGCTTAGCCGAGCTGCCAACATGCAAGAAGCAGAAGCCACCAATTTCATCAGTACATTGCTGTCATTACTTGAGCCTTTGATGCTTGTTTTGATGGGGGTGGTGGTAATGATTATTGTGATGGCGGTGATGCTGCCCATTGTCAATATGAATGACTTGGCCGGCTAGCTGATAGTCCGTCAAATATCGCACCTTTCTCTATAACACCTATCTTGCTAAACCTTGCGCTAGCTTTCTTAAGATTTGCTTACTGTAGTAGATTTTTGACTGGATCACTTTTTTACTATGTCACGCACAACCATCACGCTATAGTAAGCGCTAATCAAAATCTACATTTCTAAAAGTTGCCTTTATAGTTATCCCTATAAATGTTAACGCCTATTTAGTATGGACATCGCTAACAATCTACGGGCATCGCTGGATAAAAATAAAACCATGGTTTATAGTGATCATCGCTTTAATGCTTATTAATACGTCGCTGCTGAACGCGACATAAACGCCACTTTTACTATTTACATAACCGTGATGACAAAAGCGATGACTATGATTGACACAACTTCAGTAAATACGATGCCAAAAAACAGTATTAATCATGCCAACATTCAGGCAAATAATGCGAGTCGCTGTAAAGCAGTTCCTATGCAGCGCCGAGCAGTCAACCAATCCAGCCAGTCAGGATTTACCCTTATTGAGATTATGGTGGTCATTGTAATTTTGGCTATCCTAGCAGGTTTAGTTGTGCCAAAAGTCGTGGGACAAAGTGATAAGGCTCGCGTTAAAACCACTGAAACCGCGCTTGCTACTGTGTCAAACGCGCTTGATATGTACAAGGTAGATAATTCCCGCTATCCAAGCACCACGCAAGGTCTCGAAGCACTGACTACGCCGCCTGCCGATGCCAAAAACTATCCGGACGGTGGTTACATTAAAGGTGGCTATCCCACAGATGGTTGGGAAAATGAGATGCAATATGTGGCACCAGGTAGCGAAGGCCGACCTTATGATTTATTTTCATTAGGTGCGGATGGTCAACAAGGCGGTGAAGGCCAAGATGCTGATATTTATGCACAATTATAATCATTGGCTTTATGAGTAATGAATCCATGAGTAACGACTGGATTTTTGATATATAGAATTTTTGTCAATAAAAGCCCTTCTGTTCATCGTTACCTATCAACCAATAAATGCTTTATTGGTTGATATTCTTTAGCAATAAATAAAAACAATCAAGAGGCAGTCACTCATGTTCATTAAAATGCTCATATCAAAACCAGCCGTCCTCAATAAACGCATTACTAAAAAGTCTTGTGTGCTTGCTTTTGTCATGATGAATGCCTCGTTGCTGACAGGTTTATCTATGATTCCTATCAGTGCTCAGGCGGCAGGGTTGGGCGAACTGTTTGGCAATAATGGTGCTGGGCAGTCAAAGTTTCTGCCAGTCGATGAAGCCTTTCAAGTAAGTAGCATCACTAGAGCGACTGCTAAAGGCACGCAGCTATCGATTACCTTTAACATAACGCCAGGTCATTATGTCTATAAAGATCAGCTCACTTTACGTTTCCCTAAGGGTTTGAAGGCCAGTCCATTTACGTTCAGTCAATCGCCCGTCTCGATTAATGACCCAACATTTGGGCAAGTGCCCGTTTTTACCCAAAGAAATATGGTAGCCACCACCATGCTGACTACCAATAATGGCAAAGGCGCAAAGAATGCTCCGATTGTGATTGGTTGGCAAGGCTGTGCAAAAGCGGGACTGTGCTACCCACCAGAGAAAATTAAAACCACGGTCAACATCGCTGCGACACGCAAATAAATACTATCGTCAGATTAATATAAAAAAGAGTCAGCGGGACTGGAATGCTTATCTTTAAACGAGAAGTTTCGTAGCATCGAGCTGCGAAGGTACAGCAAGCCAGAAAAATTTATACCAGTCCCGCGTTGGAATATAATGGTTCTGTTTTATTTAGAATCGACTATAGATCGATTCAGATATCCGTAATACATAGAATGTTAGCAATAAATAGGTAGCCCTTTATGTCCATTCAGCCAATAGAAAAAATCTCCTCGCTAACGGTCAATCGTCGTTCTAAAACGTCTTATCTATTGGCACTTGCTTTGACTGGCAGCTCGTTGCTACCAGGATTGGTCGCTACAGGAGTGATGGCCACGTCAATGACGACGCAGGCAGCAGGATTAAGCGATCTGTTTGGTAACGATCAAAGCGCCGCGCAAACAAAATTTTTGCCAGTAAATAAAGCATTTCAAGTCAGCAGTAGCAGCAAACCCACCACGTCGGGTACGCGCTTGGCCATTAATTTTGATATTACGCCTGAGCATTATGTTTATAAAAATCAGCTCAAGCTGACTTTACCGGCTGGCGTGACAGCAGCGCCTTTTACGTTTAGTCAGTCGCCAGTATCCATTGATGACCCAACCTTTGGGCAAGTACCGGTGTTTGACCAAACGAATATGGTCGCAACCACCACGTTGACCAATCGTAGTGGTAAAAGCATGGACAATGTCGCTGTGGTTATTGGTTGGCAAGGTTGTGCCAAAGCAGGACTTTGCTATCCACCTGAAAAAATTAATACCACGGTCAATATCGCTGCTACCTCGCAACCACTTGCGGCAAATACTGCCAGTGATGCTGCTCAAAACTCTATGTCTCAAAACTCTGTCACTAGCGACGACGCGCTGGTAAATAATTCTCAGTCTGCTACGAGTACTGCGACGACATCAGCTGCGACTAATCTCACACCTGAAACACAGACAGCAGTATCAGATGACGATGTTATTGATTATGCCTTGATAGAGGAAGATTCTATCGTTACCAATACGATTTCTGGGGCAAATGATACGGCAGTAGGTGATACTGCGACCAATGAAAGTGCCGCTGCTAATAATGTCGTCGATAGCGATCCATTTGGTTTGGCGTCCCATCCTTGGCTGGCATTGGTATTGTTGTTTTTGGCAGGCTTGGGCTTGGCGTTGACGCCATGCGTACTACCGATGCTACCGATTGTTGCCAATATCGTTGCTCGTGAAAAAAATCCAACGGTGAAACGTGGTGTTATCTTAACTACCAGCTATGCCATCGGTGTGGCAACTGCGTATGGTATTTTGGGTGCTGTTATTGCAGTATTTGGCGAGTCATTAGGTATTATCGGTTGGTTGCAAAACCCCATTATCCTCATTAGCTTTGCCATCGTTTTTGTGCTGCTGGCATTATATATGCTGGGTGTGTTTAGTGTTCGTTTACCCCGCGCCATCAGCAGTAGAATGCAAGGCCTAAGCCAAGCGGGTGATAGCAAGCTGGGTAGTACAGGTGGCAGCTTAATTGCTGGTTTCTTGTCAGCGTTGGTGGTATCACCTTGTGTCTCTGCACCATTATTTGGGGCACTGCTGGCAGTATCGACGATTGGCAGTCCGTTGCTCGGTTTTGCCGCATTATTTATGCTTGGTTTTGGTCTATCAGCGCCGCTTATTTTGATTGGTGCTACCCAAGGCAAGATCATGCCAAAAGCGGGCGAGTGGATGAATTGGGTCAAGCAAGGGTTTGCCTTATTGCTGTTTGCCGTTGCGTTATTATTGATTGAACGGGTCTTTATCTCACCCGTGATGCTGATGGTATGGGCACTATGGTTTATGGTCGTTGCCACATGGGCGTGGAGCTGGCTGGGCAAAGGTCGTATGCTCACTCAAGCGTTAGGTCTCATCGCAGGTATTTGGGCAGTTTGTTTGATCGTGGGTGCAGCATTGGGTAATGACGACAGTCTACATCCGCTAGCGTCATTGAGCGCCGCACCGATGGTGCAATCGACTAATGGGCAGCCTATAACAAATAATGGTGCCACAGATAAAAATATCACCACGCTTGCAGAGCTAGATACTATTATTGCTGCTAACCCTAATGTGATTGTCGATTTGACCGCTGACTGGTGTGTTGAATGTCGTATTATGGATAAAAATTTATTTCACAATCGTCCAGCACAAATGCAGGATTGGCAATTAGTGAAACTCGATATCACAGAAACGACAGCCGATTCAAAAGCTATCTTAGCGCGCTATCAGTTATTTGGGCCACCAGCGTTGCTGTATTACCAAAATGGCCAACTGGTTAATCAACAAGTGGGTGAAATCGGGCGTTCAGAGTTTGAGCAGACGTTGACGACGCTAAATAACTGATGCTTAACAACCCATACTTAACAACTTGAGTAAGTCTTTTGCTAAGGCTTAATAATAGAGAAAAGCCAGTGTACTGTTATAACAGTATACTGGCTTTTTTAATGCTCCCAAATTATGCTTTTAATATCTTAGCTAAACATTTGGTTTAATACAAATTATGTCTCTTTGAGGGTATTTAATGTGTCGATAATGCTAGTATAGTGATTATATTTTCATTACAATAAAGTAACAATACTGAAGGGGTATGTCAGCCTGTTATGACTGCTTCTGATGTTCACGCATTATTGATTTTTTCTTATTTTAGCGGCGACGCTAACGGTTATATTAATTAACTCACATACTCTGCTGGCGATAATGCTAGTTAGATAAAGGACATTTATGTTTGCCCACATCACCACTCAGCGTCAATTACAACGTACCAATGTAATGAGTCGTAAAGACAGTAGCCGAGCGATACATACTCATTTGAGTATTGCGGTTGCTGTCGCTTTGAGTTGCACTGCGGTACAAGTACAAGCCGCCGATAACAGTCAGACTTATAACGAACTACCAGTACCAGAAGCGGCGTTTGAATATGAAACTGTTGAGATGCCTCAGAGTGTAACCATGCAGAATGGTAAAGTGATTAGTAAAGAGTTTATTGCTCAGCAAGCGAAGCTGTTTTCTGAATGTACGCAAGTGCAGACCAGTGCTGCCCGTTTGGCTTGCTTTGACAAAGTCGCTGAACAAGGTAAGATACCAAGCTACACCACGACCAAACAACCAGTCGATTTGGCAAAAACATTTAAGACGACCATTTCAGGTAACCCACAAGTCGTTTTTGTAGAAGAAAACACGACTAATACTTTTAATGGCAACAGCACAACTACAGATTTAGCTGCTAATCAACAGTCTGCTGCTGAAAGTATGGATGTGGTTGCAGGTAACCAGCAAGAAGCTCAGATCTTAGAAAATGTGGGTGTTACTCAAGCAGATATCGAAAAATATACGACGCTAAGTCTGGCTTATGATCTTGATCAAAATAGTGAACGTGGTACTTGGACAGTAAGACCATACCGCCCAACTTATCTCTTACCATTATTTTATACTTTCGATCCCAATTTAAACCCAAGCACACCCTCTCAGGCAATAGAGCCTTTCGACTCTAATGATATACGTGAGACAGAGCTGAAGTTTCAATTATCTTTAAAGAGTAAAGTCGCAGAAGATTTATTTGATACCAGTGCTGATTTGTGGTTTGGTTATACGCAAGAGTCGCATTGGCAAGTCTATAACGAAGACAACTCACGCCCATTCCGTGCCACCGACTATCAACCTGAGATATTCTTGACCCAGCCTGTGACAGCAAACCTGCCTTTTGGCGGACGTCTACGCATGTTAGGCGCGGGTGCTGTTCACCACTCGAATGGACAGGATGACCCATTATCGCGTTCATGGAACCGTGCGTATCTGATGGCAGGGGCAGAGTGGGGTAAGCTGTCAGTCATACCGCGTCTATGGGCTCGAGTAAATAGTGATAGTAGTAGCGATGATGACAACCCAGATATCGAAGATTATATGGGTTATGGTGATATCAAGTTCTTATACGATTTGCCTGCTGAGCAGAGCATTAGTGGTACCTTGCGCTACAATCCAAGCACCAATAAAGGCGCTGCACAAATCGACTATATCTATCCATTGTCAGAAAACGTCAATGGTATGGTGCAGCTATTCCAAGGTTATGGCGAGTCTATTGTCGATTATAACCATGAAAACACCTCTATCGGCTTTGGTATTGTGCTTAATGATTGGAAAGGCCTCTAATATAAGTGAGCCTTACCATCAATGCCTTACGGTAATTAATAGCCTATGCGCCGCTTAGCGCCTTATCAAACTGGACTGTGGCTGGCAGAGTATGTCGATATACGCTGCCAGCTTTGCCGTGTCTGTCGTAGCATACCTCACTCTCAAATTTTGCCAGCTCACCGTTCACGACTCCCTAATATTCGCCAAAAAATCGCTCAACGCCTAAATAGCGGGCTGCTCTGTGAGCACTGTCACCATAGTATTGCATGGCGGCCAAAAGCCTTTGAGGTCGATATTGCTGCTGGCACAGCGCTGTCTATTCAGGCTGCTACCTATTACGACTATCCAATGCGTCAAGCCATTCGCGCGTTTAAACACCATGAAGATATGACCAAGCTGCCATTGTTGCTACATATCTTACGCCAATTACCACGTCCTCATGGCTGCCATGGTGATAACAGTGTCATTATCGCCATGCCGACCACCGAGCAACGATTAATCAAACGCGGATTCGATCCTGTCAGTATTTTAGCCGTGCAACTATCTAAGCATTGGCAGATTCCACTTTGGCATGGCGTAAAACGTATTGATAATACCCTCAGCCAGCAAGGACTGACCCGTGCCGAACGGTTACGTAATTTAGACAACGCCTTCGCGTTGGTCGAAAAGCCACCCGTCAAGCGCTTACTACTATTCGATGACGTCGCAACGACAGGTGCGAGTTTACAAGCATTGTCGCGCGCTCTATATGACGAATCTACTGGCTCGCCTGCGACTACCCATCACATCTCGCATCAATATCTGTTGTCTGCCTATGCATTGGCGCATGGTAGTCATTCCTGATATTTAGCTTTATATATTGGCAATCACTATTATGTTGCTAATGTGTTACCTTAACGCTATATTGTCAAAACGACATATATCAATTTATTAGCGCCTACAAAATTGCTTACCAACTGATAAAAAACTATAGAAATACATGACTTTAGAGAGTGAGTCTTATTTTGATGCAGCTGTTATTTTTGTATGAAGAAATTGATAAATAGCATGGAACAAAAATTGCATGGTATTCAAGAAATATAGGTAAAAATATGGCTCAATGATCTGAAAATACAAGATATTCATTATGATTTTTAAATCAATATTAGACAGACAATGGCAGTTATCAATAGGAACCTGATGTGAATGCATCTGTAAATAATTTACCACTCAAATTACGCATGACCAGCTCAGGATTTACCCTGATAGAGCTGATGGTAACGATTGCTGTACTTGCTATCATTGTCAGTATCGCCGCGCCTAGTATCAGTACCCAATTGGCCAATCAACGGGTTAAATCGACCGCTGCCACTCTTGCGAATGCGCTAAAAGAAGCTAAAGCTGAAAGTATTATTCGTCGTCAGAATGTGATTTTGAGCTATGATAACACCAGCGACCCTAGAGTTATTACAACTAACGGTTCAGGTGCCAGTGCAGGTGTAATTTCCCGTCATAACTATAATGATAATAGTAGAATTGTATCAACCCCAAGAACTATAACTTTTGAACCTAGCAAGAGAGTCTCTGCTATGGTTACTTATACTATTTGCGATACCAATGCGGCCGCAACATCGAGAGTAATTTCTGTTAGCAGGGTTGCTAACATTACTAATCAAACGGGAGGTAGCTGCTGATGTATAGTCTAAACTCCCAGCGTGGTGTTGGATTAATAGAGGTATTAGTCGCTGTGCTGCTGCTATCAGTTGCAGTATTAGGTTTTAGTGCTTTACAAGTACGTGCTGTTAGCGCTACTGATGAAAGCCTTGTACGTACTAAATCCTTGACTTTGGTACGTAATCTAGCAGAAGTTATGCGTGCTTACCCCGAAGCATATGTGACCGGTACTGGTACGGTCCTTACTACTGCTACGCAAACAGACGTTGGGGCAGTTCCTTTGGTGCAGGCTGTTGCGGCTATCCCATCATTGGCCAGTGGTGCGAGCGGATATTACAGTGTCACTATCGATGGAAAACTAATTACTATAGATGCTACTAATAATTGTCTTTCTACAGGTACAAGAACCGTTAATAGTAAAATAATACCAGCAAAGCCTTGTAATACTAATCAGCTCGCTGCTCGCGATACATTAGTGGTTAAACAAATAGCACGAGAAGAGGATATTAAACTTGCTGTTGTTAGATGCCCTGCAGATATAGGGCAAGCAACTATTCAGCAGCAAATGTGTGTGATTACTGCATGGAATGATACTAAACCATTATTAACAGATTCGAATACGGGTGCAAATGCTAATGCTTGTGCTAACAGCAACGGTGTTTATAAAAATGGTAGTCAATGTCTAATCTCGGAGGCCTATTGATGGGTGCTGCTAATTGGAACGTTCAGCGAGCAACAAATATCATTGGTCAAAATGATAGGAGTCATTATGCCAAAGCAATGGCAGGATTTACCTTAATTGAATTGATGATATCATTGGTTTTAGGCTTACTTATATCAGCAGCTGTGATACAGGTTTATATTATCAATACTCGAACCATTACCATTCAGCAAAGCGCTTCAGAAGTACAGGACATTAGTATATTTGCTCTACAGGGTTTAGAAGAGCATATACGTCTTGCTAATTTAGGCAATCCTATCACCAGTATTAGCAGTACAAGCAACCATGGTGGGATCGTATTGACTCCAACAAATTTGGGTACAACCAATACTACAGCTACCACACTGCTTACTAACAGCCAAGGGTCTACAGGATTTACTAGCGTATCTAATATGGCCAATGTAGAAAGCGATCAATTGACTATACAGTACAAAAACATTACACCTAGCCCCTTGTATGATTGCCAAGGCGCTGAAATCGCCGCCAACAGCCCGGACTGGGTCACTGAACGCTATTTTGTGCGTCTAGCAACGGGTGCTACAGCTGGCACAGGAGTACAAAATTTAGCATTGGCCTGTGCAGCAGGCCGAGTCAGTGAGAATGGTACAGTTTTGACTGCTTTCTCTGGTAATGGTGAAGTTGTTGTGCCAGCAGTTGATCAATTCAAGGTGATTTTAGGTGTTGAAATAGGTATTAACCAGTTGACTTATTTAGCACCCAGTACTTATTTGAAATTAACGGATAAACCGCCCATTACGACAGTAAAAATAGGTACTATTATCCGTAGTACGACACCACTGATAACTAGTGCTGATCAAGAGAGCTTTAGCGTTCTAGGTGTTACCCAAAATTTGAAAACAGATACTGCTCGAAGAAAGTTCTATCGCCGTAGCCATGAATCTACCGTGCTACTACGTAACGCTCGGGTGATGGATGTGACAGCTACATCACCGATACTTGTAACCAGACCTTAACTGGAGGGTAATATGATCAACTATCAGAGATATTCATATCCCAAAATGCAGTCATCAGCTGCTCAGCAGGGTGCGGTATTAATCGTAGTGTTATTGTTTTTAGTATTGATTATATTAGGTGGCGTGATTGCGGTTAAAAATAGTACGACCGACCTACGTCTAGCAACTAGTGATCAGGTTAATACCTTGCTCATGCAGTCAGCTGATAATGCTAATCAAAATATAGAACAAACGATCAATGGGGATAGTAGTAGTGATATATACATTGCTATGACCTCAAGCGGTGGGCCTTTCGGTCATTTTATGTCAGAGACTGGTGGTATCAACGACGAGTATATCTTTTGTTTTCGTCCACGTGGTCAGTTTTTTAATATTAACCAAGCAACCATTACTGTACCAGGAGGTGGCAACGTCGTAGGTAGTGACAACGGCTATTGTGATCCTGCTGAGCCAGACGACTATGTCAGTCAGCGTAATGCCAGCATGACGCAAGTGAGTGTTTCTCTAACGCCTCCTAGTCCTAACTATGAAGTTTTTCGCAATTATACAATTGGTCAAGATGGTAGTAAAAGCTCTAGTGAAGCCTACTTATTCGATATCAATAGTAGTGCTATATTACCCGCTTATGCAGGAGCAGAGGATGCAGCCGCAGACTGTCTGAAAATGACAAGTAAGTATGAAAGCGTAGCCGATAAAGAAAACACTATCGCTGGCTGTATGGCGGCGGCTGGTGTACCAAGTACTGTTCTTTATGAGATAGCCAATGTTGAAAACCAATCGCAACGTACTAAATGTGTGCAGCTTGGTAAGGGAAATGGCAAGTCTACTGAGCTACTATGTAACCTAATACCGTAAATATGAGTTTAGCTCTTTAATTGTATTGATAGCAGAAGGATAAGATCATGAAACACCCAAAAAACAGACAGTTCAGTCGTCCTGCTTGGCGCACTACGACGTTGTCAGCAGCGGTATTGGTCGGTCTAACAGCTATGAGTACCCTAGCGTATAGTGCTACCAATGGAAAAAAAATTGGTGACCTAGAGATATACGAAGCAGCTGAAGGCGGCAAAATTACAATCACTATGATGTTAGATACTTCTGGCAGTATGTCTTCACTTGCAGTCGGGGCTAATGCTTGTGACTTGCCTAATGGAATCACTTCTAATGGCGTCAAAACACAGAATTCTTCAACCACGCCAACTTATTCTAGAGCCTATTGTGAGACTAGAAAGTTTTTTTATCGCAAGAAAGGCAATAGTTGGTATGGGTGCGGCGCAAGTGATGGTTTAGGTAGCTTTAATTTTGGAGAAGCAGAATGTAATACCGAAATAGCAGCGCCTTCAACTAATGGATTCACAAGTGGAACTAATAATGGTAGTACCTACTATTTCAAAGATAATTTTCCTACTTATGATCGTCTAACACGCCTCAAAGACGCACTTTTTACGTTAATGGACAATGCACAGCTGGATCCTAAGAAAGTAGCGATTGGTATTGGTCAGTTCTCTTCACAAAGTAATAGTAGTAACGCGTATAACGGAGGTGATGGTACCAGTGGAAAGATTGTTGTGCCTGCTGCGTTAGTGGATCAAGCACAGCGTAATGCTATCAAGGCAGCAGTCGCAAACCTAAAAGGTGAGAATGGTACACCAACAGCCAATGCCTACGCAGAAGCAGGTGCTTATATGCTGGGTACTAATACATCTACTTCTATCACTCGTCAAAGAGAAAGGTTTGTAAGCACGGGAGGAAACTCCTATCGCGTATGTAATTCTTGGAATGAGACTGGCGAGGTCTCCAGATGTAGTGGTCTTACTAATGAGACAATATATAGTTCTTCAAATGGTTATACGATTAAAAGATGTGGGTTATATACTAATAATAATTGCCTATTACAAGACGTAACTCAGAGTGCTAAAGATTGGGGGTTCAGTGGCTTTGAGAAGTCTATAAACAATGCTAAATCAGGTGCCAACTATGTAAGCCCAATATCTGCTACTACGACAGCCACTTGTGATGGTCGTGGTATATATTTCTTAACTGATGGCGAGCCAAACAGCTCACCTGCACCGCTACCTATGATGCGATCAGCTTTAGGATCTAAAGGCAACTCATTCGTGCCATCATCATTAGGAACACTGCCGAATGGTACTATTGATAGTAATGGTATGCCTGAAGTTGGGGCATTCGCTAAAGCGTTAAGAAGCTCTGAATTAAGCCCTTTGGGCGAAAATAGCAGTATCTTAACAGCTGTAGTTGGATTTGGTGCTGTATTTGATGTAGATAGAAATGCTGATGTTCGTCTACCTGAGGAAAGACAAGTTATCCGCAATCTATCTTATACCAATTCAAAAGGCGAGGAAGAATCTAGTGACTTTTACAACTGTAATAATATAGTAGGAACTGATGCGAAAAATGCTTGTAACTGGGGCGCAAAATCTCATCCTGACTTACCATCGAACGTGGGGAAGTTTGGTGAAGGTGGGTTCTATTCAGCACAATCTACAGACGATATTATAAAAAGTATCACTACTTTTGTAGATGATTTAGATCAGACATTGCCATCAGCACCTTCTGGCACTATTACCGTTCCCGAAGATCCTTATCAAGCATCAAGCCAGCTAGCTTATGCTTATCTCCCTATGCTTGCGCCAAATGTAAGCTCAAATGGCACCATATGGAAAGGTAATCTCAAAAAATATAACTTAGATCAAGGTACGTTGTTTGGTAAAAATAATAAACGACTTTACAATAATGTTGCAGGTGATCTGAGTAAAACGACGCAAGATTTATGGCAAACTACAGACTACTTGAATACTAAAGGCGAGACCGCTAATAATGATATTAATGCAGGCGGTGTGTATGCACAGTTAAGTACTCCAAAATCAGGACGTAGTAGTGTACGCAAGATATATGTTGAAGATTATGATACAGCGACAAGTAAAAAACCTGTATTGCGCGCATTAAGTGTTAGTAGTGAGGGCAAGCCAATAGGTTTTAATCTATTAGTTGATACAGCAACTTATACGCAGCAGAATAAGCGCCGTATACTTAACTTCCTAGGCTTTGAAAAAGCTATTAAAAAAGATGGACAAGAGATAGATTTGGTTACCAGTAGTGAATTGGCTTTAGGTGATATTATTACAAGTGATCTTACCTTGGTTCAGCCAACCAAAGATATTAAGGTGCTAGGTGGTGTTGTACATTCAACGCCAACAGCAGTCTCTTATGGGGCTACACTGGATAGTAATGGTCGTATCACCAATTCTCGTGAAGACTATGTACTATTTGGCTCTATGGATGGTGCTCTACATCTAGTAGATAGTAAAGACGGTAAAGAGAGCATTGCTGTCGTACCTAGATCTATGTTTATTAATCAGCCAAGCGCCTTGGTTAGTGGTTCAACCAGAAACGAGATTGGTCAGCCTTATTTTGGTATTGATGCGCCATGGTTAGTGACCACAGACTATAAATATGATCTAGATGCCAAAAAAGTCAAAGTAGACAATTCAACAGGTAAAGGTGTCTTTGCCTATGGTGGCTTACGTATGGGTGGCGAAGCCTTATATGGAATAAATATCACCAATAAAACTGCGCCAAAAATTGAATTCACTATTACTCCAGACGGCCTAAACTATACTACATCTAATGACTTCAAGCGTCTTGGACAGATTTGGAGTAAACCCACAGAGGCGAAAATTCGTCTAAAGTCGAGCGACGCTAAGCCGACAGATGTACTTATTTTCGGTGGTGGCTATGACATGGGATATGAGAGTGAGGTGTATGTTCCTACCACACTAACACCTGCAAAGGGTAATGCTATCTATATGATAAACGCCAAAACAGGTGAGTTAATATGGTCAACGAGTGGTCAAACTGGTGTTGGACTGGGTACAGCGCTTAATATCATAAAACCTGAGATGATTCATAGTATCGTTGGTGAGGTGACAGTACTTGATAGAGATAATGACGGATTGACTGATCATATTTATGCCGCTGATTTGGGCGGTCAAGTTTTTCGTGTTGATTTACAAAATGCGCGTACTGCACAGTATGGATTTACAGCGGTTACAAACTTTAGTGCTAAGCCAGCGATACGTATATTGAATACCAAGCCTAGTCTTGTAGATGGTAAGTTTGCTTATCGATTTTATGAGCGTCCCATCATCAGTTTCTATCGTAGAGAAGGTGGGCCTGATAACGGTAAACTCTTTGGACTCGTGAACGTAGTTTCAGGCAATCGCAGTGCGCCTTTATCCAAACTGCGAGATGATAATACTTATGCCAATCGTGTTTATGGCATTATCGATAGCGATCTAACTCGAAGCGACCTTTATACAACGTCGACATTCAATACTCAAAATATCACGGAAACTAATCTAGTTAACTTGTCAGAAGCTCTTGGAAGTAATCCAACTGAGACTGTCAAAAATAATGCCAAAGCGAGCATGATTGCGGGTACGAAAAAAGGTTGGTATTACCCTCTGACCCGTTTTGATGGAAAAGCTAATGTGAAATACAATAAGAGCCTGGGTGACAGTGCTGTTATTAACAGCTTACTGTTTACAACCATTTATAATCCAGATAAGCAATATGGTAGCGTCAATAATTGTACAGCTAAGATAAGAGGTGGCTCTGAGCGCCAGCTATACTGCTTGCCTTATGGTGTGTGTATGGAAGATACTTCTATCACGGGGACAGGAGGATTCATACCTGCAGGTCAAGGTATCCAAGAGCTCACGTTAGGTGCTTTCAATAAAGACAATACTAATCTAAAGGTATTAATTGGTACCACGACATTAACAGAGCGCGTCAAAGCCGATAATAGACTTGACTATAATGGCGGTGGCGGTGGCGGTGGTGATGGTAGTGGCTCAGAGTATATTTTCAACGAGCGTTATACTATTCAGCCTAGAGTTTGGTATGAGCGTGACCAGTGATAGATATGACTTATAAAGCGATTTTGAATAAGACAAGCCCAATAGCATCAGCCACGCGTACATACAAAGATAATGTTCGAGGTTTTACGCTTATTGAGCTCATGATTATTGTTTCTATCGTTGCTATATTGGCGGCTATTGCTATTCCGAGCTATCGCCGCTATGCAGTCGCTAATGCTGAACGCGAAACTCAGGCAAAAATGCTCCAACTTCAGATACAGTTAGAACGCTGGCGCGCAAGAGCTTTGAGCTATCAAGGTTTTGTACCAGAAGTAATCAATAGTGCTGATAATAGTGTGTCCTACCGTTATGATGAAAATAATAACCAAACTATCTATGTTCCTAGTGGTAGTGATGCTACCACTCATCGCTACGCCATAACGCTTGTGGATGGTGTAAATACGGGTAGCTCGCTTGTCGCGACAGGTATTATTACAGGTCGCACATGGAAAATGCTAGCAACACCTAATACGACAGGTATCACTAGCACAGCTCATAATATAGTATTGACGAGTACTGGTTTGAGTTGTCAAAACATCAACACTATCGACATTACTGCAGCTGATTGTGGTACTGGCCAGAGTCAATGGTAATATCAGTGATAAAAAAGGCCAAAAGTATATGAAGATACGAGATCAAGCAGGCTTTACTCTTATTGAGATAATGATCGTTGTCGCGGTTATCGGTGTACTCGCTGCGATTGCCTATCCAAGCTACCAGCAATATGTCATCAAATCCAAACGTGTTGATATGATGAGTGAGATGCAAAATATTGCCTCCGAAGTCCAAAGTCGAAAGTTAGCACAAGGCCGTTATGGAGGTATAGTTTTGACAGATTTAACAGTCAACTATCCTAGACAAGGTACAGCTCTATATAGAGTTGCAATAACTCCTACGCCACTAACGAGTCAATGGAGTATCACAGCGACACCCATAGTAAGTAAGCAAATGGCTAATGATGGTAGTTTAACCCTCAACTACCAAGGCAATAAATGCCGTATCATTAATAGTGTTAGAAAGTGTGGTACAAATGATGAGTGGAACTAAATTAAGATAACATCTACCAAATATTGTCTATTTATTGTTAAACTGACAAAATAGCGCTGACAAAAATAGTCACACAATAACTTACAATAACGCTCCAATCGTAACAACTGACAATTTTTAGTAAGTTTGCTGCAATACCGTTGCGATTATTGGATTAAATATGAGCATATAATAACTTTGAGGTGCATTTTTGCTTAGTGAAGCAGCATAGAGCGTAATTAGCATAGATTATAAGCAATGCAACGTCATTTGAAATAGCCGAAGTAATATGTCGCGGAAATTTTTATCAAAAGTTGGCATGGTATCTGCAACATTATAAACAAGAAGATTAAATGACCAAATAAAGAATATTCGGCAGATAGTCTCCATACTTATAACGCAGATAGTGATACGTTACCATTATTGGACTATCGCTCTATTATACCCAAGGAGTTCTTATGAACACTGCTCAAAAAGGTTTTACCTTAATCGAACTAATGATCGTTATCGCTATTATCGGTATCTTGGCTGCAGTTGCATTACCTGCGTATCAAGACTACACGACTAAATCTCGTGTAACAGAAGGTTTTAATTTAGCTGAAGGTGCTAAAACCATGGTTGCTACTGATGCAACTACAGTAGGTGAGCTTACTGCAGTTGCGACTTCTTGGAATCTTCAAGCTGGTGGAGCTGGTGCAGTGTCCAAGTATGTTGACTCTGTTCTAATGGCTGCTGTAGCTGGTGGCGAAGAAACAGCTGGTGAGATTACGGTCACTTATAATGCAGATACAGTCGGTCTTGCACCTAACCAAGATACTTTAGTACTAACGCCTTGGATTAAAACTGGTGCTGGTAACGCTGCCGCAGATTCTACGGCTTTGGGTACAGCAAGAGCTGCAGGTACTCCAGGTACTTTAGATTGGACTTGTCAATCAGCCACTAACGCTACTGCAACTGAGCAGATGGGTCAAGCTGGTACACCTGGTACACTATTAGCTCGCTTTGCTCCTGCACAGTGTCGTTAATTATTAACTAGCCTTCAAAGTTAAGCTATAAGAAAAGCAGCCAATAGGCTGCTTTTTTGTGCACTGACTATTATGCACTAATGGTTTTAAAGACCATTTATTAGATGTTTAGAACAGGCTACAATAGCTCAAATGAGTGATATTAACCTACCTTTAGAGTATTTATTTAATGTTTATATATAAACTCAAAGCTTTTAGCTGGCATTTATTGGCCAGTTTAATTATCGCTTTTATCAGCTTGTTAATCGTTTTTTTTGTTTGGTATCCCCAGCCTTTATATCAGGCAACTGGAGTAATTAAAATATTTTCAATTATGCTTGGTATTGATATTATCTTGGGACCATTACTGACGTTTATGGTTTATAAACCTAATAAGAAAACTCTCAAGTTTGATCTGACGGTAATTGTCCTATTGCAATTGGCAGCATTTACTTATGGGTTTTACCATGTCTATGATGGTCGTCCGGCTTGGATTGTCTATAATGTAGATCGATTTGATTTGGTCAAGAATAATGAAATAGACAGTCGGAAGCTGAAAAATGCTTTGCCAGAATATCAGAAGGTGAGTAACTCAGGACCAAAGTATATTGCTGCTATAATTCCTACAGGCGATAGAGAAGTGAGCCAGCAGATATTGTTTGATGAAGTTGGTTATGGTATAGCACCTTCACAGCGTCCAGAGCTTTATCAACCGCTAGATGAGGTAAATGCTTTGCTAGTTGAAAAAGCAAAGCCTGTTGATGAGCTATATAATTACAATGATAAGGTAGAAGTAGAAAAAATCTTGTCTCAACATCCGACAGTGAATAGCTATCTACCGCTAAAGGCTAGTGCCTTAAATATGGTAGTGCTAATTGATAAGAAAGAAAATGAAAAGGTTATGGGTATTGTAGATTTACGACCTTGGTAAGCCAGACATATCTTTTATAGAGAAGTGTAGCCGTTTTTAACTCATTTAGTCGCTCTCGTTTAGATTGAGGACATGCTCTAGAAAAAAAGTAGTAGTTATTGAATTAAATTTTATATTACAGATACGCATGGCATGTCGTGTGCAACAAGATAATATTAAATATTAATTTGGTTCATTATCATGCTGTCATTTGATTTACATCATCACTTTCCACCACAGTCAGGTTTCACTTTGATAGAGTTGATGATGGCAATTTCTATTGTTGGCATTCTTACTGCAGTCGCATTACCGATGTATCAAGACTATACTACTAAAGCTAAACTCTCAGAAGTACTTTTAGCCGCCACTTCTTGTCGGGTCTCTGTAATAGATGTTGTACAATCATCTTCATCATTAAATTTATCCATAGTTTTGCCAAATGCTTGTGACTCAATTCACACTAAATATGTGAGAAATATTACAGTTAGTGCGAATGGTATTATTACTGTCCACGCTAATGAATCTCAACTGTCTTCGTTAACTCCTAGTACTAACCTCTTAACACTTGCACCAATTCAAACAGGTAGTAACCAACTAATCGGTATAACAGGTGCTAACGACACTATTGCCAGTTGGCGTTGTGGCTCAGTAGTAGATGGTACTACTATTCCAAGTAGATATTTACCTAAATCATGTAAAGGAAATAACTAGATATTTGATGATTAAAATATATAAAAAGTTAAGCGAAGTGAATTATAGTTTGCTTGCAAGGTGACTAATTAGAGTAATAAAAAAAGGCTGAAGCAACTGCCCCAGCCTTTTTGTGTACAAAATACTTTTTCAAACTATAAATTACTTCTCTAAATACTGAATCTTACCTTCCACGCCATCCCACTTAGCCGCTTCTGGCATTTGCTCTTTCATCTCGGTGATGTTTGGCCATTTTTGCGCCAGCTCTTCGTTTAGCTGAGTGAACATCTCTTGGTCTTTTGGTACTTCATCTTCTGAGAAGATGGCATTGGCCGGACATTCAGGCTCGCATAATGCACAGTCGATACACTCATCAGGATCGATGACGAGGAAGTTCGGCCCTTCATAAAAGCAGTCCACAGGACAGACTTCCACACAGTCGGTGTATTTGCAAAGAATGCAGTTATCTGTAACGACAAAGGTCATAGTAATGTCTACCTGTTATTGATTTGGCTGATACAGTCAATCCACTATAAAAGAGTTATCGCCGCGTTAACCTCGCTTGAAGTAGTACTGATACCTTCGAGCTCGTTTGCTTCGACCCTCTTTTACATTGAATCAATTATAAGGGCTACATGGAATAGATTGAAAATAAAGCGTATTTTAGCGCCTTTATGGCTATTTGACAATTCCCTTTAATGACTAATGATTTTCTTCAGATGATACAGTAAGTCATGGGCTTGCTTGGGTGTCAGACTATCAGGATCGATAGCGCTTAGCTCATCTTGTAAGCTAAATAGCTGATTTTGTTTTGGATTATTCAGTTTTTTTGGCGCTTGGTCAATATGGCTAACCTCTTGCTCTAGAGTAACATCATTATAAGCCTCTTGCTGTTTATCCTTTACTGACTTAGCTAATTCATTTTTATCATCATGTTATTGTATTTTAGCTTATTAGTTGTTACTCAAGTAGCGCTTGGCATCATTCAATACTTGAGTGGGAATCCCTGCCATTTTTGCGACATGCAGACCAAAACTAGAGCTTGCTGCACCGTCTTTGATTTGATGCAGCAGCAGCAGTTGACCATCGATTTCGCTGGCAGCGACATGGACGTTGCGAATGCTTGCATGATGTCTGCACTGTTTTCTATGTGTTTTCTGCCAATTTTGTCAGTTCAAAATAGTGGGTGGCAAATAACGTCAGGCAGCCAATCTCTAGCAGTCGATTGACGCAAGCATGAGCAATGGCCAGACCATCAGTGGTCGCAGTACCGCGTCCGACTTCATCCATTAATACCAGTGATTTATTGGTTGCTTGATTCAGAATATTGGCGGTCTCAATCATCTCCACCATAAAGGTGGATTTGCCACCAGCCAAATCATCCGCTGAGCCAATACGAGTAAAGATGCGGTCGATATCACCAATATGAGCGCTGCGCTGCTGGGACAAAGCTACCGCAATGCGCAAGTAGGACGATCAGCGCCGTTTGACGCATATAGGTCGATTTGCCGCCCATATTAGGACCGGTAATCAGAAGCAGTCTTTCAGGACTTTCAGTCGCTGCCTAGCGCACAGTCATTGGCGACAAAGTGGCTGTTATGTTAGCTGGTGCATGCTTTATTGACTGTTGTTCGCGGATTAAGGCGGCTTACCAGCATTGCGACCTGGATTGAACTGGGATTTAACGCGGCTTCGACGACCACATGACGACCTTGGCTGATATCAATACTGGTTTGATTGCTCAGTATTCTGAGCTGTCTGTTTTTTATCATCATCACTCATGACTGGACGTTGCCAATGGTAATCGATAGCCAGCTGCGCCCAATTGCTCAGCACATCTATTTGCGCGATAGCAGCACTCAGCTGTTGTAGTTCAGCTAAATGGCTACTTAAGTTAGTTAGCAAGTTCTTGATACAGCTGCTTTTCACGAGTCAGAGCCAAGGTCTGCGCGCTCAGATATTCGGTCTCGACCGTCTTTTAATTCATCAGTGATAAAGCGCTCGCTGCTTTTGAGCGTTTGCCGACGGATAAAGTGCGCGGGCGCATTTTTTGCCTGCATTTTGGGCAGTTCAAAATAAAAACCGCTGACTTTATTAAAACCCACTTTTAGACTGGGCAATTGACTCTCCTGACGCGCGCGCTCTACCATGTCATCCAGTGTCACTTGAATGTTGTCATGCAGATGGGTCAGACGATCAAACTCTTCATCGTAACCTGCGGCTATCATACCGCCATCACGGATGTGGGCAGGCGGTTCTATGACAATGGCGCGTTCAATCAACTCAGCGACAGACTGTACGGCAGGTAGCTGGGCTGGTAATTGCTGCATGAGCATCGGCAACAAACCCTTATGCTCATGGCTGACAGCCTGAGTCATGTCAGTAGGGTAGTCAGCTGAGCGCTACTTGCGATACCATCAGCCAGCTTGCGTAAGTCGCGAGGCTTGGCGCTCATCAGACCGATACGGCTACTGATGCGCTCCATATCACCGATGGTATTGAGCGTCTCTCGTAAGCTTGTGACGAGGGCGTTATCTGACAGTTTTTGATTGGGCTTTTTCAACTCGGTCAGATGGATTGTCTGTCTGTAATAGACTGGCTATCGCATCCAAGCGTAGATTGATACGGGAATGTTGACGGAGCGGGCGCTTCATTTGCTGTACGAGCAATCGTCGTCCCATCGGCGTTTGACAATGATTCAGTACCGATATCAATGATGTACCATTGCTGCTGACAGGCGTAAATAATTCAAGATTCTGCTGGCTATTGGCATCAATAATCAAATAATCATCGCTGTACTCGACTATGAGCTGATTGACTTGTGGCACATGACGCTGCTGGGTTTGCCGCGCATAGTGAATAAGCGCTGCACAGCTGGTTTGAGCAAGTGGTGTGTTATCAATACCTGACCCTAAACCTAAGCCATCAAGGCGCTGCACGTCAAATTGCTGACAAAGGGTCGCGCTGGCGTGCTCACGATGAAAGTCATTGGCCGCCACTTCTATGATAGGGCAGTCAAGATGTTGGCGTAACCATAGCAGCCAGTTTTCGCCAATGCTGCTCGCTGAGTGCCTCGCTAATGATACATTCGCTAGGGGCAAAGCGCGCCAAAACCGTGAGCATTTGAGTTTGCAAACCCTCAATATCATCGTTATTAGCCTGCAGCGTTTGTGTTGTGAGCGTGCCCGCGGCCAAATCCATCTGACTGATGGCCGCTTGCAAAGGCTGCTTGCTGTTTGATTTAGGTATCTCGATATCAATTGCGACCACAGTCGGCGTATGATTGGGTGCAATGAGCGCATCATCGGTGATTGTTCCTGCGGTCAGTGTTTTGACTACTTCACGGCGCATGATACTGCCAGCTGCCGACTTGCTCTTGTCTTTCTTTTGCTTGTCGCCCATGTTAGGCGAGTGGTCAGTGGTTGATTCGTCTATTTGTTCGCAAACCACCACTGTTTGACCAGCTGCAATCAGACGGGCCATATAGCTATCAGCTGCATGAAAAGGCACACCCGCCATCGCAATCGTATTGCCCGCTTTATCCGTCCCACGGCGGGTCAAAGTGATGTCCAATATCTGCGCCGCACGTTTGGCATCATCAAAAAACAGCTCATAAAAATCACCCATCCGGTACAGCAGCAACGCTTGTGGATAGTTGGCTTTCATGGTTAGATATTGCACCATCATCGGTGTATGGTCTGCCAAGTGATAATCGGTATCACCGATGGTTAATCGGTCAGAAGTTAATGGCTCGGAAGTTAAGTGGGCAGCGGCGTCTTGATTTGATGGATTTGATAAAGCGTATTTTTTAGGCGCAGGTTTTGCAGCATTTAGGGTGTGAGCAAATGGTTTGACGGTCATGCAAAATCTCTTATTTAACGGGTCTGATATGAGTTTAGATACAGTTAGGCCAATATAAAAAAGCGTTAGCGGGACTGGGATACCATGCTAGAAGGTTTTGTAGCCTCTGTCTGCGTAGGCACAGCCAGCAAGAAAAATTTGTACCAGTTCCGCGTCATAATGTCGTGTATCTATTTTATTTGGTATCGACTATACAATTTATCCGTCATTTTAACATGCCCAGCCTTGATTTGATGCGGACAAATATCTGCCCACTGACCCTTGTATCCATCGGCACGATAACCATATATAATAACGTCACAATTAATTGGGCGATATTGCATTAGATATAGCCGATCTGATTTAAAAAATTCAGTGCTACTGGAATGACAAAGCGGCAAGCTAAGCGTTGGCTAATGCGCACTAATTATCGAATATTTCCATAGGTCAAAAAATTATGTTATCAAAGATTATAGGCAGTGTCGTTGGCACCAAAAATGACCGCGAACTAAAACGCATGCGTAAAGTGGTCAGCAAAATCAACGCACATGAGGCTGAGATACAAGCCCTGTCTGATGAGCAACTACAACAAAAAACCGAAGAGTTTAAAGCGCGTCATCAAAAAGGTGAAAGCTTAGATGCACTATTGCCAGAAGCGTTTGCGGTTTGCCGCGAAGCGTCATCTACGTGTCAATGGCATGCGTCACTATGATGTGCAGCTGATCGGTGGTATCACCTTGCACGAAGGCAAAATCGCTGAGATGAAAACCGGTGAAGGTAAAACCCTGATGGGTACCTTGGCCATGTACCTCAATGCCATCAGTGGCAAAGGCGTGCATCTGGTCACGGTCAACGATTATTTGGCGGCGCGTGATGCCGAGTTAAACCGTCCGTTGTTTGGCTTTTTGGGCATGACGGTTGGGGTGATTTATTCGCAGCAGCCGCCACAAGAAAAGATCGATGCTTATCAAGCCGATATCACTTACGGTACCAATAACGAATACGGCTTTGATTATCTGCGCGATAACATGGTCTTTAGTTTAAGAGAGAAAAAGCAGCGCCCATTAAACTTCTGTATTATCGATGAAATTGACTCTATCTTAATTGATGAAGCACGTACGCCGCTGATTATCTCGGGTCAAGCCGAAGATTCTTCACGTATGTATGCGCTGATTAATACCATTATTCCAGTGCTGATCCGTTCAAAAGACGAAGAAGCCAATAAGAACAATGAAGAAGAAGATTTTTGGATTGATGAAAAGAACCGCCAGATTGAGATTAGCGAAAAAGGCTATGAGAAAATTGAGCGCTTCTTAATCGAAGTTGGCGAGCTTGGCGAAAACGAAAGTTTATATAGCCCAAGCCGTTTGCCACTGCTCGCTCACGTGCAAGCGGCCATTCGTGCCCATCATGTGTTTGTCAAAAACGTCCATTACATCGTCGATGATGGCGAAGTGGTCATCGTTGATGAAAATACGGGTCGTACCATGCCCGGTCGCCGCTGGTCAGAAGGTCTGCATCAAGCGGTAGAAGCCAAAGAAAACGTCGAGATTCAAGCCGAGAACCAAACGCTGGCAACGACGACCTTCCAGAACTATTTCCGTCTCTATGAAAAGCTATCTGGTATGACGGGTACGGCTGATACCGAAGCGGCAGAATTTAAATCAACGTATGACTTAGACGTCATCGTCATTCCAACGCACGAGCCGATTGCGCGTATCGATATGGATGACCAGATTTTCTTAACCAAGCTTAGGCAAATACAAAGGCATCATCCGCGAAATCAAAGAGATTCAAGCCAAAGGCGCGCCAGTATTGGTGGGTACAGCGACCATTGAAGCCAGTGAAGAATTGTCTTATTTGCTGGATCAAGAAGGCGTGAAGCATAACGTGCTAAATGCCAAGCAGCATGAGCGTGAAGCTGAGATTATCGCACAGGCAGGTAGCCCAAAATCAGTCACTATCGCCACCAACATGGCAGGCCGTGGTACCGATATTATCCTTGGTGGTAACTGGCAATCGTTTATTGAAGATCCAGAATCCGTCAGTCCTGAAGAAATGCAGCGCCTAAAAGCGCAGTGGCAAGTCAAGCATGACCAAGTGGTGGCGGCTGGCGGTCTACACATTGTTGGCTCAGAGCGTCATGAATCGCGCCGTATTGATAACCAGTTGCGTGGTCGTGCTGGCCGTCAGGGTGACCCCGGTATGTCGCGCTTCTTTTTATCGCTTGAAGATGACTTGATGCGTATCTTTGCAGGCGATCGCGTGGTTAATATGATGCGTGCCATGGGTCTAAAAGAAGACGAAGCCATTGAGCACAAAATGGTGTCAAAATCGATTGAAAACGCGCAAGGTAAAGTTGAGAGTCGCGATTTTGATGCCCGTAAAAACCTACTGAAATATGATGATGTTGCCAATGATCAGCGTAAAGTTATCTATGGTCAGCGTGACGACTTACTGGCGGAGATGGATTTGCTCGAAGCCATCAAAGTCATGCACCATGAAGTCTACAATGCCATGATCAGTCAGTTTATTCCACCAGGTTCTATCGATGACCAATGGAATGTCGATGGACTTGAGGATGAGCTGGAGGATGAGTTCAAGATATCTATGCCGATTAACGATTGGTTGGATGGCGATCGCCGTCTGGATGAAGAGGGCTTACGTGAAAAAATTATCCAAACCGCGTTGGATCGTTATGATGGTCGTCGTGAACAGATGGGCGAAAAAGATGCCGCCCAGCTTGAGCGTCACTTCATGTTGCAAAGTCTCGACAAACATTGGAAAGAGCATTTAACGCAAATGGATCAGTTGCGTAAAGGCATTCATTTGCGCGGTTATGCCCAAAAAAACCCTGAGCAAGAATATAAGCGTGAATCGTTTGAGCTGTTCCAAATGATGCTTGGTGCTATCAAATCTGAAACGGTGCAAGATTTATCACGTGTTCATATTCCAACCAAAGAAGAGCTAGAAGCGCTTGAGATTCAGCAACGTGAGAATGCCGCTCATATGCAAATGCAGTTCGAGCATGATGACGTTGATAATTTAGACAGCAATGCCAATAAATCAGTGGGTCAGCCGCAAGCTCAAAATAGCAATCTTGGTGGCGTCGCTGCTGCTGGTATGAGTGGCGCTATGGCGGGTAGTGGTAACAATGCTAATGAGTCAAATCCATATGCTGGTATGAATATCAGTCGTAATGCGTCTTGCCCTTGTGGGTCAGGACTCAAGTATAAGCAATGCCATGGCAAAATCTAGGGCGTGTTCTGATTTTCACAATGAGAATCAAAATTGCTAAAAATAGTTTCTGTCAGTGCCATGGTTGAACTATCAAATATGCCCTAATAAAAAGCCTTTATCTAAAACAGATAGAGGCTTTTTATATTGTTTGTTAAAAGGCTAAAGTGATTTATGATGGATAAGAAACGTGGATTTCAAGATCATGGATGACTTTGTAGTGATTACTTACAAATTCAACATAGGCGTGCATTTATGGACACGCTATAGTGTTTAACATATTTATTTGGGAGAGTGTGATGAGTGTAAAATTATTAAAACAGTTGCGTGCTTCTGTCGCCCTAACAGGGTTACTTGTTGGCGCATTGACCCTCAGCGCCTGTCAGCAACAGCAAGAGACAGAGCCAAGTTTAGAAGACAGCATCAGTGCCGAGCAGTCAGTACCGATGTCTGCTGAGCCTGCAGAACCCAGTGATGTAGTGGTTGATACTGAAGACGCGTCTCTCAATGAAGTAGAAGGTGATACAGTGGCCTCTGTGAATACTAGTGTGAACCAGATGACGTATTTGTGTTCACCTGAGCTGAAAGTTGAAGCCACTTATACAGATGCTGAGAACCAAGTCATTATTGGTACTGCCCAAGGCACAGTAACGTTGACCAAGACCAATGATGCCAGTAATCCTGAAGTATTTGAAGCAGACAGTGCTATCGATGGTGGGCAAGGCTTTGTACAATGGCGTGTCGCCCATGAAGATCGGGAAACAGGCGTGATGCGTACCGCTGGTACTGATACCGCGAACGTAAGCACTTATGAGTGTAAGAAAACAGAAGATGCCGCATAAAATCATACCAAATCCAAAAAATATGATTAGCGGCGTCAAACTTGTTTAGTTTACTATGCGTAGTACTTGCATGAGAAAGCCCACAAAAAAAGCAACGTTCGCGTTGCTTTTTTATGGGCGCTTGAAAACCTAAACCATTATTTGTTGTAAGATGAGCCAGTCTCGTGCTCTAAAAACCCTTCTTCGGTAACATCCAGCTCTTCATGTTTCAAAACCACTTGAATACTGTCAGTATGCGTGTGCGTGGTTTTGCTAATATCAATCTCTTGGACAGCATAAGTGTCTTTCGTAACTGTTGCCACTTGGCGCGATAGCACTATCTCAATAGGCGCATCGCCGATCTCAACTTGTTTATCGTTAATGGTGACAACCGCTTTGCTGCCTAACGATGGCTCGACATGGCGTAACACGTCTTTTTCGTCATAATTGCCAGACAGTAAATCTTGGCTTTGGGCATCATGAAACTCAGTGCGAATGGTAATGTATTCTTCTATCAGCTCAATGGGTACTTCAATGGTTTTCGTCCGTGTGTGCTTAGTGACGGTGACTTTGCCCACGTCTAAACGCTCTTTGTTGACCACAGGGCGTTCTTCTAGTAGCTCTAGATAACCCGCTTGTTCTATATTTGAGTCGTTTTTTTGCTGAATGGATGACTGGTGATTTGCTTCAAAACTGTCTTGATGAGCGCCCAAATCATTGTTGGGTAGGGTATTGGTATTATCAGTTGTCATGATTATTTCCTTATAGTTATTTATAAATTAAAATTTTCGTAAAAGTGAATTTTTTGCTTATAAGCAGTGGCTATCTTATAGTCAGGTCAATATAAAAAAGAGTCAGCGAGACTAGGATAAATTTTTTGTAGCCTCTGGTAGCAACGGCACAGCAAGCCAGAAAAATTTATCCTAGTCTCGCCTTATAATATCGTGTATCCATTTTATTTGGTATCGATTGTATAGCGAATAAGCATCATATAGAAGAGCATAAAAAAGACCAGAGACATACTCTGGTCTTAATCACTGAACTATCAATTCAGCTGCTTATTATTGTCACATTTTTTATATTTCGTAGATATTTCCTACAAAATATATGACATATTAGCCAATTACATACCACGAGCGCGGCGTACGTCTTCAGCAGTGATACCATCACGATCTACGATGTTACCTTCGCGGTCAACCACGTTACCATCACGGTCAATATCTAGCTCTTCGCGTTGAATAGTCTCAATGATCGTTTCAGTGTGACGCTCAGTGGTCTTACCAACATTGACTTCTTCAGAGACATAAGTCTCTTTGCCAACACGAGCGCGTTCAGCTTCTAGTTCAACTTCAACTGTTTCGTTGACACCGACATCACCGATGCGGCGATCTGTTGGGCGATCTACATTGGTACGCTGAATATTGGCATGTTCTTCTTCTAATTCGACATCAACATTGCGCTCTTCAGTGACCACATGCTTACCAACTTTTACTAGGCCAGCTACGATACGATCTTTATTGACCGTTAAGCGTTCTTCTAATAACTCTAGTGAGTTCGGTGCGTCATAGTTATGATCTGCAATGTCCATACGTTCTGCTGTCGGCACAGTATCAGCGGTGAATGCTTGGCGATCTTTTTCATATTGGTCTTTGTAGCTATACTGATAATCATGATCGTAAACTTCCATTGCTTCAACTTGTGACTTGGTCAAGCTATCAAAGAATACGTCATCACCAACGATACGTGCTAGACCTGCTGGTACCAATACTTCTTTTGAGCTGAACCAACCACCCGCATCAACGATCAGGTAGCGAATGCGACCAGTTGTATCTTCTACCAGCGCACCCTCAATCTTACCAATTTTTTCTTCATTGACACCATAAGCGGTCTTGTGAGTTGGATCATAATAGTCGTCACCGATTAGGTCACGATGTGTGGCTTGAATGTCTTTTAAACGAATGAGTTGACTCATTATGGTCTTCCTTTTTTATAAGTTAATAATTAATAGTTATTATTTCAGTATTAAGGTTTTGTAATTCAATTCTTTCATCAGATAAATTTTGTCAAAAGAGGTCTATCTAAAACGAGATCAGTAACAAGCCATAGGGCTATTGCATGGCCGCTACCTCAACTTGTAGCTATCGTAACACTATGATTTTTTATGAGATATATGAGCAAGGTAGCAAAGTGTGGACTTGCAGTAATTGCGTGTAATAGGCTGTAAGTGCGATAACATAGCGATGGGTATAAAATAACGCAATTTAACATAGAGACATGTTTTGCGTTATTTTGGAGGGGTAAGTAGAAAAAACCGCAGTGCCATCAGCACTACGGTTTATTAAATAAAGAGTTCAGTTAATGCTGTGCATAAAAAGGTGTTTTTAGAGAATTAAGCTCTAGATGTATTTCTGTTTAAGGCAATTCAATGGCTATTGCAACAGCTTCACCGCCACCGATACACAGTGTGGCAACGCCTTTTTTGCCACCAGTACGCTTGAGCGAGTTAATAAGTGTGATGAGAATACGTGCTCCTGAACAGCCAACTGGATGACCGAGGGCACAAGCACCGCCTTCAACGTTGACTTTAGCATGTTCGATGTTTAGCTCATCCATCGCGGCCATAGTGACCATCGCAAATGCTTCGTTGATTTCCCATAGATCAACATCAGCCACTGACCAGCCTGCACTCGCCAAGACTTTTTCAATTGCACCAATCGGGGCGATGGTAAATTCGCTTGGATGACGTGAGTTTGAGGCAGTCGCAATGATACGCGCTTGATAATCAAGACCTTCAGCTTTGGCTTGTGACTCTTTCATAACTACAACCGCAGCAGCGCCATCTGAGATTGAGCTGGCGTTTGCCGCGGTGATGGTACCGTCTTTCGCAAATGCTGGACGCAAGGTAGGGATGCGATCAGCGTTTGCAAGGGCTGGCTGCTCATCAGTATCGACCGTTTGTTCGCCTTTGCGGGTTTCAAACGTAACAGGCTCGATCTCATCTTTGAAATGATGGTCTTTAATAGCCGTTAAGCGCACGATTCAGCGATTCGATAGCAAATTCATCCATCTGCTCACGTGTATAGCCTTTTTCATCTGCCACTTCTTGAGCGAACATGCCCATTAGCTTACCAGTTTCAGCATCTTCTAGACCGTCTAAGAACATGTGATCTTTGACTTCTTTGTGCCCCATACGGTAGCCGCCACGCGACCCTGGCATGAGGTAAGGCGCATTGGTCATTGATTCCATACCACCAGCAACAGCGACATTGAAGCTACCAGCTTTGATACCGTCATGTGCTTGCATGACTGCTTTTAGACCTGAGCCGCATAGCTTATTGATGGTGACAGCACCAGTCGCATCAGATAGACCTGCTTTACGCATCGCTTGGCGGGCAGGACCTTGACCCAAACCAGCAGTCAAGATACAGCCCATGATGACTTCATCAATGCTATCAACGCTAACGCCTGAGCGCTCGAACAGCGGCTTTAATAGCCGCTGCGCCCAGCTCTGTCGCACTCATGTCTTTGAGATGCGCCTTGGAAGCCGCCCATTGGGGTACGTGCGCCGTTTAAAATTACAATTGCATCATTTGACATCGTTATTATTCCTTTTTTAGGTATTTTAAGTCCTAAAGATCAGGTGTTGGCTAGCTTTGCTATACTAAAGAATATGGCTTGCTAGTATGTTCTAGCCAGCTCATCTAAGCGTATGCGTACCACTTTATCAGTAATGGTATCTAACTTTTCAATTTTTTCGATGGCAAGATTCATCTGACTCTCAACCACAGGCAGCGTCAAGATAATCACCGGCACTTGCCCAAGCTTATGCGCAGGTTTTTGTAAAATAGCATCGATATTGATACCGGCATCACTTAGGATACGGGTGATGTCTGCCAATACGCCAGGACTATCGTAAGCATGTACCCGTAAATAGTATCCAGTAATCATCTGTTCAGCACGCAATATCGGCGTGTCTGACAATTGTTCAGGGATAAAGGCTAAGTGCGGCACATGATGACCATTGCTATCTTTGTTGGTCAGCAGTCTTTGCTCCTAAAACACGCACTAAATCCATGACATCAGCCATCACTGCAGAAGCTGTCGCACCAGCACCCGCGCCATCACCGCAATAGAGCGTCTGCCCAAGAGGATGCGAGTTGACCAATACGGCATTTTTTACGCCATTAACATTGGCAAGTAAGGCGTCTTGTGGAATCAGTGTTGGGTGTACACGCAGCTCAATACCAGCCGTCATCACGCATTGCCTTGCCCATCACGGCGTACAGCAAAGCCTAAATGCTTGATACGGTAGCCAAGCTCTTCGGCGTAATTGACATCTTGCAGAGTAATACCAGTGATGCCTTCACAGTAGACTTTATCAAACTGTAGCGGAATACCAAAGGCGATAGAGGCAAGTAGCGCCAATTTGTGCGCCGCATCGATGCCTTCGACATCAAAGGTAGGATCTGCTTCTGCATAACCAAGTGCTTGCGCCTCGCTCAATACGTCGGCAAACGGACGACCTTTATCGCGCATTTCGGTCATGATAAAGTTGCCAGTACCGTTGATGATACCTGCTAGCCAATCAATCTTATTGGCAGCAAGCGCTTCACGCATCACTTTAATAATCGGAATACCACCTGCTACGGCTGCTTCATAAGCGACATGGACGTTATGTGCTTCAGCAAAGGCAAAAATCTCATTGCCATGCTCAGCCAGTAGTGCTTTGTTTGCCGTCACGACATGTTTGCCGTTTTTGATGGCGTGCATGATGACGTCTTTGGCAAGGGTAGTACCGCCAATCACTTCGATAACGATATCGACATTGTCGCTGGCAGCGGTTGCCATCAAATCACTGTTTTGTATGATATTGGATCAATATCATCACGCTGACGACGCGTACCAACTTCGGTAATCATAATGTCGCGTCCGCTACGGCGTTTTAGCTCATCTAAATTGTCATTGATTAGATTGATCACGCCCGTTCCGACGGTGCCCAGACCAAGTATCGCTAGTTTGATGGATTTGCTCACAGGATCCTCAAGAGATTAAATAGTGGGATAAAAAATGCTGCTATGAAAGGTCTTGAAACGACAAGAATCACTAACATAAATAAGCGCTTATAGAGAAACTATACGGCTAAGCTTGCCTAACGCTTTATCCTATCATACCGATAAGCGAGTTGTGACGTCTACACAATGTCGCCAAGGTCATAGATATCACAAATACTCAAAACATATAACCATTCTTAGTTAGCACCAACTGCTTCTGCCAATTGAGCCGCAGGTAGATAGCCACCCACTTGCTGTCCTGCTTCAGTAAAGATAGCGGGCGTACCACGTACACCCAGTGCTATGCCTAGATCCATTTGCGCTTGGACGGGGCTATTGGCACAGCTAGGTGCTTGTACATTGGCGCCCATTTTTGCCTGATCCATGGCCGCATTGCGGTCTTCGCTACACCAAATGGCTTCCATCTTTGGAACTGACTGCCTTCACTGCGTGGCCATGCCAAATAACGTACCTCAATACCACGCGCATTGATGTCAGCCATCTCTTCATGGAGTTTGCGGCAATAAGGCACAATCTGCATCGGTAAAGGCATAAACCACAGCTTTAGTCGCGCCTTTGGCGGGATAAATGACCATCTCTTTTTTATCGACGGCTTTTAGCGCTTCTTGAGCAGTATTGGCAACCAATGCAGCACTGATATCGACAGGCGCTGCTGCGCCAACAGCGATGATTTGACCTTGAATAATGTGCTTGCCAGACTTATCAGTAAAGAAAGATGGTAGCCCTTCAGCCGTTACCCAATAAATACCATCCATATCTGTGGGCACCGCTGAGACGATATTTTCTTCAATACCAGAGGCGTTTAAATTGGCCTGCAAAGCTTTCACTACGGCAGCATCGCTGTCCGTCGAGCGCATGCAGTACTGCTGTCTTGGCTTCGCTACTATTGACCACACTGTTATTGCTGGTCGCATCTGCTGCATTGTTTGAGCAGCCAGCCGCAACGATAACCAGTAAAGCAGCCCATCATTACACGAGAGAAATGGTTGCGAGAAAATGTATCACGGTTGGCATGGTTTTAGAAAAAGGCGCGAAGAACATAGGATGTTTCCTTTAGGCAGTCATGCCTAATCAAGATGGTTTGGTAGCAAAAAGGTAATAATTTTTGTGGATAGTCTTGATCTAAAATGATCGAGGTCGAGTATAAGAGGGATAAATTTGAATGCGCTTTTTACATTTATTGATAATAAATGATAAGTAATAATCGGTCCCTATATTAGCATATTTTTATAAATAACCGCGAAAGGCTATATAACCGTCTTATTAAATACACAATTTGTAGCTATTCGTTAAGAAAACATAAATAAAATACATTTGTACTATTTAATATCGACGCTATGCTCTATGTAGGCTACTGCTAATAATACTGTTTTGAAAATTTACATAAAATTCTTTGTATAAGTCATCTTACAGTTATTTATTTACATAAATTTAGCGTTAAGGAGCATACTATGGCAGGTGCCAGTTTATTAACCCTACTTGATGATATCAGTGTGATATTGGATGACGTTTCCGTCATGACCAAAGGTTGCCGCCAAAAAAACCGCTGGCGTGTTAGGCGATGATTTGGCGCTTGAACGCTGAGCAAGTCTCTGGTGTCAAAGCCAATCGTGAGCTTCCAGTAGTTTGGGCAGTGGCCAAAGGCTCATTTGTTAATAAGCTTATTTTAGTACCAGCGGCGCTATTGATCAGTGCCATTTATCCACCTTTGGTCACGTTTTTGTTGATGTGTGGTGGTCTATTTTTGGTTTATGAAGGCGCTGAAAAAGTCATCCATCGATTCTGGCCGCATGCCTTGCCGCATGATGAAGAGCAAAATGCCCGCCGCAAAGCCAATGCTGATGAAACAGTAGATTTGGTGGCTTTTGAAAAAGAAAAAATCAAAGGTGCGATACGTACCGATTTTATTCTGTCAGCTGAAATTATTGTGATTGCACTGGGCTCAGCGGCTAGTGCCACATTGCTAGAACAAAGCTTGGTACTGTCGATTTTGGCCATTGGTATTACCATTGGTATTTATGGCTTGGTGGCTGGTATCGTCAAGATAGATGATGCAGGTCTTGCATCTGATGGAACAAGAAGGGGCGTTCAAACAAAAGCTTGGCAAGGATTTATGTTTGCTGCTGCGCCAAAATTGATGAAGTTTTTGTCCATCGCTGGTACTTTGGCGATGTTTTTGGTGGGCGGTGGTATCTTGGTACACGGTATTAATTTTCTCTATCATGGAATAGAAGATATTGCCCAGCTAACCGGTATTTTTGAAAGTGTGACTACCGCCATTTTAAACGGTATTGTTGGCTTTATCATTGGTGCAATAGTCGTGGCTATTCTGACTGTCATTGGTAAAATTCGCGGTAAAGATGACAAAGCGTCTTCTGCACATTAACTGACCGATAGCTTTTGGTTATTCTATAGTTGAAATACTTTAAAGCCGCTATAGTACTGCAGGTGTAAATTTTTTGCAGCCTCTGTCTGCGTAGGCACAGCAAGCAAGAAAAATTTGCACCAGCAGTACGTGTTGTATCGATATTAATTTTCACCGGCTATAGTTGATACGTCTTATACCAAATCCAAAAAAAGCCCCAAAGTTGATGACAACTTTGGGGCTTTTGCTTTTTTGCTTATGGACTAGCTTTCACTATCAGTATCATCAGACTCTGGCTTTTCAGCTTGAATCAGTTTTTTCTGATCCATTTTAGGCTTACGACTGCGTGCTTTTGGCACTTTCGGTGTGGTTAAATTAAACATGCTTTTTTGTGGAAGTAATTGCTCAGCCACATTTTCGATCATGTTTTTATAACTGGCTATCGTGGTTTTTGATTTGGCAGCTTGAGTCTCTTCTTTAGTAGGTTGCTCTACTTCAGATTCAGACGCTTGCGCACTCTCTTCCTCGTTAGCCTCCTGCGTGCCAGTATTTTCAATGACTTTGTTTTCGGTATCCAAATTTTCAATGCCGATATTTACATCATCTGCCGACTCATCGGTTGCTTTTTCTAGCGCTCGATCTACTTCTAATAGCTGTTCGCTATCAGCGCTGACATGCTCTGTCTGCGCTTGACTGGCCAGTGCATTTGCCTCGATGTCATGGGCGTCCACTTCCTTAGCCGCTGGCGTAGAGTCAGTTGCTGATGCGTCAGTCTCACCTGATTTTATCTCGTCTGACTTTTCGGCAGGAATGCTCAAGACCACCGGTTCCTGATAATCAGGATGCTGACCACGAGGATCGTTGCTGGCACGTTTGCCGATAGCACGTGGTTCAACGTCCGTCTTACCTTGCGCGGCTGCAAACTGACTAACCGCTTGGGTCATCGTTTCAAAGCGTGCTAAGTAATCCACTGCTAATGGCTGATAGCCATAGTTACTAAAATCAAAGCTTTGATTAGCAAGCTTGTTACTACTATTATTCATAGTATTGTCAACGTCGGCATTTTTATCAGTATGTTGCGATTGCTTGGTATACAAGGCAATCGTATCGATAAAACAGTGAATAACGCCCTTTTCTGCTAAGCGAGTTTGCGCCTCTGGCAGGGTAGCGCGAATGAATTCACCCACTGTACCGCGAATAGTAGGCATACTCACAGTTTGCTCATTGGCTTGTGGAGCTTCCTGCGCTTGCTGATTGCGTACCACACGTGGGTCGTTGCTGGCTTGACCAAACTTCTCAGCAGTCACATAGCGGCTAGCAAACAATGCCTCATGCGTCAGCTGAAGCGCTGAGTCACTTGTTTTGCTCGTCTCTATCGTGGTGTCATCGTTCTGAGTGTTTTTGGTATTCTCACTCTCATTGACATCATCAGCACTATCTGCTTCTCGATTCGCGGCTTGGCTTTTTGACGCAGCTTGGGTACTTTCAACTTCAACCGCAGCAGATTTTGTACTATTGGCTTGACTGTTTGTAGCGTCATTGTCGATAGCGTCCTTAGATGTTGACGGCGCATCTATGGCTATTGCAGGCGACTGGTCTTCGGTATCACGATCAGCTTTTGCTGCAGTATGTTGTCCATTATTTTCAGTGGCACTAACCTTAACCTCATCAGCTTTGGCATCATAGTTTGCTACAGCGCTTTTATCCGTCACTTTCTCAGTAGTGCTTTTGTCGTCAGAGTTTTGTACATCATGGCTCTTTTGATTGGCACTCTGTTGAGTAGCAGGCTCTTTCGTTACATCCTCTTTAGCTGAGTCGTCTTTCGATGCATCATTTGCAGCGTTTTGTTTCTTAGCAGGCTGATGTTTTGTCTGTGTAGACTTGCTGTTGTCTAACGATAGATGCACGACTTCTGATGACTTAAGCTCAACAGGTGCTTCATTGACCTGTAGCAAAACTTCGTTAGGGTTTTGATTGCGACGCGTACCAGACTGATTTTTGTTGTCGTTAGTTGCAGTATTCGCCTGCTGACCGTGTATTTGAGCATTATTATCAGCTGTTAACGTCTCGCCGCGCTCCAGTTTTCCACGTGAGCCACGTTGACTGTGTGATTTGCGTTTCGCGCGAGTTTGCTCGTCGGTAGTGTTGCTATTTTTATCCTCAGAGTCATTACGCTCGTTCGAATTGCGACCGCTGTCTTGACGATTGTTGCGACTGCGATCACTAGGACGTCTGTTATCTTGCTGGCGTTTATCTTGGGTATCAGCCGCTTTGTCATCAATATTATTGGCGGTAGCATTTGCAGTGTTGTTATCTGCATTGCTGCTGACTTCGTTGCTGCTCTCATCCGTCGGCTCTTTTCTCTGACGAGGCTTAGAGGATCTAGATTTTCGTGGTTTACGTCTTCTTCTGTCTTCATTATTGCTATCATCGGTATCGCTGTCTGAGACACGGCGTGCCTGCTGACGATTGGCATTGTTATCTGCTGGTTGGTCGTCATTTTTTTGATGATTGGTCTGCGCCGCCGTTTGCGTACTGTTTACGGTACTGCTTAAAGCACTGCTATCGACTTGTCCAAACGAACCTAAGCTCTGTGCGCCATTATTGACGAGTGCTTCTATGGCTTCTGCCGCATCACTGCTACTGATGCTAGGCGTCGTTTGCGCTTGTGGTGCTTTAGCAAATAGATTAGACAGCCAAGCCACCGCTTGCGGTTGAGCATTTGTCTCGACGCTAGCAGGCGTCGTCGCTACTGGTGCAGCAGGTGCGGCAACATTTTGACTGTGGTTGGCTTGCGGTGCACGCGTTGATGCAACATCATTGGTGTTTTTATGAGTGCGCTGGTCGTTGCTGGGATTGCCACTGGTATCCACGGTGCTGCTTGGTTTATTGGCAGCTTTACTGTCCAATTCTTGGCGTGGCTGGCGGGTCGGTTGCTGTTCTGGGCGCTCTTTTTCAGCGGTTTGCCAATCAACGTTATAGCCAAGATCGCTATGTTCTTGCTGCTGAGTGTCTGTAATACGCTCATAGCTTGATGGTGCAAAGCCGTCACGGTTAAAGTGAAGTTTGAAGTTTGGTGATTCTAAATGCGCATGCGGCAAGATGGTGATACGCGTGCCACTGTCTTGTTCAAGATAGACCAAGCTGTCGCGCTTTTCATTCAACAAGAACGCTGCGATGTCAGTCGGTACTTCTGCTTGCACTTCACCTTGACGCTCTTTTAGCGCGATTTGTTCAATCTGACGCATAATTGATAGCGACAATGAGCGCAAGTCACGAATCATGCCATTGCCATGGCAGCGTGGGCAGATATAGCCGGTTGACTCTTCTAATGATGGACGCAGGCGCTGACGGCTCATTTCCATCAAACCAAACTTAGAAATATCGCCAAATTGCACGCGGGCACGGTCATATTTGGTGGCATCAATCAGACGTTTTTCGACTTCTTTTTGATGCTTATTGTCATTCATATCGATGAAGTCAATGACAATCAAACCGCCCATATCACGCAGGCGTAGCTGACGGGCAATCTCATCGGCTGCTTCTAGATTGGTATGGTAAGCGGTCTCGGCAACGTCTGAGCCTTTGGTTGATTTGGCTGAGTTGATATCGATAGAGACCAAGGCTTCAGTTTGGTCAATAACGATTGAGCCACCTGATGGCAGACGCACTTCGCGCTGATAAGCCGTTTCGATTTGCTTTTCGATATTAAAGCGCGAAAACATCGGCTCATAATCGGTATATTTACGCAGTTTTTCTGCTTGTTTTGGCATAACTGCATCGATAAAGCCCGCCGCTTCAATATAAGCGTTTTCGTTATCAATCCAAATCTCAGCGATATCATCACGCAGATAGTCACGGACAGCACGTGTGACGACGCCCGCTTCTTGATGAACCAAGCGCGGTGATGGGTATTTTTGGTTTTGTTCTTGGATGGCTTGCCAGATATTGAGCAGATGGTTTAAATCGTGCTGCAAGTCTTCTTGCGTTTTACCGATACCAGCAGTACGAATGATGACACTCATGCCTTTTGGTAAATCTAAGCTGCCCAGCATGCGCTTCATATCTTCGCGCAATTTACCCGAGATTTGACGAGAGATGCCGCCACCGCGAGGGTTATTTGGCATCAATACCAGATAGCGTCCTGCTAATGACACATAAGTCGATAGCGCAGCGCCTTTATTGCCGCGTTCCTCTTTTTCGACTTGGACGATGAGCTCGTCGCCTTCTTTGATCAGTTTTTTGATGTTTTCATCACGTGGATTGCCGCTCAAGTATTCGGCAGAGATTTCACGAATCGGCAAAAAACCTTGGCGCTGTGAGCCATATTCGACAAATACCGCTTCAAGCGATGGCTCGACACGGGTCACATGACCTTTATAAATGTTGGATTTTTTTTGTTCGCGGGTACGGTTTTCTAAGATCGAAATCGTACAGATGATTGCCTTTACATAAGGCGACACGAATTTCTTCGTTTTGAGTGGCGTTGATCAAAATGCGTTTCATATTTAGTATCCTATGAGTACGCATAACAACGACGAGACAGGCTTTAGGGCGAAAGTGGCAAGTGATGCTAATATGTAAATTAGCGTGAGCAGATGTTAATCAACGAGTAGAACATAAATCATGGCGTTACTAAAGCGCAGAAGCGCTTTTTCAAAGGCTTTACTATAAACCAGTGGCAATCAACGTCAATATAGAAGGCATAGGGTGTAAGGCTATTGATATCTATATCTTTAATTGAGCAGGCTTGGTTATAGCTATTAATGCATCAGCAGGTTAGTGAACGTTTATTATCAGTAAGTTGTATCATGTTGATGGTCAGCGCACTTTGTAATAGCGGCGCATGGTTACTGATATATAAAAGCATTCCTGATACCAAAAAAGCATCGTGCTGTGCACAGTTAATCAATCAAGGTCTAGCAATCATATCGCTGTCGACTATATAAAATAGCAATGTATAAGATGTACAGTCCAGCGGTTATCCATTTAGGTCAAGCAATTGGTCATTCTTTATTTATCGTTCTTTTGTATATAACGTTAATAATATCTTGGGTGTCTTAAAGCGAGTTCTTGCTGCGTTAGTCATCAGCGGGGCGTACTTGGCAAACAGAATAAATGACCGGCTTATCGGCACGGTGTCTCATATTTATCCTACTTATCGTCCTCTGTTTGACCGCCAATACTCAGGCAGTTATCGAGATACATAGTGTTGATTCTCGATTGCGCTCTTAACAACCCATACTTGCTCAACTGCACGCGGCTAAAGGACTGTTAGACAGATAAATCATCACATCAAGTCATTATTATGCGGGTAGTGAGTAGAGGGTATATGGTTATCACTTAATAAAGGGGCTTTTGCCACATTAATCAAGCAATGCTATCTATTGTCACAATATTCTGGAAGAAATGCTTTGTAAGAATAAATAGTTTTTACTAAAAAATAATTTTGTACTGATAAATATCAGTCATCTTCTTACAATTCGTTGGGTATTATAAGGCATATCTATGCTCATAACACCCTTAAAATTAGATGAAACACCGAGTTTGCACAGGATATCTAGCTTAATCAGTCTTGCTTAAAAGTAATCAGCAAGCAGTAAAATGCGATATGCTACCGAAAACAACAATGAATTATTGTTTCAGCCTCTGCTTAATTGGCGCTCAACATGCTAAACTATAGCAAATCTTTGTGTAAATACCTAACTAAAAATGACGAACTCAAAAATGACTGACGACGCACCTACCCACGAAGCGCCTGCTATCTTTAATAGCAAAACGCGTCCACAAAGCGCTGACGATGAGATTAGTAACTTCGGCAAGGTCAATTACCTTGAAGTCACGCGCCATCAGCACGACCAGCGCTTGGATAACTTTTTGCTTAACCGCCTAAAAGGTTTGCCAAAACCGCATATCTATAAAATGATTCGCTCAGATGAGATACGAGTCAATAATAAGCGCTGCAAAGCTCATGACAGAGTGCAGCGTGAAGACGTGGTACGTATTGCACCAGTGGTACTTGCCACCCGCGAAAAACCTATCATCAGCACCGAATTTGCCAAAAGCTTATTGGCACGTGTGGTCTACGAAGATGAAGGCTTGCTAGTGCTCAATAAACCTTCAGGTATTGCGGTTCATGGCGGTAGTGGTCTTGATTTTGGCGTTATCGAAGCCATGCGTGAAGTGACAGGTAAAAAATATCTAGAGCTTGTGCATCGTATCGATAAAGACACCTCAGGGCTTTTGATGATTTCTAAAAAACGCTCAGCGCTTAAAGTATTGCAGCAGCATCTGGTCGACAAAACCATTCAAAAGCATTATCTATGTATTGCCAAAGGTCAGCCTGCGCTTAATGAGCAACGTATCGATGCGCCATTGCTGCGTTACACGCTTGCAAGCGGTGAGCGCCGCGTTAAAGTAGATGCCCAAGATCCGCACAAGCCAAAGAAAGCCAGACTGATATCGTCGTTCATGGTCGTTTCACGATTGCTGAGCAGCCAGTCAGCTTGATTGAGGCCAAGCCGCTGACTGGTCGTACCCATCAAATCCGTGTGCATTTGGCACATATTGGTCATGCTATCTTAGGGGATAACAAATACCATGTGCATGACAAATCTGGCGTTCATCGTCTGTGCTTACATGCGTGGCGCTTAGATATTCCAGGTTATGATACCATCACTGCGCCTTTACCAGACGAGATGCTCGATTGGATGCCAGAAGAGATTAAGAGTCAGCTGCCTAAATAAGCGGCTGCTTAAACAAGCTTTATATTAGATGCCGTCTAGATTAAGCATCAATCACAAACGTCACGCTGGCTTATGAATAATAAGTCGCCGTGACGTTTTGTTATCTGCCATTTATTATCATTATTTGTGAAGGTCTATTTATGAGCCAACTCGCTACAACGAAAGTCCCTGCTAAGACCTGCCAATTAGCTGACCAACACCATTTAGCAGATAAGACATTAATCATATTTGATTGGGATGGCACCTTGATGGACTCTATTGGCTTGATTGTTGAGTCTATGCATATAGCTGGCAAGGCACATGGTTTTACAACGACCGATAAAGCGGTAAAAGATATTATCGGGTTAAGCTTAATGAAGGGTATTGAGCTTTTATATCCGCAGGCGAGCGCTGAGCAAAAGCTTGCTCATTCAGCAAAGTTATGCGGATTATTATATTGCTAACAGCCAGCGTACACCGTTTTTTGCGCCGATAGAAAATATGCTACAAACCTTGCAGCAGCAAAATCGTAGGCTTGCGGTCGCCACAGGCAAAAAACGTAAGGGCTTAGATCGTGTCTTGGATGCCTCTGATAGCCATCATTATTTTGTTATGACGCGCTGTGCTGATGAAGCAGGCTCCAAACCTGACCCTCAGATGCTGACGGATATTTTGCAATGTACGCGAGCAGCAAGTCTCTGATGCCGTATTTATCGGTGATAGCATTTATGATATTCAGATGGCAAACAGTCTGGGCATGACCAGTATTGCAGTTAATTATGGTACCGCTAGCAGCGACGAACTTGCCGCACAGCAGCCCACTTATCAGGTCGACACGCCACAAGCATTGGCTGAGCTATTATGTGCTTAAATAAAATCCTTTTAAGTGATAAAAAGTGATAATAAAAAAGGGCTTATCGATAATAACGATAAGCCCTTTTTTATTGAAGACTATGAGATCTATTTGCTTTCTTTTTGAGCACTATCTTTTAGGTTTTTGTCTTTTTGGACCGCATCCTTTTCGATTGCGTCTTCTAGCTCAGAGCCTTCTAGTAATGCGAAAGAAGATTCAATAATTTTGTCTGCTTCGAGCTGATACTCATACCAGTTGCCCATAACGCCTGCTAATTCATCAAGACCTTCTTTTCTTAATGCTGAAAATAGCTGAATGCTACAGTTCAAACCCAGTTGCTTCAGTCTTTTACGGGTATTAAGTAGAGCATTTTTAGAGGCACCATATTTCAGCTTATCTGCTTTGGTTAATAAGATATGAACTGGCAGCTCACCATCTTTTGCCCAACGTAGCATTTGCTCATCAAAAAATTTCAATGGATGACGGATATCAGTCATCAGCACCAGACCTGCAAGGCTTGAGCGTGACACCAAATACTCTTCTAGCTCAACCTGCCATTCTTTTTTCATCTCAAGCGGCACGGCTGCATAGCCATAACCTGGCAAATCCACCAAACGCCTATCGGCATCACCAACATTAAAAAAGTTAATCATCTGCGTACGACCAGGCGTTTTAGATGAGCGTGCCAATTGGCGCTGGTTGGTAAGCGCATTGATGGCAGAAGACTTGCCAGCGTTTGAGCGACCAGCAAATGCCACTTCTAACCCTATATCTGCAGGACAAAGGCGAAAGGTCGGCGCTGACATCATAAATTCAGTTTGCTGAATGCGTTGACGGGCTTTGGTATTAAAATCCGCATGTTGCGCGGCGACATCATTGAACGGGGTACTCATAAATGACTCATTACGGTTAAAATTTAGATACTTAAAATTTAGATACAATAGTAAAAAATTTGCATTTGCTCGGTCAATAGCACAGCCTCTTTGGCTACTAATAACCAACAACCAATCTTTCATAAAATAAGGGTTTTAAATTATTGACTATTCTATACTATTAATGCGCTTAGTTATTGAAATAACGACTATTAGCCGCATATTAATTACATTAGAGGCGTAAAATAAAGCAGCATTAAGCTATTGTTTAGGTCTTTATCAAGCAGTATTAATAAAGTTAAACGATATTCATATATATAAATTTGACATATATTGTTACAATATCCATGAGAATAGGTTCAATCATAGACGTTAAAGGACAGAAGCAATGAAGAAAATGTCTGGACGAATGAGCCAATGGAGGTATCTGATGTTATCAATGACTATGATTTTTGCCAAAGGCAATCGCTTTTTAGCCAGTAGTGTTAGCGCAGTTATCATTAAGTGCGGCAATGATAACTGGTGCAGAGGCGGCTGATATTGCAACGACCTATAATGAGTCCTGCGCTGCCTGTCACGACAGCGGTGCCTTGAATGCGATTAAAAAAGGCGATAGTGTTAAATGGCAGCAGCTGATAAAACAAAAAGGCATGTCCGCACTTATTAGTTCGGTTAAAAATGGTATGATTCAGATGCCGGCTGGTGGATTGTGCGAAGCGTGTAGCAATGATGACTATCGCAAGCTGATTGAGTATATGAGCAAATAAGTCGTTATTTATCTATTAAATTTTTATTGGGTATCTGCTAAAACACATAAATAAGGCGCAGGGGTCTAGAACCTTTTGCGCTTTTTGTCCTTTATAACACAGGGACTGAGTCAGTGAATAGAAAAACTACCCAATGCTACGATTAAGTAGGCAAATAGTAAAAAGTCTTGCTATAATAATCCAAAATAAACCCTGATGTTAGTAAGTGCTTTCGGGCTGCTTGTGAAAAAGACGATAGAATATACGACTTAGCGACTGAATAATGGCTCTGTGAATATAACGCGTCTAAATAATGCAACCACTCTAAACAATGCTTACACCGAGTTAGTAGGATTTGTATCAATGAAAAAGTTAATCGCTGCCGCCAGCTTATGCGTTGCAAGTTTCAGCGTACAAGCTGCTATCACTGTTCCTGAATATGATCTTAATGCCGGCAAACAAATCGCAGAAACCGTTTGCGCCGCTTGTCATGGTGTTGATGGTGTGAGCCCTGTGCCAGCCCAGCCAAATCTTGGTGGTCAAAACGTCAAATATTTATATAAGCAGTTGGTCAACTTTAAAGCAGGCTACCGCAAAAACGGCATCATGCAGTCGCAAGTGGCCAATTTATCTCAGCAAGATTTAGCCAACGTAGCAGGTTATTACTCAAGCCAAGCGCCTTGGGGCGTGGCCTTTGGTAATCCTGCAACCAACTCAAGAAGCGACCAAGCTGTTTTTAGGCGGTGATAAGTCGCGCGGTGTCATCGGTTGTGCAGGCTGTCATGGTCCAGACGCAGCGGGTAACGCTTGGGCAGCATTTCCACGTTTAGGTGGACAGCATGCTGAATATATCGCCACTCAGCTAAAACTTTTCCGTGCCGCTGGTCGTGTAGATGATATCGATAGCGACGATCAAAAGCGTGTCAATGATGGCGCAAAAGAAGGCGAGATGGGCATGATGCAGACCGTTGCTTCTAAACTGTCTGATCGCGATATTCGTATCTTGTCAGATTATGTGAGTGCCATTCACTAATTGAACAGTATTGATCATAAATACTTTGATGTGCATACTGTATAGATAAAGCTCACTGAGTATTTGACTGCGTATTGATCATGTCTGAATTATTAAACCCCGATTTCGGGGTTTTTTTATAACTGTTTGTCCCTTATATTAAAGAGATAATATACAGCTGAATTCCTTTACAGAGGCCAGTCGTTGCTCTGTATAATTATAAATTATCGTTATTCACTTTATACCGAACCCAAAAATACGATTAGCTGTGTCAAACTCGTTTAGTCTACCATGCGTAGTACTTGCACTCATTTTCCTTGCTACTCTCGTTTTTTGAATGGTATTAGATCGTTTGGATTGAGATTATGATGATCCGTTATGCTTCTTATTTTATTGCGGCGCTACTACCGTTATTACTGTTTCGCTGGTTTGCACCTACGTCAATTGGTGAGATTGATTTTTGGTTATTGTGGTTATTAGCTATGATAGTAGTGTCACTGCCTGTCGTTTATGCTGAAATAGCCTTGGCTTATCGCAGTGTTGATGCGCCGTTGGCAGGGATGCAAAAGCTCACTCGCGAAGCAGATGTCGGCCCAATATGGCGAAGCTTTGGTTGGTTGGCAGCGCTGGTTTCTATCATTATTGCCGCATTGGTTATATCGGCTGCCAGCACTGGTTTATTGGCCGCCCTCACTGAACTCAATAGCGACCCGACTGTACCAAGTTTTGCGATCGCTGCAGGCTTGACGGTTATTGCTATTTTGCTGAGCTTGCTTGGCGTTGCGCCCCTACCAATTGGATTAGGGCTGATGGTGATTGGGTTGTTGTTGGGTGTGGCAAATGGCTTGCCCCATATTGATTTTGCTATGACTGGTATCAGCTTAACTGAGTGGGCGCGTGCAGTAGCACTAGCGCTGGTCAGTGTTGGTGCAGGTACAGGATTATACTGGTTCGGTCAAAATTTAGTGACCAAACAAGTAGGCACAGCAGTAGACGCCGATAATCACAATGCGCAAAACTCTGCCCGAAGCCCTGTAACAAATGAGTTCCGCGCAACTAAATTGGTACTACCGATTTGGATATTGCAGTTGCTCGTTGGGGGCGTGGCTCTATTGCTTAGCGGCATGTCATTACCACCGATTGGGCAGCTTCTATATTGGGTAGGTGTATTGTTTGTGGCCAGTTACTTGTTACATTATAGCACCCAACAGTTAGCGCATAAGTTCGGACTATTGGTTGGTTTGGTATCAACGTTTGTATTAACGCTAGTGTTGGTCGTCGCTATTCCAACCACGTGGCTGGTCGGTATCTTGGTTATTATTAGTAGCGTAGCAGTGTTGTCGCTATCGATTTTTGCAGGTTGGCAGATGAAAATAAGTCATTTGCGCAAGTCGTTGAACTTTGGCAATGAAGCATTTTATAACTTATGGCGAATAGCGATACGTTTGGTCGTACCATTGGCGCTATTGTTGGCTTTGATAGGTTGGGTGATGCAGTGGTTAAGCTAATAGCTGATGACGGTAACATTGATCAAAAGAATGTTACGCTACAGTCTGAGCAGTCTGCTCTAATGACTGTATATTTAGCGTACGCCGAAGATGCACAGCGCCAGCATTATGTAGCTCTAAAAGTCAGCGAGGGTACCAGTCTGTATGGGGCACTCGCGCAGGCAGGCTGGTTAGCAAAATTTTCAGAGTTAGCAAAGTGGTGCGATGAGGTGGCAGATATTGCCACGCCAACTGCTAAGCGTTGGCATGTAGGCGTTTATGCCCAAAAGCAGCCGCTTAGCTATCAGTTACAGCCTTTTGACCGTATCGAGGTATACCGCAGCTTAAGCGCTGATCCTATGTCTCAGCGCAAGAATAAATCGCGTGGTTAAGCGATCAGCTATTATGACCTTTTATGCGTCTTAATTCATGCGTATCAATTAAGAAGCTGGCAGGCTGTCTATACCTTCGATGCGATTGACCAAGCCCTGATCATCAAAGTAAATAATCAAATGCTGGCTGGCATTTTTGACATCTGCGATACCTTTGCGGCGACCTTCTGTTCCTGCTTGATAGTCATAAATATAGTCCCAACGCTTAGGCTCAAGGGTGTCTCTAATGGCTGGGCTACCAAGAATATAAAGTACTTGATTTTGATTCATACCCACTTGTAACTTTTGCGCTTGTGCTTGAGTAATGGCAGTCCCTTGTGGCAAATCAATCTTATAAACACTCAGTAATGAGCAGCCAGACATAGCAACAGTAGCGCTAAGCATACTGGTAATGACAATCTTGCGTAATGCACTTGCGAAGGCTTAACGGACGAAAATTTAATGTCTTTATCATGGTAAGATGACTCATAAAAAATGGATTAGGTGCGGCCAAGTGGTGTTGGTGCTGGTCTTGCCGACAATCTTGGACAAATGATACGTCATTTACTTGCAATTGCCTACCACTTACGACATTATTTACCAAACACTACCTGAGCTATTGTGATTATTTATATTTTAAATTCATAGACTTGCATGAATCATATATAAAAATAACAGCTAGAAATCCATTTGGGCTAGCCAGCTTACGGTTGTTAGAATATTTTTTATGTAATAAGAAATACTCATTGATCGATTATTTACTCTCATTTTTTGGTTTTTATTTGCTAAGACTGTCACAGTCAGAAGGGATATTATGGCTTCTTTTACCAATCAAGATTTACGTAAAGCAGGATTGAAAGTTACGTTACCTCGTATCAAAATTTTAGAGCTACTTGAGAGCGCAGAGCTGCATCACATGAGTGCAGAAGAGGTTTATAAGGCACTTGATTGAGCAAGGCGAAGATGTGGGCTTGGCGACCGTTTATCGAGTGCTCACGCAGTTTGAGCAAGCAGGAATTGTCGAGCGTCATAACTTTGAAAACAATCTATCGGTGTTTGAGATTACCCAAGAAGAGCATCATGATCATTTAGTTTGTGATGTTTGTGGAAAGATTGTAGAGTTTCATAACGAGGTCATCGAAGAAGAGCAACTCAAAGTCGCCGCACAGAATGGCTTTAAGTTATCAGGTCACTCACTGGTGCTATACGGTATTTGTGATGATCAAGAATGTAAAGACAGCATCAAGTAATCGTATTTGAATTTGTCATTCTGAGTTAAGTAGGAATGTTGTTCTTTTATAATGTGCGTGTTCAAAAAAAGCCTTCATTATCAATAGTGAGGGCTTTTTTATGGTAATTTTTATAGTCAGGTCAATATAAAAAACTAACAGCAGTTTTGAGAAGATAACCGTCCCTAAGTGATATTCAACTCTAAGTAATATCCAAGGATAAGCTATCGGCACCTTCATCTAGGTTGGTTGTACCGCTTTTGCTGCTTAGCTTGATTTTGAGACGCAAATCATTAGGAGAGTCAGCATGAAGAATGGCTTCTTTATACGTGATTTCCCCTTGTTCATATAAATCAAAAAGTGCTTGGTCAAAGGTCTGCATACCGCTGTCCCGTGAGCGCGTCATGACATCTTTGATTTCATGAACCTCACCTTTACGGATATAATCACTAATCAGCTGGGAGTTTAATAAAATCTCGATAGCAGCACGGCGACCTTTGCCATCGGGAGTTGGAATAAGTTGCTGAGCGATAATGGCTTGTAAGTTAAGCGACAAATCCATGAATAGCTGGCTGTGTCGACTGGTTTCAAAAAAGTGAATAATACGGTCGATCGCTTGGTTAGCATTGTTGGCGTGCAGGGTAGCAAAGACCAAATGCCCTGTTTCGGCATATTGGATGGCGTAGCTCATGACCTCACGATTACGAATCTCACCAATTAAGATAACATCGGGTGCTTGGCGTAAGGTGTTTTTCAGACCAGCTTCAAATGAGTGAGTATCGATACCGACTTCACGCTGGGTAATGATACAACCGTGGTGTTTATGTATAAATTCGATGGGGTCTTCGATGGTGATGATATGACCATGAGAATTTTGATTGCGATGTCCTATCATAGCAGCTAGGGTGGTGGATTTACCTGTGCCTGTTGCGCCAACCAATAAAATAATGCCTCGTTTTTTCATGGCCAGCTCTTTTAGCGCTGGTGGCAGACGTAGCTCCTCAACGGTCGGGATTTTATTTTCGATTTTTCGTAAAATCATCCCTGCCATATCGCGCTGTATAAATGCGCTGACCCGAAAACGTGCTTGCTGCGCTTCATCAGTAATGGCAAATTGACACTCGTTTGTTTCTTCAAACTCTTTTTTCTGGTTGAATGTCATCACCCCTTTAACCAGTTTCATGGTTTGCTCAGCACTCAACGGCGTTTTACCCACTGGTAAAATTTTGCCATTTATTTTCATGGAAGGCGCGACATCAGCAGTAATAAAAAGGTCAGAGCCGTTTTTACTGATCATTAATTGCAATAGTTTATCAATGTCCATATCGTACCTATACTCGACGTAAATCAATTAAAAAAGTAACTGAAATCATGTTTTAAAGACCGCAAATAATGATCAATAGAAATAAAACGTATCGTATGTCAATAGTTCTTATATCAATAACCAGGGGTGAGTGATACACAATTGGTAATATTATAAAAATGCTTCAGGTTGTTTGGCATAAGGACGAGCAACGTCTTTGCTGATAGTGCCTTTTGCAACTAGGTTCTTCAGCGTTTGATCAAGGGTAATCATGCCATCACCTGAGCCAGTTTGAATCGCAGAGTACATCTGGGCTATTTTATTTTCACGTATCAAGTTACGAATAGCGGGTGTGCCCAGCATAATTTCGTGTGCAGCGACACGCCCTCCTGTTTGCCGACGAAGCAGTGTTTGGGAGATAACGGCTTGTAGCGACTCTGAGAGCATGGCACGAATCATGTCTTTTTCTGCGGCGGGAAACACATCGATCACACGGTCAATCGTTTTAGCAGCTGAGCTGGTGTGTAGGGTGCCGAATACCAAATGTCCCGTTTCGGCTGCCGTTAGTGCCAAGCGAATGGTCTCAAGATCACGTAGCTCACCAACCAAAATCACATCAGGATCCTCACGTAATGCAGAACGTAGGGCTGGTTCAAAACCTAAAGTGTCACGGTGAACTTCGCGCTGGTTAATGAGGCTTTTTTTGGATTCATGGACAAATTCAATCGGATCTTCAATGGTTAAAATATGCTCTTTACGGGTTTCATTGATATAGTCAATCATGGCTGCCAGTGTGGTTGATTTACCTGAACCTGTTGGGCCTGTGACCAATACCACGCCACGTTTGAAATTTGAGACGCGTTTGAATACTTCACCCATGCCTAAATCTTCCATTGTCAAAACTTTGGAAGGAATGGTACGAAATACAGCACCTGCGCCACGGTTTTGATTAAAAGCGTTGACCCGAAAGCGTGCTAAATTAGGAATCTCGAAAGAAAAATCCGTTTCAAAAAATTCTTCGAAATCGGCACGTTGCCTATCGTTCATAATGTCATAAATGAGCTGATGAACCACTTGATGGGTCATCGAAGGCATATTGATTCGCGTCATTTCGCCATCAGCACGAATCATGGCGGGCATACCAGCTGAAATATGTAAATCTGATGCTTTATGTTTAACGGTAAAGCGTAGCAAGTCTTCGATGCTCAAGATGTTTTTTTCAGCCATAATTGGATATTCCTATCACTCAATAAGGGGAAGGTAAAAAGGCATAAGATTGTATAATTGCCAATCGTTTGCTGTTTGTTTTTAGGCCAATTACTGTAGAAGATAAGCGACGGCTTCACCATTACTATTGGTCTGAGTAGCTTGTGTTAAACTCTGTAACAATATAATAACAAGACTCCCAGTATTTAGCCATCCACTGGGTCAATTAAATGTAGAATTGGTCAATCTAGTTCATAAAAAATTAAATATATAGTTTTTCTCAAAAAAGGTTTTGGCTAAATCTTAACTGTTTTTAATAAAAGCCATTTGTATAGTCGATTCTAAATAAAACAGAACCATTATATTTCAACGCGGAACTGGGATAAATTTTTCTGGCTTGCTGTGCCTGCGCAGACAGAGGCTGCGAAAAGTTTATCCCAGTTCCGCTGTATCGTTATACTGAACTCACTATATAAAGATTATTTACTATAATCGATTGAAAATAAACGATTAAATTTGCATCGAGAGTTATATATGAAAGACATTGAAAACACTATTGATAGTCAAGAACTTATAAATAATTGGGAGCAAGTCAGCAAACAAGTGACTCAAGCGTGTAAGCATGTTGATAGACAGGCGGATGAGGTTATCTTATTGGCAGTTTCTAAAACCAAGCCTGCCGATATGATTGCTACCTTAGCTCAGCAAGGACAGCAACACTTTGGTGAAAATTATCTGCAAGAAGCCATCGAAAAAATCGGTATTTTAAAACAGCGATCTGAAGGTAAAGACATTGTCTGGCATTATATTGGTAGCATTCAGCGTAATAAAACCCGCGATATCGCCGAACATTTTGATTGGGTACAGACGGTTGAGCGTGACATCATTGCCAAGCGTTTAAATGATCAACGCCCAGCAGAGATGCTACCATTGAACATACTAATTCAAGTGAATATAGATAATGAAGATAGCAAATCAGGGTGTTTGCCAGCACAGCTACCTGAATTGATAACTGCCATCAAAGGGTATGAGCGATTACAACTGCGAGGTCTGATGATTATTCCTGCCAAGGCAGATACCAATGCTTTTGCTCGAACCAAGCAGTTATTTGAAGAGATTCAGCATAGCTACCCAGAACTGAATGGCTGGGATACATTAAGTATGGGCATGAGTGGCGATATGTCCGAAGCGATAGCCAATGGTTCTACTATGGTGCGTGTTGGCACAGCAATTTTTGGCGTCCGTGATGGGCTTTAAACCAGCAAAAATTTTGGTTCTAGTTGCTTTTTTACTTTGAGCTGACTATAGCAATGGACTACCGGCGTTCGTGTTTTTGCTTGAGCGACTTGTAATTGGATATGAGAAGTTTTCGTAACGCACGGATAGGGGGGACTTGGTTATGGCTTTGCCACTGTATCCACTCAAGTGCCAACAAACACAGAATTAGCCAAACCGTTCCTGCCAAAAAACCGGCGATAACATCGCTTGGGAAATGAGCGCCTAAATAAATTCGGCTCGTTCCAATCAAGAGAATAAGAACGCTTAAAACAATGAATGCCATTATTTTTACCGCTTTTTTTTGCGCACTTCTTACGACCAAATAGAAGATAAACCCATAAAACACCAGTGATCCCATCGAATGACCACTTGGGAAACTAAAGCCAATCGCATCGATTGCTTCATTAATGGAAGGCCGCCCCCTCTCGTAGATTTGTTTTAGTATCCAATTCAGTGCTCCATTGCCGCCCATTGCGATAATAAAGAAAAAAATACCCCATTTATCTTTGGCTTTAAACCAAAGCCATAAAACCACTAAAACTGACAAACTGGTCAAAAACCAGACAGATCCCATTTCAGTGATTAAAAAGTAAATACTATCAAGGGTAGGCGTTTCTATCGATTCGAAAAAATTGATGATACGGCTATCAAATTTTCTCAATTCATTTTCTAATACTTCTTCTGCCAGCTCAGAAAATAGCCAAATGAAAAGGCCAGCGATACCCAAACCGACTGTTAAAATCATGGCCAAAAAGCCTACCTTCTTATTTTCTACTTCCATAATGCACTTGCCTTTTGAATAAACCCATTATCATTAAAATGAGCGCGTAAAAAATCCCACATTAATATTTTTCAAGTATTGATGCAGGACGGAGTCATTTTAATCGATCAGTATCAATTTTTTGCAAAAGATTATCATAACGCTATAGGTTTAGGGGGGTGTTCATTAAGTAGGGATTTTTACATAATGTCTTCAAACTTGGTGACCAACAACTGAGTGATTTTGAGATTGTCGGTTGCGATAATCTCAAATCGATAATTGGCATATTCAATAGTATCGGTTTTCTTTGGAATTTTGCGTAACATATACATCATAAAGCCACTAATGGTTTCATAGTTCTGACTGCGTGGCAAATTGACAATATCTAAAGCGCGAACCACATCTTCGATGGGCGTCATGCCGTCGATTAACCAAGAGTTATCAGTACGCTGGACAATCGGTTGCTCCTCCATTGTCACAAGCTCACCCATGACGATACTCATCACATCCTTAAGGGTGATGACACCAACGACTAGGCCGTATTCATTAACAATAACAGCAAAGTCAGCACCAGTGGATTTAAACATCTCTAGCACTTCAAATAACGACAAGGTATCGGGAACGAAAAGCGCAGGTTTTAGTAGGGCTTTGTCGGTCAAGCTGACTTCTTGTTGGTTCAGGACCAACGCTAAAAAGCTGCGTGACTCAACATAACCAATAATGTGCTCTAAATCATCGTCATGACAAACCAAAAACTTATTATGGGGCTGTTCAATCATGACTTCGACTACTTTTTCGTTACTGGTTTTGGTGTCGAAATAAACGATATTTTCGCGCGGATTCATCACCGAGGTCACGGTACGCTCTTGCATATCAAAGATATTTTCTATCAGATGGTGTTCCTGTTTTTTGAGCACACCCGCTTCGGCACCTGCATCCATAACGGCATAAATATCTTCTGGCGTCATGTCGTCTTGGCGTATGGTTGATATTCCCAAAAATTTAAAGAGAATATTGGCAGCGCCATCAAACACCCAAATCACAGGCTTAAATATAAAAATCAGCAACATCATCGGCCGTACAAGACGCACAGCGATTATTTCAGCATTGGACATCGCAAAACGTCTGGGCATTAAATCGGCAAGTAGAGAAAATAAACTGGTGATCAAAATAAAGGATATGACAGATGCTACGGCTTCATTATTCAACAATTGCTGTAGATAGGGGCTGATGGCTGATTCACCCACCGCACCTGCCGAAATAGCGACGGCGTTTAAAACCACTTGGACGACAGTGATAAAACTACCAGGATGCTCTTGCATCTTAAGGACGTCAAATGCACGAACATCACCTTCTTTTGCCATGATTTGTAGTTTAATTTTGCGACCCGCGGCGATTGCAATTTCGGCAGCAGAGACAAAGGCGCTTAGCGCAAGTAATAAGAGTAGAAAGACACTAGCGGTTAGCAAACTCATGACAGTCTCGAAAAAAATGTGAGGATAAAAAGTAATAGTGAGGAGATAAAGTGAGTGGGTTAGGATGAAACTTAAAGCGTTGTTTATAAAAATTTGGATTCATAGAAACTAAAAAAGCTGGGAAAGCTCCCAGCCAATCATAAAAGTTCGATTATTTGTAAAAAAACAAAGTTAGGCTTGCCAAAACAATTAGCCTTTTATTGACCATTTATTCACTAATGGGTAGCGGCGCTCACGGCCAAAGGCTTTATGGCTAATCTTCGTACCAATTGGTGATTGCAAGCGTTTGTATTCGCTATTGTCGACCATTTGGATAACTTTAGCGACCATATCTGCATCAAAGCCTTTATCGATGATGTCTTGATAGCCCATATCTTCATCGATGTATGACATTAAGATACCATCTAACACATCATAGTCAGGCAAGCTGTCCTGATCTTTTTGATCTGGGACGTAGTTCGGCTGATGGCGGACGAGTGATAACGCGCTCAGGGATGACCGGCGTGTCTTCTAAACGGTTGCGATAGCTTGCCAATTTATAAACTTGTGACTTATAGACGTCTTTTAGCACGTCGAAGCCGCCAGCCATATCACCATATAAGGTTGAGTAGCCAACCGCCAACTCTGATTTATTGCCAGTGGTGATGACCAAATGACCAAATTTGTTGGACAGCGCCATCAAGACAACACCGCGAGCCCGCGCTTGGATGTTTTCTTCGGTGGTGTCTGCTGGCGACTTGTTGAATAATGGCGCGAGAGTATGACGGATACCTTCGACTGCATCAAAAATAGGACAAACGGTATAAGAAACATTCAAACGGCGTGCCTGGGCTTGCGCGTCTTCTAAACTGATTTGCGAGGTATATTCGTACGGCATCATGACCGCATATACCTTGTCAGCGCCCAAAGCATCGACAGCGATACATAGTGTCAATGCTGAATCAATACCACCTGACAATCCAACGATAATGCCAGAGAACCCTGAATGATTGACATAGTCACGTAGACCGACGACCAATGCCTGATACATCTCGGACTCACGGCTTAAGGTTAAAGGCGCTTTTGCTGCTGTTCAAACTTTGCTGTTTTTACATCTAAAGTAGCCAGTAGCAACTGATTCATAAAGCGCGGTGCTTCATGGGCAATGCTGCCGTCCGCTTGTACGGCCATAGAGCCACCGTCAAACACCAAATCATCTTGACCACCAACGGCATTGACGATAGACGATAGGTAAGTTGTTTTCACGGCTACGCTTGGTCAGCATGGTTTTGCGATTGTCTTGCTTTTCAATCTCGAAAGGTGAAGCGTTTAAGCTCACAATAAGATCAGCGCCTTGCTTTTTGAGCTCAGCGATAGGACCTTTTTCCCACAAATCTTCACAGATAAGCAGACCAATGGTAATGCCTTTATAATCAAATAAGACTTGATTGCGACCTTTATCGAAGTAACGACGCTCATCAAAGACGCCATAATTTGGCAAAATTTGCTTATGATAAAAGCCTTTTTGATGACCATTATGCAAGATAGCGGCAGAGTTAAAAGTACCGTGATGATCGACATGCGGATAGCCGACAATCATGACGATATCATCGATATCACTCAAGAGTAGACAAGGCGCTTTTGACTCGGCCTGACAAGCTTGGACGTAGCAATAAATCTTGGGGCGGATAGCCCAATAAGGCTAGCTCTGGGAAAACAATGACATCAGCCCCTTGCTCGCGTGCTTGTAGTGCTAGGGTGCGCATTTTTTCGACATTGGCTGCGATATCACCCACTAAAAAATGTGATTGGGCTAAAGCAAAAGTAACGGTATCTTGTTTTGTGATTGTTGGGTCTTATTGGTCTCAGGTTGAGGTATTAAGTTGGGATTATCAGTGTCTTTTGACATTGTTATTGTTCCTATCGATATAGTTGTTAAAATTTGGTGTGTCAGTATTGATTTCAAATAAAATCAAAGTAAGTCCGAAACTAACACTCTTTCATATCGGATTCTCAATATTGACCCATAATATGCATGAGTCTAAATCTTGTGCATAAACTTCTATACAACGACTTATGCATAACTACTCCAAAATTATGGCGTCACTCCTAAAGATTAGATCTTATGATAGTCTAGAGAAGGACGATAAAAGAGGGTGTTGGTTTGTCTTTGAAAATTCTATGTCTATACAACGATCAAAATAAATGAGGTCAAACCAACGTAACTGCTGTTGAAAAGCTTAAAATAATTGCTCTTAGTATAACATCAATTGGCGCTACAAATAGAACGCGCCAGTGAATTACCTTTCAGGATATCAGTTTAAAGCGTGAATACAAAAAGCGCTTTCAGTACATCTTGTTAAATAATTCATGTAATAGCGTCTATGCATTATGCGTACAGTCTCTAGTAAGCTTGTACTATAGAAAATTGTAAGTAAAGATTACAACATAGCGTTATATAATTGCTTGATTTTATTGCATAATGAAGGCCTACAATTGCTTCTTTTTATCTTATTTTAATAAAAATGATACAGGGTGAGATGGCTACAGTATTAACCGATTTGCCGCGCTCATGGTACTTGAGAGCAATGTATTGTACGAGTTACAACCTTCGCTAATGGATACAGTTTACAGACGTAGTCTGTGAGTTGAGATTCATCACACATTTATAAACTTGCCAGCAAAGTCATATAGGTCTTTGCTGTCTGCTTTTGGTTTATACGCTATGATTGAAAACTGGACAAAAGAATTTATTATTCAGCGCTTGCTGGCAATTACCTTGTTGGTGGTACTGTTTGTATTATGTTTTCAAGTGGTGCAGTTTTTTATTGTGCCGGCACTGTGGGCAGCGATTTTGGCGTATGTGACTTTTCCTATTTATAAATTTTTTCATGAAAAGGTAAAGCTGAGTCCAAGTTTTAGCGCCGCTATTATGACTATGAGCATCTCCTTAATGATAGGTGTGCCGTTGGTCATTGGTGTTTTTATCTTACAACAAGAAGCATTGAGCCTCATTAGCAATTTGATCTATCGTATTAAAGTTGGTTATTTGGATGTGCCTAATTCTGTTAAAGACCTGCCTATCATTGGTCAACAAGTCAAAGATGTACTGTGGAGGATCAATAAAAACCCTGAAGGGACGCTCGAAACCTTTCGCCTTTGGGTTCAATCACATTTATATTATGGCAAAATAGCTTTTGACGTTGTGTTTAGTGGTCTTGCCAAGTTGGGTATGGCGCTGATGACGTTGTTTTTCTTCTATCGTGATGGCACCAGTTTGGTTCGCCAAATCCGTCAAGCATTACGTAATATCATTGGCAATCGCATTGATGGTTATATTGATTCTGTGGGTACAACCACACGCGCTGTCGTATATGGCATTGGTCTGACGGCATTGGCACAGGCACTCCTTGCGGGCATCGGTTATTATTTCTCTGGTGCACCCAGTCCCATCTTATTGACCATTGTTACCTTTATCATCGCATTGATTCCATTTGGCACACCATTTGTTTGGGGCGGTGTCTCCATTTGGTTGTTAAGCCAAGGTCATACGGTAGAAGGAGTTGGTTTGGCGTTGTGGGGCGTTTTGGTCATCAGCTGGGTAGATAACTTAATTCGTCCTATTGTGATTAGTGGCGCGACCAAAATTCCTTTTATTATCATTTTTATTGGTGTACTAGGTGGTTTAACGGCTTTTGGCTTTGTAGGGTTGTTTATTGGCCCTGTGGTATTGGCTATCGGGCTGGCGGTATGGCGCGAATGGATATCGCAGCATAAAAATGAGATATTTGCGCCGCAGGAAGAGATATTGTCTGATGACCAAACTCTGCCAATAATTGATAAGCCAGATTAGATAAACTAGATCTGATTCTAAATAAAAGCAGTACAACCATGATAACGTACTGCTAAGATAATATTTTCTTGCTTGCTGTGCCTGCGCAGACAGAGGCAGCGAAAATTTATCCTAGCAGTACTGTATTTTTTTATAGTAGATTGAAGATAGAATAAGCATGCAGATAAATACTCATGCATATCTCGATATTTTAAAAATACCAGTCATACATGAAATATTGAAACATGAATATCAATGTGCGACTGGTAAAAATGATGAAGGGCAGGATGGATACTATTAAAAATATTACTATTGTGGCCGATAGCAATATCGCTAGCTTAGACGAGTTTTTTAATCCTTCGATGCTGGGGCAAATCTCCAAGCAGTCTGTGAATATTGTCAAAGTTGCTGGACGTGATATCAATGCGCAATTACTCGCAGATCTGCAGCCTGATGTGCTACTCATACGTTCTGTGACACCAGTAGGCGAGTCGTTATTGGCTGATAATCAGAGTGTGCAATTTGTGGGTTCTGCAACCATCGGTACAGATCATGTCGATCAAGATTATCTAGCGACGCGTCATATTACTTTTGCGAATGCAGCGGGCTGTAGCAAGCATTCGGTTGCACAATATGTTTTGACCGCCATCCTGACTTTGCGTCCGCAGTATTGGCAGCATTCTATGACGCTTGGTATTATTGGACTGGGTAATATTGGCAGCACGCTTGCGCATTACGCAAGTGATTTGGGCTGGCAAATATTGGGTTATGATCCCTTGCTACCACCTTCAACGATTAACAATGCCAGTCTTGAGCAAGTCCTTAGCCAAAGTGATGTCATCAGTTTGCATGTCCCGCTCACGGATGAACAACAAACGGTGAGTGCACAGAATGCCAGTAATGACCATGCAACACGTCATCTTATTAATGCAGAGGCATTGGCAATGATGCCAGTGCAGACGATGCTAATTAATAGTGCACGTGGGCCTGTCATTCATGCAAGCGATCTTGAAGCAGATATGGCGCGTACTGGACGGCAAGTGGTGCTTGATGTGTTTGAGCACGAACCGCAAATTACTGATGGATTATTATCCAAGCTGGCCATCGCCACACCGCATATCGCTGGCTACACGCTAGAAGGTAAGCTGCGTGGCACGCAAATCATCTATGATGCGCTATGTGAAAAATTGGCAGTCATACCCACTCAATCTATGCATGCGCTATTACCACTCAATATGTTTTTATGGTCAGAATTAAAAACACATCCACAGAGACTGCTCAAGTTTTATGACATCCTGCAAGACGATGCGGCATTGAGAGGCAAGGCAAAGGATGGCCAAGTGAAGGGCACTGATTTTGATAGATTAAGACGCGATTATCATTTACGCCGTGAATGGCAGTTTTGACAGTTTTAATATAATTTAGCAACTCAGTTTATATAGTCAGGCCAATACAAATAAGAGTCAGCGAGACTGGGATAAATTTTTTGTAGCCTCTGTCTGCAAAGGCACAGCAAGCAAGAAAAATTTATCCCAGTCTCGTGTCATAGTGTCGCGTATCCATTTCATTGAGTATCGACTCAGTTCAGAAACCTATTATTCGTTAATCGCAGTAGATAATAATGAGCCAACCAACCAATCCTTCTTCCTATAAGCCAAACTACGCACCCACCATGACGCTGGCGATGGCGCAGCAGCGTGCGCAATTTATCAATAACATTCGCCAGTTTTTTATTGAGCGACAAGTGTTAGAAGTACAGACGCCATTACTGTCACAAGCAGGCAATACTGATACTTTTTTGCAGTCAGTCGCCGCCCAAGTAACCTATCAAGATAAACCACGTACTTATTATCTGCATACCTCGCCCGAGTTTGCCATGAAGCGTTTATTGGCCAGCTGGCACGCGCCTATCTATCAGATTTGTCCTGTATTTCGAGACAATGAAATAGGCGTAAGGCACAATATTGAATTCACCATGCTCGAATGGTATCAACCAAATTATAGCTTGGCTGATATGGCGTCTGAGGTAGGTGAATTGTTAGAAACGCTGTATGGTCATCCCATCGTGATGAATCACTACCGTTATGTCGATGCCTTTATGGATTTTGTTGGTATACATCCACTGACAGCGAGCCTGTCTGCATTACAAGCGGTGGCAGAAGACAAGGGCTTGACTGGGTTTGATTTTAACAGCGAGGCCAGCTGTGCCAACGATAGCGAAGAAGACCGTCGCCAAAGCTGGTTGGATTTGCTGTTTAGCCATGCGGTAGAGCCAAATTTGGGTCACGATTTGCCAACGTTAATCATAGAATATCCACCTGCCACAGCGGCATTGGCAAAGACGGCGCTTGATAAAGATGGCAATGAAATTGCGAAGCGGTTTGAGCTATATATCAAAGGTATTGAGATTGCCAATGCTTATGATGAGCTGGCAGATGGACAAGCGTTGAGGAAGCGTTTTGAAAAGGATAACCAATTACGCCAGCGTCACAACTTACCAATAATGCCAGTAGATGAGCATTTGATTGCGGCGTCTGATGATTTAATACCTTGTAGCGGTATCGCTGTTGGTATAGACAGATTGCTCATGGTAATCACAGGAGCAAGTAGCTTAGAATCCGTCATTCCTTTTCCTAGTGGTTTGGCTTAATCTGCCCTGATTCAAAGCTTGATACAACAAAAGGCCACTTACCCCTCAGCTTGTTTTAACTCGGCTGAGGGATAAGTGGCCTTTTTATAAGCGCTTGTTACCGCTTAATTTTCTATAGTCAATGAAAAGTAAAATCGATACATCAATAGTCCTGTACTACTGGTATAAATTTTCCTCGCTTGCTGTGCGCCTTGCACTCCAGAGGCTTCGAAAAATTCATCCCAGTAGCACTATAGCAACTTTAAAGTACTTCCACTATAGCTGTTTATCTGTCATAAGCTGCGCTACACACTAGCGATAGCGTCTTTAATGGTGGTTTCACCGTTGTGCATATTAAACGCTTTCTTAATGGTATTACTGGCATTCAATACAGCAGCCAATGTGGTGGCGACGTCTTCGATTGAGTTTTCACCAGAATCACCGTCATTAATGGCAATCTTACCAGTGCCTGCACGCTCTTTTAGCGCACCTGGCTGTACGATTGTATAATCAAGTGTGCTGTTATTGACCAACCATTGATCGGCATAATGCTTACAGATATAGTAGTCTTTTAGGTCTGCAATACCAGGGGTGTTCCATTTACTGGTGTCTAATGAAAAAGCGGCACTGAGCATAATATAGCGTTTGATGCCCTTGTCCTGTACTGCTTGAATGGTCTTAATCGCGCCATGTAAGTCAACTTCTAAGACATCCTTACCGCCAGAGCCAGCAACAAAATACACCGTATCAATATCGTTGTCGATCTGACTTTGAATGCTGTCTTTTTCAGCGGTGAGATCTAAATCTAGCTGGCTATAATTGCCATCATCAAATAAGGTTTTTGCCTGACGTGTAGTGCCAATAACCTGATGGTCATCTGCTAATAATTGCTTAACCAGTTCAGTACCTACACGACCACTTGCGCCAATTACTAAAATTTTCATAGTCATTCCTATTGTTATATACGTTGTCGATGTTCTAAAAAGTGTCTTTGTTTTAGAAACTGCATATAGCGTAACAAGAATAGGTGACACGCTTCGTGATGATACGTGCCGATTGCATAGTTTTTGGTTATAGAATGTATACCGTTTGCAAGGAAGCAAAGGGTTGGTTTAGGTAGGAAGGGAGCAGTAACACATCACAATGTCAGATTTTAATTATAAAAGACACTAACGTACTAAGCGGTTTAAACCATCGGCAAACGCTTTTTTGTCACGGTCACCGTAAGGTTTTTGTCCGCTCATTTCTTGTAGTTCTAGGACGCCAGTACCACGCATGGTATCCATAAAGTCGCGCATATTGAGCTTTTGCTTGATATTGTTTTTATCATAAACCATGCCGCGTGTTGTCAATACCATACCGCCTTTGTCCAAAATATCATTGGCTAAAGGAATATCGCTGGTGATAGCAAGGTCGCCCGGTTGAATTTGTTCTACGATATAATCATCGGCCTTATCAAACCCCGACGGCACCACTGTCATGACGAGCAGCGGTGACTTACGCAGTTTGATCGGCTGATTGGCGACGAATATCGCCATTGTTTGTGTGCGTTCAGCGGTTTTGATAATCAAGTCTTTGGCTATCAATGGCACTGAATCCGCATCCACCCAAATCTGCATTATTTCTTAACCTTATTTACTTTTGCCTTAGTATTTACCGTATTATCTTTCTGGTTGTCGTCAGTAGTGATGTTGGTAACTTCAGTAATTTCAGTGTTTACCAAAGATTTTTCAGCTTCAGTTTCAGCAGAAGTAGGAATATCTAATGCTTTTGGCTGACTATCAGCAGTTGATTTTTTATCAAGACCAACTTTATTGGGCAGTACGGCTATGAGTTTGGCCAACGCAGGTTCCAAGTCAGCCACATCATTTGGCATCAAGGTAATATGAGCAATTTTACGGTCGTCACGTTCAGCCTTGTGGTAGCTATGATAGTGCGCGCCATCGATATTTAGCACGGCGCTGATATCAGGGTATTGTCCCAAGACATTGAGCATAATGGCTGGGTGGACGTTGTCGGTATCACCTAGTGGCAAATTGACGACGGCGCGAATGTGGTTTTCGAACTGGCTGGTGACAGCGCCTTCAATGCTCCAGTGCCCAGAGTTATGTACACGCGGGGCAATCTCATTAGCCAGTAACGCGTCATGACCGCGCGCATCTTTGGTCACAAATAGCTCCAGCGCCATGACACCGACATAGCCCAAATGATTCATGATCTTGGTGATCGCATCAGTTGCTTGCTGAAATAAGTGACTGGTGCCAACCGCAGGTGCTTGGGTTTTGGCCAAAATACCATTATGATGATGATTTTCGACCAAATCATAGCAACGAACCTGACCGTGTTGTCCTCGAACCGCGATAATAGAAACTTCACGGCTAAAGTTGATAAAGCCTTCGGCAATCAAAGGTGCTGGCGTTGGCGTAAGTGCTCCTTTACCACTGACGGCATCTTTTAGCTCATCCCAAGCGACCTTGATATCAGCAGCTTGTTTGATGACAAATTGCCCTTTGCCGTCGTAACCGCCGCGGCTGGTCTTCAGGACGATCGGTAGTCCCAATTCCTGACAAGCCTGCTGTAATTCTGCTTCAGAGTTGACTGCCATAAAAGGAACAGTTGCGATATCTAGAGTATTAAACATCTGTTTTTCTTTTAAGCGATCTTGTGCGATATCGAGAGCAATTAGTGGCGGGAACATGCCTTGTTTATCCCCAGATTTTGACAAATCAGTCAGTTGTTCGACCGTCGCCGTTGGCGTGTTTTCGAATTCCAAAGTGAAAACGTCTGCTGCGGCAGTAAACGCTGCCAATTCTTCACTACGAAAGACGCGTCCATATAAACTAGCAGGGCAATCCGCATTGTCTTCTAAAAACACACATTGATAGCCTAAAGGTATGGCGGCTTCGGCCAGCATCATACCAAGCTGACCACCACCTAAAATACCGATGGTACGAATGGTTTGGGTAATAGGGTAAGCGTTGGCTGTAGTCATGGCGGGCTCTTTGAATAAAAATGAATAAGGTTTTTGGTGTATCAAAATTTAAAGATGACGCTATCAAAATAGGAAAAGGTGCACTGTAGGCACCTTATATTACGCTTGTATTAAGTAAAAACCATCTAAAAACAAATATTAAGTTAAGAATATTTCTACTCAAATGACTGCTATTGATGGGTTTCGCTACAATCATCGATAATTTAGCGATGATTAACCATTGATGATGCCGGGCGTTGGACTGGCAAGAATGGTTTCTGTTTGCGCCTTGCGCAAGTTATCCAGCTTAGTAGCGATTGATTCATCATGCAAGGCGAGAACTTGAATAGCAAGGAGAGCAGCATTATAAGCACCTGCTGTACCAATCGCTAATGTCCCAACAGCGATACCTTTAGGCATCTGCACGATAGACAGTAAGCTATCCCAACCACTGAGCATAGAGGATTTGACTGGTACACCAAAGACCGGCAGCGGCGTTTGGCTGGCACACATACCGGGTAGATGAGCGGCACCGCCTGCACCAGCAATGATAACTTGTAAGCCATTGTCTTTCGCGCTTTTGGCATAATCAAACAATCGGTCAGGGGTACGATGGGCTGAGACCACTTCACACGCAAAGGCAATATCAAAGTCTGCTAGCAACTGTGCCGCCGCGCTCATGGTTGCCCAATCTGATTGCGAGCCCATGATAATGCCGACTTTTGGTTGACCAGCAGGAGAAGTAATAGGTTCGTTTTGCTCAACGGTATCGATGGTAGCTGACATGGTGGCCGATGTAGTGCTCATGCTGTGATATCCTCAAAAAGACCATCATACAAAAATTTTGCCGTCTTCGTAAAGTCAAGTTTGATTTTTAATAACAAAGCGCGATAAATAGCGCTAGTTTTATTTATTTAGGAGCAACCATACAGTCAGTTCACTATAAAATAAATACAGTATTGCTAGAATAATATTTTCGTAGCCTCTCTCTGCGCAGGCACAGCAAGCAAGGAAATATTATTCTAGTAGCACGTTATAATAGTTGTACCTCTTTTATCTGGAATCAACCATATCATGACGGTATTGCACAAAGTCACGGGGTGTTAGTGGCAAAGGTCGCTCAGTATCGAGCTGATAACAAGTAAGATAACCACTGTCTACCGCTGCCGAATAATCGGTACAAACGACTTGCGGGCTAAGCGGCTCTGGCGTGCCTGTCAGCCAATAATGCCCGACAAACACAGGCTTATCAGTCTTAAGAGCAAAGTCAATATTTTCAGCCAGCAAATCGCTTGGAATTTGTGCTAATGCGGATAACGGCGCTCGTGCAACCTCATAGAATGTGCGTTTGTTCAGATTCTCAAGCCACCAGCAGACCCTTACTCGTGTGCGCTTGGTGCCTTCTTTATCGATCATTACAATACCGTCAGGTAGCGCCGTTTCCACGCCTTTTAATACCCGCTCTAGCGCGTCAAACGGTACGGTGTTTTCCTGAGAAGTCACTGTCAGCCCATGTGGTGTTAGACGATTATCCTCTGTCAGTAACGGTTTTAATACCGCCATGCTATCGACGTCCCAGCAGGCATGTACAAAGCACGCACAATCAGTCTCAAGCCATAATGGCAATTCATAAAGGCGCTGTAGCCAATATTTATGACCGTCTGAGCCAAATGGTAACTCAGCTAAAAACGCCTCATGCTGGCGCACGTGTACCTCATTGTGTGAGCGCAAATACTGCTTGGCATTATGGGGATCAAGCGTGGCAAAGGCTAGCGCATTGTACTCGTGATTGCCCATTATGGCATCAGCCACATCAGCATCCAACATGGCAAAGACGATCTCCAAAGTGGCGACCTGCTGCGAGCCACGATCAATCAAATCACCAATAAATAACGCTCGATGACCAGCTGGCGGTACAAAGTATTGGCCATTGTGACGATAGCCCAATTGCTGTAGCAAACCTGTCAGTTTGTCTGCGTAGCCATGAATATCACCGATAATATCTATAATCATAATAAACTATCAAATCTCAACGTATAAAGATGCAAAAAACGTAAAGTAACCTTTTAAAACTAATAGAGTTCTTTCTAAAAACCAGGCGACAATAGCGCATTGATGAAGTGTGGCAGTACTTGCGGCTCTAAAATAATCGTGGCTATCACGCCAAATCCACCGCCCCACAGGTGAGCCATGTGATTGATATTTGAGCCGCCACGTTTATCAGCGTAGATACTATAAGCAACGTAAGCGACGGCGAATAGTATTGCAGGAATAGGAATAATGGCAAACAGGTAGATTTTTTCCCATGGCGCCAATAAAATAAAAGCAAACAGTACAGCCGATACACCGCCTGAAGCACCAAGGCTTAAGTAACTGGCATTATTTTTGTTCTTAATATAGCTTGGAATCATCGCAATGATAATGGCCAGCACGTAAAAAACCACAAAACCATAACCAAATAAAAATGACTGATACAAGCCTTCAATAGCACGACCAAAAAAGTATAAGGTAAACATATTAAAAAGCAGATGCATACTATCAGCATGAATAAAACCATGCGTCACAAAACGATCCCACTGGCCGTTGTTTACCGCCGGTGGATAAAAAATAAATCGATTGAATAACGCCTTGTTTTGCCATGCCAATAAGCTGACAATAACCGTAATTATAATGATAAGGGTCGTATGGTTAAACAAAGAAAATCCTTAGGCTGAGCCTGATATATAACAAAACGATGCATTTTTATGCTTTCATAGTGAATAATATAGCAGGGTATCAAGAAATGTGAGTAATGCTTCGTATCTTAATGATAATGATAAGCAGATAATAAAAATATCTTAAAATACGGCAGCTATAAATACAATAAACCGTCCATTCTTTTATAGATTAAATGGTAGGCCGAAAGAGGCAGTCAGCTATGAGTATTATCGACCAATTAGAAAAAACTGTCACGCCAGCGGTACTGGGTGACAAAAGAAGTAATGTGGCCTATGTTAGTCTACTTGAGCAGTTTTATGCAATTTTAGCCGCGCGCTTAGCATTGCCACAGGTTTATTCACAGCTCATTCGTGACGATCAAATGATGGTTACTAATAGCGTTAGAGAAAGCTCATTGTTTGAACAGTTGTGGCAAGACCCAAGTATGCAGCAGGTTATTGTCCAAGAGCTGGCAGCCACCCATCATATTGATGAGCTGGCCACGTCGCAGTTGCTCATTAACACAGCGCCATTGGCTTATCATGAACTCAAAGTATTGGCCAATGGTCAATTTCTGCCAGCATTTTTACAGGCAGAGCAGACCACACTGCGTCAGTATCTACCAATCTGGGCAGCATCTGTGATTACTGCTGTTCAAAGCTTTAGTGACAAATCGGATCTAAATATCGCGTCAGATATTAATACCATCACAAGAAATGAGACGTCTTTAGACGGCACTTATGAGGCTGCCGTAGATAAAAGAGAAATATATACTACAGACATAGCCGAATCGACAGCGCCTTATGTAGGAGGTGTTGATCTAGAAAAACCCAATACGCATCTAAATACCAATACCAATGCGATTCATGCCAACCCATCAGCACATCATTGGGCAGAAAATAACAGCATGAAGCACGAAAAAATTCGCACCCGCAATCAACGCAATGATCTACTGGTACGAGTGTTTTTATTAATAGTAGCCTTGGCAGCCATTGCGCTTGCTGCTTGGGCAATATTTATTAGACCCAATAACGTTCCACCTGTAGAGCCTGTAGTGACAGAACCTGTAGTGGTAGCACCTGCACCAGAACCGCCAGCGAAAGTAATGATGCCAGTCGAGCTAATCGTTGGAGTAGACAACGGCGGTAATCTGTCTAGCTGTAGCGCCACTGTCGGGGATGAAGCACTGCAAGGCACCTTGCAACAGGCGCTAAATGCAAGCTTCGGTGAGCAAGCAAGCCGTTGTGAATTGACCGTACAGGCAGAGGTCGCCAATACCATCGCTAACATGCCAGCAGAGGTATTGCCCAATGTCTTTACCATGCTCAGATCGATACCATTTGCACGTCTGCATTTGCAAAATGACCGTCTTACGTTGGCAGCGCCAGATAACTCGCTACTGCAACGACTGGTCACAGACATACGCTCTTTGGTGCCAGCCATGACAATCGATAGCGCTGCGCCATTACCATTGCCTAATAATGGCGATACGGTAAATGATATGACCAGTATGAATGGCATGAACCCGCAGTTTGAGAACGGTGGTATACCCTCAAATAATGAGTATGGCAATAACTATAATGGCGGTGAGCCCGCAGAGTACCAAGCGGCAGATGATGATACGGGTGATCGTGTCATACCTGCGCCCAACAACAGTGGTTTTAACAATAACGCTAGCAATGCTCCTACTAATTTTCCTAACAATGGCCCGACAAATAATGGATCGACCAGACCTTCAGGTCCTATCTCACAATCGGAAGTAGACGAGATGGCAAGTAGCGTCTTCGTTGCAGAACCAGCGCAAGTAAGGCAATAGTTGTTTTCGCGCATGTAAATGACTATTGATGTAGGAAGTGTCTGTCATCGCCAGCTGTTGATATGTTAGTGACTTGTACTCCCACTCTTTTTTTGGTTACGTGTCATCACTGAAACATTACCTAACATATCATTTGCACAACAACGTGTAGATTGTGAATCCACGCTTAATAATTTTATAATAATAACGGTTAAATATGGCTTTTGACGGCTTTGGCTGTCATGGCTTTATTTTATTTTGGCATTTTTATATCAGAATTTTGTATTGTGCTGCATTTTTTGGTACTTAAATTATATTAATAAATATGAATGGGGAAATTATATTATGGATATTATCAAGCATTTGACACGGACAGTCAGTCCTGCCGTATTAGGGGACGAGCATAGCCCAGCTAAGCAAAATCTACTTGAGCAATTTTATGCTATTTTTGCTGCTCGCCTTGCTGACAAAGAGACTTATGGACGTTTTGCCAATGAGAGCATTGCTCGTGATGACCAAGGGTTTTATGATCGCGTTTGGACAGACAGCTCGCATCAAGATCAAATCGCTCGAGAATTGGCAGGCAAGCATAATGTGGATACGACAGCCGCGCGTGGGCTAATCGCAATGGCCGCACCACTAGCTTTTCACGAAATCAAAAGTTTGGCAGGTACGACGCCAGTACCACAGTTTTTAGATGACAATCTTGCCAGCTACCAACATCATATTCCAGTATGGGCAAGTACGGTCTTGCCAGCTGGCTTATTAGCCGCTGCACCTGCTGGGGAACATATATCAGACACAGTCAGCACAGCACCATTACAACGCACAGAAGAGGGAAAAGGCAGCTTCATGAAAGCGCTGCTACCGATTATTGGTTTGATTATTTTGGGGGCATTGGCTTGGGCGCTGCTGCGAGGCTGTCAAGAAAATCCTGAACCTGTCGCGACGCCAGTTATGACTGAACAGCAAGCGAATAATGCAGATGGTGATGAGCAATTAGCAGTCGCAGCGGATGTCGAGCCTGCCTCACTCCGTATCGCCACGGGTGAAAATAATGAGTTGTACGCCTGTCGCTTAAACGTTGGCAATGAGGCGTTACAGACCAACGTCATGAATGCCCTAAGCAGTGCATTTGGTGAAGAAGCCAATAAATGTCGTGCAGATGTAGATGATAGCTTTGCGGTAGACATGCCAGCAGCAGCGCAACTGGCAACCATATTACCTATCGTTAAAAACGTACCAAACGCTAGTATGATTATTAAAGGCGATAACATTACCGTTAATGCACCAGATGCGGCCGCCTTGAATCAGCTAGTCACTGATTTACAAGCCGCAGCACCAGCGATGACAGTACAAGCAGAAGGTCCACTGGATTTACAAGGTGAAATTGCCGACAGCGTTGCGGCAGCAGATGTTGCTATCGCAAATCTTGGAGAGAATCCTGATCCACGCGATGTTGCTCGTGCCTTAAGTATTCAAGTGATTAATTTTGAGCTGGACGAAGCTGAAATTCCTGAAGTGAATAAAGCTTTTCTTGACCGAGCTGCCAAAATTATGGCTGAAGTACCAGATTTGAATTTGATGATTGTTGGTCATACGGATCAGCAAGCATCTAATTCTTATAACATGGAGCTGTCTCGTGAACGTGCTGAAGCTGTCAAAGAGTATTTAGTGTCTCAAGGTATAGACGAAAGTAAATTGTCTACAAAAGGCATGGGTGAAACAGATCCTATCGCTGATAACTCAACAGAACAAGGTCGTTTCCTTAACCGCCGTATTGAGTTTGTGGTCAACGATGGCACGGTCAGTGCAACTGATGATATGACCATCGGTAACAATGTGTCAGGCAATGACAATGCACTTGATCCGGATCTCAATCCGCTTGATGGTAATAATGATGACGTGTTACCAGATGGTGATGATCCAACGCAAGGTACTGCATTAGACCCAGCGAACTAATTTATACCAAACCTAAAAAATACGATTAGCAGTGTCAAACTTGCTTAGCCTACCATGCGTAGTACTTGCACTCGTTTTTCTTGCTACTCTGATTTTTGGGATTGGTATTATTATTGTTTATTTGAAAATCTCAGATACTCGTCAGTTAATAAAAAACCGCCTCCTTAATAGGAGGCGGTTTTTTATTGTTGGTAGCTATAGTCGATTCTAAATAAAACAGAACCATTATATTCCAACGCTGAACTGGTAGAAATTTTTCTTGCTTGCTGTGCCTGCGCAGACAGAGGCGGCGAAAAATTCATACCAGTCCTGCTGACTCGTTTTTATATTGAACTCGCTATAACTATTAATAGTTGGTGGGGTCTATTGACTGAGTAGGTTCAGTGACAGTCTCAGTTGAAGATTGAGTATCAAAGAAAGTCTGAGTGATGTTTTGTTTTGCTTGCTGCCAATAGTCAAACTGCTGGCAAGTAGACTCAAGAGTGCCTTGCCATACAGGAATATCACCGCACATGGTCTTGATACGATTTTGATTGGGATAAGGCAGATCCTGTGCTGCTTCTGCCGCCTCATGTGCCGCGACGCGATCATTACATACTAGTGCAATATCACAACCTGCCTCAATCGCAGCTTTTACGCGAGCGCTGACATCACCTGCCATTTTTGCGCCTGCCATCGATAAGTCATCAGAGAAAAGCACACCATCGAATTTAAGATGCTTACGGATGATGTCTTTTAGCCAGATTTTAGAAAACCCTGCGGGCTTATTATCCACTTGCGAAAAAATCACATGCGCTGGCATGAGGGCATCTAGCCATGGCAAGGTTTGGGCAAATGGCTGCATATCACTATTGATGATTTCATCTAAGCTGCGTGTATCGATGGCTTCTGATACATGCGAATCAGGCGCAATGGCACCATGACCGGGGAAGTGTTTGCCAGTAGTCGCCATACCTGCGGCCTTCATACCGCGCATAAACTGGGTTGCCAGCGCAATAATGGCTTGTGGCTCATGATGAAAGCTGCGATCGCCGATGACTTGGCTAACACCGTCTCTATCAAGTACAGGCGCAAAGCTTAGATCAATACCGACCGCCAATACTTCGGTTGCCATCAAATAGCCACAGTCATAAGCGCAGTTCAATGCTCGGTTTGGATCTTGGTTGAATAAGTCGCCAAGTCTACCCATAGCAGGTAAGGGGGTAAAACCCTCGCGTAATCGTGCAACGCGGCCGCCCTCTTGATCGACCCCAATCAATATATCAGGATTGTGATAACGTATGTCATCGCACAATACTCGCACTTGAGCGGCATTGGCGACGTTACGCGCAAACAATATCACACCACCGACTTGGGCTTGTTTGATCAAGCTCACATCTTCAGCAGTCAGTGCAGTACTATCGATATCAATCATTAAAACGCCGTACATAGCGTAATCCTTATAGTGTTATGCTGTGTTGTATTATAAGTTGAATGGACAAGAGCGCATAAAAGTAATCTTTTAGTCTCGTATCATGATTGCTTTATTATGCCAGTTATTATCAATGTCGCATAATCTGATGGCGTCATTGATGAAAATTTGGCTGTTATTGGCTGTTAATGGAAGAAAAACAGTGACAATAAATATGACAGAAAGTTTGGTATGCGCCAGTGTAGCGTGTAATATTGCTTATACAGATTGAGACATTTTTGTATTTATGCCCATGCTACTATTGACTGATTTTTAATAATATTTAAAAAATTGACCGCTAGTAAAGACAGTTAAAAATCGTGGTTGAATTAAAACGACTTAAATGAAGACGAACGATAACTAAGACGGCATAGACAATACTAAATATAGAATGATTTGAATGAAAAATAGCATTTACGAGCAATAAGTGATTCGATAATTTTTAACGTTGATCAAACATATAATATTATTAACTTAAAATAACTAGGTATATATGATGAAAAAACAACCAGCACAGTGGTTACTCAGTGCAGCGTCAGTGGGCATCGCTGGTATTATTCTTACCCAAAGCTACGGCACAGCAGTGGCTGATACCAATACCGAAGGTTTTGTCCAGACCCCTGAACAAAAAGTCACCACTCGCCAAGTAGCGGCCTTGCTGGATCGCAGTCACTATCTCAATCAGCCACTAGATAGTCAGACGGGTAGCGAGATCTTGTCTATGTATATTGATAGCCTTGATCCAAACCATACGCTGTTTTTGCAGTCTGATGTCGATGAGTTTAAGAAAAAATACGCCGATGATTTCGGTGCTCGACTCAAACGTGGCGATTTGTCTGCGGGGGTAGAGGTGTTTGAGCGCTATCGCAAACGCTCAAACGAGTATTTTGCCATGGCAAGCAAAATGCTAAAAACGGATATCGATTTGACCAGCAATGACACTATCGTGCTTGACCGTGAAAAGCTCAGTCATTTTAAAACCAAAAAAGAGCAGCGTGATTATTGGGCGCGTCAGCTGAAGTTTCAGTTGATGAGTATCACATTGGGTCAAGAAGATGAAAAGGCCAAAGAAAAAGTATTTTTAAGCAATCCAGACATCACTCGCGGGCAGGATTTGGTACGTAACGACGAGCGTACGCCCAGTGAGATTTTACTAAATCGTTTGTCGCGTCAGCAAGAGCAGTTTACTCGTCTTACAAGATGATGAGATCATGGAAACCATCTTAAACACAGCGATGCTGACCTATGATCCGCACAGCAATTACTATGCGCCAGTTCAAGCAAATGAATTGCAAATCCAATCCAGTCTACAGTTAGAAGGAATCGGGGTTTCTATCCGTCCTGACCGCAAAAACCCAGACTATACGCGTATTGTGACCTTGGTAGATGGTGGGCCAGCGGCTAAATCTGGTCAGATTAAGCCCAATGATCTGATTATTGGTATCGCCAAAGACGGTGAGAACATGACCGATGTGGTTGGCTGGTCAACGCGTGAGATCGTCAGTCTGATTCGTGGTAAGCGCGGCACATCAGTGACGATAAAAGTACGTCAGCCCAATGCCCCAGATGCCAGCGCTCGTAATGTTACTGTGGTACGCGATATTATTCAGCAAGAAGAGTCAGGTGTGACCCAGCGCGTCGTAGAAGTACAGCGTCCCAATATCGATAAAACGCCAAAACGTATTGGTGTCCTTGAGATACCAAGCTTTTATTTGAATTATCGAGCACGCCGTAATGGAGAAGAGTACCGTAGCGTCAGCATCGATACCGAAAAAGCATTAAAAGAATTGAACAAAGAAAATATTGACGGGCTAGTGGTAGATCTGCGTAACAACCCTGGTGGTTCACTGGATGAAGTTGCCAAAATGCTTGGCTTCTTTATTAAGAGCGGACCAATGGTGCAAATCCGTGACAATCGCGGCAATATTCAAGTTTACCGTGATGATGACGGCGGCGCGCAGCTTTATGACGGCAAGATGACCGTTATTACCAACTTAGCCTCTGCGTCGGCCAGTGAAATTTTTGCCGCTGCGATTCAAGATTATGGCCGTGGGTTGGTCGTCGGTAGCACGACCACGGGGAAAGGCTCTGCGCAAATTCAGCTGGATAATCTGGCTTTGGGTTCGGCCACATTGACTCAGCGTAAGTTCTACCGTGTCACTGGCGGTAGTACACAGAACAAAGGGGTTGTACCTGACGTTGAATTGGTCAATATCTACGATGATGCCACCTTTGGTGAGCGGGCGCAGAAAAAAGCCCTGCCTTGGGATACTATCAGAACCGCACCTTACAAACCTGAAGGCAAGTTCACTGACGATACACTAGCGACTCTCAATCAGCAGTCCAAAATTCGCCAAGAGCAAAACCCACAGTTTGTGTATTTATCGGCACTCAATGACATCCGTGACATGGATGATGAGAAAAAATCCATCAATCTAGATATCAATAGCCGCCGAGCCAAGATGCAGCTGATCGAAAAGCGTTCATTAGAAGCGGAAAACAAACGTCTCATCGCCATGGGTGAACGCCCATATTCGAACTGGAATGTGTATCAAGCAGCAATGGATGCAAAATTTGAAGAGCGTAGTCGCATGAAAGCCGCTGATCGCCCAGAGTTACCAGAAGATGAAGCCTTTATCAATGAAGCGGCTTATCTCATGCTGAGCGCTGAACCCAAAGCATTGCTGAGTCCTGAAGAGAAGCTATAGTCGACTCTAAATAAAACAGAACCATTATATTCCAACGCTGAACTGGTATAAATTTTTCTGGCTTGCTGTGCCTTCGCAGCTCGATGCTACGAAACTTCTCCGTTTAAAGATAAGCATTCCAGTTCCGCTGACTTATTTTTATACTGAACTCACTATATAGAAAAACTAAACATTGCAAATTCCAAGAGAATCCATGTAAGCATATGCTTACATGGATTGACGTTCAGACCTCTTACCAACCCTCGCTCAATCTGCGATTATAACTGTACGGCATGATTGAACGAAACGGTTCATTGATACTAGGGATTGGTATCTTAAAGGTCGTATCAGGGATAGATGGTTTGTTAATTAGGGATGATAAGGCTGGAAGCTTGTCAGTTATGAGATACTCCGGGATTAAGTATCATATAACGTTAACATGGATGGTTAGTAATAAAAGCCTTATAACGCTTGTCGTTATAAGGCTTTGTTATGTCTGTGGGACAGTTATTAATGAGTAAAACTATCAATCATATCAACCGCAAAAATATGATTGGCTGTTTCAAACTTGCTTAGTCTGCAATGCGTAGTACTTGCACTCGTCTTCCTTAAAAAGAATGAGAGGGACAGGGATAACTTGTTTGTAGACTCTGTCTGCAATGGCACGCAAGCACAAAAAAAGGTCAGCAGCCAAAGCCACCAACCTTTTTAGAGTTGTCAATAGGATCAATAATAACCTATTGCTTAACCCTTTCTCACCATACTCTAAAAGAGATTAGTGCTCAACGCCACCTGCACCATGTACATGGCCGTGGTTTAGTTCATCTTCAGTTGCCGCACGTACTTCTTGGATTTCAACATCAAACGTCAAACGCTTACCAGCTAATGGATGGTTTGCATCAACAGTCACTTCTTTGTCATTTACATCAGTAACGGTCACTAGCATTACTTGGCCACCAGCTTCTGACTGAAACTGCATACCAGGCTGGATATCATCAACGCCTTGGAAGTTATCACGTGGTACATGTTGTACCGCTTGCTCTTGGTATTCGCCATAACCATCAGCAGGCTCAACAACGGCATTGACTTTTTCGCCAGCAGATTTGCCTTCTAGCTGTTGCTCTAGGCCTGGGATGATGTTGCTGTGGCCATGCAAATAAGCAAGTGGTTGACCTTCTGGTGATTGGTCAAGAATGTTGCCTTCGTCGTCTTTTAGAGTGTAATTGAATGTGACGGCAGTGTCTTTTGCGATAGTAGTCATAAATTATCCTAAATATATTCTATGTAAAAATTAAATACGGTTGCAATAAACCTAAAAAAGCCAATCGGCAAGCCAAATAGCCACGTCATTAGTCAATTATCATCAGTTTATTAAAGTAACTTTAGCAGTTAGCCTCTTTAATTGCGATGGGTCATATAACTTTCAAGGTAAAAACAATAAAAAATGCCATTTAATACCGATAAATGTCATATTTTACTAAAATAAACGCTATTTTATGTGTTTTGGTGGTGATTATGACGTATTCACGGTTTGTCCGTTGCGTTTTTGAATCAGGGCTTCTACCATAACGATAAAAATAAGGATAAAAAAGACATGACTTCAACTTCCAATATCCAGTCAACGAATGCCAGTATCTTCAATACCAGATATCGAAATAGAGACTGATATCAGCTATCAATTCGATTTTGAGCGTTTTTTTGAGCATTTGGTTGATGTATCGCTTGCCTTTACGGCAACGACAGACTCTCCTCAGCTTTGGTTGCCAGCATGGATACCGGGCAGTTATCTGATGCGTGAGTTTGCTCGAAATATTACTGCGGTACATTATCAAATAACGGAGGGTGATAAAAAGTCTGAGACATATCGCGCCCAAAAAATAAATAAAAATACGTGGCAGTTACCGCAAGCAAAGCTAGGGCAGGCCGTAAACGTAGTGTATGAAATCTATTGTTATGATTTATCAGTGCGTACCGCTTATGTCGATCAGCAGCGCTTGTATGGGAACTTTACCTCTTTAGCGTTGGCAGTCGATGGGCAAGAAAAAACACCAGTAAAAGTAAATTTAGTTGTGCCAGCAGCGTTTTTGGCAGGCAAGGATGCTGATCGTGTGCTTTTGGCATGTGGCCTACCGTCTACACATTTGCGTGTTGATGCACAGCACAGCGATGCTCAAGACAACAACGTTGAGTACAATGGCGTTCAAGATAACAATAGTAAACACAGTTATGGACTACAGGCAGACAGCTATCACGACTTGATTGATTATCCTTTTGAAATGGCAGAACAAGACAGCTTTGATTTTATTGTTCATGATAGTGCGCATCAAACTCTACCGCATAAATTTTACCTCTCAGGTAAGCACAATGCCAATATGGGCAGATTACAGCAAGATGTGACACAGATTTGCCAGAGCTATCTAGATTGGCTGGGTGACGCGCCATTTCAGGATTATACTTTTATGACGTTTGCCAGTGGTCAGGATTATGGCGGTCTTGAGCATATCAATTCGACCAGTCTGATCACGCCGCGTCGTGACTTGCCCAGTATTGATGAGCCAAAGCTACCAAGTGCCGACTATCAGCGATTTTTGGGACTGTGTAGCCATGAATACTTTCATTCATGGTGGGTCAAAACCGTGCGCCCAGATGTCATGTTGGATGTCGATTTGCGCCGTGAAGCATACACGCCACTGCTATGGGTATTTGAGGGATTTACTTCGTATATCGATGATTTTATGTTGCAAGCATCCAATGTGATTGACAAGGCAAGCTATCTTAAACTGCTGGCTGAACAAATTAACCGTTACTATCAGACCTCAGGTCGCGCGCACCAAAGCGTCGCCGAGTCGAGCTTTGATGCGTGGATTAAACTGTACCGCAGCGATGAAAATACGGGCAACGCGGGTATCAGTTATTATAATAAAGGCGCACTCGTTGCACTATGTTTGGATTTGACCTTGCTGCAAAAGAGCGCTGGTCGTTACCGTCTGTTTGATGTGGTTAAGGCGTTTTATACTCAAGCCAAACAAAATGATAATAAACGCATCGGTATCAGTAACGCTGATATGGGTGTGGTGATTGGGCAGTTTATGCCACTGGCGGAATGGGAGGATTTTGAGCGTCGTTATGTCAATGGCGTTGAAGAGTTGCCCATTGAAGCATTGCTGGCAGCAAACGGGATTAAGATGCATAGCAATACCAAAGAGACGGCCGATAAGCACGTGCCTTGGGGGATGCGATGTACGGAAACACCAGCAGGACTCAAGGTCAATCGCGTGCAGCGTGCAAGCGTGGCTGCCAAAGCTGGTCTCTCAGCGCATGATGTCATTATTGCAATTGATGGTATCAAAGCAGACAATAAACAATTGACTTTACTGAGTAATGTAGAGCGTGACGTTGAATGTTATTTCTTTCGCCGTGACGAGCTAATGTGCGTCCATGTACTGCCTCAAGCTGCTATTGAGGCACAGCAAGGCATTACCGGTCTTAATACTAGTATGGAGACGGTATTTCCTCATAAAATAAGCCTACATTTAAAAACGAGTGGTATACCTTCAGAGGGCGATGATGATCGTTTACAGGTAAAAGCAAGCTGGGAGACTTGGCTTAACGTCATGGAGCGTGATTAGGTTTAATTCCAATAGGTTTAATACCAAACTCAAAAAACACGATTAGCCACGTCAAACTCGCTTAGCCTACCATGCGTAGTATTTGCACTCGTTTTCCTTGCTAATCTGATTTTTGGGATTGGTATAAATTTTCCTCATTTGCTGTGCGCTTTTCGATGCGTCGAAAAATTCATCTCAGCAGTACTGTATTCTTTTTAAAGTGAAACGACTATAGATGTTAGCATCTAAGAAATAGGCTGCTGAACGTCATTCTCGTTTTCAAGACTTTTATCAGCCGTGTTTTTATTAGTCTCAAGGGCAGCAAGCCAATTCTCCATCAACTCAATCTCCGCCTGCTGCGTGTCGATGATTTTTTGTGCCAATTGGCGCATTTCCTCGTCAGTACCATATTTGAGCTGTATTTTCGCCATCTCTACAGCGCCAATATGATGTGGCAACATACCGCGTGCAAATGCTACATCGGGCACAGGATCGGCGATACCTAGTATCATGTCACCATGTAAGATATCCATGCTCCTCGCATATGCCTGCTGCATGGCTTCAGTATTGGGTTTAGGTTTGGCGGTATCAGGATGGCTGGCGAGCCACTTATTTAAAGTATCAATTTCGACCTGTTGATTGTCGATAATGTCTTGAGCGAGCTGCCGCATGGCATCATCGGCGCCATATTTTAACTGAATCTCTGCCATATCTATCGCACCGCGATGGTGTCCCAGCATGCCTTTAGCAAAAGCGGTATCAGGGTCGTTATAACCCATACCGATCATCATCTCATCATGCATTCGAGTCATCGATTTTGTGTAGTCTTTGAGCATGTCAGTCATTTGTGTCTCATCGATGACGCTTTCGCTTTCTATTATCGCATCATCAGTCATGCTTTCATGTTGAGCATGGGACATTTCCGTCACTGGCGGCGTTATGTCTTCTGCAGGAGCAGATTGTTTATCTTTGGTTGCTGGTTGACAGGCACTCAGTAGCAGTGCAGCAGAAACGCTCGTAGCCAACAAGACAAAACGATGAAAAGCAATCATGACATATTCCTACTATAAAAAATTGAATGAAATGATAAGTGAGTCAGACCTATTCTATATAACCAATGACGTGCTGAATCTTAGCAGATAAATCTTACCCATTCGAGACGCTATGTTTAACAGGTCGTAATCTTTATATATAGTCAATCCACCATAAAATGAATACAAGACTGCTAGAATAACTTTGTGTTAATCAATAAAACCCAACTGTTGATAGTGCGCGCTATTTAAATGAATGCGCACAAACTCGCCCACCGCCAAATCACCCAATTCAAACCCTGCCACAGACCAGCGTATTAAGCGTAAGCAAGGCAGCCCCACATGAGCAGTCATGCGTCTTACTTGACGGTTTTTACCTTCATAAATAGTGAGAATTAGCCACGAAGTGGGGACGTTCTTACGCTCACGTATCGGTGGATTACGCTGCCAGAGTGGCATTGGTAGCTCATCTTCACTGACGTGTTTGATATCGGCAGGCAGGGTCTTACCGTCTTTGAGAATCACGCCACGTCTAAGCTGGCTGAGTTGCTCAGTAGTAGGTATGCCTTCGATTTGCACCAAGTAAGTCTTGCCTTGTTTACGCCCAGCATTGGCTTTTGGCGGATGTGTAATGGCTTTATTGACTCTGCCATCACTCGTCAAAATCAACAAGCCTTCTGAGGTGGCATCAAGTCTACCAGCCACTCGCAACGATTTATCCGTAAAATACTGTGAAAGGGTAGTGTGATCATTGTTGCTATCATCGCGAAACTGACTTTGTACCCCATAAGGTTTATTAAATAAAATGAGACTAGAGGTCGGCATAAAATGGTGTTTCCTAAATGTAAATCATAAATGAATTATCGTGATGTATAACCAATCTACTATAAATATGCTACTGGTATGAACTTAGAGATGTTCAAAATCCATGCTATAATAACGGTATTTATATTGATGATACTTAAATCGTGGCTATGTACCAGAATATTTTTGGTAAACCCTCTATTTTAGTACACTGGGTAAGACAGTGCGTGGCATTTTTGAGACCATTTATATTGGGATACAGCTATTTGGGGTACAGCAATATTTGCTAAAGATATAGGCGTTGCCTTTGCGGTTCTGCTTATTTTTATCACCATTTTTAAAATAAGAGCACGTCCCAATATAGTTATGATTAGAAACGGTCTCTGAGATTTCCGATTTTTAAAGCTTTTAGTTAAAAGTTACTTTTCAAGGTTTTTCACCACCATACCGCAAGTGCGGTGCTCCTCCTCGTTTGCTTAGCTAACAAGTGTCTAGAACGTCACAATTATAATAGAATGGCTAGCATAACAAAGTAGTAAGTGCGCTTGCGATACCTAACAGACAACCAAGGAGTTTTATCCATGTCTTATGATAAGGTTATCGTACCAAGAGACGGAGAAAAGGTTACCGTAAACGCTGATTTGTCGTTAAATGTGCCCAATCACCCCATTATCCCATTTATCGAAGGTGATGGTATCGGTGTGGACATCACACCTGTCATGATAAAAGTAGTCGATGCGGCAGTGGATAAAGCCTATCATGGTAAAAAATCCATCGTTTGGATGGAAGCTTATTTGGGCGAAAAAGCGGCCAAAGTGTATGATGGTGACTACCTACCAAATGAGACGCTAGAGATTTTAAAAGACTACGTTATCAGCATCAAAGGCCCGTTGACCACGCCAGTTGGCGGCGGTTTTCGTTCTCTAAACGTTGCGATACGTCAAGAGCTTGACCTGTATGTCTGTCAGCGTCCAGTACGCTGGTTCGAAGGTGTGCCAAGCCCCGTTCACCATCCTGAATTGACAAACATGGTTATTTTCCGCGAAAACACAGAAGATATCTATTCAGGTATTGAATGGAAAGCAGGCAGCGATGATGCCAAAAAAATCATTAACTTTTTAAAAGAAGAGATGGGTGTCACCGAGATTCGTTTTTCTGATGACTGCGGTATCGGCATCAAGCCCGTATCAAAGGAAGGATCACAGCGTTTGGTGCGTAAAGCCATTCAACACGCCATCGATAACGATTTGCCAAATGTGACCTTGGTACACAAAGGTAATATCATGAAGTTTACCGAAGGGGCATTTAAAGATTGGGGTTATGAGATTGCTGCAGAGCGTTTCGGGGCGCAGTTGTTAGATGGCGGCCCTTGGATGACGATGAAGAACCCAAAAACGGGTAATGACATCATCATCAAAGACGTGATCGCTGATGCGTTCTTGCAGCAAATTTTGATGCGCCCGGCTGATTATTCGGTGGTCGCAACCTTGAACTTGAACGGTGACTACATCTCTGATGCACTAGCGGCGGAAGTGGGCGGTATTGGTATTGCACCGGGTGCCAACAAAGGTGGCGCGATTGCTGTCTATGAAGCGACGCATGGTACTGCACCAAAGTACGCAGGTCAGAATAAAGTAAACCCCGGCTCGTTGGTTCTATCTGCTGAGATGATGCTACGTGATATGGGTTGGACGGAAGCGGCTGATCTTATTATTGATGGCATCCAAGGTGCTATCGCCAATAAAACAGTGACTTATGACTTTGAGCGTCTCATGCCAGATGCAATTTTGCTCAGTACCTCTGAATTTGGTAAAGCGATCATTAAGCATATGGATGCTTAACTGACGCTCTTTTATGATTGGCACAAAAAACACCCCTCAGATTTTAGATCTGAGGGGTGTTTTGTTTATGGTAACTTGAGCCAGCTTAAACGCCTTTAGGTAAAAGCAGTTTAAGCCCGACTATCCGAGTATATTACAACGATGCTAGAGTCTCATTGAATAAAGTGCTTGGACGCATGACTTGCTCAGCCAGTTTCTCATCAGCCAAGTAGTAGCCTTTGATGTCCACAGACTTGCCTTGAGCATCATTCAACTCTTTGACGATAGCTGCTTCATTGCTTTCAAGCTTTTGTGCAAATGGGACGAATTGGGCTTTTAGATCAGCATCTTGATCTTGTGCGGCCAACTCTTGCGCCCAGTACATAGCAAGATAGAAATGACTACCACGGTTGTCTAACTCACCCGTTTTGCGTGATGGTGACTTGTCATTTAACAACAGTTTTTCGGTTGCTGTATCTAGGGTATCCGCCAATATTTGAGCTTTAGCATTGTCATCATTCTCTGCCAAATGCTCTAAAGACACTGTCAAGGCTAAAAACTCACCCAATGAATCCCAACGTAAGTGGTTTTCTTCTACCAGTTGCTCAACATGCTTTGGTGCAGAACCACCAGCGCCAGTTTCAAACAAACCGCCGCCTTTCATTAGTGGTACGACTGACAGCATCTTAGCACTCGTTCCTAACTCTAGAATTGGGAACAAGTCGGTTAGGTAATCTCGTAAGATGTTACCTGTTGCAGAAATAGTATCAAGACCACGAGCGACACGCTCTAAGGTATAACGCATGGCACGAACCTGAGACATGATTTCGATGTGCAAGCCGTCGGTATCATGATCTTTTAGATACATTTTAACTTTTTTGATTAGCTCGTTCTCATGTGGACGATATGGGTCTAACCAAAAGATGACAGGCGTATCTGATTCACGTGCACGGCGTACAGCAAGCTTTACCCAATCTTGGATAGGCTCATCTTTAACCTGACACATGCGCCAGATATCGCCCTTCTTCAACACGTTTTTCAAGCAAGACTTCATCAGTATCAACGTCGACAATACGGGCAATACCAGCATCGCTAGATTCAAAAGTTTTGTCGTGTGAGCCATATTCTTCGGCTTTTTGTGCCATTAGGCCAACGTTAGGGACAGTACCCATCGTTGTTGGATCAAAGTTGCCATGCCATTTACAGAAATTGATCATTTCTTGATAAATGCGAGCAAAGGTAGACTCTGGCATAACGGCTTTACAGTCATACAGTTTGCCATCAGCACCCCACATTTTACCACCTGTACGAATCATGGCTGGCATAGAAGCATCAACGATTACATCACTTGGTGAATGGAAGTTGGTGATACCTTTTGAAGAATCAACCATCGCCAGACGTGGGCGATGCTCTTGGCAGGCATGCAAGTCTTGTTCAATCTCTTCACGTTTGATGCTGGTAGGGTAGAGATTTTGTCGTATAGGTCAGCCATACCGTTGTTGACGTTAATGCCTAGCTCATCAAAGAAAGCACCATGCTTGTCAAAGGCATCTTTATAATAGATTCTAACCGCATGTCCAAATACGATAGGATGCGAGACCTTCATCATGGTGGCTTTTACGTGCAGTGAAAACAAGATACCAGCTTCGCGGCAATCTTCCATTTCACGCTCATAAAACTCTAGCAGCGCTTTTTTGCTCATGACCATCAGGTCGATGACTTCTTTATCAAGCAAAGCAATTTTTGGTTTTAATACTTTTGCGTACCATCATCAAGTAACAGCTCCATACGCACGGTACGGGCTTTATCTAAAGTGATAGATTGCTCGCCATCATAGAAGTCGCCGCTGTGCATGTGCGATACATGCGTGCTTGACCATTGCTTCCATTCACCCATAGAGTGTGGATGCTTGCGAGCGTAGTTTTTGACGGCTTTTGGCGCACGGCGATCTGAGTTACCTTCACGCAGTACAGGGTTCACCGAGCTGCCTAGACTTTTGCCATAGCGCTGACGAATTTCTTTTTCTTCTTCCGTTTTTGGATCTTCTGGAAAGTTAGGAATGGCGTAGCCTTTGCTCTGTAGCTCTTTGATCGCCGCTTTTAGCTGCTGTACAGAAGCACTGATGTTTGGCAGTTTGATGATGTTGGTATTTGGATCTTGCGTCAGACGACCAAGCTCAGCTAGATTGTCAGGAACGCGTTGCTCTTCAGTTAAGTATTCAGGGAATTCAGCCAATATACGCGCAGCAACAGAGATATCGCTGGTTTCAACTTCAACGCCTGCAGTTTTGGTGAAGGCTTCTACAATAGGTAAGAAAGATAGGGTCGCCAGCGCTGGGGCTTCGTCAGTTTTTGTATAAATAATTTTTGACATTTTATTTAGATCTTCCTTTAGTCTGTAGTTAATAATAAAGCTCAAATATAGTGTTGAAGATAGGTCAATGATACTATGCAACGGTGAATGATATGGTTCGATCAAGTACGTCGTATGTAGCTGCTTAGCAATATTCAAGACTGGTAAAACATTTTCTTTTAGTAATATTCATCAAAAAAGCATTTTAAGGCAGCACGTTAACTGTGATGTAAAACTGCCTAAGAGTAAGTCATTGACACTATATTATAATCAATCCACTATAAATCCCATAGGATGTCAATCGTATACCATGAACTAAGTATACTGTTTTAGCTTATATCCTATGCTTTCGAATTATACTAAGCTAATAACAACCTTATTCTACCAGTCATCTGCTTAGATATCATCTTTTCCATACAGCGACTATTTTTCGTCGGCTTCTGTACTGCTTTAGATATCCAAATAAGCATAATCCTAAAAACCACCAATGTCACTATTGGTGGTTTTTTATTGCGACTCAATAATTTTTGCAAATTGTGACAGCAAAGTAGCAAAAATTTGCTAGGCTAGGTCATCAACAGATAGATTATCTCTACATATATAGCGACTATAGTGACGGTGAGTATGAGTTTAGAATATGCGCTGATTAATGATACCAGTTGGCAACGCCAGACAGATTGGCAAACGCCGGACACGCCTTTTATGTCGTTTGCTTTTTGGCAAGCGCTGGCAGACACGGGGGCGATTGGTGAGCAGGCAGGATGGCTACCGATATTTATTTTGGTGCACCGTGTCGCTAATAGCGAAGATAACATCGATAGCGCAACAGACCGTGCGGCAGACACAGCACTACAACCTGTCGCGGTGATGCCAGTATTTATAAAAGGCCATCATCGCGGCGAGTTTGTATTTGATCACGCATGGGCAGAGGCTTACGCGCGTTATGGCGTTGATTATTATCCAAGGTTAGTCACCAGCGTGCCTTATACGCCGATTACGGGTCAACGATTGTGGTTGGCAGAAGGTGAAACGTTAAATGAACATATTATAAAAACAGCGATCGCAGGCATAGATGATATCGCTCAGCAAGTAGGAGCATCGAGCTGGCATGGACTATTTGTCACGCCTGAGATTGCTGCTGTCGCGACCGCTGCCATGCCGACTGATATCGATGTAGCGCTTATCATTGCAGCACAAGAGAGTGGTATCGAGTCAGCGCCTATCGATCTGCCTATACTAGAGCGGCAAGGATGTCAGTTCTTATGGCAAAATAAAGACTTGCTCAAAGACGGTCAGCCTTTTGCCGACTTTGATGGGTTTTTGATGACACTAAAAGCCAAAAAACGCAAAACCATCCGTGCTGAGCGCCGCAAGGTCGCCGAGCAAGGCATCACTTGTCAGCGCAAATGTGGTGATGACATCAGCGATGCAGACTGGAAAGCTTTTTATCACTGTTATGTTATGACGTATGCAGTGCGTGGACAGCAGCCTTATCTGACGCTAGACTTTTTTATGGCATTGGCAGCGAGTATGTCTGAGCATATAATGCTCGCGCAAGCACTCGATCGAAATGGTGATATTATTGCCAGCAGTTTGTTCTTATATGATAAACCTGATAGTGGCAATGCCACTTTGTATGGTCGCTACTGGGGTGCGCTGGGTGAGTACGACAGTTTGCATTTTGAGCTGTGCTATTATCAAGGCATTGAATTTGCCATTGAGCAAGGGCTAGCGTCCTTTGATCCTGGTACGCAAGGCGAGCATAAGCTGGTTCGGGGTTTTATCCCGACGACGACGCATTCTATCCATCGTATTTATGATCCGCGTTTTGTACCAGCGATTAGTGATTTCTGTACTCAAGACCGCATGCATATGGCGCAATATCGTCAGCAAGCGTTTGAAGCGTTGCCATTTAACGCAGATAACATGCCTGATTTTGATGCCACTAATTTTTAATCCTTTGTAATTAGCCGTTCACTATGTCCAAAAATCACGTTTCTGTTACCTCCGTTTTACCTCCTGCTGAGCTACTACCGTGGCTCAATGCCGAAGGCTCGCTCACAGCCATGCTAGAAGAAAGAGCGGAGCAGCCATTACGAGTAGAACGTAGTTTTGAAGGCTATCGGCTTTTGACGCTGCAACAAAAGCGACAATTGGGTCTGCAAGGATCAGCGCTCAATCGTCCGTTACTGGCATGGATACGTGAAGTACAGTTATATGGCAATGATGAGCAACCGTGGGTGCAGGCACAAAGCCTCTTTCCTCTATCAAGCCTAAAGGGTAATGCACGACGTCTACAACAGCTCAAAGGCACACCCATCGGCTATGTGCTGTTTAAGCGCAGTCGTACGCAGCCCAACCAGCGCCTCATTCAACATACAAGCGAGGGCTGGCAACGGCAGACACGTTATGACTGGTATGGGCGCAAGCTGCTAATTAGCGAAACTTTTTTACCTGCGTTTTTATCTAATCTTGCTTAATACTTTTTATAGTCGATACCAAATAAAATGGACACACGATATTATGATATGAGACAGGGATAAGTTTTTTTTGCTTGCTGTGCCGTTGCAGACAGAGGCTACAAAAAATTTATCCCTGTCTCGCTGACTCTTTTTTATATTGACCTGACTATAGTAGTCATCGGATAGATACCATCGAACACGAAAAAAATTGTTAAGTTATTTATTTTATTGGCTATTTATTTATGTGATACAGTCATTTAATTTACTCAGCTTAAGGTGGCGTTTTTTTGCGCTCACAGCACAAATTTTCATGTTACACTTAATCTTTAGCGATGCTTTCGATGCAAGCCTGTATCGAGTTTATTGCCGAATGGGATAAGCTGCTGACAGACCGATTGCCCTTGCTTATTCCTATTAATATTTGCTCATAAAGTCTATCTCATAATGCTTCCAATACCAGCGAGCGGTGCGCAGAAGTGCACATGTAAATAACAACGTTCAGGCAGTAATGGTTGTATTGTGGTCAAGCTATATCATTTATTTTGAATGACAGTTTTTCAATCACAATTTTTAATGACAGCCTGTTAATGACAGTCACTACTTATTAGGACATTACTATGTTTAAAGATATATCTATCAAAGATTTTGATCCAGTACTTGCTGAAGCAATGGCCGCAGAAAGCGTTCGTCAAGAAAACCATATTGAACTTATCGCCTCTGAAAACTACTGCTCACAAGCAGTGATGGAAGCGCAAGGTACTGACCTTACCAACAAATACGCTGAAGGCTATCCTGGTAAGCGTTACTATGGTGGTTGTGAGCACGTGGACGTCGTTGAGCAATTGGCCATTGACCGTGCAAAAGAGTTGTTCGGTGCTGAGTACGTCAACGTTCAGCCACATTCTGGTAGCCAAGCAAACTCTGCCGTATTTTTAGCATTGCTAGAAGCAAATGACACGGTACTAGGCATGAGCTTAGACGCTGGTGGTCACTTGACGCATGGCGCGCACATCAACTTCTCAGGTCTGAACTACAATGCCGTACAGTACGGATTGGTAGAAGGTACTGGTCTTATCGATTATGACCAAGTAGAGAGCTTGGCGCGTGAGCACAAGCCAAAAATGATCATCGCTGGTTTTTCAGCATATTCACAAGTCGTTGATTGGCAGCGTTTCCGTGAAATCGCTGACGAAGTAGGCGCTTATCTATTGGTCGATATGGCACACGTTGCTGGTCCTAGTCGCTGGCGGTGTTTATCCAAGCCCAGTACCTTTCGCTGATGTGGTTACGACGACGACGCACAAAACTCTACGTGGCCCACGTTCAGGTATGATTTTGGCTCGTGATGAGAGTACTTGCCAAAAAGCTAAACTCAGCCGTATTCCCAGGCAACCAAGGTGGCCCGTTGATGCATGTCATCGCGGCAAAAGCAGTTTGCTTTAAAGAAGCGTTAGAAGACAACTTCAAAACCTATCAGCAGCAAGTGGTGAAAAATGCCCAAGCAATGGCAAAAGTCATCCAAGAGCGCGGCTATGAAATCATCTCTGGTGGTACTGAAAACCATCTAATGCTGATCAGCCTAGTGAAGCAAGAAATGACCGGTAAAGAAGCGGATAAATGGCTTGGCGAAGCGCACATCACTGTGAACAAAAACGCCGTGCCAAACGATCCAAAATCACCATTCGTAACTTCTGGTATTCGTATCGGTACACCAGCGATTACTACTCGCGGCTTCAACGAAGCGCAAGCGGGTGATTTGGCAGGTTGGATCTGTGACGTACTAGACAGCCGCGGTGATGAAGCGGTTGCTACTGAAGTACGCGGTAAAGTAGAAGCGATTTGTGCAGAATTACCAGTTTACGAAAAAAACCAGTAAGTATTAGTTAGCCCTTACTAAGGGTTATATAAAATAAAAAACCGCTTGGCTTTTGCTAGGCGGTTTTTATTTTTTAATAAAAGGAGTATTTGATGACGCTACGAATCCATGCGCTGTACCATGTTGATTTTGAAGAACTCAGCCACATCAAGCAGTGGGCAGATAGTCGGGGCCATAGTATTACGGTTACACGCTTTTATGAGAATGATCCATTGCCCGCGCAAGACAGTTTTGATTGGTTAGTCGTTATGGGCGGACCAATGAGCATTCACGATGAAAGTGACTTTCAGTGGCTAGCTGATGAAAAATCTTTCATTCAGCAAAGTATTAATGACGGAAAAACCGTGATTGGTGTTTGCTTGGGTGCACAACTGATCGCAGATAGTTTAGGGGCAAAAGTTGCGCCATCGGGCATAAAAGAGGTTGGCTGGCTGCCCATTCAATTGACCGAACAGGGGCTTGCGCATCCGCTGCTAGCAGATTTGCCAAAGAATGAATTCACTGTATTCCATTGGCATGGTGATGGTTTTGAATGTCCCAAAGGCGCGACGCCAATTGCAACGTCACAAGTATGGGCCAATCAAGGTTTTGTTTATCAAACATCAAAGCATAAAGAATTAGGTACGTGGGTGCTTGGCTGGCAATGTCATTTTGAAGTGACTAACAAGAGTATGGTAGATATGGTGTCGCATGGACAGACGTATATACAAGAAGCGATGATTGATCATCCCGACTCAGTGCAAGCGGCTGATGAGATCCTAGCGATAGGGGACACGTATATTGCAGATAACAATGCATGGCTCTCGACCATGCTAGATAAACTAGCTAGATAGATCAGTAAATCATTCAGGATTGTGGGTTTTACTTATCTTACTTACATAATACTCGCTATTGATTACTTAACCTGCGGCCTATCTTTTATACAATCTCATTGAACTGAAGAAAGAACCATTTAGCTTCTGCTAGGTGGTTTTTATTTTTAATAACAGATAAGGAAAATACGATGTCTATTTCTACATCTATGTCATTTTGTTTTTGTAGTGTTCGTGAGGAAAATTTAGCAAGTATGCTCAATGGTGGTATTACACTGGATGAGCTAAGAGAAAATCGCGACAACCAGTATGTGAATGTAATAGAAGCGTCTTTTGAACACTATACGGAAGAATTGATTGAGCTGTTGGGAGAGGGGCATTATGCCTTGTGCGATCTGTTATTTTTGGCAGACAACAGCACGTCTCTGCATGAGCAGCATGATGGACTATTATATGATGTGGCAGTCGTGCCTAAGATTGCCGAAGCGTTTGCCGCGACAGACTTAAAAAAATTGGTACATGATATCGGTCACCACGAAGCAGAGAGCCAAGAAGGTTTGAATACGTTTCTTGAGAATTTAAATCATGTTCAAGAGTTATTTAAGTTTGCAGAAGAGAACAAGCTCAATGTGATTGGGTTTACGCTCTAGAAATTAGATGTTATTGATTTAAAATCATTCAGCATCTAATAGCCGATATAGCGCTGAGCATGTCTGAATAGATACGCATGTGATAACAAACTGCTTGGCTTTTGCTAGGCGGTTTTTTGCGTTATGACTATTAAATTATCTTAGAATATGTCTACGTCCTTTATCTATATTCTAAGATAATAACGATATACTTTGATGGTTGTTATAAGAGTGATTGGGTTCGAATAGTAACCTTAAAAAGATAATTTGACTTCTAATTAACAAAAGCTTATAAATGTTTTGTTTATTAATTGTTATTGATATATAGTCAGCATTAACAATTTATTACTAAGAAGAGTACGGATTGTTAATAAAAAATTGCTTTTTTAGTATTGACTTTAACAAAATTATTTAAAAATTCACCAGGAAGTGATTTTTATGACAAGGATGTTTATGAAAAAACAATCGTTAATCGCCATGGTGCTACTACTCAGCGCTACTCTCGCGCAAGCAGCTGAGCCAGGTCTGGAGGCTGAGCAGTCAGGTTTAGCAGCATTTGGTGCAGGTCTCGACAGTTTTATGGCCAGTGCATTTGGATGGTTCGTAGATCTTATCTTCTTTTCAGTGCCACTCGGCGATGTAAGCTTTCCGCTTATTGCGGGTTGGTTATTAGTTGCAGCACTCATATTTACGGTCTATTTTGGATTTATTCAGTTTCGTCAAGTAGGGTTATCTCTTGATATTGTCAGAGGCAAATATACCGATCCAAATCCTGCTGTTAAAGAAGAAGGCGAGGTCAGCCATTTTCAAGCCTTAGCCACTGCTTTATCAGGTACGGTTGGTCTTGGTAATATTGCAGGTGTGGGCGCAGCACTCGCTATTGGTGGACCTGGTGCTACCTTTTGGATGATTATAGTTGGTCTGTTCGGTATGGCCTCCAAGTTTGTAGAGTGTACGCTAGGTGTCAAATACCGTACGATACTACCATCTGGTGCCGTATCAGGTGGACCTATGTACTACCTGAGCCGCGGTATGGCTGAACGTGGTATGGGTGGATTTGGTAAGTTTTTAGCCGTTGGTTTTGCACTCATGTGTATATTGGCTGCTTTTGGCGCTGGTAACATGTTTCAGGGTAACCAAGCCTTTGCAGTAATGAGCTCTACTTTTAGCATTCCTGCTGATTACAGTTTATTCTTTGGTATTGGCTTAGCTGTTTTAGTCGGTTCAGTCATCCTTGGTGGTATGCCTCGCATCGCAACCGTTACTGAAAAAGTCGTACCTTTTATGGCTTTGTTGTATATCACAATGGGTGTGCTCGTACTAGTTGCAAACTACAATCTTATCGGCGCGGCATTTGGAGAGATTTTCACTGGTGCTTTCACTGGTGCGGGTGTGGCTGGTGGATTTATTGGCGCATTAATCCAAGGCTTGAAACGTGCGACCTTTTCTAACGAAGCAGGTATTGGTTCAGCCGCTATTGCTCACTCAGCGGTAAAAACTAATGAACCTGCTACCGAAGGTTTAGTCGCTTTACTAGAACCATTTATTGATACGGTTATCATCTGTACTATGACAGCGTTGGTTATCACTATATCTGGCGTGAATACAGCAGCAAATCTACAAACTCAAGCGCTCACTGGTGTAGATCTGACCCGTGCCGCCTTCATGGAAACAGCACCGATTTTCCAGTACTTCCTAGCCGTAGCTGTGGTATTGTTCGCCTTTTCAACAATGATTTCATGGTCATATTATGGTCTAAAAGCTTGGACTTATCTTTTCGGTGAAGGTAAAGTTGGCGAGGTGATATATAAACTCATCTTTCTTATCTTCGTCGTTATCGGTACCATCATACAATTCAGCTTTGTTATTGACTTCTCAGATGCAGCCATCTTCGCGATGTCTATCTTTAACATCATCGGTTTATACTTCTTGATGCCGGTTGTGAAAAAAGAGGTTAATTCCTTTGTTGCTCGTGTGAAGAGTGGTGAAATTAAAAAGTTTAAATAATGGGTTTGATTGAATAAGCTGTCATGACCTTATTACTTACAAAAGCCCGCCAAGACTATTCTTGGCGGGCTTTTCGATGTCTGGTATTTATTGTTTGCTAGATAGCTATTAAACTTTAGGTAGAAGCGATCTGTAAAGCGTTGCCCGTTTACGCAACAAACCAGTAAGTATTAATCAGATTTTTCTGCAAGTTATATAACACAAAAAACCGCTTAGCTTGTGCTAGGCGGTTTTTTTGTTTTTTCATTGAATCAAGCTTTACTCTATGACAGCAGCAGCTCACATAAACGGCAATTTGGTAAATATCTGCAATACCGTGGCATTGACGATATCCACAAAGAAAGCACCAACCATTGGAACAATCAAAAACGCCTTAGGCGAAGGCAGATAACGATCAGTGACCGCCTGCATATTGGCAATCGCCGTTGGCGTTGCACCCATGCCAAAACCACAATGACCTGCTGACAACACCGCCGCATCGTAGTCTTTACCCATCACTTTAAAGGTTATAAAGTAGACGTAAATTATCATAATGACGGTCTGTACGAGCAATATAATCAAGACAGGGCCTGCCAAATCAGTCAGCTGCCATAGCTTCAAGGATAGCAATGCCATTGCCAAGAATAGACTCAAAGAGGCGTTACCAAACACATCAATCGAGCGGTCAAACATATCAAAATTGAATACAGTGGTTAAGACGTTACGAATGATGACGCCACCTGCCAATGCCCAAACGAAGGTAGGCAGCTCAAACCATGTATCTTGGGCAACAAGCGTCATCACATCGGCAAAAGCCAACGCCGCTGCAAATAGTGCCAACGTCTCAATCGTAGAAGAAGCCGTGATAAAACGCATACTATCAGGTCTTTCAAAAATCTCTTTATTGCTGTGCGCTGAATCTTCGTCATGCTTGGTGCTATATAGCGACTGAGCGCCAGCGACTTTTTCGATGTCACTGGGGTTGGGATTGGCAAGAGTCGGTTTTAGACCCAGTCTTTGAATCAAACGACGTGCCACTGGACCACCCACGATACCACCAGCGACCAAACCATAAGTGGCCACGGCGATACCCAATGTCGTCGCACCCACCACACCATATTCTTGCTCTAAGGTAATACCCCAAGCACCTGCCGTACCATGACCACCAGTCAGTGCGATCGAGCCTGTTACTAGCCCAAGTAAGGGATCAAGTCCTAGTACGCTCGCCATTGCTACACCAACGATATCTTGTAGCACAATAAATACGGACACTACGATGGTAAAAATCAATAATGGCGTTCCACCTGCTTTTAAGCGACTAAAATCAGCACTGAGACCAATAGAAGCAAAGAACATCAGCATGGTCGCGGTCTGCAATCCTTGGTGAAAGTTAAAGCTATATCCCCAAACGATATTGAGAACATATACTACAATTGCTGCGACCAAGCCCCCAGCCACAGGTTCTGGAATATTAAAGTCTTCTAAGAATTTAATCTTTTTTACCAAAACACGCCCAAGTAATAGTACTAAAGTGGCCAATATCAGCGTGTAATAGCCATTTAAGGTAATTTCCATAGGTTAATCCTTTTTATACAAATAAATTAACCTGAATTCGGGATAAATATGGCTTTATCTCGAATTCAGGTTTAGGCGATGATGAGTATTCAAGCCTCATTAACAGGGGGCATAATAACCCACAATTGCGGCTTACCAAAATCTCTGTAAGCATCGTTGATAATGCTTTTAAAGACGTTGAAATCTTCGGTATTTATTTTTTCTACTGTGGTTAGATTTAGTATTAGATGCGTCACTGCGCTGTCTGTTAAACAGTCCCACGCACTATCCCAGTTAGGTGAGAAGTAACTTGGGAAATCACAGGCATGGGCTAAGTGTGTTAATAATGTGGCTTTATTCAGTACCCCACTCACAGATATGTTAACAGCCTGTGCCGGAATGCTCGTACTTATTGCTGTACCGTTTTGGTTAATACGGTTTTGATTAACGTGGTCTTGATTAACATAGTGGATGGCTTGGTTCATATTATTTTACCTGTAATCTGCTAAAGCTATCGTAATGGTCAACGGTCAGATAGTAAACGGTTGGTGGATGGCCACCCGTGACAATACGCCGTGCGCCGCGATGTGACACTCCAACAGTAGGAACCGTATATTCGCGGTAGTAGCCCTGTGATTGTGCTGGTAGTCTGCCTTCGCGATTATAAAATGTCGTGCCATCTTTTTGAGGATAGGGAAACGGCCCGCCTTGCTGAATAAGCGCAATGGTATGGTCTATTTGCGCATCACCCGTGATGTTAGCTGTTGTGGCTTGTTTTGAGTTTTCGGATGCAGGCTGAGTTAGTGAGGCTTGCGCATTATCTTCAGCAAAAAAGGCAGAGTTTACATCGCCAAAAAAGTAAACCGCTACCGCGATAATTGCTATTAGACTGAATAAGGTTGATAAGGCGCTTCTTTTATGGTGGGCGCCGCGCTGATTATTGTGGTCTCGACGACTATTGTATGGTCTATTATTAGCGTCATTTTGACGGCTAGTATTTGAATTGGGAGGTGTGTGATGCGATGGTGAGGTGTCTAAAATACTCAATGTGTTAGAAGTCACTTCGGTCGCCCGTAATTGATTTTTATCATTGCGCTCACTATTGAAATACACCCTTTGACCAATAGTGATCGGCTGTGACAATCGGGTGTTACTCACATGAAAAAACACGTCTTCACTCTGATTGTCCACATCGATAAAACCATAGCCTTTATCTTGATTCCAGTGTTTAATCTTGCCACTTTGCATAGGCTCAGTTTCCTAAAAAAGGTCTCAGTGAGGAGACCACATATTTTATGGTAGTTACATTTTATGGTGGTTATGTCTTATGGTGCTTGCGTCACATATTCGATGCTAATAAAAAACGCCAGCTATTGGGCTGACGTTTTTTATAGATTATACGTGAAGTGAGACGACGATAGCGGCTAATCGTATTTTTTGGGTTTGGTATTAGTTAAGCGCGAGTCTCGCCATGACCATAAACGATCCATTTTTGTGAAGTAAGACCTTCTAGTCCAACAGGGCCACGGGCATGAATTTTGTCCGTCGAAATGCCAATCTCAGCACCCAGTCCATATTCAAAACCATCGGCAAAACGGCTAGAGGCATTAATCATCACGCTCGCTGAATCTACTTCGCGGATGAAGCGTTGCGACTTGGTATAGTTGTCAGTGATAATGACATCTGTATGATGACTGCCGTGGGTGTTGATGTGCTCAATGGCCTCATCGATACCTGAAACGACTTTTACCGCTAGGATAGGCGCTAAGTATTCGGTGTCCCAGTCTTCAGCAGTTGCGGCAGACAGATGACCTTTAAGAATCGCATTGTCATTTAAAATGGTTTGTGATTGATCATCAAGGCGCAATTGCATCGCATCATCGGCTGCTATGATCGCTTCAGCAATCTTTGGTAGTAACTCGTTGGCGACCGCCTCATCGACCAATAGCGTCTCCATGGTATTGCAAGTACCGTAACGATGCGTTTTGGCATTGACGCTGACTTTGATAGCAATATCAGCATCTGCATCACTGTCGATAAAGGTATGGCAGTTGCCATCTAAATGCTTAATCACAGGCACGCGGGCATCACGGCTGATACGCTCAATGAGACCTTTACCGCCACGTGGCACGATGACGTCGACATAATCAGTCATGGTAATCAGCTCACCAACAGCCGCGCGATCGGTCGTTTGTAGCACTTGCACACTGTACTCCGATAGACCGACTTTCTGTAGACCTTCTAAGATACATTTGGCAATCGCTTGATTGGATTCAAATGCTTCAGAGCCGCCGCGCAAGATAATCGCGTTGCCTGATTTTAATGCCAATGAAGCGGCCTCTAACGTTACGTTAGGACGCGACTCATAAATCATACCGACCACACCAAGTGGCACACGCATTTTGCCCAAATGAATTCCAGAGGGCTGATAGGTCATATCTGTGACTTCACCAATAGGATCGGGCAGGGCAGCGACGTCTTTTAGACCTTGAAGCATTCCATCGAAGCGGGCGTCGTTTAGCTCTAGACGGTCAAGTAAGGCGGCATCCAAATCATTGTTTTGACCATTGTCCATATCGATTTTATTGGCGGCCAAAATAGCTGGTTTGGCGTTTTTTAATACTTCATGAATCGCCATGAGCGCTGAATTTTTGTCGCCTGTATTTGCAGCGGCAAGCGCGCGAGAGGCTGCTCGTGCTTGTTTGCCGACAGATTGCATATAGGCGACGATGTCTGTGGTATTCGATTGACTCATAAATTATTTTCCTTATAGTGATAAATGTTTTATAAAAATACAAGCGCCAATAAGGCGAAGTTTTAGCAAAATTAGCACAAAGAGATTTCAGTACCCATAGGGTATTATGCTACTTAACATAGAGGAGATTGACCCGATAGTAAAGACGATTTTGTGAACAGCCCCTGCTTTATAAGGCATTTATAATCATTTTTTCATGCTATTCACACTATATTGTGTTTGAGTTGGGCTGGTTTGTACTAGGATATCAGCATCAATAAAGGCCAGTCAAAAAGCAGGTGTGCCGTTACGTACCTCTAACAGAACTATGTTGTAACTACTAAGGTCGCTACAACCAATCATCAGTATAGTAAGTGTCAAGATAGTGAGTATCAACACGATGAGCCAAAGCTATCGACAATAAAATAGATAGTTGCTCATAACCTCAGCATAATGAAAATGAATGGAGAATAAAAATGGCTAAGACAAATCGCACTATCAAAAAAAGCTGGTTAACGGTTGGATTGGTCGCAGCGGCGTTAACGGTCAGTGCTTGTGGTAAAAAAGACGACGCGCCAATGGAAACAGAGACAGCCGTTGATGCCCAGACAGCAGTAGAGGAAGAGGCGACTGGCACAGCGACAGCAAGTAGTAATGATGATATTGCGGTAGCGACTGCCGATGATGAAGGTGTGGCAGTGAATGATGATGTAGCGGTAGCGACTGCTGATGACTCGGAAATGTTAGATGGCACTGAAAGCTCAGAGCATGTTTCAACCTATTAGGCCGTACTTATTTAAACAGTGACTATTTAAACTTTGATTATAAAATCGTTGGTACTGTTTGAAAAAAACCATTTTTAGATAAAACCACGCCCAGTCAGTTTAAGTGATAAAATAAAGCTCAGCGCTGTCAAGACAGTCTGGGCTTTTTTATGTCAGTTATATGCAGATGCTTAGCCAACTTGGTAACCCGCCTAGTCTATACAAGATTTGCCTTTTTACTGCGTAATAAGAGACAATATGACATTTTTCTCTTTGTCTTATGAACCATATAGTTGAAATACTTTAACGTCGCTATAGTATTGCTGGTGTAAATTTTTTGCAGCATCGAGCTGCGCAGGCACAGCAAGCAAGAAAAATTTGCACCAGCAGTACGTGTTGTATCGATATTACTTTTCACCGACCATAGCGATAACACAACCACGCTATGGTTGATGCCAATAGTATATATATGGCTATTTTTCACTCATATTTATTGGAAGTCTGCTAAACCATGCTTGATATCGCAAAAAATCCGACTCGGCCTATCGCCTTAGATTTACAAGACATCCATAAAAGCTACGGCTCATTGGCAGTGCTAAAAGGGGTGTCTCTCACCGCTTATGATGGTGATGTTATCTCTATTTTGGGCTCATCGGGCTCAGGTAAATCCACCCTGCTGCGCTGCATTAATTTGCTCGAAAACCCGAACCAAGGTCGTATCCTGATCGGCAATGAAGAGCTAATGCTAAAACCTGCCAAGTCAGGCGAGTTGCAAGCCTCAGATGTTAAGCAGCTAGAAAGTTTGCGCGCCCGCGTAGGATTCGTATTCCAAAACTTTAACTTGTGGCCGCATAAGACGATTTTGCAAAATATCATTGAAGGGCCGACGCAAGTCCTCAAGATCAAAAAAGCTCAAGCAATCAGTGATGCAGAAAAACTGCTAGACAAAGTCGGTCTGCTCGATAAAAAAGATGCGTATCCCGCGAATTTGTCTGGTGGTCAGCGTCAGCGTGTGGCCATCGCTCGTGCGCTTGCCATGAAGCCACAGGTCCTCTTGTTTGATGAGCCAACATCAGCCTTAGATCCTGAGCTGGTTAATGAAGTGCTGGCGGTCATGCGTGAGTTGGCAGAAGAAGGGCGTACCATGCTGATCGTTACTCATGAGATGCGCTTTGCCCGAGAAGTATCAAGCAAAGTGGTGTTTTTACATCAAGGTGTGGTTGAGGAAATCGGCACCCCTGAACAGGTTTTTGACAATCCCACCTCTGAGCGTGTCAAAGACTTCATGGCGTCGCATCGTTAAACCTAGAGCGTGCCCTCAATTCAATCCTTGGTTATTACTCAAAAATAGCCATTATGCAAAAATCTAGGATGGTGACCTTTCTGCCATCCTAAGCTTGCCATTCTAAAACTATCTAAAAATGAAAAATACCACGCAGTAATTACAGCTGACGGTTTATTACCGTTTAATGACAGTTGGTATGTAAAATGTTTGTTTTTGATATTTTACTCAGGTATTATCAGAATGCTTACAGCTGGCCGATAGTGATGGCTGCTAGTATCTCCTACTACCTATCTTGCTTGTCTGGCAGGAACGTCAGAGAACAACATATCAGAACCCTACATTAAAACCCATCAGAATTTAAGGAATGTACGATGTCGAATTCTCGCCTATTGTGGTCATCGAGTGACCATTACCGCCGCGTTGATGCTAAGTGCTTGTAGTCAACCTGCCAATGACGCCACCGATACCAATGCGGATGCATCGGCAGCAGACACGTCTGGCAAGACCATTCGTATCGCGACCGAAGGCGCTTACCCTCCTTTTAACTATACCAATGCTGATGGCAGTTTGGCAGGCTACGATATCGACGTTGCCAATGCCTTATGTGAACAGATGCAAGCCAAATGTGAAATCGTCGCCCAAGATTGGGACGGTATTATCCCCGGTCTATTGGCACAAAAGTATGATGCGGTTGTGGCGGGTATGTCGATTACCCCTGAACGTCAAGAAAAAGTCGATTTCACCGAGCCTTATTTCTCTAACACGATGGTGTGGCTGACCGATACAAATGGCAGATTTGATCCTATGGCGATTCAAGGCTTAACGCTAGGTGGCCAACGTTCAACGACGCCTGGCGCTTATCTACAAGATAATTACGAAGGCAAAGACGGTAACTCCGTGCAGCTTATATGACAATTACGACAATGCCTATTTGGATCTAAAATCTGGTCGTAGCGATGCGGTATTGGCTGAAAAAGTATCTGCCAAATCATGGTTGGCAGACAATCCTGAAGGCTTTGGTATCGTTGGTGATGAAATTGACAATGACGATAATATTGCCATTGCTGTTCGTAAAGGTGACGCACTTAGAGACGATTTTAATAAAGCGCTTAGCGAAATCCGTAGTAATGGTGAGCTGGCACGTCTTGAGCAAGCGAACTTTGGTCAATAACTTTCTATTGGTTCATCATCTTCTGATTGCAACATAAGGGAATAGCAAACATGACAATATCCATGACATCATCACACAAAACCAAAATGCTAAAAACCAAGACACTTTGGCTTGCGCCATTAAGTGCTGCTATGCTTATGCTGGCTGGTTGTAACAATAGCGCAACACCTACGGATGACGCTGCGGCTGATACCACGACAGATGCGCCGATGAACATAAAAATTGCCACCGAATCAAGCTACAAACCGTTCAGTTATACGGATGCTGATGGCAAGTTGATTGGCTACGAAATTGAGCTGGTCGATGCTTTATGTGCGCAAATGCAGGCAGAATGTGAAGTCATTTCCCAAGATTGGGATGGTTTGATTCCAGGGCTGAACGCGCAAAAATTTGATGCGATTATCGCTGGGATGTCCATCACGCCTGAGCGTAAAGAAGTGGTTGAATTTACTGATCCGTACTTCCATACCGGTATTATTTTAATCGGTAAAAAAGGTGACGATATTAGTGTGGGAGACTTGGAAGGGCAGCCTATTGCTTCACAGCGCTCAACCGTCGCCTCACAATATTTGCAAGATGAACATGCCAACGCAGATATCAAGCTCTATGACACCCAAGACAATGCCTATTTGGATCTAACGTCAGGCCGTGTGCGAGCGATGATGTCTGACAAAGTCACAGGTATTGATTGGTTAAAAACCGAAGCTGGTAAAGACTATGAAGTGAAAGGACAAGAAATCAGCACTGACGAAGATGCGATGGGTATTGCGTTTCGTAAAGGTGATCCACTGGTCGCCAAGTTCAACAAAGCTTTGGCTGAGCTAAAAGACAACGGTACTTATGACCAAATCACTGGCAGCTATTTTGGCACCAGCTCAACGGCTGCCGCTCAAAAAGCCGTGGCAACTACTGACGTAAAAGAAGTCACAGTGGTTGAAGGTGATGCCGTCATCGCCACAGAAGCGCAAGCAGAAGCCGCCACAAACTGATATCGCAGCTTAGCGTTATAAATGCTGGGATTAACGGCTATGGGTATTTGCCTATAGCCGTTAATTATAGTAACAAGGTTAATCCAAGCAACCAAGCTAACCAAAGCGATGAGCCTTATTTTCACATGCAAAAACCAAGGACGATCATGAACAAACCTTTTGACCAATACCGTGCAATCGCTAATAACGCAGTCAGCAATGAGGCAAAGGCACGCCGTTTTTCAGTACCTGTCATGGCGATGTCGATGCTTTTGGCTTTGGCAGGTTGTAGTAATGGTCAGAATGATGCGAATGATACGGTCACTCAGGATACAGCGGTGACGGGTGAGGTATTGCGCATTGGTACTGAAGGGGCGTATGCACCCTTCAACTATACCAATGCTGATGGCACGCTTGGAGGTTTCGATGTAGACATCGCCAACGCCCTGTGTGCCGACATGAAAATGACTTGTGAAATCACTGCACAAGATTGGGATGGCATCATTCCGGGTCTAAAAGCGGGCAAATATGATGCGATTGTGGCAGCCATGTCGGTCACACCAGAACGCGAGCAACAAGTCAGCTTTACGGAGCCTTACTTTAGCAATACCTTGGTGTTTTTGGCCAAAAAAGACAGCAGTTTTGATCCTAGCAATAGCAGTGATATTGATTCACACTCTATTGCTGCCCAGCGCTCGACCATCTCTTCGCAGTGGCTTGAGAAGGCGTATCCAAAAGTTGATATGAAGCTTTATGATACGTTGAGCAATGCGTTCTTGGATTTGGGTTCAGAGCGTGTTGATGCGATGGTCTCTGACAAACTGCCTGCCTTAGAATGGCTTGGTACGACATCGGGCAGTGATTATGGGCTCAAAGGCGAAGAGATTGATATCAATGATAATTTTGCCATCGCCGTGCGCCCAGGTGATGCGTTACAAGCAAAAATTAATCAGTCTTTAGCCAATATCAAAGCCAATGGCACTTATGATGAAATCAATCAAAAATATTTTGCGGTTCCAGCAAGCAGCGCAACGGCCGATACCAGTACTAATGCTAAGACGCCAGAAAATCCTGCCAAGTAAGCGTTAGATTTTCAAATCTCAACGAGTGACTTTTTTAAGTTTCACCAACTATAGTTTAACAACAGGGATATTGCCTCAATAGCGATATCCTTTTTTGTTCTGCTGTAAAAGTGTTTGGAATATAAAAATTGCCGGAACGACCAATATTGACTGCTTGGTTGGTATCAATCTGGCTGATTTAACTCATTTTTAAGAAAATAAGTGTCTATTTAGGCACAGCTTTTACATGTGAGTATTAACATAGCGCGCAGCGATTATGATAAAATCAGCGCTCATTTCTACTGTGTCAATTTTCGCAGTGATAATCGTATCAACTTTGTCTCTATCTATGAGACAAAGAACCCATCTATGAGACAAAGAACCTCTGTCTATTTGGGATAAAATACGATTATCAGCAGCGCTCAGCCATTGATGCTGATTCTTTTAACTCATATTTTGCAACTTGCTAATATAAAGAGACTGAGTGGATAATTGTGTTTGATTTACAAGGATTTGGCGCGCTACTACTGAGCGGCGCTACCGTCACCATACAAGCTTGCCATGACCAGTTTAGTCATCGGCATGGCTTTAGGGCTGCTCGGTGCCACAGCTAAGCTGTCTAATATCTGGCTGCTGCGTAAGATTGCGACTGTGTATACAGCGACGATGCGCGGTATTCCCGAGCTGTTATTGGTACTGTTTATCTATTATGGCGGCTCTATACTGCTGATGACGATTCTCAAAAAGTTCGGCTATAACGACTATGTCGAGATCAGTGCCTTTTGGGGCGGCGTAATGGCATTGTCTATTGCTTTTGGTGCTTATGCGACCGAAATCTTTCGCATGTCTATTCAAGAGATTCCGATAGGACAGCGAGAGGCGGCGCAAGCGATTGGGATGCGTCCTTTTCAGACTTTTTATCGCTGTCACCTTGCCGCAAGTTTGGCAAATCGCCTTACCAGGATTGGGCAATCTATTTTTGGTTTTGCTGAAAGATACCGCTTTGGTATCGGTGGTTGGTCTCAAAGACATTATGTATCAGTCGTCGCGTGCGGCACAGTCCACGCAGCAGCCATTTACCTTTTATATGGCAGCGGCGATTATTTATTTGGGTCTGACCATGTTGATTACAGGCTTTATGATGTGGCTTGAATGGCGCGCCAATCCAGCGGCACGTTATGCCAAAAAGCTGAGCCGTCAAACCACCCACCGTCAATCGACCATAGGATAGAGGAGAGATACTATGGATTGGAATTGGCAGGTCATTTTTGATCAGTATCCCTGACTTACTAGGCGGGGCGGTGTTGACCGTCCAACTGGTCGTTATCTCAGGTGTTATCGGGCTGTTCTTTGGTTTGGTTTTAGCGCAATTGCGTCTGTCTAAAAACTGGTTGGTACAGATATTACCCTTCTCTGTATATCTTCTTTTTCCGTGGCACACCGCTACTGGTACAGATATTTTTGATTTATTATGGTCTTGGGCAGTTTGAGGCTGTACGCGATTCGTTCTTATGGGAGCCGGTGCTCAGCCAAGCGTATTGGTGTGCCATCATTGCCTTTACCATGAATACCAGTGCTTATTTGGCAGAAATTATTCGCGGCGCGATTCAAACCATTCCAGTGGGTGAGCTTGGAAGCCGCGGACGCGATTGGTATGTCGAAGTGGCAGAAGCTGACGCGCATCACTTTGCCGCGTGCCTTTGGTATTGTGATTCCAGCGTACAGTAATGAAGTAATCTTTATGCTAAAAGGTAGTGCGCTGGCGTCAACCATTGCGTTGATGGATATCACGGGTGTTGCTCGTACGATTAGTGCGCGTACTTATACCTTGATGGAGCTGTTCTTTGCTGCTGGTGTCGTTTATCTGTTATTGTCATGGGTGATTTTATTTAGCTTTAGATTGTTTGAAAACAGAATGAATCGTCATGCCAGTTATGTACCACCTGATGTAGTGACCAATACCATTCCGTAGTGATGTATCAAGAAAATGGTGTTAGAAATATAGGGTTAGAAAAGTAGTGTGAGGTAGCGCGGTACATCTACTACCTTACTAAAATATCAATAATTTACTGTGAGCGCCTAGTATGAGCCAATCACCACATGTGTCTTTAGTCAATGCGATTGCTGCCAGCGTCAATGATGATGCGAGTATCGCCAGTTTTGATGATAGTGTAAGAGCCTCCATCGGCAAGGTAGTCTGCGTTGGCCGTAATTATGCTGAGCACGCTCGCGAATTGGGAAATGAAATCCCCAAATCACCCATCTTATTTATGAAGCCTGCTTCGTCAGTGGTCAGTGTGCGTAATGATATTGTTCGTCCCAATCCAGCAGTGTATGGCGATACTCATTATGAAGCGGAGCTATGTATTCAGCTGGCAGCGGATCTATCGGCGGCTACTGTTGAACAAGCAAAGCTGGCAATTGGCGGCGTGACATTGGGGCTTGACTTGACTTTACGCGAGCTACAAAGCCAGCTGAAAGAAAAAGGCTATCCATGGGAGCGTGCTAAATGTTTTGATGGTGCGTGCGTACTAGCTGATTGGCTTGAGCCACAAGCGTTTGGTGATTTTAGCCAAGTAAATTATCAACTCACCATCAATGATGAGCTGCGACAAGATGGTGATAGCGCCTTAATGCTATTTCCGGTTTACGAGTTACTTGCCGAAATTAGCCATGCTTTTAGCTTGCAAGCAGGTGATGTCATTATGACCGGTACACCAAGTGGCGTTGGTGTCTTGCAAGCAGATGATAAACTGACATTAAAGCTGGGTGACCATGAGTGGCAGGTAGAGGTTCGATAAGGTTCTAGCTCGGTAGTACCATATGGTTTTAACCAAATAAATCTGATCAAAAATCCCAAGTGCCTCCAATGAGCGCTTGGGATTTTTTATGTCAGCGCATTGCTTATCATATAGCTTTTCGTTAGCTCAATTTCAAAATGTCAACGTACTGTCACAAACTGGCATTAGACTTAGGCATAGTTCGTACACTGGCGGTTACAATTATAGAGCCGCAACCAAACCTTTTATGCCAATCCAGCCCAACAGCAAGGTGACTGATAATGACATCATTAAATGATAAGCTAGAACACGCCCACGAAATCGTTGAAGATTCAAATCCTACTAATAATATCGACTTTCAAACCATTATTAGTCGTCGTCTAAATCGCCGTAGCATCTTGAAAGGTGGCACTGGATTGACGGCGGCGGCGTTTTTTGGTGCGCTGCCGTTGGTTGGTTGTAGTGACGACGATGACAATAATAGCAGCCCTATCGTAGGAAATGGCAATGATGCCGCGATCCCTGCACAGGGTGATTTGAAACGTCCTGAAACCTTGAAGTTTACTGCAGTGGCGCATTCAACTGCCGAGACGATGACGGTGGCAGAAGGCTATAAAGCGGAGATTATATTACCGCTTGGCACACCGCTCATGTCTGGGATTGAAGATTGGAAAGACAATCGTGAGCAATCGGCTGAGTCATTTGAGTGGCGCATGGGCGACAATCATGATGGCATGTGGTTCTTTGGCAAAAAAGGCAACGCCTATGATGCCAAAGCCTCAGAAAGCGGTCTGCTGGTCATGAATCATGAATATGTGAACAGTGAAGAGTTAAGCCCATTTGGCTATCATGTCATTGACGACCAGAATGCTGCTCCGCTATTTCAAAAGCGCCGTCTTGCCAGTGATGTGCGCCGTGAAGTCAACTGTCACGGTGTGGCAGTGGTTGAGATGAAGCGCCGAGCAGATGGCAAAGGCTATGAGATGGTGCCAAATTCAAAATACAATCGCCGTGTCACCAGCAGTACGACCGCGCAATTGACTGGCCCAGTAGCGGGCTCTGATTTGGTGAAGACCAAATTTGATCCAACAGGTCACCAGACTCGCGGCATTAACAACAACTGCGGCGCAGGATTGTCACCTTGGGGCACCTATCTGACCACAGAAGAAAACTTCTTAGGCGTATTTGCCCGTGGGGAAGACGCCAGCCAATTGAGTGCTGGGCATAACTACGGTCGGGTGCGTTACGGCGCGCCAGAAGACACTCGAGGCTCAAGATATCTATGGCATACCCCGAATACTAAAGATGCCATCATAGCAGACGAGTTTTCACGCTGGGATATGACCGCTGCTGGTACAAATGCCACTGAAGATTACCGTAATGGTTTTAATACTTTTGGTTATATCACAGAGATTGACCCTTTTGATCAAAACTCTATCTCACAAAAGCGTACCGCCATGGGGCGTTTTGCCCATGAAAACTGTGCTTATGCACCAGTTGAGCAAGGCAAACCCGTGGTCTTTTATATGGGTGATGATGCTCGCGGTGAGTATATCTACAAGTTTGTGTCTAAAGCTACGTGGTCGAATAGTGATATCGGCGGTGGTCTAAAAGCAGGTGATAAGTATCTGGATGAAGGCACGCTGTATGTTGCTATTTTCAACGAAGATGGTAGTGGCGAGTGGAAAGCACTGATCCACGGTCAAAATGGCTTGGATGCCTCCAACACCGTACTGCCTTTTAATGGACAAGATGAAGTATTGGTCTTTGCCCGTGCTGCTGCCGATAAGGTTGGTGCAACCAAAATGGATCGTCCGGAATGGGTGTCAGTCAGTCCGATGACAGGCGAGGTGTACGTGACCTTGACCAACAATACCAATCGCGGTGTCAAAGCTGACCAACCGCTGTCTGCTTCTAACCCGCGAAGCTATACAGTGAATGGTAAGCGAAGCGGCAACGAAAACGGTCATATTATTCGCTGGGCAGAGGCAGGCGGTGATCATGCAGCACTGAGTTTTGAGTGGGATATTTATCTGTTTGCCACACCTTACAATTTGGCGGCAGAGAACTTATCACAATTAAATGACAGTAATGATCTGTCATCTCCTGATGGCCTGTACTTTGATCCACGTGGCGTGTTGTGGATTCAGACCGATGACGGCGCCTATACGGATACCACTAACTGTATGCTACTTGCCGCGCTACCCGGTAAAGTCAGCGATGGCACCATCACAACCACTTCGGCAGGACAACAAACGCGCGTCGGTATGGCGGCTAATAACGACAATATCAAACGTTTTTTTGTCGGTCCTGAAGGCTGTGAAGTGACTGGTATTACCTTAACCCCAGATTTCAAAACCCTCTTTATTAATATTCAGCATCCCGGCAATAAATGGGGTGCTGTTGCTGGCGGCAGTATACCGCGCTCAGCGACGGTGATGATTACTAAGGAAGATGGCGGTGTTATATTGGCAGAGTCATTTGATACCGAAAGTAGTACAACATAGAAAGTTGCTAAGCACTTAATTAACGCTTAGTTAAACTGTTAACCAATAAAAATCCCAAGTGAACGCTTGGGATTTTTTGATGGTTTTATGACAGTAAAAAACCGCTTTATATTAAAAAGTAGACTGCCAAACGCTTTGGTAATCAACCTACATTTAAGTCGAATCATTCTCTTCTATTTGCTGCATTTAAAGGATAGTATATAAAATTATCCTTTTTGATGAATGTGCCAGCGTAATGTGCCTATCTAATGTACCAATGTGATGAATACTATGAGCCGTTCAAACTTGTTTTATAGCGATAGTGTCAGTGATGGCATTGCTAACCATAACACCAATAATCAGCATGAGCTGGCGGCGCATTTTGCCTCAGATAATACCGTGCCATTACACAGTGATTTGTACGAGCAGATAGATCAGCTCGAAGCCATTGATGTGGATGATTTGGTCAAACTACTGGCAGATGATGGTAATGAAACAGCGCTGACACCTGTTTCTATGACTGACTTCTTTGAAGGGTTGGCACAACTGGCGACCATGGGCGTGGTTGAGGTCACTGACATTGTAGAAGCCATCCACCGCGAAGTGATTTTACGGCCTTTGGGTCGTTTTAATGAGCGCCATTTGCTTAACTGGCCGCGCGGTATCACTGCGCGTATCTATGGCACGATACGTCATGTGATGCTTACGGTAGGAAAAAACTTAGCATCTGTGCTGCGATTGTACAAAAACACCCTCAATCAAAAAACCGCTCAGCCACTGCCCGACACATTAAAAAAGCTGGTGAATGTATTAAATGGCGTCATGGGTGACCATCTTGTCAATCATCAAAATGCGCTGGCTATTCCGATGGTGCTATACGATATAGAGGGCAATCTGCAATGCCAAGCACTGTCAGGGCGTATTGTCATACTATGTCACGGGCTGTGTATGAGTCATTTGAGTTGGCAGTCGCAAGAACACAAAGGACTGGGCGATGCCATCAGCCAGAGTCAGCCAGATACGACAGTTTTATACCTTGATTATAATACGGGTCGGCGTATCTCGCGTAGTGGTCGTAACTTCTCTCAATTGCTGCAAGACTTGGTCGATAGTAATCCTGACATCAGCCAAATAGACTTAGTCGGTCACAGTATGGGCGGTTTGGTCTCTCGTAGTGCGCTGTTTTATGCAGAGCAAGAGCACCTAGACTGGATCATGCGCGTGGGTAACTTGATTACTTTGGGTGCGCCGCATCATGGTGCTGTGCTAGAACGTATTGGCAATCATGTACAAGATGTTATTGCCAAATTACCGTTTGCAGGTTCGCTGGCCAAGCTTGGTGACATGCGTAGTGCGGGTATTATTGATTTGCGTCATGGCAGTATTCGTGATGCTGATTGGAGTGCGTTAGAGGGTCGCAGCGTGCTACCACAAGACTTTCGACATCCTGCGGGTCTGCCAAGTGGTATCAAAACCTATTTTGTCGCCAGTGCTTTAATTGAGACACATTATGAGTCTAAAATGACTAGCTTCTTGGGTGATGGTCTGGTATCGGCCGCATCGGCACTGGGTGAGGACGACGAGGAACATGCGTTATTTGTGCCAGATGGTCACAAAGCGGTGTTCTATGGTGTGAGTCATATGAACCTAATCCATAGTAGAAGGGTGCGTGAGCAAGTCGTTGAATGGTTGCTAGACAATGGACATAGCGATTATGCCGACAAACCTCGGATATACTCTTATCCGAAAAGTTTAGCATTGGCATTATGAGAAACAAACGTTTTTATACCTATGCTATAGAAAATTGTATTAGCATCTGTTTTATTTCTATTTCCTAAGAAACTTATGATAAAAAAAATATCATTATGCTTAGTCAGTTTGCTCTTACTAGCTAGCTGCGCAAAACCAAATATACATGACCCTAATGCGCAAATTAAAGTAGATGTAGAGGGTGACAAATACGTTATTCCTCTAAACCATATTGTCAGGCCAGATACAGGTAGTTATGCTAGTTTTGAGACAGATATGGGTCATGGGTATTTCTTTTGGCCAAGTGGTCGAGGGCTAAACAACAATGACAAAGACCCAAACGTTTTGGAACATGACGACGATATCATACAGTTTCGTTGGGCAGCTAGAAATTCAAAGATTGAAGGTGCTGATATACCGACTAGAATAGAAAATATCAAGCAGGAAGAGAATAGAGATCTTGATAAAGATTCTTATGAACTAGAAGCATATATCGGATCAGGCGATAATCCCTTTATATACTATATAGGAAATATCTATCTAAACTCACCTTTTATGATTCGTTGTATGCCTACAGTTAATGAGGACCAAGATAGAATGTGCCAAATGGAGTATGTGTATCCTGAATACAATAACTATGTAAGAATTCAGTTTTCAAAAAAACATTTAGCTGACTGGCGGGCTATAAATACGATGGCTATTAATTATATGAAAGAGTGGTATCAAGAATAAAGGTAGTTCAGCGTAAAGTCGTCTCACCTTTTTAAAAATCGAAAAACAAAAACCCCCAAGCATCACACTTAGGGGTTTTAAAAAGACAGATTTAAATCATTTATAAAAAATTAATCGGCAAATATCGCTGCCACATCGTCTTTATTAAATTTATACACTTCACCGCAAAATCCACAATCCATTTCAAACGTGCCGCCTTGCTCTTCGACGATATCTAAAGCTTCTGCCTCGCCAATTTGCTCGATTGCCATCTCACATTTCTCACGTGAGCAAGTGCAACCAAATGATAACGATACAGGGTCGGGCGCCACCACGTTTTCTTCATGGTACAAACGATACAGAATTTCGTTGGCATCCAGCGTGGTCAACTCTTCTGCTTTGACGGTGCGTGTCAAGACACTCAAGCGCGTCCATAAGTCATCATCGATACCAGCGTCTTGGTTTTGCTCGACTTCATAAGTCTCTTCAGCCGTACGCGGCAACATCTGTACCAGTATGCCACCCGCTTGTAATCCATCAGATGCCAAGTTAATCAACGTTGGAATCTGCGCCGATTGCTTTTGGTAATGTGCCAAGCAGTCCGCCAGATTGTCATGGCTACGCTCGACGATACCTTGGTATGGCTCACCGCCGTCAGGTTGGATATTGATAAACAACACACCTTGTCCCGTCGCACCCAGTTCCGCAAATGCCTCTTTGGCATGCGTTAAGCTTTCCCACGCCTGCACTTGCACGTCGGTTTCGCCTTTCCAGCTGGCAAGGGCACGAATGATACCGTCTTGGTCGCACTCTGCCATCGCCCAATTGAGCAAACTGTCACTGTCTGATGATTGCAACTGGATAGATAGGCGACCGTTAATTTTAACAGTACTGATGAGCAAACTCGCTGCCGTCAGCATTTCACCCAACAAGCGTTTAAGCGCTTCAGGATAAGGCTTTTGGGCAATCGTGCTCGCATAGCTGCGTGATAGGCGCACCACATCACCGCGTACGGGAGAGTCTTCAATAAAGAAGCGCTGGCGTACGTCATTGTCATTATGATTGACAGCGTTTTGGCTGTCCGTATTGGGGACTTGGATATCTTGTGTCATAGGTCATTGGCAGTATTAAGAAGTTGTTAACTTTATGGGGATTGCTCGTGATTTATCAATCGTCTTTGATATAGGGACTATATAGATTTCAACCATGGCACTGACAGAGACTATTTTGTGAATGCTATACAGCCTCTAGTCAATCCACTATAAAATAAATACAGTGCCGCGAGAATAATATTTTCGTAGCTTCTGTCTGCGAAGGCATAGCAAGCAAGAAAATATTGTTTTAGCGATACATTATAATGGTTGTAACTCTTTCATTTAGGATTGGCTATAGATTGCTTAGCCGTTTAAACGTATTTATGGCGGAGCAATGGCAGGATGAATCTACAAAATAGCGGTGAGTGTCATTGGCGATGCATCCGAATTTACTGGGTCGTCATTGAGGCAAATGAGTAAGAACAACGAAAACAGCAGTCTATTAAAAAAAATTTACCCACACCCGCGAATTTGTTGTACAGTAACATTAAGTTGCATTGTGATAAACAACAGCAACAACTACATGGATGCGTGGCAATAAGGTCGAGTGATAAGACCTGTGTGTCAAAGCACTCATTCAATAATGTGATAAAAGGATGTATTTCATGAGCTATTTACTCTCCAAACCATTGACTTTGGCTGCTTTTATGGCACTCGGCTTAGTCGGCTGTAATAACAGTAGCCAAACGCCGACTGATGCAGCAGCAACAGGCGATGCCACGACTACCGAAGCCGCCTCAAATGCCAATGGCACTCTCCAAAAAATCAAAGACTCTGGTACCATCGTCGTCGGTCACCGTGACTCCTCTATTCCTTTTTCTTATATTGCTGACGATCCTAACCAGCCAATTGGTTATGCGCATGATTTGGAAATGAAAGTGGTTGAAGCTGTGAAGCAAGAGCTAAATATGCCAGATCTCAAGATTCGTTATAACTTGGTGACCTCGCAAACGCGTATTCCACTGGTACAAAACGGTACGGTTGATTTTGAGTGTGGCTCAACCACCAATAACGAAGAGCGTCAAAAACAAGTGGCGTTCTCTAATGGTTTCTTTGAAATCGGTACGCGTCTACTCACCAAAAAAGACTCAGGTATTAATGATTTTACGGATCTAAAAGGTAAAAGGTTGGTTACCACAGCGGGTACGACCTCAGAGCGTTACATCCGTCAGTACAACGATGATAATAAAGTGGGAATGGATATCATCTCCGCAAAAGATCATGGCGAAGCATTTTTGATGCTAGAAAGCGGCCGTGCTGATGCCTTTATGATGGATGACGTGCTGCTGGCGGGCGAAAAAGCCAAAGCAAAAAATCCTGATGAATGGGTTATTGTTGGTGAGCCACAGTCGTTTGAGATTTATGGTTGCATGATGCGTAAAGACGATCCAGAGTTCAAAGCAGTGGTCGATGAAGCTCTGACCAATGTCTTTAGCTCAGGCGAAATCAATAGCATTTATGACAAATGGTTCTTGAACCCAATCCCACCAAAAAATGTCAATCTAAACTTTGAGATGTCTGACAACTTAAAAGCTTTGATTGCCAATCCTCACGATAGTGCGGAGCCAAAAACCGCGCCTGCACAGTAATAGTTGTCTTTCAACATCGTTTGCTTACGTATTCAGACTGACACAAACAGTGTGTCTGATGCGTAGGCTTCTCAATCGCTGCTCGGAGAGACAAGCATGAATTATAGCTGGAACTGGGGTGTGCTCTTTGAGCAGACTGGTATTGGTAACGAGCTTTATATCCATTGGATGATTACCGGTCTTGGCTGGCTGCTATTGATTGGCAGTATCGCATGGGTTATCGCCATGGTCGTGGGTACGATCTTTGGTATTATGCGCACCTTGCCCAATAAGACAGCACGTGCAATTGGTACGGCTTATGTGACGTTTTTTCGTAATATTCCACTGCTTGTTCAGTTGTTTTTTTGGTTTTATATTGCGCCAGGTTGGCTCACGCCTACCATACAAGATTGGTGGTATAAGGGCTTGTCACCAAATACCTCAGCCATGCTATCAGCGAGTATCGGTCTTGGTTTATTTACGGCTGCGCGTATCGTCGAGCAGGTACGGACGGGTATCGAGTCGTTGCCAGACGGTCAGATTAACGCGGCTTATGCCTTAGGTTTTAGTATTCCACAAGTCTACAAGGAAGTGTTGCTACCACAGGCTTTTCGTATCATCTTGCCACCGCTTAGCTCTGAGCTGACCAACTGCTTCAAAAACGCTTCTGTTGCCTCATTAGTGGGGGTGATGGAGCTGATTAGCCAAACCAAAACCATTAGTGAGTATACCCAAAACAGCATCGAGATTTATACCTATGCGACGATTGTCTATTTGGTCTTTAATCTGTCCTTGATTGCGATTATGGGTTTGATTGAGCGTAAATTGCGAGTACCTGGGCTGATTGCAGGAGGTCAGAAATGAACATGATGACCGAATTGGCAACGGCGTATCCCGGCTTGATGGGCGGGATGATTACCACCTTAAAAGTGCTATTTTTGGCGATTATTGGGGGTATCAGTTTAGGAACGGTATTGGCCCTGATGCGCTTGTCTGGTATCAAAGCGCTGGAGATACCTGCGAAGTTATACGTCAATTACTTTCGTTCTGTGCCGCTGCTACTGGTACTACTGTGGTTTTATTTTGCCGTACCGATGATTTATTTTTGGATAGCAGGTAAATATCTGCAACTTGATGCCGCTTTTGCCTCTTGTGTGGTTGCCTTTATGATGTTTGAGGCCGCTTACTTCTCAGAAGTGGTACGGGCGGGTATTCAATCGATTGGTAGCGGGCAGGTCAATGCCGCAAAAGCCTTGGGCATGACTTATGGACAAACCATGCGTTTGGTGATTTTGCCACAAGCTTTTCGCAAAATGCTGCCATTGATTTTGCAGCAATGTATTATTTTATTCCAAGACACGACATTGGTATTTGCCATTGGCCTGACGGACTTTTTCCGCGCCGCTTATGTGCGTGGTGAGCTGATGGGCTTGTTGACGCCTTATATCTTAGGTGCGGGTGCGGTTTATTTTGTCATCAGTTTGAGCGCATCGATTGGTGTGCAACAGCTGCAAAAAAGGTTAAGGTTTTAATAATACTTAAAACAATGCTTTTCAATTTTAAGACTTTTATTTAACAACGATTATTAATGATTATTATTAATGAAGACTATCAAAAACAATGTGGTTAGGAGCCAGTGATGAGCAATGCTGATACGTATATAAATACTTTTGGTGGACTGGTCACCAATAATGGTCATGCGAGCGACGAGATAGTCATTCAAATGAGTGATGTCAGCAAATGGTATGGCGACTTTCAGGTGCTAAAGGACTGTACCGCCCATGTCCATAAAGGCGATGTGGTCGTTGTTTGTGGCCCATCGGGTAGTGGTAAGTCGACTTTGATTAAGACTGCCAACGGACTTGAGCCTTTTCAAAAAGGTAAGATTATGGTCAATGGCATCTCTGTTGGTGACCCAAAGACCAATTTACCCAAATTACGTAGCCGTGTCGGCATGGTATTCCAGCATTTTGAGTTGTTTCCGCATTTGACTATTATTGATAATTTGACCGTGGCGCAGATCAAAGTGTTGGGACGCAAAGAATCTGAGGCTAAGCAAAAGGCAATGGCGTATTTAGACCGCGTCGGCCTGACGGTACAAGCCGCCAAATATCCAGCAGAGCTATCTGGTGGTCAGCAGCAGCGAGTAGCAATTGCTCGTGCGCTGGCGATGGATCCAGTGGCGATGTTGTTTGATGAACCAACCTCGGCGCTTGATCCTGAGATGATTCAAGAAGTACTCGATGTCATGGTGGAGCTGACTCGTGATGGCATGACCATGATGTGTGTGACTCATGAAATGGGTTTTGCCAGTCAGGTAGCCAACCGGATCATCTTTATGGATGAAGGTAGTATCGTCGAAAACTGTAGTAAGGATGAGTTCTTTGAAGGGGCAAAAAGCGATCGCGCGCAATTGTTCTTATCGAAGATTTTGAATCATTAAACACCCCTAAAAACTTTTAAGGTCTAGTGACATTGATAGTAGCCTAAACTTGTTTTTACCTACTAGTAACGAGTATATAAAGTTGCCCTTGGCGTGACTTACCCGAGCATTTTGGTAAGTCCAACACTGTCTACAAAGCTTACCAACATGGGTTTCGTAGCAATAAATTGATTGCACTGTTTGCACTAGTAAAAGTGTGGCAGGACGTGCGACCAAGATTCATTTAGCGATTGATGCTCATGGCAACCCTATTACTTTTATCTTATCAGATGGTACGACTCACGATGTAAAGGTAGCTCCAGACTTAATTGATAAGATAGATTTAAGCGAAACAGACGTTCTATGTGCCGATAAGGGCTATGATTCTGATGCGCTACAAGTACATATCAAACAAGCGGGTTGCTTCAATAATATCTCTCATAAACAGAATACTAAGTCCACTAATAACCATACGGACTGGCATTTGTACAAATCTCGCCACTTCGTAGAAAACGCTTTCGCTACGTTAAAACAATTCAGGGCAGTTGCCACAAGGTTTGATAAGCTCAAGCAAAGCTATGATAATACGGTGGCTCTCGCTTGTTCTTATCTATGGCTTAAATTATGAATGTTCAACAGGCCCTAGTATTCTTCTTCTATTCAGTCACTATTGATATTTAATAAAAACTTTTGTTTATCAAAAAATCAATGTCAATTTGTTTATCCATAAGTAGACAGCAGAGGTTTTCATCCGACTAATGATGTAAATACTTTGATCAAAACCACGATTAATCCGATGACAAGCATTTCGAATTATGCGTAAATGCGTCTATATATATTCAATATAATATATATAGACACATTAAAAACACTTATTACTATAATTAAGTTTATTAAACACCTCGCTAATATCCCTCGTAAACAGCATGCTAAGTCCACCAATAGCCATATAGACTGGCACTTGTAAAAATCTCGCCACTTCGTAGAAAACGCTTTTGCTACGTTAAAAAAATTCAGGGCAGTTGCCACAAGATTTGATAAGCTCAAGCAAAGTTATGAGAATACGGTGGCACTCGCTTGTGCTTATCTATGGCTTAAATTATGAATGTTCAACAGGCCCTAGTCTTCTTCTATTCAGTCACTATTGATATTTAAGAAAAACTTTTGTTTATCAAAAAATCAATGTCAATTTGTTTGTCCATAAGTAGACATCAGAGGTTCTCATCCGACTAACGGTATGAATACTTTAATTAAAAGAACGATTAATCCGATGAACGGCATTTCGGGTTATGGCTAAATACGCTATGATGTTAACAATAGTTTATATATTGAATATATATATTCACTTTATAGACACATTTAAAACACTTATTAATAGAATTAAGTTTATTAAATGTTTCCCTCCAATATTGTCTCTAATAGCCAAAAAAGATGTTTATTCAGCTATTTCTAGCGTTTTTATCAATGAAAAGGAGTTTACTATGAATCGTAATTACAAAGTTGTTTGGAACCGCTCACTTGGCTGTTTTACAGCCGTAGCAGAATATGCCAAAAGTCAGGGAAAGTCATCCAATAGCATAGTGAGCTCCAGTTCAGTCACATCAGCAGTAGTAACTGCAAATGCAAACCTATTAAGATCAAGCGCTATTTGTATTGGATTAGCTGCGGCTGGATTCAGTATGCAAGCAACAGCAGCAGGCTTAAATTTCACTGGAGATAATACCAATGCAACTATCAATCTTCAGACTGATGAAAAGCTTGCAATTCAAGGTGGCGTAACAGATCCTTTAGATTTAACTGCTGGTAATATCGGCGTGGTTGTCGATGATATTGGTAAGACTCTGAACATAAAACTCGCTAAAGAAATTGACTTAACGAGTACAGGTAATATAGAGATAGGTAATAACAACATTAATAATGATGGTATGGTTTTGCTAGGTGGCCCTAATAGCACAGTCCAGCTGACTAATGCGGGTCTAAATAACGGTAATAACAAAATACTTCGCGTCGCCAATGGGGATATCAATGATACTAGTACTGATGTTATCAATGGTGGCCAGTTACATGCAGTCGCTGACTCAATAACGACTAATTTAGGTGGCGGTGCAACCTTTGACCCAACTACTGGTACGGTTACCGCACCAACTTATACTGTCAATAACGTAGATAACAATAACGTTGGCGCTGCAATTGCCGAGTTAGATAAAGGCTTTAATTTACAGAGCAATGGTGATGGTAGTACAGCTGTTAAAGCTGGTGACACTATTGATATTGGTACCGCTGATGGTGAAAGCAATATTACGGTCACTAAAACGGGTAACGTCATTGACTTCGGCTTAGCCGATGTTATTAGCATCGGTAAAGATAACCCTATCGCCATTGATGGCAATGTCGGTACAGTTTCAGGTTTGACCAATACCACCTTTGATGCCAATGCTGACTACACGGGTGGCCAAGCGGCCACTCAAGAACAGCTGAGTGCGCTTAATACCAATATTACAGACTTAGGTTTCAAAATTGCTGCCGATAATGGCAACGATGATGTGGTCAAACTTGGCGAAACAGTTACTTATAATAGTACTGATAGCAGTATCGTTACTACCGTATCAGATAACCAAATCGATTTTTCTCTAGGAAGCGACTTAAACGTTGGTGGTCCAGGCCAAAACGGTGCACCAGGCAAAGATGGTAGCATCGGTGTCAACGGTGCTGACGGTATCGCAGGTGTTGGCATCAATGGTAAAGACGGTACTATCGGTCTAACTGGTGCTGATGGTGCTAACGGTATAATCGGCGTGGTCAATGGCGCGCCAGGTGTTGATGGAAAAGATGGCATCACCCGTATCGTCATCGACGATATCGAAGTGGCGACTTTACAGGACGGTTTAAAGTTTGCCGGCAATACTGGTGACACTATTGCCAAAAAGCTTAACGAAACGCTAAGTATCGAAGGTGAATTGGCTGATACTGCTGATAGCACTGGCGCAAACCTGCGTGTTGACAGCGACGGTGACAAGTTAAACCTTGTAATGGCCAAGGACTTAACCGATCTTAATAGTGCTGATTTTGGTGGTGCCAATATCTCATCTAACGGTTTACTAGTAGGCGATACCTTTGTCAATCAAAACGGCTTTGGTTTTAACAATAGCGATGTATTACTTAGCAGCAACGGCCTTAACAATGGAGGCAATAAAATCACTAATGTCGCTGCCGGTACTGAAGCCAGCGATGCGGTGAACTTCGGACAGTTAAATGATGCAGTAGGTAATGCCAATAAGGGCTTTGATATCAGTGCTCAAGGTAATAATAGTAGCACTGTAACGCCTGGCTCTACCGTTGATTTGAATAATAAAGATGGCAACATTACCGTTTTTAAAGATACAGATAGCAGCAACGTTAGCTTTGATTTAAATAAAGACCTCACTTTAGACAGTGCAACCTTTGGCGATGTCAATATCTCAACCAATGGTCTCAATAATGGTGGCAATACAATAACGAATGTTGGCAATGGTATCGTTGCCGAAAACAGTAAAGACGCTGTCAATGGCGGCCAGTTAAATGCGACTGCAGATTCCATTACTAATATCCTAGGAGGTAACGCAACCAACGTTGATGGGGTTATAACCAACACTAACATTGGTGGCACTGGTAAAGACACTATTGATGAAGCCATAAAATCAGTTGGTACTGCCGTCACTCAAGCCAAATCTACTGTAACGCAGGGTGATAACATCGTTGTCACTCAAACCACCAATGAAAATGGTTCTACTGACTATAAGGTTGAAACCTCAAAAGATCTTACCGTTGATAGTGTGACCGCAGGCGATAGCAAACTTAATAATGATGGTCTAACCATTACTGGTGGCCCTAAAGACGATGTTAAGCTTGGCAATACGGGTCTCAATAATGGCGGTAATATCATTACTAATGTCGGCGCTGGTGTAGCCGATAGCGACGCGGTCAACGTTGGTCAGTTGAATCAGGTAATTACTGGGGCTAACAAAGGCTTTAATGTCACTGCTCAAGGTGCCAACGAATCCAACGTTGGTAATGGTGGCTCAATCGACTTTAATAACAAAGATGGCAACATTACCGTAACCAAACCTGCGAACGGTAATGAGCTTAGCTTTGATCTGAATAAAGATTTGAAAGTTGATAGCGTAACGACTGGCAATACTACTATTAATAACAATGGCGTTACCATAAAAGATGGCCCAAGTATTACCGTAGACGGTATCAATGCTGGTGGTAAAGTGGTCACAGGTGTTGCTGATGGTGTGATCGCTGATGGTAGTAAAGAGGCGGTTAATGGTGGTCAGTTAAACGCTTTCGGTAATACCATTAACAATACTATTAATAATCTTGGCTATAGAATTGACGATGTCGCAGATGAGGCTAACGCTGGTGTTTCGGCAGCAATGGCCATGTCTTCAATACCTCAGTCATTCCTACCAGGTAAATCTATGGTTGGTGGCGGTGTTTCGACATTCAATGGCGAGAGTGCTGTTGCCGTTGGTGTTTCAAAAGTTTCCGACAATGGTCGTTGGGTAATTAAAGTGAACGGATCAGCAGATACTCAAGGTAATGCAGGCGGCTCAGTGGGCGCAGGCTTCCATTTTTAGAACCAGTATTAAATGTAATTTGCTGTTTTGTTTTGCATCTTGTATCCATACAAGGTGCACTCCCTTAATAACTTGATTAACCTTAAGAGGCACTTTTATGAAAAATCAATATGTGAGTAAAGTTGCAGGTTTAGGCGCTTTAGGCTTAGCCGTGTTGGCTATGAGTGGATGTATGGGCACCCGATATCTAAGTCAAAACATCACTGATGAAGGCGATGTTCAACAACAAGATATCGTCTTTCCAGAGCTTGATAAAGCCTGGATAAAACAAGGGATGTTTCCTAATAGCGAAAATTTATCTAATATAAAACCTGGCGCTAGCAAAAATCAGCTTTATCAATTGATTGGTTTTCCTCATTTTAGCGAAGGCAGTTATGCTCGCGAATGGGACTATATTATGAAGTTTTACATGCCAGATGAGACGATGAAAACTTGTCAGTATAAAGTCATTTTTGATAAGCAGTATAAGGCTCAAGAATTTTATTGGAGCCCAGCTGATTGTCCGCCGAAAAAGCCTATCATTGCTCCACCAGCTCCCATCATTCTTCCGCCAGTTGTTCAACGAGTTGAAGTACCTGTTGAAGTTCAAGTTCCAGCACCTATTAAGGAGCGTATCAACTTAGGGGCTGACGCTCTATTTGAGTTTGATAAATCAGAAGCGCAAAACGTCTTGCCACAAGGTCAACGTGAGCTTGTAGATCTGGCTCAGAAGCTTAGACAGTATCAACAGCTTGGTGAGACTAGAGTTATCATTACAGGTCATACCGACCGTAAAGGTGATGACAGCTACAATATGAATTTATCACTAAAGCGTGCTCAAACGATTCGTGGTTACTTGATTAGTCAAGGTATAAACCCGAACAACATCATAGCGACAGGTGCGGGAGAAACTCAGCCCGTTCAACAATGCTCAACCGCGTTGCCACGTCAGCAAGAAATTGACTGCTTACAACCTAACCGCCGCGTTACGCTTGATGTGACCGTCATTCAGTAATCAAATAAAACCAGCTTTTTTATTCAGTTCTAGTAAGGTAGGTTTTAGTCTTGTCTAGTGTTCATCTTTGCGCATGGAGCGAGGCATAGCGAATGAGATCTTTTGGTGTGAGAACTTAAAGATTGCTTGTTCGCTATCTTTTTGTCATCATTTTATTTCCAATGTTCAACACGCCCTATTTAAGATAGGTAAAATCTATCTTAAATAGGGCAATTCTCGTTCAGTTTCTTTTTTCATATTAAGTTCATAAATATCTATATCAGTTTACGAAGATTTTGACGCCAATGTTTTCAAAAAGTCACTTGATGATGCACCAGAAAATTATATTGAAGCTATGTGCCGAGCGATTGTCGGTATTCGCGTCAATATCACAGATATTCAAGCACAGTTTAAGCTGAGCCAAAATAAGACTGCTGATAATAGAGCGGGCATAGTAGCAGGACTAGAGCGACTACAAACGGCGAAGGCAGATGAAATGGCTAAGCTGGTTGGCTAGATAAGTTCAACAAGATAGTGGTTATGATACAGGTGGATTGAATTTTACTTAACAATATCAACTTAGTTAGGATTGACTATGACGCTAAAGCGGACCGTTGGTATACTACTATTCAACGAAGTCGAAGTATTAGACTTTGCAGGACCTTTTGAGGTGTTTTCATTGGCCGAGAACGATAGCAGTGACAAGCATTTCAACGTCATCACTATTGCCGAACATCAAGCGCCGATATCCGCTAGAAATGGTTTAACTGTTATACCTGATTATAGTTTTACCAATCATCCCAATATTGATGTTTTGGTTATTCCGGGTGGTTATGGTGCGGAAAAGATTGAGATAAATAATTCAGTGGTTATTGATTGGATTATTACACAAGTAACGCAAGTAGAATTAACACTGTCAGTTTGTACGGGTGCTTTATTGTTAGCTAAAGCTGGATTACTTGCTGGCAAGTCAGCGACAACACACTGGATGGACTTAGATAATTTAGCCTCTTATCCTAATGTTGAAGTCATTACCAATACCCGTTTTGTGGATGCGAGTGATGCCATAATCAAGCTGGTAACTTCAGCAGGAATAAGTGCAGGTATTCATGCTAGCTTGTATTGTATTGAGAAGTTGATAGATAGCCAAACGATGCAAGCAACGGCACGACGTATGGAGTTCGAAATCGACTAGATGACGATTGACTGACTATCGATTGAATTGAGGAAACGCCCTAGAAGTTCAATTTGGATACGTATGTGAGTGTTCATCTGTTTACTGATACAATAGCGGTCATTATTCTTGATAATTAAAATAATTTCCCATTTCTATTGGAGTCAATATGAGCGCAGAAAACCTATCGGTAACATCGGTAATATCAACAAAAAAAGGTGTCGTTATCATTGGTGCAGGCTTGGCAGGCTGGCACGTCATCGATGCCATTCGTGCGAAAGATGCAGAGATTCCCATTACCTTGGTCACATCTGATAATGGTGATCGCTATCACAAGCCCATGCTGACAATGGCGATCAGCCAAAACAAACGCGCATCAGATTTGGTACGGGCGACAGGTAGTGATGCGGCAAAGACTGCGCAAGTGACTTTGCTTGCCAATACACAGGTCACAGATATTGATACAACCACTCAACAGTTACAACTCATCTCTGCTAACAGGCCAGATCCAGCCAACACGGATTATGCCACTATCAGTTATGGCAAGTTGGTACTGGCGATGGGCGCGCATCCTATTTTCCCCAAAAGCTTGCCGCAGGATTTGGTTTGGCACGTCAATCATATTGAGCGTTTTGGACAGCTTCAAGAAAAGCTAGCAACAGGCAGTCAGCATGTCGCCATCGTCGGAGCGGGCATGGTTGGAACTGAGATTGCCGAAGACTTATTGAAAGCCGGTCATGAAGTGACATTGATTGACTTAAATGACGCACCACTGTCGCAAATGCTACCGCCAAAAGCAACCGCTCGTATCGCCCAAGCTGTAAAATCACAAGGTATTAACTTCTTGGGTGGATATCAGGTGTCTGACGTCACTCGTATCAACAATGGTGATGATGAGGGTAAGCTGCAAGTTCGCTACGAGCCAGTGGCATCGATCACAGAAAATGTAGATACCAAACAGTCTGCAACCTTGATGGTTGATCATGTGATTGCCAGTACTGGTCTGACCGTTGATGACACATTACCTGCTGCTGCGGGTGTTGAGTTCAATCGCCGTACTGGTATCGTGGTGGACGCGCCCACGTTACGTACCACAACGGACAACATTTATGCTATTGGTGACTGCATGTCTATCAATGGTGTTGCCTGTCGTTATGTCGCCCCATTGCGCGCTCAAGCGGCGACCATTGCCGATGATATCTTGGGTCACGAGCACGGTGGCTATGACCATAAGCCGCCTATGATTCGCCTGAAAAACAAAGCCATCTCCGTGATGGCAACAGGCGTACCGCGAGCGGATGGTAATTGGCAAGTCACTAGCGAAAGTGATGATGAGCTGATTATGGATTTGCTTGATGACAAGGGTGACATCATTGCCACGGTGACCATCAAAGCGCCAGCAATGCCCAAAGCATAGCAGCTGTATTAAAAATAAAAGCCTTACCAGCCAAACCTGAGATCAGCTGATGTACTGCGCGTTATAACGGTCAAGCCAACCCTATTAGCAATAGTAAGGTTGGCTTTTTTGTGTCAAATATTTGCCATGTTTTTGTGTTATCTTTTACTGAACTATTATTTTTAGCCATCAATTAAATGATACGTATTGTATTGATATTATTGACAGGCTTTCATTTATGGCGGTATAGTAGCTAATGCTATTTCAGGTCTATTCAAGGAAGAGTGATATATTTATAGGCCATCAATAAGTACCATAAAAGTAAAACGAAAGGACTCGTTATGACTCATATCCCCGATTTCGACACCATTCTAAAAAGTATACCAAGTATCAATATGGGCGCTCGCTCGGCAAATGCGCCCCTGACCCAAAGCTATGATAAAGGCCCTGATGTGCCGCTGATCGAAGCGACCATCGGTGATTTTTTTGATGCCATTGTTTCCAAATATCCTGAGCGCGAAGCATTGGTCGTGTGTCATCAAAACATCCGCTGGACTTATCGAGAGCTGCAACAGCAGGTCAATCAGCTGGCCAGTAGTATGATTGAGATGGGCATGGAGATTGGTGATCGCATCGGCATCTGGTCACATAACAATGCTGAATGGCTATTGATGCAATTGGCGACCGCAAAAGTCGGTGTGATCCTCGTCAATATCAATCCTGCCTACCGTACTTTTGAGTTGCAATATGCCTTGAATAAATTGGGCTGCTCGGCGCTTGTGCTTATGCGTCATTTCAAAAGCAGTGATTACGCCAGTTTGATCCGCGAGCTGTGTCCTGAGATTTATCATAAAAACTATACACAGCTGGATTTGGTTGAGATTCCAACGATTGAACGTATCATTTGGATTGATGAGCCAGACAGCGATGAAGAATTTGGGTTTATGCAAAAGTTTTCTGCATGGATGGCGGAAGGTGATGCCAATGATCCACGTATAGCCGAGCGTCAGGCCCAGCTTAAAAACACCGATGCCATCAACGTACAGTTCACTAGTGGTACGACGGGCACGCCAAAAGGAGCGACTTTAAGCCATCGAAATATCTTAAACAACGGCTACTTCATCGGTGAGGCGATGAACCTTACCGAAGAGGATAGACTGTGTATTCCTGTGCCTTTGTATCATTGCTTTGGTATGGTGCTTGGTAATTTAGCCATTCTCACGCATGGCGGTTGTATCGTTTATCCGAATGATGGCTTTGAGCCATTGACTGTCTTGCAAGCAGTCGAAGACGAAAAGTGTACGGGTCTGCATGGCGTGCCAACGATGTTTATCGCCGAGCTTGACCATCCTGAATTTGAAAACTTTGATTTATCGACCTTGCGTACCGGCATCATGGCAGGCTCTAGCTGTCCGATTGAAGTCATGCGCCGCGTCATCGATAAGATGCACATGAGTGAAGTCACCATTGCTTATGGCATGACAGAGACCAGTCCGGTATCTTGCCAGACCAATGAGCATACGCCACTTGATAAAGCAAGTATCGACCGTAGGTCTGGTGCAGCCGGCGCTTGAAGTAAAAGTCATCGATACAGAAACTGGTGAGATTGTGCCGTTAGGCGAGACGGGCGAGTTGCTTACCCGTGGTTATTCAGTGATGAAAGGCTATTGGGGCAGTCGCTTTAAAACGCGCGAAGCCATTCAAGATGGCTGGATGCACACGGGTGATTTGGCAACGATGGATGAAGATGGCTATGTCAAAATCGTCGGTCGTAGTAAAGACATGGTCATTCGCGGTGGAGAAAATATCTATCCGGTAGAAATCGAAAACTATCTTATACCGTCATCCAAAGATTCGTGATGTACAAATCGTTGGGATACCCGATGAGCGTTATGGCGAGGTGTTGGCCGCATGGATTATTCCTAAAGAAGCCTGGCTGCTTGACTGAAGAAGAAGTACGTCAGTTCTGTAGTGAGCACATTGCCCATTATAAAGTGCCAACGTATTATCGCTTTGTGACTGAATATCCAATGACCATCACTGGCAAAATTCAGAAATATAAAATTATTGAGCAGATGAAAGAAGAGTTGGGGTTATAGAAAGACTTGTCCAATTTACTTCTAAAGTTCTATTAGTCGATCCAATTTACAAAGAGTACCGTGTTGTATTAATTTTTCAAGCCTCTGTCGTGTAAGCCAGCAGAGAGACAAATTATACCACATAACGCTTTATGTTCTCTTTCATTGACGGATGATATAAGAAAAACTAACACAATGAGTCAAAATAAATAAAAAGCTACTCGCATTTACGTATTCAAAGAAAAGGGATATCATGAGCGCTATCATAACCAGTAAACTGAGTCCAAATTCAAGCGACTTTCAGCAAAACAGTGCCGCTATGCAAGAGATCGTTGATGACTTATATGTGCACCTGCGTAAAGTCGCTCCAAGGTGGCTCAGAGCGTGCGCGAGCCAAGCATCTAGCGCGTGGCAAGCTGTTGCCTCGTGAGCGTGTCGAGCGTTTGCTTGATGTCGGTACGCCATTTTTAGAAGTGGCACCGATGGCGGCGCACGATATGTATGGCGAAGACATTCCGGCGGCTGGCGTGATTGCGGGTATCGGCCGTATCAATGGCATCGAGTGTATGATTGTCTGTAATGACGCCACGGTAAAAGGCGGCACGTATTATCCAATGACGGTCAAAAAACATCTGCGTGCGCAAGAAATTGCGCAAGAAAACCATCTACCATGTGTTTATTTGGTCGATTCGGGCGGGGCAAACTTACCCAATCAAGATGAGGTGTTCCCTGATAAAGAGCATTTTGGTCGTATCTTCTTTAATCAAGCCAATCTCAGTGCGGCAGGTATTCCACAGATTGCGGTGGTGATGGGCAGCTGTACGGCTGGCGGTGCGTATGTGCCCGCCATGAGTGATGAATCTATTATTGTCAAAGATCAAGGCACCATCTTTTTGGGTGGTCCGCCACTGGTCAAAGCGGCAACGGGCGAAGAGGTCACAGCAGAAGACTTGGGCGGCGGCGATGTGCATACCCGTCTGTCAGGCGTGGTCGATCATTTGGCGCAAAACGATACCCACGCGTTATCGATTGCCCGTAATATCGTCAGTCATCTGAACCGTCCCTGCCAAGCACATTCCCAATCAAATCACACCGCGTCCGCCACGTTATGATGCCAAAGAGCTATATGGCGTGATTCCAACCGATAAGCGCAAGCCATTTGATATCAGAGAAATTATCGCTCGTATCGTTGATGACAGTGCGTTTGATGAATTCAAAGCGCGCTTTGGTACGACGCTGAGTTTGTGGGTTCGCTCATATCGAAGGGATGCCTGTTGGTATTATCGCCAATAACGGTATCTTATTTAGTGAGTCGGCACAAAAAGGCACCCACTTCATTGAGCTGTGCTGTAAACGCAAAATCCCATTAGTATTCCTTCAAAACATCACTGGCTTTATGGTTGGGCGTAAATACGAAAACGAAGGCATTGCTCGTCATGGTGCCAAGATGGTGATGGCAGTGGCCAATGCCAAAGTACCGAAATTCACCGTCATCGTCGGTGGCTCGTTCGGCGCTGGTAACTACGGCATGTGTGGACGCGCTTATAGCCCGCGCTTCTTGTGGATGTGGCCAAATGCGCGTATTTCTGTGATGGGCGGTGAGCAAGCCGCCTCAGTATTGGCAACGGTCAAGCGTGATAATTTTGACCGCAAAGGCGAGGCGTGGAGTGATGAAGACGAAGCCGCATTTAAAGCGCCGATTCGTGAAATGTATGAAGAGCAAGGTCATCCGTATTATGCCACCGCGCGTCTGTGGGATGATGGCGTGATTGACCCTGCTGATACGCGTCATGTGCTGGCATTAGGACTGAGCGCGGCCTACAACGCACCGATTGAAGAGACGACTTTTGGTGTCTTTAGAATGTAGCTGTTTATATAAATGCTTGTCTGAAAGTCGCTATTGGCTATGTCAGTTATCAAGCTATATCAGTTATTAAGCTATGTCAGTCATTAAAAAGTCAAAATTTATGTTTATAGTGGCGTGTGGCAGACAAATAGGGCTAAGAAAATAGTAGCACTCAGCCATAGGGCATTTATCAAACTACAATATGATTGAGTCAATATAAAAGGAATACAGCGAGTCATGCAAAAAGAGACGAATAATTATAAGAGCTTGTTGGTAAATATCGAACAACATGTGGCTACGGTGACATTGAACCGTCCTGAGATACGTAATGCCTTTAATGATGAGATGATTGCTGAGCTGACCGACGCATTCAATGAGCTTGGTGCTGATGATGACGTACGTGTCATTGTGCTAGCGGCGGCTGGTAAAGCGTTTTGTGCTGGCGCTGATCTCAATTGGATGCGTGCCATGGCAGATTATAGCTATGAAGAAAATCTTGCGGACGCGGATAAATTGGCGCAAATGCTCAAGACTATTTATGAGTGTCCCAAAGCCAACGGTGGCGGCTATTCAAGGGGATGTTTATGCAGGCGGCATGGGTTTGGTGGCCGTTTGTGATGTGGCCATCGCTGTTAAGATTGCAAATTTTTGCTTAAGTGAAGTGCGTTTGGGCTTAGCACCTGCAACCATTAGCCCTTATGTCATAGAGCACTAGGTGCTAGAGCGTCGCAGCGTTATTTTTTAAGTGCTGAAGTATTTGATGCCAAAAAAGCACGTCAACTTGGCTTTATCCATGAGCGTGTCAGCGAAGAGTGGCTGGATGAGGAAGTGGCGGCACTTTGTGCCAAGAGTAGTCAAAAACAGCCCTGATGCGGTCAAAACCTGCAAGCGCTTATTACATGAGGTCGCAGGCGCAGCCTATTACCGATGAGCTGATTGCCGATACCGTCAAAGGCATCGCTGATATCCGCTCATCAGAGCAAGGGAAAGAAGGTGTACAAGCCTTTTTGCAAAAGCGTCAAACCTAATTGGCTAACAATAGATTAACCATAGACAAGACGTCAATAAAAACAATATAGTCAAATCATTTAAAGAATGACGGTGATCGTTAAGTATCAGACTCTACACGGTTGCTTGACGTTTTAAATGAGACAACGACAAGACACAGGGATAGTTATGTTTTCTAAAATTCTCATCGCCAACCGTGGTGAAATTGCCTGCCGAGTGGCCGCGACTGCCAAGCGTCTGGGTGTAAGAACCGTCGCTGTTTATTCTGATGCTGACCGTGAAGCCAAGCATGTGGCTGTCTGTGATGAAGCCATATATTTGGGTGGTTCGGCCCAAAGACAGCTATCTAAAAGGCGATGCCATCATTGCGATTGCCTAAAGCTACTGGCGCACAAGCGATTCATCCGGGTTATGGGTTTTTAAGTGAAAATGCTGACTTTGCCCAAGCGTGCCAAGATGCGGGTCTGGTCTTTATCGGCCCATCGGCGGATGCTATCCGTGCCATGGGCGGCAAATCTGAGTCCAAGCGCTTGATGGAAGCAGCTGGCGTGCCACTGATACCGGGCTATCATGGTGACAATCAAGATGCAGAATTTTTGCAGCAGCAAGCAGACTGCTATTGGCTATCCTGTATTGATTAAAGCCAGTGCGGGTGGTGGCGGTAAAGGCATGCGTATCGTTGAGCAAAGCCAGCGATTTTATTGACTTGTTAGACTCGTGCCGCCGTGAAGCGATTACCAGCTTTGGTAATGATCAAGTATTGGTCGAAAAATACGCGCTAAAACCACGTCATATCGAAATCCAAGTATTCGGTGATACGCATGGCAATTACGTGCATCTGTTTGAGCGTGATTGTTCAGTACAGCGTCGCCATCAAAAAGTATTAGAAGAAGCGCCTGCACCCGGTGTTGATACTGCGATGCGTGAAGCGATGGGAACGGCTGCGATCGAAGCGGCGCGTGCGGTCGATTATGTTGGTGCAGGGACGGTCGAGTTCATCGTTGAGCAGCGCGAAGGCTCGATGAATTTTTATTTCATGGAAATGAATACACGCTTGCAAGTTGAGCATCCAGTCAGTGAAGCCATCACTGGTGTGGATTTGGTCGAGTGGCAGCTGTTGGTCGCGGCAGGTCAGCCATTGCCAAAAACGCAAGACGAGCTGGCTATTAACGGTCATGCAATTGAGGCGCGCATCTGTGCCGAAAACCCTGACAATGGGTTTTTACCAGCGACGGGTACGTTGTTTACTTATCAAAAGCCTGAGCATAGCACTTTCATCATTAACAGACTGTGCGTGTACGTATGACGATGGCGTACGCGAGGGTGATGTGATCAGTCCTTTCTACGACTCTATGATTGCCAAGCTCATCGTTCATGCACCCACGCGCGAGCAAGCGTTGGCGAGAGCTCGATCGCGCATTGGCACAAACGCGTATCGTGGGTTTGCCAAATAACGTGGCATTTTTGCGCTATATTTTAAATACGGATTCGTTTAGCCAAGCCAATCTGGATACCGCATTGATTGAGCGCGAGCGTGAGCTATTGTTCAATCAGCATCCCCTTAGCTTATCGACGCTGGTCGTGACAGCCATTGCTCAGCAGCTTGCGAGTGAAGCGGCAGCGCAACATGTCAGATGCAGACCCGTTTAGCAAACCGACAGGTTTCCGTGCTTATAGCGATTATACTCGCTCATTTAGCTTGGTTTATGATGAGCAGTCCTTACAGCGCTCGCATCAGTAATTGGCACAATGCGAGATGTTCTGATAGTAAAAAAGGTCGCTGATAATCTCAGCAGCTTTACGCTTGTCATTGAAAAAGAAATCGCGAATACGCAGGATGATAGCAATATCAATGTAGCTGCTCAGACCGAAACGATTTATGAAGGGCAAGTCAGCTATGACAGCAGTGATGCGCACAATCATACCTTATGGTTAGAGGGTGCACGTATCAGTGCCCAAAGCTGGGTACATAATGAGACGGTCTATGTGTTTACAGATGGTGGACGTGATGAGATTACTCTCGTTGATATCATGGCGCATGTGGGTGAGGATACGGCAGCGGTTGGTAGTCTGAAATCACCAATGCCAGGTCAGGTAGTTGCCTTTAAGGTGGCTGTCGGTGACAGCGTCAAAAAAGGCGAGCCGCTCGCCGTCATCGAAGCCATGAAAATCGAACATACCATTACCGCACCGACTGATGGCGTGGTCGCAGAGTTATTATTTGTAGCAGGTGACTTGGTCGCGGATGGTGATGAGTTACTGCGTATTGATAGTGACGATAACCAATAAAAAGGACGATAAGCATGAGCCATTCGTATCCAAACCATTCGTATCCAAACCATGTCACCATCGTTGATGTCAGTCCACGTGATGGCTTGCAAAATGAATCTATGACGGTACCGACTGCAGTTAAGCAAGGCTTGATCAATGACTTGATTGCGGCAGGTGTCAAAAAGCTTAGAGGCGACTAGCTTTGTATCACCGAAATGGGTGCCACAAATGGGCGACAACAGCGCGTTACTTGATGCGCTCGCGCCTACGCGTCAGACGGACATTTGTTACTCGGTACTGGTGCCTAATATGCGCGGCTTTGAAAATGCCATCTTGCATCGTCCTGATGAAATCGTCATCTTCGGTTCAGCCAGCGAAACCTTTAGCCAAAAAAATATCAATTGTAGTATCGATGAGAGCATTGAGCGTTTTGCACCCGTTGCCGCTGCGGCAAAAGCACACGGCATCAAAGTACGCGGCGTTATCTCTTGTACCGTCGGCTGTCCTTATGAAGGTGAGATTGATCCCAGCCAAGTGGCCTATGTCACCAAGCGTTTGCTTGAGATTGGCTCAGAGCAGATTGGCATTGCCGATACCATTGGGGTGGGTACACCGCTTAAAGTACAGCGTGCACTACAAGCAGCACTTGAGTATGCTGATATCACCATGTTATCGGGTCATTTTCATGATACTTATGGTCAAGCACTCAGCAATACTTTGGCTGCACTGCAAATGGGTGTCAGTGAATTTGATACCTCCGTCGCTGGGCTTGGCGGTTGTCCGTATGCTAAAGGCGCAACGGGCAATGTTGCAACGGAAGATGTGGTATATATGCTGCATGGTATGGGTATCAGCACGGGTATCGATTTGGATAAATTGGTCGTAGCAGGCGAACGTATTAGTGCGTTTTTAAAGCGTCCTAATGGCTCAAATGTGGCACGTGCCTTAATCAATAAACGTCAGTTTTAAAAAATTATCGTAAAAATGAAATACTAAAAACAAGGAATGGTTATGAGTTTACCTGGATTGAATTTTCAGCTTGGCGAAGATATTGACGCGCTACGTGATGTCGTACAGCAGTTTGCGGCAAACGAAATCGCCCCACGTGCCTGCCGAGATTGACAGTAGCGATGAGTTTCCCATGGATCTGTGGCAAAAGATGGGGGATCTCGGTCTACATGGTATTACCGTCCCTGAAGAGTACGGCGGCTCCAATATGGGCTACGTCGCACATATGGTCGCGATGGAAGAGATTAGCCGCGCGTCGGCATCGGTAGCGCTGAGCTATGGCGCACACTCAAATCTGTGCATCAATCAAATCAAACGTAATGGCTCTGAGGCACAAAAGCAAAAATATCTACCAAAACTCATCAGTGGTGAGTTCATCGGTGCACTGGCAATGAGTGAGACAGGCGCTGGTTCAGACGTCGTCAGTATGAAGCTGAAAGCCGAAGAAAAAGACGGACATTATGTGTTAAACGGTAGCAAAATGTGGATTACCAATGGCCCTGATGCTGATGTGATGGTGGTCTATGCTAAGACCAATCCTGAACTTAGGTGCCAAAGGCATGACCGCCTTTATCGTTGAAAAAGGCATGGAAGGTTTTGGTACCGCGCAAAAGCTCGACAAACTCGGCATGCGTGGTAGCCATACGGGTGAGATGACTTTTAATAATGTTGAAGTGCCCAGCGAAAATATCTTGGGCGGTCTCAATGAAGGCGTCAAGGTGTTGATGAGTGGACTAGATTATGAGCGTGCGGTATTGGCCGCAGGTCCTATCGGTATCATGCAAGCTGTGATGGACAATGTCGTGCCTTATATCCATGATCGTAAGCAGTTTGGTCAAGCGATTGGCGAGTTTCAGCTTATCCAAGGTAAAGTCGCTGATATGTATACCATATTGCAAGCAGGCCGCAGCTTTTTATATACCGTGGGCAAAAACCTCGATATGTTGGACGCGCGCGGTGCTGGTCATAGTCGAGAAGTGCGTAAAGACTGTGCCAGTGTGATTTTATGGTGTGCCGAAAAAGCCACATGGATGGCAGGCGAGGGTATTCAAATATTTGGCGGTAATGGCTATACCAATGAGTATCCGCTTGGTCGTTACTGGCGCGATGCCAAGCTGTATGAGATTGGCGCAGGCACCAGTGAGATTCGCCGTATGCTGATTGGTCGTGAGCTGTTTAATGAGACCAAATAAAAAAACATGGTAAAACCTATTCATATTGCACAAAAAAGCAGTACGCATCACACGTACTGCTTTTTTTATTCTCAATTTAAAAATGTTTTTGAATAGCTAAGACTGCTTGGTATGATCAAAATATCGTGCTAATCCATTTAACAATAAATCGTCACGCAGCGTGCACGGGACGATTAACATGTTGGGAAATAATGGCTGCATCACCACCCGTCATAATCACTTCAAAGTTGGGATGCCGGCGGCTGATTTCATTGATCGCCCCAACGATCGACAGTAAGATACCGCGATGTACTGCATCTTGCGTGGTCATCCCTTGGCTCACGCTATCAAAGGTGCCGTTAGAGATGGTGATTTGCTTAGTACCAGAAAACAACGACTCACGTTGCAGGTAGATACTGGGAAAAATATAACCACCCAAATGCTCAGCATGATCGATCAAATCAATCGTTACTGCCGTACCGCAGCCGATGACGCACTGGCGTTTTTTCTTATCGACCGCGCCTAGCATTTGTAGCCAGCGATCACAGCCCAGCTGCTGGTCATTATAGGCACTCTTCATGAGCGGGTGCGCCGCATCGACATGGACAAACCCAAAGGGAATATTCAGACGGCTGAGCGTGTTTGAGACTTTGATATTCAGATCATCACCCAATACGGAGGAGATACCAATAAAGTCAGGCGCATAACGCTCAAAGCGATCAGTCAGACCCATGAGGAGTTCGGCAGGCGCTTGCAAATGCTGCTTGGCATCATGTGCGACTATCTGGCCGATATCATCGGTGAGCCAGTATTTAAGGCGGGTGTTTCCAAGATCAAGCCAGAGCATAAAAATCCCTTTATATAGTGCACCAATTATGAATAGACTAAGCTAATACTTGGCTCACGTTTAGTGCCCGTTAAATAAGCGGTTTAAACCTGATGAATAACATCGATGCGTCCAGTAAAAAGCGCAGAAATCTTACCGCTATCTTGGCGTAATTGCAAACATCCGTGTGTATCAATACCGCAAGCGAAACCAGTAACGGTCTGCTCCTTATCGTTATGATCTTGAGTGACGCGTAAGCGCAGACCCGCTAGCGCATCCATCGAGTCAAACTGCTTTAAGACGCTGTCCAAGTAAGAGGTATGACCCGTAGGTTTCTCTAACCCTAGATGCTCAAATCGTGTCATCGCTGCTATCAAGGCTTTGCTCATTTGCTCATAGAGCACGCGTAAGCTTGGCAGCTCAATCGCTGGTGCTTTTGCTATTAGCCTCTCACAAATATCCTGCAAGCTAATCGCCTGATAACTCATCCCCTCAGAGGTTTGAGCGGTGAGCTTGGGTGCGGCTTGTACATTGAGACCCACGCCTATGACGATGCCGACCAACTTGCCAGATTTTGTCACTGGCTCTATCAAAATACCCGCCAGTTTATGAAAAGGCAGGGTTTGCTGATCTAAGGTAGAAGCAGTCGACATGGAGTGCTTTTGCGAATCATGTGTAGACTCATAAAACCCCAAATCATTGGCCCACTTTACCCCAATAGGCGTCAGACCATGCGCCTGTAGTTGCTCGTTTAGGGTTTGAATGACGGGCATTTTTGCCAGCTCAATGCCAATGATTAATGACAATAAACCACTGATTGGCATATGCACTGGATGATATAACGACAGATACACATTGCCACGCGGTGATTGCCACGAGCGCCCGTGTTGTCCGCGTCCTGCGCTTTGGGTTTCTGCGGTCAATAGATGCATTTCAGCAGAATTTAACGCGCCATGTTGCAGCGCTGCGATTAGCTCGCTATTGGTGGAGGCGCTGCTAGCAACGTGGCGATGGTTGAGCTCAGATAAATGGTCAAGCTGGTATGACGCGGCAGTGGATAGGTCGGTGTCGGTTACATACTCAGAGGAATTGGCAGATGATGGCATAATTTGGTCGATGTGGTTAAAGGAGCATAGAGAATCTTTGATATACTGAGCGATTGGCATAGTCAGGTCAATATACAAGGGATATGGCAGGACTGGTACAATTTTTTCTTGCTTGCTTGCTGTGCCTGCGCCGACAGAGGCTGCAAAAAATTCGCACCAGTCCCGCCGCGTCATAACGTCGTGTATCCATTTTATTTAGTATCGACTATATTAACAAACGCTCATCCATCAATGGCTGCTCGTAAAAAATATAAAGCAAACAGCATAAAGGTCGAGCTAGGATTTGGCAAATGCCATTTTTAAAATGAGGGCACGCTCTAGTGTGCGAGTCATTATGATATAAAAGTGAACTTGATAAAAGATGAGTATCACAAAGGGTTAAAGCAATGATGTTATATGTGTGGTTTGTGATTGCTGGTGCGTTTGCGGGTGTCAGCGCTGGCTTGTTTGGGGTCGGTGGCGGCATGATTATCGTACCAGCCTTGGTATGGATTTTTACCGCTTATGATTTTTCGCCAGAAGTGGTGACCCATTTGGCCATCGGTACGTCACTGGCGACCATCGTCGTGACTTCGATCAGCTCACTCACTGCCCACAATAAACGCGGCGGTGTGCGCTGGGAAGTTTGGCGCAAAATGGCGCTTGGCTTGGTCATCGGCAGTCTGGTGGGTGCTGGCATCGCTGATATGATTGATGGTAAAGCATTACAGGCGATTATTGGGATTGGCGCATTGTTGGTCGCTTTTAAGATGCTGTTTTTTTCTAATAAAGAGCAACTTGGCAAGCCATTACCATCTGCTGGTGTGCAGTTTGGTGCGGGTACGGGCATTGGTATGGCATCGTCTATTTTTGGGATTGGCGGCGGCAGCTTGACCGTGCCGTTTTTGAACTGGGCAGGACTACCGATGAAACAATCGGTCGGTACGTCAGCGGCGTGCGGTCTACCGATTGCACTGGCTGGCGCGGCTGGGTTTGCGTGGTTTGGTCAAGACGTGGTCAATCTGCCTGAGGGCACGATAGGATTTGTGCATATCACAGGATTTTTGTGTATTTCAGTGGTGAGTTTTGCGATGGCAAAAGTCGGTGCCAAGCTTGCCCATGTATTGCCTGCACTAACGCTTAAACGTGCCTTTGGCGTGCTGTTATTATTTGCGGGTGGGCAGTTGTTGTTAAGTGGGATTGGGGTGATTTAGAGTTCTCAAATTTAATAAAATTAGAACGCTAACTTGGAAGTAATAGTACGATGAAAGCAGCAGAAAAATATCGCCGTGTTTTTGGCTCAATGAGTCATTTAAAAGACCAGATATCATGGACGACTGGTCTATCTAATATGGTAGAGTTTTTGGTATGGGAACCGCAGCGTATCTTAGGTATCAGCAAAAAGCAGTACGTACGCCAAATTATTGAATGGGCTATCCATCCAGAGCTAGAAGGCAAAAATCTGGAAGAGGTTGAACAATCCGTCATCAAAAAGCTCAATCTAAAAATGACTGAATCTGAGCAGCTAGAGACTTATTCCACGCAAATGGTAGGTATCTGTAATGCTAGAGAGGCCATTCGCCGAGTAAAGTTTTTTTCTGAAGACTATCTAAATAAAGAGTTCGATATTTTCCTGAGTTTATGTAGCGACGTCTATTTAGACTTATTTTATCAGCAATTTATCACCTTTGAGCCAAGTGGGTTATGGTCGACACATGGCAATAGTGGCATATTTGAATCCAGTACAGAGCTAAAAGCGATGTATATGGACAATTTGGCCTACAACCATCAATCGAATGTACTGGTAGCAAACGAATTAAAATTCAGCGGTAGGAAAAACCCAGATCAACTCCTAAAGTACTGCTTGATGTACGAGCACTTGCTAGAAAAAGGCTTTATCGATAAAGGCGCAAAGTTTTTACTGTTATTCATTGGCGGCAATGCACTAGAGCATAACAAGCAACGCTTGGTCGACCGAGAGCTGGCGCTGTGTCACAAAAGAGCTAAGAAATATCAGCACTTATTAAGAAAAGAGCTATTAGAGATAGTTGATCATTTAGAGGTGGCAAGTATCACGTGGTCATCACTGATTGAGTTCAATAATTGCTACTTAGCAGAAAATGACACCTGCCAAGTAGAACAAAAACTGCTGCAAGGATTTAATCAGAGTCTTCAATCAAAATCGTTTATGAACTTATAACTTTAACCCTAAAAACCTACCCCAATTTCAGGTAGAATAGCCGCCTGTTTTTGCTAAGTTTACTGATCCTTCATGCGTCTAAAATCTCTTAAGCTGGCAGGCTTCAAATCCTTTGCCAATCCAACGACTTTTACCTTTCGTCATGGCATCACCGCCATTGTCGGGCCAAACGGCTGCGGCAAATCCAATGTGATTGATGCCATTCGCTGGGTGCTGGGCGAGACCTCTGCCAAGCAGTTACGTGGCGGGGCGATGAGCGATGTCATCTTTGCTGGCACGCAAGATAAGGCCGCCAAAAGTGTTGCCAGTGTTGAGCTGACCTTTGAGCATACGCAAGATGAGCAAACGGGCATTCGCCACGAGTTTAATCTATATCAAGAGCTGTCCGTCCGCCGTCAGGTAAATTTGGATGGACGCTCAGATTACTTTATCAATGGCACACGCTGTCGTCGCCGTGATGTGGTCGATGTATTCTTAGGTACGGGTCTTGGCGCGCGCAGCTATGCGGTCATTGAGCAGGGGATGATTGGGCGTATTGTCGAATCTAGCCCCATGCAGCTGCGTGAATTTATCGAAGAGGCGGCAGGGGTGTCACGCTATCAAGCACGCCGCGAAGAAACCCAAAAGAAACTTAGAGAAGACCCAAGACAATCTAGCACGTCTGCACGATATGCAAAGCGAGCTGGTTAGCCAACAAAAGCGACTGTCTAAGCAAGCCGCCAGTGCTGAGCGTTACGAAGAGCTGGCATTAACGCTTGCTGATATCAAGCAGCAACTTGCCATTCAGCAGTTATATCAAGCCAAACACACTCAGCAGCAGCAAAGAATCGCCCATGAGCGTAGCACTAATGAGGTCTCAGCCCTGCAAGCCAGCTATGAGACGCTAAAAGCTAAGCAAGATAAGCTTGCCGCGCATATCAATCAAGAGCAGTGGCTAAAAGACGATGCTCAAAGTGCACACTATCAGCAGCAGCTAAGCTATCAACAATCTGAGCATCAACTGAGCGCTACAAAGTCACAACTGAGTGCTACCGCGCAGCAGCTTGCTAGCTTGGATCAGCAGCGCGAGCAAGCAGTTGCTGAGATTGAATCGATCTAAAAGCTGAGCAAGCAGAGCAGCAGAATATATTAGAAGAACTGCGTCCGCAGCTTAGCGAGCTGAATGAAAAACGTGAATCGCATAAACGTAACGAGCAACCATTACAACGCGCATGGCATGAGGCGCAAAACCAATTATCACGGCTGCAAGATAATGCGCGCACGCTTGAGCAGCAGCAAGCTATTAATACACAAGCACAAAAGCGCCATCAGCAAAGCCATGATAAATGGCAGCGCCGTCAGCAAAGTTGGCAGAATTTATGGCAGAAAATGCAACAGTCACTATCGGCACCTGGTAATAATGATGGTTCTGATGGGCAAGAAAAAGCGGATGTGAAAAATTTACATCAGACCTTAGAGACGCAAGTTGCTGAGCTAAACAAACAGTTGCAGCAGATTGAGCGGCAACAAGACAGCATCGATGAGCGTCTGTCCGAACTACAACCGCAAGCGCATGAGTTACAGCAGCGATTGAAATACGCAGCAGCGTGAGTTGAATGAGACATGAAAAGCGTCACGCTGTATTGGCAGCTGAGTACGATACCCTGCATCAAATATTGCATCCTAAACCTACGGCAAAACCGCAACCTCGCCAAGCATGCTATTTCGTGAGACTGGTTCTAGAGAAACGCAAAGTAGCCAGCGACTCTCACGAATTAGCCATTACTACTTTGCGTGAGCAGATTGAGCTAAGCGAAAAAGGGCGAGCACACGCACAGCTACTCGATAGCGTGTTGGCGTTATGGCTGGAAAGTCATGTACTTAATTGCTAATCCAACCTAATCAATCACACGCCAATGATGACGTGCTCGAAAAGCGAGCAGCCTATGGCAAGTTCTTAGACATGACTTTACCCGTCTTTTTACTTACCAAACGGCACAAAACGAGCATAATAGTAAAGGTCAATCATCAGTAGGGAGCGGTCACAGCTTATGGTTATCTGCTACGCAAAATGAGTTAGCTACAAAGCCATTTATCAGTAATTTGCCAGATACTTTAATTGATAAAGTACGGCCTTTATCGCAGCTGATTACCGCACCGAACTTAGCACTTTTGCAGCAATGCTATCTATATATTGCGCAACCTGAGACAGATAATAAACAAGCGCTTGAAGACCAGTTTTAAAAGTATTGCCACTATCAGCCATTTTGCTGACGTCTGATGGCTGGCTTATCAGTCGTCAGGGTACGATGAATATCAGTAATTTTGTGGGTGCGCAAGATGGGCAAAATGATAGTAACAGTCAATTTTTAACACAGCGTTTACAGCAGCGTAGCCGTTTGCAAGCGTTAGAAGAATCTGCTTGATGAGTTTGAAGCCAAAATACAAGACCAGAAAAAGGCTATTGCTAATAACCAGCGTAACTATGATGCACTAACGGTCAGCTTAGAAGAGACGCGCGCGCAAGCTGAGCAATTAGCCCGTGATAAACATCAATATCAGCAGCAGCTCACCACTCAGCGCGCCAATGCTGAGCGCCTACAGGCGGACAGCCGACGCCTAACTGCTGATAAAGCTGCTCTTGAGCAAGAGCAGCAGGAATTAGCTCAAGAGCGAGCAAGTGCTTAATGATGAGCAGCAGATATCCAAAGCGAGATAGCAGCGCTAACGCCACAGATAGCTGATGCGCGAGCGACAACTCAGCAATTACAAGCGGAACGCAGTGAGCTAACCCGCACGCGTCAGGCAGATGATGATGCTTGGCAAGCATTGCAGCTTCGTGTTCAGCAGAGCGAGATGCGATTGGAGCATAGTGCGAGCAGCCTTGCACGTGCTACCGAGCAACACGACAAGTCACTACAAAGCGAGCAGAGACTAAAAGCAAGTTATGAGCAGCAGCAAAATAAGCTGCCAGCACTGCAAGCAGCACTGCAAACAGCGCAAACAGCGCGCGATGAGACAGCAGGTACTGTTAACAGGGCGCGAGACAGCATTGACGGCGCTGAAGCAAGAGTACACTCAGCAGCAGGTCGACGCTGGATACGCGTGCAAAATATCTTACAAACTCAGCAAAGCGAGCTTGCGTGTCTTGCCACCGAGCTAGCACTAAGCGCCGCGACGATTGGATGATGCTAGCAATCATACACAAGACGCGCTAGATGCTTACTATAAAGTGAGCCATAAATATAAAGCGCAATCGGACATCAGCTCAGCACCCGCAGCAAACAATGAGCGTGTCAAATTTATTAGCAGATTTTATCGCTCATGATCGCCGTGTGCGTCCAGATAAAATCGCTGAGCTTGAGACTGAGCGTAGCAAGCTTGAGCAGCAATTAAGCAAAATAGGCGCGGTTAATCTTGCCGCGGTGGCAGAATTGGCGGAGGTTAATGAACGCTTAGAGCCACTCGCGCAGCAGACAGCAGATATTGCTGCCAGCATGCAGACGTTGACCGAGGCGATTGCGTCAATTGATGAAACCACCAAGACGCTATTTATGCAGACGCTTGATGCGGTCAATAATGAGCTTGCCAATTTATTTGCCAAAGTCTTTGGCGGCGGGCAAGCAAGCTTGACCTTGAATGCGGAAGATATGCCTGTTAATGCGCCAAAATCAGAACAGTGGCGCGCGGGGCTTACCTTGATGGCACAACCAAAAGGTAAGCGTAACAGTCGATTAGCCGTGCTTTCAGGCGGCGAAAAGACACTGACCGCGCTGAGTTTGATTTTTGCCATATTTAAGCAGCATCCTGCACCGTTTTGTGTGCTTGATGAAGTCGATGCACCGCTTGATGATGCGAATGTTGCACGCTTTACCAGCCTCATTCATGAGTTAGCAGACGACTTGCAGTTTATCTTTATCAGCCATAATAAGCTGACGATGCAGATTGCTGATGAGCTAAAAGGCGTCACCATGCCAAGCGCTGGTATTTCAACTTTGGTCAGCGTCTCGCTTGATGAGGCAGCACGTTACCTTTCTGATTAAGAGCATCGCTGAATAGCAAAAATAGTGATAACTGGTCAGCGATTGTCAGTGGTATAGTTAGGGCTGAGGTCATAAGGTCACGCAAGTATGTCAGCCTCATGGTAAACGATGACTATATGGTGACGATATTAATTAGCCATGCTAGACTATTGCCATTTATTCCCTCTTATGTATTCCCTTTTGTCGTATATTAGGATTATTTCTCATGACCGCTATTCAGTTTATATTGATCGCCATTGCCGCATTGATCGTGCTTGCTGGGCTAATTATGGTCATGCGTGGCTTTAAGCGCCGCAAAAATGCAGAAGCTGCTGCGGTCAATTATGATAAAAACGGTATTCCCATCATACCGCGTCATGAGCGCAATATCGTCGACCAGCCAGATTTGGATGATACGGTCGCTGGCGAGACCAGTATCGGCTCCTGACCGTAGTTATTTGAATGCGGTCGTTGAAGAAGAGCCTTTGACCCAACCGCATCACCAATGTCGATGCGCAGCTGACGGCTGCCAACAGTCATGTAGGCGATGATGCACGCGACGATGTATAGCCAATAGATGATGAAGACTATGCACGCTGGCAGGCTGAGCAGCAGCACGCTGACGATAGCTGAGTTTGTAGAAGTCGCTGATCAGATGCATATCGAGCAAGAGCCTGATGCATTTTCAAGCTTGGTGTCGGCGACGGACAGCCTGATGCCATCGATTGATACGGCAGAAGAGCCAAGCTTTGATAGTAACAGCCCGATACTCGATCAGCATCTATCAGAGCCAGTTGATGACGCGCAGAACGGCTCCATTGATCAATGCCAAAGACAACATCAATATCACCATCTTGCCGCACCAATATCGTGACCGTCCAGCAGCGGTGATTCGTGGTCGTGATTTATTGGCGTTAATTGATAAATATGGTCTGCGCTATGGCGCGATGAATATGTTCCATCGCTATGAGCAAAAAGACGGCACTGGCATGCTTTGGTTTAGCATGATGGGCATCACCGATAGTGGTATCGCGCCTTTTGATCCACATAGCGTGGCGACCAATACTTATAACGGTGTGGTGGTGTTCTTATCATTGCCGCATCCACAAGCGCTGCGCAGTTTCGATAGTATGATGAGCATTGCTTATATGATGGCAAGCGATTTGGACGCCATTATGCTTGGATGAAGAGAACGAACCAATCACGCCTGAATACAAGCAGCAGCTGCGCAACCAAGTCCGCGATTATGAGGGCTAGACGCTTAAAGGCTCAAAGCTACGAAAATTAAGAGCTGGTTAGTAGTCAGAAGTCATATAAGAGGCAAATAGCGATGAACGTTATTTGCCTTTTTTAATGGCTTTCAGTTTCTGTAAGAATATTGTCCGAGCAACCTACAAACTTGTTATCATATCGGCATCTTGAATTGCAAAAAAGACGCCGACTATGACTGACTCTACCTCACCAAATAACTCTAAAAACCTATCTGCTCAAGTAGAAACCAAGCACTTGCGACCTCTAATATACCTAGTTCGACCGATGATAGTACTGATAATAGTACAAGATTGTCGCGCAAATGCGGTCGCTTATCGACACTATCAAGAACGCACAATTATGCGTATTATGTGCTCGACAATCCTATTTTAGAAGACAGCGAATACGATCAATTGCGTCGCTCGTTGCTTGAGCTAGAAGAAGAATATCCAGATTTGGTGCAGCCTGACAGCCCGATCAACCAAGTCGGCGATATGCCGCTGTCTGCCTTTACCCAAGTGACTCATGACATTCCGATGCTCTCACTGGGCAATGTCTTTGAATATGATGATTTGCGTGATTTTATGCGCCGCGTCAATGACCGTCTCAGCGTGTCGCAGCAGAGCCCTGAATACGAGATGGAGCTAAAGCTAGATGGGTTGGCGGTCTCGCTAAAGTATGAGCATGGTAAGTTTGTACAAGCGGTCACGCGCGGTGATGGGCAAACGGGCGAGGACATTACCCAAAATGCCAAAACCATTCGTAACTTGCCACTTTGGATAGCCGATGCTGCTGATATTGAGCTGTTAGAAGTGCGCGGTGAAGTATTGATGCCAAAGGCAGGATTTGAGCGTCTCAATCGCTTAGCAGAAGAAAACGAAGGTAAAACTTTTGCCAATCCACGCAATGCCGCCGCTGGTAGCTTACGTCAGTTAGATCCAGCTATAGCAGCCAGTCGTCCACTTGCATTCTATGGCTATTCGGTCAATCAAGGATTGCCTGAAACCATCGAGACCCAATCAGCAGCGCTCGCATGGCTCACCGAGCTTGGCTTTACGGTCAGTGCAGTGGAAGTGGTCGCAAATCCCACGCGAGGCACAATCCTACTATGAATCAGTGATTGCAACGCGTAGCGATTTGCCGTTTGAAATCGATGGCATGGTGATTAAGGTCAATAGCCTTGCATTGCAGCAGCAGCTTGGTTTCTTATCACGCGAGCCACGCTGGGCAACTGCTTATAAATTCCCTGCTGAAACCGTCATGACGCGCTTACATGCGATTGAATGGCAAGTCGGACGCACTGGCGCGATTACGCCCGTTGGTAAACTTGAACCCGTGAAAGTCGGCGGCGTCACCGTCAGCAATGTCACCTTGCATAACTTTGGCGAGATTCAGCGTTTGGATGTACGCGCAGGCGATATGGTCAGCGTGCACCGTGCAGGCGATGTCATCCCCAAAGTCACCCGTGTCTGGCACGATCAGCGCTCAGAAAATTCTCAACCTGTGACCCTGCCATCGACTTGTCCTGTCTGCGATTCTCCTGTCGTTCTGCCAGAAGACGAAGCATTGGCGCGCTGTACGGGTGGTTTGTTTTGCCCAGCGCAGCAGCACGAGGCGCTCATTCACTTTGTCTCGCGCCGTGCCATGGATATCGATGGGCTTGGCGCGAGTTGGCTCATTAGCTTCTTTGAGCATGGTCTGGTCAAAACCGTCGCTGATATCTATCAGTTGCACAATCATGCTGATGAGATGGTCACCTTTGAAAAAATGGGTGAAAAATCGGTACAAAACATCATCAATGCCATTGAAGCCAGTAAACAGACAACATTGGCGCGCTTTATTTATGCGCTAGGTATTCGCGGCGTTGGCGAAGGCACGGCACAAAACTTTGCCCAGCAATTTGGTGACTTAGATAGCTTAATGAACGCCAGTATTGAGACCTTGATAAAAACGCCAGATGTCGGAGAGATCACTGCCGAGCTGACTTATAAGTTCTTCCGTGCCCCGCACAATATTGAAGTCATCACTGCACTACGCGAGGCTGGCGTGCATTGGGATAAGGTCGAGCAGGTTGCATCAGAAGGGCTACCACTCGATGGGCAAACGTGGGTCATCACTGGCGCGCTCGATAGCATGGCGCGTGATGAAGCCAAAGCCAAACTACAAGCGCTAGGTGCAAAAGTCTCAGGCAGTATCTCGGCAAAAACCACGGCGTTACTGGCAGGTGAAAAGGCTGGATCGAAAATGGCAAAAGCGGAGAAATTGGGTGTCAAAGTAGTGGGTGAAGATGAGTTTTTGGCGATGGTTGGAGAGTAGATGATGAATATTGATGACTTAGAAGGTTTGGACGAAGAAACTCGAAAAGAAATTGAAGAGTTGCAAAAGGTGACGCGTGAGAGAGATGGTGATACGTATTTTGCAAAGGCTCAATATAGTATTGGTATAGCTCTAATGGATAAAGGTTTTTTAGATGAAGCAATATCTGAACTTATGAAAGTAAATAAAAATGACTCTGCAGAAGGGTATGTGTTATCGCAAGAATATATTGGAGATATATTCAAAAAACAAAATAAAGTTGATCAGGCGATAGATACTTGGAAAAGCATCAAAAAAGATCATGATTCGAAAGTATATTTAAGGGCTAATTATAAAATTGGTGAAGCTCTCATAGAGAGAGATAATGTTGAAGAGGCCATACTATATTGGGAAGCAATTGACGAAAATGATCATCCAAACCTTTATCCAACAATCCAGCTATTGATTGGAAGGTTTTTAATTAGGAAAAATAAGATAAAAGAAGCTATATATGCTTTAAGTAAAATTACTGAGAAACAAAATCCAGAAAAGTATGCTGAAGCACAGATTACTATCGGAAAACAGCTAATTATTACTGACAAATCTAATGAAAATATTGCTAAAGCTAGAATTAGCTTTAGCAATGCTGAAAAATATTTTCCATATGAAACATATTGTTATAAAAAAATATGTAATGTAATGGAAATTATAGAAACAAAGAGTTTTGGCCTGAATACGTTTAAATTGCTTAATCTAGTATTGGATATGGTTAGTATTTTGACTCTAGATTTTAGTAAATATGCTGATGAAGAGAAGCCTTTTGAGAGAAAGCTTGCTCATTATACTTCGACATATACCTCCAATCTGTTAATAGGTAATGATAAAAAAAATATTTCTTCAAGCTTGTTTAGATTAAATACAATTAATAATGTGAATGACCCTAGTGAGGGTCAATTACTTATTAGGAAGTTAAAAGGTATAAAAGATAATAACTTTACCGCATTGGACTTTAATGAAGAATATCATGCTTTCATTAGTTGTTTTACTTTTAATCACGATAGTCTGAACCAGTTTAGACTGTATGGTAAGCAAGATAACAAAGAAGCTTCTGGAATGAGCTTGGTTTTCAAAAAAGATTTTTTTCAGCCTAAAAAGTTCATAGGAGGAATTTCCTATTTATCAAGTGACAGTATGTCAAAAGCAAATGAGGCTATCTCAAACGTAAATAGTGAAAAACCATATGAAACATATGTTCAAACATCTAAGGACGAAGACCAGAATATAGTTAGATACTCAGTAATGAGATGTGTGTATTTAGACCCAAAATCAGATTATTTTCATTTAGCACAACGTAATCGTTTAACATTTTTTAGAGAGTTTGGCGATAACATAGTAATAAAGAACGGTGAGAAGCAGTCTCAAGCTGAATATGAGTGGGGTATTTATCAAGAGTATATAAAGATCATTACTGGTGAATTTGAAATTGCTTATGAAGATATTAAAACTATCTACAAAGAGGTAGAAACAGAAATCAGTAACGTGAGATTTACCCTTGGTAGCTTAAAACAGAAAGAATTAGCTATTTTGGTGGATGAAATACTTCTACCTTTAAAGTATTTAATCAAACATTCAGCATTTCGTGAGGAGCAAGAATGTAGGATGATTTATATTACTTCGACTGATAGACCTGAAGTGACAATGGAATATGGTAGTTTCCTATATGTCGAGTATGAACCTAGCGTTAAAGACCATCTCGATAAAATTTATATAGCTCCTGCTGCGCTTCACCACAAACGATACTTCGATAACATTCTAAAAGATGTTGATGTACCAGTTGAGGTATCAGGAAATGTATTTCGATAGTTAAGTTAGATATATAAGCCTAAAAATGTAGTCGTAGTTAGGTGATAATCCACACTCTATGTCCATCTCTCATTTCATGAATTATCACTTGTATGATACGTAATTTTTTCTATTGTTCTACCTCCCCATGCGCCGTCACATCACCTTTCTTACCATCTGGTTTGATTTCAATGGGCAATACCAGTCCTTTAGCAAAGTCATCAGACAGCACATAATCGTAGCTACTGGCGGCGACATCGGGCGTGGTATGAATGACAAGCTTCATGTCCTCGCTATCGATTACCTCATGTGAGACATAGGTTTCACTCAGCTGATCCAAGGCTTTGGATAGCGCTTCGTTACTGGCCATACTAATAGTGAGATTGTGCTGAGCCGTGGCACTATCTACTTTGAAATAATCGGCATAATCACGAACGTTTTGACTGTCGAGCGCAAACGGATACTGATAACTGGCGCGGTCAGCAGGCGTCTCACCACTGGCGACCAATGACCAATCGATGGTGTTTGTGGCTGCAGTCGATGCAGAAGGCGCTGCCGTTGTGGCTGCGGGCTCAGTGGTTTGGTTGCTAGTCTCCGCACCGTTGTCGCATCCTGTCAGCGCCCACAGACTTGTAGTAGCAATTACTATCATGTTTATTAGACGCTTAGCCATCGATGTATCCTCTGAGTGATTGGTCATAAACCATTTTATATCGTCAATCCACTATAAAATGAGTAGAGGACTGTGATGTATAAACGCTATTTTGACAGGTTTCGTGACGCTTCTCTAGGTAAAAGTACCAAAGCGTCGATGAACACGCACAAAAAAACAGCCATCTGATGATGACTGTTTTTTATTTATTCTTACTACTGCCACTCTTTGTTTTTGGCCAATTAGATTTGGCAGTTTACTTGGTATTCTTTACCATTTGCCCATTTGATGGCAAAGATGCCTTTGTCGCCTTTCATGTGCCATGCATAGGTCGCTTCTGGGTTTGAGTCGTTGACATAGCTTGCGACATCACCTTGCACACCGCCATTTAAGATGATCTTTTGCTCTGCCCATTTTACTTTTGGCAAAGTCGCATTCACCATGGCTTGTTTTTTATTAATAGACTGCTTTGCCATGATTGTGCTGTCATCAGTACAAGTATAAGGCGCTGCTGCCATACGATCATAAGCCGCATCAGGCATACTGTCTTTGACAGGCGTTTCTGAAGTATTTGGCGTAGTAGGCGCAGTGGTCGCACAGGCGCTTAGTAGGGCAAGGGCAGGTAAAGCAGTCACAATTTTGGTTAGTGTATTCATGGCTCTCTCCAAACATATTAGAATGATAATGTATTTATATTTAATAATGCGTTAAGCATATAGCGCTCATGGTAACCAAAAGGGTTCGTGGATAATGTTAGAAATTGTTTGTTACGTATTTGCTTGGTTACCCAAGCGCTGCCTAATGTAATTTACAATCGCCAACATATTGAAAGATAAACGATAATCATTTGAATTTTTACTCACTAATGAGTCAGACAAAAAAGCGCCTATCAACTGAGAGCTGATAGACGCTTTTTTGACTAACTTAACATGGTCTACGTTTAGACCATGTCTGTACACTATCTTATATTATCAAAGCGACTTCTTGCAAAGCGGCTTCTCAACAAGTTATTTGGTTTTGCGTGGTGGCAGACCTGTGTGCTGAGTTTGGAAGTTGCCTTTGCTCACGCGCTTTTTGCTAGCGGAGTTTTTGCCAACAGGACTATTGGTTGACGAGCTATTGGTTGCCGAGTTATTGCTACGTTTTACCGAGTCATTACCAAGGCGACTGTTCTTTTTGCGCGCGGATTGATAGCTGTCTTGCGCGGCATCACGGCCTTCCAAACTGGCGTTAAATGGCGGTATCAAGCAGCCACGGTTTTTGCCAATCAAATCACTGCGACCCATATCTTGCAGTGCTTTACGCAGCATGACCCAGTTTTTTGGATCGTGATAACGCAAGAACGCTTTGTGCAATTTACGCTGCTTGCCAGACTTGACGATATCCATATCACCTTCACTACGGCTAATCTTATGTAGTGGGTCTTTGTGCGTGTGATACATGGTGGTCGCCGTCGCCATCGGGCTCGGATAAAATGCCTGTACTTGGTCAGCACGATAGCCATGACTTTTTAGCCAAAGCGCAAGATTCATCATGTCTTCATCTTTGGTGCCCGGATGGGCGGCGATAAAGTAAGGAATCAGATACTGCTCTTTGCCCGCTTCTTGGCTGAATTGCTCAAACATGGCCTTGAATTGATCATAGCTGCCCATGCCCGGTTTCATCATCTTCGATAGCACGCCTTCTTCAGAATGCTCAGGGGCAATCTTTAGATAACCGCCGACATGATGGCTGACCAATTCTTTGACGTATTCAGGATCTTTTACTGCCAAGTCATAACGCAAGCCTGAGGCGATCAGGATTTTTTTCACGCCTTTGATATCACGCGCTTTGCGATACAGCTTGGTCAAATTACTGTGATCGGTAATCAGGTTTTCACAGACATCAGGATAGACACAAGACGGCTTACGGCAATTCTTTTCAATCGTCTCATCTTTACAGCTGAGGCGATACATGTTTGCCGTTGGGCCACCAAGGTCAGAGATCACGCCAGTGAAGTTGGGCGCGGTATCACGAATCGCTTCAACTTCGCGCAAGATCGAGTCTTCTGAACGGCTTTGAATAATACGTCCTTCGTGCTCAGTGATCGAGCAAAAGGTACAACCACCAAAACAGCCGCGCATGATATTGACCGAAAACTTGATCATGTCATAAGCAGGAATGCGCGCATCGCCATAGCTTGGATGCGGCAAGCGTGCGTAAGGCAAGTCAAACACGTAATCCATCTCTTCAGTTGAGAGCGGAATTGGCGGTGGGTTGAGCCAGACATCGATGGAGGTGTGTGAATTACCCGCACCGCTGCTATGACGCTGCACGAGCGCACGAGCGTTACCCGGATTGGTCTCCAGATGCAAGATACGGCTGGCATGGGCGTAAAGCACAGGGTCAGATTTGACGTGCTCATAATCAGGCAAACGAATCACCGTTTGCTCACGTGGCGGCATTTTTAGCTTATGCTTACGTGCGGTCATTGGCTTGTCAAAGCCGCGCATTTGTACCACTTGCGTCTCTTCGTCGACTTGATGGGCATTGATAACTTTATTGGTGACTGGCTCTGCGACAAAGCCCTGATACTGCGAGGACATTGATGACTTAGACGACTGTGAAGGCATGGCTTGCCCAACAGGCGAGTCAGAGGGTTTTTCTTGTTCAATGGAGCAGCTATCAATGTCTTCAGTCATCACATATGGATTGATGATGGGATCAACACGGCCAACGGTATCGACATCATTACTTGCAACCTCGGTCATACCTTCTTGCCAATGGCGACGCGTTGGAGTCAATAGATAAGACGTACCGCGCAATTTGCTCATTTGCTCAAAGGTATAGCCTTTTGACAAGCCATGTACCACATCAACGATGGCACGCTCAGCATTACCATACAATAAAACATCGGCACGGGCATCCATCAAAATACTACGACGGACTTTGTCTGACCAATAATCGTAATGCGCGATGCGGCGTAAACTGCCTTCGATACCGCCCAAGATAATAGGCACATCAGGGTAGGCTTCACGGCAGCGCTGGCTATAGACGATAGCCGCGCGGTCAGGGCGTTTATTGGCGACATTACCGGGAGAGTAAGCATCATCGCTACGAATCTTGCGATCAGCGGTGTAGCGGTTGATCATGCTGTCCATGTTGCCTGCGGTCACGCCGTAAGCATAGACAGGTTTACCCAGTTCCATAAAGGCGTCTTTGCTCTTCCAATCTGGCTGGGCAATGATGCCCACGCGAAAGCCTTGCGATTCTAATAGACGACCAATGATCGCCATGCCAAAACTTGGATGATCGACATAGGCATCCCCTGAGATGATGATGACATCACAGGCATCCCAGCCCAAATCGTCCATCTCTTTGCGGCTCATGGGCAGATAAGGCGCAGGCTCGTAGCAGCTCGCCCAATGTTTGTCGTAGTCATAAAGAGGTTTGGTGCCTTGTTTAAAGGCGGTGCGGGCAATGGTATCGGCAGACATGGGCGGACCTGTTAATTAAAAAAATGTACCAAAAGTTAGCCGTGATAAATAATCGACAATATAGGCTAATTTAAAGGCGCTCATTTTAACATGAATTGCACTCACTATGCGACCTATTCTATGAGGGGCGATTGGCGATAAGTTGTTGATAGCGTAAGAGAAAAATTCAGCATACGCTTTAACCCTTATTCATCCATTTTGGCATAGGTTTTGCTCCAACCGTATTAGGGCTTATTTGCGTGCATTAATGACTAAAATAGTGCAGCAATAAAATTTGAACGACTGTATAAACGTTTGGAGAAAAAAATGAGGGCATCATCTGCTGGGCTGAGTGCGATAAAGGCGTTAGTGAAATCATTGCCGTGTCATATACTGTTGCTGAGTACGTTAGTATTTGGCTTTATAGGTAGGGCACAGGCTGCTGAGCCAGATACATTGACAGTGACGCAACTACTTGAGTATCAAAACATCGCTTGGATTATTTGGGGCGGGGTACTGGTGTTCTTTATGCAGGCAGGTTTTGCGTTATTAGAGAGTGGCTCAGTACGAGCAAAAAACGCGGTAAACGTGATGATGAAAAACTATACCGATATGTGTATCGGTGGTCTGGCTTTTTATCTGGTGGGTTTTGGGCTAATGATGGGCACCAATCATTCAGGGTTTGTGGGTACCGATCATTTTATGCCAGTAGATTTGTCCAATATGGATTGGGCTGTAATGTTTTTTCAAATGATGTTTGCTGCAACGGCGGTGACGATTGCGAGTGGGGCGATGGCAGAGCGTGTGTCATTTATAGGTTATGCCGTCGCTGCTTGTCTGATTTGCTTGTTTATTTATCCAGTATTTGCCAGCTGGGTATGGGGTGGTTATTTTGGTGGGTCAGGTTGGTTGGCTGAGCTTGGTTTTATTGATTTTGCTGGATCTACTGTGGTGCACTCTATCGGTGGTTGGTTGGCATTGGCGGGTATTTTGGTCATTGGCCCAAGGCTGGGTCGCTTCGCACCTGATGGGTCGCCAAGATTGATTGCAGGGCATAACATGACCTTACTGGCGCTTGGTGGTTTTATCTTATGGTTTGGTTGGTTCGGCTTCAATGCAGGGTCTACCCTGTCTATCACAGGCGATATCGGACTGATCGCCGTCAATACCTTTATCGCCGCAGTCAGTGCAGTAGTGAGCTACATGGTTATTTCAAAGACGCTAAACAAGGCTATTTTGCTGAGTGATAGTGTCAATGCCAGTTTGATTGGTTTAGTTTCCATTACCGCAGGCTGTGCCACGACGACTCCTATCTTTGCCGTGGTTATTGGTGCTGTCGCTTCGGTGGTGTATGTTTTATCCACACAGGCGCTATTGAAGCTCAAAATAGACGACGTGGTTTCAGCCGTTGCGGTGCACGGTTTTGGCGGGGCATGGGGGACGTTGGCAGCGGGATTATTTTATACGGGAGATTTATTCAATTTATCACGGCTGGGTGTGCAAGCGCTCGGCGTAGGTGTGGCTTTAGGGTGGGGGCTGGGATTGGGATTGGTCATGTATAAATTGATTGATCTAAGCTTTGGACTAAAGGCTAGTCGTTTACACGAGCAACGTGGTCTTGATTATACGGAGCATGCAGAATTGGGTTATCCAGAGTTTCAAAAGCAAATGTTTGATTCTAAAAGTTTAACAGAGCGTCATCTATAGGAGAAAACGGATGAATATTGATACTCGGTCAGTAGACCAAACCGTCTCCGCGATGGCAGAGGTATTGGCAGAATACTTACATCCTGAAGAGGTGCGACTACTTAAGCAGCAGTGGCTACAGTACTCTTCGGTCTCTGTAAAAATGATGCAGCAGTGCGTTTTGGATGTGACAAGGCGCTATCCTGAGCTACAAGCCCATAAATCTGATATTCGTAAAGGCTTTTGGGACACCATGCAAGCAGACCAACCGCAGGAGATAGCAGTTGATGATCATCTTGAAAGCACCAACATAGCCATATCTGAGCAGGTTTTGGCATTTTATAGCGTGATGGACGCGATCAGCAGCCAACTCACCGCAGTGGACAATCGCAGTTTGCTGCAAACGATGCACCAAACTGTGTCACAAGAACGCACTTTCAAAGGGCATACCATCAATATGAATCACTTTTTAGAGGGTCGCCCCGCGCTTCCTGATGATGAACACCTTTTAAATAATTTGATTCAGCTTGCCTATGTGAGCTTGTGTGACATTGCTGGCCCTGTTGAAGCCGATGAAATCTTGTTTCAAGCAGCACAGACGGCCAAACAAAGTCATCCAAAAGTGATTGTCGAAAAGCTGTTTTAGGGCGTGCTCGGAATACGACTTAATTATCTAACAATTGCAATGGGAAAGTAATCACATCAAAGGCCAGCGCAAACGGTAGCAATACCAGTTTCTGAGCGCTGTTTGCGCCGCTACGATTGACTTGGTCTTGCTGCGTTTGCGTATAAAAACTCACCATATAAGGTTTGGTAAGGGCGCGATAATTCGATTGAATTAAGCTCAAATTACTGACCTGCGGATAAATAGCCCCTTTCACAGGAACACTAAAACAAAAACGTTGGGCGTTGATACGCTCATCGCTGGTTGAGGTACAATCTCGGCCATCATTTTGCAAAAAGAACTGATAGTCTGAGCGCTTAAATTCGTCTTTTAATTTGGCATAAGACAGCTTCATTTCGCCTTGAAAGTAACCATCATTGTTGGGCACATAAAAGTTCATGTCGTTATTAACTTGAATGTTTTTTGGTGTCAAATTATTCAACAAGTTGACCATCTCCGTACCGCCTTGGGTCAGCACATAGCTGTTTTTTTCACCGACAATCACCATTGTGGCGTTTGGCATTTTTGGCAATGCCTGAGCGGGACGACCAAAGGCGACAATCTGATCTTCAGACAAGGTGGTTTTGGTTGCCTTGGTGCTGACTCGGCTATTGCTTTCTAATAATGAGCTGGTTGCACAGCCTGAGCTGGCTAGTGCTGCGGCAATGACAGCGGTTGCTATCGCTACTTTTGGGTTTATTCGTTTCAGGTTGGCGTACCTACTTATTTCTTTATAAAGGCAGTTTGTGTGGTCAGTCATGATTGGGCTTCCTTGTCTACTACGATTAATAATGGAGGTTTTAGCTGCTATCAAACTTATGTTGGTATATTACAGGATTTGGACGCGATTTAACTACTCATCATCGATAAAAAAGATGGTGACATTAAAAATTAATTCAGATCAATAGACGAATTTAATCCAACGTAATTTTTGTGCCACTCTTGGTAAAGTTCATCACAAACTGACTTTTAAAATGGCGAACATTGTTTTCATACGTCAGTAGACTGCGAGTGAATTGATGGTAATCATTCATGTTTTTGGCATTCACCATCAGCATAAAATCCGCATCGCCCGACACTTCATAACAGCTCATCACTTGCGGTTGTGCATTCATCAAACGCTCAAACCGATGCTGCATGGAATTATTAGATCGCGCCATTTCTATCATCACCACGGCGGTGAGCCCATAACCCACCTTGTTGGGATCAACGATAGCGACTTGCCTGGTAATCACACCGCCATCTATCAGCGCTTGGATACGACGTTGCGCCGTGGCGATAGAGACGTGAACGTGTTCCGCAACTGCTTTTAGCGGCAGGGTCGCATCATCTTGTAGCAAATTCAAAATGGCTTTATCAGTGTTATCTAAAGTATGGCTCATGACAACGTATCCTCAGTAATCATAATTTTTAGGTTTTCGATTGTAAGTATTATCAATAATAATTTAAATTTAAGAAAATAGTTATTTATATACCATTATTTTGATAAATTTATTCATAAATTCATTTATATGGAAATAATATATCAGAGCACCCTAGTAAAATAGATTATATCAACCAAAGCTGCTTAGAAAGACAAAGGCCAACAGTTGGTTTTCTAACCTCTATTAACATTTACGGTGCTTATTATGTCTATCTCAACGTTATCCAATGTTTTCGCTAATACACTAGCAACGACTGCTTCACGTTTGCCATTGCCTGCGATTTGGACGGCGGGCAGTGCGCAGCAGCGTACGTTGATGTTAGGGGTTTCCTTTGCTATTTTGTCCAATATCTTGTTTGGTGTGCTGTATGCGTACAGCAGTTTTTTAGCGCCGTTGTCGGGTACGCAAGTATTTATTTGGCGTATGCTAGCGATGTGGGCGGTGTTGGTCGGCTACCTGCTCATGAGTGGTCGGCTTAATATGCATATTGATAAACTGCGTGTTTTGCGCTCGGTCAAACAGTGGGCTTGGTTGCTACTACCCACGCCGATATTTTTGAGTCAGCTTTGGCTATTTATGTGGGCACCAGTCAATGGACAAGGTGTACAAACCGCGATGGGCTATTTTTTGTTTCCATTGATGATGGTGGTGTTCGGTTGCCTCTTATTTGGCGAAAAGCTCAGCCGTCTACAGTGGCTTGCTGTCGCCTTTGCAGCGGTAGGGGTAGGTAGTGAGATTGTCCGTACCCAAAGTGTGTCTTGGGCGACGTTATGGGTGTGTGGTACTTATCCGATATATTATATTTTGCGTAGACTCCAAGGCATCGACGCCATCACTGGCATGCTAGTAGATCTGACATTATTTGCACCGTTTGCGCTCGGCTATTTATACTTTTTCGCTCCTAGTAATTTGACTATGGTAGTAGGATCCGGGTTCTTGATAATGATGCTAGCAGGTCTTGGTATTCTGAGTGTGCTGGCGATAAAAACCAATGTCGATGCCAGTCAAATGCTACCAGTAAATGTCTATGGCATGATGAGCTATCTGGAGCCAGCATTGCTATTTATTTTGGCAGTGACCGTGCTGGGCAATCCGTTTGAGTCAGCGATGATTTATAGCTATGGATTGATTTGGCTTGGCATTGCTTGTCTCATTGCTCATGGTGTACGTCAGTTGCGCCGTGCTCGTAAAAACGTATCGTCAAGTCACTATAAAAAAGATGCCGCGAGATTGGGATAAAATTTTGCAGCCTCTGTCTGTAACGGCACAGCACGCAAGAAAAATTTGTTTCATTCTCGAATTATGATTTTTTGTATTTATTTTATTTAGTAGCAACCATATACGTTTACAATAAAAAGGACGATTTAACTAAATGTTAAATCGTCCTTTTGGTGTTAGATTAAAATAGCTCGACTTTTAATCTAAATGTTGCTTAAAGCCGCGCTGCTTATCACGTTCCCAATCACGGTCTTTGAGCGTTTTACGTTTGTCATGCTGCTTTTTACCCAATGCCAAGCCAATTTGGCACTTCACCAGCGAGTTTTTCCAATAGCAAGACAGCGGCACACAAGCATAGCCTTTTTGGTTGACTGCACCCATCAATTTTTCAATCTCACGGCGATTGAGTAGCAGCTTACGGGTACGAATGCTGTCTGGGCTGACGTGCGTTGAGCTACTAAGCAGCGGCTGAATGTGCGCACCGAATAAGAAGGCTTCATTATTACGAAAGATGACATACGCTTCAGTGATGGTCATTTTTCCTGCGCGAATGGCTTTGACTTCCCACCCTTGTAACGCCAGACCTGCCTCAAATGCCTCTTCGATAAAGTACTCATGACGAGCCTTCTTATTCGCACAAATTTGATTGTCCGGTTTTTTTGATTTTTTTGACATAATTTCTCCGTAAGAACCCATAAAAAATACAGCGTTCTTATCTGACTAGTCCCACTAATTCCTCATCCTAACCCTTTCATTTAGATTAGGGCATGTTGAACATTCAACCATAGCACTGACAGAGACTATTTTTTAGACGATTCGAAGGTAAAAATAGTAAGTATAGTCATTCTATACGTTTATTTTTAGCAATGAAGCGGCAAAAAAGAGTCCTGTCCCCTGTTCTTATTATTGGGGCTGATGCTAAAACTGCCCCATACTGTGTTGCAAGTCTCGCTAAGGTATTAACATTATCGTCGACTTGCGCCTTGTCTGGAACCGTTTTAGCTATCAGCAGTGCCTATTTGTGAATGTTCAACATGCCCTATTTATCATTTGACTTAAATAGGGATGAGTCGAACCAAGTATTGTAGCAAAGCCTCTAGCGAAAAGGTAAACCAGCTGTTAGGACAAATGTAGCAGAGATATTCAGGTCAGCATAAAAGAGAGAAACAGCGAGACGGGGATAAATTTTTTGCAGCCTCTGTCGGCGGAGGCACAGCAAGCAAAAAAAATTGTACCAGTCCTGCGGTATAACATCGTATATTCATCTTATTCAGTATCGACTATCAGTATTAAGTTTGAGCAAAATTTGCTAGCATATGGCCTACTATCATCGGACATATTAGCCAAGCCATGAGCCACTCTACTTCTACCAATTCCTTCAAGTCTTCAAAGCTACATACCAAAATTTTGTACCCCGGTACTTTTGATCCCATTACCAATGGTCACGTAGACTTGGTGACACGCGCTACCAAACTGTTTGATGAGGTGGTGATCGCCGTTGCTTCAGGCCATCACAAAAAACCTCTGTTTAGTTTTGAGGAACGTGTGGCCTTAGTTGAGACGGTATTTGCCGATTTGCCGCAAGTATCGGTCATTGGTTTTGAGGGGTTATTGGTCGATTTTATGCGTGTTCAAGGTGCCACGGCTGTACTGCGCGGTCTGCGCGCCATGTCTGATTTTGAATATGAATTTCAATTGGCCAATATGAATCGTGAGCTTGATGAAAACTTTGAAGCGGTGTTTTTGACCCCTTCTCAAAATTATTCGTTTATCTCCTCGACTATGATTCGTGAAATTGCCAGACTCGGCGGTGACGTCAATAAATTTGTTCCATCCTGTGTCTCGCAAGCATTTGTCAAAAAACTGAATATCAAGTAAGCAGAATATGCGCTGGTTACACTTGCTAAAGCAAGCTCAAGCCGCCAGTTAAGCGTGATACCAGTAACATATAGCAAGTAACATATAGTCAGATCAATATAAAAAGCGTCAGCGAGACTGGTATAAATTTTTTGTAGCATCGAGCTGCGCAGGCACAGCAAGCAAGCAAGAAAAATTTGTATCAGTCTCGTTCTATAATGTTATGTATCCATTTTATTCAGTATCGACTATATCAAAGGAGCTTTTTATGGCGCTACTAATCACTGATGAATGTATCAACTGCGATGTCTGCGAGCCTGCCTGCCCGAATGAAGCCATCTCTGAAGGCGATGATATCTATGTCATCGACCCTGATTTATGCACCGAATGTGTGGGTCATTTTGATGAGCCACAATGTGTGGTGATTTGTCCTGTTGATTGTATTCCTCATGACCCAAACCATGTCGAAACCGAGAGTGATTTGCTGTCTAAGTACAAACGTATTACAGGCCAATAAGGCTTTGCTACTGATGTATGACAATGTTAAAAAATAGGAATCATATGATGAATACGGATATTCAACTTACAGTATGCTCGTTTGGCAAAATACCATTGTATTTTAAGAGAGTGCTATGACAGTAAATATCCCTACTAGCGACTTTGATCAGCAACACCTCTGGCATCCGTATGCCAGCTTGCCGCCAACGTATCCCAATATTGTGATTGATCACGCTGAAGGTATCTACATTGTCACAGAAAACGGCACACGTCTTATCGATGGCATGTCATCGTGGTGGGCGAGCGTTCACGGCTATAATCATCCAAAATTGAATGAAGCGCTTACCAAGCAATTGGGCAAAATGGCGCACGTCATGTTTGGGGGTTTGACGCATCAGCCAGCGATAGATTTAGGTAAAAAGTTGCTCGATATTGTGCCGACTGGCCTTGACGCGATTTTCTATGCTGATAGTGGCAGTATCTCGGTGGAAGTAGCATTGAAGATGGCGCTGCAATATCAAGTGGCTGCCAAACGTCCAAATAAGCAGCAGTTTGCCTCTACCCATTCAGGTTATTACGGAGACACGTGGCACGCCATGAGTGTTTGTGATCCTATTAATGGCATGCACAATTTGTATGGCAAGCAGTTACCGATGCAGCATTTCGTACCAGCGCCGCCACTTGGGTTTGATCGCGCCTTGATGGCTGATGAGCGCACGGCATTGACGGATTTTTTCTCCAAACAGTCATCCAAGCTGGCGGGTTTTATCATTGAGCCAATTATTCAGGGCGCAGGTGGCATGCGCTTCTATAGTCCTGAATATTTGCAGTTACTGCGTCAATTGTGTGATGAGCACGATGTCTTATTAATCGTGGACGAAATTGCCACCGGTTTTGGCCGTAGTGGTAAGTTATTTGCTTGTGAGCATGCCGATATTAGCCCTGATATTATGACGATTGGTAAGGCGCTGACGGGCGGCTATATGACCTTTGCCGCGACGTTATGTACTCGCAAGATCGCTGATACGATTCAGCCAAAGTGATTATCCAGCGCTGATGCATGGGCCCACCTTTATGGGCAATCCGCTGGCTTGTGCCGTTGCTTGTGCGTCAATTGATTTAATACTGTCTTATGATATTGAAGCGCGCACTGCCAATATGCAAGCCATCATGGAGCAACAGCTTGCTCCAGCAGCGATGCTTTAAATGGTGTCTTCGAAGTACGTTGTCTTGGTGCGGTCGCCGTTATCGAGCTAGACGACGCTGTTGATATGCCGACCTTTCAATCGTTGCTGATTGAAAATGGTATTTGGGTCAGACCCTTTGGTAAATTGGTCTATATCATGCCGCCTTATGTGATTACTGATGACGAGCTTATAACCTTATGCCAAGCATTATTAAAAGTGGTACGCTTATGTCAAATTCTATGCCGAAAGGAAGGTCAGATTATGAGCGTTCTATTTATTTCTGGTATCGATACCGATATCGGCAAAACCTATGCGACGGGTATGCTTGCCAAAGCGCTCATGCAGCAAGGCGTGAATGTCATCACTCAAAAGCTGGTGCAAACGGGCGTTGCTATAAATCCAGATACTGGCACAATGGGCATTGCTGATGATATTATGACCCATCGCAAATTGATGGAGATTCCGCTACAGCCGTGTGATGTTGATTTTACCACTTGTCCTTATCGTTATGAGAAGCCTGCATCACCGCACTTATCGGCCGACTTGCCAACGACATTCTCCATCCTGACGTGATTACGAGCGCTACAAAAAGTTGCAAGTGGATTATGACGTGGTGTTATTAGAAGGCGCAGGCGGGCTACTGGTGCCGATCACTGAGAAATTATTAACCTTGGATTATATTGCTCAAGAAGGCTATCCCGTTATTTTGGTGACTTCCGGTCGTTTGGGCAGTATCAATCATACTTTACTCAGTTTGGAAGCGATAACATCGCGTGGTCTAGAAGTTCATAGCATTATTTATAACCATATTCATGATAGTGCTGCTCAGACGGATGCTGAGATAGCGGCTGGTACGATAGAATTTTTGCAAAAATATTTAGCTCAATATTATCCAACGGCGCATTGGTTATCCTTACCTGTGCAAGACAATGATGGCTTTGATAATATAGATTTTATACTCCCTCAAAACTTTATATAAAGTATCGCTAAAAATAAGCTAAAAAAACTTTCCGAAATCAGGATTTATTTTGCTATACTAGCGCGCTTGGTAGACTAGGCAATCGCCGCTGCACACTGGCAACAGATTGAGCAGGGGAGGAAAGTCCGGGCTACATAGGGCAGCGTGCCAGCTAACGGCTGGGCAGGGTAACTTGACGACCAGTGCAGCAGAGAGTAGACCGCCTTTGTTATCGCAAGATATCATCGGTAAGGGTGAAAGGGTGCGGTAAGAGCGCACCGCGTGGCTGGCAACAGTTCACGGCATGGTAAACTCCACGCGTAGCAAGACCAAATAGGCATCGGCATGGCGCGGCCCGCGTTCGATGCGGGTAGGTTGCTTGAGCGTACGAGCGATTGTGCGCCTAGAGGAATGATTGTCCACGACAGAACCCGGCTTATCGGTTTACCAACCTTTTTAGCAGTTTTTAAAGGTGTCTTTTATTAGCTTATCTTTAAAAAGGCACAGCAGTATCGGTTTGGTGTTTTAAAATTGCTTTGATCTTGAATTTAATTCAATATTTTTGCAAAAAAAGCCAATTAGGGGTTGACGCAAGTCACTCATATCGGCATAATACCGAGCCTTAAATGGCGATGTAGCTCAGCTGGTTAGAGCGCATGACTCATAATCGTGAGGTCAAGAGTTCAAGTCTCTTCATCGCCACCATTTATATGCAGTTGTTCAAATTTAAAAAACCAATCCTTTGTGATTGGTTTTTTTTTGCCTGTTTTATAGCATATAGTCGGTGAAAAGTAATATCGATACAACACGTACTACTGGTGCAAATTTTTCTTGCTTGCTGTGCCTACGCAGACAGAGGCTGCAAAAAATTTACACCAGCAATACGGTAGCGACTTTAAAGTATTTCAACTATAGAATAAATAGTTACCCACAAAATTTATATCAGATCTAACCTAGTAAATATTTTATATTTGAAGCTGGCTTGTTTACCCTCATTTATAAAACCAAAGCTTGCTGATAAAATCAACTTACTTTACAGTGGAAAACTGCTAGAATACCCTCACATGCCTGCGCATAGTTATAAGTAATAATCAGCGCTGTGGGCATTTCACTTGCTACAATACGATGTTCGCTTTATATAGTACCCTTGGTGTATTGACCAATATCAACTATGAGTGTTTATTCTATTGTTGCCATCTGACAGCATTTATATTCGTTATTCAATCCTCCATTATTTAGTAGGCGCTTTGTGACTGCATTAGCCAATATTCGTAACTTTTCTATCATTGCCCACATTGATCATGGCAAATCGACGCTTGCCGATCGCTTTATTCAGATGTGCGGTGCGCTTGCAAGATCGCGAGATGCAGGCGCAAGTACTTGACTCTATGGATATTGAGCGTGAGCGCGGTATCACGATCAAAGCGCAGTCGGTGACGCTGTTTTATGACCATCCCAATGGTGAGCGTTATCAGCTGAACTTTATTGATACCCCGGGCCACGTGGATTTCTCTTATGAAGTCTCGCGCTCATTAGCGGCTTGTGAAGGTGCGCTTATTGGTGGTTGATGCCGCGCAAGGCGTGGAAGCGCAGTCTGTTGCCAATTGTTATACCGCTGTTGATCAAGGCTTAGAGGTCATGGCAGTTTTAAATAAAATTGACTTGCCACAAGTTGAGCCTGAACGTGTTATTCAAGAGATTGAAGACATCATTGGTATTGATGCCGTTGATGCGCCACGCGTGTCAGCAAAATCCGGTCTTGGCGTTGATAAGTTACTTGAGGCGTTGGTTGAATTTATTCCTGCGCCAACTGGTGACCGTGAAGCCCCGCTGCAAGCGTTGATTATTGATTCATGGTTTGATAATTATTTGGGCGTGGTATCATTAGTACGTGTGCGCCAAGGTACGATAAAAAAAGGCGATAAACTTTATATTAAATCGACCAAAGATGCGCATCTAGTCGGCTCTATTGGTGTCTTTACTCCGAAGCCGTTAGATACGGGTATCTTAGAAGCGGGTGAAGTTGGCTTTATTATTGCAGGTATTAAAGATATTGCTGGTGCGCCGGTTGGTGATACGATTACTCATGCCAAGACGCCTGATGTCGATCGTATTCCTGGATTTAAACAGATTACGCCGCAAGTCTATGCCGGTATGTTCCCTGTTGAATCTACTGATTTCGAAAAATTCCGTGAAGCGCTGCAAAAATTGCAAATCAACGATGCGTCGCTATTTTTTGAGCCAGATACTTCTGATGCGTTAGGCTTTGGTTTCCGCTGTGGCTTCTTCGGTATGCTGCACATGGAGATTATCCAAGAGCGTCTAGAGCGTGAGTATGACTTGGATTTGATTACCACCGCTCCGTCAGTTATTTACGAGATTGTGAAAAAAGATGGCAGTATTATCTATGTTGATAACCCATCAAGATTGCCTGAACCGAATAATATAGAAGAGTTCCGTGAGCCGATTGCTCGCTGTCAGATTTTAGTACCGCAAGATTATCTTGGGTAACGTGATGACGCTATGTATTGAGCGCCGCGGTGTGCAGGTTGATATGCGCTTTATGGGTCGCCAAGTGCAGCTTGATCTTTGATATTCCGATGGGTGAAGTGGTGATGGATTTCTTTGACCGCCTAAAGTCGGTATCACGTGGATTTGCGTCACTTGATTATAATTTTGAACGTTATCAAGTCGATAAACTGGTCAAAGTTGATGTCTTGATTAATGGTGATAAAGTCGATGCACTAGCTATGATTGTGCATGAAACCCAGTCGCGTTACCGTGGTAATGCGCTGGTTACTAAGATGAAAGAGCTGATTCCGCGTCAGATGTTTGACGTGGCGATTCAAGCAGCTATTGGCAGCCAAATCATTGGTCGTAGTACGGTAAAAGCCATGCGTAAAGATGTATTGGCTAAGTGTTATGGTGGTGATGTCTCGCGTAAGAAAGAAGCTGCTGTCTAAGCAAAAAGCAGGTAAAAAACGCATGAAGCAAGTGGGTAATGTGGAAATTCCACAAGAAGCCTTTTTAGCAGTGTTGCAAGTCGATAGCTAATCGCTAACTCCTGATATATCGTAATAACGTCAATGTCGCTAGTCTTATAGATTAAAATAGTCAGATAAGCAGCTCGTTAATAGGCAATTTGGTATGGATTTCGATTTTAATTTGATTTTAGTGCCGTTAACTATTGGCTTGGGTATTGTTTGGCTATTAGATAAGCTAGCGCTTAAACAGCGCAAAACACGTGGTCGCGGTCAAGAGAGCTTATTGGTACGCTGGGCTTATGATTTTTTCCCTGTGTTGGCAGTGGTATTAATAGTACGCTCGTTTTTGATTGAGCCTTTTAATATCCCATCATCTTCTATGGTGCCGACGTTATATACAGGCGACTTTATTGCGGTCAACAAGTATGCCTACGGCGTGCGTTTGCCACTGACTTATAATAAGGTATTGGATACAGGCGCGCCTGAACATGGCGATGTGGCGGTATTCCGTTATCCAGAAAACCCAAGTATTTATTATATCAAGCGCGTCATTGGCTTACCGGGTGATACCGTCAGCTATGATCAAGGCACGCTTGCTATCAATGACGTACCGGTAGAACCAAATCAATCGATTTTGATGCCAATGCTGAGCTTGACTGCACAGCTGTATCCCCCAGGACAAATTGCACCAGGGCAAGTACTTACGGAAGAAAACGCTGCAGCAATGGGTCAACAAGAAGAAGGTGAGGCGCAGTATTTTCAAGAAACACAAGGTGAGCATGAGCATCTCGTTCGCTACTTGAATGGTATGAACAGTTCGCAGTACGGGCCGTTTTTGCAGCAGCAGTCACCAGAAGTGGTTAGCTCAGAAGGGAACTGAGTGGCGTATTACGGTTCCTGAAGGGCAGTACTTTGTGATGGGTGATAACCGTGATCGCAGTGCTGACGGTCGCTTTTGGGGCTTTGTCCCTGATGAAAACCTAGCAGGCAAGGCCGTTTATATTTGGATGCATAAGCCACCCGGTCTCAACGTACCCACCTTTTCGCGTAATGGCTACTATTGATTAAGTCATGGAACAACAGCGTGTTTATTGATGGATAATAGTTTCGTGCTACTGATTATGATGATCCGATAATGTTAATTATGCCAATCATCGTGACTGTCTAATCGTTTAATAAATGGCTACTTAGTGTTATTGAGGTATCTAATTAAAATATAGCAATTTACCCGTTGAGAGGATGTCATGGTGCAGCAGTTATCTGGTTTGTCTACCCAGCGCGGCGCTAGCGTGACTAGCATTGTATTATTTATCATTGTTCTCGGTATTGCCGTCAAGTTGATGATTGCTATTGTACCAGCACAGATCGGTGATTATCAGCTGACTAAGCTTTTAGGAATGGAGCTTAAAGAAGCCAATGACAAAGGTGAGACGGCCAAGCAATTCGTCGAGCGTGTGAATCGGCAGTTATCTATCAATGCTGATTATGATACCAGCGCAGAAGAGTGTATTCACTTTTACCGATAAAAAGACAGGTCAATTGGCTATCTCATAAAGAATATGCAGTAACCAATAAATTTTTTAGCAATGTCGATATCGTCAATCGTTTCGAAGGTGATATTGACGATGGCAACAGCAGAATAAGTTTATAGTACGAATATTTCATCTTCATTTGCACCAAATAATCAACTACATATTATTACCAATTAAACTCAGTAAAACAGAAGGGATAACCACAAGCCACGCATGAAACCAACTTCGCAGCATTCCCAAGCGGTTCCTACTTCCCAAAAAAATAGCACGTCTGTTGACACGCTTGTTGTTAGCTCAGAATTTATTCAGCGCTTAGCAGTATTAACGCGCAAGTTAGGTTATGTGTTTAATGATCTGAGCCTACCAAAGCTTGCACTGACTCATCGCTCATTTGATAGCAAAAAAAACTATGAGCGCCTAGAGTTTTTGGGCGATGCATTATTGGGTATGATTGTGGGTGAGGCTTTATATCATCGTTATCCTAGTCAAAATGAAGGGCGTTTAACGCGTATGCGTGCGACTTTGGTACGCCAAGAATCGCTGGTCATTATTGCTCAAAATTTAGAGCTTTCTAATCATCTTGATATTAGGGGTAGGTGAGCGCAAAGGTGGCGGTCGCAATCGTGCTTCTATACTGGCGGATGCCGTAGAGTCTCTGATTGGTGCTATCTATTTAGACAGCCAAGATATGGACTATTACTCGTGATTGTGTTCTCTCATGGTATGGAGATCTGATTGATAATGTCAATGACCAAAAAGCTCTAAAAGATGCCAAGAGTCGCTTGCAAGAGTGGCTACAATCTAAGCAGTTTGATTTGCCACATTACGAGCTTATGGAAACGCGTGGTAATGCACCGCATCAAATTTTTGTTGTACGTTGTCATGTAAATATCAGTAATTGCCCTGATATTACTGAATCGGGTGAAAGCCGCCGTATTGCTGAACAAAAAGCAGCAGAGCTGATGATTAATCAGTTACACAAGCTTCCAGCTTCAGCCAAAAAGCGTTCATAATTGAGATGACATTTATGGCAAATACAATTTTCAATGTGGCTTATCTTTTTAAGTGGTCCTTGTTCTAACAAGCACTTATTCCATTTATCTTAAATGTGACTTATAGTCAATCCACTATAAAATAAATACAGTGGTGCAACATAATATTTTAGTAGCCTCTGTCTGCATAGGCATAGCATGCAAGAAAATATTATGTTGGTGGCACATTATAATGGTTGTACCTTTTTTTTAGGATCAACTATATTTTAAAACCTCAAATACTCTCCAGTCGATAACTGTGCTGCTTTTTTTAGTGCTGATACTAGCTATACACCATTAAGCGCCGTTTGACTGGCTATAAACTTTACAGGATTAACCTATGAGCAATCGTACTGATTTGCCATCAAATAATGAAGATATTGCCAACGATATGACCGAAAACACAGAGACAAACCCAAGCCAAGACAATGCTGATATAACTAACCATGAGATCAATGATTCAGAAGATATCACGTTAGAAAATGATATGGCGATCGAGGAATTTTTTGCTCCTAGTGGTCATGCTGCTATGGCTGATAACTTTAAAACAGGCTATGTTGCCATTGTTGGACGCCCAAATGTTGGTAAGTCGACCTTAATGAATCATTTGTTGGGTCAAAAGCTATCTATCACGTCACGTAAGCCGCAAACGACTCGTCATCGTATCCACGGTATTTTGTCAAATCATGAGATGCAGGCGGTGTTTGTTGACACACCGGGTATTCATCGCAATGAAGTACGTGCTATTAACGAGCGCATGAATAAAGCCGCCGTATCTGCCTTGGTAGACGTTGATTTGGTGTTATTTGTCGTCGATTCAGATCAATGGCGTGATGATGATTTATTAGTTCTACAAAAGCTTGGCGACACAAATTTAAATGTGGTTTTGGTGATTAATAAAGCAGATACCTTAAAAGATAAAGGCAGCGTGTTGCCGCTGATGGAGACGTTTAATGACAGTTTTGATTTTGCTGATATCGTACCAGTATCGGCCTTAAAAAACCAAAACCTAGATCGTCTACAAGAGGTGATAGCCTCGCACCTACCCATTGCTGCCCCTATCTATGATACTGAGCAAATCACTGACCGCTCAGAGCGATTTTTGGCCAGCGAAATCATTCGCGAAAAAATCATGCGTAGTGCCGGGGATGAAGTACCTTATGATCTAACCGTGCAGATTGACGGTTTCAAAGATGAGCCTGCGCATACTGACCCAAAAACTGGTCGTCCACGTAAGGCTTGTACTTTCATCGATGCGACTATTTATGTCGAGCGTAGCGGCCAAAAAGCCATTGTGATTGGTGACAAAGGTCAACGTATCAAGCAAGTCGGTATGGATGCCCGTAAAGATATGGAACAGCTTTTTGATAAGAAAATTATGCTGACACTGTGGGTTAAAGTGAAACGTGGTTGGTCTGATGACGAACGTGCGTTGACCAGCTTAGGGTACTAATTACTAATAGCGACTTGATAACTGTTTTTTTACCATGATCTTTTGGCAGTTGTGTAGATGCTCGGATAACAAGAAATGCGTAATGAAGCGTTAGTTGGTTATTTATTACATCAGCGCCCTTATCAAGAAAAGCGCGCCTTATATTATTTATTTTCTCAGCAATATGGTGTGATACATGGTATTGGGAAAAAAGGTGCGCCGCTATTTATGCCGTTACAGCTCTTTGCTACGGGCAAACGTGATTTAAAAACATTCAGCCAAATCGGTATCACCTCCCAAAACGCTGTTGAAATAGATGCTGTTGAAATAGGTATCGCCAATGCAGATGACCGTACCATTACAGAGCTTGTACCTTACGAAAATATTACTGGTCAACATCAATACTCAGCATTGTATTTAAACGAAATACTGTGGCGGCTATTACCTACTGAAGACCCGATGCCAGTATTGTGGCAGTACTATCAGAGCAGTCTACGTCAACTTAGGCAGCCTCTAAGTGCCAACGAGTTGCGTTTGTGTTTGCGAAAATTTGAGCAGCACTTGTTTGACGAGTTAGGCTTCACCTTAACGCTAACACACGACAGTGTCCAAGATACGATCGAGGCTGATTGTTTTTATCGTTTTTTGCCTGATGTGGGTTTAGTGCCCATCGTGTTGAATAATATACATTCTGAGCATTTAGAGAGTGAGTCTACACAGATGGTTTTTAGGGGTGCTGATATTATTCAGATGGTAGAGTCAGGCATTACCGAAACAACACTGAATAATTGGTCAAAGCTACATCGTTATCTGCTTGATCATTTACTTGACTATCAACCTTTGCAAAGTCGTTTGCTATGGCAACAGCAGCAGCGCTACCAAAAGCATTCTTTATGACCACGTCGCCCTCTCTTTCATCGAAAAATACCTCGCAACAACCGTTGTTATGATGAAAAATGCCATGCACAAAGACAGTTAACTGGTGTCATGTACCTATTTCTATTATTCATCGCATTGTGTAGGATGATTTTCGTTAAGTTTTTGCTTCAATATGCCCGTTTGGTTAAATGAGATTAGGTACATGGCTTTATTATAAGCAACCGTTGGACAGTATTTGATGTGCCCAAAATGACCTCGAGGTGTGCCGCTATTACCCCAGAACTTTGTATAATGGCGTTTGTTTCCTACTCTCAAGCTTAACCGGCTGTATTTAAGGTTCAAGGAAATCTGAGTTAGCAAAAAATCTATTTGAGCATCAAAATCGTTATTGTCGTTTTTATCTATAAATAGCAAAAGCGCCTTATCACCATCTCTGTGGCAGTGCTCTCCAGTATCAGACAAGCAAACCAATACATTTTCTCTTCTGGTATAACTTTCCGCTTTGGCCAAGGTAAGTGTGTTTTCTAACTGACTTTTAACGCGTTTGGCTTCCATGCTCGCTAGTTGTGTTTGGATAGCGGGAGCTGCGATAGTTATTATGATGGTTAACACAGTGAGGGTCACCATGAGCTCAGCTAGTGTAAAACCTTGGTTGGTTTTGCAAATAGGGAGCTTGCTGTAATGTGACGATATCTTGTAAAGCAGGGTCATAAAGCATTATTACCTGTGATAAGTATTTTGATGCGGTAAAAAACCTCATTTCTTAGCGTTATTGGCTAAATATCATTTATGTAAAATAATGTCGACTATTACAATATAAACAGAATATATGTCTAATGTCAAAAAATGTTTCAATTAGTGAATGCTAGGTTTTAATAATAGAGAAAAATAACTAAGTGTATTAAAATAGCTTCAGACAATAGATGCTGTTAAGTTCGTTATCTATTGCGAACTGACATACAAAAGATAAAGAGCGTAAGGTGTGTTGGTTCTAAGTAACTTGAGCTGGTTATTGTGTTTTGGTTACAACATTATCGTGTAATAATGTGTAGCTGGTTAACGAAAAAAGTTGTAAACTGAATTGATAATCGCTAAGCTACTCCTTAATTGGTTTTGCTTTGTAACTTAAAATGCGTAAAAGATGTCTACTTTAGAGCGTCTTGAAAATCGGTTTTGCTTAACGCATTACTAAAATTATCCTTTGGAGGAAGTCCATGAAATTGAATAAAATAGCTCTAGCTCTGTTTGCCGTAACAGCTGCACCTTTAGCAGCTAATGCTGGCGTAACTATCAGTCCATTGTTACTTGGTTATCATTACAGCGAAGGTGCTGATAAAGAGCAAGTTGAAACAATGGGTGTTTATCAAGAAGACGGTCTATATACTGGTGCCGCACTAGGTATCGAGCTTACTCCTTCTACTCAGTTTCAAGTAGAGTATGGTGTGTCTAACACTGATGCTTTAAATTCTGCTGGCGCTACAGTTGCTGATGCTGAACAAGAAATGATTTCTGGTAACTTCTTGATCGGTACAGAAGAGTTCACTGGCTATACTGATAGTGCCCTAAAACCATATGTATTGGTTGGTGCTGGTCAATCAAAAATTGAAGTAGAAGATGCAGCAGGTAACTTTGTTACAGGTTCTAAAGATACTATTGGTAACCTAGGTCTAGGTGCTATGTATCGTATGAACGATGCATTAAGCCTACGTGGTGAAGCTCGTGCGATTCATAACTTTGACGAAAACTGGTGGGAAGGCATGGCTTTGGCCGGTCTAGAAGTTGTACTTGGTGGTCATTTAGCACCTACAGTAGCAGTTCCGCCAATGCAAGAGCCTGATGTTGACACTACACCAATCGTTGTTGTTGAATCTGATCTTGATTCTGACGGTGATGGCGTACCTGATAGCATCGATGCATGCCCAGGCACTCCAATGAATGTTGTTGTTGATGAGCGCGGTTGCCCAGTACCAGTAGATATTACTGATGAACTAAAAATGGAACTACGTGTATTCTTTGATAACGACAAATCAGCTATCAAAGACTCAGTACAAGCCTGAAATCGCTAAAGTAGCAGAGAAGATGCGTGAGTATCCTAACTCTACTGCGCGTGTAGAAGGTCATGCTTCTAAAACTGGTCCATCAGCACGTTATAACCAACGTCTGTCTGAAGCCCGTGCTGTTGCTGTGAAATCTATGTTGACTAACGAATTTGGTATTGCTCCAAACCGTCTATCAACCGTTGGTTATGGTTATGACCAACCAATCGCGCCAAACGACACTGAAGAAGGTCGCGCTATGAACCGTCGTGTTTATGCCATCATTACTGGTGACAAAACAATGACTGTTGAACAAACTAAAGATATGGTTGTTCAGTAAGTAATAGCTAATAGTTATGTATTAAGTAATTAGTTACAAAAAAAGCCACCCAATGGGTGGCTTTTTTTTATTTATGTATTGAGAAAAGTAAGTTATTACATAAATTTATGATGCAATAATGTTATACTAGCCGCCCAAACACTTTGTAAATTGACAAGGTGTACATTAGCATAGCTATCTGTACGATGGATTCATCAGCATAGAGTATTTGATTTTACTTACTATTAATTATTATGACTTCACCTATTGTGAGGTTATTTAAGTCATAGTATTCATATCTGTCTGGTTTATGGTAAAAGTTTATCCAGCGGTGCTTACTGCTACTGCATTTTTTTAAGACGAAACGAGCATTTTATATGGCGAACGATATCAAACACCTGCGTAACATTGCAATTATTGCCCACGTTGACCACGGTAAAACAACTTTGGTTGATAAGCTATTACATCAATCTGGTACTTTTGGCGACCGTGCAAACATTGCTGAACGTGCAATGGATTCAGGTGATATTGAGCAAGAACGTGGTATTACTATTTTGGCTAAAAATACAGCCATTCGATGGACAGATAATACTTCGGATACAGAATATCGTATCAACATTGTTGACACCCCAGGTCACGCCGATTTTGGTGGTGAAGTTGAGCGTGTAATGTCAATGGTTGACTGCGTACTTCTAGTCGTTGATGCTGTTGATGGTCCAATGCCTCAGACTCGTTTTGTAACTCAAAAAGCGTTCGAGCAAGGTCTAAAGCCTATTCGTTGTTATCAACAAAATTGACCGTCCTGGCTCACGTCCTGATTGGGTAATGGATCAAATCTTTGATTTGTTTGATAACCTAGGCGCCACTGATGAGCAGTTGGATTTCCCAGTCGTTTATGCCTCAGCATTGAATGGTATTGCAGGTCTAGAAGCTGATAATCTTAGCTGATGATATGACGCCACTTTTCAAAACTATTGTTGATGTGGTACAGGCGCCACAAGTGGATGCAGATGCGCCATTCCGTATGCAAATCTCAAGCCTTGATTACAATAGCTTCGTTGGTGTTATCGGTATTGGCCGTATCCAGCGTGGTAAAGTTAAAACGAATACGCAAGTAACTGTCATTGATAAGCATGGCAAAACGCGTAATGGCCGTATCTTAAAATTATGGGCTATCATGGTCTTGATCGTATTGATGTTGAAGATGCGCAAGCTGGTGACATCGTTTGTATTACTGGTATTGATGCACTTAATATCTCAGATACGATTTGTGATCCAAATAACGTTGAAGCATTACCAGCACTAACGGTTGATGAACCAACCGTATCAATGAACTTCCAAGTAAATAACTCACCTTTCGCTGGTCGTGATGGTAAGTTTGTGACTTCACGTAATATTCGTGAGCGTCTTGAGCGTGAATTGATTCATAACGTAGCATTACGTGTAGAAGATACAGAGTCTCCTGATAAATTTAAAGTATCAGGTCGCGGTGAGCTTCATTTATCTGTACTTATCGAAAACATGCGCCGTGAAGGTTTCGAGATGGGTGTTTCAGGCCCAGAAGTTATTGTTAAAGAAGTTGATGGTAAGCTACAAGAGCCGTATGAAAATGTTGTCTTCGATATTGAAGATGAGCATCAAGGTTCTATCATGGAGCAGATTGGTCTACGCAAAGGCGAGATGACCAATATGGAACTTGATGGTAAAGGTCGTATGCGTATTGAAGCAACTATGCCAGCCCGTGGTTTGATTGGTTTCCGCTCTGAGTTCTTAACCTTGACTTCAGGTTCAGGGATCATGACGTCAAGCTTCTCACATTATGGTCCACAAAAGATTGGTGATGTTGGTGGTCGCTCTAATGGTGTATTGGTTTCTATGGCAACGGTGTTTGCTTAGGCTTTGCCCTGTTCAACTCTACAAAAGCGCGGTAAATTATTTGCTGAGCCACAGCTTGAAGTTTATGAAGGTATGATCGTTGGTCTTAACTCACGTAACGATGATATGGCCGTTAACCCTACGACTGCTAAACAGTTGACCAACGTTCGTGCTAGTGGTACTGATGAAGCGTTGACTTTGACACCAGCTGTTAAGTTCACTCTTGAGCAGGCACTTGAGTTCATTCAAGATGACGAGTTGGTTGAAGTAACACCAAAAGCGATTCGTCTACGTAAGCGCTATCTGACTGAAAGTGAGCGTAAGCGTCATGGTCGTGGTAAGAAAGGTGCTTAATAGTTTGATTCAAATTGATAGTTTGACTTAAGCAGAATCAAACAACAAAAAAGGCTAACGCAATGTTAGCCTTTTTTTATTGTCTATTGATAACGTTGCTGTCTTTGATAATCGTATATTATTGAAGTGTCTTAAAAATAACTAATTATGGAGTCACGACTACATAATCGTTAGTATTGATCAAAATCTCTGATGGTTGGTCAACGACAATGCGTACAATATTATTATTATCAACTTGTGATTTATAGTAATTATCTTCGGCGACAGTACAACCCAAGCAACGCCCCATTGCATCCCAAGGTTCGACAAATAGCTTTTGCTGCGCTTGATCTGCATTACCACCGATAAGTGAAAAAGGCAAACTAACCAGATAGGCGGCAGTACCTGCAACGGCAGTCACAAGTTGTAGAGGCTTACCTACAACAGTATCAACCACCATGGTTTCGTAGGAAGGTCCAAAGTCCGTCTCATCAATTTCTATTGCTGCCAAGGCGGGCTGCATACTAGCGACCAATAAACTTAAACTTGCGGCCACAGTAAAAAGTTTCTGCTTAACTGTGCGTCGGTTCTTGGCTTTAACAGTCATAACGATATCCTAAAATTCATAATTAATATGATTGCTTGCTGCTACTATTTCCACATAGAAATACCGCGGCGATGATAGATAAATTAAATATTACAGACAGCTAAACAGTATGCACTATTTATGTAAATCCTAGCACTATTAAAGCAAGATGCGCGTTAATAAGCAATACAAATGCGTGCCGTTTAGCCGTCATAGCGAAAATATAAGATGGCTAACTATGACACGCCCTAATGTTTCAATTTTATTTCGAATTGCCTATCATAAGATTTTTAGGTGATAGGCTGGCAATGTGGACAGTAAACACTGGCTCGGCCATTAAGTTTGATATTCTCGAGCGTTGTCTCACAATGCGTACATGCTTCACCTTGCCTACCGTAAACGTTCAACGTCTGTTGGAAGTAACCAGTTTGGCCACTTGCCACTGTGAAGTCTCGTAGTGTCGACCCACCAAGTTCTATGGCTTTTTGTAAGATAACTTTAATATGACCAACCAAAATATCGATTTGTTCATAGGATAGTTGACGAGCAGGGATAGCAGGATGTATGCCTGATAGATACAAACTTTCCGTCGCATAGATATTGCCAACGCCAACCACAACTTGTTGTTCCATAATGACTGATTTGATAGGGCGGGTGATAGGCTGTTGCGATTTAGGTGATTTAGGTAATTTGGTTTTATTAGCTACTTTATCGATAGTGCTTTTATTAGATCTGTGCTTATCCGCTAGGTTTGTACGTTGGATTAAATGGTACAAATAGTCAGCAGTAAATTCATCTGACAGTGGCTCAGGACCCAGATGATCTAATAGCTTAGCACTATAATCCTGATACCATAAAACTGAGCCAAAACGTCTTGGGTCATGATAATGTAACTGGTATTTTGTATTATCTGCATCGTTAAAAACGATCACTAAATGATCATGTTTGCGTTTCTCAGTACCGTAACTGTGCTGCTGTAAGCTACCTGACATCCCGAGATGAATTAATAACTGACGTGAAACCAATGTGTCAGCTTGGGTAGCAGTATCTACATTATTGTGCGCTACTGGCAAAAAGTTTAGTATTAAATATTTCGCTCGACGTTCGACGCTAGCTAAGGTGTGATTGACTAGCTTATCTAAGTCATCGGGCATCGCCCAGCGTAGCTTCGGCTGAAATATTTTTAGATCAACGACTTGTTGCCCCAATAATGGTGAAAGGCTGGTCTTAGTTGTTTCTACTTCGGGCAATTCAGGCATGGTATTTTTAGGGTGACTCTTTGATTAAAGGAAGGTGTATGATCTTGTTTTTACATTAAGCAACGGCACGCCGAGCATGCAATATACCATGCTGTTGCTCCAGTTTGGCCAACAGTTTGGATAAATGTGCTAAGCCTGAAACTTCAATATGAAATTTCAAAAAGGCAATGTTATCGTCGTTGCTAAGCGTTTGGACTTGACGAATATTGACGTTTTCTTTGTCGATGATCTGCGTCAAATCACGCAATAGCCCACGTCTGTCATAGGCCTCTACATGAATATCAACTGGTTGATAACGACCAGACTGAACCCGCCAAGCCGCTTCTATTGCGCGTTCAGGATCACGTTCGATCAGGCGTGAATACTCAGGGCAACCACGGTTGTGCACACTGACACCTCGTGACAGGGTAATATAGCCAGCTATTGGCTCACCGTGTACAGGATGGCAGCAGCCAGCCAAGTTGATTTCGATATTATCCAGCCCATCAATACGAATTTTATAAGCATCAAGTTTGCTTGCATCTCTGGTGTCTACGCTCGGTACAAAATCCTCTGGCGCCGTTTCAGGCTCTAAATGTAGCTGCCGAGAAATATGGGCAGTCAGCTGATTTAGACCAATGTCGCCTGTCACCAATCCAACGATAATGTCATCGGTAGTGTTGACGTGAAAATGCTGAATATAGTCATTTAAATCAATGCTATTTGGATGCACAGATAAACGCTCAAGCTCTTTACTGAGCATTTGACGGCCAATCTCAATATTTTTATCACGATCTTGTTTGTTAAACCATTGCCGCAGTTTTGAGCGGGCGCGATTGGTATGAATATAACCAAGTGAAGCGACCAGCCAATCACGATTGGGCTCACGTGAGGCCTTGGTAATAATTTCGACCTGTTCACCAGTTTTGAGCTGATAAGTCAATGGCACGTAGCGTTGATTGACTCGAGCAGCCTGCGCACGATTACCCACTTGTGTGTGCACGTAGTAAGCAAAATCAAGGACGGTCGCGCCTTTTGGCAGTTCTGTAATATCACCATCACGACTAAAAATATAAATGCGTTCGAGCTCATCAAAATCAACGAGTTGCTCTTCTTCGTCAAACCCCATCTCATCTATTTCTTCGCCTGTTAATAAAGATGAGCGTGGCTGATTACGTGTTTCATTATTAATAGATAATAGCTGACGCAGGGAGCTGATTCTTTGATTAAGGTAGTTGTCCTTTTTATTTTTCAGACCCTCTTTGTAATTGACATGCGCACACATGCCAAGCTCGGCCTCAAAGTGCATTTCATGAGTACGAATCTGTACTTCAAGCGATTTGTTCTCAGCAATCACTGCCGTATGTAGTGAGCGGTAACCATTGGACTTAGGGTTGGTGAGATAATCATCAAATTGCTCAGGAATATAACGCCACAAACCATGTACCAATCCTAGCACATGATAACAATCTGAAGGGTTAGTGACCAAGACCCGCAGCGCACGAATATCATAAAGCTGATCAAAGGATAAACCTTTGAGCTTCATTTTTCGGTAGATAGAATAGATATGCTTGACGCGTCCAGAAAGTTCAGCTTCGATACCAGCTTCTGCTAGTGCTTCATTGAGTTTGTCTTGTACACGCTGAATATAGGACTCACGTTCGCTGCGTTTTTCAGACAGCAATTTGGCAATCTCTTTGTAGCGCTCAGGCGCTAGATAACGAAACGCCAAGTCTTCCAGTTCCCACTTAAGTTGGGCGATACCCAGTCGATGTGCTAGTGGGGCATAAATGGTCATGACCTCACGTGCGACACGAGTTTGACGTTCTTGATTTGAGAAGGTCAGTTCGCGCATAGCAAAGGTGCGCTCAGCGAGTTTAATAAGCACGACGCGGACATCATTGGTGACAGAGATGAGCATGCTATAAATATTGGAGAGCTGGTCACGTTGATTGTTGACGAAATGATCTTCTAGTCGTTTATTGCTTTCAATAATCTCAGACAGCTTACCCATGGCCAACGTGTCTTTGACAAGGGTCGATATTTCTGTACTGAAGTTTTTTTCTATCTCGGCGAGGCTTATGATTGACTTGCGCGCGCTGCGATATAACATTGCTGCGACAAGGGCATCTTCATCTTGATAAAGATAGGTTAAGATATCAGTCATGCCAATGCCAGTCACATAAGCGCCTGAACGCTCAGATTCGCTGGTATTCATATGACTGCGAATAAATTCACAAGCAGTAGATAGGTCAGGTACGGAGTCTTGCCCGATACGCTTGGCTACATTGTCTAACCAAGTGGGGATATCAATATTCACTTGATCTAAATCAACTTCCTCAAGCTCTTTTTGAGAGAGAGAATGATTTTCATCTAGAAGCGGGTTGTCAGAATATTCGTTCTCAAGCTTTGGGTCATGACTGTGAAAGGCATGCAACGCTGAGCGATCAAAAGTGGTGTGTAGCTTGTGAGTGGACAGCTGGTATTTGATATCGAGCGGGATTTGGGCATAGCTGTTGGCAGACTGATGAGAGCGTTGGCTCGCTACTAGTTGCGCCGCAAGTGCTGCACTATCGGCTTGCGTGGTCTGTCCATCCACTAGCGGTAATCCTTCACGAATTTTTACCATAGCCGACTCCTCTTAGCTATTATGAGTTGATTATAACCTTATCTGCTATGCCCACACTTTGAATGGATGACTCTTAAAGTGTTAGTTATAAACAAATACAACTGCTAAAAATATCTACTTTTAGCAGCTATAAGATGCGCATACAATATGTAAAGTTATAAGTGTAAACATTCACTATATTTTGATTGAACAAATATAGGAAGATTGTTTGTTATTATCTCATTTTGAGGAGACAAATCAAGCGAGGCTATGTAATGTCTGTTGTTAGTCAGAATAAATAGCCGTTATTTATTAGTAGCGCTTAACCTAAATATCGGGTAAGTGTCAGCTGCTGAAAATACGGCTATCGTCGATTCTAAATAAAACAGATACATTATGTTTAAACGCTGAACTGGTATAAATTTTTCTAGCTTGCTGTGCCTTCGCAGCTCGATGCTACGAAACTTCTCGTTTAAAGATAAGCATTCCAGCCCCGCTGAGCCGGTTTTATACTGGAATCACTATATTTTAAAAGACTCAATAAACGAGGTAGAGGATTAAACGGCTATTTTCTCAAAACGAGCAATTGACTCAACATGACCTGTGTGGCAAAACATATCCATCACTCCCGCATGAGTCAAACGATAGCCTTGCTCTAACAATGCTTTTGTATCGCGAGCGAGCGTCGCAGGATTGCAAGAAACATAAACGATTCGCTCAGCATTGAATTTAGGCAAATATTGCATAATCTCCCATGCGCCAGAACGCGGTGGGTCAATTAATAGTGCATCGAAGCCTTGATTGGCCCATGGTTTGTCAGTGCAGTCTTGCGTCAAGTCTTGGCTATAGAACTCAGTATTGTTTATGCCATTGCGACGTGCATTATCAGCGGCGCGTACCGTCATTGCTTCGCTGCCTTCAACACCAATAACCGAGCCTGTTTCACCAACGAGTCGCGCTAATGGCAAGCTAAAATTGCCCAGTCCACTAAACAGATCCAGTACACGTTCACCTGCTTTTAAATCTAGCAAGTCGCAGGCAAGTTTGGTCATCTGACGGTTCACAGACAAGTTTACTTGAGTAAAATCAGTAGGGATAAACTCAAAAGTGAGGTCATACTCTGGTAATTGATAATACAAGCGTCCAAACTGCTGGCTCATGTCATCATCATCCGTTAAGGCGATACGCTGAATGCTATCAACGCCCTTAGACTGTAAATATAGTTGCCAATTGCGGGCAGCAAAAAATACTTTTAATTTATCTATATCAGCATCTGACAACGGTTCCAAGTTGCGTACAATAAGAGCAACGGGTTGATTACCGTCGGGCAGTTCAGGTATTTGCTCACCCATGGCCAATTCAAGCTGGGCAATCTTGTCACGGCTCTCTAATGTGCTAATAAGCGTTTTTAAATTTTCAATCTCAAAACCAATACGTGGGTCTAAGATATGACACTCATTGAGCTCTGCCAAAAAGTTACTTGAGCGTTCACGAAATCCAACAAGCGCGGTTTCTTTTTTGACGACATAACGTACGCCCAATCGTGCTTTGGTACGGTAGCCGAGGCGATCGCCAACTATAGGGGCGAGCCAATTTTCAGGCTCTGCATTGGCTTGATGCATCAGCATCTCGGCCAGTACGGACTGCTTAAAGTTTATCTGTGCCTCTGGCTCCCAGTGCTGCAAGTTGCAGCCGCCGCAGACGCCAAAATGTGGGCAAGGCGGCACAGCACGTTCAGGATTTGGATTGGCAGTGATGCTGATTGCATCGCCTTCCTCAAAACTGGCACGGCTATTGGTTATTTTGACCAATGCGCTTTCACCTGGCAACGCAAAACTGACAAAAACTGTTTTGCCATGCTTGTCTTCAGCGTGGCCATCATCAACCCCAAAACCACTGCCATAGATGGCAACACCGCGACCATCATGCGACAATCTATCAACGGTAAAAGGAATCGGCTCTGCATCTTTCAAACGGCGGCGCGTTTTTGATGACGGCTTAGATTTTTTCTTACTAGGAGGAATAGCAATCGTTTGGGTGTCATTCGTTTGAGTAACATTGTTCTGCGGTGTAGCATCAGTTGCTGTCGACGTTTTTGAATCGGTGGGTTGCATAAACCTGCCTTAATAATAAATGATAAATAACTAAAAATGAGGATAACGGCTATTATTTGTAATACGGTGTTTTATGATTTGGGTGCAGATGACCAATCCGCAATGAATTCTTGATGGCGTGGACTGCCATCTGCTTGGGTATATTTCGCTAGATAATCATAGCTCTGCTGTTGCCAAGCATCAAAATCTGTGGAAGACAGCTCTCCCGTCAAACGCAACCAGCGCAAATAGATCAACCAAGTATTCATGACATCAGACTCACAATATATCGATAGCGTTTGCCAGTCGCCATTGCTAACGAGATCGCCAACCATACTGCCATCGACATCTGTTTTGCCGGGTAGGCCATATAAACTTGCGACCACATCCATCGCTTCGCGGCGACTGGCACCGTATTGGCTAAATCTGTCCATCAAATCAAGATGGCGCGTGTGGAAGCGATTGACATAATTATCAAAGCGCATGTTTTTGATGCGCGCGCCTTCTTCAAACAACCACGGTGCGGACAAATCATACTGCATGGCGCGATATATCAACACGGGAATATCAAAACCTGAGCCATTCCAGCTGATGAGCTGTGGCAGCTTTTCAAGGTCACTGAATGCTCGAAAAAATTTGGCAATAATGTCTTTTTCGTCAAACTTATCGGCCGTCAACGAAAATAACGATAATTTGCCATCTTTGATATAAAGGGCAGAAATACAGACGATGCGCTGTAATGGCAAGCGCATAAAATCATGTCCAGCCTCTTGTGTGCGTATCGCAGTCAATGCACTTAATGCATCCGCATCATTTAGATCCGCCAGTTGCGGATAAATACGGCGAGCCGCATCAATATCAGCGACGGTCTCAATATCAAAGACTAAGATAGGGTCGGATGGTAGAGCTTGTGGCATAGGTAGTCCTGACTGTTTAAAATCTTATACCAAACCCAGAAAATAACGATTAGCTGCGTCAAACTCGCTTAGCCTACAACACGTAGCACTTGCACTCGTTTTCCTTACTACTTTAATTTCTGAGATGAATATTACTTTTTATGAAATGACGATGCTGCTTCGTCTACGCTATTATCAACACTGCTGTCATCAATACTATAAAGACCTGTCGATAAGTAACGATCGCCACGATCGCAAACAATAAAAGCGATAACGGCATTAGGGTTTTCTTTAGCCACTTGCAGCGCCGCCCATGCCGCTGCGCCTGACGACACACCCGCGAAGATGCCTTCGGTTTTGGCCAATTTGCGCATATAAATTTCTGCAATGTGCTGATCGATATCCATGATTTCATCGACCAAATCTGCATCAAAAATACCCGGCATATAGGCGGCAGGCCAGCGACGGATACCAGCAATAGAAGCATCTTCGTCAGGCTGAAGACCGATAATTTTGATATCTGGGTTTTGTTCTTTTAAGTATCGTGAAACACCCGTAATGGTGCCCGTAGTACCCATGGAGCTTATAAAATGCGTAATTTTACCATCAGTTTGTGCCCATAGCTCAGGGCCTGTGGTCAGGTAATGGGCTTGGCTATTATCTGGGTTGTTAAATTGATCTAAAACGATGCCTTTACCATTCGCCTGCATTTGTAAAGCCAAATCACGTGCCACTTCCATGCCTTCATCTACTTCAATTAGCGTGGCACCATAAGCAATCATCGCATCTTTGCGTTCTTGGGTTGAGTTGGTTGGCATCAGTAATGTGATTGGATAGCCACGCATGGCTGCTACCATGGCTAAAGCAATGCCCGTATTGCCGCTGGTGGCTTCGATTAACATGTCACCAGGTTTTATATCACCGCGTTGTTCTGCTTGATAAATCATATTAAAAGCAGGACGGTCTTTGACAGAGCCAGCTGGATTATTACCTTCAAGTTTGGCCAATAATGCGGCACCATTGGTAACATGGGCTTGTTCAGGTAGACGCTGTAATCTGACCAATGGCGTTTGACCGACGCAATCAGCAAGGATCGTGACTTGAGTGATAAAGTTGGCGTTTGACATGGCCGTAGCGGACATAGGGTATCCTTATTGGTTTCCAAAATTTATTTTCGAGTAAAGGCGCATTTTTTAAATAGAGTTTTGATTTCTGAATAACGGCTTTATAGCAGTAATATGTTTTTCGCATCATTTTTATACTGTGAATAGACTATATCAACATAAGCTGACGGTTTTTACAAAAACTGGTGACAAGTAAGAGGTTGCGTCATTATATCATTTTGTTTTTGGCTACGCTGAGGGCATGCAGAAATTTTGGTAAATGAGAGGTATCTAAACATGGTCAGACAATTGACATGCGTTCGAGTCATTTCATTTGTTAGCAATTCATTTATTAGTAATGATCGGTGATGATGACCTCTATGCGCATAAATGCTGTTAAAATACCCAAAATAGATAGAGTTTAACGATGACTAGCAGCTTGTCACTGTTATTTATACCTAGCACAAACCCCAGTAGAGAGTAACGCTAGCATGGCACACAAAAAACGTTTTGATACCAGTAGTGCATATGGTCAGCTTATCATATTGGTGTTTTTGCCCATTTGTGTGTTGGCAGCGGTCGGTGGTATTTTGGTTTTTTACGAAACCATGCGCGCTAGCAATTCAGAGCAAGAGGTGCTGGCCGAAGCGGTGCTCATTCGTTATGCTCCCGAAATTGCTGAGCTGATTCCTGAGTTATTAGAGCAAGCGAGTCAGCCAGCTGACAGTGAAGTGAGTGCAGATGATACACCGATAGTAGAAATAACTGAGCTGAAAAGTGTTCAAGATAAGCTAGGTCGTATGCAGTCTGAGCAGCATGTACAGCGTATCGCAATCATTAACGAGGACAATCAAATACTGGCAACAGTAGGCTATGGACTGAGTGAAGCATGGCCTTTGATAGATGCAAAAGAAGACTTTTTATCACAAAAACCAACCCCTATTGGTACCGCCTATGGCAGTGTGCTAGGAGAATATGCAGGACAAAAACTGTGGCTGCTCGTCGATATGGACAACGAGCCACTCTACATTGCACGTTATCGTATTGCCATGGCACTGGTGATTACGGGTTTGTTCACTATTTTGATTTTATTACTGAGCTTGAATATCTATTCAAAACGCTGGATAGCCCCAATCTATGAGCTACGTTTGCAGCTGCAACGTACCCATGTCGACAATCTGTATCAGCCCATTCCCGTTGAGTCGGATGGTGAACTGAATTTATTACAGCAAGACTTGGTCAAAACATTGCGTCGCCTGCACAGAAGTTTTCAAGAATTAAAGGATCATGCTGAGCAAACGGAAGATGATTTGCGTCTTGCTTTTGATGAGATGGAAATGCAAAACATCTCTATCCGTAATGCGCGTGATGCAGCTATCTCCACCAGCCAAGCCAAGTCTGCGTTTTTGGCCAATATCAGTCACGAACTGCGCACACCGCTCAACAGTATCGATGGCTTTATTAATTTGCTGGCACGTCATGGAGAGTTAAATCCTGAGCAAGACTTGTACGTACAGACCATACGCAAGTCCTCGGCGCATTTGCTTGCTTTGGTCAATGATGTCTTGGATTTTTCCAAGATTGAGGCGGGTAAGTTGGTACTTGATCGCCACGAGTTTGACCTTTATGACACTATTTATGACGTGGTCGATATGCTCTCACCGGTGTCGGCAGAAAAAGGCCTACGCATGGCGGTGTTGTTTTATAACGATGTGCCGATGCGTATCAACGGCGATGCGCTGCGTCTCAAACAAGTACTGACCAATATCGTCGGTAATGCGATTAAGTTTACTGATAGTGGTGATGTGGTGGTGCGCGTCAGCTTGGACGATCACCGAGACAATTACTTGATGATTAGTGTGCAAGACAGCGGCAAAGGGATTTCTTTAGCGGATCAAAAAATGCTGTTTCAAAGCTTTAGCCAAGGCGATCCCTCAATCACTCGCCAATACGGTGGTACAGGATTGGGGCTGGTCATCTCTAAGCAATTGACTCGGCTGATGGGCGGCGATATTGGTTTTCATGACAATGCCCAAGAAAACATTGCCAATCAAGGTGCTACTTTTTGGTTTCGTATGCCAGCGCATGTTGATGTGTTAGAAGCCGCCACTGGTCAAACCATTGAGCTGCCAGTGTTAGCGCCACTAGCGAGTGCTACTGATGAATTCAATGTTTTGGTATGGATCAATCATACCGCCTCTATCCAAGTGCTCAAAGCCAGCTTACAGTACTTACCGATTAAACTGACCCAAGCCAATTCACTGCCTGGAGTGCTTGAGTCACTAAAAGAGCATGGCAACTATTGGGATTGGGTCATCGTTGACGATGATACGCAAGACGATATGATGGCGTTACTCAAACAGATTCGTCTCCATTATCAAGGCAAGCTTGCGGTTTTTGGCTATCAAGTGGCCGCCGACCAAGCATTATTGAATCGTTATCATGCCAATATACTGTATGAGCCACTAGACAAAAGACAGCTCTACGCCATGCTGGATACCCAAAATCGCAGCATTCCAAAGAGCATGCAAGAACCTCGTTGGAAAGGGGTAACTGTACTGGCAGTAGATGATCATCTGCCCAATCTACTGGTGCTTGATGCGTTGCTGAGCGAGCTTGGTATTCAGGTGATTACAGCGAGTAGTGGTTTTGATGCCATAGAAATTATCAGCAAACAACAAACCAAAAATATCAAAACCACTAAAAACGACAAACAAAGTCTCTCAAATAAAACCCAACTCTCTAAAGCTGAAACTCGTGATGAGGTCAGTAAAAAAGCAAATAGCACGCCTTATGAAGAGGCGAGCGTGGACGATAAAGGCGCGACTCAGGATAAAAATAATATTGATTTAATATTTATGGATATTCAAATGCCACGTATGTCAGGTCATGAAGCGGCGCGCCAAATCCGCAACATTGAGAACGATGACAGCCGCATACCTATCATTGCTTTGACCGCGCATGGTTTGGCCGACGAACGCGACAAGCTGATCGCTAGCGGTATCAATGACTATGTTGGTAAGCCCATCAGTCAGCCCCAGTTATTGCAAGTGTTACAAAAATGGCTTGGTCGCACAACGACCACAGCACAGCTGGCGTTGCCTGACACTACGCTGCGCAGCGTTGATCCACAAGCGATTGACTTGAACGATTTACCAACCACGGTATTGCAAAATAGCGATGCTGAAAACTATTCAACTTGGCCTTCAGACTCTACTGTCATTGCGTATCCTATGGTTAAAAATAATGAGAGTAATCACACCAGCGCCTCTGATATAACCAACCAGCCAAAAACCACTCGACCTTTATCACTGAAAAAAATTCGGGATGATTACTTGCGTGACAGCCAGCCTCGTGAGGACTATAGACGAGAAACGCCGCGCAATACTCAGCCGCGCTATGAGAGTCTACGCTTACAAAAACAGGGGTCATCGTCACTATTACATCCGCCTAAAAACTCCGTGGACAGCTCTCATGATGAGATGACAGCAGATGCAAGCGGCGCAACCCATCTTAGTCGCAATCATTTAAATGTTAGTTATAGTAATACTCTAGATATTTTAGATTGGCAAGACGCGCTTACTCGCTCCGCGAACAAACCGGATCTGGCCGCCAAACTTATCATTATGATGCTTGATACCATTGACAATGAAAAACAGGCATTGACGCAAGCGTGGGAAACACGAGATCGTTATATGTTGGCACAAATTGCCCATCGTATATTGGGTGGCAGTCGTTACACTGGTGTGCCGCAATTACGTCAAGCCAGCCAAGATTTAGAAGATAAATGCTTATTGAATGTCCAGCACACCACACCGGCACAGTTTGCGATGCTTGAACCTTACTATGAGGCATTATTAATAGCGTTAAATAATTTACAAACGCTGGATTTGTCTTTCTATCCTCAGCTCAATTATCACCGCTTAAGTGAAAATGATATGACCTGGAAAATGATATAAATTGAAAAATAAAATGGATATTTTTCACAAGATCAGTATTTTTAATAAGTCATTGCTTTTAGGGCGTGTTGAACAGACAAATAAATGGTTGGTAAATATTTCATGGGCGCATTGTGTAGAGTGCCGTGGCAGTCAGTTGTTGCTGAAGTAGAGCAGATGTAAGCCTGTTAATATTGCGACTATCAACGCTATAGTTAACGTACTTATACGTCGTTACGGCTTCGACTATATATTTATTTTCTAATAAGGATGGTTATGAACACAGTTGCCACTTACCAGTATAAAACCCTACAAGTTAGCATTACCGATACTATCTTAACGGTTACCTTAAATCGTCCTCATAAAAAAAATGCCATGAGCTTTCAGGTCATAAACGAGCTGATTGCTGTGGCTGGTCGCGTTAGCAAAGACAAAACCATACGAGCAGTCATTTTAAATGGCGCAGAAGAGACGTTTTGTGCGGGCATCGACTTGGGTGATTTAAACCATCCAAAAAATCAAGCATTTGCTCTTTGGGAGCTTATAAAGCCTTGGCAAAGTGCATTCCAACGCGTTTGTCTTGTGTGGCGTGATGTGCCTGTCCCCGTTATTGCGGTTTTAGAAGGTTATTGCATTGGGGCAGGGCTACAATTGGCACTCGCTTGCGATGTGCGAATTAGCCACCCTGATTGTAAGTTGTCTATTATGGAGGCCAAGTGGGGTTTGGTGCCAGATATGGGTTTGACCCAATCTGCCTTTGGGGTTGTAAGAGAGGATATCTTAAAAGAGCTGGCAATGAGCGCTCGTATTATTGATGCCAATAAAGGCTATGAGCTGGGTCTAATCAGTCATTGTAGTGAGACGCCACTCGAACAGGCACAGCAACTTGCTGCCGAATTTGCCGAGCGTTCTCCTGATGCTGTGTTGGCGAGTAAGCGTGTGATTAATGCCATGTATCAGCAGCCTGCGACAACGCTATATAAAGAAAAATTATGGCAGATTAAAATGATGCTTGGTCGCAATCGTAAGCTGGCGCTCAGAAAAGCCAAACAAGCCAGTACAGCGTTTGCCAAGCGTCAGTTCGGCTAATCAATTTTTTATTAAAAAATGTTTGTTTAACATCTTTAAGTGTATAGTCGCTTCACTTAAAAAAAGTGAATACTATTACAAAAGAATTGAGCTATTTAAGATGCTCTTTTTTGGACGGACTATATTTTGAGACTTTAGGTGATTGTGTCTGGTTGTTGGGGTTTGTTTTATTACAGTTATACATCTATTGAAATGCAGGCAGATATTACGATATAAGACTGTTCGCCAGCACAGATGCATGCCAACATACGCTATTATCAGAGAAGCGTTTTTTAACATTGAATGAACGCCAAAAATGAAACAAGCAAGAATAATAAAATAACAGTCACTAGACTTCTTGTATAAGTCGTCGCTAGTTTTTAAAGCGCTGTTTGTAGCAGTCAATAAAATGGTGCGTTTGCAAGAAGCCTACTATATAAAATGGTCTAAATATGTCTGCTCCAAAATCTTCCCTACCCAGTAAACCCATCGCTTCTGAGCGAGTGCGTTCGGCCGATTTGCCCGTTGCATGGATTATGATGCTTGGGCTTATTGTGGCGGTAGGGCCATTATCTATCGATATGTATCTGCCAGCGTTGCCATCCATGGCAGATGATTTTGGGGTATCTACAGCGTTTATGGCCAACTCTGTGCCAGCGTACTTTTTGGGCTTGGTATTTGGTCAGCTGTTTTATGGGCCACTTAGTGATCGCGTTGGTCGAGTGAAGCCTTTATATATCGGTATGACGCTCTATGTCATCGCTTCCATTATTTGTGCCACCACTAATAATGAATATGTATTGTTTGTTGGGCGTACCATGCAAGCACTTGGCGCGTGTGTGGGGGCAGTGGTGACTCGAGCTGCGATTCGTGATCGTCTGACTGCCAAACAAACGGCCAAAGCCTTTTCTATTATGATTTTGGTTATGGGTTTGGCTCCTATATTGGCCCCCTCGCTTGGTGCGGTATTTTTACAATTTTTTAGCTGGCATTCGATTTTTTGGTTTTTGGCCGCCTTTGGTACGCTGAATTTGTTGCTTACTAAGTTTTTCTTTTTTGAAACATTGACTGAAGAAAATCGTAATGTGCGTCCTGCCAAAGAAATTTTAAGTCAGTACTGGGAGCTATTAAAAGATCCCACTTTTAATTATCCAGCGATTGGCGGCGGTTTGCTGATGGGGGCGATGTTTGTTTATATCAGCTCGGCCTCTGAATTGATTATGGACACTTATGGCGTATCAGCGACACATTTTGGTTGGCTGTTTGGAATGAATGCAGCTGGCTTCGTGGGTCTGACCCAGCTGAACCAATGGCTTACCAATCGCTTTCGTATTTTAAGTATTCTACGCTTTGGTGCGATGATGCAGGTTATTTCAGCAGGCGTGTTGTTTTTTATAGGGTTGTTTTTGGGGACTGATGCTTGGCTGCCATTAGTGCTTGCCTGTATTTTCTTTTGTATTGCAGGTTTGGGTCTGACCCAGCCGAATGCCTCTGCTATTGCGCTCGCCTTTCAAAAACGCCGTGCTGGTATGGCAAGTGCGCTGCAAGGCTCGTTGATGTTTTCAGTCGGTATATTCGGTGGCTTGTTGTTAAATCTATTTCCGGTCAATCCAGTACTCAAAATTGGTATTGCTATGTTTGCCCTGATGAGTCTTGGGTCTTTCTTAATCTGGCAGATAGATCGTAATTTAAACCTTGATGATGCTGAATAAATCATAAGCTTCACTTTTTTGCCCTATATTGAAAAGGCATTGATACTCTCTCCCTGTATCAATGCCTTTTTTATGTCTAGTCCTTTGTTTTGACTATACAAATTTTTTGTAAAAACTAAACATAATTATTGCAATAGTTAAATTAGATAAGTATTATCCAACGTAACTTTCTGTAATTAAATGTTGTGAAGATATTACTTCACCTCACTAAATTATTATCCAATGGATTTTGGAACAACGTTAAGCTTAAAGGGTAGATTATGATGCAGTTATATCGAGTGTTACCAATGGTATTGAGTGTGGGCTTATTTGGCTGCGGTAACTCTGCCACTCAAGAAAACGCTAACGCAACTGGCACACCAGCTACAGAAACTAAAGACAGCTTTGTCAGTAAATTGCCTGATACCGCACCAGTATTTAAGGTAGCTACCACGGGTGTAACGCCTCCATTTTCATTTCAGGATGACTATGGCAATATGCAAGGGATTGATATTGATGCTATTCGAGCAATTGGTGAAACACAAGGCTTTAAGGTAGAGTTTTATAAAGAACCATGGGTTGAGTTGTTCGATAGTGTAGAGTCTGGTTCTAGAGATATGGCTTTGGCAGGCATATCTTACAAGCCAGAAAGGGATGCTAAATATGGGTTGTCCGACTCTTATTTCTTCAACCCTTCTGCATTAATGTATAAGAATACTAATTTAAACATTCAGAAATTAGAAGATATTAAAGGCTTAAAAGTTGGTGGAATGGAAGGAGGAAAGTCCATTGGCCAAGTTATAGAAGTAGGTGGATATTCAGAGTTGGTTTCTGACCAAACACCATTTTTATTGTTTGAGCAACTTGTGCAAGGCAAAGTAGATGTGATAGCTAACGATTCCATCATTTGGCGATACATAGCTAAAGGTCACCCAGACAGTAAAGTGACTATCGTGCCTTATGAAACTGAGAGTGATCCAGCAGCTCAGCAAGTAATACTAATGGCGAAAGGTAATACTAAGCTTATTAATAATATTAATGAAGGTATTACTAAGCTCAAAGCCAAAGGCACATTTGAAGAGATTGAAGCGCGCTGGTTGGGTGAAGACACATCTACTGATACGAGCGCTGCTGATACTAATACTAAGCAATTGAATTAAGGAATTCTGAAAATGGCAACCACACCTAATATCGACAATAAGCGCTATCAAGGTCTAATCATTTCAATTGCATTATTCTTATCTTTGATTGGTGCTTTGCTAGCGTTTACGTTTTATACATCAAGCTTATTAGTAAGAAACACAGCTTTAATTGACCAAAGTAACCAAGTTGCTAACAGCGCACAGGCGGTGATTAAAGACTTGTTCGACTTAGATGCGAGTTATGGTGAGGATACCAACTCCCCTCACATACAACAAGTACTGAGCCGTTTGGAGCAAAATACTGCGGAAATTACCAGCTCTATTGCTGCTATTGAGCAAGGTGGCACGATTACTGATACCGAAGGCAGAAGTTACGATCTACCGAGGATCGATAGTGATGCACAAGCAAATATGGCCACAGCTAATGAGCAGTGGAAAGCGCTAGAACCTAAAATTCAGGCATATCTCAAAGATGCTGATAATATTATGGTTTCTTCTGCCGATGAGTTGACTCAGGCCGTTGAGCAGGCTAAAACATCAAGTCTATTGATGAACGAATCTTTAGACAGTCTTACTAATGACGTGTTTAATAGTGCAGAACGTGAAGCGTCTACGATTCGCCTGATTCAGGTGCTTGGTGTTGCCGCGATCTTTGCGTACTTCTTGATCTTCGTATTCTTCTTTGTACGTCGTTTGCGTGAGACGGATGCAGAGGCACTCGCCGCTCGCCGTGAAACACAAGAAATTATGCAAACGGTAAATACGGGTCTATTCTTGCTTGATAAAGACTTAAATATTGGTCAGCAGCATTCTCGAGCACTGAATGATATTATCGGTGAGGACAGATTGGCAGGAGAGAACTTCACCAATGTTTTACGTGGTCGTATCTCTGATAAAGATCTGAAAACCACACAGCAGTTTATTGACCAGCTATACAATCCCCGAGTCAAAGAAAAATTGGTGGATTCACTCAATCCTTTGCACAAAGTGATGCTACATAACAACTCTGGAAGTAAAGCAACTAATAATCGCTTTTTGGATTTTAAATTCTCGCGTGTTTATGACAATAAAGACATTGCCCGTATTTTGGTCAACGTAAATGACGTATCAGATGCCGTTTATCTAGAGCAGCGTTTAGAAAAAGAGCGTTCGCAAAATGATATGCAGATTGAGATGCTAACAACCATCTTGAATGTAAATCCGAAGATTATCAATGAGTTCATTGAGAATACTCAGATGCATATCGAGAAGATGAACAATATCTTGAAGAACCCTGGTAGCTCACAATATGAGCTTGAAGCTAAGCTAAAAGCCATTTATCGTGAAATGCATAGCTTGAAAGGGGAGGCGTCTGCGTTAAAACTGCACAGCTTTACTAAAATTGCTTCAGATGCGGAAGACAAACTACACGCACTACAAAATCAAGGTCAGCTATCGGGCAATGATTTCTTGCAATTGGCGGTACATTTAGATGACTTATTAAGTCTCTCAAATACTATTGCGACCTTGGGTGAACGTATCAACCGCGCTGCACCAACGAGCGCCAAACCTGCCACCACTCAAACATCAGCTGTGTTAGATGAGAGTATTGTCAAAAGCAGCGCGTCAAAAGCCGTTGTGACTGAGAGTGTGACATCAAACACTTTAGTCGATAACATGAACCTTGATAGTGAAGCAGATGATGATCGACTGTCTTTTTATCAAGCGTTTGCAAAAGACATCGCTGCTAGACAAGGTAAGCAAGTACAGTTAAAGAGTGATACGCTGACACAAGTTGCCATACCAGCACAGCTGGAAAAGCCGATCAAAGAGATTAGTATTCAGCTATTACGTAATGCTGTGGTACACGGTATCGAAAAACCAAGTGTCCGTTATGCTACTGGCAAAAATGCCGTAGGAACGATTGATTTAGAAGTACAAGATAACGGTTCAAGTATCATACTGACTGTACAAGATGATGGCCAAGGCATCGACTACGAAAGTATTCGTACTAAACTGAGCACCGACGGTCGCTTTAGTGTTGAAGAGGCGGGCCAACTTAGCCAAAGTGAGCTACTAACACATTTGTTTTCTTCAGGCTTCTCTACCAAAGAACACGCAGACGAAGATGGCGGCCGCGGCGTCGGTCTTGATATCATCAAAGCGCAAGTAGAAGAGTATAATGGTGAGCTGAATGTAAATAGCGAGCTGGGTCAGATGACACGGTTTGTCATTACTCTACCTAAAGCTTAATTAGAAACAGTGGGTATATTGTCAAGGACGACAAGTACTTCATTAAAGGTAATGGATAGGTTATGTATAAGTTAATGATTGTTGATGATTCAAATATTATTAGAAATCGTATTCAGCGCGCGTACGATTCAGGGCAATTTATGCTGGTTGCTACGGCTACCAGTGGTGTTCAAGCGATTGAAAAGTTTAACGTACATCGTCCTGATGTGATTACCATGGACTTGACCATGCCACAAATGGATGGTCTTGAGTGTATTGAAAAAATCATTGCCATTGACCCTAATGTACGTATTTTGGTGGTGTCGGCGTTGTCTGACAAAGCCACTGGTATTGAAGCGTTGTCGTTGGGTGCCAGTGGATTTTTGTGCAAGCCCTTCTCGGAAGAGGAACTTGTAGAGTCTTTGTATGAGCTGATGCAAGACTAATACCATTCAACGACTTAAGTAGATGTCACTATGAAAGAACAAAAACTACAGATTTTTTTAAGTATTATCAGTAACTATTTTAATCAGTTTGGGGGAGAAGAGCTCGTCGCTGATACTCCATACTTATTAGAGAACAAGCAGCCAAAAGTCCACGACTATACAGGTGTGATCGGTATATCTGGTGAACAAAAAGGTGTGGTGTATTTTTCGGCAACACGTCAGTTACTGTCTTCTATATTAGATAGCATGGGTGAAACCGATAAAAGCGATGAAAACTATATAGATCTGGCTGGCGAAGTTGCCAATACAATCTCGGGAAATGCGCGTAAAGAATTTGGTTCAGAGTTTCATATCTCTGTGCCATTCGTCTTCAAAGGCGCTCCGCAAAGTATTGTATTACCAAACGACGAGCGTTCTTTTATCATTCCCATCACTTGGCACTCGCAGATTGGCGAGATTGTGGTATGTTTGCAGGATTAAAAGTGCTGCTGCCACGTAATAAAGATGGATATTAATATATTATGGTTAAAGTAGAAAAGTTTGGCGTGTTTCTCAGTTCGATTAACGCATTTTTTGCCCAAATAGATGGCTCGACAGTAGCGATCGATACTCCTTATTTAAATAATAACCGAAGTGCGGTTGGTTATGACTATAGTGGTGTCATCGAGATATCAGGTCCTCTTGAAGGCTGCGTGTATGTGAGTGCGCCAAGTACTATGTTGCGAGAAGTTATAAAAGTGATGGGAGAGCCTGACTCCTCAATCACAATGATGAAAGATTTGCTGGGCGAGATGGCTAACACGATTTCTGGTAATGCTCGCACTGAATTTGGCTCTGAGTTTATAATCTCGCCACCGCATATCGTTGAGAGTGCGCCAAGCGTGTCTTATTTGCCCAAAGATCGCCAAAGCTATATCACGCCATTTACATGGCGTGGTTATAAAGCAGTGATAGGTATTTGTATTGCTTAATCGCAAGTCAATTATCAAAAAGATAAAATGTCCAACCATTGGATGATTTAAAGACTCATTCATCTAATGATGAGACTATTTAAGCTCAAGGTAGAAATTAAAAAAAGCGACACAATCTGTGTCGCTTTTTTTGTCTAGCAATATTTTGTTATTTTGCGGTTATCTTAATATAGTCCATTCACTGTAACATGAGTATAGTCGATTCACTTTAAAAAGGTCGCAGTTTTACTGGTGTGAATTTTATGAAGCATCTGTCATGCTTGCGAACAGCCAGCGAGGAACATTTATACCAGTAGAACACAATCAACGTACGTACCTTTTTTATTTAGTATCAACTAGAAGACCCTGCTAATAAACTACTAGAGGTTTTAATCACTTATATGATAAAATACAGCGCAGCTATATTTATAATTCACTTTATCGTTTCGGTCTGAGCATTTTGCTTAAATCTGACAATAGCTTCTCTTTTTAAACCAACCAATGACACACACATCATGGCAAAAAATTGCTGGGTGTTTGGCGACTTGATTAATTTGCAAAGGCGTTAATGCAGTACTCAAGAGACATTAACCGTTAGCAGATGCGTGTCGCTAGATAGGCAGTTTTTGTGATGTGGAGGCATAACCCAACCAATAGGATATTTCACATGGCTACAAAGAATCCAACCAAAATCGAAATGCGCGACTTACTACAAGCAGGCGCTCACTTTGGTCACCAAACACGTTTTTGGAATCCAAAAATGGGTCCATATATCTTTGGTGCCCGTAACAAGATTCACATCATCAACTTAGAGCACACAGTAAAAGCGTTTAACGAAGCATTGACTTACGTAAACGGCTTAGCTGCTAAGAAAAACAAAGTATTGTTTGTTGGTACTAAACGCGCGGCAAGCGGTATCATCCGTGAGCAAGCTGCTCGCGCTGGCATGCCATACGTTGACCATCGCTGGTTAGGTGGTATGTTGACTAACTGGAAAACACTACGCCAGTCAATCAATCGTCTAAAAGAGCTTGAGAAGCAAGCAGAAGACGGTACTTTCGCTAAGCTAACCAAGCGTGAAGCGCTAGAGCGTACTCGTGATATGGAAAAACTTGAGCGTTCATTGGGCGGTATCAAAGACATGGGCGGCCTACCTGACGCAATCTTCGTTGTAGACGTAGATCATGAAGCGATTGCTATCAAAGAAGCCAAAAACCTAGGTATCCCAGTTATCGGTATCGTTGATACAAACTCTAGCCCAGACAACGTTGATTACATCATCCCAGCTAACGATGATGCTATCCGCGCTGTGTCTTTGTATGTCACTTCTATGGCTGATGCGATCATCGCTGGTAAAGAATACGCACAGACTCAAGCTGGCGGCAAAGCTGAGCAAGAGCACTGCTGCTACTGAAGAAGCACCAGCTGAAGCTCAAACAGAAGAAGCTGCGACTCCAGCAGAATAAGTAGCTGACCCAAAAGGTTTAACGTTGTAGGGATGCATTGATAGTTTGTCTATCGACATCCATATAACGTTATTAACAGCGTATAAGCTCATAATAGGCATGATGTAGTTTTACTCGTCATGCCTTATTGCTGATTAATAGCTCGTAAATAAATAAGTGAGTATTGGTCACATAGTATTTTTTACAATGATCGACCATGAGCACTTGTATTATAAAAGTGACATCATACAGATAAATAGTAAAAACGTAGCACATAGACGTTAAGCACTCCCATACATAACAATACTAAGGTAACTCTTATGACAGAAGTAAAAGTATCTGCCAAAATGGTAAAAGAATTGCGCGACCGTACTGGTCTTGGCATGATGGAATGTAAAAAAGCGTTAGAAGAATCAAACGGTGATGTTGAAGCTGCCATTGATAACCTACGTAAGTCTGGTCAAGCAAAAGCCGCTAAAAAAGCGGGTAACATTGCAGCTGATGGCGCTATCATCATCGCTCAAGGCGACAACAAAGCATTCTTGTTAGAAGTTAACTGCCAAACTGACTTCGTTGCAAAAGATGACAGCTTCACTGCATTTGCAGAAAAAGCGGCCAATCTTGCATTAGAGCACAACGTAACTGACGTGGCTGCTATCTCTGAATTGCCTTATGGCGATGGCCAGACCGTTGAAGAAGCGCGTGTATCTCTTGTACAAAAAATCGGTGAAAATATCCAAATCCGCCGTGTTGAAGACCCTTGAAGGCGCCAACATCGCATGCATACCGTCATGGTCTGCGTATCGGTGTAGTGGTATCTTATGAAGGCGGCAGCGCAGACACTGGCAAAAACCTTGCTATGCATATCGCTGCGTTCAACCCTGTTGCTGTCGATGATGAAGATGTTGCTGCTGATGTATTAGCACGCGAAAAAGACATCATTGAAGCGAAAGCTCGTGAGTCTGGCAAGCCTGACAATATCGTTGAAAAAATGATCGAAGGCGGCCTACGTAAGTACCTAGACGAAGTCACTTTACTACGTCAGCCATACGTCATGGACAACGAGAAAAAAGTTGGTGACGTACTAAAATCTGAAGGCGTAAAAGTTCTTGGTTTTAAACGTCTAGAAGTTGGTGAAGGCATCGAGAAAAAGAAAGAAGATTTCGCTGCTGAAGTTGCTGCCACGCAAGCGGCTAATAAGTAAGTTTTAGAAAATACTAGGAACGGCGATGAATATTGACTAAGTTTTTAATGTTCATCGCTTGGTTTCATTAATGATAGTGCAACATAAAAGATGAAACCGCCAAGTATGAAAAAGCCCGTTAATAAATTAGCGGGCTTTTTTGTGTCTAGGTTTTACTGCTTGAATGAGTGTCTTATTTTTTAGCGTAATGCGGCATAGGCTGAGTTAGTATAGCTGGCACTATTACTGCTAGTGCCGTAGCTGACATTTTGTAAACCACCACTATTATTAGCTCTTGCTGGTTGATTGTTGGCACTCATGCTAGCACTAGAAAGCCCTGCGTCATTCTTGTATAAGCTATGATAGCGACTCATCACTTTTTGGACATAATTACGTGTTTCTTTAAAAGGTGGGATGCCACCGTATTTGTCAACATTACCTTCACCTGCATTATAGCCTGCAATGGCATATTCAACGTTATTGTTGAAGCGGCGCATCAGCCAAGCGATATATTTGGCTGAGCCTTCGATATTGTCCGCAGGATTCCAAGGATTGCTTACTTTAAAGCGCCGAGCTGTTGCCGGCATCAACTGCATAAGACCTTGTGCGCCGACTGGTGAGCGTGCATTGGGATTAAATGCTGACTCAGTATGCATCATCGCCTTCATGAGTGCAGGATCCACGCCATGTCGCTCAGCAGAGGCACGAATATAGCTGTCATAAGCGTTACGGCTGCCACTATTGCTGGCAGCACTACTACCGTAATTATTACTGCTGCTACTATCGTCATACGTATTGGAGTTTTTATAATAAGTGACTTTTACTTTTTTAGTAAATTTATCAAAATTGCCACTTGGATTGACGTTGGTCAAAAGAACTTGCCCGCCTTTATCTTTATAGATATACATGTTGCCTGCTTGAGCGGCAATAGTAGGCAAGCTGGATAGGGCGATGGCGGTGAGGAAAGCGGAAGACATGCAGCGAGTAACTAAGGTTGCAACATTCATCATGGGGTCATCACTTTTTATCGAGTAATAGCAAATTGCTTTGCCTATAGGCGCGTCTTTTTGCGCGTTTAAGCGGTTATTGGGCTCGCAGGATTTTACTGCCACTGGCATGACAACAACTCAGCAAAAACCACATCTAACTAAAAACCACTTGCAATAGATACAAAAAATAATAGTTGCTTACTATAACATATAATAAATTTTTAGCGCATTTGATTGTCAAAATATTATCCAAATATGAACAGTATTTCTTACATAACTGTAAATAAATCAATAGGCTATTGTTTTCAGATGTGCGGAATAGATATAGTTAGGTCAATATAAAAAGCGTCAGCGGGGCTGGAATGCTTGTCTTTAAACGAGATGTTTCGTAGCCTTTTGCAGCAACGGCACAGCAAGCAAGAAAAATTTGTACCAGTCCCGCATCATAATGCTGTGTATCCATTTTATTTAGGATCAAGTATAAAAGCAGTTTAGAAAATAAAAAGACAAGGCTAACACAACGACGTTAACTCGTCTAACCACTGAGCGCACTGATAAAGACAGGTACCCAAACTGCAGTGACGAGGCCATTCACGGCCAGTCCAAACGCAGCATAACGTCCTGCAGTGTGACTGATTTGCCACGCTTCTACTGTACCAAAAGCATGAGCCGCCAAACCAAGTGCCAAGCCTTTGGCGCGGTCATCATCAATACCGCGAAACAAAAAGCGCGCTAATGTACCACCCAAAAGCCCTGATACAATAATAATCAAGTTTGCCATCGCTAAGGGCGCTTTAATCAAATCTGCGACACTCAGGCCAATGGGCGTCGTCACTGAGCGTGTAGCAAAGGCCAATATAGTGTCATGACTTAATGACAATAAATAAGCCAATGACATCGGTAATAATGCTCCAACGACACTGGCAATGGCGACGATTAAAGTCAGTTTTTTGATAGGTAAACCTTTGAAGTTCATCGCTGCTAATGGTACGGCCAATAGTACTGTGACATATCCTAATAGGTGATCAAATACAGGTTTAGCAACACTATAATAATGATTGTAATCCCATTGCAGAATGAACAAAAATACAAGAACCAACCCTAGTGCTGTAATGACCATCGGCAACCATGAGAGCTTGCGTGCCAGTACGCGAGCAATTACATGTGCTGCTAAGGTTAATAATATCGCTGCAAGGGTTGCTGTAAATACGCTATCAAAACTCATGAGCGATCCTTATTCATACCATTCACCTTTTGCTCATGAATGACGGTGCTGTCAGTACCAGTATCATGATTTAACCAGCGATGGGCAAGTATGGCTAGCCCCCAAAGTGGGATGAGTGTACTGACAATTATCGTTAGCATCACACCCCACAGCTCATCGCCCAAGGCGAACAGCAATAAACCAGCACCAGCAGAGACAGGTAAAAAAGCAAAACCGCTATCGACCAACAGCGTATTACTGGCTTGAGTGAGCCAGTTAGGCAGACCTTTCAACAATCGCCATGTCATCAGAACCACAAACATAGCGACCAGCCCAACGATGTTGGCCGCTTTTTCGATACCTGCCCACTGACAGATGATAACAGCAGACTCACGGACAAAGATAACCATGGCTAAAGTTAGGATTAACGCCAGCCACAGAGGTAAATGGGCAGAATGAGTAGATTTCATAAGAAATTTTGGCCAAGTCAGGGAGATAGGGCAGTTGCATGATAAGTAATCATAGGCTGATAATGATGTTCTATAAATCAATATTTATAGAACATACCATAAGCGATTATATAGAGCGCAGGCAAACTAATAAAATATACCATACAAAAAAAGACGATATCGATTGATACCGTCTATTGATGACTTATAAAGCTACTTTAAGAAGCTGGCTATTTAAATCTGTGAGTCAGAAATGTGGGATTCTTTCGCGGCTGACGGCTCTGAATCCGTTGCTACTGCATTTAGCGCATCAAATTCATCAAACGCTTTTTCTTCTGCTTCAGTCAGCGTTTGCTCTTCATCGTCATCAGGCTGCTCAAACTCTTCAAGTACTGGCATCAGTAGCGTGGCTTGTGCTAATGGCAATACATCTACAGGCTTTAAGTCCGCTTGGCCGAGCAGTTGTCTTAATCGGTCACTTGGCAAACGAATGGTTAAGCATTCATGACCATTGTCGTCATAGCTTTCTTCTTGAATAACGCCGAGCTCATACAAAGCATTTTTTAACTGCCCTGCGTTATAAGGTAGTGTCAAATCAAAGGTAGTCAGTGTGCCAGTCAGTAACTGCTGCACAGCCAATGACAACTCTTCCATGCCTAAGTTTTCTCTAGAAGAAACATAGACACGATTGGGTTGACCTTCGCTTGCATAACCGATACGTGCAGGCTCATCGGTCAAATCGATCTTATTATAAACATTGAGCACAGGCACATCGTTATCAATTTCAGCCAGTACGTCTTTCACCGCCTGAATTTGCTCGTGCATGTCTTCACTTGATGAGTCGATGACGTGTAGTAGTAAGTCGGCTTCTAGTGTCTCCTCAAGCGTTGCGTGAAAAGACTCAACCAATTCATGTGGTAGATGACGAACAAAACCGACCGTATCGACCAATACCACACGTCCCACACCTTGCCAATCTAAGCGGCGTAACGTCGGGTCGAGCGTCGCAAACAGCTTGTCGGCCGCATAAATATTTTCATCAACCAAGCGATTAAACAAGGTAGACTTGCCAGCATTGGTATAACCCACAAGCGAAATAGTCGGCACATCTGATTTTTGACGGCGAGCTCGACCTTGCGCACGTGTCTGTCTGACTTTTTCGATTCTACTTTTGAGCTGCATGACTCGCACTTGTAGCAAGCGACGATCCGTCTCAAGCTGGGTTTCACCGGGTCCACGTAGACCAATACCGCCTTTTTGACGTTCCAAATGCGTCCAACCACGTACCAAACGTGTCGATAAGTGATTCAGCTGTGCCAATTCTACTTGCAGCTTACCCTCATAAGTACGAGCACGCTGAGCGAAAATATCTAAAATCAAACCAGTGCGATCAAGTACGCGGCATTTCACTAATGCTTCAATATTACGCTCTTGTGATGGCGATAAATTATGGTTAAAAAGCACGATGTCAGCATCATGTTCGCGCACCAATTCTGCTATTTCTTCTGCTTTACCGCTACCAACAAAGTATCTGGCATCTGGTCTTTGACGCGAACCTGTAACGAGCGCCAAACGATCGGCGCCTGCTGAATCAGCCAACAGCTCAAATTCGCCAAGATCATCAGGATCTTGAATCTGGCGGATGTCTAAATGTACTATAATGGCGCGTTCGCCACCTTCATGTCGTTCAAAATAATCCAAAGAGTATCACCTATTCAATAAAGTAAATAAATCGCTACGAGGTCAGTACTTAAAGGGAGAGTGCTGTGAAATAAATATTTAATCTCATTAAGTTCAGCGCCAACATAGCGTTCAGATGACCATTTATATGTGGTCTTATCACTTGATATTAAAGCGTATTAGCACGATTATTGATGATTTTATGTTACAGCATTGATGATTAAATATTCTGTCATTAAAAAAATTGCTCACATCGTGGGGTTTTTCGATGATATAAAATGTAAAATTGGGCAATCGCTAACAGATTCAAACTGGTAACAAAAGCTGTCCCGCATTCAGTGCACAAATCGTCACTGACTGGACGAATTTTGTTATACTCATGACGCTTGTTTACGATATATAATCATACGTTTTTTAACCACGAGGGACACAGATGAGCCAATCTAAGTCAGGCTTTTCACTCAAACGGCAATTGGGCCGCGGCAGACAAATTGCTGGCATGACCACGACGATCGCTGGTGGCATGCGCGCCGCTCAACGTATTGGCGCATTTAAACAGCCGCCGCGCGAAACCTTGCCCCGCTATATCCAAACCTTTTGTCGCAAAATGGCAGGCTCTTTCGGCGTAAAAGTCGTCGCCATTGAGCCAGTACAGCAGCATCATGGCCTGTGGGTCTCCAATCATGTGTCATGGATGGATATTCCTGTGGTCGGTACGCTCAGCCCCGCTTTTTTCTTATCTAAAGCGGAAATTGGGGAGTGGCCGATATTTGGTAAGTTGGCTCAGGCTGCGGGCACTGTGTTTATTGAGCGTGGTTCCGGTGATGCAAGTTCGGTGGCCGCGCAAATTGCCAGCTTTTTAACTGAAGGATTTTCGGTGATATTTTTTCCAGAGGCCACCACGACCGACGGCAAAAAAATCAAGCGTATTCATGGCACACTGTTACAAGCAGCCATAGATGCTGATGTACCTGTTCGCCCGCTGGTTATTGCTTACGTCAATAAAGATGGCACTTTAAGTGAAGCGTTACCATATTATGGCAAGCTTACGATGAAAGAGAGCCTAAAAAAAGTGCTCGATAGTAAAGATGTCACCGCTTATGTCCTACCACTTGAGCCGATAGATCCTAAAGGTTTGAATAAAAGTGCGCTGACCAATTTATTACAAGCACGTATGCAAGAAGGTCTGGCGGAGCTGCATGCACGAGTGTTAACAACAACTCCGAAAGCATAAAGTTTTATGTGAATTAAAATGTAAATAGATATAAAAGAGGCGCAAATCGCAGTGATAATGCTAGCGATTTGCGCCTTTTTATTTTCACTATAGTCAAATAGAATAAAAATGGTGCATCTGTCAATTGTGTTCTACTGGTATAATTTTTTTAAAGTGGATCGACTATAGACATTAACCTAAGGTGACGGATTGGGATACTGTGTATGCACTGCTTCAATCGCGTCTAATACATCTGCGGTTAGTTGTACGTTGATACTATCGATATTGGATTTAAGCTGCTCAGTCGTCGTCGCGCCAATGATGTTACTGGTGACAAACGGACGTGTATTGACAAAGGCCAATGCCATCTGCGCCATGTCCAAACCTGCATCTGCTGCGATTTTGGCGTATTGCTCGGTGGCTAATACAGCTTGCTCATTGGTATAACGGGCAAAGCGATCATACATCGTGAGACGCGCGCCAGCAGGACGTTTGCCATCGAGATATTTACCAGATAACACACCAAATCCAAGCGGCGAATATGCAAGCAGGCCAACGTTTTCACGATGCGCCATCTCTGCCATGCCCACTTCGTATAGACGGTTTAGTAAGCTATAAGGATTTTGGACGGTAAGGGGCGCAATCAAGCCATTTTTGTCCGCTTCCCAGAGATAGCGCATCAGGCCCCAAGCGGTATCATTCGATAGCCCATAAGCACGAATACGACCTTTTTTAATCTCATTATTCAACGCTTGTATGGTCTTTAAAAAGGGCGTTAAGTCGTCCAGCGACTGTGTTGCCATCGCTTCAGTATAACCACGTTGACCAAAAAAATTCGCTTGGCGTTCAGGCCAATGCAGCTGATAAATATCAATATAATCGGTTTGCAAGCGCGCAAGGTTGCCATCAATCGCACCACTGATATGTTCAGCATTGAACCGTGTCTGACCATCCCGTAAAAAATCCATCGGTGAAATTTTGCTGGCAAGAATGACTTTGTCACGCTGTTTTGTCTTATGAAACCATGTGCCCATGAAGCGTTCAGTAGCCCCTTGCTTGTCTTTATCTGGTGGCGACGGATACATCTCAGCGGTATCCCAAAAGTTCACGCCCTCACTGAGTGCCATGTCCATTTGTTCGTGTGCTTGGGATTCTGTATTTTGCTGTCCCCATGTCATCGTACCTAGGCAGATTTTAGAAACTTTTTCATGGAGTTGTGGCAGTATTTCATATTGCATGCGAGTGTCCTTTTTTAATGTGTTTTTATATAGCCGATTCTAAATAAAACAGAACCATTAAATTTTAACGCGGAACTGGTATCAATTTTTCTTGCTTTCTTGCTTTCTTGCTTTCTTGCTTTCTTGCTTTCTTGCTTTCTTGCTTTCTTGCTTTCTTGCTTGCTGTGCCTACGCAGCTCGATGCTGCAAAACTTCTCGTTTAAAGATAAGCATTCCAGTTCCGCTGACTCATTTTTATAATGAACCTTACTATAGCTGACAGTTTTTTAAGCGATTACATTAGCTTAATGCCAGTGACGCCAGGCGGGGTAACTTTGAAAACTTTCACTTTAAATAGGACGGATTGTCCAGCAAGTGGATGATTAAAATCTACCTCGATTTCGTCATCATCGATTGCGCTAATGGTTCCGGGCAAAGTGTTTTTGCCTTTGTCTTCAAACTCAACCATCATGCCGATTTCAGGATTGTCAGCGATAAGCGCAAACTGGGTACGGCTAAAGTGTTGGATATTATCAGGATTCCATTCGCCAAAGGCTTGCTCTGGTTCGAGGTGGGCGGTGCGAGTGTCGCCTGCGCGCAGATTCATGAGCACTTGTTCAAAGCCCGGTAACAGACTCTCGTCACCAATCGTCAATGTCACTGGTGCATCGCGACTAAAAGTAGAGTCAATCATCGTACCGTTTTCTAGCGATACTTCAAAATGCAGCTTTACAAGGCTGCCGTAAGTAATACGTATGTCTTCATTAGGAGTGATAAATTGTGAGTCGGTCATAGTTGTCGTTTCTTTTATAAATTATGGTCAATGGATCAGTATGAGTAGCTGTTTTTATAGCAGATAAATAGTCTAGCATAGTCAGTATGCAACATACTGCTATATCATTAGGACAGTGTAAAAACGTAGATATATGATATTTAAATGCTCAGCCAAATTTTAATTGTGATCGTCAAAGGTAAATTTAAGTTGACTTATATTTCTATATTGTATATAAGTGTTTCCGATTCGTTAATAAAGCGACTTGTGTCTACTAACCTTCATTTAACAACTTTGAGATGACTATGAAAAAGGCGATTTTAGTAATTGGCGTATTTGCATTATTAGCACAAGGTTGTGCGACTCCACATGTCGTGCAAACTAAAAAAGTAAGTGACGTCAATTTGTCATGTACACAAATTCTTAGTGAAATTGAAGAAGCTGAACAATTTGAAAAAGACGCTCGTGCTGAGCGTAAAGTTACTGGCAAAAATGTAGCCGCCGCAGTATTGTTTTGGCCGGCATTAATTGGTACTTACTCTAATACAGAAGAAGCTATTGACGCTGCAAAAGAACGCCGTGCCAATTTGACCAATCTATATGCACAGAAGAAGTGCCGTTAATGCCTTTGTTTTAATGATAAGTGTCTAAAACGCTTTCATATCTGATCCAAAAAAGCTAAGAGTTTACTCTTGGCTTTTTTTATGAGTTAGTTAACAAGATATACTATCCATAGTAGTCACCAATGATAAAAAAGTAGGTAGATATGGCAAACAAACAACAAGGCCACGTTCAAAAATGGCAAGATGACAAAGGCTTTGGCTTTATCGAAATGCAGAGTGGTGAGTCCGTCTTCTTTCATATCAACGAGTTTAAAGCGCGCCGCCGCCCTGAGGTTGGTGAGCAGGTGGTTTTTACGCTTGGGCAAGACAGCCAAGGCCGCAAGCAGGCAAAAGAGGTACAAGAGCTGGGATTTGTGCAGCAAAAAATGGCACAAAAGAATCAGAAAATTCGTCAGCGCAATGCAAAGCGTAGCGCCCAAGCAGACTTTGAAGATGGACAAAAAAAGCGGTTGTTCCTTGGTATTGGCTTTTATGGCGTGTTACTTTTATTGGCGGCAACTCACAAGCTGAGCTGGCTGGTGGTAGGCTGGTATGCCGCGCTAGGAATTATAACCTATGGGATGTATGCCAAAGACAAAGCTGCTGCCCAAAGTGGTGATTGGCGAACGCCTGAATCCACGCTGCATCTACTCAGCGCACTTGGCGGCTGGGTCGGGGCAATGGTCGCGCAGACGTATTTACGTCACAAATCACAAAAGCCTGAGTTTCGAGTGACGTATTATTTGACCGTCGTGATTAATATGGCAGGGTTGTTGTTTTTATTGGCAGGTGGTGGGTTAGAGACGTTGGCAGAGTTGCTATAAGCATGACAGCAGTAGGTTATAGTGGGTGTACTTTTGTATTTAGTATCGACTATATTGTATAAAAAATAATAGACAAAAAAAGGCGGATTACTTATACGTAAATCCGCCTTATCTTTTATAAGATTATCTAACGTTATGACTGTGGTACTTCACGCTTCTTTTCTAAAAACAGCATATCAATGACAATCAATGCCACACCGATACTGATGCCCATATCCGCGATATTAAAGATCGGGTAATGCCAAACGTCGGCATTGTGCACATGGATAAAGTCAATCACGTGACCATGTAACAAGCGATCGATTAAATTACCAATGGCGCCGCCAAGCACCAAAGCCAGACCAATAGAGAGCAATTTGGCTTGGCGCGGCGCTTTAATCAAATACACCATCAAAAACAGCGACATCACCAGCGCCAAACCTGAAAAAAACCATTTTTGCCAACCGCCTGCATCTGCCAAAAAGCTAAAGGCCGCGCCATAGTTGTAGGCGAGTGTCCAATTAAGGAAAGGTTCAATCACTGGCACTGGCTCATGGAAAGTCAGATTGGTTTCAGCCAACCACTTCGTCCACTGATCGATGATAATCACGACCAGCGACAACAGATACCACATAAACGCGCGACTGCCATTGGCGATAATTTTTTGGGTCTTATTCAGCCGACCTTTCGGGGTTGATGAGCTACCTGTGGTCGCATGAGCAGGCGTAGGCGAATGATCGACCTCGGTATGCGGCTGTTTATTGTCAGATGAATCCGTTGAGTTAGGCATAATGACGCACCTCACCTTTACCAATGACGTTGGTGACACAGCGAGCGCACAGTTCAGGGTGCGCGCTATCGGTACCAATGTCATCACGGATGTGCCAACAGCGCACACATTTGGTACCAGTCGCCGCACTGACATTCACTAATAAATCTACGGGCTCTTCTGTACTGACTTTAGTTTGCTCGTCTGTTTGTTTGGTAATATCAGCAGGTGCATCGCTCATTGGTTTTAAGGTTGCATTGCTGGTAATCAATACAAAACGCAGCTCTTCACCCAACTTGGCTAGGCTTTCAAACATCGCACCGTCAGCATATAGGTTCGCATCAGCGGATAGATTGGCGTTGATGATTTTTTCGCCACGTGCGGTCTCGATATGTTTGTTTACCATGTCTTTAGCCAGCATGATACGTTGCCAGTCATCGTTGCTAATGTCACTTAGCTCAAACGTTGGGAATGTGTACCATTCTTCAGTGAACACATAGCTATCAGCACCATGCAATACTTCCCACGCTTCTTGCGCGGTGAATGACAAGATCGGTGTGATCCAGCGAATAAGTGCATGAGTGATATGATAGATAGCCGTCTGTGCAGAGCGGCGAGGCTGTCCATCCGCCTGCGTAGTATACTGACGATCTTTGATAATATCTAAATAGAAGCTACCCAAGTCTTGCGAACAAAACGCCGTCACATGCTGAGTGACTTGGTGAAAGTCCATCGCATCATAAGCGCTAATGATTTGTGCTTGTACCGTTTGCGCACGCTCAATGATGAATTTATCAAGGCTGACCAATTCATTAACATCAACGCTGTCAGTCGCTGGATCAAAGTCATCAGTATTGGCCAGTAAGAAACGCAAGGTATTACGGATGCGGCGATATTGATCTATTGCACCTTTAAATGATGCTTTACCAGCGCTCATCTCATAACGATAATCACTGGACGCAATCCATAGACGCAGCATGTCTGCGCCCGTTTTATTGATCTCTTCTTGCGGGGTGATGATATTGCCAAGTGACTTACTCATCTTACGACCGTTTTCATCGACGACAAAACCGTGCGTCAATACTTGCTTAAACGGTGGACGACCGTACATGGCTTCAGACGTTAGTAAAGATGTCTGGAACCAACCACGATGCTGATCTGAGCCTTCTAAATACATATCAGCAGGATTGGTTAGCTCATCACGTTGCTCAAGTACGGCAAAGTGCGTCGTACCTGAATCAAACCAGACGTCTAGCGTGTCGGTTGCTTTGTCATAATCAGCTGCTTCACTTCCTAAGAAGTCTTCACAGCTAGCATCAAACCAAGCTTCTACGCCGCCCTCATTGATTTTTTGCGCAGCCGTTTCCATCAGCTCAAGCGTATTTGGATGCAATTCACCCGTTTCTTTGTGAGTAAAGAAAGTAATTGGCACGCCCCATGTGCGCTGGCGCGAGATACACCAATCTGGACGACCTGTCATCATCGCTTCGATACGGTTTTGTCCCCATGCTGGCGTCCAATTGACTTCCGGGATATCAGCAAGTGCGCGCTCGCGTAACCCTTTGGTCTCCATACTAATAAACCACTGCGGCGTGGCACGGAAGATAATAGGCGACTTATGACGCCAGCAATGCGGATAGCTATGCTCAATCTTGGTATGGCTGATTAAATGGCCGTTCTCATGTAAGGCAGCGATGATTTTTGGATTGGCTTTATAAATATGCTCACCCGCAAATACGGCCGCGCTCTCTAGATAAACGCCCGTACCACTCACTGGATTTTCAACAGGCAGATCATATTTTAGACCAACGATATAATCGTCTAGACCATGACCAGGTGCGGTATGTACCAAACCAGTACCGCTATCAGTGGTGACATGATCGCCTAAGATAAGCGGCACTTGGCGGTCTGCAATCAATGGATGCTGGGCACGCAGACCTTCAAGCTCGCGCCCTGATACAGTCGCAAGGATGCCTTTATTCTCTAATTTGAGTGCCGTTAAGGCCGTTTCGACCAAGTCAGTCGCTAATAGAAGATTGCCCTTTTCTGTCGCGACCACACTATAGTGATGCTCAGGATGTACCGAGATGGCTTGGTTGGCAGGCAGTGTCCACGGCGTCGTGGTCCAGATAACAGCGGCAACGTTGTCTTTTATCTCAGCCAATGCAGCCACTCTATCGATGTCCAGCACATCAAAGCTGACGTAAATCGCATCAGATACTTTGTCTTGGTATTCGACCTCGGCTTCCGCCAAAGCAGAGCTACAGTCCAAGCACCAATTAACGGGCTTCATACCGCGAGTCACATGACCGTTGTCATAAATTTTGGCAAGGGCGCGTACGATGTTGGCTTCTTGGTGAAAGTTCATGGTCAGATAGGGATTGTCCCAATCACCAAACACGCCTAGACGCTTAAAATCTGCCTTTTGCAGTTCAATCTGTGTGCTGGCATACTCACGGCAAAGTCCACGAAACTCAGTCGCAGAGACTTTTTGACCGACTTTGCCGACTTTGGCCTCAACCTTTTGCTCGATAGGCAGACCATGACAGTCCCAGCCGGGTACATAGGGCGCATCAAAACCTGACAGCGTTTTTGACTTAACGATAATGTCTTTTAGGACTTTATTCACTGCATGACCTAAGTGAATTTGACCGTTGGCGTATGGAGGGCCGTCGTGCAAAATATATTTGGTCGCACCAGCACGCGCTTGACGAATTTTACCGTACACATCATCTGCTTCCCAAGCAGCCAACCAATCAGGCTCACGTTTGGCAAGGTTTGCGCGCATCGCAAATGGCGTATCGGCAAGGTTTAGAGTGTCTTTATAGTCATGGCTTGGTGTATCAGTACTTTTATCAGTCATAGAAAGTGTCTTTTTTAGAGGTAGGGTGGTTTGATTAAAATATCGGTTCAAAGTCGTTTATAAAGTTTAAGATGATACTGGATTCATTGCTGAAATGTCGATGTTCGATGGATACGCTATTTATAAAGGCAGTCACGTCAATAATAAATGCTAACGAGACGAATGCAACATAAAATACGTTTATCAGCCATAAAATACAGGCATAAGAATAAATAAAAAAGATACGATGATAACGGCAGCTATTATATGACAAAAAGGATAGGGTAAAAAGGGCTGACCAAACGCTAAAAAACCGATGACAACCATAGCCGTAGCTTTAATGACCAAAGTGGCTGAATACCGGTCAAACCTTGTGTCATCTCACCTTCTTTTAAAATCACGTACGATGGCGTGACTTGTCCTTGCCAATCGGCAAAGATGTGGCCTTCTTGGTCGTTTATCGTCGTAAAATCATAACTGTTTTCATTCAGGTAACCTTGCAGCTCTTGGTTAGATCCTGATTTAATGGCGATCGTGACGACGGGGTAATTATTTGCCGCTGCCAGTTTATCTATAGTCGGTGAGGTGATGCTACAAATTGAACACCAAGTGCCCCAAAAATATACCAACGTTGGTTGCTCATGACTCAATACTGCCAAATCAACCGTTTGCCCTTGATAGTCTGTCAATTGCAATTGCGGGTTGGCTGGCATGACGGGTTGTCGCCACCAATTAATCGCGGTATATATCACGGCAAACACCAGACCATATAACAGTATGGTTTTAAAGACAGACCACACTTTTTGTTTTGGTGTTTTTTTAGGTTTTGTAATGACTTTGTCAGTATCAATATCCGTTGTCATAATGGCTGCTTTTTGCACTCTTAAGTTCTTTAATATAGTCGACGAAAAGTAATATCGATACAACATGTACTGCTGGTGCAAATTTTTCTTGCTTGCTGTGCCTTCGCATCTCGATGTTGCAAAAAATTTACACCAGCAGTACTGTAGAGACTTTAAAGTATCTCAACTACAGATAAAAATAAACGGCTGAATGATCAGCCGTATTATTCATCTGTCTTGTTATATGACCCTTATCATAACCAATTAAGGTTTTTGTGCACGGTTTTGCAACGGATCACCAGTTAGTACGCTGCCTGAGTTTTCACGGCGTTCTTCATCGCTTAATTTGCTGGCTGGCACTTTGGCTTTGCGTTTCCATTTTAAGCTAAATAAATCATCACGGCGATCAATCAGATTATGTACCGAGCCTTCGTTACGGACGTGAGTGAGTTTATCTAAATTCACATCTGAGAAAAAGACCATCTCAGTGTTGGCCGTGGTTTCTGCCATAATCGCATCATGCGGGAAGGCAAAATCTGACGGAGAGAAAATAGAAGACTGCGCATACTGAATGTCTAAGCTCTCAACTTGCGGTAAGTTACCCACTGAGCCGCAAATCATCACATAGCACTCGTTTTCAATGGCTCGCGCTTGAGCACAGTGGCGCACACGCAAATAGCCGTTTTTGGTGTCGGTCCAAAAAGGTACGAACAAAATGTCCATATCGTCAAGCGCCAGCAAGCGAGCAAGCTCAGGAAATTCAACATCATAACAGACCAAGATACCAATACGACCAGCATCCGTATCGAATACTTTAACCTCATCACCACCTTCGATGACCCAAGCGCTACGCTCATGCGGGGTAATATGAATTTTGCGTTGCTCTTCCACCGTACCGTCTCGGCGACACAGATAGCTGACGTTATATAGTGTGTCGTCTTCGTCTAATAATGGCATGGAGCCTACAATAACGTTGACGTTATAGCTGACTGCCAAATGAGAAACTTCGTTTTTGAACCATTCGGTATAACCTGCCAAAAAGCGAATAGCGACGTTTTGATCCGTTGACTCACATAGACCCATTAATGGCGCGTTAAAAAACTCTGGCAGGCAGGCAAAGTCTGAGTTGTAATCGGCCATGACATCGACAAAAAACTCGACTTGTTGTAACAGCTCTTCAGGGGACTCAACCTCACGCATTTGCCATTGAATACCACCGATACGCACTTCGGACTTACGCGTGTTAGGCTTATAATCTTGTGGCTCATAATAAATATTTGCCCATTCAAGCAGCGTGGCAAAACCTTTGGACTGTGCATCATCAGGCAGATAAGCGGTCAAAATACGCTTGACGATAAAGCCGTTCGATAATTGGAAAGACAGTGCAGAATCATGAATTTCACGAGCAGCCACCGCGTCAATATATTCGCCAGGTGTGAGGTCTTGATGATTATGATAGTTAGGAATGCGCCCACCGGCCAAGATAGCGCGGAAGTTAAGTTGGCGGCACAACTCTTTACGGGCATCATAAAGTCTACGGCCTAGACGATAGCCGCGATACTCAGGATCGATCAACGCATCTAGACCATAGATCGCATCTCCCTCTGGATTGTCTCTGATGATTTCTTTTTGACCGATCAAGTCCTCATAAGTATGCGGATTTGAAAATTTGGCATAATCGACGCGCATGGACAGCACAATACCGATCAGTTCGTCATGGTCAAATAAAGCGATCTGACCTTCAGGGAAGGCGTCAATCAAGGTATGAATGGTCGTCTTTGACCAAGCGCCGCCTAAGTTTACATAGACGCGATCCATCAATTCTTTTAATTGAGGATAATCTTTTTTCTTAATCTCAGCGATTGTAAGATGAAGGTCATCTAATTTTTCTATTTTACTCATAATTTTCCTGTTGTGAATATCTACTGATTTTGGTGATAGCAAATATATATGGTGCAGCGTGCAAGCTAATCAGGCTTTGTGTAACAAAGATGATAAAAATATTCCAATGGTAGAATATTACCGTTACAATCATTTATTGTTGCATTTACAATAGGTTATGATGACACTGCTTCTTATTCCACTATCCGTTTTGATGTGGTTGAAGCAGTAGGCCACGCTACTATAATCAAGTGACTGAAACACAGTGGCTGTCTATTACAGCTTCAAAATGATTATATATAAATAGCTGCCAATGTTTATATCAACCTAACGTTTATAACCTTTTTTAGGCTGGTTGTATAAGAGACCTCTCAAATTGGCCTGATAGCATTTCTCAGTACCCTTCATTATGAGTTCTCTTTGTTTTGCTCGCTATCATAACAAGCCACATCATCAATGACAGTCTAACGTGGTAATTATTTGCTACGTTTTTGTGAATCAGTGTCTTTCTTCGTTCGGGCATCGTTTTATTTTACTTGTTTCATTTCACCGTCCAAGAGCGGTTTTTAGGATTATTGTATTATGCCCTTAAATTATACCAATAGAATCAGTGCGTTTGATGAAATAGAAGATTCAGCACTGGTTCAATTGGTCTATGTCAGTAGCTTGACACTTGGCTCACGTTTGAACGCCTCTATATTTGATGAAGTAGAAAATCATGCGCGCAACTATAATCAACAACATGGCATCACAGGTATCTTATGTTATGGCAATGGTCATTTTTTGCAATGCATTGAAGGTGAAAAAGCGCACGTCTTTGAGTTGCAGCAACGCATCTTTGCAGATAGCCGCCACAAAAATATTGAAGTATTATTATTGCAGAGCATAGATAACCGTAGCTTTGCCGATTGGCGTATGCGGTTGCTGTTTTTAGAGCGTTGGTTATGGTCACCAGCGACCAAAAAGCAAGCCGCACAGCTCTCTCCCTATTTGCCGTTTTTTCCACACGATTGGTCGCCTGATCATACGAAGCATTTTTTGCAAATAATTAAAACCTTTGAACACCCACCACACATTCAGGCAGCGGGCATTACTTATAACGCGCTAGGTAATATGTTTCGACATATCGTGGCACCGCATCAAGCTTTTTTAATCGTTCAGGGTTTTTTAAGTTTATTGCTTGTAGTAGGGCTGATCCTGTTATATTTATAAGCCAAAAAGTGCAACTCTTATATTTTTATAAAGTGCATACTTTTTAAAATAACTAAAAAAAGACGCCAGCCTGTTCAGGTTAGCGTCTTTTTTTAGTTAAACATCATGATAAAAAATCAGTCAATCACATATCAAAAATCTTGCCTCGGTTCATGATGTTATTGGGATCGAATACTTTTTTGATATCTCGTAGATAGTCAATCTCAGTTTCGCTGCGGCTATAGTGGAGATAGGGTTTTTTAGTCATACCAACCCCATGCTCAGCCGACACTGAACCGCCGTATTTTTGCACCGTATCAAATACATACTTGTTGACGGTCTGACATTCTGCAAAAAAGTCATCCTTATTCATGTTTTCAGGCTTTAAGATATTAAGATGCAAATTACCATCACCAATATGACCGAACCAACAAACTTCAAAGTCAGGGTAATTGCTACTGACGATATGATCAATCTCAGCGATAAACTCAGGCACATAGCTGATGAGTACGGATACATCGTTCTTATAAGGCGTAAATACAGAAATGGTCTCTGAGATGTACTCGCGCAGTTTCCAAAGCTCTGCCGCTTGGGTGAGGTTTTGGCTCATGACACCATCGACGACCCAGCCTTGCTCCATGCAATGTTCAAATATTGCCATGGCTTTATCCATGATAGGCTCGTATGGCGCTTCAAACTCTAGCAAGGTATAAAACTTGGTACGTGACTCAAACGGCTCTTGTACTTGTCCATGTGCCATCAACTTATCAATGGCGATATCATCAAAAAATTCAAAAGCGGTCAAATCAATTTGCGCTTGAAAAGCAGATAGGACATTCATGACATCACTAAAGCTGTCCATGCCGAGCACCATCACGTTTAAGTCTTGCGGCTGACGCTCAAGTTTGATTTGAGCATGAGTCACCAGACCGAGCGTGCCCTCACTACCGATGAACAGTTGACGTAAGTCGTAACCTGTGGCGTTCTTTACCATACCGCGATTGAGATGCAAGATATCGCCTTTACCGGTGACGACGGTCAAACCCATGATCCATTGACGGGTCATGCCATAACGGATGACTTTAATACCGCCTGCGTTAGTACCGATGTTGCCACCTATTTGGCTAGAGCCTGCTGAAGCAAAGTCGACAGGGTAGTAGAGGTCTTTTGATTCGGCGAACTGTTGTAATTGCTCAGTGACCACACCAGCTTCAATCTCAACCATACGATCGGCAGGATAAAACTGACCAATGCGGTTCATTTTATCCATACTGACGACAATCTCGCCATTGGCGGCAACGGCCCCCGCAGACAGACCCGTGCGACCGCCACTTGGCGTTAGGACGACATTGTGCTCATTAGCAAGCAGTACGATGGCTTGCACTTGTTCGGTGGTCTTTGGAAAGACGATGGCAGCGGCATTGGGCGTGAAATGCTTGGTCCAGTCTTTGCCCCAGTGCTCTAGGCTTTCGCTATCGGTTTTGATTTGGCTAGGGTCGAACTGATGAATATCAAGCAATGTGCTTAAGACAGTTTGGACAGCGGCTGTATTTGTTTCAGATGTGCTTTGGCTAGATAAAGAAGTCATGGTCAAGTCTCAGTATAAACGTAAGCGCTATGCATAAAAGGGATTATTATATAGCCAAATGAACATCACTAAACATGTGTCACTAAGCATATATAACGGTGTTTATATATTTGTGTGAGTATAACCAGAAGTTTGGTTATTATGGCAATAATAGAACGATATAATTGTGCATATGTGAATTATAAATAATAAAAAAAAGTGTTTAAGCAGCTTTGAACAGAATGATTCACTATAGCATAAAATTTTTTCAGGCTTGATAATCAATAATTCATCTAATCTGCTAACATCGACGTCGGATTTTGTGTAAGATATCTAGACTGTTTTCGTTTCATCCATCATAGATTATCCCTTAGATAATTTAATAAGACAATTATAGGACAGTTCTCACATGGCGTTATCACTACAAAAAGACAAAATCCGTTTTTTATTGCTCGAAGGTCTACATGACAATGCCCTAAAAGTATTGGAAGGTGCTGGTTATCACAACATCGAGAATATCAGCCAAGCCTTAGACAAAGATGAGCTGATCGAAAAGATCAAAGATGCCCACTTTATTGGTATTCGCTCGCGTACGCAGTTGACGCGCGAAGTACTTGAGCATGCGCACAAGCTTATCGGCATTGGGTGCTTTTGTATTGGTACCAACCAAGTAGATTTAGACGCGGCTCGTGACCTCGGTATTCCCGTCTTTAACGCGCCATTCTCTAACACTCGTTCAGTGGCTGAGCTGGTATTGGCCGAAGCCATCATGCTATATCGCGGTATTCCTGAAAAAAATGCAACCGTGCATCGTGGCGGCTGGGGCAAGTCTGCGACCAACTCACATGAAGTGCGTGGCAAAACCATCGGTATCGTCGGTTATGGTTCTATCGGCTCGCAACTGTCTGTGTTGGCAGAAAGTTTTGGCATGAAAGTCATCTATCATGATGCTGTGACCAAATTGCCGCTAGGTAACGCTGTACAAGTAGGTAGTTTAGAAGAGCTACTATCAACGGCTGATATTGTGACGTTGCATGTGCCTGATGTACCAAGCACACGCTACATGATGAAAGCTGAACAATTTGCACACATGAAAGAGGGCAGCTACTTTATCAATGCTGCTCGCGGTACGTGCGTCGAGATTGATGATCTTGCTGCGGCGCTTGAATCTGGTAAAATTTTGGGCGCGGCTATCGACGTGTTTCCGAAAGAGCCAAAATCTGCGGATGAAGAGTTTGAATCGCCATTGCGTAAGTTTGACAACGTCATCTTGACCCCGCATATCGGTGGCTCAACGCAAGAAGCACAGGCCAATATCGGGCTCGAAGTTGCCGATAAGTTCGTCAGATACTCAGATCAAGGCGACACAGCGACTGCTGTAAACTTCCCAGAGGTTTCTGTGCCGTTCAAAGAAAACTCACATCGTCTGCTACATATTCACAGAAACGTACCGGGTGTGCTATCACAGATCAACCGTCTGTTCGCTGAAGCAGGGATTAACATCCTAGCGCAGAGCCTAATGACGGAAGGCGATGTCGGTTATCTGGTCATGGATGTTGATTATAACGATTCAGATGCGGCGCTAGACCAGCTCAAAGACGTAGAAGAAACTATCCGCGTGCGTATTTTGTTCTAATATCAACGCTGATTGTTTTAATTTGTACTGAAGATTTATATAAAAAAAGAGAGGCTCTATTCACTAGAGCCTCTCTTTTTTTTGCTTTTATCAATCGTAAATTTATTCAGCGTTGGCTTTATTAGCAGCTTCAGCTTGACGACGCGCTTCAATCTTAGACGCTTTACGTTTTTCTATCACATCCATCACGTCACTACCGATATGGGCTTCACCACGTTTTTGTGCCAGTTGCATTTGATGTTCACGCTCACGGAATCTGGCTTTTTGTTCGTCAGTTGCTTTGTCGATACAGTGCGGGCATGACTCGCCTTTGATATAGGCGGGGCTTTGCATGTCATCAGCAGTGATGGGCATACGGCAAGCAAAGCACTGCTCATAGCTGCCTTTTTCTAAGTTGTGATTGACCGAGACACGCGTTGTCAAAAACAAAGCAGTCGCCTTGCCACATAGAGTCACTGGCAGGAACTTCTTCCAGATATTTTAAGATACCACCCTCTAAATGATAAACCTCTTCAAATCCTTGCTCGCGCATATAGGCGGTCGATTTTTCGCAGCGGATACCACCAGTACAGAACATCGCGACTTTTTTATGCTTAGCCGGATCCAGCTCTTTGGCGACGTATTCTGGAAACTCACGAAAGGTTTCTGTATTCGGATTAACCGCGTTTTGGAACGTACCGATTTTTACTTCGTAGTCGTTTCGGGTATCAATCAGAATAACCTCAGGATCTGATATCAGCGCATTCCACTCGCTGGGTTTCACATAGCGACCGACTGACTGTAATGGATCGATATTCTCGACACCCATGGTAACGATTTCTTTTTTTAGCTTCACTTTGGTGCGATAAAAAGGCTGAGCATCGGTATAAGATTCTTTAAAAGTAAAACTGCCAATTGCTTCGATACTGCGCAGGTACTCAAGGACGTTATCGATGCCTTGACGTGTACCAGAAATCGTACCATTAATGCCTTCGCTGGCAATTAACAAGGTGCCTTTGACATCATTATCGAGCATGGTGGTTAGAATTGGCTCGCGGTACTGTTCAAATTCAGTAAAGCGCGTGAATTTATAAAGAGCAGCCACGACGATATTATTGGTGACGCTATCGTAAACGGGGGCTGACTTGTTGTCGGTCAAAGTGTTATTTGTCTGTTGAGTCGTACGCATGTCTTTCTCCTGCTGGCTAGGTCGCAAACCTAGTGCAATACGTTAAGTGTTTTAAGAGGTTTATAACATTAACACAATTGTGGAATTGGCTAATGGGCGGGTAGTGTAGCAAATTTTACGAAGGTTTTGAATGGGCTGTATTGAAATGTCTTATAAAACTGGACTGGTTTGACAGAACGGTAAAAAATAAAAAAGCCCAGTAAATTACTGAGCTTTTTTCTATTCACTGTGTAAATTCAAAATTAGAATTTATTTACTCTGGAACCAAGTATCCGCTTTGCTGCGAGCACTAGCGATATCTGCACTTGATAAGTTCAATGCCAACTGACCGATTTTACCGCGTGCTTTGTTACGGACTTTTTCATCGAGCATGCCATCACGGGCAGCCAAGTCATACCATTTATAGGCATCGACCAAATTCTTCTGTTTTTCGTCTAACAAAGCAAGCGTATAGCTGGCACGGTTATCACCACGCATGGCCGCTTTTTCTAGCCAACCACGGGCTTGTTGTAGGTTTGGTTGGACACCTTCACCGCGCAAGTACATGATGGCAAGGTTCAACTGAGCAGGGGCAACGCCTTGCTGAGCTGCTTTGGTATACCACTGGATGGCTTGTTGAGTATTTTGGGTTATACCTTCACCCTTTTGTAGGCGCTTGGCCAAATAAAACTGAGCGTGATCGTTGCCTTGGGCAGCTCTAGCAGACAGCTCACTGACAGGCATTAGCTCAAAACGTGAGGTATCAAGTGGTACGTTTGATATTAACTCAGCGTTGGCGATACCCGCACAAGAGAATAATGCGGTAAACAACGCAGCTTTCAATAATTTCATAGCAGCTCCAGAATGAGGCAGTTAATAAGCAAAAGAATTGTCCGCTAAAGATTGTACCGCGAAAGACAGTTTAGGCGGCGATAACAATTAGGTGACATCTTGCAATATCAACTTACCTAATCATTAGCAATATCATTCATCATAGTAGGGTGGCAACGAGCCCTAATTGAACCGATAAACGGTTGCTCTAGGGGTGCAGTTGACACTATCTCGCTAGCTTAACACCCAAACTTACGAAACTCAAATACTAATTACACGATTTTATGCTTGCTTATGCCGCTATGTCCTTAATAAAATCATAGAGTTACTTGATTGTAAGAATAGCTTAACATGGCATTAAGGTTAAAAATCATCCTTATCAGATTTGAGACGACCTTTTATAAAGGGCAAACAATATTTAGCATTAGTCAGGTTTTTGTTTGGTGACGCGATAAATAGCGACATCTGCCAATAGGTTGGGCGCTTGTCGTATCAACGCTGTCATCAGTGGACTATGACCTTTTTCAGAGTCACTGACCGCAAAGCGATTGATGATATGTATGTCATGCTGCGCACACAGCTGCTCAAAGTCTTTAAAAGTACATAGATGAATATTGGGTGTGTTATACCATTCATAAGGCAGTGCTTCTGAGACGGGCATCAGACCTTTTAGCCCTAAATGCAAGCGGTTTTGCCAATGAGCAAAATTAGGAAAGGTGATGATGGCCTCGCGGGCGACCCGTAACATATCGAGCAATAGTACATCGGGTGCTTTTACTGCTTGTAACGCCCGTGCCATGACAACGGTGTCAAAGCTGTTATCAGCGAAACGTGCCAGACCATCATTAAGATCTTGCTCAATAATAGAGAGGCCTTTTGCGATGCCATCATTGATTTTTTCTTCATCAATCTCAAGCCCGTAGCCCGTCACGCCGCGCTTTTGTTGCAAGTGTGCCAGCAGCTCGCCATTACCACAGCCCAAATCAAGTACATGCGACTGCGAGGCAATCCAGCGCTCAGCCAATTGGTGATCCATTCTCATGAGCGCGCTCCTGCTTTTTTCTGATTGCTTTTTGATTGGCTATTCACCATAAACGGCGCGGTCAAAAACCCTTTTATAGCACCCATATAACGTGGAATATCAAATAAGAATGAGTCATGACCATGTGGTGCATCGACATTGATGTAGCTGACTGGTTTGCCAGTGGCCATCAGCGCATCGACAATCTCCTGTGAGCGTTCGGGCGCAAAACGCCAATCAGTGGTGAATGACACCACCAAATATTGGCACTGAGTATGGGCAAAAGCCGCCTTGAGCGCTGTCAGTTCTTGCTGGCGGTCATGCGTATGCTCATCTAGAGACGTTATCGTATCCTCCAGCTCACTTTCAGACGCTTCTTTGGTGGCGTTGACGGACGCGGCGATGGAGCTCTCAATTTGTATAGATGGCTCTGTCGCTTCTGTCGTAGATGCCGATGGATAATCACGTGTTGGGTCAAAATAATCTAGTGCTTTGGTCATCAGCAAATAGGTATTGGCGTCGAAATTTTCGCTAAAGCGTTCGCCCTGATAGCGCAGATAGCTCTCGACTTGGAATTCGACGTCGTAGCCATACATAAACTTACCTGATTTTAAATCACGACCAAATTTGGCTTTCATCGCATCATCAGTCAAATAGGTAATATGTCCAACCATCCGCGCTAAGATAAGACCGCGACGAGGGTAAGTACCTGCTTGTAAGTAGCGTCCATCTTTGAAGTCGGGATCAGAAAGAATGGATTGACGTGCCACTTCATTAAAAGCAATGTTTTGCGCCGATAGCTTAGGTGTACTGGCAATGACCACGCAGCGTTTCAGTCTGGCTGGATAGTCAACTGACCATTGTAATGCTTGCATCCCGCCCATCGAGCCGCCAACGACAGCATGCCATACGTCAATGCCGAGGCGGTCTGATAGCATGGCTTGGGTTTTTACCCAGTCTTTGATGGTAATCAAAGGAAAATCAGGGCCGTAGACTTGTGGCTCACTACGCTCAGTTGCAGAGTCGCTGTGCGCATTTACAGAGTCATCTGATTTAACGCTTTCTGGATTGATGGTCGTCGGCCCTGTAGAGCCAAAACAGCTACCAATATTGTTGACACATACCACATAAAATTGATTGGTATCGATGGCTTTATTCGGGCCAATCATATTGTCCCACCAGCCGGATTTTTTTTCATCGGCGTTATGAAAACCTGCCGCATGATGACTGCCTGATAGGGCATGGCAAATCAGAATAGCGTTTGATTTGTCGCTATTGAGCGTGCCGTAAGTTTCGATTATTAGGTCGAACGAGGGCAAGGTTCTATTACACTCTAAAGTCAAAGGCTCAGCGAAATGAAAAACTTGGGGCGTGACAATCCCAACTGAGCCTATTGAGCCAGTCAAATGCGGTTTGTCTTTGGGGGACTGGTCACTGGTATTATCAGGGCGTGCGTTCAAAGCTACCTCGCAAGACAACAATCATCAATAAATAAAAGCAGTATGGCAATATGCCGACACGCTATGCTTGCCTATTGTATGGCGATGCGCATATGAGTACAACCTTCGAGGGATATCTTTTGAGCCTAGTTTTTATAGGGACTGTATAATAGATAGATAATGGTGGGTAATAGAGAATAGCCACTGAGTATCAAATTGTATAAGTGCACTTTTACCATGCGTTATGAATGGATAAAATGCTACACTAACAAGCCGTTTATTCAATCATGTCTTAATAATCTTTTATTTGATATTGTTTGGCATAATCTTATGTCTTTCTTCAACTTACTCATAAAATAGTGCTGCTATGAAACCTGAACTGCCACCACGTATTGCCGTCCTACTAGTCAACCTTGGTACGCCAGACGAGCCGACTGCGCCTGCGGTGCGTCGTTACCTAAAACAGTTTTTGTCAGACCCACGGGTGATTGAAATCCCAAAATTCTTATGGGCTATTATTCTTAACCTGTTTGTATTGCCAAGCCGTCCGAAACGCGTGGCAAAGGCTTATGCCAGTATTTGGGAAGGTGACTCGCCGATTCGCAAGATACTAAAGAGCCAAGTGGAGTTGCTAGAGCCGCGTTTGGCGGATACAGCAGCGCCATTTCGTGTCTCTGTGCATTCGGCGATGAGTTATGGCAATCCTGGTTTGCCTGACGTGATGGATAACTTGCGTAGTGAAGGCGTTGATCATTTTGTCGTTTTGCCTTTATTTCCGCAGTACTCCGCTTCTTCAGGTGGTGCGGTATATGATGCGCTGACTAAGTGGACGCTAAAACAACGCAATTTGCCAAACTATACAATCGTAAAAGATTATTTTGCGCATCCGCTGTATATCCAAGCGTTGGCAGATTCGATACGCCGTTTTCAAGCAAAGCATGGCAAACCTGAAAAGCTGATGTTTAGCTTCCACGGTATTCCACAGCCTTATGCTGATAAAGGAGATCCGTATCCTAAACGTTGTAAGTGTACGGCGGCGCAAGTTGCCCACGCATTGGGTCTTGGTGCAGATGAATGGATTATTAGTTTTCAGTCACGCTTTGGTAAACAAGAGTGGGTTAAGCCCTATACTGATGTGGTACTCGAGGACTGGGGTAAGTCAGGTGTGCGCTCAGTTCAGGTCATTAGTCCGGCTTTTTCTGCTGATTGTCTGGAAACGTTAGAGGAGCTGGCCATTGAGAACCGTGAAAACTTTCTCCACGCGGGTGGACAAGAGTATCACTATATTCCCGCATTGAACTTGGATGATGCGCACATTGATTTGCTTGAAGCATTGAGTGCGCCTTTAGTCAAAGGTTGGGCGGGAACGTTGGACGGCTGGGCGTAAGCAAGCCAGTTGCTGGCTCGTCTAAATTAAGCAGCTTGAGATCATCAAGTGAGCGAAACAGCTTAAGATAAAAAATACCGAGTATCATGTTCGGTATTTTTTTGTCTGAATGATTTTAATGAAGTTTATTAAAATAGAATAAAGTTGGGATTTTTTGTGACTGATATGTAAAAATAAGCCAAACAAAATTTTGTTTTATTATCATTGTTAATTTTACTTTTGCTTAACTTTATTTTTGAGAATAAACATGTCCAGCTCTAATGGTTCACAACCTTCTGTGTCTCTACAAAAACCTCACGGCCAACCACCGAACTTACCGCCAACTGACGAATATGGTGGCCTATTACCGCAGTTATTGGCAGAACCTCGAATGTGCCAAGCAGGATGGGGCATAAGTTGGATTACCAAAGCATTTGTAATATTTAAAGATCAATTTTTATTATGGTTAGCTATAGGGGTTGCTTATTTAATTATTGCTATAATTGGCAGTAGCATACCCGTGATAAATTTCATTTTCCCTTTTCTTTCTTTTGTTTTTGTTGGTGGAATAATAAAAGGCTGCGCCGTTCAAGTTGTAGGCAGCGAGCTGAAGTTTGATCATCTTTTTTCAGCCTTTTATACGCATCTCAAACCATTAATTATTTTATTCATATTGTATTTAGTGGCTATTATTGTTGTAATGATACCTATGCTGATTATATTCGGTGGTATGGCTTTATCGTTAGGTCAGGAGTCAAGTGACGTTGCTATCGTAGGTATAGTATTGGGTTCTTTACTACTTTTTATACTATTATTTCCTGTACTTATGGCTATCTGGTTTGCACCTGCCTTAATTGTGCTTCACAACATTGAGCCCGTTCAGGCAATGAAAATGAGTTTTAAAGGGTGTTTAAAAAACATCTTACCATTTTTAGTTTTTTGGTTGATTGCTCCTATAATAATGATATTGATGGTAGTTTTTACACTAGGACTAGGTCTTTTAGCGCTGTTTCCAATAGGTATGATTACTTACTACACCAGCTATCGCGACGTTTGGACAGATCAGCCATTGTCAGATATATAACCAGTTATCGTTAGTCTGTTTTTTGATAAGACAATACAGATGTTATTTGTTAAAACCCACTAAAAAAGCCTGCTGAATAAGAGCAGGCTTTTTTAATAACTATATAAAGGCTTTAAACGTTACGGTTGTTTTTAAAAGTCATCATCGTTACTACGTTCCGCTGCTTCTGTGTCTGCAATATCCAAAATATCGGGGTAATTACTGTCGTCGAGGTTGTCTTGCACCAGTACTTCATCGACCCGCGATTCATCGATATTTTGACGATGCATAGGCGTCAGTCCTTGGGTCGCATCTGTACCGACTTCTGAGTTATCAAATCCGGCGCTATTGTCAATCACATCATTATTATCAATGGTGTGTAACATAGGGTTATCCAAATCGACTAGCTGGTTATCTTTATTGTCAAGGCGGTCATCCTCATTGCGAGTATTGCCGTCAATATGATCCATCTCTTTTGGTAACGGGGTTTTTGAATTGTCCATGATGGTTTCCTTATTATTATGCATGCAGGTTGTTGATTTTATTTATCAAGGATATTTTATTTATCAAGGCTAGTGTGACGCGTTATGATTGCTGTTAGTAGTGATAAGGTGTCACAGCATGTGCAAACAATGTAATAGCAATATGGCTATTCATTAAATCATGACTATTATTATGATGGTTTTAATGATTGGAGTGGCTACATTAATAATTTGGTTCATGCAACAAATAGGAGTCATAATCACTCAAATTAAATCGCCATAAATACACCAAGGCAATACCATAAACAGCGGTTTCTGTCAGCTCTTCGACGATGACGCCGAGTGCTTCTGGGAAAACAATCGCGTTCTCACCCATATACTGCAATAAGGCCAATGCAGCCACAGTCAAATATAGAGACATAGGTACTTTTTTTAAGACTGCCCACAGGTAATGTCTGGAATAAGCCAACAAGCTAACAATCAGTAAGTAAACAACCGTAAGAACAGCGTCTTCCCACCAGTCATATGAATGGCTGAGCAACATAAAATCACTGGTAACAAACAGATCTGGTAGATAGTTTAATTCTCGGCGTATCACAGTAAAAAACACCAGTACAGCTGCTAACCAAAAGGCACGCACGTGTTTGGTCAGATTTTGAAGCGAATACTGCAGGCAACGTAGCAGACAGGCGAATAAAATCAGCATGCTAGGGATTTCTGTGATGCCATCTGAAATTGGGATAAAAAACTCCTCGTTTTTGAACAATAAAAAAGTGAGCGCTAAGGCTCACTGTAGATCGAAAATTATTCAATCACACACAGTTTAATAATCGACTATTATAACGCCAATTTCACTATGATGTGTTTAGTTAATTTATCTAACTGGTCACAAGTGATTGTTAATATGAACAATACAGTTTGAAGATGGGCAGACTCGTTTTATCTTTATACTCTACGAGAGCTTAAAAATCCGCCCAATTTACATCTATGTCAATTTAGGTCAGCAATCAATGCGCCTCATCCCAGTTTTGACCACTATCAGTCTCAACCAATAACGGCACAGCAAAATCTACTTGCCAGCCTTTTTGGGCAGCCGTCGTGGTCAAAACATCTTGCATCGCATCGGTAATCAGTTGGCTGATTTCATCAACTTTATCTGCATCGACTTCAAACACCAGTTCATCATGGACTTGCAGCAGCATTTTTGCCTGATCTTTCGGCAATACTTTATCGACGGCAATCATGGCAAGTTTGATCAAGTCAGCGGCGGAACCCTGTAGAGGCGCATTAATCGCCGCGCGTTCAGCACCTTGTTTAACCATGCGGTTGCTGTGATTGATATCGGGCGTGTAGAGCTTACGACCCAATATCGTCTCGACATAGCCTTGCTCATAAGCGCTAGTACGGGTATTAATCATATAGTTTTTGACGCCTGGATAACGCTCAAAGTACATATCGATGTAATCTTGCGCTTCGCCGCGACTCATTTGTAATTGCTTGGCAAGGCCAAAGGCACTCATGCCATAGAGCAAACCGAAAGTTAATGGCTTTGGCATTACGGCGTTCGGTTGGCGTGACATCCGCCACCTCTTTTCCTAAGTACTTCAGCAGCAGTCGCTGCGTGAATGTCCAATCCTTCATTAAAGGCGTGTGTCAGATTGCTATCACCTGAAAAATGCGCCATCAAACGCAATTCAATTTGCGAATAATCCGCCGCTAAAATCACGCGACCTGCTGGTGCAACAAAAGCTTGGCGAATCAAGCGGCCAGTCGCGGTACGAATAGGAATATTTTGTAAGTTGGGCTCCGTTGAAGACAAGCGTCCCGTGCTGGTCAATGCTTGATGATAGCTGGTATGAACGCGATCAGTTTGGGCATCTGCGACATTATCAAGAGCATCGGTATAGGTGCTTTTTAGCTTAGAAAGGCCGCGATATTCAAGGACGATTTCTACCAATGGATGATCGATTTTTGATAGTACTGCTTCGCCCGTCGAGTATTGACCCGACTTGGTTTTTTTACCACCAGCGACGCCGAGCTTCTCAAACAGCATCTCACCAAGCTGCTTTGGAGAGCCTAAGTTAAATTCTTCGCCAGCGACTTCATAAGCGCGTTTTTCTAGGGCGATAATTTCTTCATCAAAGCGCTTTGACAGCTCATTTAAAAATGGGCGTTTGATAAGAATGCCGTGCGCTTCCATTTGACAAAGTATCTCTGCCGTTGGAATCTCTAATTCATGGAGTAGTTTGGCATTATTGGTATCGTTAGCCAGCTCGACACTGAACACGTCAAACAATTGATAGGTGATATCGGCATCTTCGCAAGCATAGTCGCTGGCAATGTCGATGGCAACTTGATCAAAGGTGACTTGTTTTGCGCCTTTACCCGCGACGTCTTCAAAGCTGATGGTTTGCGTTTGTAGATAATGCCGTGCCAAATCATCCATGCCGTGGCGCGTGGCAGCCGCATTGATCACATAGCTGGCAAGCATGGTATCCATCGCCCAGTTATTCGGCTGCTCATGTATCGCACCAACTAAGTCAATATCATAGTGCTTGAGAATGTGGGCATCGTATTTTAGATGCTGACCAATCTTGCCGATATTTGGGTTTTCTAAAAGCGGTTTTAAGCGAGCCAATACCGTGTCGCGGTCGAGTTGCTTGGCTGTCAGCTCATCGCCTTCTAAGCTGTGCGTAAGCGGCACATAATAGGCTTCGTGGGCTTGTACGGCAAAAGATAGCCCGACGATTTGCGCCTCGCGCCAATGAACACTGGTGGTTTCGGTATCAATGACGAAATGCGGCGCCGTCTCTAATTGTTTGACCAAGCTATCAAACGCTGGCTCGTCTAGAACGGTGTGCCACGCTTTGTCATGGTGCTGACTGTCTTTGGTGTCAGTGATTTTAGTTGATTGTAAAGATTTGGCCACTTGCGCTTGTGATTCGGTATCGGCTTGACTGCCTGCGACACTTTGCGAGCCGTTCCCATTAGCATTGGCCGGATGGTTTGGATGGTCGAGTGATGCCAACTCATTTCTGAACTCAAGCTCATTATATAGCTCGCGCAACTCATCTATATGAGCACAAGGGTCTGTATTGATTTTCAAGTCGTTCCAGTCTTGACCGATTTCCAAATCCGTGACGATAGTGGCGAGCTTTGCATTAAACGGAATATCGTCTGCATGCTCAATCAAGCCTTTTGCTCCGCGACCTTTGATAAAACCAATGTGCTTAATCATATTGTCGATAGTGCCATACTCAACAAGCAAGTCTTTTGCGGTTTTTTTGCCGATGCCCGGCACGCCTTTGATACCGTCAGAAGCATCGCCCATCAAAGTCAAAAAATCAATCATTTGGTTTGGATTAATGCCGAACTTATCAATGACCGCTTGGGTATCGGTCACTTTGCCCGTAAAGCTGTCTTCTAATATGACGCAGTCATTGACCAGCTGCATCATATCTTTATCGCCTGTGGAAATGACCACATGATGACCTTGTTCAACCGCACGGTGCGCCAGTGTCCCGATAATATCATCGGCTTCTGCCCCTTCAATACGTAATAGAGGGATACCCAGTGCGGTCACCAAACGATGAATGTAAGGAATCTGTTCTAACAGCTCGATATCAATGGGTGGACGAGCGGCCTTATAGTCCGCAGACATATGATGTCGAAAAGTCGGGGACTTGGTATCAAAACAGACGGCCATATGAGTCGGATGATAACGACGCATCAGTTTTAGCAGTGCATTGAGTGTGCCGCGGATGGCATTGGTTATCAGCCCTTGCGAGTTTTGCATGGTTTTTGGTAAGGCGTGATACGTGCGAAATAGGTAATAGGAGCCATCAACCAAGATAAAAGGGGGTTGGTTTTTATCCACATGACTGGTGTCCATGGTCGCTACATTGGGCATGGTATCGAAATTTGGTAGAGCTTTAGGGTCGAGTGCTTGGTGGGAGTTGTGGTTGCTGTCGCTCAGGTTGTCTATGATGGCGTCGGTCATATTATCGGTCATAAAAGTCACTTATCAGCTATTAGATAAAAATATACGCTTATTATAACGATAAAATCAGTGTGTGCCGAACTGCTTAAAAGTTAAGAGATGTTCTATGGTTGGTATAAAAATCAGCGTGCTGCTGGTATACATTTTTTTTGCGTGCTGTTCGCAAGCGTGACAGATGCTGCAAAAAAAATATCCCAATTACGCTGACTCAGTTTTAAATTGAATCAGACATAAAAAAAGAACCCAGCATTGGCTGGATTCTTTTGCATGAAAGTTTTTATATAAGAATTTTACATAAAAAATAATAACTGATTGCGTATTATTTTACTTCTGAAGTAACTTCGACATCTATATTGCCACGCGTGGCTTTTGAATACGGGCAAACGTGATGCGCTTTTTCGACCAGTGCCTGAAACTCTTCAGCTGACAAGTCTGTGTTCTCACCAACGACGTGAATTTTGGCAGCCAGCTTATAGTCATGGCCTTCGCCTTGAAGTAGGTCTACTTCAATTGAAGTGGTTGAATCAAATTTTGCTTTTTCCATTTGCTTAACAGCAGCAAGGGCGCCATCAAAGCAGGCACTGTATCCCATGGCAAATAGTTGTTCTGGGTTATTGCCTTCTTTGCCAGAACCAGGTGGTACCATGTTGATAGTCAGGTCATTGTCACTTAAGCTTGCTGTACCTGCACGGCCACCAGTGACAGTTGCTTTAGTAGAGTATAGTGTTTTCATAAAATATCCTTTAGTTGTTTTGAGTTTTTATAATTGATCGGTCCATCTAATGTGGCACTAGCATAACAAACTGGCGCATTTGCTATATAGGCCAGTCGTAATTATATACTATGAATTTGTAAGTGATGTGTTCAAAATTATATTTATAAATGGGTATTTGCCCTTAGGTTTAGGTATTAACCATAAATGTATTAAGGTAAACTAACCAAACAAAGGCTTATATTGACAGTGGCTGATACTACAATCATCAGAATAGATGACAACAGATGCTAATAACCATAAGGACAGTGTTCGATGAATAGATGGATTGTGATACCAAGTGTATTTTCTTTGGTGGCTTTTGCGCTGGTGGGTTGCGGCGAAGAGGACGGCTCTTATGGTTCTGGCAATAGTAATAATATTACGCTGACCAGCTTTGATAAGAGCTATGACAGTCAAGCGAACACTAGTGCGATTGCGCGTATTGATGAGACTTTCCGTACTGGTGAGCATGAGATTAAAATAAAAAACATGATTAATAGTTATAGAAATCAAAATCTGAATACCTTGGACAAAATAGTATTGGCAGACAACTTCGAAGGGCGACTGGAAAACAAAAACATTGAGGTTAATGGCCGTACGGTCAAACGTCCTATCTATGAAAAAAACAGCAATAATAAACTAAACTACGAAACCACTTATAAAACGCTCAATCTATCAGGACTGCGGGCGAACAGTTATGAGGCAGGCGCCAATATAGACAACAGTCGAGGCATACTCACGGATTTGAACAATTATTCTAATATTCCGACCAATGTAGCGTTTCCAGCAGGCTCTGTTTGTTATATTCCAGTGGTCACAAGCGAGCGCTGGTTTTTAGCATTCAATGAAAAAAACAAAACAGGTTATGGTTCGATCGATAAATGGATTGATGCTGCCAAACAACGCTTTAGTGACGATAGAGATCATAGAACCTCTGAGTTAAGTGTGGGATTTGGCAACCAGCAAAAAGCGGCGCAAGTGATGTTCTTTGAATATAACAATCAGCCTGCTGAGCAATATAACGGTGTTGAATATACCAGTGGGCCTACTGGCGCTAACGGAGTTTATGAAGCAAATTATGTTGCCAGCGGTACTACAGATCCAAATACCAACAGTTTTCGCGGTGTAGTGGATTGCACAATAGTTAATGAGGTAGCAGGAGATTTCTTAGAGGAGCAGATCAGACGCTATTATTGACCTCAGAAAAGTCATTAACACTCTTTATTGGATAAATAGAGAGTGTTTTTTTATGCGCTAATTCTGCACCGTTACGCTAAATCCGCTACAATACGTCCATTATTTATCTTATTTATTTAGATTGACTTCTAAATGACACAACCGTTGAAGCCAAAAACTATGAGTGTAGACCCAAAAAAGTTAGCCAAAGAAGTGTCCAAACGCCGTACCTTTGCTATCATCTCGCATCCTGATGCGGGTAAAACCACCATGACCGAAAAGCTTTTGTTATGGGGACAGGCGATTCAGGTAGTGGGCGAAGTAAAAGGCCGTAAGACTGATCGTCATGCTACTTCAGATTGGATGAGCATGGAGCAAGAACGTGGTATTTCTATCACCACTTCTGTCATGCAGTTTCCTTATCAAGGCCACATGGTAAACCTATTAGATACCCCAGGTCACGCTGATTTTAGCGAAGATACTTATCGTACTTTGACAGCAGTGGATAGTGCACTGATGATGGTGGATGGTGCAAAAGGCGTCGAAGAACGAACCATTAAATTGATGGAAGTTTGTCGCATGCGTGACACGCCAATCATCTCGTTCGTCAACAAGCTTGATCGTCAGATTCGTGAACCGCTTGAGCTGCTCAGTGAGATCGAAGCGGTGCTAAAAATTAAATGTATCCCAGTGACTTGGCCTATCGGTATGGGTCAAGATTTTGTTGGTGTGTATCATTTGACCGAAAATAAAACTTACTTTTATGAAAAAGGTAATGGCGGCAAAATGACCGTCTCTGAGACTCGCGCGGGCTATGATTATCCAGATATCCGTGAACGTCTAGGACAGCTGATGTTCGATGCCTTTGAGGAGTCGCTTGAGCTGGTACAGATGGCGCTAGAAGAGTTCAGCGTTGAGGCGTTTTTGGCTGGCGAGATGACGCCAGTATTGTTTGGCACAGCATTGGGTAATTTCGGTGTCAACATGGTACTCGATACATTGGTCAAATACGCACCACCGCCAAAAGCACATCCCACGCAAGAGCGTGAGGTTGCAGCAACCGAGACTGATTTTACGGGTTTCGTCTTTAAGATTCAGGCCAATATGGATCCACGTCATCGTGACCGCATTGCTTTTTTACGCGTGTGCTCTGGTAAGTACGAGAAGGGCATGAAAATGAAGCACGTGCGTCTGGGTAAAGACGTACGTATTGCAGACGCTCTGACCTTCTTGGCAGGTGACCGTGAGGCGCTAGAAGAAGCCTATCCGGGTGATATTATTGGTTTACACAATCATGGAACCATCTCTATCGGTGACAGCTTCACCGAAGGCGAAGAGTTGAGCTTTACCGGTATTCCGCATTTTGCGCCTGAATTGTTCCGCCGTGTTGTTTTAAAAGATCCACTTAAATCGAAAGCACTACAAAAAGGGCTACAACAGTTAAGTGAAGAGGGTGCCACGCAGGTATTTATGCCGCAGATTAATAACGATTTAATCTTGGGAGCAGTGGGTGTACTACAGTTTGAAGTGGTCGCGCATCGTCTCAAAGAAGAATACAAAGTACAATGTATCTTTGAGCCAGTCTCAATTGCCACAGTACGCTGGATTCACTGTGATGATGAAGTGGTGCTGGCTAAATTTAAGAAAAAAGCGCATGACCAATTATCGCTAGATGGCGGTGGTCATTTAACGTATCTTGCGCCATCGCGGGTGAACTTGCAGCTGATGCAAGACCGTTACCCAGAAGTGACTTTTAGCAGTACACGTGAGCATTAAAACCCACTATTGCACAGTATATTAATAAAAAAGACACGCCAGCCGTGTCTTTTTTGTTGGCTATAATTTACGTCTTAAACGTTACGTATCAATAATATGCGGGGATGTGTTCAGTAGAGAATACCCTCTTAAAAACACGAACAGTGTTCCTACAATACGTCGCAATGGTTACGGTAGAATATTAAGTAACATTTTATTTTTAAAAAAGAGGATATATGGACGCGGCCAATCAATCCGATATCAATAAGCCATTAATGGCGACACATTTATCAATGAGAGGACGTCATATGCGCCTAATGGAGCTAGTGGCTAGCGGTTTGCTTGTAGGAGCTGTTAGTATGTCCGCAAATGCAGGTAGCCTTGTTAGCACCACCACTTATCTCAATTATCAGTTACCAGAAAAAATCCAAAAGGCATGTTCTGAGCGTGATAATTGTCCAGAGATTGAAGTCAAATATCTTAAGAGTAATCATGACTGGATAAACAATATTATCAATACGCGTATCAATTACTTAGTTGTGAATAGCAAACCGACTGAATCAGCACCGATCAAGACAAAAAGCAGTCAGGCAGAGGTTACTTCTGCGATTGATGATTTTGCTACATCGCAATTTCAAGACATGCCTGAAGAGGCTTCGTGGGCTTATAGTTTGATGGTGACGCCTGACTATTTGGGTCATGTCAATAATTTTGAGCTGTTTGAAATCAATTCCTACGTGTTTACTGGCGGCGCTCATGGCATGCCTTATAGTGAATATTCGATATTTGATTTAAGCACCAAAAAACAAGTCACCCTCGATGATATGCTGATAGTAGGGCAAAAACCTCGCTTTAAAGCACTCGCTTATGATGCCTATAAAACGTGGGTCAAAACGGTTGACGATGACGTCAGCAGCTATGAGAAAAACTGGCCTTTTACCTTAAGTGATAATGTGACATTGACGGATAAAGGCATCAATATTCGTTATCAGCATTACTCTATCGGCCCTTATGCCTATGGTATGCCCACGCTTAGTATCCCTTATAGTGAGCTTAACGACGTTATAAAACCGCGCTTTATACCGAAATAGCTTAGACAGTTATGATATAACCTATTATGGCAAATATTAAAATAACCGTAAAACCCCTTAAAGATTGGCAATTACTGCCTGAAAGCATTTGAAATTTCATAGAAACACAAGGAGTTACAGCATGATGAACCAGACAGATAGTGTGCGTACGACAGTAGAAACAGATACTTGGCAGCTTAATGCGTTAACAGAGGCGCTCGGCGACCTCACATTAACCGTTACTGAAAGTTTGTCTATCGGTCGTGGCAGTGATAATGATGTGGTACTTGGAAGCAAGCAAGTATCGCGTAATCATGCAGTGTTGAGCCTATTGGATGGTCAGTTGTATGTGAAAGATTTAGACTCATCAAATGGTACGTTTATCAATGAGCAACGTATCGAGGGCAATAAGTCGAGTCTTTTACAAGTGAATGACACGCTTGCTTTTGCAAGCTTTAGCTTTCAGGTGAATGCGCCTGTTGATGCTACAGCGAGTGAGCCATTAGCGCCAGTGATGACGGAGGATTCAGTGGTCGAGACTAATGTTGACGCTGAAACAGTAATGGCTGAATCGACTGTTGAAGAACATGCTGCTGAAGAACCAAGTATTGAAGAACCAAGTATTGAAGAACCCATCGTGAAAAAAACTGACATCGAAGAGCTGTTACCTACAATAGATAATACAGAGCCCGCTTTGAATACAGTGGCTACAAACCCAACCGCATCACAGACGCCGTCGCCAGAAATGAAGCATGAAGCTGTGACAGCGACTGCCTCTGCTGATAGTGAGCCATTGGTGGAGCAGCCAGCAGTACAAAATGAGCCAGTGGTTGAGCCCGAACATGACAAGACGACAAAAACGGAACTACAAGAAGAAGCCGACCCTGATGTCTTACGTGCCAAGCAGGCCGCCACTGCGCAGTTTTCGGGAACGGCCAATCTAGGTCAGTCTCGTGATCTTGGTACTGAAGGCAACAATGCGATGGATCAGGCAATCAGTAACCCAGCGAATGCAGGACAAGCAGAGAAAAAGCCCAGTGGCGGTTGGTTTATATGGGTATTCCTCGCCATTCTTATTATCGGATTGGCGCTATGGTTATTTAACATGGGCGGTGTGTAGTCAATATTTGCCTATAGGTGCCGTGCTACAGTCAAGGCACTATAAATTAAGACACTATAAAATGAATGTTATACTGCTAAGATGAGTTTTTACAGCTTCTGCCTGCATAAGGATAGCAAGCATGAAAAAATTATTTTAGCAGTAAAAATAGTTTTGGCATCGATTAAATATTGCATAAAGAAAAATGTGACCTATCATAAGCGCAAAAACTATATTTCTTTCAGAAAAAATAGCAATATAATCAATAGTTTAAAAAATTTCATTAAAATAATCATAAAAAAGGTAAAAAATAGCTTGCGTCTCGCAAGATATTTGATAGAATAGCCACCACTTTGAGAGAACAAGCCGACTTAGCTCAGTTGGTAGAGCAACTGACTTGTAATCAGTAGGTCGCCAGTTCGATCCCGGCAGTCGGCACCATCTCTCTCAAAGTAGCTTTTTATGAATTTGTCTTAAACTAAAGTCATTTTTGTTAAAAGCAACCTAAGGTGGGATTGGGGAGCGGTCAAACCCAACAGACTGTAAATCTGTCGCGAAAGCTTCGAAGGTTCGAATCCTTCTCCCACCACCATATTTTCTAAGTTTGTCATAGCGCCAAGCATGCTCTATATACTTGATGACTCTCGATTAGAGTCTCTTTGAATAAGAGCAATTGCGGGTGTGGTATAATGGTAACACCTTAGCCTTCCAAGCTAATGACGCGGGTTCGATTCCCGCCACCCGCTCCATATATACACCATCGCGAAAATCATTAATAATACATCACGACAGTCAGTTAGTTATTGCTGTATCGTGATATTTTTTTTAGTGCAACTCTACTGGTTGACTAGAATACGCTCATATAGCTCAGCGGTAGAGCACTCCCTTGGTAAGGGAGAGGTCTTGAGTTCAATTCTCAATATGAGCTCCATTTATTATTTAAGCTTTTTGTGTTTGTATTGCTATCTTTACACAACTCTGCATTGAAATTATAAAATATTGAAAATTATAAATAGAAGTATAGTGTGGCAAGTAATGATTTTAAGGTGACACTAAGGTGTTGCCTTTTAGTGCTGTCAGCATATTAAGAAAACAGTGGTTTTGATACTTTCATATAAAAAGAGTTGAAACTGGTAGGCGAAGATGCAGACATTCATACATTATTTTTTGCACTTTGGCTTTCCTCTTGTGATTGCGTTAATATTTTTTAAAAAAGAGTGGAAAAAAGCATATCTGATTCTGTTGGCGACCATGTTGGTGGATTTAGACCATTTAGTCGCAAACCCAATCTTTCAAGCAAATAGGTGTAGCATTAATTTTCATCCGCTACATACGTATTATGCGATGCTGGTGTATTTTGTTTTACTCTTTTTTCGTAAGCCTTTTAATATTATTGGCACTGGTTTGCTTTTTCATATGTTAACTGATTTTACAGATTGTTTGATGATGCCAGCCAGTTAATTCAGTAAGCTCTATATATTGAATTGATTGTAAGTAATGTTGTAATTGGTTGAACTCTGATTATCAAGATAATAGAGAAAATTGATTTCGTTTGAGAGATGTATGACTATTTAACCGAAGTCAGCGTATAATAACGGATACAAAAATTAGTTCGAAGCATTTTTTAAATAGTGGTTCGTACGATTGATAGCTCTAGGTTTATAATGGTTTTATTCTATTATGAGCCATAAAAGAGCTTCTATTGATTATTCACCAAAAAAAGAGGAAATACCCATGGCAAAGGCCAAGTTTGAACGCAAAAAGCCACACGTCAACGTCGGCACCATCGGACACGTTGACCATGGTAAAACAACCCTTACCGCTGCAATCGCAACCGTAGCTGCAATCACCTCTGGTGGCGAAGCCAAAGACTACGCGTCTATTGACTCAGCGCCAGAAGAAAAAGCACGTGGCATCACCATCAACACCTCACACGTAGAATATGACACAGACGCACGTCATTATGCTCACGTAGATTGCCCAGGTCACGCCGATTATGTTAAAAACATGATCACTGGTGCGGCTCAGATGGACGGCGCAATCCTAGTCGTATCAGCGACTGACGGCCCAATGCCACAGACTCGTGAGCACATCTTGTTGTCACGTCAGGTTGGCGTACCATACATCGTTGTATTCATGAACAAATGCGACGTCGTTGATGACGAAGAACTGCTTGAACTAGTAGAAATGGAAGTTCGTGAACTTCTTAATGACTACGACTTCCCAGGTGATGACACCCCAATCATCCATGGTTCAGCAACTGAAGCCCTAAAAGGCTCACAAGAAAAATACGGCCAACCAGCTGTCGTAGAACTACTAAACGTTCTTGACACCTACATCCCAGAGCCAGAGCGTGACATCGACAAAGCATTCCTAATGCCAATCGAAGATGTATTCTCAATCTCAGGCCGTGGTACCGTTGTAACTGGTCGTGTTGAATCTGGTATCGTAAAAGTTGGTGACGAAATCGAAATCGTCGGTATCCGTGACACTCAAAAAACTACCTGTACTGGTGTAGAGATGTTCCGTAAACTGCTTGACGAAGGTCGTGCAGGCGAAAACTGTGGCGTACTACTACGTGGTACTAAGCGTGAAGACGTACAACGTGGCCAAGTACTAGCGAAGCCAGGTTCAATCACTCCTCACACCAAATTTGACGCAGAAGTATACGTACTGTCAAAAGAAGAGGGTGGTCGTCACACACCATTCCTAAACGGCTATCGTCCACAGTTCTACTTCCGTACCACTGACGTAACTGGCGCAATCCAATTACAAGAAGGTACTGAAATGGTTATGCCTGGTGATAACGTTGAGATGGGCGTAGAGCTTATCCACCCAATCGCTATGGACAAAGGTCTTCGCTTTGCAATTCGTGAAGGCGGCCGTACGGTAGGCGCTGGTGTTGTTGCTAACGTATTGAACTAATATATAAGTCTCAGTAATGAGCTTATCAGTTAGTCATGAAAAAGCCACCCTCTAAGAGGGTGGCTTTTTTTTGGGTATTAAAATAGTGATTTGTTTATACAAATATATGGCCGCACAACTTTGTAAGCATACTTGCGATAAGCTTTGAATATATAATTTAAGCATAACCAAATGATAAAAATAAAAGGAGGGGCCGTGTTTACGATAGCGCATTTACCACTCAATACAGCAAAGCGTCAGCAGGTAACTAAAGCAGTCGCACATATTGAAGCATTGGTTCAACAGCACGATGCGTGGATTTATCAGACGTTGGCTGAATTGCTTGAACAAGACAGTATCGATATGCTAATCGTTTATGAGCAAGCGCCATCTGCTATCATTATCGATAATAAGGTGATTGGCTATTGCTTATATCAGGTGGTTTTTGAGCAAGCAGAGATTTTGCGTATTGGCACCCATCCTGACTATCAACGTCAGGGCATTGCTTCACAAATTTTTGCCAAATTAAATGCAGAATTACAAGCCAAACAAGTAGAGAGTCTGTTGCTCGAAGTGCGTGCAGATAATACTTCTGCAATCGCCTTATATGAGCAGCAAGCGTTTGCCGTGATTCATCAGCGTAAAGGTTACTATCACTTACTAGGCCAGCCTGCTGTGGATGCATTCATTATGCAGCGTGTTTATACCCAAGGAGATTGAGTATGGCTTAATAGACTCTCTTTTATATTGACCTGATTTGATTATATCGACTAGATCTTAGCCAGCGTGATTTTGAGCATTGCAGTTTTAAACATTATGGTTTTAAGCATCGTGAGGCAGTTTCTTTTTGCATATTTCCACATCAAACTGGTAGTCATTGTCTATTTTCATACGTTCTAGTACATCGATTCGTTCGCTTAGCAACTCTATCATAACGCTGATATTGGCTTGTTGCTTGCGGACTTGTTCTAACTTTTGCTGAGTAATTGTCAGCTGCAAATCAATATCGAGTTGACCGTCATAATAATCATTGAGATTTTCTCCGATTTCAGTGAGCGTAAAGCCGATAGCTTGGGCGCTTTTTATCAGCTCGATACGTTCAATGCATTGTGGATGAAACTCTGTATATAGACGAGAGCCTGCCTGACGTTTACGAGATTTTAGCAAGCCCAGTTGGTCATAATGGCGAATCGTATCTTTGGTGGTATTGGCTTTTGTCGCTAGTGTGCCAATTAATAAGAAAGATGTATCAGGTGCCATAATAACCTCGGCAATAGGTAACGATTGGTTAGTAGTGCTATGAGTCATATAACATCGCCATCATGTCCGTTTAAGCTGCCACGGTTCTCTCGTATCAAGTAGCGATACCGCCAATGATTTGTGAGAATGGTTGTGCCATTTTACGGACTGATGACTTATTAGTACATCCAATTGAGTGAGGAAATCTGCGCGCGGTAAAGTGGTAGCACCTAAGCTCATGAGATGGTCGTTTGGCAATTGACAGTCAATGAGTGCTACTTTGCTTTGTTCACACAATCGTGTTAAGCCCCAAAATGCGAGTTTTGAAGCATTAGAGGCCTTATGGAACATGGACTCACCAAAATAGATACCGCCTATTTTTAATCCATAAAGTCCGCCAATCAGCTGCCCTTTATCATCCCAAACTTCAATACTGTGCGCATAACCTTGAGCATGCAACTCAGTGTAGGCTGCAATCATTTCCTCATGAATCCAAGTATGCTCACCTTCAGGCAGTTCATCGCTACGCGGTAGGCTACAGGCATGTATGACTTCATCAAAAGCTTGATTGAGTGTCAATTGCCAACGGGTGCGACTTGCTTGCTTGCGTAGGGATTTACTTGGCTGATAGCCAGTCGGTGCTATGACGCAGCGCGGTTCAGGGCACCACCAAGCAATAGGTTCATCTTCATTGAACCAAGGAAATAGCCCCTGCGCGTAAGCAGAAATCAGCGTTTCAGGTGCTAAGTCTCCGCCCATAGCGATGATCCCAATGCCATCAGGATCGATAGCAATAGGATTAGGAAAGTCATAACGCCCAAGACTTTTTAAAGCCTCAGGCGTGATGCTTTTATCATTTTGGTGTGAGAAATTGCCCATTTAGTCTTCTTTATCGGCAGTCAATGTTGATGCGTAGGTATGGTCGGTTGCAGTCGCTTCACCAATAGCGTCTAAATATTTTTCAGCATCAAGCGCTGCCATACAGCCAGTACCCGCAGACGTAATTGCCTGACGATAAACATGATCTGCGACATCACCTGCGGCAAACACCCCTTCGATACTGGTTTGTGTGGCATTACCATTTAGGCCGCTGTTGACAATAAGATAACCGTCTTTCATGTCGAGCTGACCTTTGAATAGCTCTGTGTTGGGCTTATGACCGATCGCAACAAACATGCCCATCGTGTCTAGTGTCTTGGTGCTACCATCGATCATAGATTCGATGACCACGCCATTCACACCCATATCATCACCGACGACTTCTTTGACTTTGTGGTTCCACTCGATTTTGACGTTACCGTTTTTGACTTTTTCAAACAGCTTATCTTGTAAAATCTTTTCAGAACGTAGGCCATCGCGGCGATGCACTAGGGTAACTTCAGAAGCAATGTTGGATAAATATAATGCTTCTTCGACTGCGGTATTACCACCGCCAATGACCGCGACTTTTTGATCTTTATAAAAGAAGCCGTCGCAAGTGGCACAAGCTGACACGCCCAAACCTCTAAACTTGGTCTCTGACTCTAGTCCTAAGTACTGAGCAGAGGCACCTGTTGAGATAATCAAAGCATCACAAGTGTAATTGCCATTATTACCGGTCAATTTAAAAGGACGTTCATTCAAATTGACTTCATTGACATGATCATAAACCAACTCCGTGCCAAAGCGTTCGGCATGGGCTTTCATGCGCTCCATCAAAGCAGGACCCGTTAAGTCATGAGCATCACCTGGCCAGTTGTCAACTTCGGTGGTGGTGGTTAACTGACCACCCACTTCCATACCAGTGACCATGACGGGCTTTAGGTTGGCACGTGCGGCATAGACAGCGGCAGAGTAACCTGCAGGGCCTGAGCCTAAGATGATGAGCTTTTCGTGACGTGGAGCTGTAGTGGCAGTGACCATGAGTTGTTCCTTGCTAAATATGATAATGAAAAGTGTGAATTATAAATATAATAAAAGATACGCGACAAAAGAATCGGCTAATATGGTTTTTCTAATTGCTGTGTGATAATAACATAAGGGCATAAGGCAAAAAGTGCAAGTTTGCTAAAACAAACACAAGTATCATTAGAATCAAAGCATGTTTGCCTTGAAATACAATGACGAAAAAGAGTGAGTCTTTTATGGGGTTTAGGCAAAATGGTTAGTAGGATGCGGTTAGCTGTTTTATTTAACAGTACGATTTTTTGCCCAAATCGTATCTTGACTTACTTTCTTACACGCTTTCTTTAGAAGACGGTCGCCACTATAGCTATGTATTTGTTATTATAAGAAGTTATGCCAAGTGTGCGCGGGGCTAAAAGATAACAGTGCTGTACAACTGTTTGAAAAAATAAAGCCTCTTAAACATTTCGCTAGGTACATTTATGTCAGCACTTTATGTCAGCATGATTAGACTTAGTCATGCGTTGACGACCATTTAGTATTAATAACAAGGCAGATTTTACGTGATATCAGCACCGCTTATTGAGTATTTGAAAAAAGGAATATTTACCCTCCTTGGGTTAATACTGGCCGTTTATCTGTTTGTCATTTTGATGACTTACACAGGTAATGATCCGAGCTGGTCGCACATCAGCAGTGATATGACCACGATTAATAATGTGGGCGGTGAGACAGGTGCGTGGTTGTCTGACTTGCTTTATAGCTTCTTTGGATTTGGTGCATGGTGGCTGCTGGCATTTTTGGTTTATGAGTCTATCCTTATTTGGTGGGACAATAAGCCCACGTTTTGGCTGATGCGCTTGGTGGCATATGTGTTTTTGTTATTGAGTGCCAGTGCATTATTTGCACAAATTTTAGCGCTAGTGCAGCAAATTACCAATCCTGCGTCGACAGAACTGGAAGGTTTGGCTGGCGGTATTATTGGTCTTGAGTTACAAGCACGTTTGGCACAGCTTTTATCGCAGTGGGGGAGTGTGGTTTTTTTGACGATATTTGTCGTGATTACCGCCACTTTTGCCTTTAATATTCATTGGCTGGCGATTTATCAGAAGATTACGGCGTTATCATGGCTTGGCTCAGGTATAAAAAACACAGACATGTCGCCTGACAATGGGTCAACGACTCAAGAACATGTCGTCACCAAGCAAAATGATAAAAATCCCGCAAAGACGACTACAGAATCGGCCGCATCAGAGTATGAGCAGTTGCCCCTGGAGTTGCAATCTGCTGACCACGCTAACCATAGTCAAGCGGCAGACAATAACGGTCGGTTTGGTAATGTATTGTCAGAATTTTTAGTCAATTCGGGACTTGCCGATAGTGTGAAGGCTTCTATGGCGGCGACGCAAGCCGCTATGTCTAGCAGTGACAATAGTGAAGATTTAAATACGGCAGCAACCGCTAACGGGGCTATAACTAAAGGCGCTATGGCTAACGGGAATATAGATAATACGGTTAGCCAAACCAATACATCGGTGACTGCTAACCCTGCCATGCTGCCTGCTCGTAAAGTTGAGCCAAGCTTTGCGTGGAACGATGCCAATACTGTGGATGATTTATTAGCAAGTGAGCAAACGGCTTATAGCGCGAATGGCATAAGTCATTCTAATGCTGCTGCGGTTGCTAATAATGATGCCAGCACCGAGGTACTAAGCACCGAGTTAATAAGCACCGAGTCATTAGATGAGTCACCATCATCAATTACTACGTCTGCTGCCGAGCAGTTGGTGGCTCAATCGACTGAGAGGCTAAAAACAAAAATCATCGAGCAGCCTATCAAGGAGTGGGAAGACAGTGAGACCGCCAATCGAACGGTTACCAAACCTACCTCATTTGAATCAAAAGATATAACGGTAGGTGTGGATACCTTGGCAGATGCATGGTTAACAGAGCATGCTGACGTATTGAAACCTGCTGGTGTAGATGCTGATAAAGTCGCTCAGACAGACAGCATAGCTGAGTGGCCAGCAACAGAAACCGTAGCCGAACCTGAGTTAGAAGTGGTTAGTGATTTTTCAAGTGAACCGTCACATCATGCTGAGTCACCGACAGTATTTAAAACCCCAGCTGTTTTGGCCTCGACAGCAGTTGCTTCACCCGCACCAGAAGCGGTTGTATCGCTATCCGCTGTCTCAGATATGACACCGACTAATACGCCACCTGCCAACCCAAAAGCTGCGGGGGAAGTCAATTCTGCCACAATCACACAGCCCGCCACGACTGCCAAACCAACCGTCAGCTTTGCGGTGCCAGAGGGTGATAGCAGCAACCATATCGCTGACATGATGCCAGAGGACGATAGTCGTGATGACGATACTAATGCCCCAGTCATGCCGCATATCAGCGACGATGCTGCATTCAGTCAAAAATCACGGTCAATGCAAACTGCTGCCTATCGAAGCAGCTTAACGCCTATTCCAGAAATATCTATACTGGATAAACCTGACCCTGACCGTCAGCCTAGCTATACCATTGCTGAGCTTGAGCAATTATCTGAGCTGTTAGAGATTAAATTACAAGAGTTCAATGTAAAGGCGGCTGTGGTCAATGCTATTCCAGGGCCTGTAGTAACCCGTTTCGAAGTAGAACTTGCTGCTGGGGTAAAGGCCAGCAAGGTCACAGGTATTTCACGAGATTTGGCGCGTTCACTATCGATGGCGTCTTTGCGTGTGGTTGAGGTCATTCCTGGTAAGCCTTATATTGGCATCGAAGTGCCCAACAAACAGCGTGAAATGGTGCGTTTGATTGAGCTGCTGAATACCGAAAAGTTCAAAGATCCCTAAAGCCCAAATCAGCATGGCGATGGGTAAAGACATTGGCGGTAATCCAATCATTACCGACCTTGCTCGCGCGCCGCATATGTTGGTTGCTGGTACGACTGGTTCTGGTAAATCGGTATTGGTCAACTCGATGCTGCTATCGATGCTGCTTAAATATACGCCGAACGAGCTACGACTGATTTTGATTGATCCAAAGCAGCTTGAGCTTGCCAACTACAATGACATTCCGCATTTGCTAACGCCAGTCGTGACCGATATGACGGAAGCGGCCAGTGCGTTGTCATGGTGCGTGGCAGAGATGGAGCGTCGCTATCAGCTGATGAGCTTGCTTAAAGGTTCGTAAGCTGAACGAGTTTAATAAAAAGGTCATCGCTGCTGAAAAAGTCGGGCAATCCAATGCTTGATCCATTATGGCGACCGAATGACAGCGTGAGTATCAGCCAAGCACCAAAGCTCAAAACCTTACCGATGATTGTCATTGTCGCGGATGAGTTTGCCGATATGATTATGCAGGTTGGTAAGCAAGCGGAAGAGCTGATCACGCGCTTGGCACAAAAATCACGCGCAGCAGGTATTCATTTAATGCTAGCCACTCAGCGTCCCGTCAGTAGATGTCATTACTGGTTTGATTAAAGCCAATATTCCCGTACGTGCAGCACTACGAGTGAACTCAAAAGTCGATTCACGGACGATTCTGGATAGTGGCGGTGCTGAAGATATGCTTGGTAACGGTGATATGTTGTTCTTAGGGCCAGGGCAAATTGAGCCAGATCGTGTGCATGGTGCTTATGTCAGCGATGAAGAGGTCAATCGAGTGTGTGATGCTTGGCGTGAGCGCGGTGCACCTGATTATATTGACAATATGGCAGGCAATTTTGAGTTGTCTAGCCCAAGTGGCGGTCTAGTACTGCCAATGCTTCTGGTGAAGACGATGACTTATATAATGACGCCGTTGCCTTTATTATGGAAACGCGCAAGGTCTCAGCTTCCAGTATTCAGCGTAAATTCAGCATCGGCTACAACCGTGCTGCGCGCATTGTCGACTCGATGGAGGAGGCTGGATTGGTCAGCTCAATGGGCAAAAGTGGCAAGCGCGAATTATTGATGTAGCAATTCATAAGTTTGACTGAGTGATAAATATGATAAAAAAGCGAGTTGCGAAAGTGGCTCGCTTTTTTGCTTTAAGAAGTAAAGTATTTATAAATTGATAGAAACAAAATGTTTAGAGTATTATCAATTAACAACAAATGAGCTTTTATTAAAGCAACTCTTATTAAAGTGATATTCGATTATGCATAAACTCAATCAAGTACAGTTAGTATTTTTTGTCATGCTGTTTTGGCAAAGTGCTAAAGCGGAAGATGAGTGTTATAAACCTGTCATTGAAGATATTGCTGAAGTAGATGTTTTTTGTGCTGAAAGCAATTTTAATATTAGTCAGTCTGATTCTGAGAAATTTTCCAAAGAAAAGTACGCTGTCTTTCAAAAAGACAAGCTATATGGTATAGCGAATACAATAGGGAAAGTTATCGTACCACCAATTTACGAAGAAATTGGTGAACACGGGTTTGTCAACGAGGCTATACCAGTTAAGCAGAATGGCAAGTGGGGATATTTAAATATATTTGGTCATGAGTTTATTCCAACAAAATATGATTATGTTAGCTATTACTTCAATGATGATGGCTTAGCAGTAGCAGATGTTGAAGGTAAAACAGGTTGTATTAATATTGAGGATAAAGCTGTTATTCCAATAATATATGATGCAAACTCATTATGCGAATTTGACGAAGGCTATGATGTTGGAGTGGACAAAAAATGGCTTGAAGTTGGTATTGAGCATGATGATAAGAATAACTACCATTTCGGCTGCGTAGACAGAGAAAATAATATTATAGTTCCATTAAGGTATGTAGCTGGCATCTGTAGTTTTGGAAAAGAGCTTCTTAAAGATAGTCCTGAATTTCAGGGTAATTATAGCTTAGCTATTGATATGGAAACACAAAAGCGTGGCTTGATAGACAAATCAGGTAGATTTATTTTTCCCGTTATTTATGACTCAATATCTGAAATAGATCCAGATTGGTACTTAGTCAGTAAAAACGATAAATATGGATACATTAATCAAAAGCGTGAAATACTTATCCCTTTTAAGTTTGATAATGCTTTTGGCTTTTACAATGGTGTAGCACGAGTTTTTGTGGAAGAAGGGATTGGTTATATTGATAGGCAAGGGGATTATATTATCGAACCACGTCTTTATACAGCAGCCTCAGATTTTGAGTATGGGTTGGCGACCGTAAGTGAGGGTGAGCGATTTACCTCCAATTGGAAGAAGGGTCTGATTGATAAAGAAGGTCGTTTGTTACTTCCAATTATCTATGACTATATAAATATATTAAATGATAACGAGGTAGAGGTAAAAAAGGATGGTGTAGTGTCCATTATAGATAATTTTTAAAGTAAATCTTTTATTAAATATAAGCAAGGATGCAAAAATGTTTAAAGAGTATACCCAGTACGATGCCATAGGTTTGGCGACCTTGGTTAATTCAGGTGAGGTCAGTGCAAAGGAGTTGTTGGATGCTGCCATTTATCAAGCCAATAAGCTGAATCCAAAGTTAAATGCCATTATCCACCGTTTTGATGAGCGCGCTTATAATGCCGCGCAGGCAGAATTACCGTCAGGGGTGTTCAATGGTGTGCCTTATCTGCTAAAAGATTTGTCATTTAGTTTTGCAGGTGAGCCTGTGACAATGGGTAGCCGCAGTGTCAATATCATCTCAGAAAACGACAGCGAAATCGTCAAGCGAATGAGAGCGACAGGTGTTAATACCTTTGGCAAAACCAATACACCAGAGTTCGGTTTGATCATCACCACTGAACCAAAAGCACATGGTGCTACACACAACCCTTTCAAAAAAGGCTATAGCTCTGGTGGCTCATCGGGCGGTAGTGCAGCCGCAGTGGCGAGTGGTATTGTGCCAATGGCAGGTGCGGGTGATGGGGGCGGCTCGATACGTTTCCCTGCGGCTTGGTGCGGCGCATTTGGATTAAAGCCGAGCCGTGGTCGTAATCCAATGGGTCCTAACCTTGGTGAGGGCTGGGATGGCGCCGTTGCCGATCACGTGATCACGCGCTCAGTACGTGATAGTGCAGCGATGCTTGATGCCACCAGTGGTGCAGAGATTGGCGCGCCTTATGTTATTGCCCCACCAAAAGGCACGTTTTTGCAAGCGGCGATGCGGGCACCTCGACCATTGAAAGTCGCTTTGCAGCAGCAGCCATTGATTGCTAATACCGCAGTGGACAAAGAAGTAATTGCCGTACTTGAGCAAACGGCCAAGCAACTAGAGTCTATGGGTCATCAGGTAATTCCAGCTGAGCCAAATATCAATATCGAGCAGTTTTGGCATGACTTTATTGTGGTGGTCTGCGCGCATACTGCCTTTACGATTGACAATATCGAGCGTGAGTTTGGCACTGCCCATATCAAAAACCTAGAGCCACAAACCTATAACATGGCTTTGTTAGGACGCTCGTTATCAGCAGTTGATTTGGTTCATGCTAAGCACGGCTGGCATAATAGTCAGTATCAAACGGGTCTGCTGCTTGAAACCTACGATATGATTTTATCGCCGACAGTACCGACACCAGCGGTCAAACATGGTGTGCTGCCACCCAGTCGTATGGATGAGATGATGATGCGTAGCGCTGGGATACTCAATAAAGGCTTTGATATGGGGAAATATGCCTTTAGCTCAGGTATGATCGAAAAGCTCAGCCAACCTGTGCTTGGTAAAATGGCCTTTACGTTATTGGGTAATGTCACAGGATTGCCAGCGATGTCGTTGCCTGTAGGCATGAGCAAAAAAGGCTTACCCATTGGTATGCAATTGATCGGGCGTATGAATGATGAGGCGACGCTATTGAGTCTGGCAGGTGAGATGGAGCGTGCAGGTTTGTTTGCCAAACCTGCTTTTGCAAAGTAGGTTTGTTTCTCTTGTTAGCGCCTTGATGAGGATAATCTAGGGCGTGTCTTCATTTTAAAAATGGTGATAAAAATGAGATAAATTGCAGTCAAACAAGGAAAATAGCGTAAATAATATCGAGATATTAATCAGCTATTTGACGCAGTTTGGCAAAATTTAGCCATTTTTAGCCCATTTAGATGACCATCGATTGAATTGAAGACATGCCCTAATCAAAGCGATAGATATCCATACCCAAACTATGATGAGCCATACTTTGATGAACGACCGAGACGCGCTGACCTGCTCCCAGTGCAAAAAATAATGGCAGCAAATGCTCATCACTTGGATGGATGTTTTTATAATCAGGGTACTGTTGCCAATCTAGTGCAGTAGGAATGTCTGTCTTGAGCTGCTGCAATAACCACCGCTTAAACTCTTTTGCAGTCTGATCAATACTGTCCGCTTGCCAGCGTAATGACTGCAAATTATGGGTGATACTACCGGAGCCGATGACAAGTATTTGTTCTTCGCGCAGGCGGGCAAGCTGTGCGCCCAACTGATAGCAAGCCATACTGTCATAGTGCTGCGGTAATGATATTTGCACGATAGGCACATCTGCCTGTGGATACAGATGTTTGAGCGGCGCCCAAACCCCATGGTCACAAGCACGCATCGGATTGACCCTGCAAGTGATGCCGCGTGTCGTGAGCTGATGCGCAAGCGTTTCCGCAAGTGCTGGCTGCCCAGCAACAGGATACTGTAACTCGTACAGCTCGGGCGCAAAACCTGAAAAGTCATGCCAAGTTTTTGGTTGCGGGTTGCTGCTGATTTCTAATTTTGCGGACTGCCAATGCGCTGACATAATGACGATGGCACGAGGCTTGGGTAAATTTTGCCCGATACGTGCCAGCGCACTGGTCGTGGTAGATTGTTCAATCGCAAGTGTGGGTGCGCCATGCGAGATAAACAACGCTGGTAGTTTGGCCAGATTGGTAGCATTGGACACGGCAGCAGGCGTATCTGCCCAAGCGGTGACAGGACTATGTATATCACCCTGATAATTGTCATGGTGATTGGTATGAGAGGCGTTGGGTGTCGCGTGTTTTGGATATTTCATGTTTCCTGTATTAGGGCACGCTCCAGTTTTTCAATCTGTTTTACGATGGATATTTTTAGACTAGAGTGTGTGCTCATGTTTAGCCCATTTAGATGACTATCGATTGAATTGAGGACACACCCTAGCTCTTTGCTTTATTTAATTGCCACGATGATAAGGGTGGTTGTTATTGACACTCATCGCTCGATATAATTGTTCCATCAACACGACGCGTACCAAAGGATGTGGCAATGTCAGCGCTGACAATGACCACTTTACATCGGCTTTTGCCAAGACTTCTGGCGAGACACCATCTGCACCGCCAATGACTAGGGCAATGTCGTCGCCTTGTTGCATACCCTCTGCCAATTTATCTGCCAACCCTTCTGTCGATATCATCTTGCCTTTAACGTCCAATACCCATAATTGTTCACGCCCTGCCGCATTATGGGCGGCTAAAATTGCCTGACCTTCTTGCTCACGGTATTGTGCCAAATTAGCCTCTGAAGGATTTTTTGCCCGTTTTGCGGCGGCAATTTCGATGATTTCTGTACTGAGCATGGGTTGAATACGCTTGTGATATTCGTCAAAACCAGTCTGCACCCAGTTAGGCATTTTATTGCCAACGCTCAAAATTCTTACCTTCATAGTACCTGTCACTCCTAGCGCTTTAATAATTGGAAAAATATCATGGAAAATGCTGTTTTTAAATCAACCCAATCAATACCTTTTTATGATCTGTAATCTACATCAAAGGCGCAATGGTTTGTGAGACTTCGCTGTTTGCATTTTGGCTGCTATCGCTGGCATTGGTCGAGCTGGGTTTTGGAATAATAGTAAGCTTGGCATCAGATTCAAAGACAATGGCTTCCACATCATCGAAGCTGTTTATCCCTTCAGAACGCATCGCACATTCTACCTCTTGTCGAGTCAGGCGCTCAGCGCGCATAGCGTCTGGCAAAAACTGTCCTTGATAAAAAACAATACGTGGCTCGGACAAAATAAAGCTGCTGAATTGCGGTGAGATAGAAGCATATTTAGTCACCAAAAACTGCAATAGATAGAGTGTCAGAATAGCAGAAACTCCTTCAACAAAAGGAATTGCTTTGAGCAAAATGGTACTGGCACCCAAAGAGCCAATCATGACGGTGACAATCCAATCAAAATTGTTGAGCTGTGACGTAGAGCGCTTACCTGAGGCTTTAGTAACCAGCACGATTAAGATATAAACCATGACCGTTGTCAGAACAATACGTCCAAGCTTGTCTATGCTGTCAAAAAAAATCATATCCATGACGATATCTCCTATTATAAATAAAACAGCACTTTGTTAAAACTTATGACTAAAAATTTAGCCTAACGGATTTTGTGCTGCAATAGGAAAATATTTGCGCCAGTCTCGCGTCATAATATTGTGTATCCATTTTATTTGGTATCGACTATAACCGTCTCGCAATACTCAACTCGTCTTACGTTTGGGGTCAAGCAAGCGATTGAATACCCAAATGCTTATGCGCGCGCCGACCAATGTCAGTATCATTATCATGATGAGTGACGAGAGCAGTGGTAGCGGTCGTTGTGTTGCCATTTCAACCAACACTTCACGGCTAACTGCATCAAACAACCAAAACCATATGCCTAAGAAATAAATAATGGTTAGCAACCAAACGACCGCAACGCCGCCAAGCATCAAGCGATTGAGCTCATTGATATCCAATGCGCGCTGCTGATGTTTGACAAACTTGTGTACTGCGATATAAGCGCCAATAATGATGGATAGTACCGTGACCAATTGTGAGTTTAGCGCCATTTGGGTTTGTATCATCATAAATATTGCGCTGGCTAGTGTATAACCGATCGCGAAAAACCCAATATATGACGCCATTTTAGGGTGAGTGGCACGATGATTTTGCGGCAAGCCATTAGGACCTAAATGCGTGTTAGGTTTTCTGAGATTGGTTGTCTTACGTGACATAATCTGACCTTCATAAAGGGTAAAAATAAGGGATTAAAATAGGGTGTATTTCACATTCACCAATAGGTATTTCCGATAGAGAAAATCAATGCTTTGCTGTCCAGTCAAGCATGGTATCTAACACGGTTCTGGCTGTATAGGTATTTAACGCTTGCTTACTATTGATAAGGCCAACGACAACATAGTCCTGTCCTGAAAGCCCTTTGACATAGCCTGCCATAGAAGTGACATTGTTCAAAGTACCTGTTTTTATCCACGCGCGGCCAATGGCTGCCGACTCAGGTAAACGCTCACTATGAGCAGTAATGGTGCCACTGACACCAGCCACGCCTAAAGAGTGGACGTAAGCGTCAAAACTTGGCTGATTATAAGCATAGGTTAGCAATTCGCTTAAATTAGCAGCAGTAATGGTGCAGTCTCGGCAAAGTCCTGAGCCATTGGTTAGATACGGTAGCGGGGTGTCTAGATGATTCTGCCACCATTGATTGATCGTCTGTAATGCCGCAGGATAGTCCGTTGCCGTCGGTTTGCCGAATTGATACAAACTGCTGGTTTTATGGTGACTATCCTTATGATTCATGGTTTGGTTGTTAATCGTTTGGTTGTTAATCGTTTGGCTATTTACGTTTTTATTAGCATTGTTTTCTGTTGGATTTTCTTGATGATAAGCGCCTATCGATAGTGCCACTTGCTCAGCCATGACATTGTTTGAGAAATGATTGATGTCATGAACCTGTTGCCTTAAATTTAGCGAGGCATAGCTAACAATGGGCAAGGGTGACATAGGCAAAGCAGCTAGACCTTGTGCTGGCTTTGTCTTTTTTGCTGGATCGTAAGGGGTTTCTTGGGTAATGACGCTGCCACTCAGAGTATTGCCCAGCTCTTGCCATTTAGCGGCCATGACCCGTGCCGCAAACTCCTTGGCATCGGGATACGCAATATAAAAAGCGTGCTCTTGACAGCTGTTTGGCAGATCAGTATTGAGTACCAAGCGATTGGGTTGCCACTTTGGTGCGAGACTGTAGCGTGCTTGACCACAGGCCGCTGGGCGCACATCTATCCTACTTGGCATTTGATAGTTTGCCAATTGCGGTGTATAGGTGAGGTTTGCTGTACCGTTGTCCGCCGGATAGCTTTTGATACCGATGGTGCTAAAATTGACCAAAAAACCATCAGGACTGGCGTTATAAGGACGCAGCGGCGCATTATCAAAGGCAGCGGGGTCTTTAGTCACGTTGTGAAAAATGGCACTATCGACAATCATATCACCGTTGATATGGCGAATACCTGATGCTTGTACTTGATAGAGCAGCTGACTTAGACGCTCATGAGTCATCTTGGGATCGCCACTTCCTTGAACAATCAAATCGCCATACAGCGTATTCTCTATAATCAAGCCTGTATGGTAGACACGTGTATGCCAGACAAAGTCGGCGCCGAGCGTATCTAAAGCAATAAAACTGGGGACGAGTTTCATCGTGCTGGCAGGGGTACGCGCGATATCAGGTTGATGACTCAGTAGCGGAGAAAACGAGATTTTGATAGATGAAGGAGTCGTATTGTTATTATTTTCTGTGCCATTACTACTATCATCCAGTGTTGCTTGCTCACTGGTTGATAGATGATGAGCTGATTGATGATTAGCTGATTGATGACTATCAGGTATCAGGGTTGGGATACTCTCTAAGCTTTGATAAATATAAGGATCGTCCGTATAAGCGTTTAGCCTTTGCTCGTGCTTTTTAATCGTTCGCTTCTCGATAGTCGTCAGGGTATTGGGCGTGAGAGCAACCTGCTGGCTCGATGGGCTTTTACCCTTATTGTTATGATTCTGATTGGTTTCTTGATGGATGGTTTTTTGATCAGAATTGATATCTGTTAGCGCCGAGCTACCGCTATCGATCACTTGGATGGGAGACGGGAGGTGGCTGGCGTTTTTGTCGCCGACTGGTGTGATGACAATGCTGATGTCAGACGCTGATAAATCTGCACGTAATAAAGCCGCTTGTATGGCCTCTGGTAGCGCTGCTTGCGCATAGAGCGGTGTTGCCGTAATGGTGGTTAATACGACAGACAACGACAAGCGTTTGCCCGATTGAAAAAATGCTCGAAAATAGCGCTCAGCCGACTTTGATTGGCTGCCAGTTTTGGCGTGAAGGGCGTTGGTTTTTTGGTCGGTGGGACATCGTGTAGAGGTGGGCGGCATAAGCATCTGTCTATCAGGTAAAAAAATAGCTTATGGTAACACGAGTTGCTGTTTGCGCGTAGATGCGGCGCTTCGTTTGCCGTCCCTCTGTGCTGTCGGTCTGTATAGTCAGGTCAGGTCAATATAAAAGAGAGTCAGCGAGACGGGGGCAAGTTTTTTGTAGCCTCTGTCTGCAATGGCACAGCAAGCAAGAAAAATTTGTGCCAGTCCCGCATCATGATGTCGTGTATCCATTTCATTTGGTATCGACTATAGCTTCCATCATGAGCGTGAGCGTAGATGCAGAAACGCCATCGCTGTCATAATCGCGTCATTATAAGCATCATGAGCACCCAGCTCAGGAATGTCGTAATGCGCTAAAATATTGGTCAAATGCTGCGATTGATTGGGAATACCTTGAGTACGGTCGCCCATACGCTGACTATACAACTGACGAACATCAATGATTTTATTTGGCAATGTTGTGCCCATATAGCGCTTGACCACAGGATTCAAAAACCCAATATCTATTTGGGGACAGAATCCAACGATCGGCCGATTGTCTATAAAGGGCAGCAAGAGGGCCAGCATTTCATCGTAGCTCATACCGTGTTCAACATCAGCGGTACGTAGACCATGAATAACAATAGTGTCTCGGTCTGGCATCACAGGCGGTCTGCACACCAAATGCATACCATTACCCGTATCGATGGTATCGCCATTGATATGAATCGCGGCTACCGACAACAAATGATGCTTTTTTGGGTTAAGCCCAGTCATTTCACAATCAATCGCCACCCACTGTTTAGCCAAGGGTTCGCCAAACATTGATGCTAACTCTGGGCGTTGTAGCTGCGTCTTTTGCCAATGACACGATAACTGCTGTAGCCAATTCATATCCGTTACTTATCCATTTATCATGCTTTTATATAGTTAGGTCAATATAAAAGAGCGTTAGCGAGACTGGGATAAATTTTTTGTAGCCTCTGTCTGCAATGGCACAGCAAGCAAGAAAAATTTGTACCAGTCTCGGATCGTCATGTCGTGTAGCCATTTTACTTGGTATCGACTGTACTTCTACATTTATTACCATTTTCAAAAAATTGAGTAGCAAGGAAAACGAGTACAAGTTTTAGCGGTTATACACTCAGCGAATTTGATAATGATAATCATATTTTTGGTCATTGGTATTATGAAATCTCTAGTTGATAGTGCTGGCGTAGCTGCGTCTTGAAGCTTTTGACCACTGCCAGACACTCTTTTAACAAGTCACGCTCAAGCGCGGTTAAGGTGGTTGGATCGACTTGCCGCGCCTGCTTATCATCGGTTGAGAGTGCCACTGATAAACGCTGTGCCATAAAAAACTCCAACGCTTCTAATAACGTGTCAGCACGCTCTTGGTTGATGGCTTGGGCTTGAACCAAAGCTTTTAGACGGTCTTTCGTACTCGGTACTTCTAAAATGTCATTTTCTAATGCCAAAGTGCGAATGCCATGAACCAGTGGAAAGATACCGGCTTTTTTTAGATCGATGTCCGGCGCAACAGATTTGCCACCGAGCAGGGGCATAAACTTCTGCCACCACTGATTGACATCACCAAACTGTAGCGCTGCCCGTGCGAACTGACGGACAAACATGGGATCTGACTGACGATGGGCGATTTTGAGGTGTTGACGTACTTGAGTCAGGAGAGATTCATCACCGCAGACGTATTCGCCGTCGAGTATGGCGGCCAAATAAATACCATGCATCGGATCGGTGTTTTTAAACCATAAGCCAATCTGAGCGTTAAACGCTTTTAGTGGTTGCCGCCACATGGGGTTGGTCATCATGATATTGCCGTCGCACAGTGGATAACCCAGTTTTTCTAAATGATGATTAAAAGTGTCAGCAAACTGTGCCAAATCAGGATGACTGTAGCCATCACGCAGGATGAGCGCGTTATCTTGGTCAGTACGCATGATTTGCTCGCCGCGACCCTCTGATCCCATCACGATGAGGCAAGTATTTGCCATGACTTCGTCAGGCACAATCAGTTGCCAAAGCTTGGTAAATACCTGTGCATTGAGTGTCTGTACCATGCGGCTGATATTACCAATTTTGACACCGTTTTGATGCTGAGCACGAATATAGCGACCGATAAGCTCGACCGCAGTATCTAAGCTCGATAGGTCTTTTGCCTGCTCAATCTGCATACTAATGAGCTGTGAATGGTGGCTAATATGAGCGAGCATGTCGCTTTGTCCAAGCACGCCTACAACGTTGCCGTCATGGTCAATGACCGGCAGTCTATGGATACGATAACGGGTCATGGTGAGTAGCGCATCACCAATCTCATCATTCGCTCTGATCGTGCGTAGGTTAAAATTGGCGTAACGCTGGCAAGGCGTCGTGGCGGGATTTTGCTGGTCACTCACCGCGCGGCAAATATCAGTGTCACTCAAAATACCTAACAAATGACCTGTACGCTGTGGCAATGACGCGGTATTTTCTGCATGATCTGATGGTCGTACCAGTACATGTTTTATTCCCGCTTTTGTCATGATAGCAGCGGCTTCATAGAGACTGGCGTGGGCATCGACAATATGTACTGGCAATAAGGTCACATCAATCACTGGCTGCAGCATGATTTGCTGCACTTCTTGCTGCTCATTATAATGAGAGGGGTCGATGGCCTTGCCACTACGTCGTTGTTGTAAAGCTTTTAGGCGTTCAGGAAGCTTGTCTGATAATAGCTGGCGTACCAGATGGTTTTGTGCGCTGATTTTATCAATGGCATCGCCCGCTACTTGTAACAGCAAGGTATCTTCGGTCGCTCGAAACTGGTAGGTCTGTACGCCCTCAGTGTTAGAATTACCTGCTGCTGAGCTGTTTTTGCTGGCTGATTCAGGCAGGCGACGGCTATCAAACCAGTCATTGTTGTTGGGGTTTTCAGAGTGATTGCTACCCAAGTAAGCAGCCACAAACTCTCCGTTGAGTAATTGCTCCATTTGTCCTTTTATGACCACATAAAGGTAAGATAACTCTTTTGCAGATAAGCTTTCATTTTTGGCAAGATAGCGGATTTGAGTATGTTTTCTGATGCTTTGACGCTCAGCTAAGCTCAGTACATCAAAGGGCGGTTGGGTAAAGTCAAGATGGGGCATGGCATCATCCTTGATGGCGCATTTAAAAGACAGTTTACTATATAGTCAATCTAGAATAAAAATGATACATACGTCAACTACGTTCTGCTGGTATAAATTTTCCTCGCTGGCTGTTCGCAAGCGTGACAGATGCTTCATAAAATTCATACCAGCAGAACGATAACTATTTTAGAATGGATCGACTATAGCACTATTCACTATAGCATTATCCAAACAAAAAGCCTCTAATAACCATAGTTATATTGTGGTTATTAGAGGCCTTTATGCAGCTAAAAAATTAGCTCAGTAGCACGGTATCCATTTTACAGTGGTTTCACCATATAACGTCGTTTGATTATATCGTTTGTGCACCCAGCAATGTACGAATACGATCAATCGCTTCACGGCTTTCATCGACACTAGCGACTAACGCAATACGGACATAACCTTGCCCAGGATTGTAGCCATCAATGTCACGTGACAAATAGCGTCCGGCTAAGGCGTGAATGTTGGCCTGCTCATAGAGCGCTTTGACAAATAGCTCATCATCACCATCGAACTGCTTAGGGGCTTTTATCCAAAAGTAAAACCCAGCTTCAGGCATCCGTAACTCTAATAACTCACCAAGCTCAGACATCCATAGCGCAAATTTTTCTTGATAAAGCTGACGGTTGTGTTCCACGTGCTTTTCATCTTGCCACGCCGCGATAGAAGCGAGCTGATGCGGTATCGGCATTGCACAGCCTTGATAGGTGCGATATTGCAAATACGCCTGCAAAATTTGCGCATCACCAGCCACAAACCCTGAGCGTAGACCGGGTAAGTTTGAGCGTTTGGATAAAGAGTGAAACACAATACAGTTATGAAAATCATGCCGCCCAAGAGCCGTACAGGCTTGTAATAAACCAATGGGTGCGGTCTCAAAATACAGCTCGCTATAACACTCATCACTCGCAATGACAAAACCGTATTGATCTGACAGACGAATCAGATGCTCCCAATCCTCCATGGTCATGACTGAGCCTGTCGGATTGTTGGGGCTGCACACAAACAATAACTGCGTGCGAGTCCAGACCTCTCTTGGGACAGCACGGTAGTTACCTTTAAAGTCATTATCGAATGTACAAGGCACAAAATAAGGGGTCGCTTGTGCGAGTATCGCGGCGCCTTCGTATATTTGATAAAACGGATTGGGCATGACAATCGTTGGCGGTTGCATTTGCTTACTTGAAGATGCTTGATGATTCTCAGAGTCAGCGTCTTTATGGTCAATAACCGCCTGCACCAGACTAAAAATGGATTCGCGCGTACCCATGACTGGTAGGACTTGCGTATTGGCATCAACGTGATTGAGGTAAAATCGCTTTTCAAGCCAGTGCGCAATGGTTTGACGCAGCTCGAACATACCATTGGTGGTTGGATAATGACTTATTTTGTCCAAGTTTTCGTGTAGTACGTCCAGTACAAAGGCTGGCGGCGTATGTTTTGGCTCTCCAATACCCAGTTTTATTTCGCTGTAGCCATTGATTGGCGTGCTGTTGGCAAGCAATTCTGCCATCTTGGCAAAGGGGTAAGGGTGCAAATGTGTTAAGTTGTGATTCATAAGTATGGTAACTATAATAGACAATTAATAATAAAGTTATAAAGAAAAATTACATTTGAGCAGTGTAGCACTTCTCTTGTTTTTTGTCCTTTTCTTCTCATGTTGCCACGGCTGAACTGTGAACCACCTTGATTGAAAGAAGATGGATTTGGAAGTGCGCAAAAACGTTAAATAAAGCCTATAAATTGGTAACTTATAACGATACAAAATATCGCTGTCAGCCCTAATAATAGAGTATTGTAAGGATGATTTGATATGCCGAGTATGTTAGGAACTGAAGATATAAATATTGAAAATAGTAATGTAGAAGATATTAATATTACCAAAGATATCAATACTACTGAAGATATTAATAATGAAAATAGTAGTGCGAAAATTATCAGAAATGCATACGTTAATAATAGCCAACAACGTACGAAATTGTACGAACTATTGGAACAGCGGGAACAATGCTGGTGGCAGGCTCGCCAGCAACTGATTAGCCAAAAAGAACGAAAAATAGTTTGGTATGGCGAAAACAGTTTAATGATGTGGTTGTTGTGGCAATTGGTCGGTTATGTAGTCGTGGCTATGGTGCTGATGTTGCTCAATAACTTGTTAGATATCTCAATGACTTTGTGGCAGTACTTTGCCTTATTCGTCTTGCAGACCGTGATTTTTATCTTTATGCTAGCGGCCAAAGGACGAACGGCAAGCACCTTACAACGCAAAATTGACAAAGATGAAATGGTGCGCGAAGAGACGTTTAATGAGATGGCTATTTTAGCAGAAGACAGCTTATATCTGGATGTTCATGTTAACTCACCCATTTCTTTAAGACAGTTACATGAGTATTTTGATGGCCGCTTTCATCTTGCCACGTTACATTGCTTATTACAGAAAGAAGTCGATGCGGGGCGCCTCATGTTAGGGGAACAGCAGATCGATGCCAAAATTTTGCCACCAGATCTTGCTGACGATGAGCTTGATGAACATGCCAGCGAGATGATATATAAAAGCACGTTATAAACGGCTTGCTGCTAATATAGAGACAGAACGAACACGAAAATATCGCCTGCTAACTCATATTGAAGCAATCAGTTTGGTTCGTTAACGGTAGGGCATGCTCCACATGCCCGAATAATGCTATCTATAGTAACTTGTTATATTTGACCCGTACTATCAATTAAGCCACACGAGTATCTTTTTGCACACTCAAACTCGCAATCAATGCGGACTTCAATGTTTCAAGCCGGTCGGCAGATAGTGGCTCATCATTTTGATCACTGATATAAAACATATCCTCTGCACGCTCGCCCAAGGTGGTAATACGAGCAGCATGTACCTCGATTTTTTCCTGCAAAAATACCTGTCCCACTCGTGCCAATAGCCCCGGTTGATCCAGCGTTTCTAAGCTCATAATATGCTGATCTGAAGCATCATTAAACTCAAAATTAATCACTGTGGTCACTTCAAAATGCTTAAGCTGGCGCGGCATGCGTTTGTTCGTGAGTTTCAGTACGGTCGGGTCTTTAAAGGCATCAATCAATCGCTGTTTAAGCTCTTGCTGACTGTCTTCATCAACCAATAGCGTGCCACTAGGATCTAGCAATACATAAGAGTCCAATGCAAAATCACGAGTGGCCGTAATGATACGGGCATCTAAAACATCGAGATTCATCTGATCAAATACCGCCATAGTAACGGCAAACAGATTTGTCTGATCTTGGGTATAAACAAAAACCTGCACCGCATCAAGTGCCAGCTCTCGATGCTCACGCAGTACAACCAATGGCGGACTGTCGGCATTGGAGGCAAGCCCGATCGGTGGATGATTCAAGATCGCTTCGGTATGCCATAAGATATCTTCAGCAATCTCACGCAAAAAGTACTCATCGCCCAAGTCATCCCACAGTCTCAGTACCTCATCGCGATTCATATGCTGATTATCAACGTTATCTAGCATCACCAGTGCTTGTTTGCGCGTGGCACTGATCATGTCTTGACGATTGGTTGGGCGCATCGATATCAGCGCGCAAAATACGGCGAGTTTGCGAGTATAGTTGTTTCATAAGGGTCGCGCGCCAGCTGTTCCACAACTGTGGATTGGTGGCGTTCATATCAGCGACGGTCAATACGTACAGATGATTTAGATGGGTAACGTTGCCCACTAAATCTGCAAAAGCGTCACAACTTCTGGGTCTGAGATGTCTTTTTTCTGCGCCGTCATTGACATCAATAAATGATAGCGGGTCAGCCAGCCAACCAGATTGGCATCTGCATTACTCATGCCATGAGCCAGACAAAACTCAATCGACTCCGTTTCGCCAAGCTGACTATGATTGCCGCCACGACCTTTGGCAATGTCATGAAACATGGCCGCCAAGACCAAAATCTCTTTGCGCTCAATGCGCTGAAAGATAGAGCTGACCAGCGGAAAGTCTTCATAAAAATGCGGATCAGTAAAACGGTGCAAAATGCGAATCAAAAATAAGGTATGGGCATCGACCGTATAACGGTGGAACAAGTCATACTGCATCAGACCTGTGACTTGAGCAAAGGCGGGGATATAGTTGCCCAGAACGCCCGTAGCGATTCATGGTACGCAGGCGATGAAAGAGATAGTTTTGTTCTTTTAAATTGGCCAAAAATAGTGTTTGGTGCGTGGGGTTATCTCGATAAGCCTGATCAATACCGCGTGCTGCGATTTTTAGGGCGCGTAAGGTATGCGTACGGACGTTTTTGATACCGTACTGACCCATGAGTAAAAACATCTCTAAAATCGATTCAGGATGCTGAGCAAAGACTCGATGATGCGCCATGGCGATTTGGTCGCCGACTTGATTGAAGCGGGCATTAATAGGCTGCTTTTTTGGGCGTTCCTCGTCAGGCAGTTGCGGCTCTATGATGGTCTCATAATAGTGATTGGTCAGCATCTCAGACAACGTCGATATTTGCATGGCACAGCGATAATAATCGCGCATAAAGCGCTCAACCGCAGCATTGGGTTGATCATCTGGCTGGGTCTCATAGCCCATCAGCTGGGCAATCTCACGCTGATAATCGAACAGTAGCTTGTTTTCATTACGTCCTGTCAACTCGTGCAGATAGTGCCGTATTTGCCATAGATAGCCTTCTGCAAAGCTCAACTCATCGAACTCTTTTTCGGTCAAAAAGTTCTGTTGCACCAGATCATAGAGCTTACTAACCCGAAAATAGCGTTTGGTCACCCAGCCGACGATATGAATGTCACGCAGGCCACCGGGGGCCGTTTTGATATTAGGCTCAAGATTATATTCCGTGGCATTGTGCTGCAAGTAACGTGCTTTTGGCTTCATCGATTTTTACGTCAAAAAAGGCGCGCGGGGACCATTGCTTATTGACAATTTGAGTGCGGAACATCTTGCAAAGTCTCATTACCGATCAGTAGCCGAGCTTCTAACTGCGCACTGGCAATGGTATGATCAAGCGCCGCTTCCAACGCATCACTGACGCTACGTACCGAGAGGGCTGGCTCAAGCCCTATATCCCAGAAGAGCGCCACCAAGCGATCAATTTTGCCACTGGTATCAGCTGTCAATCTCATGCAGGAGAGAGCAGCAAAATATCGATATCTGAATACAGCGACAGCTCACCGCGACCATAGCCACCGGTCGCAAATAATGCCAAATCTGTCTTATCAAGCTCAAACCATTTAAACAAAGCAATGAGTCAAGCATCAATAGCGCAGGCACGTGCCGCGACCAATTGGCGAATATTGACACCACGTTCAAGTGCGCGGCTGATATCGTCATTGATTTGTGCAACCATTCAGGAATACCCAGTAGCGATTTTTCTGGCGCATTGGTGTCTGCTAGCAGAGGTGCGTTTGTCGCCACATCATTTGATAGCAAAAGTAGAGGTAAGGGCGTCAGATCAATAGAGGCGACATCACAAGTAAACATGAGTGTTATCCAGTTATGAATGTATAAGTAAATCGGTCAAGCTAAAATGTCTAGGACAACCAGTGTACTGATAGCTGGTAACAGCCATCAATAAAAAGTATAAGCTCATCAGAGTATAAAGATAAAAAGCCTGTCAGTACAATACTCAAGATGGCTTAATTATGAGCCAAAAAATAATAAGCCAAAAAAAAGACCGCCTAGGCGATCTTTTACTGATATTACTGAGTCAGAAAACTCAAATCTTCTTCAGGGCGGGTGGTAAACACTTCACAGCCATTGTCGGTTACGACCATGGTGTGCTCCCACTGAGCAGACAGCTTACGGTCTTTGGTAATCGCCGTCCATTCATCTGGCAAAATCTTAGTCTGCCACGTGCCTTGGTTAATCATAGGCTCGATAGTAAAAGTCATGCCGGTTTTTAGCTCAAATCCTGTGCCTTTTTTGCCGTAGTGCATGACTTGTGGCTCATGGTGAAATTCATTGCTGATGCCATGACCACAGAATTCGCGCACAATACTAAAGCGTTCAGGTTCGACCACTTCTTGAATGGCAGCGCCTACATCGCCTAGACGTGCGCCATTTTTTACCACGCTCATGCCAGCATACAGCGCTTCTTGAGCCACTTTGCAGATACGCTGTGCCATGATAGAACCATTGCCAACGATCCACATTTTTGAGGTGTCGCCATAGTAGCCGTCTTTGATGACGGTTACATCGATGTTGATAATATCACCATCTTTTAACAGCTTGCTCTCAGTCGGGATACCATGACAAACCACATGGTTGATCGAGGTACAAATGGACTTTGGGAAACCATTATAGTTGAGCGGCGCAGGAATGGCTTGCTGCACATTCACAATATAGTCATGAGCGATTTGATTCAATGCTTCGGTACTGATGCCGACTCTAACGTGTTCGTCGAGCATCACAAGGACATCACTAGCAAGTTTACCGGCCACGCGCATTTTTTCTATGGCATCGGCGGACTGGATAAGGGATTTTTTAGTCATCATTATCATCTGTCTTATAATTATGGGTTTATTGTGGATGGATTATACCATAAACGTACTGGTGACACTTTGACGTTAAGTGATAGTGAACCTATCATTATCATTAATAATAATTACTTTACAGCGTGGTTAACGCTTATATGACTCATTAGTCATGCTAATATATTCAGATTTTCGAAAATTGGTTGAATGTTGCAAATTATATAAGTATTGTAAATTTAGTTGCTAAAGGAATTAGCAACCATCTTTACCGTTTTTGCAGGATAAAGATACCTAAAATCAATGATAACAGGGATGTTGATATGATGCTTTCCCCCTATATTCGTGCCGCTCTCACACCGAGCGCATTTTTGCCAATACTGGGTTCAATCAGTGCTGGTGTCCTTCTCATGATGATACAAACCACTTCTGCGCAGGCGGCAGGCCAATATTATAATTGTGCCAATGCCAACGGTTGTAAACTCGTTGATAGTAAATATTTTACTTCTAGCTATACAAAAACCCAATATCCGGTTGTCATGGCGCACGGGCTTGGCGGTTTCACCAAGCTATTTGGGGTCATTGATTACTTTAATGGAATTCCGGGTGAATTGATAAAAGGTGGCTCGGAGGTCTATACCACTAAAACGTCGGCCGTCAATAACAGCGAGGTTCGCGGTGAGCAGCTGCTCCAACAAGTCAAAACCATTACGGCCATTTCAGGCAAAGCTAAAGTCAATTTATTCGGGCACAGTCAAGGCGGTATAGATATTCGTTATGTGGCTGGCGTTGCACCAAAATATGTCGCCTCAGTCACAGCGGTGTCCAGCCCCGAACAAGGCTCAAAAACGGCAGATTTTGTCAAAAATACGCTTGAGCCAAACAATACGTCAGGCAGCCCATCAAATGTCACAACAGAGTTGGTATCAGGCGTGTTTAATTTAATTGGGGGCTTTACCGACATCGGTTCGGGTATCAGTTTTAATCAGATACAACAGCAAGATGGCTGGCAAGCACTCGTCGCTTTATCAACAAGTGGCGCTGCGAATTTTAATGCAAAGTTTCCAGCAGCGATGCCAAGATCGTACTGTGGTCAGCCAGCGAATACCAATGTTAATGGCATTAAATATTACTCATTTAGTGGGGTTGGGCAACTCACCAGCGCACTCGATCCTAGCGACTATCTATTGGCAGCAACAGGCGTACCATTCGTAGGCGAGTCTAACGATGGTTTGGTCTCTGCCTGTTCCAGTCGCCTTGGCTATGTGATTCGTGATAATTATAGAATGAATCACTTAGATTCTGCCGATCAAGTGTTAGGTTTGACCGCATGGGGAGAGTCTGAGCCAAAGTCTATTTATCGCACTCAGGTCAATCGCCTCAAAAACGCAAATCTCTAAACTGACTGATAAAATAAGAACTCTCACTTATGTCAAATGGTCGCCGTTCCGCTTATTTATCAATCGCTATCATCGCTATGGTTATCATAGTCACGGCGGCGATTATCCTGTGGTTCAAACCCAGCGCTGGTAAGAATTTGGCGCAAGCCATTCCTTTCTCTCTTGCTTTCGATAATAAAGCGGATGGCTCAGTGCCTATTCTGTCTGGTACTGATAAAGCCATCAAGGCCTCTGATACCCAAAACTTTACCAGATTCACCACAGGTTTAGAGGATTTGCCGCAATCTTTACAAGGGGCAGAAGTGGATGGTGAAATCATCATTGATGAAAATAAACAACTGGTCGTTACCGAAGGCTTACGGCGGCTGTTTGATTATTTTTTATCGGCACTCGGAGAGGAAGACGAAGCCGTGATATCTGCACGTGTCGAGAGTTATATTCGCCACCACACGCCAGAGCCTGCCGCCAGTCAAGCAGTCGCTATATTTAAGCAATACATTGCCTATCTAAAAGCGCTTCCAGAGATAGAGAAGCGCTATGGCAACCTCCAACTACAAGCGACCAAAAACGGCGCGCTGGATTTGAGCGTCGTCACTCAGCAAAAGCAAGATATCGCCAATTTGCGTCAGCAGTATTTTGAAAAACCAACCATCACGGCGTTTTTTGGTGCTGAAGACGAATATGATGACTATAGTATAGAAATGATCAGAATTGGGCAAAACGAGCAAATGTCTGACAGTCAAAAACAAGCCGCAAGACAAGACTATGTCAGCCGTATGCCAGACAATACCGCCAAAGCCAATATCGAGCAGCAAGCCAATTTAAATGAATTGATAAATCGTACAGAACAGATGAAAGCCAAAGGCGCAACGCCTGAAGCCTTGTATAGTATGCGCCGTGAGTTGGTAGGTGCGCCAGCAGCAGCAAGGCTTGCCCAAGTAGATCAAGAAGATACCGATTTTGACCAGCGTTTTACCCAATATGAAACACAAAAACAGCGCCTTTTAAGCCAACAGACGGACAATACACAAGTTCAAACTCAGCTTGAGCAAATCGAACAGCAGTTATTTAATGACAGCGAACGCAAACGTTTGGCAGGGTATGCAGCGCTGCAACAACAAGAAGCCGCTAATCTCAACTAAAGCATCGAAAATTTTATCCAAAAAATCAGTTAGCAGCAAATGCACTGTCTCGCAATGCCCATTAGCAAAAAATCATAAAGTAAAACAAATCATATCGCAATCATACACCCAACCTATAATGACAGTAAGACAAGTGCTGTGCATAATAGCGGCATTGTTTAGGTGTATGAATAAAACAATAAATGAATCGTAATGAAAGCAGATATCTAGCGTAAATGAAAAGTACCGCTATTTTTAATTTGAATAAAATAATAGAGGAGTTAAGATGAAAAACATGACTAAAATGATGATGGCAGCGACCCTTGCTGTAGGTACACTTGCGGCTGGTTGTCAAACCATCCCCAATGTGACAGCACCAGTCACGCAGCCAGTAACTTCTGATGTGCTACAAGCTTATAACTGGCAGCTGGTCGATGCCAAACGCACCAACGGTGATAAAGTTAGCCAGCTTTTCTTTAATCCCGCCAAGCCCTTAACGTTAAGCTTCTTCACCGATAATGGCAGTAACCGTGTCAGCTTCATCAATACTTGTAATAACATGGGCGCTGAATACAGTGTTGTGAATGGCACTGTACAGATCAAAAACGGCATCAGCACGATGATGGCGTGTCCTGAGCCCCAAGCCAGCTTTGATACAGCGACGCTAGCAACGGTACAAGGCAAGTATAGCCTCAGTAAAAATGCCAAAAATGTCCCTGTCTTAACGATTAAAAATGATAAGCAAGTGGCTTACTTTAAAGCGGTTTCTAAATAACTTGGTGATTGAGTAAAGCGATATAGACATTCTGGTTAGATTTGATAAGGCCTCACTAATAAGTGGGGCCTTTTTTTATCCAAAGTTTGATTAAGTTTAGGCTACACTAGAGTAATGCTGCTGTCATACCTTAGAGATTTTATTGGATATCATTTTATGTTTAAAACCATTATGTCAAAACCACTTACGAATAGAATCACGATAAAAGGTGCTACGACGATTGCTGTATTTACGGTTCTCACTGGCTGTCAGACACTACCTGCCACGCTTGCCAAAATGCCTACCAATACGATTAATACCAACCCGCTGACCGCCCGTATGCCCGATATGGATCGCCAAGGACATATTGCTTATGTGGAGGAGCAAGGCGTAGGCACTGCTAAGATATCGACACTGTATAGCATTCGTCCTGATGGCAGCGACCGCCAACCGATAGATCAGTTAAATGGTTATATCTATGCGCCAGCGTGGTCAGCGGATGGTCAAATGCTTGCTTATAGCAAACAAGCCCCGCGTGAGCACCCCAAGATTTATATTTATGACCGCAAAAGTAATGCGCGTCATTTAATCGTCAATGCAGAGGGCAGTAATCTGTCGGCCTCATTTTCACCCGATGGACAAAAATTGCTCTATAGCTCAACTGTTGGTGGCAATGCTGATATCTACGAGATGCATCTGAGCAACGGCAGCACCAAGCAGCTCACGACTTTGCCGAGTACCGAAGTACAACCGAGCTATGCCGCTGATGGCAAAAGCTTCGTTTATACCAGTGATAAAGTGCGTGCGGGTCGTCCCAGCATTTATCGTTACTATTTCGGCACTGGTAATGCTGTACCCATATCGACAGGCAGTTATGCGGCCAGTCCTCAGCTCAGTTTAGATGGTCAGCGTATGGCCTATCTTAATGGTCGCAAGGCGGCAGTCATGACGCTCGCCACAGGGCAGATTACCAATCTGGCAGAAACTGGACTGGATGAGCCAGCCCGTCTGTCACCCTCTGGACAGTATGCAGTTTATCCAACGCGCACCTCACGAGTGAGCGGACAAAGTGGCGGCAGTGTGGTGATTCACTCTTTGTCTGGTAACACCAGCTATGCTATTAGCAGTCAGGCTGGTGGAGTAGTGCGCTCACCAGTGTGGGGACGTTAATGGTAAAACCTATGTATTAGGTAATGAAATGTATATATAATCATCCATAAAGAAACATAAGTTGATTCTATAGCCCTAAGTTTTTTAGGTTGCTTGGTTAAATAGATAAGGTGTCAAGATCGTCTAAGCCAATTAGTGTAATGCCTAATTACATCAAGTTGTATCCTACCAAGTGGTATTGCCGAGTCATAAAGATAGCAAGTTAGATGAACAAAAGGAGCGTGCCATGCAGGAATCTTTTTTAGTATTTATCACTAAAATCAGTTTATACCCCACGATTATTTTTACGGGGCTTGTGATGTTCGTTACCTTATATTGGGTGGTGTCTTTACTCGGTATGGCAGATATGGACACCGTAGATCTTGGGGAGTCAGGAGGGGAAGTTGCTGACTTATCCTCAGCTGGCTTTTTTACAGGTCTCATGCTCAAATTTGGTCTTTATGGCGTGCCTTTAATTATTATTCTCAGTTTGGTGAGCTTAATCGGTTGGTTGCTAAGCTATTTATATACCAGTTTTCTACATCAAAATTTTGACTCTGGTATTTTATATTATGTCTTTGGTACAGGGGCGCTCATTTTTGTATTGGTCGTATCCATGTGGTTGACAGGGATGATCATTTCACCCATTCGCAAAAATATCGCCAAAATTCCCAAACGTAATTCGTCTAATAATGTGGGTAAAGTCGCTGTGGTACGCACGCTCACTGTGACCGACAAACATGGCGAAGCAGTGCTAAATGATGGCGGCGCAGGATTGATACTCAAAATTCGATCAGACATCAATGATAACTCGCTAAAACAAGGCGATAAGGTGGTGTTGGTAGAGTATTTGGATGAGGCCAATACCTATCGCGTAACGCCTGTTAAAGACAAGTAACACGCCCTAATAGTTTAACCTTGATGGTTTTTATAATTACTTTCAGCGTAAATCAACAGCGATTCAATAAGAAAAAAGAAAAATAATCGACTGGCAAAAAATATTAACGGTTTTAAATTTGGTTATAGTCAGTTCCAGATAATTTAGAGACAAGGAAGGCGAGTGAGAGTACTAAATAGTAGACTGAACAAGCCTGACACCGTAGCTGATTTATATCAGATTGACTATAGAATGTTTTCATTAAAGGAATGAATATGGACATACTCATTATCGTCGGCGTGGTTGTGGTGCTGGCGTTTGTTTTCATTATGGCAGCACTTTTGATGCTCAAAGCCTTTTATATTAAAGTGGATCAGGGCACAGCACTTATTATTAACGGCGTCAATAAAATCGCTGTACGCTTTGATGGTGGCTTTGTGTGGCCAGTCATCAACAAAAAAGAACTCATGAGAATCTCGCTGCTCACTCTAGAGGTGGACAGACGTGGTAAAGAAGGACTGATTTGTGCCGATAATATGCGGGCTGATATCACGGTGGCGTTTTATTTGCGTGTCAACGAGACCGAAGAAGACGTTCTTAAAGTCGCCAAATCAGTTGGCGTAGACAGAGCGTCAGACAAGGTAGCGGTCAACGAGCTATTTAATGCAAAATTCTCAGAAGCGCTAAAAACGGTTGGTAAACAGATTGATTTCGTCAAGTTGTTTGAAAACCGCAGCCAGTTCCGTGACAGTATCGTTCAAGAAATAGGTAACGATCTAAACGGCTATGTCCTAGAAGATGTGGCGATTGACTACTTAGAGCAAACGCCAAAGACATCATTAGATTCAAGTAATATCTTAGATGCTGAAGGTATCAAAAAGATTACTCAGCTAACCGCCTTTCAAAACGTTATCACTAATGAGTTGGAGCGTGACGAAGAGCTGGCAGTTAAAAAGAAAAATGTAGAAACCAGAGAGGCGATGCTGGAGCTGGAGCGTCAACAAGCCGATGCTGAAGCCAAGCAAAAGCGTGAAATCTCGTCAGTGATTGCGCGTGAAACGGCTGAAACACGTAAGATTGAAGAAGAAGAGCGCAAAAAGTCAGAAACCGCCGTTATCATGGTTGAGCAAGATTTGGCAATTCAGCGTGAGAATCAGCAACGTGAGATCGAGGTGGCTGGACAGAATCGCCTGCGTGCCGTGGTCATCGAAGAAGAAAAAGTCACGCGTGCTCGCGACTTAGAAATTGTCTCTCGTGAGCGTGAAGTTGACTTGCAACGTATCGAAGCCGAACGCGCGATTGAGCTTGAGAAAAAAGAAATCGCCAACGTCATTCGTGAGCGCATCGCGGTAGACAAAACAGTGGCGCAAGAAGAAGAGCGTATCAAAGAAGTTCGCGAAGTCAGCGAAGCCGAACGTTCGAAACAAACGCGCGTACTGGCTGCGGAAGCGGATGCTGAAGAAATCAAAGTGCGTCAGGTGAAAAAAGCAGAAGCAGAAGAGTTATCTGCCAAGCATAAAGCCGTCGAGATTACCACGCTTGCTACTGCCAATCTTGAAGCCTCTGCTAAAGAGTCAGAAGCCAAAATCAGAATGGCTGAAGGTATCAAGGCTGAAGAGTCTGCACATGGCTTTGCTGAAGCCGCTATTCAAGAAGCCAAGTCGGTCTCTTTGGAAAAAGAAGGTATTGCTAGAGCCAATGTTATTAAAGCGACTGGACAGGCTCAGGCTCAGACAGACCGTGAAAAAGGGATGGCTGATGCCGAAGTTATTGCAGCTCGCGGCGCCTCTAAAGCAAAAGCCGAGCGTGACATTGGTATGGTAGACGCAGAGATTATTGCTGCTCGCGGTGAATCTAACGCCAAAGCCGAGCGTGATGTCGGTATGGCAAATGCTCAGGTCATCGCTGCTCGTGGTGAGTCAAATGCCAAAGCAGAACGTGAAGTTGGACTGGCGAAAGCCGAAGTGACTCGTGCACATTTCCAAGCCGAAGCAGATGGTTTGGTCGAGAAATTCAATGCCATGGGTAGCATGAGCAAAGAGGCACGCGAGCACGAAGAATTCCGCATGAGTCTTGAGACAGCCTTGCAAGAAGCATTGGCATCGATTGACGCAGGTAAAGAAATTGCCAAAGAAAACGCTGAAGTCTTGGCAGTGGCGCTACAAAAAGCCAAAATCGATATCGTTGGCGGTGAAGCGCACTTCTTTGATAACTTTGCCAAGTCTTTGTCTATTGGCAAAGCCATTGATGGCCTAGCAGGTAAGTCTGATACGCTCAGCGGTATCATCAACGGTGTGATGGCCAATCAGGTCATGAAAGCGAACCAGCACAATGATGACAAATCGGCTTAATAGGGTGTGCCCTCAATTCAATCGACATGAATGATTTGTGGCAAGATTGCCCTATAATTTTACCATCAATACGCAATCTATCACCTAAGTGGTAGATTGTTTTAATCAACTCGCGCTAAGCCTCTTAAAGAACGATAGCCAATTCATTATGAATAATGAGTTGGCTAATCTAAAAAATCTGCCGTGATGACGCGTTTTTTTAGATTAGCCAAGTGCTTTTTTACCTTCAATGATTCTTTATTGCCAACACATAAAAATGGACGAGCAACGATGGCGGACACGCAAAACCCAACCAATTCAGATAGCAAAAGTGATCCTAACGCTAACCAAGCGAACCAAACTGATCAGGCCGTTGCCTCTGGTAATGCTTATGAGCTCATCAAAAAACGCCTAACAGAGCAAGGCAGCCGTCTGGAGCAACAAACTGCCAAACTAAATAGTGCACGCCTGACGGAATTTGGCAGCACCCAAATGCAGGTGATTGCTCGCACGCGTATCCGTACCGAGCATAACTGTGTGGCGCAGGATATGGTGCAAGTCGGCGATTATCTGCTGTTTGGCTACAATGTGTTTATGGGGCTAAAGCGCGCCAGTAATATTAAAGACGTGCTGTCGCTATATCGCTTGATAGAGCCTGCTGATAAAGATGATCGTGATGATAGCCAGCAGAGCGATCTCGATAACGATGATAGCATTCATAAAGAAAGTACTGAGCAAGACTATCAGCTTGAAGAGGTTGATTTAAGAGGGACTTTTTTAGATCAAGATGCCTTTGTACAAGACTTCAATGAGCTCTATCGCTATTACAAGCAAACCCGCCTGATTCAACTGACCGTTAAAGACAGTAAACTGCTATTGGCGTTTCAGATCGGTGAGCGTATCACTGATATTCGCGTGTTTCGTTTTGCTCTAGATTTTAGCCAAGGCACACCAGAGGCTGCCCAAGTTGCCTACGTGGACAATCGAGGCGAGCGTGATATTGAGTTGCCGCCTGCTTATGACTTTGATTGGATCGAGACCACGCGAGATCAGATGATCAATGGCAAATACCCGCATATGAATATCTTGGATACGATATTTGTGGAAACCGTTGGCGGCGATTTGACCATTAAGATTGAGGACAATACGCAGTCGGGGCAAGGTATCTATAGCGAGCCTGTCAATGATCGTACCCAGTCGCTGACTGATGCTGAAATTGCCTATGCAAAAGTCGGTAGCCTGATACTGCTCAAAATACTGCCGTATCGCGAGGACAGTTATCGTTATTTCGTTTATAACACCTTAACTGAAGCGGTGTTGCGTTTAGATGCGATTGGTCAGTCGTGTGTGCAGCTACCAGAAGATCATGGCATTATATTTCCGGGTGGGTATTATCTGCAAACGGGCGAGTATAAGCTATTCGATGCCAACAGTGTCGGTGCCAAAAACTTAAAGTTTAAGCGTAAGATCATCTCGACAAATGGCGAAGATGTTTTATTCTTGTTTTACGACAGAGAGCTGGGTATTACGGGGTTGTTTCCTTATAACCTGATCAAAAAACAACTGGCAAATCCGATTTATTGTAACGGTATGGCATTGGCAGACAATGGCCGCTTGGTACTGTTCAGTGACCAAAGTGAGCCATCGCGCATTCATCCGATGCAGATATGGCACACGCCTTATGCCTCCCCTGAGTATGTGAGCGAATTGCCTGAAAGTACGAGCTTCTATGGCAAAATCGGTAACAAAGAGCTGGTGCGCGGCATCTCTGATCTTTATAGCATTACTCGTCTCATCGACAACCAAAGCGTGTCACAAAAACTCTATGAAGAGCTGTCGGACAATACCAGCAGGTTATTTGATAGCTACTACTGGCTGTCTGAGCCTGAGCTGAGCGAAATTGCGAGTAGTATTAAAGAAGTGACGGCGACCGCTGAGCTTGTCATTGATGAGTTTGCCAAAGTCCAAAGCATCCAAAAGCAAACGCAAACTGCACTAGCTGATGCCGATACACAGCAAAATGAGATTTTGCGGCAAATACGGGTTACGACATTTGAGTCTGCCAGTGATTATGTCGATCAGCTGTCGGCATTAAGACGACAAAAGGGTCGCTTGGTCAGTTTAGAAGATTTGCGTTATTTAGATAGTGACAAGCTAGAGGCATTACAGACGCAGCTAGAAGAAGCAGAAAGCGAGCTTGCCGAAAAAACCGTCCTGTTTTTAAGCGGTGAAGAAGCGTTATCAAGCTACGAAGGCATATTAGTAGACGTCAGTGAGCGTCTAAATACGGCGGAGACCAATGCCGAACTCAAACCCGTACTAGATAAAATTGATGACACAGCGCAAGGGTTAGATTTGTTGACCGAACTGCTTGGCACGTTGGACGTTGCTGATGCCACGGTACGCACGCAAATCATCGATGACATCTCCACTATTTATGCCAGCCTCAACCAGAGCAAAGCCAAGCTCAATCATAAACGCAAAAACCTAGGATCAGCTGAAGCGGTCGCGCAATTTGGCGCGCAGTTTAAGCTATTTGGTCAATCGATTGCCAATGCTTTATCCATTGCCAATACGCCTGAGAAATCAGATGAGCAAATGGCAAAGCTGCTCGTGCAATTAGAAGAGCTTGAAAGCCAGTTTGCTGATCCAGAGACCAATAGCGGCGATCAGTTTTTAGCCGATATCATCAGTAAGCGTGAAGAGATTTATGAAACCTTTGAAAATCATAAGCAGCAACTGCTTGATGCCCGCAATCGCAAAGCACAAAATCTAGGTGATGGCGCGCTACGGATGCTTGAGAGTATTAAAAAACGCACGCAAAGCACAGGCGTCACTGGCTTTACCGAGGAAGAAGCGCTCAATACTTACTTTGCCTCCGATGGGCTGGTGCAAAAAGTCCGCAACATCGCAAAAGAGCTACAAGCGATGGGCTTTAGTGTCAAAGCTGATGACATTGATGCGCGTCTAAAAGCCATTCAAATCGAGAGCTATAAGAGTCTAAAAGACAAATCGGACTTGTTTGAAGATGGCGGTCAAATCATCAAATTGGGCAAGCATCGTTTTTCGGTCAACACCCAGCCATTAGATTTAACCTTGCTCAGCCGTCAGCAGTCAGATGGCAAGCGTGTGCTCAATTTGCATCTGACGGGTACAGACTATTACGAAGCGCTTAATAATACTGAGCTAAATGCCTTGCGTCCGTATTGGGAGATGAATATCGCCTCCGAGTCTGACAAGGTATATCGCGCCGAGTACTTGGCCTATAGCATCATCGAGAGCGCCAAAAATAGCCAAGACGGTCTGACCGAAACGCGCCTATACCAAGCATACGACGAAACCGTCATTACTTTGGACGTCAACGGTGATATCGATAATGACAGTCCGCTGGCAAAGTTGGTCAAAGCCTACGCAACCCCGCGTTATCAGCTCGGTTATGACAAGGGTATTCATGACCATGATGCCACGCTACTGTTGATGCAAATACTACCGACGTTGCGCGAGGCCGGACTACTGGTTTATACCCCGCAAGTACGCGCACTGGCGCAACTGTTCTATTGGCAGTTAAATATCGTACAAGCGCTTGGTTTAGACAGCCTACGTCAATTTGGCTACGACAATTGGTTAAATGAGTCAGTGCTGACCCGCGCGAATAACTGGACAGATAGAGCAGCTACCGCTGAGCAGTTGCGCCGAGCACTTGGTAGTGACACTGCCAAATCCTTACTAGTCGAGGATATGAGCCAAGTGATGCATCGTTTTGTCGCGGCCTATCGTGACGAACGTATTAGCAATAATAATGATGCTAATCAGACATCAAATGCCAATTCAGAGTCAGATTCAACTACCAGCGATGTTCATAACACCAATATTTTTAAACCAAGTTATGTTCAGCTGGCTAGTGAATACTTAGTTAGCATTATGGGGCAGTCGGCTGAATCGAATGCAGGCGCATATAACGCAATAAACTGGCAAACCAGCCAACAAGCGCAGCAGTTGTGTGAGCAGCTAAGCCAAACGCTGAGTAGCTCACCCGTCAGTACGCAAAGTAGCGCCAGTTTTGCGCAGCTACAATCTTCGGTCGGTAATCTTGGCTTTCAACCCAAGTCAGCCTATGAGCTATTGGCAACATGGTTTCATGCATTACTTGATAAGACTTATGGTAATAGCGAGACAGCCAGCGATCAAACAGAAGAAAAAGGCGCACTCAGTGAAGAGCAGTTGGCTGAGCGTAAAGAGAAAGAGGCGCTACGCAAGCAACAGCTAGAGAGTGGTCGCCATTATGTGCCCGAAGCCATTGTGATCTTACTGACTCAATTAAATGATACCCAGCGTGAAGCCTTGGTACAGCGCCTTATTGATTCAGGTGCGAGCTTTGAGAAAGGTGGCGCGAATAAAGGTCAGAACAATAACGGTCTAGGCAATCAAGGTACAAATGCTACGCCATCTGCCTTATCATTTTCCTCAATCACCTCGTCAACGCCTTCACTGACCAGTATCAATAACCCGCTCAATCAAGTGCAAAGCTTTGCGCGTCACACGGGTAAGGTGTCACTTGAAATACAAGTAAATAATCTACTGGGTGAACATACGCGTATTCATCAGCAGACTTTAACCTTTGCCGTTGATGACTTCTTAAATCGCTTGCATCACCACGATACCCAAGTTATCCCTGCCTATCGACGCTATCTGGCGATGCGTTCAGAGATATTGCATGAGTCAAAAGAAGCCTTGCGATTGGACGAATTTATGCCGCGTCCATTGTCCTCATTCGTGCGTAACCGTCTGATTAACGAGAGCTACCTGCCGCTTATCGGCGATAACCTTGCCAAACAGATGGGCACAGTCGGCGAGGATAAGCGGACTGATTTGATGGGTATCCTCATGATGATATCGCCACCAGGGTATGGTAAGACCACCTTGATGGAATATGTGGCAAATCGTCTTGGCCTTATCTTTATGAAGATTAACTGTCCATCGCTCGGACATGACGTTACCTCATTAGACCCAGAAAAAGCCCCCAATGCTACCGCAAGAGAAGAGCTGAATAAAATCAACTTGGCATTTGAGATGGGCAGTAACGTCATGCTCTATCTCGATGATATTCAGCATACCCATGCCGAATTTCTGCAGAAGTTTATCTCATTGGGCGATGGTACGCGCCGTATCGATGGCGTCTGGCAAGGTAAGACCAAAACCTATGATATGCGCGGCAAAAAGTTCTGCGTGGTCATGGCGGGTAACCCGTATACCGAGAGCGGCGAGGCCTTCAAAGTACCTGACATGCTTGCCAACCGTGCCGATATCTACAACTTAGGCGATATCATGAGCGGCATGGAAGAGGTGTTTGCCCTCAGTTATATTGAAAACTCCCTCACTTCTAATAGTGTCCTCGCACCACTAGCAAACCGCGATTTAAGCGATGTGCATCGCCTGATCAAAATGGCAAAAACGGATAACGCCAACCTCGCGCAAGCACAAAGCAGCGATCTGACTTATCCGTATAGCACCTCAGAGATTAACGAGATTATCGCGATTTTGCGTCATATGTTTCGAGTGCAAACAGTCATTTTGGACGTCAACCAAGCCTATATCGCCTCTGCTTCGCAAGATGATAAATATCGCGTTGAGCCGATATTTAAGCTGCAGGGCAGTTATCGTAATATGAATAAGATGACCGAAAAGCTATCAGCGGTCATGAATGAGAATGAGCTAAACCAGCTGATAGACGATCACTATTTGGGCGAGTCGCAGCTATTGACCCAGGGCGCAGAGAGTAACTTGCTCAAGCTTGGCGAGATGCGCGGTATCTTAACCGATGTGGAAAAAGAACGTTGGTCGCAAATCAAAACCGACTTCTTACGTAATAAAGCGATGGGCGGCGAAGACGGCGATACGGGCGCGCGTATCGTCGCGCAATTGGTCGACTTGGCGAGTGGTTTCAATGCCATCAGTCATCAGTTTGAGACCTACTTAACCAAAAACGATCCAGAGCAAATCGCTCGCTTACGAGAGGCGGAGCGTAAGGCCCAGTTAGAGACTCAGATTGAGGCGCAGCTAGCCTCCCAAAAAATCCTCGCCGATAGCGTGATCAATAATGCCAAAGTCGTCAGCGATAGCATCGATAATGGCTTTGAGAAAAGTGTGAGCCAATTGCTGCAAATATATAAGCACGACCACAAAGCGGAAGGCGAGTATCTCAAGCAAAACCAAGACGTGCAAAAAGCACTGATGGAGCAGTTGGTAGATGCCGTTGAACAATTGGCACAAAACATGGCGGATAGCTTGTCTAATAGCTTAACGGAGAGTCTGATTAAGAGTAATGACAATCAAACAGCAGATAACGATACGCCTGATATTCATCAACAGACCGCACTGATGGCAAATGCACTTAAGCAAGCATTAGAACCACTAACTATACGTATGGACGAGAAGCTGGCAATTGATAGCAGTACCGATCAATCTGGCAAGCTAATCGTCAATAGTCTCAATCGCTTAAATAAAATATTTGACGATTATGACTAATAATTATGCGTAGTAGGCTATAGTGACAGGTTACTGATGTCGTAAACAAATTAATGAGAAATGTATGGCGCACAAAAAAAAGAACGTTCGAAAAAAACTCTGCCCCGTCTGCGAGCGTGAGTTTAGTTGGACGAAGAAGCTGGATAAAAACTGGGAGAGCATGGTCTACTGCTCAGACCAATGCCGTCGAATCAAGAAGTATGAAGGGTTGGATCATCAAAAAGAAGATAAATAGGCGTCAATAGTCAGTTAGAGATATATGGGAAAAGGGAGCAGACGATGGCACATAAAAAAGTAAACTTACCGCAAAAAACCTGCCCCGTCTGCCAGCGCCCTTTTACGTGGCGCAAGAAGTGGGAGAAAGATTGGGAGCAGGTGATTTATTGTTCTGAGAAGTGTCGGCGGAGTAAAAGTAGTGAGAGTTAAAGAGGAAAGTATCTCTTTACTCACAATTGGAATATATTTAGAAAAGATATATAGTTATTTTTCTAAAATTATTAAAAGCTAAAAGGACTTTTATAAACAATATTTTTTAAATATAATTATTTTATAGCCTTGATTAATTTATCTTCATAAAAATAAGAAGAGCCTTTAGCTGTTTTAGGTTAATTTTAACCATTCATTAAATAAGGGTTCACCTAAATACTCTAAAAGAAAAGAAGCAAAAGGACTTAGTATTAGCACATTGTTATTAATATCAATGAATTTTTCGCATTGATTTTTATAAATATTCATCTGACTAAATGTATCTATAATTTCTGAATATTTTTCAGGGTAGCTGAAGCTATCTCTAATTAAAAAATTAGTAGCTTTGATATGATCTAAAAAATAAATAGACCATTCTAATCTGTCTAATGGACGATTATAGAATTTCTCTAATTTTTGATGACAATTTTTTGACACATGATTCTTATACGTACTACCTTGAGAAATATCATAAGTTTCCCTTTCTGTTATAATATGCTTAAACGATTCAACCATGGGATAACTAACATATAGCTTACCATTTTCTGTTTCGTTATCGAATATTTTTAACATTTCCTCAAAACAGTTTGGATATGTGCTCGCAAGGTTATCATGCTTATCAAGGTCAAAAAATAGATAAATTTCTGATATGTCGTTTCTAGAATATTTAGATAGAACATCATCTTTATTACCTTTATTCATCTTACTAATTTCTTGCAGAAGAGGAAAGGTATCTAAGAAATGTGGATCTTCATCTTTGACTTTAGGATATAGCTGATAAATATTTGTGCCGAAGCAAATAATCTCAATTTTTTTATTTGAAAATACAGACTGAAGCCTGTTTATAATATTAACCTCAGTTTTTTCTCCCTCAGTAACGCATAAAATTATATCAGACATCAAATTTACCTGCCTGATATAGACGTTCTAAATTATGAGCTTCACGCAACTCTTTCTCAGTTAAGCGATTTAAAGAATTTATACTTTTACCGTCAATAATAAAACCACAATCTGGACGAATCAAGTCATTCGTTAGTAAGTCAGTATTATGAGAAGTTAAAATAACCTGTGTATTTTTTAGTGTTTTTAATAGTTCAATCATTTTCTGAGATAAAGAAAAATGATAAGAGCAATCAAACTCATCAATAAATAATAAGCGAATCTTATCTTCTTTTATCAGCTGCCACCAATAGTATAGTAAAGTTAAGCTTCTCGTCCCTGTTGATGAAATTTCAAAAAAAGGAATTGGCTTTGTGCTTTCTGAAAATTTAACACCAATATCAATACCAGACACGGTCTTCAATGGAACTAATTGAAAATTCAAATCCATGCTTTTTAAAAAAATTTCAAAATCTTTAAGGTTGTCATTCTCTAAAATATTTTCAAGAATTTTCTTAGAGCCAGCTTGATATCCTATATAAGAATTATCATCAAAAACACTGCGAAACCATAGCATATGGCTTACGAATTCTACAAACTCTACAAAAATCTTATTGTGTAAGTTTCTTCTATCTAAACTAGTATTACTATAAATGTACTTGACTGCTGAAAGGTTTTGGGTTGGATTGATATCTTTATTTAAGTGTTCAGTACCTTTAAGAGTGGTAATTAAGGTTTTCTTTAGTTGATAATCTAATACTACTACGCAGTCGATAGTTAACTTTTCAGATAATAATATTTTTTTCTCATTTTTTCTATATTCATAGATGACTTTAATAGGTTTTTTTTTATTGAAAAAAGTAAATTCAAACTTAAAGAATGCGCTTTTTTCAGGTGATAGCGCATTTAAATAAAAATTATTTATTTCATGTGATTGATTATCTGTTAAATGAGATACTAAATCAAAAATTGCCCAACCAAGTGTTGATTTTCCTGTACCATTTTTTCCATATATTAAAGCCATTTTCACTAAGTTTTTAGATATACATTCTTCATTGAAACTATAATTATTAGCGGATAAGTCAAATTCTAAAATATCTTTAAATTGGCGATAGTTAGATACCGAGAACTTTTTTAACATTAGACCCCCCCAAAACTGTAGGTTTTTTTGTATTGTATCATGCTTATCCGTAGAAAATATACGGAAAGCCATATATCAGTAAAACTACAGAATTAAGGTGGTACACTGACAAATTTAGATTCAACCACTTCTCAGCAGTCTTTATATCCTAGCCTTTACGCTCAGCATATTTCTCTAAATAATCGCGACTACTTCCTCTAACACTGAAACACTTACAACCAAGCCTCAAGCAATAAAATCCCTACCTAGCATCTCTCTTAGCAAAAATATTCGCAACCAATGCACCACTAAAGTTATGCCACACGCTAAATATCGCACTCGGTAAGGCAGCGACAGGGTTAAAGTAAGTCGCGGCAAGGGCAGCACCCAGACCAGAGTTTTGCATGCCCACTTCTATCATAATCGCGCGGCGTTGTCTCTCCGTAAAGCCAGACAAGCGCGTGACAAAATATCCCTTTGCTGATTACAACAAAAAAAGAGTGTCACAAAAAAGGCCTACTCATATTAAATGAATAAGCCAAAAAATAACGATAAATGATTTAAGCGTTAACTAATTTTCATGTTCTTATAAATTCGGATTTAACCATTTCTCAGCCGTTTTCATATCCCAGCCTTTACGCTCGGCATAGCTTTCTAGCTGGTCACGACTAATCTTACCGACATTGAAGTACTCACTATCAGGATGCGAGTAATAAAATCCGCTGACGGATGACGCAGGCCACATCGCGTAGCTTTCGGTTAAGGTTGTACCGATTGCTTCTACCGTACCGAGCCAGTCAAACAGTTTGCCTTTTTCGGTATGCTCAGGGCACGCAGGGTAGCCAGGCGCTGGACGGATACCAACGTATTTTTCTTTGATCATCTCATCATTGGTGAGTGACTCAGTCGGTTGATAGCCCCAATACTCTTTACGGATGAGTTCATGCAGATGCTCGGCAAACGCTTCTGCTAAGCGGTCAGACAGCGCCTGTACCATAATGGCATTATAGTCATCACCTGCCGCTTTATATTTCTCAGCCAGTGCTTCTGTACCGACGATAGAGACGGTAAAGCCGCCTAAATGATCGGTATGCGTGTCTGATGGCGAGATAAAGTCTGCCAAGCTAAAGTTTGGCTTACCGCTCGCTTTGTCGCTTTGTTGACGTAAGTGCTCAAACTGATAGGTCGGTTTGCCGCCATCAGCAGGCGCATTGTCATAGACTGTGACGGTATCGGCACCAGTACGGCGCGCAGGCATGAGTTTAAACACGCCTTTGGCCACGAGTGATTTCTCATCGATCATCTTTTGCATCAGCTCATTGGCATTTTCAAACAAATCGCGGGCGGCTTCACCTACCACATCATCTTGCAAGATTTTCGGATACTTACCCACCAGTCCCCAAGAGATAAAGAAAGGCGTCCAATCAATATAAGGCAGTAGATTGCTGATCGGGTAGTCGTCAAATATCACTTGTCCGAGGGTATTAGGGATAGGTGGGACATAATTTCCCCAATCATATTTAAAACCAATTTTGACCGACTCAGCATACGTGACCTTGGCCGCTTTCGGTTGACGCTTGGCGAGGCGTTCACGGACTTTGACATACTCTGCGCGCGTCTCATCGATGAGCGCTTGACGGTGCTCTTTTGACAGCAGCTTGGTGACCACGCCCACGGAGCGCGAAGCATCAGTGACGTAGATGACACCATCGTTTTGATATTGTGGCTCGACTTTGACAGCGGTATGCGCTTTTGAGGTTGTCGCCCCGCCGATCATTAGTGGTAGCGTCATACCGCGCTCTTGCATTTGCTTGGCGACATAGACCATCTCATCGAGACTAGGAGTAATCAAACCAGATAGGCCGATGATATCGACTTTTTCTCTGATAGCCGTATCGAGGATGGTCTCACACGGCACCATGACACCGAGATCGACGATGTCGTAGCCATTACAGCCAAGTACTACGCCAACGATATTTTTGCCAATATCATGCACATCGCCTTTGACCGTCGCCATCAGGATTTTCCCTTTGACTTCGCCTTCGACTTTTTCCGCTTCGATATACGGGTTTAGCCACGCAACAGATTGCTTCATCACGCGGGCAGACTTGACCACCTGCGGCAAAAACATTTTGCCCGCACCGAATAAATCACCGACGATATTCATACCGTCCATCAGTGGCCCTTCGATGACTTCTAGTGGTTTGGGATATTTCTCCCATGCTTCTTTGGTATCCGCTTCGATAAAGGTGGTGATGCCTTTTACCAGCGCATGGGCGATGCGCTCTTCTACCGTGCCCTCACGCCAGCTCATATCGATGGTGCTGTCTTTTTTCTTGCCGCCATCTTGATAGTTTTCAGCGACCGTCATCAGGCGCTCGGTTGCATCCTGCCCCGTCTCACCCTGATTGCGGTTGAGCATGACATCTTCGATGGCGTCACGAGCTTCAGTAGGAATATCATCGTACAACTCAAGCATGGCAGGGTTAACGATACCCATGGTCAGGCCGTTTTTGATCGCATGGTATAGGAACACAGAGTTGATGGCTTCACGAATGGGGTTACCACGGAAACTAAACGAGACGTTTGAGACACCGCCTGAGACCATAGCATTAGGCAGGTTTTCAGTGATCCAGCTGCGTGGCATTGATAAAATCCGCGCCATAATTATTGTGCTCAGTGATACCAGTGGCAACGGCAAAAATATTCGGGTCAAAGATAATGTCCTCAGCTAGGGAAGCCTACTTCATTGACCAGTACATCGTAGCTGCGCTGACAAATCTGGATTTTACGCTCGTAGGTATCTGCTTGACCGTCTTCATCAAATGCCATGACGATAACGGCTGCACCGTAGCGCATACATAACTTGGCACGCTCGACGAACTCAGCATGACCTTCTTTCAGGGAGATCGAGTTGACGACAGATTTGCCTTGAGTGCGTTTAAGACCTTCTTCGATGATGTCCCATTTGGATGAGTCAATCATCAACGGCACACGGCTGATGTCAGGCTCGCCAGACACCAAGTTGACGAAGTGAATCATCGCCTGCTTGGAGTCGAGCATGCCCTCATCCATATTGATATCGACGATTTGCGCGCCGCCTTCGACTTGATCACGGGCGACATCGAGCGCCTCGAGTATAGGCTTCGGTTTTAATCAAGCGTAAGAATTTTTTAGAGCCAGTGACGTTGGTACGCTCACCAACGTTGACGAACAAGCTGTCAGCATTGATGGTAAATGGCTCAAGACCTGACAAGCGGCAGGCAGGGGCGATTTCAGGAATGACACGCGGTGCATAGTTTGCCACCATATTAGCGATTTGGCGAATATGCTCAGGTGTCGTACCACAACAGCCGCCGACGATATTTAAGATACCCGCTTTGGCAAAGCCTTCGAGCAGGGCTGCGGTTTCATCAGCGGTTTCATCATATTCACCAAACTCATTGGGCAGACCCGCGTTTGGATGCGCTGACACATAAGTATTGGCGATATTTGATAGCGTTTGAATATGTGGACGTAGCGCATCAGCACCCAGCGCACAGTTAAAGCCAACCGATAGCGGTTTGGCATGACGAATCGAGTTATAAAATGCTTCAGCCGTTTGCCCTGATAATGTACGACCTGACGCATCGGTAATCGTACCCGAAATCATAATCGGTAGTTCAAAGCCAATATCATCAAACACGCCAGTCACGGCAAATATCGCTGCTTTGGCATTGAGCGTATCAAAAATAGTCTCGATCAGGATGATATCGACGCCGCCTTCCATCAGTGCCAAGGTCGCTTCGCGGTAGTTGAGCACCAATTCATCAAAGGTAATGTTACGAAAGGCAGGATCATTGACGTCAGGGGATAGCGAACAAGTGCGCGAAGTCGGGCCAATGACGCCAGCGACGAAACGCGGCTTGTCAGGGGTCTTCGCAGTGTATTCATCAGCGGCTTCGCGGGCAAGCTTGGCAGCCGTTTTATTCAGCTCAGGCACCAGATACTGCATATCGTAGTCGGCCATCGACAGACGCGTACCGTTAAAGCTATTGGTCTCGATAATATCAGCGCCAGCAGTCCAAATGATCGCTGATGAATCTCTTTAATCATATGCGGCTGCGTGAGTACCAGTAAATCATTATTGCCGCGCACATCTTGGCTGATATCTGCAAAGCGCTCGCCGCGATAATCCGCTTCTTCTAACTTATAGGTTCTGAATCTGCGTACCCATTGCCCCATCCAACATCAAAATTCGTGACGCCATTTGCTCAGTGATACGGGCACGCGCAGTTAGCTGCTGCTCCTTATAAGGAAACACAGCAGGTGGCGTCAGTATAAAGTCATCTGAGATTGTGCATGCGTGAGGCGTGGTCATCAGTTTGGTTGAAGAAGTATCAGTTTGGCGGGCTGTTGGAGTCATAGGAGCGCTGCTTATATCGTCAATATTATGAAGGGAAGGAGTAATGAATAGCGTACAAAATCTATAAAAGGAACGAGCAAATCCGCATTATTTTAGCATGAAAAATATGTAGTACGCGGGATAGTACTTATTCTGCTTTGGCAACATGATAACCATAGTGCTTACCCGCTAAATGACTGAGCATGACACCAAATGCTATTGCATTAATGAATAGGTTGTCATGAATGAATATAATGGCCTTTTAAATGTTATATAAAGCGGTATTTTTATCCGATAAAGACAACGGTGACTCGTATTAGACAGACAAAATTTACATCGTTACTACAAAAAATAGCGAAAAGAGGAATTGATAAAAATCTTGTATATGTTAATTTAATTTCAGAAGGATTAATGTTTTGTAAGTAACGCTTACTAGTAAATGTTAATGATTTTTATTCTCTTACTATTTGCATTTGTCAGTAGTATTAGAGCAAGTCATTACTTTAAGAGAAAGACAATCTAACCTGCAAGATCATAGTCAATAAAGACTCAATCATTAAGGAAAATGTTATGAAACTTACCAAAATCGCCACTATCGGTACATTAGCCATTTCAATCGCTGGCCTAAGCGCTTGTAATAACATGATGCCAGCGAAAAGCGCAGATATGAAAGCACCAATGCATAGCCAATCTATGGCGAAAATGAATGTGGTACAAGTTGCCCAAAGCAATCCTGATTTCTCGTTACTGGTTGAAGCAGTTGTTGCAGCAGATTTGGCAGGTACGTTATCTAATCCAAATGCCAACTATACGATATTTGCCCCAACAAATGCCGCGTTTGCACAAGCATTGCAAGAAACTGGCATGACCAAAGCGCAACTATTTGCTAACAAGCCTCTATTAACCAAAATTTTAGGCTACCACGTTATCAATGGTGCAGCTCCAGTGTACGCGAAAGATGTGAAGCCTGGTAACGTTATGATGCTAAGTAAAGATACCCTAATGGTGACAAGTCAAGGTAAATTGATGGACGAAAACGGTCGTACTGCCAATATCTTAAAAACGGATATTGCCGCCAACAATGGTGTGGTACATGTGATCGATAGAGTATTACTGCCTAAATAAGGATCGGATTACTTGTCGTGCTGAAACGAGTATTCACAAGAACAATCAGGTAGTACACGTGATTGATACAGTGTTAGTACTTAAATAAGCATCAATTTAAAATTAATCAGTTAGAATTACAGTTATTGGCATAACAGATTTGACGTACTCGATGCCATTTAATAGTGGTATTGCTTGCAGCAATCAGGTTTTACATTTAGGTAATTATTGTATTTATTACTTAAGAAACGCCATCTGTTAAGCACATAATTTACTTATTCATCCATAAGGAACGACCTATGCTAAAGAAGAACCTATTATCTATCGCCGTTATTACTGCAGCTATGTCATTGGCAGCTTGTAATGATACTGAAACCGTTGCTGATCCAGTTGAGCCTGAAGTCACTACTGAAGAAGTAGTAGTAGATCCAGCTGTTGAGGCTGAACCAATGACCGAAGCCGAGCCAATGGCTGCGACTGAAGGCATGGCGACACAAACGATTGCTGAAATAGCAGCTGGCAATGAAAACTTAACCATTCTAACCGCTGCACTACAAGCGGCTGGTCTTGATACGATGATGATGGAGTCAGGTACTTATACTGTGTTCGCACCTACTGACGATGCGTTTGCTCCTGTATTAGAAAAGTTAGGCGTTACTAAAGAAGAGCTATTGGCTAACACAGAATTGTTAAACAAAGTACTTCCATATCATGTACTACCTATGATAGTCATGGCAGCTGATATCCCTTATGGTACTGACGTTGCGACTGTTAATGGTGCCACTATCAACATCAGCGATGCTAACGTGATTACTGATGCAGCTGGTAACACTGCTAATATCACTGGTACAGATATCATGGCAACAAATGGTGTGGTACACACTATCGATGCGGTATTGATGCCTGAGTAAGTTGTTTCTATAAACAATTTAGTGATAACACTATAATATTGAAGAAGCCTAGCCATTGCGCTGGGCTTTTTTGTGTCTGTAAAATAGTGATACCAATCCCAAAAAATGTGATTAGGGTTGCCAAATTTATTTATGCTAGCAGTACTGTAATCATTTTATAGTGCATTGACATGCGTGGCTCTTACTCAAGTTTTTGGCAATGATATTAGCGTTTTATAAATGCTGTAGCCGAGGCAGTTTAAAGTGAGTACAAGGCAACCGAATGCAAATAGTACCGTTGTACAGCAAGCAAGGTTGACACCGTACTCATTTATAAATATTTTGACTATATACAGTTCCCAAGGTTTTTAATAAAGTATCTAAATAAAAAAGCCCGAGACGATGGTCTCGGGCTTTTTTATTTAGATGGTAAATATTTACGACTGTAAAGACAACTATTTGTGTTCTTTGCGTAATGGGTCAGCTGCCAATCTTTGTTGCTCTTTTAGATGACGCTCTTCCCAATAAGGTGCGTTTTTGATACCGAATTTTGCAGGATCAAAAGTATAGCGCGTTACGCCAGCTTTACGCTGTGCTTCATAATCTTTAAGCATGGTAAGCGTTGGACGAGCCACAAAGAAGATGACCAAGAATACCAACAATATTGAGCCAAGCCATGAGGCCAACACCGATATCACCAATTGCCCAGATATAACCAGCTGAGTTAAGACCACCGTAAGCAACCATCACCATGATTAGGATTTTTACTAAGAATAGACCAGTTTTATTGGCACCGCGACCGAGAAAGCGTGTCAAGTAAGCCACGTTTACTTCAGCGATGTAGTAGTAAGCCAAAATGGTAGTAAAGGCAAAGAAGAATACAGCGACTGCGATAAAGACATTACCAGTAGTACCGTATACGGATTCCATTGCCATTTGCGTAAAGGCAGGGGCATTGATTTCAGTAGTAGCAGCTACATTCTGTACGATGAACTGACCATCTGGTAATGTACCTTGGATGTTGTACATACCAGTAGATAAGATCATAAAGGCAGTAGCAGAACAAACTAGTAGTGTATCAACGTATACTGAGAATGCCTGTACTAGACCTTGCTGTGATGGATGCTCAACTTCAGCAGCAGCAGCAGCGTGAGGGCCAGTACCTTGACCAGCTTCGTTAGAGTAAATACCACGTTTTACACCCCAACCAATAGCAGCACCAAAACCTGCTTGAGCAGTAAAGGCATCACCAATGATCAAACCAAATACATCTGGGATCAAACTGAAGTTAGCTGAACATGATAATTAAGGCTAAGACAATATAACCGATTGCCATGAAAGGAACCGCAAACTCGGTAAAGGTTGCAATACGCTTAATACCACCAAAGATGATGATACCTAGTACGACTAAGAATGATAGCTAATGCCGACTAAACGCATAGAGCCGACTTCTAGGCCTGCAACGTTCATGATAGTACCTTCACCCATAAGTTGCGCGAAAGCACTGATAACGCCGTTTGCCTGTACGCCTGGTAAGAACATACCACAAGCTAAGATAGAAGCGATTGCGAAGAGGATACCGTACCATTTTTGACCAAGTGCCCGCTCAAAGTAATAAGCAGGGCCACCGCGATATTCGCCAGTAATTACATCTTTTTCTTTATAAATCTGTGCCAGTGTAGACTCAACGTAGGCAGTAGATGCGCCTAGGAAAGCCACAACCCACATCCAAAATACGGCACCAGGACCACCGAAGCCGATAGCGGCAGCTACCCCAGCGATGTTACCCATACCCACACGACCAGCAAGCGAGACGGCAAGTGCCTGAAATGATGAAATACCTTGTGCACTGGATTTACCAGTGAATAGTAATTTGATCATTTCACCGAATAAACGTACTTGTACAAAGCGCGTCATAATGGAATAGAAAAGACCCGCGCCCAAGCACAGATAGATCAGTGCCGGGCTCCAGATAATTCCGTTTACTAAATTGACTAAACCTTCCATATGTATATTCCTAGTACTGTCTCAAAGTGGCTATGTATGCTAGGAGTAGCTAACTGGTTAACTTACTTATTTAAGTTAAGCACTTAAATTATCTGCATAGACTTACACGTATTGTTAAGTCTCATATGTACTTAGCCACTCAAGAATGGACTGTAGTTGTCTGTATTTATCCGCTTGGCTTATCAGCAACTATCTGACCTTGATACCTTATCTAGCAGTCAATTCAATCGAGTGCAGTATGCATCTTTGCTGTCTCATTACTGCGATAATCCTATCATCACGTTATAAATGAGCTGTTATAACTAGACCAGCGGATAAAACAGTCGGTTATATAATTAAATACGGATCATGCCGATAGCATTCAACTTGCTATGAGCAGTATCTGAGTGAGTACATGGTAATGGCGTGCGATGTCATTGACTATGATCCTTGTAAAGGTAATAAACTAATTCGCTAATACTAATCAAACGATAAGTCCACTACCAAATGTATTCAAACCGTACGGCTACGTAACTGCAATTTGCCATATTTTTGTACCAATTACTAGAAATTTCTTTGTATAGCAGCATATATATGATTTTGATGAGATGAAGGCAGGATAAATATCGATGAAACATGATGTAGTACCGTCAGTTCTTAGTTATAGGCGAGTAGAGGCGCTTTAAATGCTTTGATGTAGCAGCGATTTATTTAAGCATTTGCTAGCAAGGCGTTAACCATAGTTTACAGCACAGCCTATAAATCAGAGCCAGAGCTGATGATATAAGCGTTGTTGCGGTTGTGTTTTGGTAACGATGAATTGTAAAAACACGGTGATAGCGCCATCATTGTTAAGATATCTCGCGAGCGATAATCTTTAATATAGTCGATACTAAATAAAATGGATACACGAGATTATGACGCGAGACTGGTACAAATTTTTCTTGCTTGCTGTATCTACGCTGACAGAGGCTACAAAACATCTATACCAGTCTTGCTGACTCTCTTTTATGTTTATCTGACTTTATACATTTAAAAAATTATTAAAAAACGTGTTACTGGCTATTTGTTATTTATCATTATCAGGAGAGACAACGATGACGCGTCAATCAATTGCAAAACCTATGTTGCTGGCAGCAGTATTAGCGACTTCTACTGTTGGTCTAAGCGGTTGTGGTTATAACAACCTACAAGCACAAGACGAGCAAGTGACTGCTTCGTGGTCAGAAGTGGTTAACCAATATCAGCGCCGTTCTGATTTGGTACCAAACTTAGTCAAAGTGGTACAGCAGTATGCGGAGCAAGAGCAAGAGGTGTTTACCCAAGTAGCCGAAGCTCGTTCACGGGCTGGCGGCATTACAGTGACGCCTGAGGTACTCAATGACCCAGAAGCGATGGAGCGTTATGCGGCTGCCCAAGAACAAATGACAGGTGCATTATCACGTTTGATGGCAGTGTCTGAGCGTTATCCTGAGCTAAAGTCAGATGCGTTGTTCCAAGATTTGCAAGCACAGCTTGAAGGTACTGAAAACCGTATTGCCGTCGCGCGTAACCGTTATATTCAAGAAGTACAAAGCTATAATACAACGGTGCGCCAGTTCCCAACCAACATCACCGCAAAAGTATTTGGTATGGATGCCAAACCGAACTTTAGCGTTGCCAACGAAGAGGCTATCTCAACGGCGCCAAGTGTTGACTTCGGTGACGACAATGCAGCGACAGCTGAGTAATATTGACTCAGTACAGTTGAACCAGTATAAAAGTAGCACGCTATTTGCTGTGTTATTGGTTTGGATTACCCTGCCAAATTTTTTTTAAAGGCATTGATGGATGCAAATGCTTATTAATTTAGTACAGATGTCACTTGAGGTGGTATAGATTAGATGAATAATTCAAAAGCAATCTTATCAGCATTATTGGTCACCCTAAGCATGAGTGGTGCGTCTGTACTGCACGCAGCGCCTGAAGATGCGGCAGTGTCTACAGATAACACCTCGAGCATGCAAAATCGTAGCGTTGAGGATTTGGTGGCTATTGCCAAAGCAGGTGAGTCCAACGAAGCCATCAATGATGCGGTATTGGGTAACGAGGCCATTAATGACGCTATATTGGGCAATGATGCCGTCAACCCTAATGCGGGCAACGATGAAGCAACAGCTAATGCGCAAACACCAGCTCAGCCACCAGTAACGTCAAGCGCTGAGAGTGTTGATGCTGACAAGCTAATATTGAATGAACCCGTCGTTGATCAGGCCAATATATTAAATCCTCAAGAAAAACAACGTTTGGAAGCGCAGCTTAGGAGTATTTATCAGCAAGGCTTAGCCCAAGCTGCTGTCGTTATCGTACCGACGACCAATGGTTTGCCCATATTTGATTACGCCTTGCAAGTGGCTGAAAAATGGCAACTTGGTGATGACGCCATCGATGATGGTCTATTAATAGTCGTCGCGGTCAATGATCGTGATATGTATATCTTGACAGGCTATGGATTGGAAGGCGTGTTACCAGATGCTGCCGTCAATCGTATCATTCGTGAAGATATCACGCCTTTATTTAAACAAGACAACTATGGCGCTGGGATTTTGGCAGGGGTGAATGCACTACAAGCGCGCCTGACTGCTGATCCTGAGGTTTTAGCACGTGCTGATGCTCAAGCTGCCGAACGCAGCACTCAGCAAGAATCAGATGAGCTGCCATTGCCTATTTTCTTATTTGTCATGGCGATGATATTTGGTAGCTTTATTACCAGTATTTTTGGCCGTGTGTTTGGCTCTATCCTTGCCGCTGGTGGTTTCTTTGCTGGTGCATTGGCATTGGGCGGCGGCTTTTTTATGACATTGATTATGGCGATATTCATCTGGTTGTTTTTGATTTCACGCGGCGGTGGTGGCGGTAAAGGCGGCGGTGGTAAAGGAGGTGGACGCAGAGGCGGCGGCATGATATTCCTTCCCGGCATGGGCGGCGGTAGTGGTGGCTTTGGCGGCGGTGGCTTTGGCGGCGGCGGCTTTGGCGGTGGTGGCGGCGGTTTTGGTGGCGGCGGTGCTGGCGGCTCGTGGTAGGCTCATTCACTAACTGACCGTCAGCAATGACGTATTTGAGGAAATATACAATGGCAGAAAATAACGCTTCACATTCCAGTTTTGCCCGCTGGTGGCGTCAAGTCTTATTTGTCCCTTTATTACATAGTAAATGGCTGACAGCAGAAGCAAAAGCGCGTCTGACAGACAAGGTAACGAGTGCTGAGCGCGGACATCGGGGAGAGGTGTTTTTGATTATAGAAAACCATCTCCCTATTCAAGAAGCCTATCACGTCGGCTGCCGCGACCGCGCGATTGACTTGTTTAGCGAATATCGAGTTTGGGATACCGAAGAAAACACGGGTGTCTTGGTGTATGTCAATATTTGTGAGCATCAGTTAGAGATCGTGGCTGATCGCGGTATCAGCGCTCACGTCAGCCCAACGGTTTGGCGCGCGATGTGCGAAAAAGCAGTATCGGGTATTGCCCATAAAAAAACAGAAGAGAGTTTGGCTGAGCTATTAGATGAAGTGGGGCAATTATTGCGGCAGTATTATCATCTTGAAGACAATCCAGAAGGCAATGAACTGTCGGATACGGTGGTGTTTCTGAAGTAGAGTTGCTGTCCATGCGTTTGTACAAACCGCATGACTGATAAGTAAGGCACGTTATGAATGAGGACACGGCGTAAGCGTGTTAAATGGTTTGCTTTTAGGCTATGGGGTTTTGGCGTAAATTCAAATATAATAGCGCTCCTAGAAATAGCGCGTTATTTATAACAGTTAAGCATAAATCTCGTCTATAGACAGCATGTCTTGATAAAAACCATCGTTGGAACACTATGATTGATTTGATAAAGAAACTACCGAAAGCTGAGCTTCACCTACACATCGAAGGCTCGTTAGAGCCAGAGCTGATGTTTAGATTGGCTAAAAAGAATCAGGTGGAGATTCCCTATAAAAGCATAGAAGATGTGCGCAATGCGTATAACTTCACCAATTTGCAAACCTTTTTAGATATTTACTACGCGGGTGCCAATGTCCTGATTACCAAAGAGGACTTTTATGATTTGACATGGGAATACATTCTTAAATGTGTCGAAGACAATGTCATTCATACGGAGATATTTTTTGATCCACAGACGCACACAGAAAGAGGCGTGCCTTTTGAGGCCGTGATAACCGGTATCAAAGAAGCGCTCGCAGATGCCAAAGAAAAGTATGGCATCACCTCTTGCATCATTATGTGTTTTTTGCGTCATTTGTCACAAGCAGAAGCGTTTGAGACTTTGGAAGAAGCGTTAAAGTTTAAAAATGATATTATTGGGGTCGGTCTTGATTCATCGGAATTGGGCAATCCGCCGTCGAAGTTCAAAGAAGTGTTCAAAAAAGCCAAAGAAGCAGGTTTTAAATTGGTTGCCCATGCTGGCGAAGAGGCAGATTTTTCTTATATCTACGAAGCGTTAGATTTATTGAACATCAATAGAATCGATCACGGTGTGCAGTCTATAAAAAGCCCAGAGCTGATGCAAAGGCTCAAAGACGAGCAAATGCCACTGACGGTTTGCCCAAACTCAAATATTGAACTCAAGGTTTTTGAAACTTACAAAGAACACAATATTAAAGAGCTTTTAGATTACGGTCTAAACATCAGCGTTAATTCGGACGATCCAGCGTATTTCAAAGGCTATATAAATCAAAATTTTATCAACTTACATGAAAATCTGCCGATAACGGAAGATGACATCATTACATTGGTAAAAAACTCGTTTAGATCAGCATTCATAGATGATGAGTTAAAAGAGGCTTATTTGGCAAAAGTTGATCTTGCATTGCAATAAGCCCTGACTAGATCGAGGTTTAGTAGCTAAGGCTTAATGGTTGATATCAACCGTTAAGCCTTTTTTTGTGTCACCCCTAATCTGACTATAGTGAGTTCAGTATAAAAATGAGTCAGCGGGACTGGACTGCTTATCTTTAAACGAGAAGTTTCGTAGCATCGAGATTGCGTAGGCACAGCAAGAAAGAAAAATTTGTACCAGTCTCGCGTTCTAATGTCGTGTATCCGGTTTATTTAGTATCGACTATATGTAGCTAATGCTCAATATTATTGTCTGTCATAACTGTGATGATAGACCATGATTATAAGGTCATGATTTGTTTTATAAGCACTGGCATGGCTACGCCCGCTTTTTCTGCTAAAGTTATATCAACGATGGTATTCGGTGTGGGGTCAGGATTTATTTCAATAATTTTGGCACCATTTTGCTTGGCTAATTGTGCCAGTCCTGCGGCAGGATACACGAGGCTCGATGTACCAATACTGATAAATACCTCGCAATGAGCAGCGGCATCCTCTGCCGTTTGCCATGCTTGTATAGGCAACGCCTCCCCAAACCAAACGATATCAGGTCTAATATACCCATTGCAGTGCTGACAAGTGAGTAATGCTTCATAAAAATTAGTGATATCTTTGTTACTAGGTGTGCTTTCTGATTTGTCTTGATAGGGCGTCTCACACTGACTACAGCGGTTGTGCCACAGATTGCCATGCAGATGAGTCACTGTACTGCCAGCTTGCTCATGTAAGTTATCGACATTTTGAGTGATGAGTGTTAACTGTTGGTGGGTTGATTCTGCATGTTGCTGCCACTGCGCCAAGGCCTCGTGTGCGGGGTTTGGCGCTTTATCCGCAACCAATTTTCTGCGCCATTGATACCAAGACCAAACCAGCTTTGGGTCTCGGACAAAAGCATCTGGTGTGGCCAAATCTTCCGCCCTATAATTTTGCCATAAGCCGGTTTGTTTATCCCGAAAAGTCGGAATGCCGCTTTCTGCTGAAATCCCTGCGCCAGTTAAAATACAAATGCGCTGTTTCGAGACCAATAGTTTGGCCGCATCCTGCACTTCTGCTATTAACGCTGGTGATAATTCTGCTAACATGAGCCAACCCTTGTTAATAATGGATACCCTTCTTATGATAGACGGAATTTGGTGGCTTGTCATACTGTTCGTCGTTATCGCAGCCTTATGGATATTGGCAAAATCGCGCGGCGTAAAAGCGGGTGAGACACCTTATAATATGCAGTCGAAAAGTACCAAGGCACTGGCTAATGATGGTCTCCAAAAAACCTCAGCGTTGCTAAAACAGTACTTTCCAAATTATAGAGTCACACGTAAGGCCAATCATTTACTGCTCAGTCAGCAAGACAAAAAAGTCGCGATGATTACCATAGATAAAAAGCTTGCCATCGGTCAGCGCCGTCTTGGAAATGTGCCTGTGATTAATTATCACCGTGTACCCAGTCGCGCACAATTAACGGCCAATTTGCAAGACATGGAGTAGAATCGAGGCATAACGTACTATTCCGATTTGTCCCAGTCTCGCCCTATAATATTGTATATCCATTTTATTCAGTATCGACCATAGTCTATTCTGCAATTCAATACTAACCTCAATCATTATTATCAATGATATGTTGTTAATTATTCAATATAAACTGTCTTACTCTTTCGTAACGTTGATAGTAAAGTAGGTTTATGCCCGATGGCTAACCCTTTACTTGAATCGAACGTTATGGAGTAATCACAAATGAACACCTCATTATTAAATAAAATTCTAGAATCAAAAGCAGGCTACGCAGCCTTAGTCCTTCGTGTGCCAGTGGGTCTGATTTTAATGGCTCATGGTGCTCAGAAGCTGTTTGGTTGGTTTGACGGTGGTGGCTTAGCAGGCACTGCTGGCTGGTTAAGCAGTATTGGTATTGAACCTGGTTATTTGATGGCTATATTGGCAGGCAGCGCAGAGTTCTTTGGTGGCATCGCTCTAGTATTGGGTCTACTGACTCGTCCTGCCGCACTCGTTGCCGCTTTTACGATGTTGGTTGCTATTTTTTCTGTTCACATCGGTAACGGACTATTCGCTGATAATGGTGGCTATGAATATGCATTGACTTTGATGGTAGCTTTGGTTTCTTTAGCGATACAAGGTGGCGGTTACTTGAGTATAGATAAAGCATTATCAGAAAAATAAAACCACATTTAATAGATGTCTATCGTTGTTCTATCTGTCGCTTTGATTATAAATAATGAGGTAAAATCCCATGAATTCTGAATCAACTTCAATCACGCAGCCTGTATTCTTTGTACCTCATGGCGCCGGACCTTGCTTTTTTATGAATTGGCAGCCTGCTGATACTTGGGAAAAAATGGCAGAGTTTTTACAAAGTATTTCCAGTCGTTTACCACAGCAACCCAAGGCTATTTTGATAGTCAGCGCGCATTGGCAAACACCGGTATTTAGTATCACCGCTGCCAAGCAACCAGAGTTGATTTATGATTATTCTGGATTTCCTAAGCATACTTACGAACTGACTTATCCAGCACTAGGCGCACCATTATTGGCCGAGCAAATCAGTGAGTTGCTGACGGATGCAGGTTTAGACAATGAGCAAAATGAAATAAGAGGTTTTGATCATGGGGTATTTATTCCGCTAAAAGTGATGTTTCCTAATGCGGATATTCCGGTAGTACAGTTGTCATTACGTCGAGATCTAGACCCTAAAGCGCATCTAATGGCAGGCAAAACACTGGCATCTTTGCGTGAAGAAGGCGTGTTGATTATTGGTAGTGGCATGAGTTTTCACAATATGCGGGGCTATGGCGATGCAAACTTTACGGCTCCTTCAGAGAAATTTGACGAATGGTTAACCAAAACCATCAACGCCGATTCAGAGGAGCGTCTGGCAGCTCTTACTGATTGGTCACAAGCACCCCATGCTTTGGATGCGCACCCACTAGGCGCAGAAGAGCATTTACTGCCGTTGATGGTTGCAGTAGGCGCCGCAGGAAATGATCAAGGTAAGAGAGTTTATTCTCAGCAAGTACTCAAAACGCAATTATCCGCTTTTCAGTTTGGTTAGGGCGTATTCTCATTTTGAAAATGGTCATAAGAATGAGACAAAGTGAAGCCATTTAGTCATTCTCGTTCAGATTGAGGACACGTCCTAAAAGCTTTTAAAAAATTGGGTAGAGAATATCTACTAATACAACGAGATGTTCTAAGGAGTAGAGGTTATTTCGATGACTTATGCTCAAAATCATAATGGGCAGTTATATAGGACACGAGTAGTATTTTATAAGTGCTATGAGACACGGATAAGTAATGGATGAAGCGGCGATATTGTAGTATGTTGGGGCTTTAGAATAATGCTAAGAAGTGGTGAAATACGATGATGGTGCGCTCGGCGGGAGTCAATAAAATAATATAAGATATTGATAAATAAAGTTAATTACAATATATTTATTTATATGCACAACAGTATGTACAACATTTTTCTATCGTTACTCTATGTTTGCGACGTAGAAAAGTTTATGACCACTTACAAAAAAATTATACTAATGAAAGTGAATTATCTGATTTCAGCAATTAATATCCTATAAGCTGACTCGATCCATGCTTGCTCACTAGCATAGCCATTTAATACTGGGTCGAAGTCAAAGCTGTTACTTTCAAAAGTTATTTTTGCAAGACTGTTCTCTAGTATATATTCAAGGTCTTGAACTAAGCTATTTAAAATCTCTATGTTCTCTTTAATCACAAAACGCATGAGTACGTCCTTATCATTCGCTTTATGATCAGAATACTCCGCCCGCCACTCTTGATAGAAGTAGGCATTCATTAGATATATAAACGTATTGATCATAATGTTTCCTAGTACATAATTCTTTTGGTCATACGTTTTTGCGTAATACTGAGTCTTTTGATAGTAATGATTAGTGATTATAGCTATCTGCTTTTCGCTCCAAAATTTGTGTCATGTTCAGAACGTAAATTAGCTGACACAGAATGGCTGTAAGCAGTATACTTTTGGATCATTCATAAAAAAAAGTAGAAAAATATGAAAGTATGGTTGGTCAATACGAACACAAAAGGAAAGAATAAAAATCCTAACGGCTTCAAGTATATGTTAAGACAAAATAAAGCCTCTGCCTATTATGATCGAGCTTCGGAAGTAGATAGGATTAAAAAAAGTGATCTTGTGTTGTTGTACCATAATGACAATCGAATTATTGCGGTGGGTGCTGTCGTTAATCATTATGAAGGTCATGACTATAAAGTTTTGAACGAAGTAGAGCATTGGGTGGATGTAAACTGGCTATGG
>CAWURQ010000001.1:0-235638 GCA_963925435.1 uncultured Psychrobacter sp. | reverse complement strand
ACACTACCATTGGCGCTATGATGTTTCACTTCTGAGTTCGGGAAGGGATCAGGTGGGGCCATCATGCTATTGTCGTCAGCAAAGGGGGTTAGATATGAGTCTGTTATTTTTATTGTTTGACGTCAAGGTTTAGCTTGTTGTCGATCAACTTGTAACCTAACTGAATCAAGGTTAAAGGTGATATCGAAATATTCTGTCTGTTTCTATAAGCCACTACAGCTTATACAAGATAGATTAATTAGACTTGTAATACAAACCACTTGGGTGTTGTATGGTCAAGCCAAACGAGCAATTAGTACAGGTTAGCTACATGCATCGCTGCACTTCCACACCCTGCCTATCAACGTCCTAGTCTTGAACGGCTCTTTAGGGAAATCTAATCTTGAGGTGGGCTTCCCGCTTAGATGCTTTCAGCGGTTATCCCATCCGAACGTAGCTACCGGGCAATGCCACTGGCGTGACAACCCGAACACCAGAGGTTCGTCCACTCCGGTCCTCTCGTACTAGGAGCAGATCCTCTCAAATTTCCAACGCCCACGGTAGATAGGGACCGAACTGTCTCACGACGTTCTAAACCCAGCTCGCGTACCTCTTTAAATGGCGAACAGCCATACCCTTGGGACCTGCTTCAGCCCCAGGATGAGATGAGCCGACATCGAGGTGCCAAACACCGCCGTCGATATGAACTCTTGGGCGGTATCAGCCTGTTATCCCCAGAGTACCTTTTATCCGTTGAGCGATGGCCCTTCCATACAGAACCACCGGATCACTAAGACCTACTTTCGTACCTGCTCGACTTGTGGGTCTCGCAGTTAAGCGCGCTTTTGCCTTTATACTCTACGACCGATTTCCGACCGGTCTGAGCGCACCTTCGTACTCCTCCGTTACTCTTTAGGAGGAGACCGCCCCAGTCAAACTACCCACCATACATTGTCCTCGGTATTGTTATACCTGAGTTAGAACCCCAACATGACCAGGGTGGTATTTCAAGATTGGCTCCACCGAGACTAGCGTCTCGGCTTCAAAGCCTCCCACCTATCCTGCACAAGTCAGGTCAAAGTTCAATGTAAAGCTGTAGTAAAGGTTCACGGGGTCTTTCCGTCTAGCCGCGGGTACACAGCATCTTCACTGCGATTTCGATTTCACTGAGTCTCTGCTGGAGACAGCGCTGCCATCATTATGCCATTCGTGCAGGTCGGAACTTACCCGACAAGGAATTTCGCTACCTTAGGACCGTTATAGTTACGGCCGCCGTTTACTGGGGCTTCGATCAAGAGCTTCGCTTACGCTAACCCCATCAATTAACCTTCCAGCACCGGGCAGGCATCACACCCTATACGTCCACTTTCGTGTTTGCAGAGTGCTGTGTTTTTAATAAACAGTTGCAGCAGCCTGGTATCTGCGACTGCCAACAGCTCAAGGAGCAAGTCCTATCACCATCAACAGCGTACCTTCTCCCGAAGTTACGGTACCATTTTGCCTAGTTCCTTCAGCAGAGTTCTCTCAAGCGCCTTGGTATTCTCTACCTGATCACCTGTGTCGGTTTAGGGTACGATTCGTTTATAACTATTGCTTAGAAGCTTTTCCTGGAAGCATGGTATTTGCCACTTCACTGTACAAGTACAGCTTGCTATCAGATCTCAGCCATATAACAACCCGGATTTACCTAAGTTGTAAGCCTACATCCTTTCACCTGGACAACCAACGCCAGGCTGACATAACCTTCTCCGTCCCTCCATCGCATTATAAACAAGTATCGGAATATTAACCGATTTCCCATCGACTACGCCTTTCGGCCTCGCCTTAGGGGTCGACTCACCCAGCCCCGATTAACGTTGGACTGGAACCCTTGATCTTCCGGCGTGCGAGCTTTTCACTCGCATTATCGTTACTCACGTCAGCATTCGCTCTTGTGATACCTCCAGCATGCTTTACAACACACCTTCACAGGCTTACACAACGCTCCCCTACCACTTGAAAACAAATTCAAATCCGCAGCTTCGGCTCCTAGTTTGAGCCCCGTTACATCTTCCGCGCGGGCCGACTCGACTAGTGAGCTATTACGCTTTCTTTAAAGGATGGCTGCTTCTAAGCCAACCTCCTAGCTGTCTATGCCTTCCCACCTCGTTTCCCACTTAACTAGGAATTTGGGGCCTTAGCTGGCGGTCTGGGTTGTTTCCCTCTCCACAATGGACGTTAGCACCCACTGTGTGTCTCCCGGATATCACTCATCGGTATTCGGAGTTTGCATCGGTTTGGTAAGTCGGTATGACCCCCTAGCCGAAACAGTGCTCTACCCCCAATGGTGTTCGTCCGAGGCGCTACCTAAATAGCTTTCGGGGAGAACCAGCTATCACCGAGTTTGATTAGCCTTTCACCCCTATCCACAAGTCATCCCCTGGCTTTTCAACGACAGTGGGTTCGGTCCTCCGGTGTCTGTTACGACACTTTCAACCTGCTCATGGATAGATCACTCGGTTTCGGGTCTATGCCCTGCAACTAAACGCCCTATTAAGACTCGGTTTCCCTACGGCTCCCCTAAACGGTTAACCTTGCTACAGAACATAAGTCGCTGACCCATTATACAAAAGGTACGCAGTCACCCCAATAAATTGAGGCTCCTACTGCTTGTACGCACACGGTTTCAGGTTCTATTTCACTCCCCTCACAGGGGTTCTTTTCGCCTTTCCCTCACGGTACTGGTTCACTATCGGTCAGTCAGGAGTATTTAGCCTTGGAGGATGGTCCCCCCATCTTCAAACAGGATTTCTCGTGCCCCGCTCTACTTAATATGTTAACTCTAATGTTTCGAATACAGGACTATCACCTACTACGGTCAGCTTTCCCACGCTGTTCTTCTACATTAGAATTAATCGGCTTCTCCCCGTTCGCTCGCCGCTACTAGGGGAATCTCATTTGATGTCTATTCCTAAGGGTACTGAGATGTTTCACTTCCCCTCGTTCGCTTCCTAATAAATTAGGATACCTACCTTATGGTAAGTGGGTTTCCCCATTCAGAAATCTCCGGATCACAGGATATTGCCGCCTCCCCGAAGCTTATCGCAGGCTGTCACGTCTTTCATCGCCTCTGACTGCCAAGGCATCCACCATGTGCGCTTCATTACTTGACCATACAACCCCAAGTAGTCTTTCGACTTCAAAGTGTCATACAATCTAATTATGATAACGATATCACCTATGTTTATACGCTTGATTCAGTTCTCTTTACTTTTTTTAGTAATCAACCCCTGGGATAACAACTGATGTCGTTAAGAGGTCGATTACTAAGGTTAAGAAGTGCGCGTGAACACGCTCTTCCTAACCCAGACTCATATCTATGTTTTTAAATAGTTTCTATGCTCTCATCGAGTCACAGATTCTGTATAAAACAGAAAGAAGTAATCTTATGCAAATCACTTGTTTCTATTTGATACTCTTAGCACTTAAAGCTTACTGACCGTCTATAGTGTGGTGGAGCCAAACGGAGTCGAACCGTTGACCTCCTGCGTGCAAGGCAGGCGCTCTACCAACTGAGCTATGGCCCCATGTAAAATGGTGGGTCTAAGTGGACTTGAACCACTGACCCCCGCGTTATCAACACGGTGCTCTAACCAGCTGAGCTACAGACCCAATTACGCTTGTTATAAACGTAAGCTTAAACTAAAGAACAACTTGTTGTGAATTCTTGCTGACCGAATGTCATCTATAAGGAGGTGATCCAGCCGCAGGTTCCCCTACGGCTACCTTGTTACGACTTCACCCCAGTCATCAACCACACCGTGGTGAACGCCTCCCCGAAGGTTAAGCTATCCACTTCTGGTGCAATCAACTCCCATGGTGTGACGGGCGGTGTGTACAAGGCCCGGGAACGTATTCACCGCGGCATTCTGATCCGCGATTACTAGCGATTCCTACTTCATGGAGTCGAGTTGCAGACTCCAATCTGGACTACGATAGGCTTTTTGAGATTCGCATCACATCGCTGTGTAGCTGCCCTCTGTACCTACCATTGTAGCACGTGTGTAGCCCTGGTCGTAAGGGCCATGATGACTTGACGTCGTCCCCGCCTTCCTCCAGTTTGTCACTGGCAGTATCCTTAGAGTTCCCGGCTTAACCCGCTGGTAACTAAGGACAAGGGTTGCGCTCGTTGCGGGACTTAACCCAACATCTCACGACACGAGCTGACGACAGCCATGCAGCACCTGTATTCTAATTCCCGAAGGCACTCCCGCATCTCTGCAGGATTCTAGATATGTCAAGACCAGGTAAGGTTCTTCGCGTTGCATCGAATTAAACCACATGCTCCACCGCTTGTGCGGGCCCCCGTCAATTCATTTGAGTTTTAACCTTGCGGCCGTACTCCCCAGGCGGTCTACTTATTGCGTTAGCTGCGTCACTAAGTCCTCAAGGGACCCAACGACTAGTAGACATCGTTTACGGCGTGGACTACCAGGGTATCTAATCCTGTTTGCTACCCACGCTTTCGAGCCTCAGTGTCAGTATGATGCCAGAAGGCTGCCTTCGCCATCGGTATTCCTCCAGATCTCTACGCATTTCACCGCTACACCTGGAATTCTACCTTCCTCTCACCTACTCTAGCCTGACAGTTTCAGATGCAGTTCCCAGGTTAAGCCCGGGGATTTCACATCTGACTTATCAAGCCACCTACGCTCGCTTTACGCCCAGTAATTCCGATTAACGCTTGCACCCTCTGTATTACCGCGGCTGCTGGCACAGAGTTAGCCGGTGCTTATTCTGCAGCTAATGTCATCGTCCGTGGGTATTAACCACGGAGTCTTCTTCACTGCTTAAAGTGCTTTACAACCAAAAGGCCTTCTTCACACACGCGGCATGGCTGGATCAGGGTTTCCCCCATTGTCCAATATTCCCCACTGCTGCCTCCCGTAGGAGTCCGGGCCGTGTCTCAGTCCCGGTGTGGCTGATCATCCTCTCAGACCAGCTACAGATCGTCGCCATGGTAGGCCTTTACCCCACCATCTAGCTAATCCGACTTAGGCTCATCTAATAGCGAGAGCAACAAGTTGCCCCCTTTCTCCCGTAGGTCGTATGCGGTATTAATTCGAGTTTCCCCGAGCTATCCCCCACTACTAGGTAGATTCCTAAGTATTACTCACCCGTCCGCCGCTCGACGCCTGATAGCAAGCTATCATCGTTTCCGCTCGACTTGCATGTGTTAAGCCTGCCGCCAGCGTTCAATCTGAGCCATGATCAAACTCTTCAGTTTAATCTTGCTATGAAGCTCTTTAAAGAAGCTTCTAAACTTGGCTCATTTAATCTGGCAATTACGCTCTCGTATGTTTCATATAATGAATTAACTTTGAGTTTTCTTGCTGTCTTAAATGATAATTTTTATAGTTAGAATTCTATCGAAAAGATAGTCAACCAACTTTATTTTTTAACATTCTGAATCAGCAAAAATCCACACAAGTTGTTCTTTAGTTATGCTTTTAAATAGTGCTCAATCACTGTCGTCCAGTAACTGATATATAGGGTATTTCTTTGCTATCTAGTCTTAATCCGTTGCCGGTTAAGCTATCTAGCGAGCCGACTATCTTATCATAATGATTCGAATTGTCAAGCTTTATTATAATTCGTTTCAACAAGTTAACTGGGTTATTTATATGTAATCTACATATAAGCTGTTCAGTCCGTCTTGATGAGGGCGTATTATAGAGGGTTTATTTATTTAGTCAAGAAGTATTTTTACTTGGTTTGAAATAACTTAATCGCTTAAGCTTCCTCACTACCTTCCCTTCCGACTGGGACGCATTATACGTACTTCTAAGAGAGGGTCAAGGTGTGATTTTACAGATTTAGCAGTTTATTTCGGTTGATTGGAAATACTAACTATCTTTCAATGCGTTAGCTATTTTATATGTTTGAATTCATTTTTGAACGTGGTTGTTTATTGAGTGTTTGAGTTTATTAATGTCGATTTTCTCTTCTATATAGTCGATTCTAAATAAAACAGATACATTCTATTGCAACGCTGAACTGGAATAAAACTTTTCTGGCTTGCTGTGCCTACGCCGACAGAGGCGGCAAAAAATTTATTCCAGTCCCTGTGACTCGTTTTTATACTGAACTCACTATAACTTACCCATTACTTCAAAAAAAGCCTTATAAGCCGCAACCTTTTTGTCTAACGCTAGCGGATAAGCGCGTGAGGTAGAAGGCAATCTATGTAATGTCAAATCGTTTACATCAGTGGTTTGATGACTGTCTTGGTTTTGCCATTGATAAGGATACGCCATACTTTGATTGGTCTTAAGGTATTTAGATTTGGCTGGTGGTGTGGCGAGCAAATTCATCAACACTTCTGTTGCTTTACCGCCCGTGGTAAATAGTGTCTGTACCTTTGGCACTTGCGGCAAGATATTGTCTAAATCAACCGATGTCACTACGGTTAAGTTTTTATCAGAGGCGTTGCCAGTCTCCCGAATGGCTTGCTTGACAGTGGGACAAGAGGCGATGCCACGCTCAAACATAAAATTACGAATACGCTCGGGATCAAAACGCTTTTCGTCGCCTACTCTAAAGTAGTCGGCATCGTCAAAAAACACGCGTCCATAGATACGCCACATATCATTGTAAAAGTTAGGATAATGAAAGGACATCGCCCATTTATCAGCAGTCGGTGGAAACGTCCCCATCATCATCACAGTGGCATTGGGCGGTAAAACCGGCGGGAACGGATGAGTTTCTACTGCTGCGGCTCTCGTTTCGGACAATATCAACTGATTATCCGCTTGGTTCGTGTTGTTTTCGGCATTGGCTGGTTGTATGGTCATGATATTCTTCATCAGAAAAGGGGTTTTTTTGGTATCATAGCAGGCCTAAACACTGCTTTACTTGAATGACACTATCTATAGTCGATACTTAATAAAATGGATACACAATATTATGATGCGGGACTGGTGTAAATTTTTCTTGCTTGCTGTGCCTACGCCGACAGAGGCTACAAAAAATTTATCCCTGTCCCGCTGACTCTTTTTTATATTGACCTGACTATGGCCAAATACAATTGACTTAAATAAAATCAATCTTGTTATAAATGCATTTAGCTTACTTTAGTATCAAAGCATTAAGCTTACTATTGATAGGCTAAATATAGCGTTAAAGTGCAGTAAGTGTTTGTATCTTTTATACTAATAGCAACCGCAATAACTGCGCAAGCATCAGCCCAAAAATCAAGAGAATTCTTATGAGTGACTTAAATAGCGGTCTAAAAATTACGGTAATCGATCATCCACTAGTCCGTCATAAACTCAGCCTAATGCGCGAAAAAGATTGTAGTACTTATAAATTTCGGACGTTGACCAAAGAGCTTGCGCGTTTGATGGCGTATGAAGCGAGCCGTGATTTCGAAATTGAAACCTTCCCAATGGAAGGTTGGTGTGGTGAAATCACTGGTGAGCAAATCATCGGTAAGACAGCAACGATTGTACCAATTTTACGTGCTGGTATTGGTATGTTGGATGGGGTGCTCGATTTGATTCCTACCGCAAAAATCTCTGTCGTCGGTCTACAACGTGATGAACAAACATTGCAGCCAGTACCTTTCTTTGAAAAGTTTGTCAGTCACATGGACAAACGACCAGCACTTATTATTGACCCAATGCTAGCGACTGGTGGCTCCATGGTAGCAACCATTGAGATGCTGAAAAAAAATGGCTGTACTAACATTAAGGCATTGGTTTTGGTTGCCGCCCCTGAAGGCGTACGTTTGGTCAACGAAGCGCATCCTGACGTAACCATTTATACCGCCGCGCTAGACAGTCATTTGGATGAACATGGCTATATCATTCCGGGTCTTGGTGATGCGGGTGATAAAATCTTTGGCAAGCAATTATTAAATAAGTAACTATCAATCTAGCAGTGTTTCAGGTGATGGCCATCAAGCTAAAACAAGCAACTGCCATGACATTCATGACATAAATACACAGCCTCAAGGATAAGGATAGATAATGAACGTATTGATTACAGGTGCTAGTACCGGTTTTGGTAAAGCACTGGCTGAACGTTTGGTAGCAAAAGGTCATCGTGTCATTGGCTGTGCGAGACGCATCGATAAACTTAATGCGTTGGCAGAAACCTTGGGCGCAGCTTTTTTGCCGGTGGTCATGGACGTTAGTGACACAGCCTCTCTCCCGCAAATCATTGCAGACTTACCCGATGGCTTTAAGCAAATCGACGTATTAGTCAATAATGCAGGACTGGCACTCGGTACAGAGCCTGCGCACAAGGCCAATCTTGATGATTGGATTCGCATGACTGATACCAATGTTAAAGGTTTGATGGCACTGACCCATGCAGTCTTGCCAGCGATGGTGGCGCGTGACAGCGGTTATATTATTAATGTGGGTTCGATTGCGGGCAACTGGCCTTACTATGGCGGTAACGTCTATGGCGCAACCAAAGCCTTTGTAAAACAGTTTAGCTTAAACTTGCGCGCGGATCTGATTGGTACACAAGTGCGCGTCACCAATCTTGAGCCAGGCGTTGTTGCAGGTACAGAGTTTTCCAATGTGCGCTATCATGGTGACGATGCCAAAGCGGCAAAAGTTTATGATGGCTTCAAAACCATGACGGGCGAAGATATTGGTGATATTTTATTATGGCTTATCGAGTCGCCTACTCATATCAATGTCAATCGTTTGGAAGTGATGCCAGTGGCGCAAACCTATAATGGTTTGACGGTTGCTAAGAAAGACGCTTAGACTCTAATTTCGTTTGTAGTCAGTTAAAAATAAAAGCGTGACGCAAAACAAGCGTTCTGCTGGTATAAATTGTCCTCGCTTACTGTGCCGTTGCAGACAGAGGCTTCGAACAATTCATCCCAGCAACCCTTTAGTCTTTTTAAATCGAACCGACTATATCACTCTGTCTCATCAACGTAACTCGTAAAACCGAAGCAGTATAGAGTGATCTATATTGCTTTTTTTTATGTCTTCAATTTTTAGCTCATTGACCAAACGCAAGTCCTGAAAATCTAAAATCAGTACTTCATTGCGTAGGCGCTCGCTAGTGCGTTTATTATGGCGTATTGGAAACCCCACTACTTGTTTGCCGACGATTTTTACCTGATTGACAATAGTCGTTGAATGAGGCATTTTTCTGTTTTCAGCCATTTTCTGTGCGTTAATGATCGCGGTGGCAGGATTGACAGTTGTGACTAAAACCTTGGTTTGCCGAATGCTTTTTGGTAAATCTCCTGCAAAAAATACTATCTGCTCTAACGGTAAGTACTGAGCATGACGCATTAATTCCTGCCGAAATAATGTAGGCATGTCTGTGTTAAAGCTGTCTTCTGTTTGCTGATAAAACGCCGTAAAATGTCGATGAAGATAACGTCCAAATACACTACTGGTCACCCATTCTTGATAAATATCATTGGTTAATAAGTGCTTGGTAAAGGTACTGGCATCTAGCGTAATATCACTATTCAACATCGATAATAAAAGCGCTTGTGGGCTGGTAAATGTCTGCTGCTCCCAGACTTGTGGATACAGGCTACTATCTAATGATGATAATATCGATTTGCTCATACCTTTCTATCCTTATCAGTTATCGCTACTGCTTTTACCGTTAGCCAAATTTTGTGCTATGGTCAGATGACTGCTTTAATACTGCTTTAATATAGCAGTCTTTTATTCGCGGTAAAGCCCATTTTGTAGCGACATGTCCCGAAAAATCAAAAGATGGCTTGATAACCCAAAGTGATGTCATTCTATGAAAAAAAACCTTCTCTCCCTACCTGCGTCATATCAATTACGGACAATCCATATAGAGACAGCTGATGGTACGGCGCTACCTGTCTCGGTTATTGGCAACGGTAAACCCGTCATGATGCTACACGCCTATGGAATGGATGCGCGTGAGTTTTTGCCTTTTATCCTACCGTTAATAGATAAGTATGAGTTTTACTTACCGCATTTTCGAGGATTTGGCGCAGCAAAAACGTTACAGTTGACTCAGTTTGATTTTGTGCATCAGTATACCGATGATATCGCTAGCATTATTGAGTACGTTTGCCTGTCTCATCATATAGAGTCATTACCTGTGGCTGCAATCTCGATGGGTGCTCTAGTAATGTGGTCGTATTTTGAGCGTTTTGGCACATCTAGAGTCAGTCGATATTTGAACATCGATCAAAGCCCTGTAATTCATAATCAAGCGGATTGGCAAGGTGGGCTGTTTGGAAAGCGGCAACAAGAGATGTTTGATATTTTTCATGAGGTGGTAGACATGACACTGCCGTATGCCAAGCTTGATAGCTTTACACACCTGCCTTTTGCTCTCAAACGTCGCGTCACAGATGTCGAACGTTTGTTTTCCCTATTATCAGTAAATCGTCCGCGCTCAAAGGCCATCGTGCAAATATTGACCCATCAACATGATCATAAGCTGGTATTTTATGACCACAGCACGTGGCAACATAAAATGCGCTGCTTACAAGCTTATTTAGCCATACCTTATGACTTTCGAGAAACTATAACGAGTGTGACCATTCCAGTGGTCAGCCTGATCGGTGGTCGCTCAGAATTATATGATCCCAAATGGCAGCAAAAAATCACGCAGATGCTTCCTAATGCTCGCGAAGTTGTATTGCCGCGCTCAGGTCATGCGGTGCCAGTAGATGAGCCGCTTCAGTTTTATAAGATACTAAAAGATTTTCTACAATACTAACTAGGATTTTACACAACCACTTCATAATCACTACTATAACTTTACAACCTATCATAGCAATTGTTTCGAGCTGATTTTATACTAAAAATCGGTACTAGGCCCTATCGAGTATCACTCATAAAAAATACGAATATAATAATTTTAAAAGGATAAAATAATGCCCTACGTTACCGTTGCACAGCAAGACGATCAACCTGTCGAACTCTACTATGAAACCCAAGGAACTGGTAAACCTGTGGTACTCATTCATGGCTGGCCACTCAGTGGACGCGCTTGGGAAGCACAACTTCCTGCACTGGTCGATGCTGGTTATCAAGTCATTACTTATGATAGACGTGGTTTTGGCAAATCTTCTCAGGTATGGGATGGCTATGATTACGATACCTTGGCTCAAGATTTAAAAGGTTTGATGGAGGCACTCGATCTACAAGACGCGACCATCGTTGGTTTCTCTATGGGCGGCGGTGAAGTGGCTCGCTATCTAGGTAAATATGGCTCAGAGCGTGTCAGCAAGGCGGTACTTGCGTCTGCCGTTCCGCCATATCTATTTAAAGCTGATGATAACCCTGATGGCGGTCTTGAAGAAGCGGACATTCAAGGATTTTTGGATGGTGTGAGCGATGATCGCATTGCCTTCTTAAATGACTTTACCAAGAATTTCTTTACACCAAAAGATGGCACATTACTGGTCAGCAAACCTATGCGCCTATACAACCGTGATATTGCAGCGTTTGCCTCACCTAAAGCGACTCTAGATTGCGTCAAGTCCTTTAGCTACACCGACTTTCGCGAAGATTTAAAAGTATTTGATGTACCAACTTTAGTGATACATGGTGATGCGGATCAAATCGTACCGTTTGAAGCGAGTGGTGAACGCTCTCACGATATGATTGCAGACAGTCAGCTGCATGTCGTTGAAGGTGGCCCGCACGGTATCAATGTCACGCATGCCGAAGAGTTCAATAAGACGTTGATTGCATTTTTAAATAGCTAATTGACTGGCTATAGAGCACAAAAAAAACGACCTCAACGGGTCGTTTTTTATTTGCTAAAATTAATATTCAATCATAATTCATTATTAGTCGTTTAAGGGTTGAATCAATTCAAACCTTGGAGTCTCTTTACCATCAACAGTGACTGTCTCAGTAAACATCGCAAGCGGGCGTACCCACACGCCATACTCACCGTATAGACAACGATACACCACTAGCGATTCTTCGGTCTCTGAATGTGTTGCCGTATGCAACACTTGATAAAGGCTGCCTTTATAATGGCGGTAAATGCCTTGGGGAATGGATTTTTTTATCATATTTAACTCTAGTTTTTCATACTTTCAAATAGCAAATAAATAAGATCGGCGATACATGCCGACCTTATTTTTACTTTTTATATTGGACGCTATAGTCGATACTAAGTAACATAGATACACAATATCACGAGGCGAGACAGGTACAAATTTTTCTTGCTTGCTGTGCCTGCGCAGACAGAGGCTGCGAAAAATTTACTCCAGTCTCGCTAATCCTTTTCTATATTGACCTGATTATATATCAACCTACCGTCACTTTCGCATAAGCCTTTTTGCCTGCTTGGATAACGACTGTCTGACCAGCAGTTAAGCTAAAGCCGGCGTCGACCACTTCGCCATCTACTTTTACCGCGCCGCGTTTAATCATATCTTTAGCCGATGAGCTATTTTTGGCAAGCTCCGCTTGGTTTAGATATTGCGTGATAAACAATGCGTCCTGTCCTTCCAACTCTAACGTCACTTCTGGTAAATCGACTGGCAATTCGCCATCAGCAACACGTTACCGGCTGACTTGTGCGCATTGGCAGCTGCATCGGCATCATGAAAACGCTCAATGAACTCTTCGGCAAGAATACGTTTGATTTCTTGTGGATTGCGGCCGTCTTCCATCTCTGCCATTAAGACTTCGACTTCTTCCATTGGCTTAAAGCTTAAAAATTCAAAATAGCGGCGGATTAAGGTGTCTGGCATAGACAATAGTTTTTGGTACATGGTGCCTGGTGCATCATAAATGCCGACATAGTTATTCAGTGACTTAGACATTTTATTGACGCCGTCTAGCCCTTCTAAAATTGGTACGGTGATACAAACTTGCTGCTCTTGACCATAACGACCTTGCAAGGTGCGACCCATTAATAAGTTAAAGGTTTGATCGGTACCGCCAAGCTCGACGTCGGCTTTTAGCGCGATAGAATCATAGCCTTGCACCAGTGGATATAAAAACTCATGGATAGCAATTGGGGTTTGCGAGGCATAGCGTTTAGAGAAATCATCACGCTCAAGCATACGCGAGACGGTTTGCTGACTGGCAAGCTGAATCATATCAGCCGCTGACATGTCCTTGAACCATTCAGAGTTAAAGACCACGCGGGTTTTTTCTTTATCCAAAATTTTAAATACTTGCTCAGCATAAGTCGTTGCGTTGGCTTTGATTTGCTCATCGGTCAATGGCGGACGCGTAGAGTTTTTGCCAGAAGGATCACCAATCTTGGCGGTATAATCACCAATTAAAAAATAAATCTCATGACCCAAGTCTTGAAAATGCTTGAGCTTATTAATCAAAACCGTATGACCCAAATGCAAGTCTGGGGCGGTAGGATCAAAACCTGCTTTGATACGTAGCGGACGATTGAGCTTAAGCTTGGCAACTAAATCCTCTTCAGATAGGATTTCTTGCGTACCGCGCTGGATAAGGGCCAGCTGTTCTTCTAGGGTGTAGGTTTGAGTGGTCATGATGATCTCTTTATTGTCTTTATTAAAGGGTTAAAGCACTTGGGCTATTTAGAATCTCGTAGCCATCAAAAAATGTTAGAATTTGGCAGATATACTAGCGTTTTTTAAGGTAAATTGCCATGACCAACCCCGCATCGATTACTGATACTGACCATAATGCCCTTGCAGACTTGCTTTTAAATAACGGTTTGGATAACAGTTCAGACGATATTGATGATTTAAATTATGCCACGCTAACCGATGCGCTTGAGCAAACCGTGTTTGAAAGCTTTGATGATGGCTTATATATCGGCATGATGTCTGGTACCAGCTTGGATGGTATGGACGCTGTGCTTTGTCAGTTTAATACTGATATTAATAATGAAGAAAACACCCAACCGCCAATGCGACTGCTTGCAACATATAGCCAAGATTTTCCACCACGACTGCGCGAAGTATTATTGGCGCTCTGTCAGCCTAATGGTGTGGATGAATTAACACCAGAAGCGGATGAACCAAACAGCGAATTAGACTGGTTCGGCTGGGCAAGTCGTGAATATGCTGAGTTTGCCAGCGACGTGGTCAATACATTATTGCAGCAAGCAAATACAGATGTCGAGGCGGTTCTGGCAATTGGCTGTCATGGACAAACCGTACGCCATCGTCCGCAGATGGGCTTTAGCTTGCAGTTAGTCGATGCCAATATTATCGCTGAGCGTACTGGTATCAGTGTCGTCAGTGATTTTCGCCGCCGTGATATGGCGGTCGGTGGCCAAGGTGCACCATTAGTACCCGCCTTTCATCAAGCACTATTTGCCACAGCTGATAACACTCGTGTGTTATTAAATTTGGGCGGTATTGCCAATATAACGGTCTTGCCAGCCATCACTCATGAAGACTCGAATCATCAGCCAGCAAATGATATCGTGGGTTATGACACAGGCCCTGCTAATTTATTATTAGATGCGTGGACGGCATTGCATACCGATAAAGATTATGATGCTGGTGGTGCGTGGGCAGAGTCAGGGCAAGTCGTCGAGCCACTACTAAATCAACTTCTCGAACATCCGTTTTTTGCTCGATCTTATCCTAAAAGTACAGGCCGTGAAGACTTTAATCTAGCATGGTTACAGGATGAGCTACAAAAATTTGATCAAGCGTCTGTCTATGTTCGCTACTCATCAGCGGATGTGCAAGCTACTTTAACTGAGCTGACGGCCGTCAGTGCTAGTGCACAAATCAAAAAATTCCTAAATAAAGACGGACTAGAATCTGGTGCCGTCTATGTGTGCGGTGGCGGTGCACTTAACGACTATTTAATCAAACGGCTGCAAGCGCATTTACCGCATTGCACAGTAGAGACCACGGCAAGCTTAGGACTCGATCCCACTTGGGTGGAAGCGGTCGCATTTGCATGGCTAGCAAGACAAACATTAATGGGTGAAATGGGTAACTTGCCAGCGGTAACGGGGGCCAGTAAAGGCGTGGTATTGGGGCAGGTGTGTTTTGCCTGACTGGTCAAATTTTAGTTTACATACGTGCACCTATGTGTTTTATAATGAATTTTGAAATACCCTCCTCTTAGGACTCGTAAGTACAGGATATATCGCATGAGCCAACACGACAGTTCACCTACCACGCAAGCTGCAAACGATACTGCCGATGCACCGAACCATAAAATGCGTCATAAGCCACCACACTACGAACGCACTGATGATATGCGAGTGGTAGTCACAGGTATGGGCGCCATTACCCCGCTTGGTCTAGACGTAGATAGCTCATGGGCAAGCCTACTTAATGGTGATAGTGGTATCGCCACCATTACCCATTTTGATGCTGCGAACTACCGTGCGCAAATTGCAGGCGTCGTCAAAGACTTCGATGCCAAGCAATATATGAGTGCCAAAGACGCACGCCGCTATGATGATTTTATCCATTATGGTATCGCGGCTTCTGCCATGGCGTTAAAAGACGCTGGATTTATCAATGAAGTAAGTGCTGCTGATGCCCCTGTACAAGGTGTTGACCAAGAGCGTTTTGGCATTATTTTGGGATCAGGCATCGGCGGTATTCAAACCATTGAAAACAGCCGCGACATGCTGCGCGAAAAAGGCGCGACAAAGGTCTCCCCTTTTATCATTCCAGGCTCTATCGTAAATATGGCTGCTGGATTGGTCGCCATCAAGCACACGTTGAAAGGCCCGAATCTCGCCACATCAACGGCTTGTACCACCGCTACCCACGCTATGGGTCTGGCAGCTCGTTTGATTGCTTATGGTGATGCTGATGTCATGCTGGCTGGTGGTAGTGAAAAAGGCTCAAGTCCCCTTGGTATGGCAGGTTTTGGTGCCATGCATGCGCTGTCGACTCGTAACGATGAACCAAGCAAAGCATCACGACCCTTTGATAAAGACCGCGACGGTTTTGTGCTTGGTGATGGTGCCGGCATGGTAGTTTTAGAGAGTCTCGCCCATGCCAAAGCGCGCGGTGCCACGATACTTGCTGAACTGGTCGGCTTTGGTATGAGCGATGATGCCAGTCACATTACCTCACCGCCAGAAGACGGTAACGGGGCAGCCAGAGCCATGCGCAATGCCTTGACTGATGCGGGTATCGATCCTTCCGCTGTTGGTTATGTCAACGCACACGGCACAAGCACACCAGCGGGTGATGTTGCTGAATCAATTGCCATTGAAACCGTGTTTGCACCAGTAAAAGACAGCATATTGGTGAGCTCAACCAAATCTATGACGGGTCATTTGCTGGGTGCTGCGGGTGGTGTTGAAGCCATATTTACCGTACTCGCCCTACAGCATCAACATGTGCCACCAACCATTAACTTGGACAATGTTGAGGACAACTGTAACCTCGACTATGTGGCCAACCAATCGCGTAAAGTTGACAATCTACAGTATGCCGCATCCAATAGCTTTGGCTTTGGCGGTACCAATGGCTCATTGATATTTGCGCGCTGGCCTATCAGCCACTAACCTATAAAATTTTGCAACACAAGTCGTTGTAACGTTGGTGTCAGATTTGCTACGTTTGTCCACTTGCAGCCCCTTATCGTACTTGCGTATGATAAGGGGTAATTTTTGGAACATTTATGGACGATACCATGTCAAGCTACTCATTTTCTCATCAGTTTTACCAGCGCTGGACGTGTGCGCCCGAACCTATTCGCGCAGCCATCACCCAAGAGCTAAAAGACATAACCACCCTATTGCAAAATGACACACCATTTGAAAGCTTTGTGTTTAATACCCATGATTTAGACGCTCATGTCGATGAACTTTATGAAAATCATGAAGCCGAACAAGCCATTGCTAAAGCTATCGCTGACAAACATGCACAAGATCAAGCGACTGCCGAAAAACAGCGTTTAGAAGAACAAAAAAGACAGGCAGAAGAGGATGATAAACGCAAAGAAAAAGCTAAATTAGAAGAAGCCAGACTTTATGCAGAAGCTGCGCAGAAAAAACAAGAGAAAGATGCACAGTCAGCCACTGAGAAAAGTAACGGTGATGAAGCAGGTACCACTATTGATAAGATAAATGCGGATAGCCCTACTACTATTAGTAGTACCGCAAATAGTAGTACCGCAAAAGCCAATTCTGAAAGCACTTCTATCGAAAGCAGCTCTGACAATAAAACCATTAGCGAACATGCCAATGCTATTGGCAATAGCAGTGTTGACAGTACTCACAATGATAAAAACATTAAAAATGATCATAGCATTAAGGCGATCAATGCTAAAGCCAGTGCAGCGATCAGCTTGGCTGTAAAAGATGCAAAATTGAGTGCCACTCATCAAGAGTTAATCCGTGAATTAGAAATGCAGATTGATGACTACCTAAGCGATCAGATGATGCTAATGTCTGAAAACTTAAAATCTTGGTTACGTGCAGAGATGACTCAGCATTTAAACGAAAAAAATGCATCAGCGGCTGCGGCTAATGAAGAAATCGCTAAGAAAAACGTTCATTAGCTATTGGTGCATTTTTAATATCACGATCCGACTAAAAAAGTTAAGCGCTAAAAAACAAACAATAAAAAGCCCCGTTCATTAAAGAACGGGGCTTTTTATTTGGGCTTCAAAGAGAATTGGTTTGGCTTAGATTGGTTTGGCTTAGATCGCTTTTGTACGCTCAGTGAGCCACTCAAGCGCCGCGCCATCAACGCGGTCTTTTAGCTCTGCATAAACTTGACGATGATACTCATTGAGCCAGTCTATTTCTACTTGATCCAATAATGACGGTTCAATCAAACGCGTATCAATTGGGCAGTAAGTGATGGTTTCAAAATTCAAGAAATTACCGAATTCTGTCTCAGTAGGGCTGGCGACTCGCGTATTGACGACCAAGTTTTCGATACGAATACCCCATTTGCCTTCACGGTATAGACCTGGCTCATTACTAGAAATCATCCCGACTTTCATGGCGCGCTCTTTTGGAGTACTGGCACTATAAGCAATGACTTGTGGGCCTTCATGTACATTTAGGAAATAACCAACACCGTGGCCAGTACCATGACCATAATCCATCTGGGCTTGCCACAGTGGCGCACGGCAAATTGCATCGATCAATGGTGACGCGATACCATCAGGGAAATGAGCACGCGCCAAGGCAATATGCGCTTTTAGTACCGTGGTAAAGTCACGTTTGTGCTCGCCATTTACGTGTCCGATTCCGACCACACGCGTGATGTCAGTAGTACCATTTTGATATTGTGCGCCTGAGTCAATCAGCAATAACCCGCCTTCACCTTCATTCACATCAAGGTAACTAAATTTTTCTGGCGTCGCACGGTAATGTGGCAATGCACCATTTTCATTAAACCCTGCGATGGTTGGAAAACTTGGCGAGACATAATGCGGTTGCTGACCCCGTACTTCGATGAGCATGCTATCCACATCCAACTCACTCAAACGCTCACCATTATCAAGACGTTGCTCGAACGTGGCAAAAAACTCACACAGTGCCGCCCCGTCTTGACGCATGGCTTCACGAACATGGTCGATATCCGCGTCAGATTTCACAGATTTAAGCAACGTGCTTGGCGCCATTTGTTCAATAAAGCCCACATCATCGACCATTTTTGATAGCGTACCTACTGCCACTTTACTTGGATCTAATAATAGCAAGTCTGCTGGCGTCAACGCAGCCAATGCTTCTTGTACAGAATCGTAAGCAGCAAGCGTGATACCGCTATCTTGCAAAATTTTGGCAATGTCAGCACTGACTTTATTATTATCGACAAACAAGGTCGCCCTGTCTGCACTAATCAGCATGTGCGCCAAAAATACAGGGTTATAATCAACATCTGCACCGCGCAGATTGGTGAGCCAAGCGATGTCATCTAAGCTCGACAGTAAATGATGCGTTGCTCCTGCTTCTGCCATACCGGCACGCACCGCTACAAGTTTCGATGTGGCCGACTGGGCAATAAACTGCTCTTCGTGTGGATATAATTTGGCGACTGGTAGCGCTGGACGATCCGTCCATATTTCTGTCAGTACATCACGCTCAGTGATTAAGGTAATATCATTTGCATCAAACGCATTTAACAGTCGATCTTGCTCAGCGATAGACAGGACATTGCCATCGATGGCCACACTATCACCTTCTTGTAAATGCTCAGCCAACCAATCAATATGGTTCGGCTGACCGGGGGCCAGCTTCTCCAAACTGATACCCGTACCCTCTAGCTGGTCAGCGGCATGTACCCAATAACGGCTGTCAGTCCACAGACCTGCAAAGTCCGCCGTCACGACCAGCGTACCCACTGAGCCCGTAAACCCTGACAACCAAAGTCTTGCCTGCCAATACTCTGGTAGGTATTCGGACAAGTGCGGATCTGCAGACGGTACGATAATCGCTGTTAGGTCTTGTGCAGCCAGAGTCTGACGCAGGCTATCGATACGATCATGAATGGTTTGTTTATTCATAAGAGGTTTCCTTATTGATTTTGGAAAATAGGACTAAAAAATATAACGGTGAGGCGACTATAGATAGTCGTCTTATTCGAGTGGGACAAATTGCTTTATGCGCTAACAAATAGTCGATAAACGCAGCCAGATGAATTAGGCTCGATATTATTGCAACGGAACATCATTAGATGTTTGGGCAGAAATAAAGCTTTCAATGATTTCAAAGAAATATCTCACCAAGTAAAACAATAAAACGTGCTACCAGTCATGGTAACACGTCTTATCATTTGTCAGTGTCTTATGCCGTACGCATACCTAACAACTGACTAAAAGCACTATTAATTAACTGATTTGATCCGCCTGTTCGCTTTTTTTCAACATATTATTGATAGGTTTTGCTAATACCAATAGGATGACAGCGGTCACAACCAAAAAGATCGTCATGGTAGTGAATAGTGTCGGTAAGCCTTCGATTTTGTCGGCTGAGACATGACCACCAAAAAAAGCCGCGACCAAGTTGCCCATGGCAATAGAAGCAAAGAACAGCCCCATCATCTGGCCTTGCATACCTTTTGGCGCAAGTTTCGTCATAGAAGACAGACCAACCGGACTGAGAGCTAATTCACCCAGCGTCAGCAATAATAAGCTGCCTACCAACCATAAAGGTGAAGCCAAACCACCATCACTGCCCAAAATGCTTTTTGACGCAAAAATCATCAGCGTAAAACCCGCGGCGGCGAGTAGCATACCAAGCGCAAACTTTGCCATACTGCTCGGTTCAAGACCCCGATTACCAAGCTTGACCCAAATGATACTCACAATAGGAGCCAATATTAAAATAAACAAAGGATTCAATGACTGGAACCAAATACTCGGTATCTCAAAACCTAAGACATTTAGATCGGTATAGCGATCGGCAAATAAGTTAAACGATGTGGGCTGCTGCTCAAAACTTGACCAAAATAGCGTCGAGCCGATGATAAGAATAAAGCAAATCAGTAGACGCAATTTGTCCGTCTTATCTAGGCGCGGTGAGATAAACATAATAGCAAAGTACAGAATAACCACGGCGGCGATGATATAGGTCATATATTCCGCAACCATCTGCGGGTTGAACGAGACCATACCGCTTGATACCAACAGCACGAGTGCTACCAGTAATGCCACAAACCCTGCGACCCAACGACCGACGTTTTTATAACGGTCATTGGCGTGCTCCCATTCGGCAGTGATACCTTTGGCTCGTGCATAGTGCGTTAAATTCTTTTTCGCGGCAAAACGGTAGACCAATAAGGATACCAGCATACCCAAACCACCGACACCAAAGCCTGCGTGCCACATGCCCTTTTCTTTAAATATCCCAACGATCAGCGCGGCCAATAGTGCACCAATATTGATACCCATATAAAACAAAGTGAAACCGCCATCACGGCGCACATCACCTCTAGGATACAAGGCACCGACCATGACTGAAATACAGGTTTTAAACAATCCTGAACCCAGCACAATACATATCAAACCAACAAAAAACAGCGTCATACCGAACATAGCGGATAACGCAATACACAAGTGACCAAGAGCGATGATGATACTGCCCCACCACAAGGCACGTTCTTGACCGAGCCAGTTATCTGCCAACCAACCACCCGGTACAGCGGCTAAATACAATGAACCCGCAAAAATACCGTAGATAGCTGAAGCGGTTACTTCGTCAAAACCAAAACCGCCGCTACCAACTGTCGCAACCATGAAGAGTACTAATAGCGGACGAATACTATAATAAGAGAACCGTTCCCACATTTCAGTAAAAAACAGCGAACGTAATGGCTTGGGATGTCCCATAAAGCCATTGTCTAGTGCTTCCAGCTCAGCTGCACTAGTCTCTGATTTTGCTTCTGTATTCATAACTTTATTCCTTTAAAGACCACTGTATTAATGACCAAACCCCTACTTATTCCGATAAGCGGTCATATAAAACGCATTATTGTTTCACTTGGTTATAAGCAAGTAAAGAAAAAGTTGGGTAATAATTACACAAATACCCATAAAAAAACTCGCTCTCATGAGATGAGAGCGAGTTTTTTTGACATTCGTAACGGTACTATCGTAATTATAGGGCTATTAGACTCGATATTTAAACGAAGCCAATTTTTGTAACGACGTTTAGAACCCAAGCGTTTGGATCATATAATACAATAATTGCTTAGCAAATTTACTGTGCAGTGGCTGTATCATCGGCGGCGGTGCCAGCGTCTAAATCACCATCTGCTTGCTCAGCGGTTAAATCCGTATCAGCAACCGCGGCTTGGCTAACAGTACCAGAGGCCGTTGCTGTACCAGCTTCGGCGGCAACCACGGCACTATCGGTATCTGTGGCTGGGGTGACGGTCGCATCTGCAGCAGTATCAGGCGCTACAGCGGCAGTATCTGCCGGTGCTACCGCTGAATCAGCTGGTGCCGCATCTTCGGCGGCAATGACTTCTGCTTCATCAGCCGCAGCCGATTCTTCGGTCGTCTCAGCAGTGATATGTTCGCCTGCTGGACGCAAAAATGCAGAAACACCAATAAGTAAGACAATACCTAAAAACAAGGCAATGCCGCCTAGAGTAAACAACAGCTCTTTCTTTGGATTGTTATTGACGATACCTTCTGACATACTTGATCCACCTTGCACAAAATATTTGAAATATTGGCCTATTATATCGCAATTTATACCGATTTGTTAAAACCCTTAAGTATTTAAAGGATTTATTATCGACAATTTTTACTATGGTCGATAATAAATAAAACAGATACATTATATTCCAACGCTGAGCTGGTATATCGTTTTTATATTGAACTCACTATATCGGCTTTTATAATAGATAATCACGGCTTATTTTGCTTATTTACCCAAATGTACTGATGTCGCCGTACGTTTGCCAAAATAGCTCAAAATGAGTAACAGCGCCATGATGAACAAAATAGGATAATTGACCAAAACGCATAAAAGGGGTGTTACCAACCCGTGCCTGAATATCACCGCGTAATACCGTACGCTCAAACTGCGGTGCACGCTCGACGATACGGCCCTTATGGTCAATGATAGCCGTCACACCCGTATTGGTCGCTCGCATAAACCAGCGGCCATTTTCGAGCGCGCGCATCTGCACCATTTGTAGATGTTGCAACGGACCTGCGGACGTGCCAAACCAAGCATCGTTTGAAATAGTCAATAAAAAATCCGTACCAATCGCATTTTTCCGCGTGGTATCTGGATACGCCACTTCATAACAGATGGCTGCACCTAGATTGTGCCCTCGCACACGCAGCGGCGACTGCTGATCACTACCACGGCTATAGCTCATGATGTCTTGGCTACCCGCTAAGTTTGGCAAAATATCTAGCACGCCTTCGAAAGGAATATACTCCCCAAACGGCACCAGACGTTGCTTTTTATACAGTCCTTCTGCCTGTGCGCCCAAGGCAACCACGCTATTATAAAACGGCGGATATTTATCTGTACTGGCATCAAACGCTGCTTCATCCTTATAAGGAATACCCGTCACCCATGTGGTGTCAGTCTCTTTGGCCATTTTGACCATTTCATTGATAAAACCAACTGCTTCCGTCTGAAACATCGGAATCGATGATTCAGGCCATAGGACGATGTCACGTCCCCACTCTGTACGGGTCAAGGTTGCATAGATTTTTAGCGTTTCTATTTGATACTCAGTGAGCCATTTTAGATCTTGCGGAATATTACCTTGGATCAGCGATACCGATAAATCAGGCGTGCCTTTTGGTTTCGTCCATTGCGGATTGATCAGCCATAACGCGCTACTAATGACTAACAACGCCAGCGATGGAATCATATAACCACCACGACGACGCAACAGCTCAACCACACTTGCAGCCAATAATACGGCAACAAAAGAAACCGCAAAGACGCCAGCGACAGGTGCTAGTGAGGATAACCAATACTGCTCAGTAAAGCATAACCAACGAACAGCCACGGAAAACCGGTAAATAGCCACGTTTTCATCCACTCTTGTAATATCCACAGAGCCGCAAAAGATAACGGCTGCTTGCCGACCACTCGATTAAAGATTAACGCCAAAAAGCCGTGGAACAAGCCCCATGCCCAGACCCATCAACGCAATCATAATCAGCGCAAGCCATGCGGGCGTATCACCATAGACATGGATAGAGGTATATAGCCAAAATGCGCCCACACACCACAGCCCTGTACCGTAGGCCTGACCGATAAGAAAGGCGCGGCGACCTGTCATCTCAGGCATCAATAACGCATATAAAATAGCAGGTGATACCAATGCTAACTGGCCAAATACCATAAGGCGCGAGCGCAAGTATAAATACAGCCCCTGCCAGCCAAGCAATTAGTACCGTCAGCCCCATAGGCAAACCCTTTGGCTTATCGGGGTTCAGACGTTTTTGTAAATCAACAGTAGACAGACGCATAGCAGTTATCCAAAACCATATTTCCTAAAATGTTAAAGCTTCAGTATTCAGTCAAAAGCCAAGCCAAAGTGAACCGTATCATGTTTTATATCGTATTCAATCCCATCGCAAAAATCAGAATAGCAAGGAAAACAAGTGTCTGTACTACGCATGGAGGCTAAACGAGTTGACACAGCTAAGCGTATTTTTTGGGTTTGGTATAAAAATCAAATCCGCCCATGATACCAGTCTAATCTTATCAATGGGTAAATTTGCGTAGCTAAAACCCCAGTGGCCTAAAAGTACACGACCGCAACGTGTCTATTAAAGAGTCAGATAAAACAAGCAGCGGAACTGGAATGAATTTCATCGTAGCCTCTGTCTGCGAATGCCTGCATGCAGAAAAATTATCCAGTCCGCGTTGGATAGAAAGTTCTGTTTTATTAGAATCACTATATTCATCAGATAGATCATCAGTATAAAGACAGTACGCGTCAATGACTGCCTATCAATATTTGTTGCTCCACGTTCGTTTTGGTCAGTTCTAAGTTTTGGATAAAACGGCCTTCTACATCAGTAATGGTAATTTTCCAATCATCTATCACGACGCTCTCGCCTTCTAGGTCACCTACATATCCAAGTGCCTGCATGACCAGACCGCCCATGGTATCGACATCGGTATCATCAAAGCGGCTGCCAAGCTCATCATTACAGTCTTCAATCACTGTAGACGCTTGCACACGCCATGTATTTGGTTTTTCGGGATCAGCAATGATATTATTGATATCGCTGTCTTCATCAAAGTCATCATGCTCATCAACGATGTCACCAACGATTTCTTCGAGCAAGTCCTCCATCGTGACCACACCGCCAAAGTTACCAAACTCATCGACGACAATCGCCATGTGTACTTGCGTCCGCTGCAATGAGCGTAACAATGTATCAGAACGTGCCGTCTCACTAATATATAGCGGCTGACGTACCAAGTCTCTAAGACGCTTGCTATCAATTTTGTCTTCTTGGTTACGCACCATATGGACAAGGATAGGAATCAAATCTTTTGCCAATAAGATACCGATGACGGCATCATCATCTTGACTGTCAAATACAGGATAGCGCGAGTGGGTGGTCTCAAGAATGATATCCATCACTTCAGCAAGACTGGTACTTTCGTGCAAGACCAATCACTTGCGGACGCGGTGTCATGATTTCGCGCACTTGTGTCGCAGGCAGATCGAGCACGCCTTCTAACATATCAACAGTATCAGGCTCTAAGAACTGGCGCGAGTCTTGTACCAAACGAATCAGTTCATCACGGGTTTCGGGGGCGGTCGATAGCCAGCGTTTTAAGCCGCGCATCGACCAACTACTCGGGCTGGGAGTGTCGTCAGACATGGTGGTGTGATTTAACCTCTTTAGTTAATAACAACTTAGTATCAATGACAATGAACAATAATAATCAAACAACAAGTAGACCTAGATGGGGATAAAAGTAGCAAATAAAACAGGTGTTTATGATTAACTCATAAATAAACCCAGTATAAATTAGCTTCACTTTATCGCAAGGCTCACCGACATTCAACGACAAATTCACTCAAATTGTACTGTCAGTGTGTTATAAACTTTGCTATGGTCAAAGCCTTTATCTATCAAAACAAATCCTATGTCGCTACGTTCCGTTTTTTCTCGCTTACTCTCGTCGCGTTCACGCAGTCGACGGTCAGACAGTCGTGGCTTGAACCGTGGTTTAGAAACCTGACTTAAAACGCGAAACATGAGACGTAAACAGCCAAAGCCTACATGGCGACAGCGTCTTGTGACTTTTTTATTGCCGTTACGTGATTGCTATCAGCGTATGGTTGTTACTCGCAATTTGGTATCAGTATGGCGTAGCTCAGTATTGACTTGGCTGTGCGACACTAGCGAATTGTTGGCTATATTAGCTGCGCTGCTAAGTACGCGTTATTGGGAACTGTCACAAAAATCTCTGCAAAGTGGACTACAGTACTGCTAATAAACCATCACTCAGCAAAAATACAGCAGTCAAATGGCTAATCGGCATATATGCGCTGTTTGGCTCGCTAGGGCTTGGTTGGTTCTTTGCTATCGAGCCAAAGCAAGAGCGAGACTGGATGGCTGAGGTCGAGCCAGCAGGTCTCGTATGAGCGCGATGCGACCAACCCTGATTTGATTACCTTGACCAATGTTCGCAACTTTGATTGGCATACAGAAGAGGACGCGACCGAGCGCTGGGACACACGCACGATTGATTTGTCTAAATTATCTGGGGTCGATGTCACCAACTCTTATTGGATGGGGCCCCTAATTGCTCATACCTTGGTCAGTTTTCGATTTGAAGATGATAGACCACTTGCCTTTTCATTTGAGATTCGTAAAGAAGAGAACGAGTCTTTTTCTGCGCTTGCTGGGTTCTTTAGACGTTATGAGTTGAGCCTTATTGCCGCAGAAGAGCGCGATATTATCTATACCCGCAGTAACGCACGCGGTGAGCAGGTTTATCTGTTTCCCGTCAGCAATCTACAACAGCATGAGGTTAGATCACTATTTGAGTCTTATCTTGACTGCTGCCGATGACTTGAATGCAGCGCCTGCGTGGTACAATACACTGCTCAGTAACTGTACCAATATCATCTTTTATATGGCGCGTATCGTCAGTGGTGATCGTTTGCCATGGGATTATCGGATTTGGGTATCTGGCTGGCTACCAAACTATCTATATGATGTCGGTATGCTTAATGCCAATCCAGAGCAGAACGGTCAGCAGTGGTCAATGGACACGTGGTATGAGCGCACGCATATCAACCCAAAAGTGAGAGGATTTAATAATCAAATCGACGTAGCATCTGGTATGAATGGTCGCGCGTTTTCTCAGCAAATTCGCCAAGGTATTCCGATGCCAGCATTGGCTCACTCAAAAGCAGATGCCGAAGCACAGGCCGAATCCGCATCTCATGTGGCTGAATAATATTGTGTAAAAGGGTAAAAACTGAAACCATCTAAGGTTTTACCCAATTAATCACACGCGTCTCCATCTCTTCATCAGACATGCCAGTCTCACTCACGCAGCGACCAGCCACGCCGACATTGGCAGCGCGCATTTGTTGCTGCGTCACCACGGCATCTTGAGTCAATAACAGATGCCAACTTGGTAAACTCTGTCCTTTATACAAACGTTTATAAGCACAATGCGCAGGCAGCCACATCATGTTTGGCAAGTTATCCATAGTCAGCTGAATACAATCTGGCACATGCTCTTGACGTGTCGCATAGTGTTGACAGTATCCCGTCGCACAATCCATCAGCTGGCAAGTGACATCAGTATATTCGACCAGTTCTTCATCCACATCGCCATTCTCATCTTCGTCGATGTACTTAATTAAGCAGCAGCTGCCACAACCATCACACAACGCTTCCCACTCGCTATGATTTAATTCTGTTAACGCAAAGCGTGACCAAAACTGCGGGCGCAATGGATTGGTTGCTGTGGTCTCAGGGAACAACGTCACAGATTGCTCAGGCGTAACAGGTGAATCATGATCTGAGTACAAGTCTGAGTTGTCATCATTTTTGTTTAACAAATTTATAGTCATAAAGGTGCAGTAGCATTTTGATAAAGAGCGTTACACTATTATAGCTGTTTTTGCTAGATATGGGCGTTAAGGTAGTACAAGTTAGAAAAACGAACTATTACAATGACAAATAAATAAAACTCACAACATAAAAAAGGACAATAATATGTCAATTAAGACTTTTGAATTAATCAGTACAACCGAGAACAATGTTGAACTTATCAGCTATGTGGCACTGCCAGAAAACGCTTCAGACGATCATCCTGTGGCCGGTATTTTGGTCGCGCCAGAATGGTGGGGCGTGGTCGACCATCCAAAATCAGTCGTTGAGCGTTTGGCTGAAGCAGGTTATGCCGCGGTTGCGATGGATGTCTATGGCGAAGGCAAACTAACCACAGACGCAGCGCAAGCCAACATGTGGATGGAGCAAGTAACTGCCGATCAGGACATGCTCATGGCACGTTGCCGCTTGATTCTCAATGACTTTAGTGATCAATTGGCCGTCAATGGTGACAATCTAGCAGCGATTGGTTACTGCTTCGGCGGTAAAGTCGTACTAGACATGGCACGTGAGGGCATGCCACTGAAAGCGGTTGCAACTTTCCATGGTAACCCAACACCAAAACAGCCCGCTGATAAAAACTTCAAGGCCAAAGTATTGGTGGCTCATGGTCGTGATGACTCGATGGTATCAATGGACGCGATTGAAGGGCTCAAAAAAGAGCTAGACGCAGCAGACGTCGACTATACAATTGATGTCTACGACAATGCCAAACACGGTTTTACCAATCCACATGCAGACGAGCGCGCCGCTGAAAATAATGCGGATCTTGGCTACAACGAAGCTGCCGCTAAGCAAAGCTGGGAAAACATGCTGGAGTTTATGAAAGCCAACTTGTCATAAGCTTTAACCAAGCATGTGAAAAGATTGCTTTGTAAAATTGAAGCAAACAAGAAGTCAATGAGAGGTCAGCTAAACATTTGAGCTGGCCTCTTTTTTATTGCTGCCAGTCATTCGCTGAATCAGTGAGAGTGACATAGCCTGTCTTGTACTTCTGATTAAATCACGTCATTATCACTTTATTATGAGCTGGATTGAGTGTGACGATGTTATATCTATTGATAACCCAATTGGGTTGGCTGGCTTTTACGGCTTTATTGATCGCGGTTGTCGCACTATATGCCAAGATAAATCGGCAGATCGGGCAATTGCGCCGTGATATAACCAAACTACAAATCGAGCTTGAGCAACAAAAAAACAATGGCTTATCTTCAGATGAAACGTCACATCCGTGGCTGCCATCACTGCCATCTACGCCTTTAGCAAATCTGCCGTCAAATCGCTCTGATACAGCATCAGTGGATGACCGCTCTTTAATTATTACGAAAACCACCACAAAAACCACTGCCACAACCAAAAAACGAGACGCGCCCATAGAGCCTGATGAGCGCTCGCTGCCGATCGTCACGTCATTGCTTCATTCCATCAAAAACTGGTTTTTCGGTGGCAATTTAGTCGTCCGTGTCGGCGTACTGGTATTGCTGATAGGTGTGGTGCTATTGCTACGTCTATTGAGCGAATATGTAGAGATTTCGATTGCTGTAAAGCTTATGGCCATAGGCATTGCAGGGTTAGGATTGGCAGGACTGGGGCTAAAGCTAACGGCAAAGCGCTTCTCCTATGGCATTACCTTACAAGGCACAGGCTTAGCCATTGCTTATTTGAGCACCTTTTTTGCTTATAGCGTTTACCAAATCATCCCGAGTATTCCGAGCTTTATTGGGCTTGGCTTATTATCTGCGATTACCATTGCTTTTGCTGTGCGTCAAAATGCGTTTCCTTTAGCACTATTGGCCTTGTCTGGTGGTTTTTTTGCGCCCATTTTAACCAGTGAAGATACCGGAAGTCTGGTCGTCCTGTTCAGTTATTATTTGCTGTTAAATGTCACGATTGCTATTATTGCTCATTATCGTCCTTGGAAAATATTAAATTTATTTGGGGCAACCGTGACATTTGGGCTGGCCTATTATTGGGGCATGAGTGAGGATTTGACGACTGTCATTGAGTCGCAGCGCTGGTTATTAGTAACGTTGGTTGCCCTACATTGGCTACTCTACTTGTTCGTCGTCATCCGCTATGCACAGCAAATCATCAGCTATAACACCCTTAATGAATCTGCATTTAATACAAATCATCCCACCAATGACAAAACAGACACCGTAAAAACTCTGGACAATAAACAGACGACTTATCTGTTTCCTATTGATACAGGTTTATTATTTTCGGTGCCGCTACTGGCCTTTGGTTTATTTGCCGCCTTACTCGATAATGTTCCTAATGCTTTGACCATTACCAGTGGAATTTTGGCCGCTGTGTATCTTGGGTTGGGCTGGATATTTATTAAGCGCAGTCAGCGTTATGCTTTAATTACTGAAGGCATGCTGGCTTTGGGGTTTGGGTTTTTAGCACTAGTCATTCCATTGGCCTTAGATGCCGAATGGATAGCCTTTGGTTGGTCAGTGCAAGGGCTGGCGTTGGTCTGGTTTGGTAGACGCTCGCTGCGCGCTTGGTCAGTATTGTTTGGATTGTTATTGCAGTTCATCAGTATCGGTATGCTAGTGACGAACGTGATATTTGATAACGAAAACTATCCTGTTTTAGCCTTAAGCATTTCGGCGATCAGCTATCTAGCAATCGTCTTTATCCTACGAGCCAGCAACTCTCCTGCTGTGTTAACGAATAAATTAAATGGCGACGTAGTACCCTCTGTCCTATACGCCTCAGAATTGCACAGTAGCTCAGATGCGCTGGACACTTACGCCAATGCATTGGGCATCAGCACCCAAGCTGCGCGACAATGGCTGACCTCAATCAATAGCCAAAGTATCGCATTTAAACTCCTTTGGCACAGTCCTAGCGTGATAAAATTTTTAACATTGACCGCGATGGCTTGGATGCTGCAAGTGCTGGTGCTTGATTTGCGGCATTGGTTTGATATTTGGCAGTCAAGGACGACACTGGTTGCGCTGGCGGCACTTATTAGCTTAAGTGCTTATTGGGTTATCAATCGTTACCGCCTGTGGGTAGAGATCAGACAGCTCAGTCAGGGATTATTGCTGCTGTTTTGTCTGATGCTGGTACTACAATTACCACAAAAATTTGAACTAAATTTGGCATGGACGACAGTCGAATGGCTGATATTTACAGCCTTAATAGCTGGCTGGTTGATTGTCGGTCAGCTCTGGTTAAAAGTGTGGTCAGACAATAAGCATACTTCACGCTACGCTGGGGCAAGCTGGCTCGCTACAGGGATTTTGCTTATTGGTGCGGCTGCTCATTACGGACTTCCAGACTCTAATGGTGTCATGGCTGTCTTGATCCCAGCGTGCTTGATATTGATAGGATTATGGTTCAGCTATCGCGCTGCCAATTATCTCAAGCAAAATCAGAAAGTGCATGACGAGCGAAATCAAGGCTGGCTGCACTGGTTTGATTGGCAGCGGGCACTATTAAACTGCGCTATTGCCTTCACTCCGATGGCTCTGTGCTGGGTCATCATTACCAATTGGTCTTATGACGGTGTGATTTGGGATTTGCCCTATTTTCCACTGCTGAACCTATATGATGTCACATCATGGCTGACGCTACTGGTTGGTTTTAGTCTCTATTATGTGAGCCAACAAAGCCGAGGCGAAACACTTATCGAAGCAAGTGCAGGTGCCAAAACCAAGCACCTATTTACCGGTGATAATTTACTGATTGGGTTAGGAATTATCAGCTTTTGGCTGATCTCCAGTATGTTAGTCAGAACGCTACACACGTTTATCGGTACACCGCTATGGGACGGTGCTCAAGGTGGCGCGTGGCAAAGTGAGCAAGTGCAGACTGGGCTGACGATTTTATGGACACTTTTGGCCTTAGTTGCCACCATCATGGCAAGTCGCTACTGGCAACGCACGCTTTGGTTTATGGGTATTGGATTGCTCGGCGTCGTTGTGCTTAAACTGGTCTTGGTTGATTTATCACAGACTGAGGCGATTTGGCGGGTAATCTCATTCCTTGGTGCTGGCAGCTTGATATTGTTAATCGGGTATTTGGCACCTTTACCGCCAGCGCACAAGGAAACAGAAAACCAGAATCAAGAATAATGGCAAATCGGGTTGGGTGAAATTATGCCGTGAGCATGTTGGTTCTGTAGTAAACTGAGCACCACTAGAAAGTAAACGTTAATTGTTTTACTTTTAGCATTTTTTATAAAAGGTTATGAAAGCAGATGGATAAGAGAGTAAGTATTCAGTGGTTCCCTGGGCATATGAACAAAGCCCGCAACGAAATCAAAGAAATCATGCCGCAGATGGATGTGGTCATCGAGGTGATCGATGCGCGCATTCCTCATAGTAGTGAAAACCCAATGGTCGCGGCATTACGCGGCGAAAAACCTGTCATCAAAATCTTAAATAAAGCCGACCTTGCTGATCCTGAATTGACCCAAGCATGGATGGACTATCTTGAGCAGCAAAACGGTGTCAAAGCCATTGCTTGCGATACTGAAAAAGCCAATGATGTAAAACGCATCATCGCCATCTGTAAACAACTCGTACCCAATAAAGTGGGAACAGGTCGCCAGATTAAAGCCATGATTATGGGCATTCCAAACGTCGGTAAATCCACATTGATTAATACGCTAGCTGGGCGCGCCGTGGCAAAAACAGGCGATGAGCCAGCCGTCACTAAGTCTCAGCAACTGATTAAGCTCGACGACGATATCATGCTCTATGATACACCCGGCATGCTATGGCCAAAGGTTGAAAACGAAAACTCTGGCTATCGCTTAGCTGCAACGGGCGGTATTCGAGATACGGCTTTTGACTTTGCTGATGTGGCCAGCTACACCGCTGAATACTTGATGCACGCCTATCCTGAACTACTAAAAGCTCGCTATAAAATTGACGAATTGCCAAAGACAGATTGGGAGTTTTTTGAAGTGGCTGGTCGCAATCGTGGCTGTGTGCGTTCGGGTAATCAAGTCGATACTTACCGGATGTCTGAGATCCTCGTGAATGAGCTGCGTAGCGCTAAGATTGGTCGTATTACGCTTGAGACCCCAGCCATGATTGAAGCAGAAGAAATCGTCGTCGCAGAACAACGACTTGCCGCAGAAGAGAAGCGCAAAGCTAAGGAAGAAGAAAAACGTCTACGCAAAAAGCGTACAAGGCAGAATCGGAAGTAAGTTTGATAGACATAAAACCAATCATGTAGAAGTGAAAACCTGTCCGTCAGGCAGAGAAACCAACCCTAGAAAATTATTGTCTGGTAGCGGTAGAGAGACAGCAAACGTATTCTGTAGCTGTAGCTCAGTAACGAATTTTAATATGTTTTCGCTATGAGCACTGAATCACTTCGCAAGACATTATTTAAATATAAGCTCCACAAATATCAAATACTGTTTGATAGAGCATACGGCTACATAAAGGAATATTATTGATGACAACCGTTTCACTTCCTCTACCAGCTAATGTCCTTTATGACCATCCTCAGCAGCTAGAGTTTGACAAAATTGCTACGTTCATAGGCGGGAATGGCTCTGGTAAATCATCAATTTTGAAATCCATTTTTGATGAAAAACTAAAGCCGGACAGCAATCTCTACGAGAATTATAAAGTTGTTTGTTTTTCTTCAGGGCAAAATGAAAGTTATTCTGAGCGATTCGCTCACTATTTAAATACTGAGCGAGCAAACAAAAGAGCACTTAGCTTAGATTGTTTTTATTATGATAAATCACTTGCGAAACTTTTAATATTTTTATCTACAACAAGCGATCATAATGGTTTAGTACGTACATTTTTAAGGCAGAATAACTACGTTGTTGAAAGTGAATTGGATGAAGATGAGTCAACAAAGCTCTCTTTTGATGTTAAAGTTGATAAAGCCTATGTAGAGCAAGTAAAGCAGGCAGGCAAGGAAGAAGCGAGTGGTAATAGCGACGTTATTACAAATAAAGCCTACCACCGGACTTTAGAAAATTTTGTTCATGCTCTAATTGATGAAAGCTATGATTTTAGTGACTCAATAGCTCTCAAAACAGTTAACTTAACTCAGAATATACTTTCCAAAGTGTCCTTTGAAGCTGATGAAAAACCCTCTTTCGACTCAAAAATCATGTTCTTTACACAAGCTGCTGATAATGATTATTTTATTGTTAAAAATAGCGTTGAAGTTGAATTTTTAAGAGTTAATGAATTGGAAGATGAGGGTAATAAAACTTTACGCTTGGAAGATCTAAGCGATGGCGAGTATCAATTACTTTTTCTTTATGCGCTAGTAGATCTATTTGATAGAGAAAATACTCTGTTTTTGTTTGATGAGGCTGACTCACATCTTCATTATAAAAATATTACCCTTTTATGGGCAACATTTAATGGAATAAGTGGCAAAGCTATTACTACTACTCATTTACTCGATTCAATTTCCAAATCTGGTATAAAAAGACTTCGAGTTGTTGAAAATGGGCAAATAAAATTGGGAGAGAAAATCAGCTATCTTGCTTCTAGATTAACTGACTTATCAGAAATCAATAGTACGCAGCTTAAAGTTATGTCAATTGCAGAAAATATTGTTTTCATAGATGATGAGGATGATTGGGAAATCTTTATGTTGTTAGCAATTAAGAAGTTAGCAAAAAATCAAGATGACGCGATTAAAATGAATAAATTTTTCAAAAAATTCGTTGTTATAAAGCAGGAGTCTGGCTATGAAAAAAACACTCAGGTTTTTGGCGACAGTAAATTAAAACGACTTGAAAACTTTACAAATTATTTAGAAGGTCATCCTCATAATACTAAAAATGTTTACTTAATATGTGATCGAGATGAGTTTTCCTTAACAAATATAGGTACTGGTCAGTGTGATCTATTAGTACAGAAGGATGGAATAAAAAAATTCAATAAAGGTCAGCTAACATCACACCTACTTTCTTGGAAAAGAAGGGAAATTAAGCATTATCTTATTTGCCCCTCATCCCTTAAAGAAGATATTAATGAATTAAATGATACATTGGACTTAGGTAATAGAACAAAATTGGTAGTAGGCAGTTCAGGGGATTACTCAACTAATGGAGATTATAATATTAAGCTAGCATCATTAGAATCGGTTCTTATCAAGGATGTGATAGATCCTTATATAAAAATAGATACAGGATTTTGTGTGATTAAGGCAGAAAAATTTATAAACTTAGTACCTGAAGCGGAAATAAGTGAAGATATTGTAAAGATGTATAATTATTTGGTGGCCACTAATGAATAACTCTAATAATAAATTGGCATATATAGTTGAGTTACTAAGAAAAGATACTGGTATCAATAACTCAATAGATGCAATAGAGCAGTTATCATTATTGCTTTTAATAAAATATTTTTATGATGTTGCCTTAAATAGCCAAAGTAATATGCGCAGAAAATCATTTAGGGAGCTATTCTCCGAAATTAATGACTTGGAACACGGGAGAATAAATAATGATTTTTCTACTATAAAAAACATATTTCATGAAACAATTCGTGGTAACCAAAGTTTTTTTCGTAATCACTTTTTAGATGATAATAGCTGGAGCAACATTGAAGTTATATTTAATAATATTCCACTTCGCATCCGCTCTTTAAAAATTTTAGAGGCTGCGTTATATGAGTTAGAAAATCTCGATTTTTATGAATTTCTAAAAATTGATTTTGATGAATTATTATTAATTATGGTTAAAGACTCAAGCTCTTCAGGTGCTTTCCACTCTCCAAAATCTTTAGTTGAGGCAATCGTTGAAGTAATTGATCCTAGACCTCAAACAAGTATTTACGACCCGGCTATGGGTACTGGTCGTACGTTTGTGGAAGTTGAAAAGTACCTATCTAAGACTTATGAGAATAGGAATTTTAAGGCTATAGGGAATGACATTAGTCCTTTTGCTTATTTAATTGGGATACTTAATTTACTTTTAAATGGTATTGATATTAAACAGATAACGTTATTTGATTCTTTACTAATTGAAGATAACTTAAAGTACGACTTAATTCTTTCGGGTGTACCGTTTGGTAAAGCCTCAGACATTAGTAAGCACGAGTATTACGGCAATGGATACACTGGTAATTTAGAGGCTATGTTTCTTCAGCATTCTATGAATAAGCTGGCGAAAAATGGCAAAGCGGCTCTGATTGTGCCTAATGGCCTTTTATTTAGTAGTACTAACCAATTGGACACGTTAAGAGGTCAACTATTAACTCAGTTTAACCTGCACTCTATTTTAAGCCTTCCGGAAGGAGTGCTAGCACCATATACAGGAATGAAGGTTAGTGTTTTGTTTTTTGAAAACACGACCCCAGGAGAAGATATTTGGCTTTATGAGTTAAATACTAAGAAGCCTTTAAATAGACTTAATTCAATTGGTTATAGTGACTTTGAAGAGTTTATTTCTCAGTTTACAAGTAGGAGAGTCGGTGAGAATTCTTGCCTAATAGATAAGCAGTCCTTAATAGCAGATGGAACCTCTAACCTTTCGTTTTCATTACCGAAAAATGAAGAAAGGTTTAGTTTTGATAAAATAGAAAAAATTAATTCATTGAAAAAAGAGCAATCAGCTCTGATCAAATCAATTGAAAACTATTTTGAAAACGCATCAAAAAATATAGATGTTGAGCAATTCAAAGATGTGACTGTACAGAGCATATGTGAACTTAGGAGTGGGTCTAACCTTAATAAATCGGAAGTATCCAGTAATGGAGCATATCCAGTTTTTGGAGGTAATGGGGTTATAGGCTATTATAAAGAAGCAAATAGGTGTAATAGTTCAATCGTTATTGGTAAGGTTGGAATGTATTGTGGAAATATCCATTTATCATCTGAACCCTATTGGTTAACTAGTAATGCAATAAGTCTAGAAATAAAAAACGAAACAGAGGTATTTACGCCTTATTTAGCCCATTTATTACAAAGCATGGATTTAAATAAGATAGCCACAGGGGTTGCACAAAAATTTATTTCAATTAAACAGCTAAATAGTATAGTAGTTCCGCTTCCTAATTATGAAAAACAAGTTGAGCTAAGTAATTGGTTCACTTTACTGAAAGCAAATAAAGAATCGATACAAAGCCTTTTACTGAATTTTAATAAAAATCTTGAATTACTTACTGATAATTCTATTTTAGAAAAAATTCTTAAATATTAGAAACTACATAAACGAAGCGGAAGAAATCGTCGTTGCAGAACAGCGCATCGCTGCTGAAGAGAAGCGCAAAGCCCGCGAGGAAGAAAAACGTCTACGCAAAAAGCGTACACGCCAGAATCGGAAGTAACTTTGATCAATGATACAGGCTATTATGAATTTATCTATTCCATCTGCTAAAACTATTCAAATCTATCTACCAAAGGGCAATCCTCGCGGGTTGCGTTTGGCTGAGATGACCACTCGTACAGTGCGTCTGATTGAAATTCCACGTATACACATTGATGACTTTTTTGCGATGCCAGATGCCAATCAAGTTGGCTTGTATTTTTTGATTGGTGATACTGATGGTATAGATAAACCATTACTTTATATCGGACAAACTGGCGATTTGAAAAGAAGGCTTAATCAACACCATGAAAAAAACTTTTGGACGCGTGCTTTTGTGATGCTCTCAACCAATAATACTATGACTCAAACTCATGCGTTATATATGGAGTATAAGGCCATCGCTTCAGCCACTGAAGTTGGTCGCTACGAAATAAAAAATGGCAATAATGGTAACCTTCCCCATACTCCTGAACCATTGAAAGCCGACTGTGAAGAACTTTTTCACACCCTAGATGTTTTACTATCAACGTTAGGACAGCCTATTTTTGAGTCTTTAAGTATCAATCGTTTTAATAGTAAAAATGTGACAGCTACTGCCTCTCATGCTAATCAAGTAGCAATACAGACTGACAAGATCTCTCATTATCCTGAGCCTATATTATTTTATTGCAAAGCAATAGATGCCGAAGCGCAAGGCTATTATGACAATGATGGCTTTGTAGTATTGGCAGGTTCGTTACTACGTAAAAAGCAAATAAACTCAATAGGGAAATGGGGAGTTCGTAAGCAAGAAGAGATGATAGTTAGTAATCTTTTAGTTGAATATGACAGTAATTCTTATAAACTCAATGAAGATTATCTCTTTAAGACACCGAGTGGGGCAGCTCAGATCGTTACTGGACGTAATGCTAACGGTTGGTTGGTATGGAAAAATGAAGCAGGTAAAACCTTAGATAGCGTTTATCGTTAATTGTAATAACCCATTGCAGTCAAGAGCTTTTATCTTCTTTATTTACGGACTCTTAAGCCCTATATCTCTTAAGCCCTATATACTAGTGAGTAATTATAATTGCTCACTCTTTTGCCTTCTCCTTTCTCAATCTATTTTAATTTTTATTAATGAAAAACCTGCCTATGACCCAGCCAATTGCTAATTCTGAATCTTCTGACACAACTTTTAACCACACCACCTCTTCCCTTAACTCCTTCGCCCCGCGCCTTCTCGATTGGTTTGCCAAAAACGGTCGCCATGATTTACCGTGGCAGCAGCACCAGACCGACACGCCAAATCCTTATATCGTTTGGCTATCAGAAGTGATGCTTCAGCAAACACAAGTCACCACCGTACTGCCCTATTTTGCACGGTTTATGGACACCTTTCCAACCGTACAGGATTTAGCCGCAGCAGAGTGGGATGTGGTCGCTGAGCATTGGGCAGGTCTTGGCTACTATGCGCGTGCACGTAATTTGCATAAAGGCGCGAAGCAACTAGTCGCAGTGATTGATGAGACAGGCGACTTCCCACAGACGCTCGCAGGTTGGGAGGCGATTTCTGGTGTTGGGCCATCCACCGCTGGCGCGATTATGGCAATGGGATTGCATCACTATGGCGTCATCTGCGATGGCAATGTCAAACGGGTATTGACACGCTGGGCAGCCGTCGATGGTGACATTACCAAATCTGCTACGACCAAAGATCTATGGGCATTAGCGGAGCGCTTAACGCCTGTCGATGACTCAGGATTGTTTGCGCAAGCCATGATGGATATGGGTGCGACCTTATGCACACGTAGCAAGCCTGCTTGTCTATTATGTCCGTTGCAAGAAGACTGCTTAGCACATGCTGAGGGGCGCGAGACCGACTACCCTGTTAAAGCCAAAAAGCTGCCCAAACCGAGTAAGTTTAGCAATGCGCTATTGATTGAAGATATTGATGGCAACCTACTGTGGCTACAACGCCCTGATAATGGTATTTGGGGCGGACTGTGGAGCTTGCCATTACAGTTCGTAGAAAAAGTTGACGGTAAAGCGAATAGCAAGGCAACTGGCAAAACTGCTATTAAAGAATCAGAAACGAGCAATGATAAGCCATCGAAAGTAGCAAGCGATGTCCGTAGTAATGAAAAAATATACGAAGCAGAATTTACCACTGCTGAGCAAATTATCAATGAATGGCTGACAGAAAACAAATTGGTCGCAGAATCAACCAGTCGCACATTGCTGGGTGACGATCCTATTAAGCATTCACTGACGCATTTTCACTGGTATCTGACACCGCGTAAACTAACGATTGACGCTAAGCAAATAAACGAGCTGAATGAAAAACTGGCAGCGGCTGAGATAGCCTTTAAATGGTTATCAGAACAAAAAGCGCAAGACAGTTTAGGACTGCCTCGCGCTATGATAAAAATTATTGAGCATTAAATTCAGAATCGATAATAAAACTTTTAACTGTAAACTCTAAGCGCTATTTTTAGACTCGTTTTAAAAGTAGGGCTTAGAACTTTTTTATCATTCAAGGTTCTACGATATAAGTCTAAATTTTGAGACAGCTTTTAAGAATTAAACCTTTAAGACTGGATTCTAGGACTTAGGCACACGCAAACGCATCAAGCCTTCTTGTTGTACCGTGGCAACCAGCTTGCCGTCCTGCCAAAACTGACCATGATTTAGACCTTTGGCGTTAGACGTTGTATCACTCCACATGTCATATAGCATCCATTTATTTAGATCAAAATCACGATGAAAATGCATCGAATGGTCGATACTGGCGGCTTGCAAACCACTGGTCATAAAGCTCACGCCATGGGACATTAGCCCTGTGCCTACCAAATAAAAGTCAGACGAAAATGCCAATAAGGCTTGCTGAATAGCCACTGGCTGATTGCCCAGCTCGCGGATACGTAACCAGTTGGCCTGCTTAGGTTTCATCGGCTCTGGATGAATCGGGTCTCGCGGTTTAACAGGTTTAATCTCGACATGACGACGACGCATAAAGCGTGCTTTAAGCGCGTCTGGCACTTTACCTACATACTCTTCTTTTAAATCCTGCTCTGCCAGCAAATCTTCAGGCGGTGGATAAACGGGCATATCTTCTTGATACTCTAAGCCTTCTTCCATCGGTGAAAACGACGCAATCATCGAAAATATCACTTGCTCGACAGGCGGCTTACCGCGCACTTCTTTATATTGAATGGCCGTCACTTCACGCGCAGACAGACTACGGCCGTCACGTAAGCGGCGCACTTGATAAATAACGGGCTGATTGATGTCGCCACCACGCAAAAAATATCCATGCAATGAATGACAGGGTTTGTCTTTATCTAGCGTATGCGCGGCTGCCATGATTGCTTGGGCGAGCACTTGCCCACCAAAAATGCGACTGCCCACATAGTCATGGCTTTTACCCTCAAAAACATCAGGAGTGACTTCGATAAGCGCCACAGTAGAAAGCAGCTCATCAATCAGTTGCGAATAATCAGACATGACGACAGGTTTCCTTATTTTTATCAAAAACGCCCAGCACCCATCGATATCAATATAATTATGATATTGCGACAGCTCCTTTGCGTTTGAATTTAAAATAATATGAAATCACTTGCTAACCATACACAAGCGAGATTTTAGAACAGGAAATACAGTCATAGCAGTGCTATCACTCAGTATTTGTTACTTAGGCATTTGTTACAAATTAGCAAGGTAAACATCTTACCCAATATTGATGGCTTTGACTAGAGACTAACCGCTTACTTATAAGTATCGCTCGGCTTATTTAACCGAAGCAATACAGAATAAAAAATCGATAAAAACAGTATTCAACATAAAAAACGAGATGTCTGATACACCTCGTTTTTTAATATTCTTATAAACTTATGGCTTCACTGCCACCAGTACACGGATAGAATCTGGTACTAAAGATAAATTGCTCAACGCTTGCTCGCCTTGAGCTTTTAGCTGCTCTAAACGCTCAATCTCTGCAGGGCGAACGTTGGGATTGATGGTTTGTAGATGCTTTAGGCGTTTGATTTCACGTGACCACTGCTGACTAAAGCGCGCACTCGCTTGCTCACCAATCTCCAGCCAACTGCTGACGGGCAATGTCTTCAGCTTCATAATAACGCTGCTCAATCACATCGCCGCGTACTTTAATCACTTGGCGTGCACGGTTTTTATCCAAGCGCTCAATGTGCGGCATGATCATATCGGCACTGATACGTGCGGATAAATCACTGCCCTGCTCACTGATAAAGACACGGATATTTTGCGTGGTCAAGGTCGCTGGCAAATTGAGCAATCTTGGCGCAATCGCTTCAACGCGGAAGTTCACTTCTAGCAATACCATGCCTTGTGGCACAGCGGCACTTTTTAGCATCGCAACCGTGGTATTACCAAAGGTGCTGGTACTCGCCAGCTCATAAATCGCGCGCATCAATGGATGTTCATGCGTGATAAATTCGATATCTTCACGCTGTAGCGCTTGCTCACGCTCAAAAGTCAACGTCATACCGTCTTCATCACCAAGTGGCAAGCCATCGATATAATCGCTAATCTCAGTGCTGTCAATCGGTGCAATCACCCACGAGCCATCGCGTTGGATATTGTGATCGATATTGGCTGAGGCAAAAAAGCGCTCGATAAACTGCGGCAATAGATTGTGACCATCAAAATCACGCATGGCATCAGCGATACGACCAGCGACACGCGGACGGCACGAGTTGTATTCTAGATAGACGATCACGACCCGCTTGTAGCTGTGCCTCTAGCCCCAATCGCGTCTGTAGCGCTTCTGCGATAACGTCTTGTAGATGTCACGATTATCGTCGGTATCGGCACCTTCAAGCATTGGCTTTAGTTCTTGGATATACTGCTCTTGTACGCTTTGCGCCGTTGGTGAAATCTGATTGAACATATTCAGCGCATTGTTATACCACTGATAAAGACGCTCTTGCGCCGTGCCTTGTACATACGGCACATGCAGCATGATTTGCTGCGTTTGCCCGATACGATCTAGGCGACCGATACGCTGCTCTAACGTATCTGGATTGGCGGGCAAATCCCATAGTATCAACTGGCTGGCAAACTGGAAGTTACGACCTTCTGAGCCAATCTCTGAGCACAATAATATCTGCGCGCCTTCGCTATCGGCAAAGAATGCTGCCGCTTGGTCACGCTCAAGCAAGGTCATCTGCTCAGTAAAGATAGCCGTCTTAATGCCTGCATGCAGACGCAATACCGCTTCTAAACTCTCAACGGTCGCGCCACTACGGGCAATCAATAAGACCTTTTTATGCTTAAGCTCACCTCGCAAGATATCAATCAACCAAGACACTCGTGGGTCGTCTTCTAGCCAGCCACCATCAGGTTGGTTTTCTTCGCCCCATAGCTGCTCGCGCAATTTACCATTGGTTTGATAGCTGTCTTTCCATGCTTCAGGCAATGGCAGTGGATACGGCTGACTGCTACGACCATAAAACCCTTTTACACTTTCACGCGTATTACGGAATAAGATACGGCCAGTACCATGACGATCTAGCAACTCATTGAGCGCATACGTTCGCAGTTTTTCATCTTCATTAATCGCTGCTAGCTCATCAATACTGATATCCAGTAGACTGCTTAACGCGGCAATTTGACCATCACTTAAGGGCTTGTCTTCGATTAACACGCCAGCGACGGCTGCTGTTTCAGCAAAGGCTTCTTGACCATCGATAAACTCATCCAAATCATCAAAGCGATCCGGATCTAACAGACGCAAACGCGCAAAGTGACTTTGCGCACCAAGCTGCTCAGGCGTCGCTGTCAATAGCATGACGCCTGGTGTTTCTTCGGCAAAGTCCGCAATCAAGTCGTACTTATCATTGCCGCCTTGCGCTTCATCCCAATGCAGATGATGCGCCTCATCGACGACCAATAAATCAAACCCTGCCTCCATCGCTTGGTCATATAAGTCAGGATGGTCAAGCAACAGATCCATACCAGCGATGATACATTGCTCAGTCGCAAAGACGTTTTGCTCAGGGTCGTGCTCTTTAATCGCGGCGGTACGCACCAAATCAAACAAGGCAAAGTTTAGGTTAAAGCGGCGGCGCAGCTCAATCATCCACTGATACTGCAAACTGTCTGGCACGAGAATCAGCACACGCTCAGCTTTGCCCGTCAGTAACTGCTGATGAATAATCAAACCCGCTTCAATGGTTTTGCCCAAGCCCACTTCATCAGCCAGTAGGACACGCGGCGCGATACGTTTGCCGACTTCATGCGCGATATAGAGCTGATGCTCAATGATATCGACACGCGCACCCATCAAGCCTTTGAGCGGATGACCCGCCAGCGCTGACTGCATACGCAAGATATCTTGACGCAGCTCATACCAATCACCGCGCTCAATACGACCAGCCAGCAGACGCTCAAGCGGTTTCGCCAACGTAATATTGGCAGCGAGACGGGTTTCCATGATGCCTCTTCTCATGCTCATCGACACCATATTTGAGCACACCCATCACTTCGTCAACAGCCTTGACGGTATAGCACTTACCATCTTGGTCATAGATGCTATCGCCGACTTTGAACACCACACGTGATAATGGCGCAGAGTTTTTTGCGTAGACGCGTGTCTCTTCACTTTGCGGAAATAAAATATGCACACATCGGTCGTCGACATCGATGACCACACCTAAGCCCAGCTCGGACTCCGTATCAGATAAATAACGTTGACCAACGGCGAATTCGGTGCTGTGCAATGAAGCGATAGAGATAGTCATAGGGCGATGTCTTTTTGTACTCAGATGATAAGAAAATAGATAGCTATGATGGCTATAATACGGCTAAAGTGACTCACGCAGCATTACATCAAAAGATGTGTGCGCGATGCTGTAATATAAAACAAGCCAGCCGTTAAACCGAACCATTATATAACGTTAGCGGCTAGATGAGTGCGTTAAGTTGAATTTTCAAGAGAGGGCTTACGATAGCCATTGATATTATAAGATATTTGGCAAATTCGTTTTTGACTAAAACAGATTCGTTTTTGACTAAGAACTGTCACGTGCTACCTTAAGACGCTCATCACTCTCGATATCAAAACAATAGCTAAGGATGACTCATGCAAGCGGTTTTTTTAGACAAAGGCACTTTTTCTGATGGCATTAACTTACCAGCACCAGCAGGTGTGAGCGATTACATCACTTATAATGACACGCCAAAAGACACTGATCTCATCATTGAACGCTGCAAGGACGCAGATATTATCATTACCAATAAAGTGCAGATTGGCGCTGATGTGATTGCAAGCTTGCCCAAACTCAAGCTAATCCAATTGACTGCCACAGGGATGAATAACGTCGATCAAGACGCTTGTGACAAGCATAATGTTGCACTTTACAATGTCGCTGGTTATGCAGTCAAAAGCGTTCCTGAACACACCTTTATGCTGATGCTGACGGCTATGCGCGCAGGTATCCATTATCATCAAAAAGTCGCTGATGGCACATGGCTGGCAAACGGTAATTTTTGTTTGCTTGATATCCCGCTGATAGATCTGGAAAATAAAACGTTGGGTATTATTGGCGTCGGCACGATTGGCAAACGTGTTACCGAAATTGCCCGCGCTTTTGGTATGTCCGTACTATGGGCGGAGCATCAAGGCTGTGCGCCGCGCAATGATGACTATACTGCATTTGATGAGGTACTCGCTCGTGCTGATGTTATCACGCTACATTGCCCACTAAACGAACAAACTCAGCATCTCATCAATAAAGACACCTTGGCAAAAACGACCAAACAGCCACTAATTGTAAATGTGGCACGCGGCGGTATCGTCGATAGTCAGGCATTGACGGACGCAATCAATAGTGAGCACATTATCGGCTATGCCAGCGACGTTTTCGAACAAGAACCGATCACAAGCGACGATCCTTTATTAACCCTTGCCAATCATCCACGCGTGATATTTAGCCCGCACAATGCTTGGGGCAGTAAAAGCGCACAAGAGACTTTATGGCACATATTGAGCCAGCAAGTGGCCAATTTTATTGATAGCCGCTCATAGCCATTCATCCTTATTAACGGCTAAAGTGTAGCCAGTCGTCTTTTATTTTACGATATTTTAGCATCACGCGATCGCTGAGATAATTGTTGGTCACGTACCAAGGATAACGATCGCCTTGCTTTGGTAGCCTGTCTTTCGCACGCTGTACATACCCAGCCGATAATGCGCCCATGACCGTATCTGCTTGCATATGTGCTTCGGCATGGTCGGTCGTTGCGTGCGGCAATGCCACTTGATAGCGGTGCTTGTGCATGTAACCGAGCAAGCGCATGACATACTGACATGCCAAGTCAATTTTTAGCGTCCATGAGGCATTGGTGTAGCCAAACAGCGCCACCATATTTGGCACCCCTTCAATCATGGTCGCCTTGTAGGTCATACGAGTCCCAATATCGACGGCATGACCATCAATATATACGGTAGCACCGCCAAGCATTTGTATCTTTAGCCCAGTCGCAGTAACAATAATATCGGCATCAAGATGCTGACCAGATTCGAGCAGGAGGCCTGTCTTAGTAAAGTGGCGAATCTGATCCGTCACTATATCAGCACGTTTACCGTGTAAGGCTTTGAATAAATCACCATCTGGCACCGCACAAAGCCTTTCATCCCAAGGATTATAATCGGGCACAAAATGTGCTACGTCCACATCGCTGCCTTTTAATTCGGTTTTAACACCGTGTTTTAAGAGTGCTTTCATGGCCTTGGGCGCAAAGACAGCCGCTCGGTAAGTACCTTGTTGCACCAACACATTGCGAGCGCGCAGCACCCTGTAAGCTTGCTCTTTTGATAAAGGAGAAAATCTACCGGATAGCCAATCCAGCGCGTAATCATCGCCCGGTATACTGGCCACATACGTGGGTGAACGTTGCAATATGGTGACATGGCGTGCGCATTGCTTGGCAGTTTCGTCTACTAATGCGGGTAGCAACGTCATCGCGGTAGCACCACTACCGATAATGACTATTTTTTTGTCTTGATAGTGAAGGTTCTGCCAATGCTGTGGATGAACAATGCGACCTTGGAACGCCTCTTCTTTATCAAAATAAGGCCGATAGCCTTGCTCATAATCGTAATAGCCAGTCGCACCCACCACGAATTTGGCGGTTAAAGTAAATACGTCACCGTTATTATGATTTTTTACCATCGCCGTCCATTGCTGAGTCATACTTGACCAAGACAGCTGCTGCACTTCATGCTGATAGCGAATATGTTCGGTAATACCAAATTCGCGTGCTGTATCAGCGATATAACGTTTGATATCACCCCCTTTTGCCAACATCCTATGGTCTAACCACGGACGAAAACTATAGCCAAAGGTCAATGCATCAGAGTCAGAGCGAATGCCGGGATAGGTAAATAAATCCCATGTTCCGCCCAAATCTGCTCGCTTTTCTAATATCAAAAATCGTTGAGCCGTTTTTTGCTTGTGCGACTTGGCCTTGTGGTGCTTTGTTTTACTGGTTTTTTTATGACCAAACAACCCCTTGTGCTTTTGTTGCTGTAATCGGCAGGCCATTCCTACACCAGCAATTCCTGCACCGATGATAAGTACCTCATAGTCCACTGGCGTCTCCGAAGAGGATTTTTTAAATTTAAAGCAATTTTTAACCGCCTGTTTGGTCGCCTGTTTGAAAGTAATGATATCAAGCATACTTTTCATCCTTTTTGTGGCATGCATCCTTGTACTTGCATGATTTTTTACGCCATAATGTTTATATAGCCGATCCATTTTAAAAGAGTATCGTTCTACTGGGATGAATTTTTTGAAACCTCTGTCACGCTTGCGAACAGCCAGTGAGGAAAATTTATACCAGTAGAACATCATAATTGTATGTACCACTTCTATTCTGAATTGACCATCCTAAACTAACAATCCAAACCTACGAGTAATCATATCGACTCAAAAAGGGCTAGGACTTTCCCAATCCATCCATGCGCCAAGTGTGGGATGCTTAAGGCGCAGTTGCTGGGCATGTAAATTGAGCCTTGGGGCGATAGCCAATGCCTCGCCTTCCGCATAAATGGGATCACCAATCATCACATAACCTACATGTACCATGTGTACCCGTAGCTGATGACTACGTCCCGTCACTGGCTTTAGCATCACTCGCGTGATTATCTGACCGTTGCATTGTTCATGAGCCAGCACTTCATATAAGGTCAACGCATGTTTTGGCCAGTTATGATCGACGATATGGCGCGGTTTAGTCGTCGGCTCGTAACGTACTGGCACGGATATCTCACCAGTGGCACCCACGTTTTCCCACTTGCCAAAGACGCGTGCTTGGTATTTTTTTTGGGGCAATCGCTCAATAAATTGCTTACTGATATGGGTTTGTGCCGCGGCATTTTTTGCAAAAATCAGCAATCCTGACGTATCCATATCAAGGCGATGAATCAGCTTGACCGCTGGATTGGCGCGCTCAAGTCGAGCCAGCAAACTCACTTTTAACGTTTTACCGTCAACACTCAACAGTCCTGCTGGCTTGTCGACTACCCAAATATCCTCATCTTCATAGACGGTAATGTCTTGCGCGAAATTCTTGAAAAACTCAAGTGGATAGGCATTTTCTTGTGCGTTAAGAGCGTTGATTTCTTCATCAGTAAAAGGCATAAAATGGACTACTTGTATAGTGGGCTATTTATATGAGTGAACGATCCTATGAAAGTCTCACTCAATTATGAATGACAATTTGCAGTTATGAATGCAATTTGAGCCGATCAATGATTTGAAGCGACAGTGGTCATCAATAAAACAAGTGATAGACAAAACATAACCTGTGTCGTTGTGTTTCGATTTATTGTGCTAATCGTAATTGTTAAACAATTTAACCGGACTGACTCTGCCAAGCGAGAGCAAACATGTTAATATAATGGCACATTTTTACCACTTCTAAACGATTCTTTAACCAGTTACTGGCCTATTGTTAAACCAATATGAGTCTCGGTGACTGGTCATAGAAATAATAAAACAAGAGAGATAAAACTATGTCAGACCTTATTGTAAACACCACCGATGCAAACTTTGACCAAGACGTATTGCAATCAGACGTGCCTGTATTGGTAGATTTTTGGGCAACTTGGTGCGGTCCTTGTAAAGCAATCGCCCCTATTTTAGAAGATCTAGCGACTGAGTACCAAGGCAAAGTTAAAATCGTCAAAGTCGATGTGGATAATAACCCACAAGCCGCCAGCCGTTTTGGTATTCGTAACATCCCAACGCTATTTGTATTCAAAGATGGCGAAAAAGTTGACTCAGTCATGGGTTTACAGCCAAAAGCTGAATTGGCCAAAGTACTAGACAAGCATCTGTAAGTTGCGCTTTGCTTGCCTTCATCAATTTTATGCGAGCATTCTATAAAAGCAACACGATCATTGAGAAAGCCATTATCTGACGCAGATAGTGGCTTTTTTGCTTATTTTTTATGCAAAAAACGCAATTATATGACTTTTTTGGCAAAATTTATTGACAACGCCATTGTGAAGACCGTATAGTCTGCTGACAAGAGAAAACTAACGGTTTTCCTAAATATCTTGTCGCTATTCTCCTCGTGTTTATCAACAAAAACACAATCGTCATTATAAATACCATTACTGAACGAAATGACTAAACACAATTACTGATACTGAGTTTTTGACGCAGACTCTTATGTAGCCTTCTTTATCCTTCATTTCTTATTACCTTGCATGCCAATGATTGCAATGCGTACATAAGCTGACACATAAAATCCAAACTACATAAATCCTAGCTCTGTGCACCATACCCTCTATCGCCCTACTATCGTTGTTTTAATCAATGTCGTGACTTGTGCTGCTAATGGCATCTCTCATCTGATCAATTGCTAATGACCTATCTATGAATCTAACTGAATTAAAGAAAAAATCAATCGCTGAGCTATTGGCCATCGCCAAAGAAATGGGTCTTGATAATATGGCGCGTAGCCGTAAACAAGACATTATCTTTGCTATTTTAAAAACCCATGCCCGTAACGGCGAAGCCATCTATGGTGACGGCGTCCTTGAGGTTCTCCCTGATGGTTTTGGCTTTTTGCGCTCATCAGAAGGCTCTTATTTAGCAGGTCCTGACGATATCTATGTCAGCCCTAGCCAAATTCGCCGCTTTAGCCTAAAAACTGGCGACAGTATCGCTGGCACGATTCGCCCACCAAAAGATTCTGAGCGTTATTTTGCGCTATTAAAGTTGGCGAAATCAACTTTGATACGCCAGATCGCTCACGTCATAAGCTTATCTTTGAGAACTTAACCCCACTATTCCCAACTGAGCAATTAAAGCTTGAGCTTGGTAACGGTACGACTGAGGATTTGACTGGTCGTATTATTGACCTGATTGCCCCGATTGGTAAAGGTCAGCGCTCTATTATCGTCGCACCGCCAAAAGCCGGTAAAACGATGCTGCTACAGACCATCGCACAATCAATCACTCGTAACAATCCTGAGTGCTATCTGATCGTGCTACTGATCGATGAGCGTCCAGAAGAAGTCACGGAAATGGTGCGTACGGTACGCGGTGAAGTGGTTGCCTCTACCTTTGATGAGCCGCCACAGCGCCATGTACAGGTTGCCGAAATGGTCATCGAAAAAGCCAAGCGTTTGGTTGAGCACAAACAAGATGTGGTCATCCTACTTGATTCTATTACGCGTCTAGCCCGTGCTTATAACACGGTTATTCCTTCATCAGGTAAAGTATTGACCGGTGGTTTGGATGCCAATGCCTTGAACGTCCAAAACGTTTCTTTGGTGCTGCACGTAACGTTGAAGAAGGCGGTAGCTTGACCATTATTGCCAGTGCCCTTATCGATACTGGTAGTAAGATGGACAGCGTTATCTTTGAAGAATTTAAAGGCACCGGTAACCAAGAGATTACGCTTGAGCGTGATTTGGCTGAAAAACGTGTCTTCCCTGCGATTAATATCAAAAAATCTGGTACACGCCGCGAAGAGCGTCTGCTGGATGAAGACAAACTGCGTAAAGTTTGGATTTTACGTAAATTGCTACAGCCGATGGATGGGGTTCAAGCCACTGAATTCTTATTGGATCGCCTAAAAGAAGCGAAAACCAATGATGAATTCTTTGAGCAAATGAAACGTAAGTCACAAAACTAAGTCAAACGCATTGCTTCTTAAGTGATTAGCTAGATATAGTGGATGGACGATAAAATATAGATGTACGACTTTCAAAATCAAGATCGCCTGCTGGCGGTCTTTTTTTATAGCACTAAAAAAGTCATCATTAAAAGCGGTCAACTCTGTATGATTAATAGAAAATAACATGAATGCCTCAATACATCGACACAGTGAAGAAACATATTTTACAAGTTGTTTGCAAAGCTTAGCGCTTTTACTACGCCTAGAAACGGTTAGATAGAGTACTATTGGATACAGAATACACATACCTTGCTATCAAACTTAGACATAAGAATATCGTCTTTTAATTTTGATAAACCAATTTGATAACCTAACAGGTGATACTATGAAATTTGCTAAAACTATTGCAATGACTGCCCTTACTAGCTCTGCACTTATTATGGGCGGCTGCTCAACTGGTGGATACAATAGCGGTATAAGCAATACTGCCAAAGGCGCAGCAGCTGGCGCGGCGGCTGGTGCTCTTATTAGAAGTGGTGGCGACAGCAAAGATATCGCTCGTGGCGCACTTGGTGGTGCTGCAGTTGGTGGTGCAGGTGCTTATATTCTTAACAATAGCAGATAATCGCTGATTTTTTATTCAAGGCTAAGCACGCTTTACTTACATAGCCTGTCTTAGAATCTAAAAGCCTGCAATCAATATTGCAGGCTTTTTTAATGGCTTATATGTATAGTCTGTCACGTCCTGAAATAAGCACAGTGCTGCTAGGATAAATTTTCGCAGCCTCTGTCTGCGAAGGCACAGCAAGCAAGAAAATATTATCCTAGCAGTACGTTATCACGGTTGTACGTTTTTTACTTAGGATCAGCCATAGAGCTAAATTATTTTATAATGCACCACTAAAAGTATCACAAGATTGTATATTGCCACTTTCCAATCCGCGAGTGAACCATTGAACACGTTGCTGACTGGTTCCATGGGTAAAGTTATCAGGCACTACTGCTCCGCCACTTGCTCGTGCTAAACGATCATCACCGATTTGACCAGCGGCATTAATGGCTTCATCGATATCACCAGCTTCCAAGAACTGTACTCGCTCTTGATTGCGCTGCGCCCAAACGCCCGCAAAACAATCAGCCTGTAGCTCTTGTAACACGGATAATTTATTGGCTTCTGCACGCGTGACTTGACGACTGGCCTCACTCACTTGCTGGCTAATACCCAATAATGTCTGCACATGGTGACCGACTTCATGCGAGATAACATAAGCTTGAGCAAAATCACCCGCCTTACCTTGGTTATCTTGACCACCAGAGCCTTGTTCATCGCCCACAATACCCAGATTCTGACGCATCTCCACAAAAAATGACGTATCTAAATAAATAGTCTGATCACCTGGGCAGTAGAATGGGCCTGTCGCAGAGCTAGCACTACCACAAGCTGAGCTGACTTGACCATTAAAGAGAATCAATGACGGCTCTTTGTAAGTGCTACCTGCTTCGTTAAATATTTGATGCCATACTTCTTCGGTATCGGCTAATACCACTTTCACAAATTGTGTGTCTCTATCGGTACTGGTTGCAGGTTCGGTAGATGTGCCAGCCCCACCACCTGTGATTGCTTGACCCGTTTGCAGGGCGGTCATTGGGTTTACTCCAAATACCAACCACAAAATACCTGCTATGATAATACCACCGATACCACCGCCGATCATCTTGCCGCCGCCCTTACTGGTACGTACGTTAGAACTGCCTCGTCTGCCTTGCCATTTCATAATTTTATTCCTCAAACATACGATATACACTAAGATTCGTATTGACAGTTATTCATATAATATAATTGTTAGCGCAATATCACCCGATTAGCTCGTTTCATCACCATTGCACCTATACAAGTACTGCAGAATATTGGCAATATCATAGAAATCAAACCTTGGGACAGCCCTCTAGGGTGGGTGATGTTGTTGATTATACTTATGTTAATTCATGTTTTTGTATGAAAAATTATATTAGATAGACAATCTAAAATAATTTTTTCATTTTTATTGTTACTTAATTGTACAGACTATTTCTATTTAAATAAAAAACATATAGAATGCGTGGAAGCTGAGTAGCTGTGACTAAGACTGAGTTGAATTCTGAGAAATCTCGGATTTCAACTTTTGTTGCTGCTACTGCTCATTTCATTTTCCCGGAGAAAACCTTATGAACTTAAAATTACTTGCTCTAGCTGGTATCATGACTGCAACTATGGGCCTAACTGCCTGTGACAGCAATACAGAAAACGCTGCTGAAGATTTATCTGACGCGCAAGAAGAAGTGACTGACGCTTCACAAGAGCTAGATCGAAGCTGCTGCTGAAGGCGAAGCTGACTGCTGGCGCTGAAGCTGCTGTTGCTGCCGCTGAAGCTGAAATCGCTGATGCTCAAGCTGCCACTGCTACTGACGAAATGGACGCTGAAGTTCCTGTAGACGGTACTACTACTAGCGTAGACGTAGCTAGCGAAACTCCTGCTACTGATCCTGCTGCTGTTGACGCAGCTGATGAAGTTGTCGTTGTTGAAGAACCAGCTCAGTAATTTTATTGCTTAAGCAATAAATACACTGTAGTAAAAAAAAGAGAGCCTTTGCTCTCTTTTTTTGTGTCTGTCATTTATGATCTCAGATTACCTATCCTAATCAATCACACCATTTTCACGTCTTTAATTAAAATAAAAACGTGTGTCTGTATGACATAGATTAGGCTCAATGAGTTTGACACAGCCAACCATATTTTTTGAAATTAGTATCAATTTCACAAGACTATAGTAAAAATTCTTTAGGTATTGATAGTTTCAGATATCGATAATACTGACACGCAAATTTATCTTAGGCATCAAATAAACGCTCATCAACCTTTTGACGGAATTTTTGCCCAGTTTTGAAAGGTCACCACACGGCGTGCAGATACCGCAACAGGCTCTCCTGTCTTGGGATTACGACCTGGACGGCTATTTTTATCTTTTAGCTCAAAGTTGCCAAAGCCTGAAAGCTTGACCTCTTTGCCATCAATCAAACTCTCTGACAACTCATCAAAAAAGTTCTCTACCAAACAACGACCTTCTTGGCGTGTTAGGTTAAGATGACTCATCAAATGCTCAATCATGTCAGATTTGGTTAAGGTGCTCACAGTACGACTCCTATGCTATGTCGTGATGTCGAATATCATGGTTTAGCGGTATGAGGGTTAATGTTAGCTATTATAAAGGTTTTTTATCCTCTTTTTAACAAAGACTGCATTAAAATCCTTTATTAATAACCTTACTTAGCATGCTCTACCGATAACAATTTCTATAAATAGCAATGCTCCTGTAGCCTCATGATAAAAAGACTACAGAGCATATGTGTATGTCAATACTAGATGTTAGCTGTCACGCAGCTGTGCAGCATGCTGGTCAACCGTTAATGCTTGTACCACGTTATCAGTCGCAGTTTTTACGGCTTCGTCAGACAACGTTTGCGTACTGTCTTGCCATATTAATGCAAAGGCTAGCGAACGCTGACCTGCTGGTACTTTGTCACCTTGATAAACATCAAACAACCATAAGATCAGTCAACAGTTTCCCTGCAGCAGCACGTACTGTCGATCTCTAATGTCTGTAAACTGATGTCGCTATCTACCAAAATAGCAATATCGCGGCGTACTTGTGGAAACTTGCTTGGCGTGTGCAATCGCGTGCTGCTCACGTGCAAGTGTGAGTAATGGCGCCAGTGACAATTGAGCAACCCAAGTGGCTGGTAAGTCTAATTGTTTGGCAGTATTAGGATGCAATTGTCCAAGCCAACCGACATATTCATCATCGATATACAATTTGGCGCTTTGGCCTGGATGCAAGAAAGGTCAGCTCACTACGCTCATAGCGGATACGCGTGCTATCGATTTGTGCAGGTAATAACTGCTCAATATCATGCTTTAAGTCATAAAAATCTAGCGCGCGGTTTTGATAGGCTTGCTCGTCCCATATATCACCAACTGCCACCAAAGCAATACTTGGCGTTTGTACTAACTCGCTAATACTTTGTCCGACAAAGCTAAGACCCGTCTCAAAAAAACGTACGCGCGGCTGCTGACGATTTAAATTATACTGTACACAAGGCAATAAGCTTGACAGCAGAGTACGGCGCATCACGGCTAAATCGCTAGAGATAGGATTTGCCAGTGCCAATACCTTCCCTAGCGCATCATCATCAAGCAAGGCTTCTATTTTGGCATCACTAAAGCTAAAGCTGATCGCTTCCATATAGCCATTATCAACCAACGCCAGCTTCATCTCGTGAGTCAGATCTGCCGTATCATCATAATCCATGCTGACTTGCAAATGTGGCAAGACGCTTGGAATATTGTCATAGCCATAGATACGGGCAATCTCTTCGATGAGATCCTCGCGGATACTCATATCAAAGCGATAAGATGGCGGCTTGCAAACAAGTGCATCGCTCTGCTGCTCTACCTCAAAACCCAGTTGGGTCAAGATACGCACCATCTCTGATGGGTCAATGTCAATCCCAATGACATCACGTACTTTAGTGATTGGCAACGTAATTGGCGCACGCTCTGGCAAATGCTCAAGGTTTTCGACCGCTGACTATCTGACCAGCTTGGCCGCCCAGTGATACTAGTGATTAAATCACAAGCTCGTGCCAATGCTAATGCTGGCAACTCAAAATCGACCCCACGCTCAAAACGCTGTGAGGCATCTGTATGCAATCCAAAACGGCGTGCGCGCGCAGCAATAGCAAGTTGGTCAAAAAAGGCGCTTTCTAACAAGATGTTGGTCGTGCTATCAGTAACACTACTGCGCTGACCACCCATGATACCTGCAAGGGCAAGCGCACCTTTATCATCAGCGATCACCAACTCATCGCCCGTCAAGTGTAATGGTTTGCTCATTAAGCAAGGTAATGGTTTCATCAGGCTGTGCCAAACGTACCACGATATCGCCTTCGATCGTATCAGCATCAAACGCATGTAACGGTTGACCCAATTCCATCAGCACATAGTTGGTCACATCGACCAAGAAGTTGTGCGAGCGTAGTCCTGACTGAACTAGCGCATCTTGCATCCATTTTGGGGTATCGATGCTACGATCAATATTGCTAATCGATTGCAATAAATAGCGTGGGCATGCTTCGACTGCATCGACTGTCACAGCTGGCGTTTCGCCGTTGTCAATTACTACTGCATTGTCAGCGAATGTCTGGCATTTGCACAGGTAAGTCGTTAATGACTGATATTTCGCGAGCAATACCACGTACGCTAAAGCAATCACCACGGTTTGGGGTGATAGAGATATCCAATATTTGATTATCTAAACCTAAATATTCACGGATATCTGTACCAATTGGTGCATCTTCAGGCAGTTCAAGCAAACCATCAATGTTATCGACCAAATCAATTTCAGAAGCGCCGCAGAGCATACCGTTAGAGGCGACACCGCGTAGCTTGCCTTTTTTAATTTTAAAGCGCCTTTATACTGGCATCATCACTTGGTAATACAGCACCAACGGTAGCAACGGGTGCTTTCATACCGACCGTCACATTAGGCGCGCCGCAGACAATTTGTAACGGCTCAGCTTCACCAATATTTACTTGCGTGACTCGTAATTTATCCGCATCTGGATGCTGCTCGACGCTGATGACTTCACCGACGACCACACCGCTAAAGGCACGGGCAACCGCATAGCGATCGTCAATCTCAAGCCCTGCCATGGTTAGTTGTTCGGCCAATTGTTCACTGGTATTGTTGGGGTTTACCCATTGACGTAGCCACTGTTCGCTAATTTTCATAAATATCTCGGATCAGAATTTTATAATAAAGATTTGGAGTAAAGGTAGACGTATTAACTTTATCTAAACAAGGAAAACTCTAGCCAAATTGCTTTAAGAAGCGCACGTCATTTTGGAAAAACAAGCGCAAGTCATCAATACCGTAATACAGCATCGCAAAGCGCTCGATACCCATCCCAAAAGCAAAGCCGGTGTATTTTTCGGCATCGATACCGCAGTTGGTAAGCACTTGTGGATGCACCATGCCGCAGCCCATGACCTCAAGCCATTTGCCATTATCATCTAAGATATCTACTTCTGCAGAAGGCTCAGTGAATGGGAAAAATGACGGACGGAAACGAACGGTCAGCTCTTTGGCAAAAAACGCTTCTAAAAACTCACTGATCAAACCTTTTAGCTCAGCAAAGGTACTCGACTCTGTGACCATAAGCCCTTCTAGCTGATGGAACATCGGCGAATGGGTTTGGTCTGAGTCATTACGATAAACGCGACCGGGGCAAATAATACGAATCGGTGGCTCATTTTTTTCCATGGTACGAATCTGTACCGGACTGGTGTGCGTACGCAGTAGATAATGCGCATCAAAATAAAAGGTATCATGCATCGCGCGCGCAGGGTGATGCGACGGAATATTCAGCGCTTCAAAGTTATAGTAGTCGCTCTCAACTTCAGGGCCGGTTGCGACATTAAAACCCGCTTGTATAAAATACTGCTGCATACGCTGGGTAATCATCGTTACTGGATGCAGATGACCTTTTTGACCACCGCGAGCAGGCAAGGTGATATCAATGCTCTCGCTTGCAAGCTTGGCATTGAGCGCTGCCACTTCTAGCTGCTGCTGTTGATCTGTCAATGCATCTTGAATACGGCTACGCACTTGATGCAACCAGCCGCCATAGGTTTTTTTGTCGTCAGCACTGAGCTTACCCATCTGCTTTGACCAGCCCGTTAAGGGGCTCTTTTTACCGGTCAATTGCACACGCAAATCTTGCAGTGTACGCACATCAGTTACTTGTAGAGATTAAAGCTTCAGCAGCACTAGCAAATTCGGTGAGCTGAGCTTCGTTAAGCTCATTGAGCTCTGAAGACAAGGTCGGTAGCGCCGACAAGTCGTTGGTGGCAGCAGGGTTAGTCATAAGACGCATTATTCCTGATTTGAACGGACTATTAATTGTAGGGATTTGACCAAATATTGCAAACCATTTATCCAGTTATGTTCATATAAAAAATTCATATAAAGCTGGTTATAAGAATGGCTTGAATATTTAGACGATGATAAGGCATGTTTGTATCAACAAAGCTTTCATATCGAGCACGCTTAAAATAATTTAATATAAAAAAAGCCACCGACCAGCGGTAGCTTTTATTAATATCATACTATTAATCAATATTAGTCCTATCCATTTAGATAACTGCTTATCAATAATGACTAAAAGCAGTGATACCTAAAGGACGGTTAATATTTAGGCCAATTCCGCTTTTGCTTTTTCGACCAATGCTGTGAAAGTCGCTGCATCATGCATAGCGATGTCAGCAAGTACGCGACGATCGATTGCGATGTTTGCTTTTTTCATGCCATTGATAAAGCGGCTATAGCTTAAGCCGTTTAAGCGTGCACCAGCATTGATACGTGCAATCCAAAGACGACGGAAAGTACGTTTTTTGTTGCGACGGTCACGATAAGCATATTGACCAGCTTTGGTCACTGCTTGTACCGCTACGCGGTAAACACGTGAACGGGCACCGTAGTAGCCTTTTGCGCGTTTTAGGATTTTTTTGTGACGACGATTCGCCTGTACACCACGTTTTACACGGGCCATAAATTACTCCAAGATTTCTTTAATTACTGTTAAGCGAGTCACGATGTCATTGAATAATAGACATCGTTGTCAGATTGCAAAGTCAAATATTTTTAATCAGTCGCTATCATTAAACAGCGCTTGATTAAAGCTAAATGACGATAGGCTATTAGATGTATGGGCACATACGACGAACTGCTGCTTCGTCAGACTTGTCCACCATCTTAAGACCGCGCAACTGGCGAATACGCTTAGCTGATTTCTTGGTCAAGATATGGCTTTTGAATGCTTGCTTACGCTTGAAGCCGTTCGCTGTTTTTTTGAAGCGTTTAGCGGCACCGCTTCTGGTTTTCATCTTAACTTTCATGATGATTTGCCTCTTTGTCTTTGATAGAACCTGGTCGTCAAATAGTCAATAACGGAATAGTGGCTGTAAAAACAAGCACTAAACCTCTATTTGCCTCGAGGTGGGAGGCGCTATTTTAGCAGATAATGCGCTGTTTTGCCAAGGAAACTTTTATTCCTAGCCAAGTAAACAACGACTATAATGATAATTTAGCAGTAAAAGTTGTCTTATAGACTTTGCCATCAAAATTGTCATCAAGTTGTGGATTCTTTCCCAAATAGATTGAATGTCAGCTTGAGCTATGTTTAAGTATGATATGGGCGATGAAACAAGCCATGCGATCAGAACAACCTATTATTTTTACCTATAAAGAAGACGGATAAATGATGACTTTACCTACTTGGCTGACTGCTGTAAATTTTAATGCTGATGGCTTGATTCCAGCTATCGCGCAAGATCATGAGTCCGGGCGTATTTTGATGATGGCTTGGATGAACGCTGAAGCCTTACAACTGACCGCACAAACGCAGACAGCGGTTTATTTTTCGCGTTCGCGCGCCAAATTATGGCATAAAGGTGAGTCATCAGGGCATACGCAGACCGTACACGATATTCGCTTGGACTGTGATGCAGATGTGATCGTTCTTAGTGTCACTCAGGCGGGTGGTATCGCCTGTCACACAGGGCGTGAGTCTTGTTTTTATCAGCGTTTAGATTTGTCTGGCCAAATACCTGAGTGGCAGACGGTTGATAAAGTCCTAAAAGACCCTGCTGATATTTATAGCTCAAACAAGTCAAGCCATACTCACCTCCAAGCCGACGATGCGGTGGCGAATAATACGGCCGACATCGATTCTGACACTACTCAAATTCAAACCAATAATTATTCTGTGTTACAGCAGCTTGATCAGGTGTTAGCGGAACGAAAACAAGCGGATGCCGATAGCTCCTATGTGGCCAGTTTATACGCAAAAGGTTTGAATAAAATTTTGGAAAAAGTTGGCGAAGAAAGCACAGAAAGTATCATCGCTGCTAAAGATTTTGCCAATTGTGATGAAAGTAGAGACAAAGATCAATACGACGAGGCACGTCATGAGCTCATCTATGAAGTGGCAGATGTCTGGTTTCACACATTAGTGGGTCTAGCGTGGTTCGACATAGAGTCGGATGCTGTGTTGAACGAGCTGGGACGGCGCTTTGGTCTCTCAGGTATCGATGAAAAAGCGGCTAGATAACCTAGACTATTCAATAGTTGATACCAAGTAAAATGGATACACGACGTCATGATGCGAGACTGGCACAAATTTTTCTTGCTTGCTGTGCCGTTGCTGCTAGAGGCTACAAAAAATTTACCCCAGTCTCACTGACTCTCTTTTGTATTGACTTGACTGTAAATTAAGCAACTACCCTGTTTGATTCTTGTTGTTTTCACCTTTTTGTCATAACTGCAGGTTATAATATAGCTCTGTTTTACCTCATATTATATGTCGATGTTTTTTGTTTAATGTAGTCGCGCCAATTTAAAGAGTTATGTCAGTCGTACGTTACTGTGAACAATTACTATGAACGACTTTTTTTATTTTGGACTGACTACAGATAAGTTTTCTGACAAACTCAAAGCATTCATATAAAGACTGAAAACCAAGATATGAAAACCAAGTTACAAGGATACCATTATGGGCAGTTTTTCTATTACGCATTGGCTGATATTACTAGTGGTTGTCGTTGTCGTATTTGGCACTTCAAAACTTAGAAACGCTGGCAAGGATTTGGGCGGCGCTGTCAAAGGTTTCAAAGAAGCCGTCAAAGACGAAAATACAGATCATGCTAAAAAGCAGGTTGTCCTTGACCACGATGGCAATGCACGAACGACAAATACAAGTCGCTCAGCAACCAACAAGGTTAGTGATGTCGATATCAGCGCCACCCCTGTTGACGATAAGCACAACGTATAATACCTGCGGCACCTAGCCTGCCACACTTAGCACTTAGATAGTGACATTCAACCATTATGTTTGATATTGGGTTCTCTGAATTACTTCTCTTTGGCGTCATTGCCTTAATTGTCTTGGGCCCAGAAAAACTGCCCCAAGCAGCGCGTACGGCTGGGCAATGGTATGCCAAAATACGCCGCACCGTCTCTACTTTGCAGTCTGAAATAGAGGCTGAGCTTGACTTGGCTGAAACACGGCAACTAATGCAAAAAGAGCTTGCCAAAATTCGTCAGACTGAGGCGGATATGAGGCGTGAGATGGCAGAGATACGCGGCAATATGAAAGAGTTTAAGCATTCGCAAAATCAACACTTGAATGCCACGCATACCACTCTCAATGATGATAAACATGTCGAGAGCGACATTGCCAACAATGAAGATAATGGTCAAGATAAACCATCAAAAAGTCATGAGCCGTTATCAATACAAGGTACTGAACAAGGTGATGAAGAGGATGTAAAAAACGCTTCTCGTAATGATACCCGTCAAACTGTTCAACCCCTCACCACCCGACCGTGGGAAAACATGTGGTTCCGTCTTGGCGCTTATGATAAAGCCCGTCGTCTGCCCGCACCGCCGTATTTACCTAATTACAAGGCTGATGCTCTATTAAACAGTCATTTAGGTAAAGAGTTTGCTGTAAATGAACAGGTGACTGATTCATGATGTTATTCAAACGCAAAAAAAGCCGCCAAGAAAAAATCACCGATTCAGATATTGCTGATTCAGATATCAAAGCAACGACAGCGACCACTCCTAACGATGACTCTACCGATGTGTTAAGCACATTGGCTGACATGCCTATTACTGAGCATCTGATTGAGCTGCGTCGACACCTCATCAAAATATGTGTGGCCGTACTGGTGATATTTTTAGGTTTGGCAGGATTTTCACGCGAGCTATATAATTTCTTATCAGACCCCTTAGTTGCACAGTTGCCCGCCAACTCGACGATGATTGCAACTGATATCACCTCAAACTTTATGGCACCGATACGGCTTACCGTGTTTGTCGCCGCATTTTTGGCAATGCCTTATATCCTTTTTCAAATATGGTCATTTGTCGCGCCCGGCTTATATAAAAAAGAAAAAAAAATTGCAATTCCAGTGCTACTGTCGTCTATATTTTTGTTTTATGCGGGGGTAGCGTTTTCTTATTTTATTGTGCTTAAAGGCGTGTTAAAGTTCTTTATCATGTTTGCACCGCAAAACGTACTACCGATGACAGATATCGACAGTTATCTAAGCTTTGCTTTAAAATTGTTTATGGTATTTGGTTTAACGTTTGAGATTCCAGTGATCACCTTGCTATTGATATTGACTGGCATTGTCTCCATTCAGAGCCTAGAGGAAAAACGTCGTTATATTATTGTTGGCTGTTTTGCCGTGGCCGCAGTCGTCACGCCCCCTGATGGGGTATCAATGCTCATGCTGGCGATTCCGATGTGGTTGTTGTTTGAGCTCGGTTTATTTTTGGCAAAAATCTTAATTAAAGAAGAGCCCAATCCTCCTCTGGTTGCAGAGAAAGAATAAAACGCTTATTGTGACGCTTGAGCATCGCCATCATCTGCCAGCCAGCCATTGTTTATTCAGTGGCTTTTTTTACCTCAGTTGTTTTTACTCAATTTTCGTACTTTAGGTAGCTTTATTATGTCCGCATCTATGCCAACTTATATGAGCGATCCCACTGATGAGCAGCTGAACGCGCTGAATATGGCGATGGATCATCAGTCATTTAAAGTGGTCGCTTATGCAGGTGCTGGCAAAACGACAACGCTCAAACTGATCGGTGAACGCCTACGCGGACGGGGTTTATATTTGGCTTTTAACAAAGCCATTGCCAATGATGCGCGGCAGAAATTTCCGCCACATGTAGAATGTCGCACTTTTCATTCGCTTGCTTATCGTCATGTTGATCGTGATATTACCGCAAAACTTTCCTTACCCCGTTTTTCACCTAAACGTCTTGGTGATGATTTAGGATTGCAACCGGTACAAGTACGTCGGCAAATGGAGGGGGTGAATAAATATATTACGCTCACGCCAGCTCGATTATCACGTTTTGTCAGTGATGCAGTCAGCAACTTTTGTAGTACTCATGCCAGCTATCCTGCGCCAAGGCATATATTGTTTCCAAGCTGGCTCGATGCGTCGGACGCAGAGCAGCTGCGTGAGATGCTCTACCCTGCCGTGGAGCAGCGCTGGCTACAATCAATTGATGCACGTCACCCTGCTGGTATTGGTCATGATATTTATCTAAAGCTTTGGGCACTGTCTAAACCCAGTATTCCTGCAGATTTCATTTTATTTGACGAGGCGCAAGATGCCGATCCATTGATGATGGGAATTTTGACGCAGCAGCCAAGGCAGGTCATTTATGTAGGCGACGCTCATCAGCAAATTTATGAATGGCGCGGTGCCGTCAATGCAATGAAAAAACTGCCATTGCCGCAAACCTTATTGACGCAGTCTTTTCGCTTTGGTGAACCAATTGCAGAAGTGGCCAACACGCTATTAAAAGCATTGCAAGAAGACGTACCCTTGAAAGGCAATCCTAATAAACAATCCTCTACTGACAAAGGCATGGTACACAGTAAAAAAGATGCCATTTTGTGCCGTACCAATGCCGCTGCTATGTCGCAATTATTGACAGGGCTAAAGCTCGGACATCGGGTGGCGCTACAAGCGGATACAGACCGCATGCTCAAGTTCTGTCAGGCAGCAGAAAACTTAAAAAATGGTAAATCGGCCTATGGGGTGCCTGAGCTGGCCTACTTCTATAATTGGGGTGATGTGCAAGAGTACGCTGAGACTAACGAAGGCAGCGATCTTAAAACACTGGTCAAGCTGGTCGATGACCATGGGACTAATGTATTGAGTCAAGCGGTCAATAGTCTGACCAGTATCGAAAATGCTGATTATGTCATCTCTACCGCCCATAAAGCCAAAGGCCTTGAGTGGGGAAAAGTACAATTAGATGATGATTTCTACTACGATGTGACGACCAATGCAGTCAAGATAAGCCCAGAAGAGTTGCGTTTGCTTTATGTCGCTTGTACACGCGCGCAAAGCAATTTAGACATTCACCATATAAAAGATTTAATATCAGGCTTGCAGACGGGGAAAAAGGTCATTTTTGGGTCTTAATATGGATTTTCGCAGATAATATTTATTTGGATATTAGTGGTCATCCATAAACCAGCCTAGCACTGTACTGCGCGCTACCAATATGAGTAAATCTTTTCATATTACCGCAATAATTACTATTTTCAGAAATAAAAATTTCTTAATATGCCTTAACATTAATGACAGGAGCATAACTGTCTTGAGATGATATAAGAGAGACCCACTCTGACCATGCGATAGTCACATCTTCTACTGTTAAATTTTTATAGTCCACAATTAACGGATTTTTTAAAATTTCAATATGGTATTCATTATCGATTCTTAGTAGTAATGACTGATCAAAAGAGAAAGCTAACGTGCTCACAAATTTATGATCTTCGGTCGTAGGCTGTTCAACTTTACTATCTTTATTACCTATACGTAGATTTGGAAAATAATTAATTGCCTTACTACCAGTTTGATAGTCTAGGTGATATTGCACAGTACATACGTTTTCCCAACAATGACTATTTAGACTATACTGAACATATATAAAACTCTCAGCAACTTCTTTAGTTGAGCCTACTTCCCAAGGATAACTTCCAGTGAGGTCATTACCTATAAAAACCTTGCATGTTGATTTTGAATGCCTAGTAAACCAAGAAAAGACTTGCCTATTACCAAACTGAAAACCTGACCACCGATAGGGCTTATTAGTGCCAAACCTAAATACTTCTTTGCAAGTCGAACAAGCAGATGTTAATTCTATACCCACGATTGCTTCCCTTTATACTACTAATGAAACATAAATAAGTTATCATACACCATCCTAATTTATACCTATATGCCCTTAATGTCCTTTTCAAATCAATTATTCGCCAATCCCGTCCGCCTCCTTGCGCCCATGGAAGGATTAACCGATCCATTAATGCGCCAAATTCTAACGCAAATTGCCGCTGATTTGGGTCGTCCTTATGATTGGTCAGTCAGCGAGTTTATTCGTGTGACTCAGCATGTATTGCCTGCGCATGTATTCTACAGGTACGTCCCTGAGCTGTATCATGATGCCAAAACTACTTCTGGTACACCGATTCATGTGCAGCTTTTGGGTAGCGAAGCACAGCTCATGGCAGAAAATGCCGCTTATGCTTGTGAGCTCGGTGCACCTGCCATTGATATCAATTTTGGTTGTCCTGCCAAGACCGTCAATAGCCATCGCGGCGGCTCCGTCTTGCTTGATGAGCCTGAGGTCATGTACGAGATTATCAGTGCCGTGCGTCGAGCCGTTCCTGCCCATATCCCTGTATCAGCAAAAATTCGTTTGGGTTACACCGATACTTCTAAAATGGATGACATTCGAGAGGCTATTGCGTCTAGCGGCGCTGATTGGCTAACCATTCATGCTCGAACGAAAACCCAAGGCTACAAACCTCCTGCCTATTGGGATAAAATACAGGGCTTTAATGCACTTAGTATTCCAGTGATTGCCAATGGTGAAATATGGAACGCGGAGCAAGCACAACAATGTGTGGTGCAGTCAGGTACGAAACATTTGATGTTGGGTCGCGGCGCGGTTACCCGTCCCGACTTGATTGCACAGGTAGATAATGGCAGTCATAAAGAGATGAAAAATACGACGACACTATCATGGGAAGACCTAATCGCTCATCAGATTAAATTCTTAGAGGGTGCGGCCAAAAGTGAGGTGATATTAACTGGCCGTTATAAGCAATGGCTCGCGATGCTAACCAAAGGTTATAGTGAGGCGAAAATATTGTGGGATCTTGTTAAACGAGAAAAAAATAAAGCAGTCATTATTAGCGCATTACAAGCCAGTATCCGATAATAACCAACTGCTTTTATTTAAAAAATGACAGTTATAAATATTTAACCCTAAACGCTCACGCGAATCGCTAAATAAAATAGCATCAAACTACAAGCCATCGATAAAACCCAGAGAATGGAGCGAAACGTCGCCAAATTGGTGATGTAAGCAGCGCAATAACCCACACGAGTCAGCACATACAGCCAAGCCAACGTGTTGATAATCAGTTGCGGCACAAAGAACAACATCGCCACCAAGACTGCGGCCAAAAATACTGGTAATGTCTCGTAGCTGTTTTGCTGAGCAGCATTAGCACGTGCCGCCATCCCTGTCGCATGTTGAAAAAAGTCGCGAGGATGCGCATTATTTCTGATTTTAAAGCCGCCAGATACTTTTGCAACGATTGATACCGCCCATGGCAGTAAGCTTGCCACCACCATTGCCCAAATTGCTGACGCAGCCGTATCAGAGACCAATCCAAAGATTGCATTCATTATTATCTGTGCCCCTACCCTGCAATAACTTCAAAATCATGAGTGATATTTACACCGCCTTGTACCAGCATCCGACTGGCCGAGCAGTACTTCTCTGCTGATAAATGAATGGCCTTTTCAACTTGCTTGTCTTTAATATCTTGACCCGTCACGATGAAGTGCATATGGATATCAGTGTATACCGCTGGTACGGTTTCAGCACGCTGTGCGGTCAGCTCACAACGTACATCTGTCACTTCTTGACGAGATTTTTGTAGAATAGATACCACATCATAACTGGCACAGCCACCAAGCCCTAACAAAATCAGTTCCATTGGGCTGGCACCTTCTCCTTTATCGGCATCGATTTGTACGTTATGTCCTGACGGTGATACACCCATGAATGCTTTATTTTCTTGCCATGTAACGCTTGCTTTTGATTCTGACATCTTAGCTTATCCTTATATCAATGGGCACGTTGCCTATTTTTATTGTCTGAAATATATGCAGTTCGCCTAGTGTAGCATAAGCAAAAGCGAGATTTTATAACGTCCGTGTCTGATATTGTCGTCATCATGATAGCAATGAACATTAATATCCTTATTTCTCAACAATTTGCTTTTCATAAATAACATTTTATAGATGGCTTGATAAGTAGTTATCCAATTCACGTGCTAACGCCAACCTCTCTGTCTCGTAATATTTAAAAAAATTACAAAAGTCTATTTATAACTTACTGATTTTAAAGCATAAAACTCGTGAAACATTTTATAGCAAAATACTGTTACACATTTTGCTTGTTTCTTGGTTTAATAACGGTAATGAATCTTATTTTGTACCTGATATCGATAACAATCACCTTATAATAATTACGATTGCTGTCACGATGTCATGTTTAAATAAGCTATTTTTAAACAAATTAAAAGGTTTAGTCATGATAGATGCAGACGGCTTTCGCGCCAATGTCGGCATCATCTTGGCAAATACACAAGGGCAAGTTCTGTGGGCAAAACGTATTGGTCACAACGCTTGGCAGTTTCCGCAAGGTGGTATCGACCGCGGGGAGACGCCGATGGATGCGATGTATCGCGAGCTCTGGGAAGAGGTCGGCCTACATCCGCGTCATGTAGACTTATTGGCAGTCACGCAAGATTGGTTGCGCTATCGTCTGCCAAAACGCTATGTGCGTCATGGACAGCACCCTTTGTGTATTGGGCAAAAACAAAAATGGTTTTTGCTACGCTTAGATGAGCCGAATACTCAACATATCCGCTTTGATGAAGGGAAACCTGAATTTGACCATTGGCAATGGGTCAGCTACTGGTATCCACTCGGACAAGTGATTCACTTTAAACGAGGCGTTTATCGTCGTGCCTTACAAGAATTGGTACGCGAACTCCCTCTAAAACAAGAGCTAATTATTCCTGAACAAGACAATCATTTGCTGATGTAGTCAGCGTCTTGATTGATAATATCACAGACAATACCCACGTTAATTGTTAGAGGTTTTAGCAATTAACGTGGGTATTTTTATGGGTGTTCTTTCTCGCTTGCTGTGCTTAGGCAGTGAGAAGATACGACATTTATCCTAGCAACGTTGTGTTGGTTGTATAGAGACTTAAATATAGTCATTTTGAACGGTCATCGAACTCTCGGCTAATAATTTCAGCAGTCACATGAGCGCTTTTATTGCTATTTTTGCTCAATGTTAAAATACTTTGAGTACGTGTGCCATAATTTGGCACATTTTGTTTATTATTGCCAAAAGCAACAGGTTCAATGTAAACAGAAGACAGTGTTTGCTCAATCTCAAAAGCCATACCTGTGTCAGGTAGTTTGTCTGCTGGCGCTTTTGTGTGATCGGATAATACGTCAAAAGCAGCTTGTTGCCAGTATTCAGGCGAGTTATTCTCAGCAATCAGTGGCAGCACTTCTTGCCGTAACCTGCCACGCAACCGTTCGGTTTTAAACCAACTGTCCTCTGGCTGACCATTAGAGATAACATGCAGCCCTGCATATAATGGTGTGGGCGCATGACCACGATTATTGACAATAACGGCTTGGGTCGCATCACCAACGATAAGGTTAAAACCTGCATAGGCTTGCAAATCAATCTCCCGCGCAAAATCCATCGGACTTAGATTACTGGTCAAAAAATGCGTTACCAGCTCACCGCGCGAACGTTCATCCGAACCTGCCTGCACACCATCGCGGAAATTCAATACCGCAGCCCAGCGTCCATTGTGTTGATAAATACCCTTATGCGCTTCTTGATAAATACCCAACCAAGTGCCCCCGCTTTGACTGTCACGCCCAGCATAGATGGGTTGATCACCCCACTGGTGCAATGGCTCTGTCGGACGTTGTAAAAACTCATCTCGGTTGGACAATAAGACCAAAGGTAGCTCATCAAACAGTTGCCAAGCGATGGCGACGATACACATAAGACTCCTAATTGACTAAAAATATGCTCAATAACCTGTCATTGTTTAGCAAACTGTCAAAATTGATTTAACTCCAAACTTAGTTCACTGACAAGTTTTTACTAGCAGGATAACTAATCTGAGAGGTCGACTGTATGACTTTCGATTGTTTACTTGGTAAATCAAACTCCCACGCGACCATGCCTTGATTGTCATTCCAGTCACGCTCAGTTACTGGCGGTGTATGAGTTATGGTCACTTTAAGACTATCGTCGCGGCTAATCGGCTCACTGCCTAATACTTGTAAACGCATAGATCGGTTGTGCTGATTGGTAAATTGATAAGCTTGTGTTTTAGTCAAGGTTTGCGTGCGATTAAACGCGCCTTTATCACCCTGCTTATCTCCATCAGCTATCTGCTTTACGATTGTATTAGTATCAATACCAAAGCCGATTCCTTGCTCTTTGAGCGCTTGGTAACTATAACGCGCCTGCCCGACATAATTATCATCGCGATATAACTGTAGCGAACCATCTACCCAAGCTGGTGTCAAGAATGGTGCGGATGCATACCAATAGCCAGCCGCCTCCACACTCGGCGTACTACGAATCCATAGCTTGCTGCTACCCGACTGCTCATCAATAACTGTCCGTACACGCCTGCCATCGCTTGGAATACTAATACGCTGCGGCAAGCGATATTCGGTAATACCGTTTTTATTCTGACTGCTCACGGTAAAGCTTGGCAGCGGCGCCATGTTGGGTGTCGATGCACCGCCATAGCTGTCTCTTGCAGATACCACAACAGGCGTGTTATCCGACATAGGTGGTACATGTATAGTCCGGTTTTCTCTATCTTCTTCATATAAAGAAAAACGCTCAACTCGGGGCAATTGGCTGGTCGTGTTTTGATTGGGATTGACAGAGCTTAGCGTCAAAGGCACATTGAGCCAGTTTTCTCCTGTCTGCTGGGCAATAACCGCAGAGGCCGTGATATTTAATTGCTTGGTTTCAGTATTCAGCCTTGCTTGATACGTTGGCTCCCAACCCGCGCCGCGTACTTGATAGTGCAGTTTCACACTGCTTGGTACTCGACTGGCAGTACGTACACTCACTTGCGTCACACTATTTTGAGTGGAAGTCCCGCTGCCCGCCATTAGCTGGTTGAGCGCATCTTGCGCACGGGCTTGGCGCTGCTGAATTTCTAGTATCCGCTTATTGATACTGACTGCTTGGGTTTCCAAATCACGCGCATTATTGGCAAGCGTACCATCTGTACTGATTTGCGTGACCTTGGTTAGATTCTGCAAGTAAGCTTTTGCTAAGCGTGCCGCTTCTAACTCAGCATTAATGACCGCTAAACTGTCCTGCTGTGTCTGCACTTTGGCCTCGCCTTGATACTGACATTGCGCTGCTTGCTCATCGCTTAAAGTCTCGATACTGACTTCACCAACATTGACACCATTTGCGGCTTGTACGCTCACGCTGTCTTTATCAATATAAGGGGACAGACAAGAAAAAACCAGCGTCTGCTCACCGCTACCATTCATTGGTAACGCACGAGTTACGCTGGCTAAGCCCTGATAAATGGTCACTTGCTCAATACTACTGTTCGCTGCCTGAGCGGGCGTCAAGCCTAAAGCCACTAAGCTAAATAAACTCAGCGGCGTCAACTGTTTTTTAGAGGGTAAAAACTTAGGTAATATTGCCACTTTTGATAACTTAGCTTGCATAATCATTCCTTAAAAATACAGTTAATCCGTTAATACAGTACATTAGCGCAAGCCCACATTATCTAACGCTTCATAAAATATAATGACGTAATATTTATTGTGATGCTTATCTTCAACAAATTTTTTATATCTTAGCGGTTTTCTGGTTTTCTTGCTAGATATTACCCGTAGCGGATAAGTTATTACCATGAGATTGGCCTAACCGTAATTTGGTATGCCTCACTGGCTATTTTTGCTATTATGAGCGACATCTTATTACCAATATTATGACACCCTTATGATGATTCATCCTCAGTACGATCCTGTCGCCTTGGCACTTGGGCCCGTCGAAGTCCACTGGTATGGACTGATGTATTTACTGGCATTTGCTGCCGCTTACGGTCTGGCATGGTATCGCAGCACCAAGCGTGAGGGCTGGACGACAGATATGGTCTCGGACTTAGTGTTCTTTGGAGCACTTGGCGTTATTTTAGGCGGCCGTGTCGGCTATGTGTTGTTTTATCAATTTAACGAGCTGCTACAAAACCCTACCTACCTGTTCAAAGTCTGGGAAGGCGGTATGTCATTCCATGGCGGCTTGATTGGTGTCATGCTGGGGATGCTGTATTTTGCTCGCAAATATAAAAAGACACCGTTTCAAGTGCTCGATTTTATCGTGCCCTGCGTACCAACTGGCTTATTGTTTGGGCGAATTGGTAACTATATCAACGGCGAGCTATGGGGCCGTGTCTCTGATGGTGGTTACAATTGGCTCACCTACTTTCCCCAAGCGGCTGGCTTTGATATGCAGCAACTACAAGCCAATCCTGCGCTGCAAGATGTTATGACTGAGGTCAATGGTCAGTACTTATTGCCCCGTCACCCGTCACAACTGTACGAAGCATTTGCTGAAGGTTTGCTATTGTTTTTATTCCTTTGGTGGTACTCATCAAAACCCCGTCCACGTATGGCAGTGACTGGTGTCTTTATGTTGGGTTATGGCTTTAGCCGCTTTATCATTGAGTTCTTCCGTCAGCCAGACGTTGACCAAGGGTTCATATTGTTAGGTTGGATGACCAAAGGTCAGATATTGAGTACCCCGATGATTATTATTGGTCTGTTCTTGATCGGTTACGCCTATAAGCGTGGCATCTACGATTGGGGTAAACAAGCCGCTTACTAAGCGTTAATTCACATCAAGCAGCCTGTCAAAAAACAATATAACTATGCGTTTTAATAGCGTAGAAGAGCAATTTTATGACCATGAGCAACTCCATTATTAGTAACAACAAACAGAGTAAAAATGAGCAAGCCTATCTAGATTTGCTGAGTCTTGTCCTCACAGAAGGCACTGAAAAAGGCGATCGCACTGGCACTGGTACATTGAGCCATTTTGGCGCGCAGCTGCGTTTTGACTTGGCATCAGGGTTCCCGCTGTTGACCACCAAAAAAGTCCACTTCAAATCCATCGCTTATGAACTATTATGGTTTTTGAGTGGTAGCACCCACGTTCAATACTTGCAAGACAATGGCGTGCGTATCTGGAATGAATGGGCAACGGCTGAGCAGACCGCACGCTTTAACCGTCCTGCAGGTGATTTGGGTCCCGTTTATGGTCATCAGTGGCGTAACTATGGCGCAAGTAAGCTTGAAGACGGCAGCTATCATAGCGATGGCGTCGATCAAATTGCGCAAGTCGTTGAACAAATCAAAACCAATCCCAATTCACGACGCTTGATTGTGTCAGGTTGGAATCCTGGTGAAGCAGAGCAAGTCGCCTTGCCACCTTGCCATACGCTGTTTCAGTTCTTTGTCGCGGACAATAAACTGTCCTGCCAGCTTTATCAGCGCTCAGCAGATTTATTCCTAGGTGTGCCATTTAATATCGCTAGTTATGCCTTGCTTACCCATATGGTCGCGCAAGTTTGTGGACTAGACGTTGGCGAATTTATTTGGACGGGCGGCGACTGTCATATTTACCAAAATCACCGCGAGCAAGTCGAGTTGCAGCTGACCCGCTCGCTTTATCAGTTGCCAACATTGACGCTCAATCCTGATGTCGATGATATTTTTGCGTTTAACTATGAAGACATTAGCGTGCATGGTTATGAGTCACATCCAGCGATCAAAGCCAAAGTAGCGATATAAACAGCGGTTTTTACTTCATTTTTCATGAGAACAATAAGGATAGATTATGAGTTACGCCCGTACTGAAGTCGCCCAAATCGCTGCTATTAGTGGCAATCGCTGTATCGGTAAGGGTAACGAGCTACCGTGGCATATCTCAGCCGACTTGCAGCATTTTAAAAAAATGACGACTAAAGAAAATGATGGCGCTATTCAGGGCATTGTTATTATGGGTCGTAAGACTTTTGAGTCGATGGGTAGCAAGCCCTTACCAAAACGTGTGAGCTTCATTGTGACGACACAGCTAGATTATGCTGAACAAAAGTCTCTGGTGGGCAAGAATAACGCTCATGTGGTACATAATTTAGACGACGCCTTGACGCAAGCAGCCAGCCTTGCTCACGGTGCGCATCTTGATACGATTTGGGTGATTGGTGGCGAGCGTGTCTTTAGCGACGCTTTGATGTATACCGACCGTATTGAACTGACTCACGTTGATACTGAAATCACTGATGGCGATGCGTTTTATCCTGAACTGCCAAATGAGTTTGCAATCGCTGAAGAATCTGAGCAAATGCATGATGAACAAAGTGATTTACGTTTTAAGTTCGTTACTTATCAAAGAAAAGCCGCTGAATAATAACGACTGGCTTGATAAAATACTAAAAAGATGGGGCTGTCATGAATGCTTATACACATCGATGGCAACCCCATTTTTTTACACTAATGACTATTCCTACTCGTGCAATACTTTATAAACCGTTTTTGCGAGTACTGGACCAATCCCCTGCACACCTGACAATTCTTGCTGTGACGCCCCTAGCAATTGCTGCATACCACCGAAGTGATTGAGTAAATCACGGCGGCGCTTTTCGCCCAGTCCCGGAATCACTTCTAGCACTGACGATGAACGACGCTTGTCACGTTTTTTACGGTGGGCGGTAATCGCAAAACGATGCGCTTCATCACGAATGTGCATCAATAAATGTAACGCCTTGCTATCCATAGGTAAATCAAGCGGCTCATGATCGATAAAGTGCAATACTTCCAGCCCTGCCTTACGTCCCTTCACCTTTTGCCACACTAATAAGCAACGTATCACCAAGGATGCCCAGTTCTGTCAGCACTTCTTTTGCTATGCCAAGCTGACCTTTACCACCATCAATGAGCAATAAGTCAGGCAATGGCTGTTTTTTATAACGGCGCGTCAGTACTTGCTTCATCGCCGCATAGTCATCGCCACCGACAATATCATGAATCGCATACTGACGATAATCACGGCGGCGTGAGCCACCTTGGTCAAAGACCACGCAGCTACCAATCGTTGCCTCACCCATCGTATGAGAGATATCAAAACACTCAATCCGGTCAATAGTCCGATTCAGTGACACCGGCTAAGACATCTTTTAGCGCGCCAAAGCGTGCATGCAGCTCCAAATAATCGCCCAGCTTGGTTTTTAGCGCATTATTGGTATTCAGTTTTGCTAAATCCAACCATTCTGAACGATGCTTCGCGTACATTGGTCTTTGATCACGACCTTACTACCAAAATGCGTTGCCAGTGCTTCACTAACGGCATCTTGATCCGGCAACTCATGGCTTAAAATAATTTCTGCGGGCAAATCATCGGTCACCTGAAAATAAAACGAGCTAATAAAGGCTGATAAATTATCTGCCAGTGGCTCACTGCTATCAACATCAGGGAAATAATTCTTGCCACCTAGCACGCGGCCACCACGTACGGTCAGCACGTTGACGCAGGTCATACCTGCCTGACTGGCAATAGCAATCACATCCGCCTCACCTTGTACGGTATAGACAGCTTGCTTGGCTTGTACTTCACGTAGCATAGACAACTGATCACGATAAAATACCGCTTTTTCAAAATCTAACTCTTCAGCCGAAGCTTCCATCTTTTCAATCAGCGCGCTGTGAATGTCGCTAGAGTCGCCCTTTAGAAAACGAATGGTATTATTGACATCCTCTGCATACTCGTCGGCTGACACTAAGCCCACACAAGGCGCACGGCAACGTTTAATCTGATACTCAAGACAAGGGCGCTTACGCTGCTTAAAAAAAGTATTGGTACATTGGCGCATTTGAAACATCTTTTGCATCAGCACCAAGGTCTCTTTTGCCGCATGGGCAGAAGGAAAAGGGCCAAAAAATCGACCTTTTTGATGATTGCCTTTACCGCGACCATAAGCCAATCTTGGATAAGGCTTATCCGCTGAAATAAACACATAAAGGTAGGATTTATCATCACGCAATAGGACGTTATAAGGCGGACGATATTCTTTAATCAGATTTTGCTCGAGCAGCAGCGCTTCGGTTTCACTACGGGTAATAATGGTCTCAATATTGTGAATCCGCGCGACCAGTGCCCGCGTCTTTGGATGATCGATCGTCTTGGCAAAGTAGCTGTTTACGCGGCTTTTTAGCGATTTGGCTTTACCAACATATAAAATATCGCCGTTTTTACCCAGCATTTTATAAACCCCTGGCAAATTTGGCAGGCGCTGAATCAAATGCTTAAGACGGGCTTTTTTATCATCGACAGGACTCGATTCTGAGACATTAACCATAGAATTTATTGCTCTCAAAAATGTGAGTAATACCAGATATTTATGGGGCGACAGTGACTGATTTTGCAAGCCAATTATAAACCCAGTCGATACCCACAAAAAAAGCCAGCACAAGGCTGACCTTTTCATTTATTAAAATGTAGTTTACGCAAACAAAGCTTACTTAATGACGGAAATTCGGCAGCAACGCTGGAATACCAGGCAACATACCAACGATCGCCATCACACCAGTCAATACCACGAAAGTGATAACCGGAATAATCCATCGGCTCATTTTAGTCAAGATTGGCACTGCGCTCTTTAGAGCCAATCAGCCCTAGATTATCAAGCACCAAGGTGATCGACCAACCAAACGCTGGATTTACCAATGCCGAAGCAAATACGACAATTGCAGCGGATTGCGTCGTCTTACCTTCGCGGGTCATCTCCATACCTGCTTCAAGCAGTGGAATAAACACACCGACAATCAGCGCCACACACATCACTGGCTCCCAAATAGCCAAATCCATTGGATAGCCCCAGACACCTGCGATAAGGCAGAATACACCCGTCAACACCGCACCTGCTGGAATAGGACGCTTAGCAATCGCCGCTGGTACAATATAAGTACCCCATGATGAAGCAAAGTTAGCACCGCCGAGTACAGAGCCTGCCACCTGACGAAATGAGGCGCTGGTCATCGTATCATCGATATCCATGAGCACACGCTCAGTGCGTTTAGGATAGCTGATTTTTTGAAACACTTGATGACCCAAAAAATCTGGTGACCACATGGCTACCGCCAATACTGCAAATGGCAGCACCACAATAAAGCTCTCAACAGTAGGCAATCCTAGCATCCAACCTGTGTCTTCACCCCACCAATACATTGGATTCATATTTGGTAGACCTGGTGCGGTTTTAAACGCAAACGGTGCGCCCATGGCAAAGGCAACACCACCACCTAATAAACAGCTTAAGCGGCACCGCTAGCCAGCGTTTTTGGAAGTTTTCTAGTACTGCATATAGCAGATAGTCGCCAGCAATAATCACCACAAAAGCAATGTGTGCCATGCCGATGCCTTCTGCCCAAGCAAACAGGTTCTTGACTTGTGAAGTCGTGCCAATAAAGCCCAGAGTAAAGCAGCAAACCACCGCACACGCCTTTACTGGTCAAGTTTGCGAGTAAACTGCCCCCTTTACTAATTGCCAGCAACAGACCAAAAGCACCAATGAGCAAACCAAAAGCCATTGGATGACCACCAGCGGCAACAACAATAGGAATCAGTGGAATTAAGTGGGCCATGAGTACCAGCAAGATTGGCTGTTGGTAATAAAAATCCTGAAAATAAGATGACAAAGAATGAAACAATCAACAGCTCATAACGGACGTTTTCTAAAACAAACGCATCACCCAAACCAAGTGGCCCTGCAAAAGTTGCGGCAATGGCACCCACCATAACCACTTTACCAATCGTTGCTGCCATCGCTGGAATGGTATCTTCATATTCAAAACGATAATCACGAAATGGCAAGTTGGCACGCCAGCGTTTTGGCTGCATGATTTGTAATTCATGGTTGAGATAAGCATCACGATTGTCAAAGCTTGAGCTTGGCTTATGCAAGTCTATATAGCTACCTTGAACTCGCTGTCTTGATTGGCGGTTTGACGGCTGCTGATTAGACCCTGGAGAAGGGATCTGAGTGTTACTCATCACATTTCCTTGTGTCGATTACGTTTTTGATTGACTGATATTTTTTTGGTTAAGCTTCATAAATGACTAAGCGGTCATAAAAAGCTGCGGAACCATTGTATTCGATGAGACTTAGGAAATGCGAACTTAGAGACAATTGAAAGATACTGAGCGTATCGTTATAATGTATAAATTAAAGTTTTCTTTTAATACGAAATTAAACTTAATAGGAAACTATCAGGAAGAAAAAGCGCTAATATAAGTTTGTAAATAAAATAAATGATCATTTTTATTAAGAATGATTTACATCTAAATATTTTTTATCACATAACTAAATACTAAAGATATTTATAATAAATACTGAAGTTACTTTGCGATAGTAATGGAAACTGTATTTCGGTTACGCTTTAAGGCTAGCGACTTAAGGAGTTTTTAACTATGATAAATACTTTTTATCCACTATCATTTAATATCACCCACTCAAAAATAGTGCTACTGATATCACGATAAAAATCAAGAAAAGGCAACAGGACAAGTTTATGAGTTTACTACCCATCAACTCTTGAGACACTAAAACGTAACGCTAAGAAAAACATCATGCCGCTGCTAACACCGCATTTGATTAAGCTGCGTATCAATACTTATGCACCTTACATTGGTGCGGGTATCAAAATTGAGCACATCAACCTCGATCAAGGGCTATGCGTGGTGAGCATGGGACTAAATAGTCTGAACAAAAATATTGTAGGCACCCAATTTGGTGGCAGCTTATATTCAATGGTTGACCCATTTTATATGCTCATGCTCATGCACCAGCTGGGTAGCAGCTATGTGGTCTGGGATAAAAGCTCACATATTGAATTTATCGCGCCGGGCAATAGCAAAGTCACTGCACGAATGAAAATACCTAGTACTGAAATCACTACCATTCAAGAAATGAGCAAAAGATGGTGAAGCCGTATTTCGTGAATATCAAGCAGATATCGTCGATGATCAGCAAAAGATCATCGCTACGGTCACAAAGACGATTTATATTCGACTGCGTAAATACAGCAAGTCTAAAGACCAAAGCAGCCGTATAGATAATTTTGATGATTAATGGAACTTTAAAGCTGAAACTAACATTAGGGCTGTCATAATGTGTCATTGATGAAACGCATAATTATTAAAGCCATACATACAAAAACCCCAATCTAGCATTCGCATAGATTGGGGTTTTGTCTTTTTTGGTATGGCCCGCTTATTTATAAATAAACCTATGAATAAGGGCTTGTATCTACTTTTCTTTACTTACATCAATCGCATAATCTTACGGCAATAAATAATCGTAAGCTGCTGCTTAAATACCAGGTGCAGTATCAACTGCCAGGTACGCCAGCGTCAGTTTTTTTCTTAGCAACTGGACGAGCAGCAAGCTTTTCGCGGATACGGGCTGATTTACCAGAGCGCTCACGTAAGTAGTATAGTTTCGCACGGCGAACAGCACCACGGCGTTTCACTTCGATGCTATCGATGATTGGTGAATGCAATTGGAATGCACGCTCAACACCGACACCGCTTGAGATTTTACGTACGGTAAACGCTGAGTTTAGACCGCGGTTACGCTTAGCAATTACAACGCCTTCAAAAGCCTGTAAACGCTCACGCTCACCTTCACGTACTTTTACTTGAACCACAACGGTATCGCCGGGTGCAAAGCTTGGGCGCTCAAGCAATTGAGCGTTTTCGATGACCTGAACCAATGGATGCTTGTTGCTCATGAGAGTTATCTCCTCACATTAGATAATAGAGGCTTGACGCATATCACCTGTTTGTAATAATTAATCGCATCTCTTTATAGTGAGACACAACGTAAATGGGTTATAACCAACGGCCATTATGCTATGACTCGTTTTATTATTGCTCAAAATTCTGTTTCTTAACTGTTTATCAACTATGACAATAAGCCAGATTTCAACAATCTATTTCTTATCTGCTTTTGCCAATGCTTTTAGCCACTTCGCTTGCTCTACCGTTGGGGTGAACGCTTGCCATAAGTCTGGACGACGCGTTTGCGTGCGACTGACTTGCTGACTAAAGCGCCACTTAGCGATATTGGCATGATGACCTGAAAGTAATACTTCAGGGACTGCCATACCAGCAAACTCATGCGGCTTAGTATAGTGTGGACAATCAAGCAAGCCATCGACAAACGAGTCTTGCTCAGCTGACTTGTCATCACCCATGATATCGGGCAAACGACGTATCACACTATCCATCAGCACCATTGCTGGCAGCTCGCCACCAGTCAACACGTAATCACCAAGTGATACTTCCATGTCGACATATTGCGACAGTAAGCGCTCATCAATACCTTCGTAACGACCACATAATATAATCATGCCATCATACTCAGTCATATTGACCACACTACTCTCGCTGAGCGTCTGTCCTTGTGGTGACATATAAATCACCGGACAATGCTCACTGTCGACACGGCAGCCATGTTGACTCGCTCGCAGGCGCGCATCCTCGATAGCTTTTGATAATGGCTCAGCCATCATCACCATCCCAGGACCGCCACCATACGGGCGTTCATCAATACGGCGATAGTTATCAGTGGTATAATCACGTGGATTAATGCATTCAATCGTAACTTGCTCTTGAGTGACTGCTCGTCCCGTGATTCCAAACTCACGAATCGTGGCAAACATCTCAGGAAAAATACTAATTACGGCAAAATACATCTGATGTCTACTTGCGTTGAGGCTAAAACAATCGGTATGACTATCAACAACACTTAGCTAAAAAGCCAGATACTAGCTTAGTAATCACTTGGCCATGCCACCAGCACTGTTTTTTCAGTCATATTGACCTCTACAACAGTTTGCTTGTGCCATGGAATCAGGCGCTCTTCATTATCCAAACTGTCTGAATTTGCCGCTACACGCATGATAGCATGGGCGCCAGTTTCAAACATTTCAGTGATATTGCCTAGATACTCATCCTGCTCGTTCATCACGCGCAGACTGACCAAATCCGACCAATAATATTCGTCTTCAGCTGTTTCAGGCAGGATGTTTTGCTCGACCCAAACGGTAACACCGTTCATGGTCTCAGCAACATTACGATCAGGAACCTGCTCAAATTGAGCCACAATTCCTGTTCCTTGCTCACGCCAAGCCTTTACAGTCAAAGGTTTCATGCCAGTGGCAGTTTTCATCCACCACGGCTTGCATGTCGAATATCGCTGTACGATCATCCGTATCACTAAATACCCAAAGCCAACCTTTGATGCCGTAAGGCTTCTTAAGCTGACCAATTTTCATAAGGGCACTAGCGTTTGGAACAGATGACATAGCAGCTAACCTAACAATGATTAAAACAGCAATTGCAAAAACAATTGTGTCAAAAGCGATAAACAGTTAATGGCGCACCCTGGTCAGACCAGTTACGCTATGTATTCTAAAGTCTACTGAGTCATGACCATAGTTTCGCTATGAGCGTCTCAGTAACAACCAAAACTTAAGCAGTTGCTTCAGTTTGAGCTGCAGACTTGTTGTAAGCTTTTGCTAATGAAGCAACGCGATCTGAAGGTTGTGCACCTTTTGCGATCCACGCATTGTACGCTTCCATGTTTAGGCGTACTGCTTCTTCAGACTCTTTAGCGAGTGGGTTAAAAAAGCCGATGTTTTCAATATAGCGACCGTCACGCGCGCGGCGTTGATCAGCAACAACTACTTGATAAAATGGGCGTTTCTTGGCACCGCCCCGTGCTAAACGAATAACAACCATGTGAATTCTCTCTTTCGCAGGTATACCAAAAAGGGCATAATTATATCACAGTCTTGATTTATTGAAAACATAAACTGTGCATATTTAATTATTTATTAACAATAGCTTAAATGCCTGTTGATGTAAAACGTTATTGATAATAGGCGCGGATTTTCAACCAGCCGTGTTGTTGGTTTATTGTGCTACTCTATAGCATCATGGCACGGTCAGTCATTAAAATGATGACTCTCATACTTATAACAATAAAATCGTGCCTTAAAAGTAGATAAACAAATCGTTGTATCCACACTAAATTTAATAAAGCCTCTTTCTTAACCTGTTGGATTTTTATGACCACTCCAAACCCGCAACCTCGTCGGAAAAGTTGGCGACCACGCTCTTACTCTAACACGTGGCTGACAACCCTGATGGTCGCCTTTATTGTGCTTATTAGCGTTGGCTTATCGATTCTGTTTTTTTGGCGCAGTCTTTATTTGCCTGAGCTAAAAAACCATGCTCGCTATTTGACGAGCGAATTACAGTTGATGAATAGCGTCAATGAAGATTGGCAAAACCGTCCTGAAGTACGTCAGTGGATTTATCAGCACTCTCATGTGGTAGTGGTAAACAACCCCAATGACTTTCCCATAGTGTCTGATAAAGCATTTGTCGGTGTCTTTACGGATGTGTTACAACGCGAAATTGGGGCGCAGTTAGGTCGGCCTGTTGAGGTTTATTTTAAATTCAAACCGACACCGCAGCTTTGGGTACAAGACAGTCGTGACGACAGTTTTTGGATTCGTGAACCGGTGGTTTATTATTCGCAGTACAGTCCAGGATTGTTGGTCATGTTCCTCATTGGTCTGCCAATTTTGTCGCTGCTGACCATTATTTTGCTAGCGCGGCAATTAAATCGTCCATTACGCTATTTACAGCGCGCAGCGACCAACTACATTCGCCTTGGTCATGCAACGACTTTGCCAACGCAAAAAGGCCCAACAGAAATACGTCAGGTCAACATGGCATTCAATCGTCTATTTACCACCTTAAACCAAGCGCAAAAAGAGCGCACCATTATGCTTGCTGGCATTTCACATGATCTACGTACGCCATTGACTCGTATGCGCTTGACCGCTGAGATGTTGCCCGACGACTTTTTTCGAGAAGGATTGATTTACGATATTGAAGACATGGATGCGATTTTAGAGCAGTTTATCTCATTTATGAAAGATGGCTCTGATGAGCCTGTCAGCCTAACCAATTTAGACACTATCTTTAATGAAATCATGGTGCAGTTCTCACCGATGGAATTTATTTACCAATCAGGGTTTAACGAAGTTGTCCCCGTACGCCCCATGTCCATTAAACGCTTGATTATAAATTTGGTGAACAATGCAAAACGTTATGGTGAGCCACCCATTTATCTGTCGGCAACTGTCGTACCCACCTTCATAGAAACCGTGGTGGAGGAAGATAGCGATATTGTCAGTGAAAGCGTTGTCAATAAAGAAGCGCAAGAGCAGCTGATAATATGCGTACGTGACTGTGGCAATGGCGTAGCTGAAGATCAACTAGAGCGTATTATGCAGCCCTTTGAGCGCGGAGAGACGGCACGTACCACGCAAGGCAGTGGCCTAGGTCTTGCTATTGTAGGTCGTATCGCAAGACTGCACCACGGTACGGTTGAAGCCATCAATCATCCTGATGGTGGCTTACAAGTATGCGTGCGTATTCCTCTACTTTCTAAGGTTGCTGGAGATACAACCATCGCGGCCGACACAGAAAAAGCATCTGCTTTTGACAATAGCACACTGAATAAAGAAGATTGAGAATGAAAGGGAGTACGACTGGAGATGCATTTAAATGCTTAGGCGGGAGTGTTTTAACTGACCCAAACTACTCTCTAGTCCCAATGGCGGGCGGAATGTACTTGGCGCTATTGGTAAACTCCAATGGCTGAGTAATATCCGCTTTCGCCGCTTCTAGCGTTTGAGTAGCCGCTGGCTGCTGTAAGAATAAATAATAACCTAATGTTATCGCATTCAAAAGTACCAAACCACCAAATAAATACGGCATCTTTTATTCTCCTTTATAGACAGCTATAGTCGATTCGCTTTAAACAAAATATAATAAAAAACACAGTACTGCTGGGATGAATTTTTCGACGCATCGAAAAGTGCAAAGCGCACAGCAAGCGAGGAAAGCTTATGCCAGCAGAGCGCTATTTCTGCTGACTCTCTTTTATCCTGTACTGACCATACTTTTGAAAAATTGGCTAGCCACCAATAAATGTACTTAAAAAAGACCCATCATTTTACACAGCTACGTTATTTTTCATCAAAATCACTCTCACTTTTTTCTTGCGTCAATTCATCCGCCGCAAAAATTTGTGTCAATGGTTTGATAGGCCATGTCATTACAAACCGAGCACCACCAAGGTCACGGCTTTCATCGACCTTCATACCACCATTAAACCAAAAAGCAATACGCGATACAATAGACAAGCCTAAACCATAGCCACCTGACGCTCGTGTACGGCTGTCATCTAAGCGTGAAAATGGAATGAAAACTTTTTCGCGATCCGCTTCAGGAATACCCTGACCATCGTCTTCAACACTGACAAAAGCATTGCCCTTTTTGACGCCAGCACTAATAATAATTGTCGTTTCTGCATAGCGTAAGGCATTACCTGCTAAATTCTGAATCACACGGTGTAAGATAACGTCTATCTGCAACTGCGGTTACTTTGGCATTTGGCAGCTTGGTCACGATTTTGATAGGTTTGCCTAAGGCATTGGTTTCACGCTCAATTTGTTCAAGCAATTCTTTGAGGTTCACTGGCTTCTAAGTCTAATTTTGGTGAGCCTTCCTCAAGCTTGGCATAGGTCAACATCTCATCAATCAAACCATTAAGCGATTCAATATCTTCATCAATATAATCACGCTGCATAAAACGTGAGTCTTCATCATCTGTATCCGCAAGCATATCTACTGCAAAGCGAATACGAGCAACGGGTGTACGCAATTCATGTGACACCGCTCGCGTCAGCTCTCGCTGGGATTCAATCAAACGCTTAATATGGGAGGTCATAGCATTAAAAGTCGCTGATAAACGCGCAATTTCATCTTGCCCGATTACCTGTACTTGAATATCAAGATTGCCTTTACTGACTTCATTAACACCCACTTGAATCAGTTGCAATTTGCGCTCAAGCGGAAAAATAAGCGCATACACACCCAAACTAATTAAGAACATGCTGATCAAAATCATACTAATAATGAGATTCAGTGGAAACCAATTAAACAAAGGCACAGGGCCGATCAAAATGGCCATATCATTGATTTCAGATGGTACTATCACCCTAATGGCCGAGTTACTTTTGCTACTGCTAGTATCTTGTAATGAAATGACCACCTCATCACGGCGCAAGCGCGCCATCTGATCAGTATCCAAATCAAGTGCACTTACCGCTTTAAACTCTAAAGGAAAAGAGAACTTTTCTTCTAACTGAGCCAAACGTGCGCGTTTGTCGGACAGCGTCATATGATAAGACAAATCGTCCAATAAGAACACTGCGATTGCCCGTACTTGCTGCTCAGTCACCTCTGATATTCTTGCCGTCAAGACGCTTTGATTGTCTGGCAAACGATAATAAACATCAGCATATATAGGTTGATTAAAATAACGAACGACCGTATTGCCGTTTTCGAAACGCCGTAGTTCACTGGCATTAAAATCTATGTCTTTGATAGGCACAATACTAAATTTTGTTCCAAACAAACTACTGGCATCGGACAACCAATATTCACGCTGCTCTTCATTGTCTTGATGCGAGATACCTTCACTAACAAGATGAAAAGCCCCCGTTGCCATATTTTCACGATAAGACTGCACACGTTCTTTATTGATGGTATCCATCAATAGCTGGGCAAATAATGCCACACACAAACAGACTATGAGTAGTCCAGCATAAATACGAACAAAAATACTGTGTTTAAAAGAAGAGACTAATGACATACGTGCCGTGACCAACTTAATAGATAGAAATTGCTAATATAGTTTTCAGCATATGAATGCTGCATTATAAATGATATCGAGTATTATTGAAGAAAGATCAATTTTGGCTGCTATATTTTAACTTATACGTGATAATCACCTAAAACCACATAGATTGTTAGTCAGCACCCACAATAATGGCTTAATTAAACCACATAACGTCGCACTTAAGTTTAAAAATTAAAATTTAGCCACAAAAAAACCAGCGTATAGGCTGGTTTTTAGTGAACTCTAATAATTAGTAAGCAGTCATCTTAGGAAAGTTGACTTAATTGCCTTCTTTCACAAACAAATAACCCTTGCTACGTACGGTTTTGATACGCTTTGGATTTTCTGGATCATCGCCGATTTTTGGACGAATACGTGAGATACGTACGTCAATTGAGCGATCCTGACCGTCATACTCAATACCACGTAAGCGCTCAAAAATATCTTCACGTGATAAGATACGACCAGCATTAGAAGCAAGCAACCATAACAGATCATATTCAGCACTGGTGAAATCGACCAACTCATCACCTAAATTGACTGAACGACCACCATTATCAATGACTAATTCACCAAACTCTAAGCGCTGTGGCACATCTTCTGATGGTGCATTTTCTGAGCGACGTAATAAAGCACGAATACGGGCAAGCAATACACGTGGCTGAGCAGGTTTGGCAACATAATCATCAGCACCCATCTCAAGACCCAATACCTGATCCATGTCTTCAGTACGAGCAGTCAACATCAAAATAGGATTCTGGTAATGAGGGCGCACTTCACGGCAGACCGTAAGTCCATCGCTACCAGGAAGCATGACATCAAGTACGACCAAATCTGGCTGCTCATTGACGATACGTCGAATAGCACGATTACCATCAGTTTCAATTGCCACTTCTAAACCATTTTTGACCAAGTAATCTTGAGTCAACATGGCCAGACGCTCATCATCCTCAACAATCAAGATTCGGGGGGTGTTGTCTTCTTCATTCGTTGTCATTGTTATATCCTCTAATACATCTCATTTAAAAGTCAGTAAAAGTAAGAGCGGTAAAATTAATAGCACCACTAAAGCGGCACAATTGATGTTCGTATAGCTGTTACAAACTTGGTAGCACAGTATACTATTAAACACTCAGCTTCCTATACTATAGCTTATAGTCGTTAACAAAACCTATAAACTACGACCTATCAAAACTTTAGTTTACGTCCAAAAATCACATGCTTTAACGCATAACAGTGCGTAAGACAACTTTCATCCTCTTTTCACTGTTTAAAGTTGTACAAAAATACATCTATATTTTTGACGCAGTAACCTTACTTTTTGTGCTCACTCAATACTTATATCATGTCCAAAAATTTAAGTAGCAAAGAAAAAGTACAAGTACTATATTTCATATACTGAGTGCTTTTGACTCCGCTCATGATATTTTTTGATATTGGTATTACTATCTATCATATCTAATATAACGATATATTAGCATTGTCGCCAGCAACATTTTTAGGGATTTTTCAGTATTAGTTTATTCTTCAATAATCAGTATTAATTTTGCGAAAACGCTATAGTCGGTGAAAAGTAATATCGATACAACACGTACTGCGGGTGCAAATTTTTCTTGCTTGCTGTGCCTACGCAGACAGAAGCTGCAAAAAATTTACACCAGAAATACTGTAGCGACTTTAAAGTATTTCAACTATATATAGCATGATTGATATTGCTTTTCATGGACTATATAACAGAATGAATAACGGTGTAATAGACGTAAAAAAACAGCCCATGATGGGCTGTTTTTTTGTTACAGGCAAAATTCAACCTTTTCAACAATAAGACTAAGCGCGGTTTTTGTACTTACGGATGGTCTGTAGCTGTGCCACTGACTCTGCCAACGAGGCCAAAGCTGCATTCGTTTGTACCGTATCAGATTGATTAACCAGCATCTGCTCAGCTTTTTTGCGTGCTTCAACAATTTTGCTTTCGTCCAAGATTGTGCGCGCGCATTGCCGTATCTGCCAATACTGTTACCATTTTTGGTTGTACTTCTAGTACACCACCTGATACATAAATCACTTCTTCTTCACCGTTTGGTGTTTGCACTCGCATTGCACCCGGTTTTAGCAAAGTAATAAGCGGTGTGTGACCTGGCAATACACCAATCTCGCCTTCGGTACCAGTAGCTATTAACATGCTAATTTCGCCTGAATACAACTCTTCACGAGCACTTACGACGCGACATTGTAACGTTGCCATACTTAACTCCTTACGATCAAAACACAATCAAAACTGCGATGCGTTACCTGAGAGTAGCATATAGACGTGTTATAGCGTCTATCTACTCGTTAGCAAATGCTAACACAACTTACGCTGCCGTAGATTTCATTTTTTCTGCTTTGGCAACTACTTCATCGATGCCACCAGCCATGTAGAAGGCTTGCTCTGGTAAGTCATCATATTCACCAGCGATGATTGCTTTAAAGCTAGCAATGGTATCGCGTAGTGGTACATATTTACCAGGTGCACCAGTAAAGACTTCAGCAACGTGGAATGGCTGTGACAAGAAGCGCTGAATCTTACGCGCACGATAAACAACTAGTTTATCTTCTTCTGATAACTCATCCATACCCAAAATAGCGATGATGTCTTTAAGCTCTTTATAGCGCTGTAGAATTTCTTGAACACCACGAGCAACATTGTAATGCTCTTCACCGATCACTTGTGGATCTAACTGACGTGACGTTGAATCCAATGGATCAACCGCAGGATAGATACCTTGTGATGCGATATCACGGCTTAGTACAACTGTTGCATCCAAGTGAGCAAACGTCGTTGCTGGTGATGGATCCGTCAAGTCATCCGCAGGTACATATACAGCCTGAACTGAAGTGATAGAGCCTGACTGAGTTGACGTAATACGCTCTTGTAGCATACCCATCTCTTCAGCAAGTGTTGGCTGATAACCAACCGCTGACGGCATACGACCAAGCAGTGCTGATACTTCAGTACCGGCTAGTGTATAGCGGTAGATATTATCAACGAACAACAATACGTCACGACCTTTGCCAGTAGCAGGATCTTTGGTATCACGGAAGTACTCAGCCATGGTCAAACCAGACAGTGCAACACGTAAACGGTTACCCGGTGGCTCATTCATCTGGCCATATACCATTGCTACTTTAGATTTGCTAAAGTCTTCAGTATTTACAACGCCAGCTTCTTGCATTTCGTGATAGAAGTCATTCCCTTCACGAGTACGCTCACCAACACCAGCAAATACTGATAAACCTTCATGTTTTAGAGCGATGTTGTTGATCAGTTCCATCATGTTGACGGTTTTACCAACACCAGCACCACCAAACAGACCAACTTTACCACCTTTAGCAAACGGGCAAAGTAGATCGATAACTTTAATACCAGTCTCTAACAGCTCAGTGCTGTTTGACTGATCCGCGTAGCTTGGCGCTTCACGGTGAATCGACCATTTCTCATCAGCATCTACAGGACCTTCTTCATCGATAGGACGACCAAGAACATCCATGATGCGACCTAGGGTACCGATACCAACAGGCACAGAAATAGGGCACCAGTATTAGTAACTGGTAGGTTACGCTTTAGGCCTTCGGTAGAACCCATAGCAATAGTACGTACGATGCCATCACCTAGCTGTTGCTGTACTTCTAGGGTGGTTTCGGTACCGTCTACTTGCAAGGCATCATAAATCTGAGGAACTTCATTACGGTTGAACTCAACGTCAAGAACCGCGCCAATAATCTGTACAATACGACCGCTACTCATTGCGTTCTCCTTGAACTTCTATATATAGGTGTAGTCAATTATGAAACAGCAGCAGCACCGCCAACGATTTCCGAGATTTCTCGGGTAATCGCCGCTTGACGCAGCTTGTTATAAACCAACTGTAAATCGTTAATAAGGTCACCAGCATTATCTGTTGCCGCTTTCATCGCAACCATACGTGAAGACTGCTCAGAGGCAATGTTTTCCATTACCGCTTGATAAACAATCGACTCAATATAACGGCCAAGCAATTCATCAATCAACGTCTTGATGTCAGGCTCGTAGATATAATCCCAGCTAAGTTCTGTCTGTATACCGCTGTCTTCATCATCAAATGACCCTCTGGCAGAGGGACTAATTGATTGACTGTCGGCTTTTGAGTCATGGCATTGACAAATTGGTTATATACCACATAGATACGGTCTATATTACCGTTGCTATAATCTTCAAGCATGGCCTGAACGGGTGCGTTCAATTGCTCAAACGTTGGTTTATCACCATAATCAGTCACGGCTGAGGTAACTTTGCCACCAAAGTTTTTGAAAAAACTCACACCTTTGGCACCGATGACTGCAAACTCAGCTTGTACAGACTGATCTTGATATTGCTGGATACTTTTAGTTAAGGCTTTGAATAGGTTAATATTCAAACCACCCGCTAGACCACGATCAGAGGTAATGACAATATAGCCAACCTTATTGACTGGACGCGATACCATATACGGATGTTTGTAGTCTGATGAGGCATGCACCAAATGTGAAATAACCCGGCGCATACTATCAGCATACGGGCGACCCACTTCCATGCGCTCTTGGGCACGGCGCATTTTACTTGCCGCTACCATTTGCATAGCGCGAGTAATTTTCTGGGTGCTTTTAATACTGGTGACTTTGGCACGTATCTCTTTTAAGCTTGCCATAATGATTCCAATATAAGAGGGTTAAAAAGCATTGGCGCATGCAACAATCGTTTAATATAAAACATTAATCTTATCAGAATAATATTTTATATCTTGTGGCATTACGCGATCTAATACCGTAATGGTTAGAACAGTGGCGCAAATATCTTATCAGACAACGCGCCACTTTATAAACTCTAACACAGTTATAACCAATTCGGCTTAACCCGTTAAATTAATAACTGTGATTTTGTTTAAAGGTCTCTAAAGCTGACTTTAAACGACCTGCGATATCATCATTGTAGTTCGCAGTGTCATCAATCTCACGCATCAATTCACTTTGCTCATCATGCATGTAACGTAAGTAAGCTTCTTCGAAAGAACCGATTTTTTCAACAGGAACGTCAGCTAAGAAACCTTCGTTTGAAGCATAGATAACAGCTGCTTGCTCAGAGATAGACATTGGCTGATACTGCTTTTGCTTCATCAGTTCAGTCACACGCTCACCATGATCAAGCTGTTCACGAGTCGCGTCATCAAGATCTGAGGCAAACTGAGCAAATGCTGCCAGTTCACGATACTGAGCTAGAGCGGTACGGATACCACCAGATAGCTTTTTGATAATCTTAGTCTGAGCCGCACCACCAACACGAGATACCGAGATACCAGCGTTTACTGCTGGACGGATACCTGAGTTAAATAGGCTAGACTCTAAGAAAATCTGACCATCAGTGATTGAAATCACGTTGGTTGGTACGAATGCAGATACGTCACCAGCTTGAGTTTCAATGATAGGTAGAGCGGTTAAAGAACCCGTTTTACCTACTCACTTCACCATTGGTGAATTTTTCTACGTACGCAGCGTTTACGCGTGATGCACGCTCAAGTAAACGTGAATGTAAATAGAATACGTCACCAGGATACGCTTCACGACCTGGCGGACGACGTAACAATAGTGAAATCTGACGATAAGCAACTGCTTGTTTTGATAAGTCATCAAATACAATCAGTGCATCTTCGCCGCGGTCACGGAAGTATTCGCCCATCGTACAACCTGAATACGGTGCGATATACTGTAGTGCTGCTGGCTCTGATGCTGAAGCAACCACTACTGTGGTATATTCTAGGGCACCAGTTTGCTCAAGCTTACGTACGACGTTAGCAATGGTAGAACGTTTCTGACCGATTGCCACGTATACACACTTAATGCCAGATGATTTCTGCGCAATGATCGCATCGATAGCCATCGCGGTTTTACCCGTCTGACGGTCACCAATGATAAGCTCACGCTGACCACGACCGATTGGAATCATGGTATCAACGGCTTTATAACCAGTCATTACTGGCTGATCTACTGATTGACGATCGATAACGCCTGGAGCGATTTTTTCGACTTTGTCAGTCATTTTGGCATCGATAGGACCTTTGCCATCAATAGGATTACCCAAAGCATCAACAACACGGCCTAGCAGCTCAGGACCTACGGGTACTTCAAGAATACGACCAGTACAATAGGCTTTTTGACCTTCTTGCAGCTTTAGGTAAGTCACCAAGTACTACCGCGCCAACAGAATCACGCTCTAAGTTTAGCGCCATTCCGTAGATTTCGCCTTCAAACTCAATCATTTCGCCGTACATGGCATCTTCAAGACCATGAATCTGCACGATACCGTCAGATACTTTGACAATCGTGCCTTCATTCTTTGCAGTTGCACCCGCATCAAGGTCTTGAATACGCTGCTTAATCAGGTTACTGATTTCCGCTGGATTCAATTGTTGCATTGCCTTGTTTCCTTTAATTTATGATAACCCGCCCACTGACTAAATGCTCTTACTATCACGCAGTTATTAAGACTACGTTGATGAATGGCATTAGGCAGTTAGCTGTGTTTTTAACTGTTGTAACTTGCCGCGCATCGAATCATCAATGATTTTGTCACCGACTTTGATCGTAGCGCCTGCCAAAAGACTCGGATCGACCGACTCATGAATCACCACGCTAGCATTTAGCGAGGCAGCAAGACGCGTTTGAAGCATGTCACGCTGTGCATCGGTCAATGGATAGGCAGAGGTCACATATGCGTCAAGCTGCTTTAAGCTTATTGCCTTGTGACGGCGATAATGCTCATAAACTTCAGGAAGCAGCGCCAGACGCTCTTGTTCTGATAACTGCTTAACGAAGTTACTAATGCTCACTGATACTTTTGGATAGCTGTACGTTGCTGTCAGGGCGAGACCCTTTGCTCTCGCCTAATAACTGCTTAAAAGCAGAATCATCAGCGCTAGCTACTTGTGTATCATAAAGATCGACCAAAGCAGCTGACTTATGCTCAGCAGAAACAGCTGGATTGTCTAGCCAAGTACTGAACGACTTGTCATTGACAACGGTACTGGCAATAAATAAGAAGTTTTCCCACTCATTTACTACCCCGTTTTCATTGGCATAGTCAAACGCGGCTTTAGCGTACGGTCGTGCTAAGGTTGATAAGTCAGCCATTATATCCTCACAATTACAGCTTCGCCGCCAGTTGGTCTAACATACTGGCATGTTTTTGCACATCGACTTTGTCTTGCAAAATCTTTTCTGCACCAAGTACAGCCAGTTCAGCAACTTGGGCACGTAATGACTCACGCGCTTGATTGATTTCTTGGTCGATAGACGCTTGCGCTTGTTGACGAATGCGCTCGCCTTCCACTTGGGCTTGCGTTTTGCATCTTCGACAAGTTGGTTGGCGCTCTTGTTCGCTTGCTCGATTAGAGCAGCAGCTTTAGTCTTTGCAAGATCAAGCTCCTGCTGGACATCTTGCTCCGCGGTCGCCAAATCTGCTTTTGCTTTTTCTGCGGCATTCAAGCCTTCAGCAATTTTACGCTGACGCTCATTAATGGCACCGATAAGTGGTGGCCACACGAATTTCATGCAGAACATCACAAAGATTGCAAAAGCAATGGCTTGACCGACGAGGGTAGAATTGATATTCACGTGATCACCTCTTTGTTAATGAAAAATCAGTTTCATTGATCATGTTTGGTAGTCAAACTTTGGACTATGGTTTAGATAGAAATCTTTGACTACCAAACATTTACAACTGAGCTTTCGGATTAACCTGCTAGAGGGTTAGCGAACAACAATAGCATAGCAATACCAACACCGATCATCGGAATAGCATCAAGAAGACCTGCTACGATGAACATACGAGTTTGCAATTGTGAGCCAAGTTCTGGCTGACGCGCAACACCTTCTAAGAATTTGCCGCCTAGAATAGCAAAACCAATACCTGTGCCAAGTGCGCCAAGACCGATAAGTAGTGCTACTGCGATAACTGTGTAACCACCTAATACTGGATCCATTGATGTATCCTCATTTACCTATTGAATGTCTAATTAATGTTCAGTTGATGATGCAAGCGACATGTAAACTATCGTCAGCATCATAAATACGAACGCTTGAAGTGTAATAACTAAGATGTGGAAGATAGCCCACGGTACCGATAACGCCCATTGAATCCAAAACGGCATTAGAGCAATCAGTATGAAAATCAATTCCCCAGCATACATGTTACCGAATAGACGCAAACCAAGTGATACAGGCTTAGCAATCAAAGTAACTGCTTCTAGGATGAAGTTGATGGGAATCAAAATCGCTTGTACGATTGGGTTTTTGGCGCCAAACGGATGGAGTGTTAACTCACCGACAAAGCCGCCCAAACCTTTTTCTTTAATGCTATAAAAGATAATCAGTGCAAAGACAGAGAACGACATGCCAAGCGTGATGTTAGGATCAGTCGTTGGAACAATCTTAAAGTAAACATGATGTGGATCATGACCCATCAGCGGCGCCAATTTGCCCAGCAATACCTGGAATGAAATCGACAGGTATTAAATCCATCAAGTTCATCAAGAAGATCCACACAAAAATAGTCAACGCCAATGGCGCAATCAGTTTTGATGTACCACTGTAAGAATCACGAACGTTGTTATCAACAAACTCAACGATCATCTCAACCGCTGCCTGAGTTTTGCCTGGTACGCCTGAAGTGACTTTTTTGGCAACCATCCAGAAGACGGTGCAAAATAAAATACCCAGACCAATTGACCATAGCATAGAATCAAGATGGATAGCTTTAAAGCCCATTAACCCTGCTTCTTCAGCAGTATAGGCAACTTTCCAACCTTCGCCCGGCAGATAGCCGTACGTCCAGTTCGTTAAGTGGTGAGAGATATATTCTGATGATGTTTGCTCGGATGCCATAATGTAAGCTTCTTATTAATCAACGATTTAATCAACTACCAAAAATATGGTTGTCATCTGATGAGGGTTTAGCGTTTCTATTTGTCTTGCAATTAAGCAAACAAATAAATCATACTAAAGCACCCATGTAACCAACAACATCCAACCCATAGTTCTATTACTAATGCTATATCTGATAGCTGAGTTATAAATTTTAGCTATCAAAAAAGGGCTTATGATAACTCAGTAATAGCCCTTGCATAGGTACGCAAAATTATTATGTAATGATTTACTAACAGCCGCACTCTCGCGACCAGCGCTTAGTACAAGGCTCATAAGTAAAATATTTAGCTGCCTATCTTAATGCAGCGTTGTAATCGTGTAAAGTCAATTGTGACTTTTTATCCGCCGTATGAACAAGCTAGCAAACGTTCATACTAACGTTTTTAAAATCATTGCACTATCATGAGACAGTTTTTTTATGTTTTGACTTTATGATGGAACTAGTCATAGAGAAGTTGGACGGCAGGGTGACTTCTTACCTAGCGCTATTGGTCATCTAACTATTGAGATAGTGATTAACACTAGCGTATATGCCACAACATCCAACTGTGACTAATTTGCATTACCATAAAACCGATAAACAGCGCAGGCGCAGATAGGGGTTGTACGGTAATAAAAATTAGTGCGAATCCAAACACCGTCAATAGCCATTTGGCCATCTGGCCGCGATAAAGCTGGCTAACAATATGTTGGCGCGCGCGATATCCGGTATACCAAAAAATAAAAAAAGCAAAAATGGCTTGGGTGAGAAAACTGAGTAGCGCGCCAATGGCGGTGCTTTTTGCGACAGTAAGCTCACTATGCAACCATATCGTATCTATTATCCAAGCAATAATAATTAGGATAAACAATATCCATGCTTGGCGTTTGATATAGATGCCAATTTTATCTTTTTGGGTGCGTTTGGCAGGCTTGGTCATCGGTATTCCTATAGCCTTGGACTACTGTATCATGCTTACGACACTTTTATCCATAAATGGTTTATTCTATAGGTATTGATTTTTAACCAAAATAAAACGCTCTTTATTATAGGGAGCATAACTGCCATATGCAAGCATAATATTAAACCTATCAACTATTTAATATAAAACATGCCTAAAACCAAACGATGTATGGTTACAAAATGCTTGGTTTTTAGGCACCGTAAGATTTGTTTAGCAAGCTTTGAAGTTTATCTTATTTGCTATCGATACAGCTATTAATTTGCTGTGCCATACGTGCCCATCCTTCTACAAAGTCTTGACTGTCACTCATGTCTTCGACTTGCACGGTAGTGCGCACTGGCTGTAGCTTCGCCAATAGCCCTTTAGCTGGTTGACTTGAACTGATCAAACACATCTGTTTGGCGGGGCGGTTTTCATTAAACCAGCGTAACTGACTGGCCTTTGGCGAAATATGATGATCGGGGCTTAAGCTACCAGCCAACTGTATTTTTGCCGCACTTTCGATGTATTGATACGCATCATGGTATGCCCAGTAAGGACGATTTTTTTGTGACGCTTGCTGTATCTGTGCGACCGCTTTATCCATACGTTGCGCAAATTTTTGAGCGTTGGCTTGGTAGGTCTCTTTGTACTCTGGATTGGCATGGCTGTGAATGACGGCCAATGCACGTGTAATGGCTTTGGCATTTTCAGGATCGAGCCAAATATGCGGATCGAGCGTGCCTGCGATCGGTGTACCTTTAACATCACGAAGCGGATGCCGATTAAAAGCCTTAAAGTCAAACAGGGCAATAGCATTTGGTGCAGTCTTCAAACTACCAGTCAGACTGTTTTCTAGGGAGTCACCAAACCAGACCACAAATTTGCTGTCTTTGATAGTTTTCATATCGCTTGGACTTATGCTGCCATGATGCCCCACATCACCAGCTTGTAAGATTTGATTGGCGGAAGGAGTACCCTCGGTTACAGCCTCACTGAGTAAAAACATCGGATGATTGCTCACGCTAACTGTTGCCGCCTGTACTTGTAAAGAGGCAAACAAGCTAAGTATCAGTAACATGCCTGCCACTACGTATCGTAATCGCTCTAAGCAGATAAGTACGTTGTCGAAAAACGAAAGGTTAAAGGGTTTTTGAGTGGGCAGCTTCTGATGAGCGGGTTTGTTAAGAGTGTGGTGAGCAATCATGCGATGATAGTCCTATTAAACAGGTGTGCCAATATAAGTTGGTGTAACGCGCTTGCGCTGACATTCTTAATTAAGTGATCGTAAGGTTATTTACTACCTTTAATATGTTATAGTATAACATTAATAAGTGCTATGTTATTTTATTACTTACCTTTTTTTGCTCTTCACTTATACTATCTGGCGTTATAATGTCAATTTTAGGAGCTTGCGTCATGTCTACTAACCCATCTGTCTGTGAGCATCTGCATGATGTTCAGCATTTTTCACCGCAAGATGTGACCGATCGGGTCGAGGCAGCAAAGGAGCAGTGCCGTGTGCGCGGGGTGCGTTTTACGCCGTTGCGCCAGCAAATATATGCGCTAGTATTGCAAGCGACCAAACCTGTGGGTGCATATGATTTGATCACTCAGTTGCAACAAGCCCGCTTGTCAGCCATAAATGAAGGTGCACAAGAATCAGAGGAAAGCTCAAAAAATGTCGCGCCGCCGACGGTGTATCGCAGCTTGGAGTTTTTATTAGCAGAAGGTTTGATACATCAGCTGACGTCCATCAATGCCTATGTCCCTTGCTGCCATCCCCGCGCCCAGCATACAGCCGCATTTTTAATTTGTGCGCAGTGTCAGCGAGTGCAAGAATGTAGCAGTGTACCGGTGCAAGAAATGATGAGCTTTGCAGAGCAAGATGTCGGTTTCATCGTTGAGCGTAGCGTCATTGAGCTTAGTGGTCGTTGCCAAGCTTGCCAGTAAAATAGCGTCATTTTTTATGGGCATTTGATAATGAGATTTTTATCCTTGCCTTCATTATTGCCTTTATCATTTACTCACTTATCAGTTGTCCTATCATGAGCTTGTCTATTTTTCCGTCTAGTCAGTCAATCACTTCTGCTATCGATGACAGTAACCGTAACACTGCCAATCAACTACTGAGCCTAAGCAATATCAGTTATCACATTGGGCGGCAACGCTTACTCTCGCATATTGATATTGATATCGCTGTCAATGAGACGGTCAGTCTTATCGGGCCCAATGGCGCTGGTAAATCAACGTTGGTGAAACTCATTTTAGGTTTGATTGATCCGACTCAAGGTAGCCTCACGGCACATCAGCCTTTGCAGCTTGGCTATGTGCCGCAGCGCTTTGCGATACCGGCGATATTGCCATTACGTGTATGTGACTTATTGGCACAAGCAGATAAGAAACGCTTAACGCCCACACAGCGACAGTTTATATTTGATAATTTGTCATTGACGCACTTGCTATCGCGGCAAATGCTGCATCTATCAGGTGGTGAGACGCAGCGAGTACTATTGGCACGCGCCCTGTTGAGCAAACCCAATCTGCTTATTTTAGATGAGCCAATGCAAGGGCTTGACCCTGATACTGAGCTTTGGCTATATCAATTCATTGATGAGCTGCCTGACTTTTTGCGCTGTGCCATGTTGGTGGTGTCGCATGATTTGCATTGGGTGATGAAAGGCAGTCGGCGAGTGATTTGTCTGAATAAACACATTTGCTGTGAGGGACAACCAAGCGAGCTTGCCATTAGCACGGAGTTTCAAAAGCTGTTTGGTCATCATTATGAGCAACCATATCTGCACCAGCCGCATGCTTGTGAGCACCACGCACCAAGCGAGCTTTAACGATAATATGATTGATCCTAAATAAAGAAACATAACCCTTACAACGCATTAAAGCTGAATTTATTCAACACAAAGACAGCTTTTATTCTCTATAAAACTTTTACGGATATTTGTTATGACTGCTTGGTTAGCCATCATTGCCCCTGCTTGGATCGCTGGCAGTATTTTAGCGCTACTATCAGCGCCTTTGGGTTGTTTGGTATTGTGGCGACGCATGGCATTTTTTGCCGATGCCTTAGCACATGGCACTTTACTTGGCGTCGCATTGGCAGCATGGTGGCAGTTACCGATGGGCATTGGTATCGCCTTGGTGAGTATCGCTGTGGTATTGGGACTGGTATTTATGGATGATGAGCGTCTGCCAGCTGATGCCGTACTGGCTGTCGTTGCGGTATCATTACTCTGTTTGGGTCTATTGGCCTTAACCCAATTAACCGATCAACAAGCCAACGTATTGGGGTTTTTATTCGGTAATCTGCTTGAGCTTGATTGGGCGGATTTGCCTTTACTTGCTGGTAGTGTGCTGGTTGGATTGGGGTTGCTTGCCTATATATGGCCTGCACAAGTTAAACTTGCCACTCATGAAGCGCTGGCACGTATTCAGGGTATTAACCCGACACGCCAGCGGCTGTTTTTTATGGGGGTATTGGCAGGATTTTGTGCGATCGCCTTACAAGCTGTCGGCAGTTTACTCATCAGTGGCTTATTGGTATTGCCCGCGCTAACAGCACGTTTGTGGTCAAAATCGCCAAAACAAATGGTCGTTATATCACTGCTTATCGCACAGCTTGGCGTCACCTTAGGCGTTTGGGGTAGTATTTGGCTCGATATCCAAACTGGACTCTCTATCGTTTTGATATTAGCGATTTTATTTTTTGTCGCATTTATATTTTCAAAAATAATAGCCACAAAATTTTGGTTAGCTCGTCATTAACTGTCTCATGTTATGCGTTAGATAACTGCTTTTCTTTACTACCTTATCCAACTTTATTTCATCAATATTGCTAGAGCTTTTATTCGCTTTGTGTTATAAAATTGCCCTAATACTATTGGCACTGATGGACTGCTATCATACATGGTGTGAACCAACAACCGTACTCATAGTAGCAGTAAGCGGTGAAAAAATGATTAGTAGTCCGTTTATTCATACTCGTTCTAGCAACATCAATTGTTTTAATTAGATGAGGGACTAACCCAATGCTAAGCTATCCTGTCAATAAAATCAGCACGTCCGATGCGCAGTTAAACATATTACAAATTACGGATTTGCATTTATCGACTGCCCTTGCTTCTATTACAGATGACAATAGTGATGAAACCCTCTGTCAGCAATGTTTTAAGACGGCGCTGCAACAAGCATTGCGGGCAGATATTCGCTGTGATTTGATCATTGTGACTGGTGACTTAGTGAGTAAGGTTCAGCCTGCTATCTACGATTATATTTTTGAGGTATTACAAGCGACCAATATTCCTTTTGTTTGTATTGCTGGTAATCATGACGTGACGGATGAGATGGACAGTCATCTGCCTTTTTTTCAACGCGAACTGATTGCTCAACCTGCTGACGCACGCTTATTAAGCCGCCATGTGATTGTGACGGATAATTGGCAACTGTTGTTATTGGATTCATCGATCACTGGTAAAGTGGCAGGTGAAATCACTCTTACCGATATTGGCTGGTTGCGTGAGAGACTCGGTACTTGTGATAAACCTGCCCTGATTGCCCTGCATCATCATGTGATACCAGTAGACTCTGAGTGGATTGATAACCATATGGCAGAGAACACTAAGGCTTTTTGGGAGCAGATGGCGGCGTTTGCGCATTTAAAAGTGATTATCAGCGGTCATACTCACCAAGAACAAGTTCGCCATCGTCAAGGTGTCACCGTCTATAGTACGCCCTCTACTTGCTATCAGTTCAAACCTTACGAAGATGATTTTTCTTACGATAAAAACGCGCGTCCCGGTTACCGTTGGTTGCAATTAGCCAACAATGGAACGGTTGCAAGCTGGGTTGAAAGACTAGATACTTAATGCCCAGATTTATTGGCGAAAACTTAAATTTGTTGGTAAAAACAATAATACCAGCCTTTATCTTTTGGGCTTTGAGCTGATATTTTTTGATGTTATACAACCGAGTAATTAAAGTAAAAATACTAGCATTGTGAAAAATCGCTTCATTATTATTAAAAACAATGATACAACTTAGACAATCAACGAAGACCGCCTCATATTTGATGCTAAGCAGAATTATAATAGCGAGAATGGCTAAATTGATCATAAGCTGAGTTTTTATCGTTAGTGATTTGTCGCATTATTTAGACAGTACCATTTAAATAAAAATATGTATGACCATATATCTGACCATCGACATATCGATGTAAGTACATCAAAGTACCGTATTATTAAATCCGCTGTGTTATTTGTGTCACTAGGTGGTAAAACGTTTTATAAAGGGACAAATTATAGCGTTTGTAAAATTAATAACGTCTTGTCTTTTGATACGTCGTTTTATTGAATTAATTTGAAAAAGTAGGATACCCATATGAGCACCCTGACCACGAATCCGAGTGAAGTTAAGTTTACTCCTTATGTGCCTGCCAAAGACGAAGAGTATATGTCTGATGCGCAGTTAGAGCACTTTAAGGCTATTTTATTGGATTGGAAAAGCCAACTGATTGGCGAAGCGGATCGTACCAAGACTTATATCCAAGATGAGTCAAGCGCCATGCCGGATATCAATGACCGCGCCACTCAAGAAGAAGAGTTTGCCTTGGCGTTGCGTACGCGTGACCGTGAGCGTAAACTCATCCGCAAAATCGACAAATCTATGTCAGAAATCGAAAATGATGATTATGGATTTTGTGAGACTTGCGGTGTAGAGATTGGATTGCGTCGCCTTGAAGCACGTCCAACCGCGACGCAATGTATCGACTGCAAAACCTTATCTGAAATCAAAGAACGTCAAAACCAAGGCGCTTAAACCAGATATTACGATATAATGTAAATGCAAGTACGAGCGACCATATCATTGGTCGCTTGTTGCGTTTTAGACTGGCTAGTTTTTAGTGCAATACATCACGCTCTGATACAAAGTTTCAAACTCTACTGACATAATGATTTGACTAACAAAACAATCTCATTTAATAAATATCTTTTTACTACGATATTTATTATTCTATCTCCTATCTTTTCTTACTGATAATTTCTACTTTGAAAACCAACCATACTCCTATGCCCACTCAGTCGCTACCATCACAGCCCATTGGTCGCTTTGCGCCTTCACCCACGGGTGAGTTGCATCTTGGCTCTTGACGACCGCGCTTGCCAGCTTTTGCCATATCAAATCACTCGGTGGCAAATGGCTGCTGCGTATCGAAGATACCGACACTGAACGCTGTGATAGACAGTTCACTGAGCAGATTTTGATAGATTTAGAGGCACTTGGATTACACTGGGATGGCGATGTGATTTATCAGTCTGAGCGCATTGATATCTACAATGATTACTTGTCATCAGACCTGCGTCCATTGACTTATGGCTGCCAGTGCTCACGTAAGGACTTAGAGCAGTATTGGGCTACAAGAAGAGATGCTCGAGACCAAGTTTAGAGCTCTACCGACCAGAATGCTAGCACAATTACAGCCAAGTACAGCCAAATAGACAACGCTATCCACGCGCTGTGTCAATGCTGACCTTAATAGACAGCAACATAAGCTACGCATACAGCTACCAGACTATAGAATTGGCTTTAACGATGGTATTCAGGGATTACAATGGGATAATCCGCAGCAGACGTTAGGCGATATGGTGGTTCGCCGTCAAGATGGCATGATTAATTATATATTGGCCGCCAGCCTCGATGATGGTCTACAACAAGTCACTCATATCATGCGTGGCTTGGATATCTTACCCATGACCACGGCGCAAATCAGTATCATGCATGCCGCTCACTTACCAGCTATTGACCACTGGTATCATCTGCCATTGATATGTAATCCTGATGGGCAAAAGCTCTCCAAGCAAAATCTTGCTCAACCCATTGATACTCGGATCCAAGCCAGCTTATCGCTGAAGCTTTACAGCTATTACAGCAACCAGAGGTCGATAGAGATACCCCAGCCAATATGCTCAAGCAAGCAATTGCGCAATGGGACAACACCCCGCTACAAGGCAAGCAACAGCTTAATCTGCCCAAATAAGCGTTCACAACAAAAAGCAAAAAGCGCCACTAGCTGAGTGACGCTTTTTATTGCAATAGTACTGCACACTATTTACCGAAACTCTGAAGTTACATTATGCCAAGCCCATGATATGCAAAACCTATTAATAATAACGGCACTGGCTTTTTTCTATCTCAGGGCTTTCTTTATATATTTTCAGCAATAGCGCAACCATAACCAAGCTAATCAGCATAGACGAACCACCATAACTAAAGAACGGCATGGTGAGACCTTTGGTCGGAATGGCACCCATATTCATCGCCGCGTTAATAATCGTCTGGGCAATAAACACCACACCGATACCGAAAGCGGTATAGCTCATGCGCATTTGACGACGTTTTAGCGCGTTGTAACTGATACGCATGGCACTACCGATGATCAGCGCCTCAAGTATCAGAACCATGCTGACACCGACGAACCCTAACTCTTCACCCGTAATGGCTAATAGGAAATCCGTATGCGCCTCAGGCAAATGCGACAGTTTCTGTACGCTTTCGCCATAGCCGACACCCGTGAACTGCCCACGACCAAAGGCGATCAAACTGCGCGCCAGCTGATAATCGGTGTCCTGCACATCATCAAATGGATCCATAAACGACATCACACGCACCAAGTCGGTACTCTGCCGTGGTCACCATCAATACAGCTCCACCAACAGCAGCAGCACCCAATGCTAAGAAATGCTTGTAAGGCGCCCCAGCGATATAAAAAATCGCGAACAGCGTACCAATAATGACGACAAAAGAACCAAAATCTGGCTGTGACAATAGCAGTATCGTTATCAGCGCCACTACCAACATAATTCGCAAAAAACCATCTAGGCCATTACGAACTTCAAAAGATCGGCGCACCACAAAGTCAGATACAAACACAATCATGACCAGTTTGGCTAACTCTGCTACCTGAAAGTTAAAGCCACCTACTGTGAGCCAGCGTTTAGAGCCATTAATTGGCGTACTAAACAGCGTGGCAACAAGTAATAGCCCTGTGATGCCTAACAAAGCAAACTGGGTCTCAGTCTTATATAAGGGTGCGTAAAGACACGCCATAATAAGGAATGATCGCAACGATTAAACCAATCGTCATATACAACAACTGGTTTTTGAAAAAATACAGCTCTGTCATACCGCGGCTGAGCGCAAAAGGAATAGAAGCAGAAGCCACCATCAGCAGACTAAGCACCATCATACAGCCGACGCTTGATAATAAAATTGCGCGCGCTGACGGCATAGACAGAACACCATCTGAGCCAGAGGTTTGCTTGGTTTGGGGCGAGGAACGAAAAAAAGAAGAGAGCGCCATAATTTTATATACACTAACAAACGAAAAAACACGGCGTCTATGAAACGCCACCGTTTAAAAAATATAAAGTAAATCGTACTAAATAGATGGTGATAGAAGAAAGCCTTTAACCATCGAGCAAACGCCTGAGTTAGCACCTATTTCAGTAGTCAAATTATATGATTGACAGTAGCAGTAATCTATAAGCAAAACAATCATTTATCCAGAAAATACTGGCTGTTGCTAGAGAATAGACATCTGCTATGCCAATGCTATATAGCTGCTTAATATATTCGACTACCTATCAAGCTTCTGATTGTGCGGTGTCTAATTGATTGACCAGTTGGCTAAAGTGTTCACCGCGAGCCGCATAACCACTATATTGGTCAAAGCTGGCACAGGCTGGTGACAACAACACAGCTTGCACTTGCGATAAGCTACTGGTAGTGACTTGTTGAATAGTCGCAAATGCATTCTCTAATGTCTGGCACTGATGCAGCGCGACATCATCACTCAATTTCGCAGCTCGTGAGATGCTGTTCAATCTGCTGAGCATCCTCACCAATAAACAGACTTGGCTCACATATTGATTGATAAAAGGCGTCAATTCACCAAATTGTTGACCTTTGCCCTGCCCGCCTAAGATCAATAACAGCTTACCGTCTTTTGGCGCATAGACTGCGCCCAAGCCTTCGATAGCGGCCATGGTCGAGCCAATATTGGTGCCTTTTGAATCATTGAAATAATCAATACCAGCAGCAGTTGCCACATATTGGCAGCGATGCTCAAGACCTGTGAACTGCTGCAAGGTGGTCAGCATACTCTCTAGTGGTAAGCCAGCAAGCTCACCAAGTGCTAGAGCCGCTTGCGCATTGAGCAAATTATGACGACCTTTAATCAACAGTTTGTCTGCCGATAGTAACCGTTCTGTACCACGAGCAAGATAAGTCTGGCCTTCTGGATCAGTGATGAGACCATACTGACCTTTATCAGGAGCATGAATACCCGTGCTCATTCTCGGCAAATTGTCTGCGACCAATGGACGAGTCAGCGCATCTTCGCGGTTAATCACCACCGACTTGGCACCTTGAAAGATACGGTGCTTGGCTTGATGATAGCCAAGCATATCACCATGACGATCTAAATGATCAGGCGACATATTAAGCACAGTCGCTACCTTTGCGCCCAAATTGGTGACGGTTTCTAACTGGAAGCTAGACAGCTCAAGTACCGCCAAGTTCCATATCAGAATTGTCTAGCTATGTTAAGAGCTGGCACGCCGATATTGCCACCGACGCCCACATTAACGCCAGCATCTGCCGCCATTTGCCCAACCAACGTAGTGACCGTGCTTTTGGCATTAGAGCCTGTAATTGCTACGATCGGTACGGTACAGGCTTCACAGAACAGCTGAATATCACTGACTACAGGAATATTGGCTTGGCGGGCGGCGGCAACAGCGTCGGTATCAAGAGAAATACCTGGGCTAATAATAATACGTGCCGCTTGCTGCAATAAATCTGCATCTATCGCACCAAATTGGCGAATATCAATCGTCTGCTGGTAATTGATCTGCTAAGTTAGGGGTCGCTTGAGCGTCAGTGACTGCGACTTGATAGCCTTGCTTGGCCAGATAGTGCGCGACTGACAAGCCCAGACTGTCCCAAACCGACCACGACTTGTAGACCACTGCCCTTATGAAGTAAGGCTTCTGTTGCGGTATTGGTGGTCATATCTATTCCTTCTATTGAACGAGCAAAATGGCATCAACATATACGTGGTTGTAGAGCGTCTAATCGATGCCGTTAAGATGAAGAGCATCATAACGGTATCGTTCAGATTTCGGTACTGGTTTTTTATGACTTTGTGCTATTATGCGCCTGTTTTTATATTAAGTAGCTAATGCTATAATAGTCGTGCCTAAATCAGTATTTGGGCTGAGCATATTTCATCAAGCATTTTAGTTTAGCATGTTGTCACATTTATCGCGCTATTGTCACGCTTCTTCTGCAACGATTCCCTTTGATGTAATGAAGGCGAATGCTTATCAACTATGGCTTTTATTTGACAGATGATTTATCTCCTTCTACTACAGCAAGTCATTGCTGACGCTATAATTATTGTAGGTCTATTTTAGACACCTTATTTTAAGCACTATATTTTAAACCATATTTTTAGTATTGCACTGTTATCATCGTATTGATTATTGGTGAGCGTATTAGTGATACCAGTCAAGTAAATTGAATGGACGTAGCTACTAGATTATTGATCGATTAATCAATGCAAGCACACAACATGATCCAAGTGCATGTTGTAGCAAAAGAAAATGAACGCTATGTATTAGCGACGCGATCATTTTATAAATGAGTAATGATTACTTTTTTTGCCTCTAACCCTATGCAGTTTACTTATGACATCTTTTATTGATAACTTACGTGACGAGTGGTTTTCCAATGTTCGCGGTGACGTTTTATCGGGTTTGGTGGTCGCACTGGCCTTGATTCCAGAAGCCATTGCTTTTTCTATTATCGCTGGTGTTGATCCAAAGGTTGGCTTGTATGCATCATTTTGTATCGCCGTCGTGATTAGTTTTGTCGGTGGTCGCCCAGGTATGATTTCGGCGGCGACAGGGGCGATGGCACTGGTGATGGTCGATTTGGTGGCTGAACATGGCTTGCAGTATTTGCTGGCGGCTACCTTATTGTGCGGTGCGATTCAGGTCGTCATGGGCATTCTTAAAGCTTGGTAATCTGATGCGCTTTGTCTCGCGCTCAGTGGTCATTGGTTTTGTCAATGCGCTAGCGATATTGATATTTGTCGCGCAATTACCAGAGCTTAACCCTATGACTGAGCGCGTCGGGATGACCGTTTATATCATGACTGCGGCTGGTTTGGCGATTATTTATCTGTTTCCACTTATTCCTAAAATCGGTCGCGTGATTCCTTCACCGCTTATTTGTATCGTTGGCTTGACCGCGGTAGCGATGTATATGAATCTTGATATTCGTAACGTCGGTAGCATGGGTGATTTGCCAGATTCGTTACCCGTATTCTTGCTGCCTGACATTCCATTAAACCTAAATACCTTGCTGATCATTGCGCCTTATTCTATCGCGCTGGCCATCGTTGGTTTGTTAGAATCTATGATGACAGCGACGATCGTGGATGAATTAACCGATACACCGAGTGATAAAAACCGCGAGTGTCGTGGTCAAGGTATCGCCAACGTGGTATCAGGTTTCTTTGGTGGTATGGCAGGTTGTGCGATGATTGGTCAGTCAATGATCAACGTCAAATCAGGTGGACGTACGCGTCTATCTACTTTGATGGCAGGTGTTGTCTTGCTTATTATGGTGGTGTTCTTAAGTGAATGGGTCAGTCAAATTCCAATGGCAGCACTGGTTGCTGTGATGATTATGGTGTCAATTGGTACATTTAATTGGCAATCTATTCGCGAATTTAAGACGCATCCGATGTCATTTAACATCGTTATGCTAGCGACCGTCTTGACCACCGTCTTTACGCACAATTTGGCATACGGTGTGGGCGTGGGTGTCTTGCTATCTGCCCTGGCATTTGCCAATAAAATTGGTCAGTTCTTAACCATATTTAGCGAGTATGATGACAGTAGTAACAGCCGCTACTATTACGTGCAAGGGCAAGTTTTCTTTGCCTCTACGACGCAGTTTTTGCATAGCTTTGATACCAAAGAAGCATTGGATAGCATCCAAATCGATGTCAGCCAAGCGCATTTTTGGGACGTAAGCGCCGTTGATACGTTGGACAAACTGGTCATGCGCTTGCAACGTGAAGGCATTGATGTCAAAGTGGTAGGACTCAACAATGCGAGCCGAACGTTGATTGATCGCTTCTCTGTCCATGATCGCCGAGACATTGGCCTGCTGGATTAGGGGGTGGATAGAATTCAGCCGTGGCACTGACAGAGACTACGTATCAAGCTGACGTTAATTGATGGTTCATGAGTGAATAGTTGTATAAACAGCGGCCTTGGCACAGAAAATTGGAGCATGAGCATCGCCATCTTATCTTTGAGCTAAGCAGCTGTCTTTTTATTATTGGAATGAGTGGCTTATGAGTAATTTAAAGCCAGATAGTGTGATTGCCTGCTTAGACTGCCCTGATCATGTGCAAGCCGTATTAGAGGCAAGTATGTGGGCTTCGCTTCGTCTACAAGCACCTGTGGGTCTGTTGCACTCTGTACCCAAGCTTGCAGCAAAAAGCCGCTGTCAATTATTCTGGCTGCCTCAATATTGATGATGAAAACGCCTTGCTCGAACAGTTTACGACCAAAGAGCATGTGAGTAATTGTGAACTAAAAGCCCAAGGCAAACTGTTACTACATCAAGCCACAACCTATTGCGACGCAGCAGCGCCATAAAATTAAAGACCTATACTCTGCATCGTCATGAGAATCTCAATCAAAGTATTGATTACGTCGATGACAAAGCACAATTGATCGTCATCGGCCACCATGTCACCTGCAAATCCACTTTGAGTCAACTTATCAGAGTTAGTCACTGCCCCATTTTGGTGACTCATGCACCATTTTTGCCCCCTACTAATGCGTTATTTGCCTTTGATAACAGTCCAACGTCCCATAAACTGCTCAATTGGCTGTGTAAAACGTCACTCGTTCGAGCCTTGACCGTTCATATTGTCATGGTGGGTAAAGACAACTCTGAAAATTGCGACGCCCTGCGTGAAGCTTATGCTCGGCTTAAACAAGCGGGTATTAAGTCCAAAAAAGCCTTACTAGACTGCCGCGACGTTACGGCCGCCTTAAATTATTATCAAAATGAGAATAACATAGGTCTGCTGATGACAGGTGCCTTTGGCCAATCTCGTCTGTACGAACTGCTAAAAGGTAGCGACACAAAAAAACTACTAGTTAGTACCAAAACCCCGTACCTCCTCTTTCCTAAAGCGTAAGCAGCTTATAGCGTTACGCTCTCTATTTGAGCGCAGCACGTAAATGCCAATATCAGGCTTTGCCGCTTGCTATTGTTTGACGCCGCTTCTTTGTCCCATACTTTTCATCATACCAATCTGTCCAATCAGGTTAGCAAATCATCACATGAAATACATGCATAGCGCTCCCCAAGCACCTAAAAAGTTGGTTATAATAAAGTTTTCATTGGTTTAACGCCAAAGGTTGATTCATATTACCTATGCTCGTAATGACGACTTTTATCGTCGCAGCATGGGCAGTATTTTTGCCAATGCTATTGTCATTTTTAAACAAATAAATCCAATCTTACCTACCCCCTTGAGTAAATTGGCACAGTTCTTGAATGACTTATAGTAAGCATGGCAGCGATACGATGCACCACAGTGCCTGTATCAACCTGCGGCATCACACACATAAGGAATTTTTTATGAAGCTAATCACTGCGATCTTAAAACCGTTTAAGCTCGATGATGTACGTGAAGCGCTTTCTGACATCGGTGTAAAAGGTGTCACTGTCACTGAAGTCAAAGGTTTCGGTCGTCAAAAAGGTCACACAGAGCTCTATCGCGGCGCAGAATACGTGGTGGACTTTTTACCTAAAGTAAAAGTCGAAGTGGCGGTCATTGATGAGATGGTCGAACCTGCTATCGAAGCCATCACTCGCATCGCGAGCACTGGCAAAATTGGTGACGGCAAAATCTTCGTCACGGCTCTTGAGCAAGTCATTCGTATTCGTACGGGCGAGACAGGTCCTGACGCTATCTAAAGCGCAAGGCCAACCTATAGACACAGATTTATAGATCATACCGATAGCTGTATTGCATCAATTCAAGGGGGAATTAATATGCAAAATCAAATCTTTGAGCTCCAGTACGCACTTGATACGTTTTACTTTTTGATATGTGGGGCGCTGGTCATGTGGATGGCAGCGGGCTTCACTATGTTAGAAGCTGGTCTGGTTCGCTCAAAAAACACGGTTGAGATTTTAACCAAAAACATCGCGCTCTTTGCTACCGCTTGTACCATGTACATGATATGCGGCTATGCGATTATGTATGGCGGCGATTTATTTTTGAGTGGTATTGCAGGCAATGAGACACTAGTAGAAGACGCATTAGCCGCATCTGCTGAAAATGGGTTTGGTGGTGATTCTGTTTATTCTGCTGCGTCTGATTTTTTCTTCCAAGTCGTGTTTGTCGCAACCTGTATGTCTATCGTATCTGGGGCTGTGGCTGAGCGCATGAAGCTATGGTCGTTTTTACTCTTTGCTGTGGTCATGACTGGGGTAATTTACCCACTAGAAGGCAGCTGGACTTGGGGCGGCAAAGATGTCTTTGGCTTATTTAATCTCGGCGATTTAGGATTTTCTGATTTTGCAGGTTCTGGTATTGTCCATATGGCAGGGGCTGCAGCCGCTTTATCAGGCGTATTGCTATTAGGCGCACGTAAGGGTAAGTATGGCCCTAAAGGTGAAATACGCGCTATTCAAGGGGCAAACTTACCATTAGCAGCGCTCGGTACCCTTATATTGTGGATGGGCTGGTTTGGCTTTAATGGTGGTTCTGTACTCAAACTTGGGGACATTGCTAGCGCCAACTCAGTGGCTATGGTGTTTTTGAACACCAATGCAGCAGCAGCAGGCGGTGCCATTGGCGCGTTATTGTTGGCTCGTCTTATTTTTGGCAAAGCTGATTTAACAATGCTTTTAAATGGTGCACTTGCAGGATTGGTTGCCATTACGGCAGAACCCTCTACGCCCTCTGCATTGCAAGCAACCCTTTTTGGTTTAGTCGCTGGTGTTATCGTTGTGCTCTCTATTCTGGCATTAGACAAAATAAAAATAGATGATCCAGTCGGAGCGATTTCAGTTCATGGTGTGGTTGGTCTATTCGGGCTACTTATCGTACCGATTACCAATCCAGCGGCATCGTTCGTAGGACAGATTGCTGGTGCTGCTACTATTTTTGTTTGGGTATTCGTGGCCAGCTTAATCGTTTGGGCAATTATCAAAGCCGTTATTGGCCTGCGTCTATCCGAAGAAGATGAGTATGAAGGGGCGGATCTTGCCGAATGTGGTATGGAAGCATATCCAGAGTTTGGTAGATAAGTACATCGAGCCTTATAGGGGCTGTATAGAATTCACAAATAGGCACTGCTGATAGCTAAAACTGTACCAGACAAAACGCAAGTCGATGATAATGTTAATACCTTAGCAAGACTTGCAACACAGTATGGCGCAGTTTTAGCATCAGCCTGAAAGGACAAGACTCTTTTTTGAACTGAACTCAATATAGTTAAAATTGATCTAAGAAAAATCCCGCAAAACCTTTTGGTAATGCGGGATTTTTTTAAGACTACATTTAATATTCAAAAAGCGATGGGTTTATTTCTTTTTCCACTGCTGGCTACGTGAGAATGGACCGATGTAACCTTTAATATTTAGCGTGTTACCGCTTAGCGTTGCGGTCATACGATAGTCTTTGCCTTTTGCTGGGTCAGTAATCGTACCCCCACTATATTTACCACCGCCATCAGATTTTAGACCCTTAATGACCGTCGTACCAACGTGCTTTTTGCCTTTAGCAGTATTAGCAGCAATCAGTGTACCCGTTAACACGCCATTTGACTCAGTGATTTTTACCGTGCCTTTTGGCTCACCTTCATCAAACGTCTGCCAAGTAGTATTGGCCAACGGATCAGCGGCAAATGCCATACTGGCCAAACTGATACCAGCAACTGCTAAAGTGGTTTTTGTGAATAATTTCATAAATTGACTCCCTTCATATAATGATGATGCGAAACAGTATGTTTCTGATGTTCTATGCTTATCCTTTGCTAGAATCTTTTATTACAAGCGTTGCGATTTTATACTGTTTAGAAGCGCATTATCGCAATGGCTTATAAGCTTTTTTTCAAAGACTGGCGCGACATAAGCGATGTCTTGCCTCATTATAAGCAATTTTTAGATTTTACCTAGTAATTTTTTTATACTTTATTATTTCCATAAAAATAAAACCATATCAAAGAGTTACAGGAAAGGATTGTCGATATTTTTACCCAATTGGTCATCATTTTCTTTTGACTTGACTTCATTATTACTATAAAGGTTATGAGGCAGATCAGGAGAAAAATCATGCGTTTGAAAGGCTTGTATAATTTCAGTCGTGAGCTTGTGTAACTGCTTAGCTTGCTGATAGCCAGAAGCGTCTAAAGTCAGTTCAACATCACCGTATATGATAATTTTGTCTTCTTGGTTTTCAATGACAAGCTCACCTATTTGCATGCTTTGGTGGTTGTTGGCAAATGGTTCAATCATTTGGTTATCCCTTTTATTAACAGCCTTTTACATGATTTTTTATAGCATCCGCGTTTAGTCACCCAATAAATCTTTATGCTTGTAATTGTGCAAATAACCATTCAAAAATGGCCAAAATAAATAACATCCAAGCAGGTTCTTCTATTGGGGCATCGGGCACATCCGAGCTCTCACCAGCCTTTAATGGCAGTGCAAATGCTTGTGTTTTGGTTTTGGCGTCCAATACAGGTAAGACATCAATACCAATCTCGTTGGCTAATTCATCGATGCTGATGACTTCTATGCGTTCTGATTCATCGTTTGGTGCATAATAGACCCCTGCTTGATTGATCGCTGGGATATAGACTGCCTTAAAGAAATGACTAGGGACGAGCACACGGTCAGCCAATTGCTTGGTTTTTTTATCGGTAAATGCCACACCTGTGACCGTGTAAACCTCACCATACTGCTGGGTTAAATAGCGGGTAGCAGACTCGATATTGCGCCAGATATAACGGTTGTTGCGTGGTGATTGCGGGGCAATATTGGCCAAACTAAAACTATCATATTGTTGGCTGCGCGTTGCCATATCCGCATTGGGCGCTAAATGCCCACGGTCATAGCCAGAACCTGAATAATCAGACAAGGAGGCACGCATTGATTGTGGCAATCTGCTTTCTTCATGAAAGCTGTCTTCGCGGTCTATTTGCTTGGCTTGTTGTAGGCGATTACGGTTCAAATACTCTGCCGACCAAAGTGGCGTACGTGACACACCCGAATACATAACGGCAAAGCCATCCATGCACAGCGCTTGCGTTTGGTTGCTGAGCTTGGTATTGATAAATTCAGGATAAATACCGCCGTAAAAAGATTGGCTGCACTGAGTAAAGTCATCCGCGTGCGCTGAAGTCAAACTGATGACAGCGGTAATCGCTGCCATTACTATGCTGTTTTTTAAATCGTATTTGACCATACCAAAACGTATCATTCAACTTTCAACCATCTATGCTTGTCATTGTGTATACGCTATCCTAGCAGGCGCCTGCAAATAAAGAAAGATGGCGTGCAACTCGTGACATTCTAAATAGTATCGGCTATACTAGGCCGTTCAAAAATGGTGAAGTGGGTGAGTGGCTGAAACCGCACGCCTGGAAAGTGTGTATACGTTAATCGCGTATCGAGGGTTCGAATCCCTCCTTCACCGCCAATCTTATAAAATCTTAGTTTTCCCACCTTGACCCAATTCCACTCATATACCAATTAAACCCTTTATAAATAACGCGTCTAGCGTTTTTTTTATGTCTACTATTTTCCCAACCCCACCCAACGTGACCCACCTATCACGTCGCTTGTGTTGGTCTATTCGTTGGTCTATTATTCATATAGGCCGTAATTAGACCAACATTCGATCTAGATTTATACGCCTTAGACCAACATAATTGTCTTAGCGCTTTAAATGTATAGCTCGTAGGTATGAGGAATAGACCAACATGTTAAGTGATACCAAAATTCGTAAGCTTAAACCAAGTGATAAGTGTATGCCTTTGCGGCCTGACAAATATACTGACAAGTATGGATTACAGCTTTTTGTGCGTAGCACGGGTACAAAATCATGGATAAGCGTTTATCGCTTTGATGGTAAGCAAAAAAGTATGACTCTTGGTACTTATCCATTCATGTCGCTATCTGAGGCCAGACAAGCCCATAATGAGATCAAAGCACTATTGGCTGACGGTATTGATCCAAAAAATAAAAAGCGGCAAGATAAGCTTACCAATATTCATGCGCAAAAATTCAATGACTATGCGCTAGACTGGCTTTCTGAACGACAACGTAACGTCAAGCCGCGTACTTATCAGCAAGACTATAACCGTATGCATAAAGACGTGTTATCACATTTTGAAGGCATCGCTTTAAAAGATGTAAGCTTTGAAGACTGCCGATCAATGGCAGAAAAGATCGAAAAGCGTGTGAACAAAAACGGTGAACCACCACGTGAGGTCACCAGACGCACCATTGATTTAGTTGCTAATATTTTAAAGCGTGCCAAACGCGAGCGTATCATTGAGCAAAACCCAATCGATGACCTAAAGGAACTCTATCCTAAAGCCAAAAGTCAGCACATGAAGCATGTCGATATCAGTGAGCTGCCTGGCCTACTACAAGCTATCGAGGGTTATCATGGTCACGACCAAACTAGATTAGGTATGAAATTCTTAGCCTATTCATTTTGCCGCACCATTGAGCTGCGTATGATGAAATGGGCGCATATCGATTTTGCCAACCGTTTATGGCGCGTTGATATCGACAATCTCAAAATTGCGCGTAAGCATGTCGTACCACTATCAGATCAAATGCTCGCAGTGCTAGAAGAGATGAAAGCCATCACAGGGCAATATGAATACGTGTTCTATCACACTGGTATGCACCAGCCTTATAGTGAAGAGTTTATTAATAATGCGTTAGACATACTCGGTTATGCAGGTAAACAAACTGGGCACGGCTTTCGCCACATCGCTTCAACCAATCTGAACGAGCTTGGCTACATGGGCGATGCGATCGAAAAGCAGATGGCCCATGATAAAAAAAGTAGCATTCGCGCGGTTTATAACCACGCGCAGCACTTAGAAGAACGCCGTAAAATCATGCAAGTCTGGGCTGATTTTTTAGACTTACTAAGAGACAAAGGCGAAGTTGTGGATTTCCAAACTGCTCGTCAGCAGATTGAGCATTCATTAGAAAGCAAACGCCCTAACTCATTACAAAATGCTGATAAGCAAGCTCTGATTAAAGCCTTGCTGGCTCAAGGGGTCACAGCAGACGAGCTGCAAGGATATATTAATAATAATTAATACTACCAAACATTCTCAACATCAAATAAATTAGCGAAACTTCCTAGCTTCTTTAGCTGCAATAAACTGTGCATTAAAGTCAGCTGAGCTTTGTTCATTTACAGTATTCTTGTCATGGCTCTCTTGAGGATAAAATGGCTTTACTAACCCATTATTCTGACTTGTTTCAACAGTGTCGTTTAGTGCGTATTTATCAATGTGCATTTTTGAATGACTTAACGGCTTGTCACTACACGTACTACTCGGCTCTTCTTGACACTCAATTATCAAAGAATTTTCGAACACAGCTTCTGTCTCATTACCTCTATTTTGTAAGCTAGAGGGCTGCGTTTGAGGAATGCTATCGAAAAAATTATCTTGATTAAGGAAGGATGAGTTTCGCTGAACTCCTTTATGCGGTATCTGATTATAAACTGATTCAACTAACTCATTTAAGACGTCACGTTGTGTCTTGCCAAGAGTCTTAGCAAGATACTTTAGATTCTTTTTATTTTGACTGGTAAGATCTAAACCTTGATGTTTCTTGTGTGTATCGCGGTCCCGCTTTTGCTGCGAATTCCAAGCATCATACATCTTTTTTATAAATAGGGCTCTATTAGCAGCTTTTTCCTCGTTCATCACTATATTAAATGTCCAGTAGTCTAATGAGGCCAATATATGACAAAGCCGAGCAGTTGTTTGTGTTTCTGGAAAAGCAAGGTTATAAGTATTTATCAAGGGCTGTCTGTATCCAGACTTATCAATATTTTTTGACGTATCCTTGATTGAATTTTGACTGGTATTGTTTTCCAATTCCTTATTTTTTTTCTTCTCTTTTTTATTTCTTATTAAATTATTGAGGTCATAAAATTTCTGCATATATTGATACGCATAATTGATCTTAGAGTTACGATCACTATTGCGACTAGTTAACCACTTAACCTCCTTTTCATTGACCTTAGTAAAAAGATAATCCTGCTTTAATTTGACTAAAGATATTTTTTTTGACGAAACTATCCACTCATTATCACTACTTTTATCTTCGCTAAGTCTTCCTCCTCTAATAAATATATTCTTATTAAAAATAATATCATGAGCAAGAATTGATATATCAGACTCGATAAGAATTGGGTCATGTGATATACCGTATCCTTTCAAAACCATACTTAGCCATAGTGCAGCTCTGCTATCTTCGTAAAACCACTTTACGTAGGGAAAAGGGATATTATTTACAGCACTGATTTCAAATATTGTATCTATATCTTTACGTAAATAATCCGTTCTTTTTAATATATTTATTAATTGGATTTTACATAATGAGTCGTTTTTCCGTATGTCTTCTATACGTCCTTTACCTCTAGAACGTAATTCTGATAGACACCAATATACGTTGTATACACTCAAAGAATTCACCTTTTTTTCAATATGCTTATTTCTTTCAGCTATATGTTCTTGTAAAGCACTTTTATTTTGATCATCGCTTCCTTTCATTATCTTTCCTTATGTAATATAAAAAAATAAATTATAAATAGTGGATATAATTGCATCATTAAAAAATCGTAAAACATCATTATAACGTCATTTTTTGCTAATACTAGACCACGTAAAACATGCAGTTAAATGTTAATTAACTATCAAAATAGTATGGGTGGCTATCAGCTAACTCCACCCCAATATAAATTCCAGTAAAGACAGCGATTTGCCATCAGACTTGGTAGAAACATTCCTACGCACACAAGAGAAAAGCTGCTCTACGGCAGCTCATCCTTAGTGGGTTATTTATATTATTATCTAATACAGTAGCTTTTCATCTTGATGCTAAGAGCCCAATTCTCAGCGACTAACATTATAAAAATACTGATCAACCTGACCCTATGAGAAAATTACTTTATAGGATCACAATTATGTCATGCCCAATCATTAGCCAATCTCAACTTATCTGTAACGTCGATAGACTGGTTATAGATATTTTATTCAAAAATATTAGTATTAGTAACGTCAGCATACAGCTTTCAGCATTGTACCTACCGATGGTATCTGATTATGATTCTGGCTTAGATTATTTCCCGACAATTACTGCATTTATAGATAGCGCTAATAATGCAATGTTCAGTAATCATTCAAAAAATATGAGGTGGGGTTATTACAATACTAAGAATTTTATTGATAATTTATACGCTTATAAAAATATTGTTTTAAAAAATAATGTAAGGGTAATTGAGCAAGAAAAAATAAATACAAAAAAATTAGTCATTTATATGAATCAGATGCTGAATCATTATTCAAGGCTACTAATTGTTCGTGTGGATTTAGGGTATTCAAAAAATACTATTCATCTGGTGTCTATCGAGACTTTTCATAAACACTTGAAAAAACTTAGAGAGCTTATTGGTAAGACAGAAAGTTGCTTTCAAGAATTAGAGGGCAATGTCATTGCTTTAGAGCAAGGGCATGACCGTGGTTATCACGTCCACTTATTGCTGATGTTTGATGGTTCTAAACGCTGTAAAGACACTTATATAGGACAGCTAGTGGGAGAAAAGTGGCAGAATATTACTAGTGGCGTTGGCAGTTACTACAACTGTAATAACCTGCAGTATAAGAAAAAGCAGGAAGATCTTGGCAGATTAGGTATTGGCATGATTCATCGTCGTAACCCAAAAGAAGTGCACAATGCTATTAGGGCTTCTTTGTATTTGACACAGCCTGATAAAGAGAATCAACATTTAAGGGTGAAGCTTCGTAAAATGAAAACCTTCACTCATGGCATTTACGAGACTGCTAAGCGTAGAGGCCTACCTAAATATCAAAATAATTTCAGATATACAGTATCGCCATGAGATGAGATAAGTAGCTATCGCGTTCTTATCTATCTATCCCTAAACGTCTAATCAAGGCCGGCTTTTAGCAGGCCTTTTTTATGCGCCACTATCAAGGAGATCCTATGAAACCTATCTGTCCTAATTGTCATTCAGCACACGTTATAGAAAACATAGATACCAATACGCAAAGTATGTCAGAGCATCTGTGCTCACCCAAACTCTTAGTTAGTCTGGGTGTGAGCGTCTGCAAGTATTACAAGATCAACCCCATGATCGGGATGGTTGCAGGCGGTGCTATTGCCACCGTGATCAATCTGGCACAACAACGGCTGATACAGCCGCCATTACTAAGAGCGGCTATCCTGCCACGCTATCTTTGCAGTACCTGTCAGCATACCTTTAGCATCTGACATCCTCATTTATTTACTTACTCAATTATCAAAGCGTTTAAATAATCAATTTTAAAAGGAGTATCAACATGGCACATTTAATCGAAAGCATGGCATACGTCGGCGAAACCCCTTGGCACGGTTTAGGAAACGAGCTATCACCCAAGCAGCCTATTGAAGTCTGGGCACGCGAGGCTGGGATGGATTGGCGTATTGAATCCTCAGATGTCAGCTACATGGCAACCAATGATAAAGGGCAAAACCTGATCATGCCTTATGACAACAATAAGGTGCTGTATCGCTCAGACACGCTTGAGCCATTATCTGTTATCAGTCAGCGCTACCAAGAAGTCCAACCCAGTGAGATCTTAGAGTTTTATCGTGATCTGACTGAACAAGCGGACTTTGAGTTAGAAACCGCAGGGGTACTTAAAGAAGGACGTAAGTTCTGGGCACTCGCTCGTACAGGTCAATCAGCGACGCTACGTGGCGGTGATGTCAGTCATGGCTATCTGCTACTGGCAACCGCATGTGATGGCACGCTTGCCACTACAGCACAGTTCACCAATATTCGCGTGGTGTGTAATAACACCTTAGCGATCAGCCTTGCTAATGGCAGTGGCGGTGTGGTGAAAGTACCGCATAGCACCACCTTTGATGCCGAGAAGGTCAAACAGCAATTAGGCGTATCCGTCAGCCAGTGGGATGCGTTTAACTATGAGATGAAGCAATTAACCAATAGGCGCGTCACGCAAGCAGAAGCGGCCAACTACTTAAACCGTGTGTTTAACGATGTCAAAGACGATGGCTTGATTCTGTTTAATACGGCGAAGAAGGAAAAGGATGCGGTTCCTAATGCCAAAGCGATGAATCAGGTGATGAGTATGTTTAATGGTCAAGGTCGCGGTGCTGGCCTTGATTCAGCTAAAGACACCGCTTATGGGTTATTAAATGCGATGACGGAGTTTGTTGATCATGAACGCCGTGCGATGTCGCAAGATCATCGTTTAGACTCAGCATGGTTTGGCGCAGGGGCTAAGCTTAAAGATAAAAGCCTCGATGAAGCGCTACGCTTGATTGCCTGATTTCTTAATAACTGTGCTGTACTTCTCGATAAATTAACCACGCCTTTGAGCGTGGTTTTTTATGCCGTCAATTAAGCAAGGCACATTTACAGATCACCAAGAATAAACTTAATAAGGAGTTCACCATGAACCTGATCGCATTAAACAATGCAAATATGACTCAGCTAAGACCTAAAAGTTCAACCATTACAAGTAAAGTATCGCGCACTGCTAAGCCTAAAACCAAAAGCAAACCAGTAGAGGCCACGCTAAAGCAAAATGAAGTTATTAGTAAACCTATTCAACCAAAGACATCAACCACCGCTAAGCGTTTGGTTAACACCAAAGATTTAAGTCGTGAAGACTGGCTCAAAATACGCAGACAAGGCATTGGCAGCTCTGATGCCGCTGCCGCTTGTGGCATCCATCCGTACCTGTCCATGCTTGAGCTATGGATGATCAAAACAGGGCGTATGAGCTCAAACATTGATGCCAGTAGTAATAACGGTATTGACGGGTATTCGCCGCTGTACTGGGGCAATACGCTTGAGCCGATGGTCGCTAAGTTCTACCAAGAGCATACAGGCAATAAAGTAAGGCGTGTCAATGCTGTCTTGCAGCATCCTGATCCTGATAAAGCCTTTATGCTGGCGAATTTAGACTATGCCATTACAGGTAATGATGAGGTACAGATTTTAGAGTGCAAAACTGCTGGTGAACATGGGGCCAAGCTTTGGCGTGATGGCGTGCCGTTGTATGTGACCTGCCAAGTACAGCATCAATTAGCGGTTACAGGCAAAACTGCTGCCCATATCTGCGTGCTGCTTTGTGGACATGAAGCGAAGATTTATAAGGTTGAGCGTGATGAGTGTTTGATTGAGTCTATCATGGAGCATGAGCGACTGTTCTGGCAATACGTGGAAACCGACACGCCGCCAACCCCTGACCATAGCGAGTCAGCAGCGCGAGCATTAAAGCTACTATATCCAACCGCTAAGCCATCAAGCAAGGTTGATCTACGAGACGATGATGGGGCCAACAGGTTGTTTGAGCAATTACTGAGTTACCGCGCATCCATGGAAGACATCGAGCAGCGTCATGACCAAGTGAAACATCAGTTACAAACGCTGATTGCGGATAATGAAGTCGCTGTCTTCGAGAAGGGCGCAATCTCTTGGAAACGCTCGAAAGACAGTGTTGGGCTCGATAGCAAGGCCGTTATCAAGGCGCATCCTGCATTGCTCACACAGTTTAGTAAAACCAAGCAAGGCAGCAGACGCTTTGTCATTCTTAATGACTAAGCTAAAGATCACTCAATCATCAACACAGCAATCAACCAATCAAAGCGAATCAATCAAAGCGCATAAAACCCACCTATCACAGGTGGGCTTTTTTATGGCTCATCAAAACATATAAGGAATATTACCATGATTAAAGGTCTAACAATTACCCCGCCCGTATTAGGTCGCATCAGTATTGGCCGTGTCATTGTAAAAGATGGCAAGCGTTTACCTGCCAAAGACGATCAATTCACTATCACCAGTCAAGTTCAAAACAAGGATGGTTGGATCAATCATCCACTCGATGCAAAGCTACGCGAAAAGAATGACGGTAAGCTGAGACAAATACCCGTACGTATGCTGTTTAATGATCCTGAGCTAAACCTACGTGCTGAATATACGCTGTTCGACAGGCAGACTGGTCGGCCACTATGCGTGGGTGACGGTGAGAAATGTCAGCGTAGAACCAGTCAAGGGGTCGAAACGCTTCCTTGCGCATCACCTGATCGTTGTCCGTTGGCGCAAGGCGGTGCTTGTAAGCCTTATGGCCGTCTCTACGTGAATCTGTCTGAGGACGATGAGCTGGGTACGTTTATATTTCGCACGACTGGCTTTAATAGTATTAGAACGCTTGCAGCACGCTTAAGTTACTTTGCCGCCGTATCAGGCAATAAGCTGTCCTGTCTACCACTGCAACTCACCTTACGAGGTAAAAGCACGACGCAAAGCTATCGTACACCGATTTACTTTGTCGATTTAACCTTGCGTGATGATGTGACACTGAAACAAGCCGTACAAGATGCACAGGCAATTGATACGGAGCTGAGCGAGCACGGCTTTGATCAAGCGGCATTAGAGGAAGCTGCCAAACAGGGTTACGTAAATTCCTGCTTTGAGATTGATAGCGATGGTCTGATGGATGTGGCTGAAGAGTTTTATCCGATGGAGACAGAGGATACAAACGGCAGTCAGCAAGAGAATTATCAGAACGGGTTAGCGGCGCAGAACGTGACCAGTATTGAGCAGGGACTACGAAAAAGCGTGACGGCGGTGAGTTAAAGTAGTTGTACGGATATCCGACACAAAAAAGAGCTGATTCATTCAGCTCTTTTTTTATAGCTTTAGAAGGTACGGTCGGACGGTATGGGATGCCGTAAAAAAATATGGGACTCCGTAACTGTATGAGAAGAAAGATTCTCATTAACTTACAAAGGAGATAATCATGCAATTATTAAATGCGAACACACAACAAAACGTATCAACAGCTAGCACTTTACAGATACCTCGCATGATACCGCTCAAGCAGGTAATGCATTATACAGCGCTTAGCAGTACTACGATTTATGAGATGGTCAATAAAAAATCTGATCGTTACGACCCAACATTCCCTGTTCAAGTAAAGCTATCAAAGGGACGTGTAGCATGGGTAGAAAGCGAAGTGGCTGATTGGATTGAGAGTAAGATGGCTGATCGGATTCACTGATCAAGGATAAAAAATAAGCCGCACTACGCAGCTTATTTTTTTGCTGTCTTAACCGCACCTAGCTAGGTTTAGCTGCATCTAGCTAGGTTTAGCCGCACCTAGCTAGGTTTAGCTACAAGATACCAGACTTGATTCTTAGATATAACTAAACCATCGCGGCGCATTTTCTGTAATAGGTTACGCACTTTATGTTTGCGCTGTTTGTCATCTAATACTTGCGGTAATTTATTAGTCAGCATCTTATCAAAGTCAGCTAACCTACCTCGATCAAATGTCTTGAGGTACTCTATAATCAAGCTTTGATAATGCATATCATCCAAACCACGCATCTGCATATATTCTGCCTGCTGTTCTGTATGCCTCGCCACATCAGCGGCTATCATATAGTTATTTTTACGCCCTTCTATCAGTGATTTTTTACGTAGCGCTTCTGCTTCGTTTTCAGTGATTGCTTGTCCTTTTTGCACTTTATCAAGCGCTATGATGTCGTGTAATGTAAGATTATCAACTGTAGCTAGCTGCTTGGCATACTCTTGATCGAGCACCTTACCGGTAAATTTCACACGCACTCTTTCATGAGCTAGGTCATAATCTGGCAAAGGGAAAAAGCGCTTATACTGAATCTGATACATTTTTTTGATGCCACTACCGATGGTATCCATCATATTTAAATTGACCATGGCATTGACCAAAAACGGATTGCGATAGCTCGCCTCAGGCGCATCTTGCAATAAGACGTTATCGATGGTTTTAGGAATAAACTCGCCACTATTTTGAAACACCAGCGTTGAGTCTTCTTTTTCGACCACCGTAATACGTCCGCCTAGCTGATAATCTTGATGACCAATGGCATTACTTAATGCCTCACGAATGATATAAGGATCGTACTGCTGCACCTCTTCAGGAAATAGCGTACCAGCAGGCATATAGCGATAATTTAGGTTGCGGATTTTGTTATAAACCTCATCCAAGGCTAACAAAAACGGCGGTTCGAAATGTTGATAGTCTTTTTCAACACCGTCAACGCCCTTTAGAATCCAAGTGATATGCGCTTGCGCTGGGCTTAAAAAATACGTGGATTCATAACGCCCCAATAAAATAATCGCTGTATTAGTGATCTGACCACGAATGGTGATTTTGGCTTTATTCAAAAAGGTAATGTCATCCCATTCTTGAATGTCTTTAGCCAAACGTTTGTTTTTATCAGCAAAGACTTGCTTAGCAACAGCAATCGCTTTAGGATCAAGATCTTCAAGCGTTGCCTCATGGCAAATCTCGGCACTCCAGTCATCTGCTCGGTTTTGCCAGAGCTTACGGCTTTGATCTGGGTATTGCTTAAGCAGTTTTGTGAAGCTACCAATACGAATGTAAGGCTCATGCAAAAAACTAATGGGCGTATCGGTAGCTGCTGGAATCTCGAACAGTACTACCGCTTTACCATCAATCCTTAGCTCATGAATGGTGAAATGGATCTTGGGGCTTAAACGGCTCACTAGCCAATGCTCTAAGTCTTCGTTGCCTTTGGCTTTTTTTGTTTTCGGGCTAAAGCTTGTGCCCACAATGTGATGCGTACCATCCTCTACGCCAAACACCAAGTAGCCAAACTTCTTGTCAGCCAAACAAGCGCCATTGGCGAGCGCAGATATTCGCTTACCGATCTCATCAGGACTATGAAAGTTATGCTTAAACTCAAGCCACTCTTGTTCGGTTGGTTGTTGAAATAGTTTCACCACAAGATTTTGGTAATAATCAGACATGATAATGCTTTGCGTAGCTAGTTCACGATTAGTATAGCTGCAAAGGTCACTTAGATAAAAGAAGTATGAGAGATAAGTGAATATAAAATTCTAAGCCGACAAGTTAACTACTATGTATGAACAAAAATGACCTAATACCCTAAATGCAAGCGTTTACCACTATTCTTTAAATACTAGTTTGTTCACTAACCTTATACATCTCTGCTAAAACCTCTTTAGTATCTATATTAGAACTCTTGCAAAAGTACCAGTTCATTGACTTCCACTGACAGAGCCACAAGGGCTAGCAAAGCAACGACTTATGCAAGAGGTCTATTAAATATAGCTATTAGGCAGTAAGCCCTCTTCCCTAATAGCTAGTCTTAAAAACTATCTTTTCTAAAAAGAACCTACTGTCCTTACTCAATTTCATAAAGATCGTAAAATTTTTCAGTAAGTAGCTCGAACCTGTTTTTTAGAAAGTCTGCGTAAGCCTCTAAATTGAACGTATTATCATCCCTTACAAATTCAAGATTATCTTCAACAGTGAAAGAATACTTTTCAATCTTTTCAATCTTTTTGATAGATTGTTCATGAGTTATCTCTTGTTTATTAACAGAGTTTTCAAAATACTCATAAAAAGTTTTTTCACCTTTTTTTCTGTTAAGCCCTGAATCTAATAAACATAAATTAGGGAAGGCACTGATAGGAAGACCTTCTCCTATCGCAATTTTCTTTAACCTTTCTATAGGAACAAGATGTTCTATATCAAACTTTAGTTCTGACGTTTGATGTTCTGCTAGCAGAACACGAACATAAATATATTTTAAAAATAATGTACTTTGCGGTTTAATGGCAATTCTCTTTATTTCACGTTTTTGCAAATCGCTAGATAACCAATCCTCAAAAATGCTTGCCCACTGTTTTTTTTCAACAGGCTTTTCATAATGGTTATCATAAATAGAATTGTATGCTTTCGTGTCCCCTGACCCTTTCCATGACTCCTTCAGAATATCAAAAAGATAATGAAACTTTAAATTTTCTTTTAGGCTACACTCAACTTTATTCCAAGAAGCCTTTATCTGAAGTTTATCATCATATTTAGAATGAAAAGTTTTACCAATCATAGAAACAATTTGCATTTCAGTATGTATCACAGGAGGATCTTTCTTATTGTTCATTTTTAGAGCAAGTTGTGCTTTAAGAGAATTATTCACAAAATCGATAGCATCTAAAATACATCCTTCTAGATCTTCCGTCTTATATCTTGAGAAATCTTTAGGTAAGGTTCTCATCTCACTAAATGCTTTCCCTAAACATAAATTAACTATATTGAAGCCTATAGAATCTTCCTGCTCCTCTTTAGAGTTACCAGAAAAAAGTAGTGGATACTCTTCTGATAGTAATTTCCCAAAACCAAAAATATATTCAAAACAAGAGAACTTTGAAGTATTGAATACTTCTGAGTCGTAGTTATCAACCTCATAACCCTCATTAATTAGAGACTCGTACTTTGCTTGTATTTTATCAATTATCTTTGTATTCGAAATCTCAAAAGGATTATCATTCCAAGCTGCAGCATAAATTTGATACTTACTAAGCTGTGTACCTTTAGAATTTAGCCTTTCGAAAATTATAGGTAAATTATCGTCCGGTCCACTGTATATCAGTAAAGGTATATTAAATGAGCTTATATCAGCATCATCTTTTATTTTTTTCACGAAAGGTATCATTTGTTTTTGTAACTCTCTTATCTTGTCCTTATCTTCATTAAGCTCTAAACTTTCATCTAAGTAATAAACTAGATCAAATGCGCTAAAGCCTTGTGATTCTTCAAAGCCACTTAAGTTAGTTACCCAATCAACAACCGTCTTAGTTAGTTGATCCAACTCTAAACCATCTTTATTTATTATGCTTCTCAAAGCTTCTAATGAATGCGTATCAATATTTGTGTCATCAAAAAACAGTCTGCTTGTAGGATTTTCTGAATATTGCTTAAGCGTTGTTGCCCTTTGAAGACCATCAATGAGACTGTAGGTTACAACATTATCTTTTGCACCTGCATTAAACAGAAGTAGCGCTCCAACAGGAAAACCTTTCTTAATAGAGTCAATAAAAGCTTTTTTTTGATGAGGTCGCCAAACTAAATTCCTTTGGAACTTAGGTATTAATACCTTTCTCTTATTTGAGTTATCTGTAATAGCACTTACTAAGTTTGCTACACTCCAACTATCCGTTTCAGTATGACTCTTTCCCATAACTATCCCTTTTAATCGATATTTTAAAAAAAGTTAATAAACCTGAACCTAATTTAATCTTCATACACTAAGTGAAATTGAACCTGTGATCACTGTATATAATAAAAGAACTTATCTTACTCATTCAAATACAGCTCGGCCATACCATCAAGTCTCGCTTTTACCTCTTTCCAGTTCGGCATAACTTGAGTTAACAAGCGCCAAAAATGCTCACTATGATTGTGCTCGGCGATATGACACAGCTCATGCAGTATCACATAATCAATGCATTCTTTCGGTGCTTTTATTAAATGCGGATTGAGGATTAAATTGCCTTTATTTGAGCAGCTTCCCCATTGTTTTTTCATTATTATTAACTTCAATGAAGGATTATTTTTTACCCATGAGGCCTTATTTATCAAGGCCTCAAGCCTCTCTCTAGAGACCGACGTAAATTTATCTTTATACCATTTATCAATTAAGCTTTTCACAAGAGCCGCTCGTTTTTCAGCGTCTAATTCAGAATCACTTTGAGACAATTCTACATGTAACTTACCGCGACTGAGCTTCACCGTACTGTTTATTTTATCGTTAGTTTTTGCATCGGTTATCACTTTTAACACATAACGACGACCCAGATAAAACTGAGTCTCACCGCTGACATAACGTTTTGGTAATACATGGTCTTTTTGCTTGGCAAAGTCCTGTAGGTTTTGCCATATCCAGCGCGCACGCTTTATCATCGCGTCATGTATCATCTCATCTGTAGCATCAATAGGCGCAGTAACGACCACACGCTGATCAGGATGTACTTTAATCACAACTTTGCGAGGTTTGCTTTTTTCAGTGGTCAGAATGTCAGCTTTAGACTTACCTGTTGTTGCTTTATAAGTTACTTTTTTACGCACGATTTCGTAGTAGATCTTATCTTGACCATAATAAAAAATGCCATTCTCAGTCATTGCCTACTACCTACCCTCTTGCTGCTCTTGCGCTACTTGTCTCTCTCGTACTTTTTGTTTCTCTTGAAAGCCCAAGTCGGGTAATTTTTAGTACTGCTTCAATGAGCTGTTGCGCTTTATCGATACCTAAGTCGGCAAATAACATTGGCAATAAGCGTCTATTAATCGCATTTTCAATTTCTGCTGGATTAATAGAATACTCAGCCACTGCTGTCTTAACAATCTTATCAATCTCAAAGGCGTAAGCGACAAGCTTATCGTTATCTAACTCTTTATCCAATAAGAAATCAGTGTCAAATAAATGCTTAAACAAACCAAAATACGCCTGAGCATGTTTGTTTAATTTGCCATTACCATCGATAAATCTATTTGGTACATCAGCGACATCGCGGTCTTTTACGGCTTGCTCGAAGTCAGCAAACATCATGTATTGCTTCACTGGTGCATCGAACATGGCTTTGGCATCAGCAATCGCTTGCTTAAGTAATTTTGAAAAATACTCTTGGGCATAAGGATCATCCGCCAGATCTTGTTCAATCATCTTGGTCACACGACCAGTAATTTTATCCGTTTGATTGCGCGCTTCATCATCACTCATCGCCTCAGGCTTAGCGTTTTTTCCTAAATTGTCGACTAGGTAAACACCTTTGGCTTCGCGAACCTCAAGGCCTGCGATATGCTTATCGAGTAAGCTGCGAATATCTGCCTCATACTCATCATAATCAATGGTTTCGTCCGCATCAGCGCGTACTTGCTTACGTAAATTGATGAAAGCTTTTAGATCTTGTTTATAACGATCACGCTTGCCATCAAACGAGGCATCTTCAAAGAAAGACGCTGACTGCAACGCAATTTTCATGGCGTTAGAAAATGCGGTCAAAGCCGCATAAAAGTCATCACGTTCTTTGAGCTTGGTATCGACTACTCTACCATCTACTTCCTGCATTTTTGGTGCAAGCACTTGTCTTAATGCTTGCCCGTCTTGCTTGTTTTTCACCGATGAGAATATGGCCCACAGCTCACTATGCACTCTTGGTAGCTGCTTATACTCAGTATCCATAGCGTTATACAGACCTTTAAGATCTTCGATATCAAAGCCACCTTGCGTACGCTCAGCTAAGTCTTGGTATTTCTCAATGGTGATATCCAGCTCTTTTAAGATGCCACGATAATCAATCAGATAACCAAAACGTTTCTTCTCATGCAAGCGGTTCACCCGTGCAATCGCCTGAATCAAGTTATGTTGCTTTAAGGGCTTATCGATATATAGTACGGTATTTTTTGGCTCATCAAAGCCCGTTAATAATTTATCGACCACGATCATAATGTCAGGACCATCGTCCTGACTAAAGGCTTCTATGATGGCTTTGGTATAGGCTTTTTCATCACCGCCGTACTCTCTCGCGACATTGGCTTGCCACCAATTCTGGACGATGTCTTTTGACTCACCATCGACAGTGTCATGCCCTTCACGAGTATCAGGTGGTGACATAGCAACCACTGAGGTCACTTTGGCAATCTTATCTAACGCCATTTTATAACGGATAGCTGAGGCTTTAGAGTCACAAGCCAACTGACCTTTTAGGTGCTGCTGTTTAAAGTTTTGGAAGTGATCAGAGATGTCATGAGCGATCAGCTCGATACGGCCTTCAACCTGATAGATTTGACCTTTTTGCGAGAACTTACGTTTGAGGTCGGTTTTTTGATCATTGGTCAGCTTTTGGGTAATACGGTCAAACCAACTATCGATGGCTTGGTCATTGGTATTGAGCTCAGGGATACGCTCTTCATAGAGCAATGGGGTGACGGTTTTGTCTTTGACCGCTTGCTGCATGGTATAAGAGTGGATGATGCTACCGAATTTGTTTTCGGTCTTATCATCCTTAAGCAATGGTGTGCCCGTAAAGGCAATAAAGGCAGCATTTGGCAAGGCTTGTGCCATGCGGATATTGTTCTCACCGTTTTGGCTACGGTGACCTTCATCGATCATGACGATGATGTTTGGGCTGTCGTTATAACATTCGTCATACTTAACGGCTGAACCAAACTTATTAATAATAGAGAAAATAACGCGCTCATTACCGTGACCGATTTGCTGCGCTAGACGGCGACCAGAGGTTGCCATCGCATCGGATTTATCACGATCACTAAGCACACCACCAGAAGCAAAGGTTTTACTAAGCTGGGTTTCAAGATCAACACGGTCAGTGACAATAATGACTCGGCACTTCGCAAGTTCTTCTAGCCAAATAAGCGCTTTGGAAAAGAATACCATCGTGAAAGATTTGCCACTACCTGTGGTATGCCAAATGACACCGCCCTGCACGACTGCCGCTTTTCATCGAGCCGCAGGTACTAATACGCTTAATCAAGGCTTTGATGCCAAAGACTTGCTGATAACGGGCAACAATTTTGCCAGCCTTTTTATCAAACAAGGTAAACAGGCGCGTCATCTCAAGCAAACGCTGTGGCTGTAAAAGACTGATGATTAAGCGGTCTTGATCAGTGACGACTAAATCACCGCCAGCAATCAGTGACTGATATTCATTTTTAACTGAAGCAGGACGATCACCAAACAAATTATCAATTTGCTTAGGACTGAGTACTTGGTTCTTTAAACGATGAAACTCAGGCTCAGAGATTTCTTCTTCGACCCATTTTGCCCAAAACTTCTCAGGCGTACCACAGGTGGCATACAGACCGTCATTACCATTGACCGCTAGCAATAACTGGCTATAGGCAAATAGATGTGGAATTTGTTTTTGTCCTTGGTTACGAATATGCTGAGAGACGGCTTGAGCGTTGGTCGATTGCCACTCTCTACTCGAGTCAGGGCGTTTGGCTTCGATCACTGCCAACGGCAAACCATTCACAAAGCAGACGATATCAGGTCTACGACTGTTGGTACCCTCACTATTGAGTACTACCAGCTCTTCGGTCACGTGAAAGCTATTATTACTAATATGATTCCAGTCTATCAGAGCGATGGTCTGCGAGGTTTTTTTACCGTCAATAAATTCAGTCACCGTCACGCCATAAAGCATGGCGTTATAGAGCGCCTCATTTGCTGCCTGCAACCCTAAGTTCATCGCTGGGTTTAGCTCGTGCATGATTTTATCAATGGCGCTGTCTGATAGATGATGCGCCTTACCTTCAAATGTAAAGGTTTGCTTGGCTAAAAACGCACGCATGATCGGCAATAACACCACTTGATTGGTGGCCTTATTTAAAGCCACTTTTGAGCGCATGGCACTGCATTGACTGGGTGGAATAAACTGATAGCCCAGTGTGGTGAGTAAGGTTAAGGCAGGAATCTTTGAGCTGAATTCTTCGGCAAAATTGATGCTAGGGCTGGTATCCATACGGTAGCTCGTTATTTATAAGCATTAATAGCTATGCATGAAATGAATTTCATGCATATTCTGAATTTACATCATAACAGCGTAGGCAAGCTCGATATCCCGAGTGATGAGAGACTGTCATCTGATAACAAATTAAGGTTATCGTATATCCAGTTGACGAAATCTGCGCCTGCTAGCACCGTTACATCATGTAACTCTGCAAAATCGGTATTTTTAAATTCCGCTGTTGTGATGAGAACTCTATCAATGTGCGTATAGTCATCTTTATTAATCTCGTACTCTGCCACTTGTCTGATACCACGATTGCCTGTTGTACCTTCATGATGTTTTACTTGGATAAAAATGCCTTCCTTCTTTTCTGAGAACTCTGAAAAACGTGTGGCAATGACATCGACATCTTGTATGCCCGATTTCTCATTTTTCGCAGGTATACGTGCAGTGTAGTTTTTAGCTTCCAAGATTTCCTTAATAAGGTGTTCAAGACCAATGCCACCAGACTGAAGGTTTATATCTTTATTACTGCGCAATCTAGATAGTAGATCAACTTTAAATTTCTCAGTATTTTGCTGTATTTTAAGTTCTTGCTCGTTGTTCCATGTATATAGCTTGTCGTTCTTAACCGATTCTATATGCTTGTATAACTCGTCCGAAAACTCATTCAAATCACAAACAGTCATGCGTATTTTAAGTCTGTTTTGCAGGGCAGTTGATAAATTACCTCTAGGGATAAAGTAACCATCCTTATGCTTTAGATATTTGACAGATATTCTATTTTCCCCATACTGAATGCCTTCGGTAACAGGTTGATAACTTTTCTCACCAACTATTTCCGCAATAGCAACTGCTCCAGAAAAAGGGACAATCACATAGTCACCTTGCTTAAGATTAAAATAGCGCTTTATTTGGTTGGTTTGTCGTCCTCTACCGATACCTTTGAACCCTTGGTCAATTAAATCTTTGACAGTCTCAAATTGAGAAAAATTAACACTCGCCCAACCATAGCCAATCTGATTATTTTTAATAAGCTTAGGACTTCTGACCATCACAAAGTTGACTTGAGCCATTTACCAATTTCCTTTTAGGTGAGATATAAAAACCAACCATGTTCTATATGTATATTGATATTCAACGATCAATATACGCTTACTCTCTAATATCTGCTTAGGCATAAGCTAAGAGACCAGTGTGATGAGCAAGAATAAGTCAAGTTGATGTTAGGACTAGAAATATTAGTATTGCGTAAGAAGTGTGAAGCTAGTCACGACATCTTTTGTAAAGTGATGAGTTGTCATTCCAATCAGCTTTAACACGTACACTTTTATCCGCTAAATATTTATAATTTATTGTGTGTATGACTGGGTCAGCTTCATAGTAAAAAGCACCTGTGACATTTAACTCATTTGAAGATATAGGATCTACTTTGATAACATCGAATCGTTGGGTACCATTTGATGAACCTTTGTTCTTATTTAAAAATGCTGGCTCACGAATTGCTTTAGGGAGATCGCAGTCTCCCCAAGAGCCTTGGTACTTTTTAGGAATAATACTAGATTGTTTTGAATAGACATAAGAACCGTTAAACGCCTTTTCAATAGACGTGCAGTTAGTCAAGTTTTTTAGTTGAATTTCATTGGGTGAAAACTTAACCTCAACTTGGCAACCTAAGTTGGGTTGATACTCTAGGTAAGCACTCTCTGGTACTGTAAAAACAACAGTGCTATTGTCTTGAATGAGCTTAGCTTTGCTAGCGGTAATAAAGCTAGAGTCGCCAATCATATTGGCAAGGAAAAGCTCATAATGCTTTGAACCTTCATATTCAAAACTGCTTAGATATACTCGTTTATTAGTTCCGCTGACATAGACTCCTTCCACTACAGGAGTAGCCATAGCCGTTAAAGGTAATATTGAGAGTAGCACTAAAGCTTTTTTGAACATGAGATAACGCCTTCTCAAAATTAAATTTTCTTGATAAAAGTTCAATGGTGCGAGGGAACGCAAACTACAGACCTTCTAATTACAACCTATCAAAAATAGAACCTTTGTTAGGAGTAAAGAATTTCTCATAGAACTTAGTAGCGTAATCATCAGTCATACCAGCAATAAAATCACAAATCACTCGTAGTTGGGCAGATTCATGTTCTTGAAGTGGTAGTGTTAATTTAGCGTTTTTCCAAATAACTCTTGTTGATTTTGGTAAAAATCTTTCAGGGTCTTTAGCCAAAACTTGGAACAACTCAATAATCAATTTTTGACCTTTAAATTCAAGTTGCTGTACATTTTCATCAAGAATAACAAACTTAAGTACAATACCACAGAGTAAGTCTCTTAATTCTTCAGCATTATCAATAAGCTTCACTTCTAGGTTAAGGAGTTTATTTTTACAATCAGAACCATTCTCTGCAATTACAACATTAGTAATCATATAGTTGACTAATAGCCCAATAGTATCTTTTCTAATATGGCTTTCAGAGCTAAATAGGTTTTTTGTAATCGTAAGGTATTTTGCGTACTCCTTATCCTCAAATTCGTCTTCGACTTCGACGTATAAATTATCGAATAGATGTTTTTTTTCTTTAAAGTATTTATCCCACTGAGGTTGGCTAATCATTCCTAGAGATAAAGCATCTTCTAAATCATGTAAGCTATAAGAAATATTATCTGCCAAATTCATAATAGTACAGTCTAAAGATTTAAAGCGTGTACTTTGATGCTTACACGAGTTAGGTGTAAACGCGGTGAATTTTTCGATATCTTTTTGATCAAACCCATCAAATATAAAGTCGACAATATCTTGATCCGTATCGAAATAACATTTTGGTGGTTTCTGGAATTTCGCTTTAAATAGCCAATACGGTGCACTCTTATCTGTATCGGCTTCATAAAAACCTTCGTTTACTAAACTGCTATATGCGGCAGGGTACTTCAAAACACCCAATAGCATTCTTCTTGTAGGATTCAGGCCGTGCTTTTCAGTATATTTATCTAACTTACCAAGAATTCGCAAAGTCTGACCATTGCCCTCAAAGCCACCATGGTTTCTCATACAGTAGTTAAGCGCTACTTCGCCACCATGACCAAATGGAGGGTGGCCGATATCATGTGCTAAGCAAATTGCTGAAATTAAAGCCATATCAGGCAAATATTCTTTGTATTCAGAAAAATCACCTGACTTCTCAAGATATTGAACGATACCTCTACCGATTTGAGCTACTTCCATAGAGTGAGTAAGCCGCGTACGATAAAAGTCACTTTCTCCCAGTCCCAACACTTGAGTTTTGGATTGTAGTCTTCTGAAAGCAGCTGAATGTATCAAGCGTGCTTCATCTCTATCGAATTCACTACGGACATCACCTACACGCTTTTCTTGAGGTAATACTCTTGCCTCCATTATTTCTTCGTTTTGTTTCTGATCAATACTATCAGTCATTTATATTACTTCTTAATGTCGATTAAAGTCACAGTAAGTATCGTCTAAATAATTATTTTAGGCAAACCTTTGTTTATTTTAAACTACCACCCGCTTCTTACCCATCAACAACACCTGCATCAGCGCCTTTTCTTCTTGCTGCAAATCAGCCAATTGCTGCTCAAGCAATTCAATTTCTTTATCGGCATTGGTTAAAACCATGGCTATTTTTTATTTTTTTTTGAGAGCGTGCAGATATAGACAATGCTTAGAGTGTTGACGACAATATGTGAGGAATATTTATTCAACCGATGCTGGGCGGTAGTTTAACTCTAAATCATTTAGACGGCGCATTAACTCAATTATTTTGGCAGACAGATCATCTAAATCAAACGTTTTAAATGTCCAAGATATACCCCAATAAGTATTGTTTATTTCATACCAAGGTTCACTTCCAGCACTCAAGAGTACATCGCCAATCAGTTTTTTGAATTGCTCTGTCAATTCATCCGACTGCTTACCAATATGCAAATTAATCTTATGCGAAATTTCATTATCACTTGCCTTCATCCATAACACGATATCAGAGCCTGTTGTCCAATTAAGATTAGTGAACTTAATGACAGGCTCATAGTCATACCACTTAGCGTGTTTCACTTTACATTCAAAGTTTTCTAGGTCAATGGCATTTAAATCTGATGAAATTCGGGTTCCAATTTTAGGCATCAAATTGTTATAGATATAGTCGCTTAATTGAGCAAACTCATTCAAGTTTTCAGTTAAAAAAGAAAGTTCGTCTTTATTAATTGCGGTCATGGTATTTAAGCCTTTTAAATGTAATAGGAATTCTCTGGCAAACAAAACCCATTTGTTATAAGGGTTATTAAACATGGTTTTTGATAACCCTTCTTCGATATATTGAACCAGTTCATGGTATGAGATACCATACCAGCCATCTGCTGAGAGGTCTGTACTAACATTACCGTTAAGGCAAAGCACCAATTTAACAAGTGTCTTTGAAGCTGATGAATGTTGAGCGCCTTTCTTAATACGGTCATTACCAAAGATTGTGTATTCATCAAAGGGGTTGTTTTGCTGATGGTAGATTTTACATTCAATCACTATTAACGCAGTGTCAGTTTCTACCAGCAAATCAATACGCTTACCACTTTGCGTAGATACTTCCGTCTCTACACTTTCAAAAGTGCCCAAGTTGGGCAATATGTTCTTTTTTGCAATGACTGACTGTAGACCGTTAAAAAAACTGTCCTCTAAGTCATGGGGTTTGGTTGAATCTAAAAAGAAGCTGAGTAGCTCAGTGGTTGGGTTTTCGAAATGTCCTCGTGTACCAACATCAAATAGAGTTAGCTCTTCATCCGTAAAGTCTAATGCTCTGAATTTATCTATAAGGGCTTTAAACCTTTTAAGATGATAGGGAGCTTGCACTGATGTCATTGTAATTCCTTTTAACGGTCACTTTTGCGTGATTGGCCTAAGAATTATTAAGGGTATTCTCAAAGTAGTTCATGGCTGAACTCATTGTGTAATACGGTAAGCAATCGGGTATTTAACATTGTGTCATCAGGGTAGCAAATCCAGCACTACGCTAGTTTTTCTTGCTACTCGACTAGTCAAGTGTAGTGATCAACTAGATAAATTGTCTAAATTCAGAATTTTTATTCTCATTAATAGAAATTACATGAAAACCCTTTATAGTCAGTTCTTTAACAACTTCTGCATCAGGATGTTTGCTTGAAGTGGTTTTGTGAGAAACAGGCATAATTGTTCCGCTAAAACCTTCAAGCGCTTGCAGATCGAAATCATACTTTGATCCATGATGTGGTATTTGAATAACATCGACATGGTCAACATAGCCCGCGTATATGTCTTTTAATTTAAAACACTTGAAGTCGCTATCACCTGTATAAATGCAGCCAGACATACAAAGGCATGTATAGCAAAATTTTAAATTTATAGTTAATATTTTATGATGAGATGAATGAAAGCAATGACATTTTCTCAGGTCGTTAGATACATCTGGACCCGAATATAGCAGCATAGAATTTTCATTAATTTTCCCTTGCAGCTTATTGTAAATGGTTTTCATCTTATTCTTGAGAGTAGTATTGTCTAAGTTGCTAAGAGTATAGTTAGGATCGTTCATCAATGTACTTGTACTGATACATGCTTTATTTAACTCTCGATCTACTTCAATTCTACGTACTTTATCTTCGTAATTATAAGGAATAAAACACCATCTTATTGTTTCCATACCGGCAGTTGATGTAATAGTCAAAGGAGTACCGCTTTCAATTTCAATTGATTCACTTGAATTGTTATTTATTAACTCTCTTAAGTCACGGGGATCAAGTTGTCTTTCAGGATTAAAAGTATTAGTTGTAGGTTGAATCCGGACTATAGTGGTATCAGGATCGAAATAAGATTCAGGGTCATTAATGATATTTTTTAAATCTACTGAAAATTTGCTATAGAAGTTTAATAACAAGTTCCTTTGCTGATTATTTAACAAGGGAAGAACAACTACTTTAATCTTTGATGCTGATTTTTTTAGATCAGGTATGGATGAAATATGATCTTTATCGAAATGCGATATAAAAAGAATATCTACTACTTTGTCTTTAAATGCATCTTCAACTACAGGTCTGGCTTTTTTTGGAGACATAGTTCCACAGTCATACACAATATTGAAGTCGCTGTGGCGTTCTGAATAAAACCCACCTTGCCCGACAGGATGAAATGTACGTATCATTGTTTTTCAGCCTTAACCCGCTTCTTACCCGTCAACAAAACCTGCATCAGCGCCTTTTTCTCTTGCTGCAAATCAGCCAATTGCTGCTCAAGCAACTCAATTTCTTTATCGGCATTGGTTAACACGGTGGCAATTTTTTGTTGTTCTTCTATGGAGGCTAGAGGAACTCTAAACTCTCTTATATCTTTAGCGCTTATATGTGGAATTGCTGTCACAGTTTTAACTGAATCAACATAAGATTCAAAACGTTTTGAAGAGATGTGTTGAAGTAAATAGGTAGGTGATAATGTATCTTTACAACGAATTCTTGCAACACGTTGAACTAAAAGCATTGGTTCAAAGTTTTTTTGTTGTATCAAAGCGTAATTCCTCCCAACTAATGAACCGTCCATACTTACAACGATGTCATTTATTTTGAGTAAATAGCGCTCATATTTTTCAGCATCCGACCATGTAAATGTTTGCTCACTTCCCCATCTCAAGAATCCACGGGAAATATTTATTCCACGTAATAACTTAAAGCCTGTGTGCTTTTCAAATTCACTGCTTTTAAAGGCATGGCCACTTAACAGATGAATGATATTTTCAAGTTTAGTATCTTCCCAATCCCCCTCAAACCGCTTACCCGACTCATCAAGCAAACGCTTCTTGCCCGTCAATAATTGCTGCATCAAGGCTTTTTTCTGCTGGGTATTATTGTCAATTAAACGCTCGGTGGTGCCAATCGCTTTATCCCAAGTAGATAAGATGTTGGCGATTTTTTGTTGCTCTAGGAGTGGTGGAATTGGAATATTAATTCTTTTTACGATCCCACCGCTTAAATTTTGTTGTCCACCACTATTGGCTAACTCTCTAATGTTTTCATATTGGGATATTAAATACTGATAATAATAATCAACGTCAAATCCTTCATGCAACTGTAACGCAGCACATGCTTGGTTTGTTGATGCTTCAATTCCCAACTTAGCTACTTGACCACGAGTTTTCCCCTGACCGTACATAGCCATCAATATAGTATCTTTTGGAAATAATTTTGCTGAAGAGTTTTTAAGCCCTTCTTCAGTTATTTTTTGCTCAGTATCAGTAATAGTGCCAAATTTAACTTCAGCAGTTGTTACCCACGGAATAAGTCCATCTGTCCAATATGAGTCATTCGCTCTGCTAGGAGTACCACCAGAAGAAACTTGTGCTATATCCTCTATAACACCAAACTCCCAACCATTAGGCACCATAACCCAACTCCTTTAAAAACCCTGCCATCTCAGTCTCTAAACTCTCTAATTCAGCTTTTAATTCAAGACGCTCGAAACGTACCGCGTTCAAATCTATCTCCGCCTCTTCCTCAAACGTATCGACATAGCGCGGAATGTTTAGGTTAAAGTCGTTTTCTTTGATTTCATCAAAGCTGGCTAGATACGCGTATTTATCGACGCTTTCCCGCGCCTTATACGTCTCAATGACTTTAGCAATATTGCTATCAGTGAGCTGGTTTTGGTTTTTACCTGATTTAAACTCATTGCTGGCATCGATAAACAGTACTTTGTCATCGGTCTTATTCTTTTTAAACAGCAAAATAGCCGCCGGAATACCCGTTCCAAAGAATAGCTTTTCTGGGAGACCAATCACCGTATCGAGCAGATTTTCTTCAATCAGTTGCTGACGGATTTTGCCTTCACTTGACGCACGGAACAGCACGCCATGCGGTACGACCACGCCCATTCGGCCGCCTTGTTTTGATGAAGAGGCAGGTTTCAGCGTTTCGATCATATGACTGATAAAGGCATAGTCGCCCTTGGTCTTGGGCGGTACGCCGCGATGGAAGCGACCATAGGGATCGCTGCTGGCATCGTCATGACCCCATTTATCCAGTGAGAACGGCGGGTTGGCCGTCACCACATCGAACTGTAATAAGTGCTTGCCGTCTTTGTCGAGTAGCAGCGGATTACGGATGGTATCGCCCCACTCGATACGATGGTTGTCCTCACCATGTAGGAACATATTCATCTTGGCCAGTGCCCATGTCGAGCCAATGGCTTCTTGACCGTATAGCGCATACTTCTTAGAATTTGAGTTTTTGCGTACCATCGCCCCGCACTTGATGAGTAGCGAGCCTGAACCGCAAGCAGGATCACAGATTTCATCCCCCTCCACAGGCTCAAGGATAGTCGCCAGTAAGTTAGACACTTCGGGCGGCGTATAGAACTCACCAGCTGTCGCGCCACTACTCGCGGCAAAGTGCTTGATTAAGTACTCGTACGCATTACCAATCACGTCCAAGCTACCGACACGCTCAGCACTTAGATTGAGTATATCTTTGCCAAAGTCTTCTAATAAGTGGCGTAGTAGCTCATTCTTTTGCTTTTCTTGACCCAATTTATCAGTGTTGAAACTAATATCTTGGAAGACATTTTTGAGCTTGGTGCCGTTAGCTTCTTCAATCGCATGTAGCGCCTCGTCGATACGTTGACCGTTGCCCGGCTGATGACGCTGCTCGTATAAATCCCAAAAACTTGCACCTTCAGGTAAGACAAAACGCTGCTTAGACATCATGGCATGGATCAGCTCTGGGTTGTCGCCAAACTGTTCAACCAGCTTGATGTACTCATCGCGGTAGACGTCTGATAAGTATTTGAGAAACAGCATGGTTAAGATAAAGTCTTTATAGGTATCAGCGCTGATAACCCCGCGAAAGGTGTCACAGGCGTTCCATACGGCTTTGTTGATATCGTCTTGATTGATTTGGCTGGCGGGCATTGATGATTCCTAAATACTTTGGAAAATTGCGAATAGTTATAGTGAGGTAATGATAGCAGGGTCTGATATGGATATCTTAAACTGACAAGCATTTAATTATGAGATTCTTCGAAAATGATGTAACATTTGTCTATTTTTATTTTGAGAAAAAACATGGTTTTAATGCGGTATTTTATCCAAAAAATGGCAATATCAATACTAGCGCTGAGTATCAGCTGGTCAACATTAGCGGCAGATTTTGATTCTCTTAAAGCATTAGCTGAATCAGGCGATACTCAGTCTCAGCTTGAGCTTGCTAAGTACTATCAGACGCTCGTAAGACCAGACTATCGTATTTTTAATAATGAACCTATCGACTTCTATGATGAAGATAAAGACGTAGACGACAATGCTGAAAAAGCGTTTAGCTGGTATTTAAAAGCAGCCAACCAAGGTAACGCTATCGCCCAAGCGAAAGTTGGCGGTATTTATCATGATGGTATATATGTCCCGCTAGATCATACCAAAGCTTTTGAATGGTATCAAAAAGCAGTTAAAGAAGACGTGGCAGAAGCGCAGTTTGGCTTAGCGTTAATATACGCTTACGGTAATGAAATACCTAAAGATCCAAAAAAATCAAAATACTGGCTTGAGAAAGCAGCAGCACAAGGTTATGCCCCTGCTTTGTTCCATCTTGCGTATGACTATCAAAACCATTACGGCGATGACGAAAGCCAGAAAAAAGCGCTTGAGATGTTTAAACAACTGGCGAATACAGAGAGTCGAAATAGTGAATATGCTGTTCGTTCGTACTATGCACTAGGCTTTATGTACTATGATGGTTATGGTACTGAAGAAGACTATAAAAAATCGGCATACTGGTATCAAAAAGCTGCTGAACAAGGTCATGATACTGCTCAACTGGAACTGGGAAGAATGTACTCTAGAGGTGAAGGCGTTGGGCAAAATCATGAAAAAGCCCTAAAATGGTATACAAAAGCAGCAAATCAAAAAAATGTCTTGGCACAAACAGGTCTAGCATGGATGTACTACCATGGTAAGGATGTCGAACAGGATTATACGCAAGCTTTTAAGTGGTTGAACAAGATAGTAGAGAGTGGTAAGGACGACCAATCAATTCAAGCAATGCTTGCGTCGTTATACCTCAATGGTGATGGTGTCGCTAAAAATAATGCTGAAGCAGTCAAATGGTACGGTAAAGCCTGTCAAAACGGCAATCGCTATAGCTGTAAGCAATATTTAAAATTAACCCAATAATAGAAATAAAATATATGAAAACAGTTGCATTCTATCTACTAGCTAGCCTAGCTTTAAGCGCTTGCACAACAGCAATGAATACAGGGATAACGAGTAATAACAGCAATCAAACCGTGACTGAATTTCCGGTTGAGACTGCAATGAATAACATATATACAAAAACGCGTAGTGAAGATCTGTCTACTGTTATGTATGGTCTAAAAATGATAGCAGAGTTTACAGTTACGCCCAAAGGTACAACTGTATTCAATAATCAGCAGGTACATAGTGCCGAAGTAGTTACGGTTAGTAAAGTCGAAGGACAGGTCGTTGATAAATCAGTAGGCGTAAACTATTTTACTTTGAATCCATTGGTTTTCCATGGTTTTACCAAAGATTCAGGCGAGTATTCTATAGCGACTCAAAGCGCGACTATTCCCAAGGTAGCGAGTGTTGGCGACTCAAGTACTTATCTTACAGAAAACGTCTATTCGGATAGTAGTAAAAGTCAACAAGTGGAAAAGTTCACTCAATCATGGTCGTTAACACAAGCGACCAAAAATACTGCTTGGCTTCGTATTACAAGCTCAGAGAACCTGTTAGTCGGTAGCGAGCCTGATGGCACAGTCGATCAATATTATAGAATTAATAGCAAGGGTGATTTATTAAATAGTGAATTGAATTTTACTTACTCCACACCAGATGGTTTTGAGATAATAGCTTATATGAGTGAATGATGGCGTCAATTTGAAACTTTGCAAAAATATCAACGCTAAGTTGAATCAACTTATATTTGCTACGTTATAATGCGGTAATTAGGGTATCACTCAAGACCATGCTGAATTTAGCAACAAATAGTACTGTAATGCTCACTGGAACATCAGTCAGTATAGAAAGTTATGATCATTTGAAGTAAGGCCTTATCCATAGCATAGGCAAAGTCTTTATCAAACCGCATTATGATGAAGTATTGTCCGATGCGAGCAATTTATCTCTATATAGGAATATCGAAAGGGAATTTTTAAAAAATGGCTTAGCTACCATTTACTTAAGGACGAGTAAAATAACTGAGCTTGTGATCGATAAGTCAGACAAGGCAGCGCCGAGTCTATGGCAGCGGTAAACCTACAACCATCTCTAGCGAAAGCATTTGTCTTGATATTTACTCGCTTTGTTTTTCACCGATCAAAATATCGTTCACAGTTCAATAGAAAATTTATCCTTTAAACTTTGAAAAACTGCTGATTGTTATAGTAAACAATAATAGTACGATTGACTCATTTTTCTTGGAAGTATAGCGCACATTGCTATTTTGAATAAGGCTCAAGGCGCTGCAGTTTTTGAGATATCGGATTTTCGATGATGCAAAGACCTCAATGGATAGAATCGAAAAGCTATTGTAGCGATAATGTTAAAAGTGAAAATTTGTTTTGCAAATAAAAACTCATAAGATTAAGCTTTGATTTCTTACGGAAAGATTACAATAGGTAACATTATGAAAATTAATAAAATTTATGCAGGTGTGGCGTTGGTAAGTACTTTAATGCTAACAGGGTGCGGTGATGATAACGATGAATACGTATCAAACCCAGGTGATAATGCAGGGCCTATCGTTAATAATGAACTGAACTACGCAGTGTTTGATCCTTTCACTGACATGTCAAATGATAAATACGAAGATGCTTGGGGAAAGCTGGCATACAAAATCAGTAATAATGGCGTGACACAGACAATCACTACTGTGGTAGGAAGCTCGCCTACTGCCTATCAAGACAGCAGACGTGATGTTTCTGAATTAGAATTTTATGCTGGTCAAAATCTATTTGCAGCTGTTCCCGAAGATTTCGATAGTAAGTTCTATAAAATTAGTTTTGTTGATAGCAATACGTTTAAGCTAAATATTCATTCAGGCAATGCTCCTATTAATTTAACTTATGACATCATAACGCTTGATCTTGCAGGTGTAGGCAAACAGCCATCTGATGCAACCATTGGTATAGATACGGATTTATCCTACTTCCCTGATGGCTTTAACGCTACTTTCCCTAGTGGTTCTCAATGCTATATCTGGTTAGAAACACCTAATCAAACTTTCTATACTTTTTCTGAAGACGAGGATGAAGGTGGCATGACTATAGATGAGTGGGTTGCTAACCAGAAGACGTATTATACAGTCACTGACCTTGTCAAAGAGAATATTGGACTCAATAACGAACTACCTGCTGCTAGATATACCGACGAAGATGGTGATATCGTTGCCGCTGTTAGATATAACGGCTTGATATACAGCGCGTCATATAATCAAAAAGGGGTTCAAGAAAAATCCGATATTGACCCTGATGTTTCAGAAGTTAATTGTGATCAGTACAACGATGTAGCGACTGACTTCTTGGAAACACAAATTAAAGCTAATTATTAGAAATTGTGGTGTATTAAGAAATAGCTATAATGAAATTAAAAATAGCGCCTGCAATGGGCGCTATTTTATTATGTCACTACACTTCATAAATATGCAAAACGCAGAATATATGGCTGAACTCTATTTAGTAAGGGCTTTATCGTTAGGTAGCTTGACCAAGCGCCTATCATTTTTTAATTAAAGTGTAAGCCACGTTGGTATCTTCCAATTGTACCAAAGAAGCCAGTCTGGCTGATAGAGGATCTTTACTCTCGATTGCCGTTAAGATCGCTTTGTGTCTTGGTAAGGAATACGTTTGTAAGTTAGGTCTTAGGCTAGTAAGCTTAATGGACTGTTGTAGTGGTAATACCAACATTTTTGACATATAAGCCAGTAGGTCGTTATGCGTGGCCTTTGCAATGGCAAGATGGAACTCTATGTCAGGTTGCATAAACTCTTCTGCACTTGTCGCCTTCTCCATGCCCTCATACGCTGTTTTAATCTGTGCAATATCATCATCAGTTGCAGTACTCGCAGCGATATAAGCCATTTCAGGTTCTAAAACACGTCGAACGGTCGATAAGGTTTTGAAAAAATCATTTTCTGGTGTGGACTGAATCAACCAAAAAAGTACGTCTGGATCAAGTAAGTGCCATTCATTCTTTGGACGCACGACCGTACCCACTTTTGGACGCGAGTACGTCAGACCCTTAGAGTTCAGTACCCGTATAGCTTCACGAGAGACCGGCCGACTGACCTGAAACTCTTCACACAACTCATCTGAGGAAGGTAATTTTTCGTTTTCAGGAAAATGACCAGAAACAATTTTTAGACCCAATTGTTGAACAATCAATGCATGTTGGCTTTTGCTTGGAACAGGATTCTTGTAGTCGGCAGCGCTCATATCTTATCGTTACTCATATTTGACACTAGTATGTTATAGAAGACCTTGTCAATAAACAAGGTCTTCTATTTTGCATAAACTAGTGCCAATTTTTGAGTAAATCAATGCGAGTGACGAGGTACCTCAGAACCGCGACAACCGACCAGAAAATCAAAATCACAACCCTCATCGGCTTGTAACACATGCTTGACATAAAGTTCACGATAGCCGCCGATAAAGTTAGGTGTGGGCGGTGCTGGCAGATTCGCTAGACGCTGCTGTAGCTCTTCATCGCTAACCTCTAAGTGCAATTTGCCTGCGTAGGCATCAAGCTCAATAAAATCACCGTTTTGTACCGCAGCCAACGGGCCCCCTGCTCGGGCTTCTGGAGCTACATGTAATACCACGCTACCATACGCCGTACCGCTCATGCGTGCATCAGAAATTCGCAGCATATCTGTGACCCCTTTTTCTAACAGTTTGGGTGGCAATCCCATATTGCCGACTTCGGCCATACCGGGATAGCCTTTAGGCCCTGCGTTCTTGAGTACCAGAATACAGGTTTCATCGACATCTAAGTCTGGATCTACGATACGTGCTTTATAGTCATCAAGATCTTCAAACACCACAGCGCGGCCACGATGTTTCATCAATTCTGCTGACGCCGCGGACGGTTTAAGCACAGCGCCCTTTGGTGCTAGATTGCCGTGTAAGATACACATCCCGCCATCTTTGCTCAGAGGATTGTCTACTTGACGGATAACCTCATCATTATAAATGGGCGAGCTTTGACAATTCTCCCAAATGCTTTGACCGTTCGCAGTCAGTGCTTGCGGATGCGGTAGCAGATTGTGCTCACCCATACGGCGCAATACCGCTGGCAGACCACCGCTATAATAAAACTCTTCCATCAAAAATCGTCCTGATGGCTGCAAATCAACAATGGTGGGCATGCCACGGCCAATACGATTCCAATCCTCTAGCTCTAAATCAACACCAATACGCCCAGCAATGGCTTTTAAGTGAATGACAGCATTGGTTGATCCACCAATGGCTGCATTGACTTTAATCGCATTTTCAAATGCTTCTTTAGTTAGAATTTTAGACAGCGTCAGATCTTCTTTAACCATATCAACAATACGCATACCTGATAAATGCGCCAAAACATAACGCCGTGAATCCACTGCTGGAATAGCAGCATTGTGCGGTAAAGACGTACCTAATGCTTCAGCCATACAGGCCATGGTAGAAGCTGTGCCCATTGTATTACAAGTACCCGCTGAACGAGACATGCCTGATTCTGCAGATAGGAATTCGTTTAGATCGATTTTTCCCGCTTTTAACTCTTCGTGCATTTGCCAGACGATGGTACCTGCGCCGATATCTTTGCCTTTATGCTTGCCATTTAACATCGGCCCGCCTGTGACGACGATGGCAGGAACATCACAACTAGCTGCGCCCATCAATAGCGCTGGCGTGGTTTTATCACAGCCTGTTAACAGCACAACCCCATCCATCGGGTTACCGCGAATTGCTTCTTCCACATCCATACTCGCCAAATTACGCGTCAGCATAGCCGTTGGGCGTAGGTTGGATTCACCACTTGAGAAGACAGGAAATTCAACAGGGTAGCCACCCGCTTCTAAGATGCCTTTTTTGACATGCTCAGCAATTTTGCGGAAATGTGCATTACAAGGGGTCAATTCTGACCACGTATTACAAATGCCAATAATGGGTCTGCCATCAAACTCATGATCTGGAATACCTTGATTTTTCATCCAGCTACGATACATAAATCCATTTTTGTCCGCCGTTCCAAACCAAGCTGCTGAACGTAGTGGCTTCTTGTTTGACATGTCTATATCCTTATATAGTATTACTATTTAAATAATAATATTCAAAATACACTAAAAACTATCTTTTTAAAAGGGTTGATATTTAAATAGTATTACTATATTTTAATTAGAGCTATCTTAAATAGTTTTTGTTTATCTAAGATAATCCCTTTAACTATAGAATTTTTCTCTTTGGCATGACGCTTGAGAATTACCACATGGAACGTGGAGTCGGATATGGATTTCGAAAAGAACGTTATACGAACAGTGACCTACAGATTAATCCCTGCATTAATTTTGCTTTATGTGGTCGCTTATATTGATCGCGGTGCAGTCGGCTTTGCCCATCTACATATGGGCGCTGATGTTGGTATCGGTGACGCCGCTTATGGATTTGGCGCAGGCTTATTCTTTATTGGTTATTTCATGTTTGAGGTGCCCAGTAACTTGCTATTGGCCAAGTTTGGGGCACGTAAGTGGTTCACTCGCATTTTATTGACATGGGGTTTGATCACCATGGCGATGGCGCTGACCCAAGGCCCTAAGAGTTTTTATGCGCTTAGGTTCTTACTAGGTGTTGCTGAGGCAGGGTTTTTCCCTGGTGTTCTATATTTGATTACCCAATGGTTCCCAGTGCGTCACCGCGGCAAAATCATGGGTATGTTCGTGCTGTCGCAGCCGATTGCAATGGTTATTGCAGGGCCGTTGTCCGGTGCCCTACTCGGTATGGATGGTATGGCAAACATGCATGGCTGGCAATGGTTGTTCATAGCTGTCGGCTTACCTGCTGTTCTTTTGGCGCTACCCACGTACTTATATTTGCCAGATGATATTAAAACAGCCAACTGGTTAACTACGGAGCAAAAAAATTGGTTGCAAAATGAATTGGTTAAAGATGAGTCTGAGTATGAGCAAACAAGGCATGCCAATCCTTTACATGCACTAAAAGACAAACGTGTGTTACTCCTTGCGCTGTATTACCTACCTGTCACCTTGAGTATTTATGGTTTAAATCTATGGCTACCCACGATTATCAAGCAGTTTGGTGGTGGTAGCGATCTACAAGTTGGCTTCTTGTCGAGTATTCCTTATCTTTTCGGAGTTGTCGGATTACTGATTATTCCGCGCAGTACAGACCGTTTAAATGATCGTTATGGGCATCTTGGTTTTCTTTATGCGGTAGGTGCTTTTGCCATGTTCTTAAGTGCTTGGCTCACCTCTCCTGTCCTGCAATTGGTTGCTCTATCTGCCGTCGCTTTTTGCTTATTTTCGACAACGGCTGTTTTTTGGACACTGCCAGGTCGCTTCTTAACAGGCAGTAGTGCGGCAGCTGGTATTGCCTTGATCAACTCAGTAGGTAACTTGGGCGGTTATTTGGGACCTTATGGCATTGGTTTATTAAAGGAATACACAGGGCATATGGCAGCGGGCTTGTATTTTCTCTCTGTGGTGATGGTATTTGGTTTGATTCTGACCTATTTCGTCTACGCCAAATTTGAAAAAAAGAAATCTGAAAAAACAACCGTTAGCGAACAAGCGTACTAAGGACATTAATCATGAATATTATTCAATTTGAAACCCAAGATCAGCAGCGTGCGGTTGGCATTGTCGAAAACAATACTGTCAAGCCAATCAATCAGGTGACGACGGTTCGAGACTTAGCATTAATGGCAATCGAAAACACACTGAGCCTAGAGCAACAAATCGAACAATTAGGCTTCGCCTCTGAGAACTATGACTACGCACAACTACTAGACAACTTACAGGTACTTGCGCCTTTAGATCATCCAGATACCGCGCATTGTTTTGTCTCAGGGACGGGTTTGACCCATCTAGGCTCAGCGTCTACTCGTGACAAAATGCACCAACAGAACGTAAAGAATACCGCATCAGTAACCGACACCATGCGCATTTTTCAATTAGGAATTGAAAAAGGTAAACCTGCTGACGGTGAGGTGGGTGCACAACCTGAATGGTTCTATAAAGGCGATGGCTCTATTGTGGTTCGTCCTGGTGCCGACCTACCTATGCCTAATTTTGCAGAGGATGGCGGCGAAGAACCTGAAATTGCAGGTCTGTATGTAATTGGTCCAGATTCAAAACCCTATCGAATTGGCTTTGCCATGGGTAATGAGTTTTCTGATCACATCATGGAACGTCGAAACTACTTATATCTTGCCCACTCCAAATTACGTTTTTGTAGTTATGGTCCAGAGTTACGCACGGGTGAGCTGCCAAAACACTTGGTCGGTACCAGTCGCCTGCGCCGTGATGGTGACGTGATTTGGGAAAAAGAATTTTTATCCGGTGAAGACAATATGTGTCATAGCCTAACCAATCTTGAATACCACCATTTCAAATATCAGCAATTCTTAAAACCAGGTGATGTGCATATTCATTATTTTGGTACGGCGACGCTGTCATTTGCAGACGGTATGCAAACCCAAGTGGGTGATGAGTTTGAGATTGAGATAAAAGAATTTGGTCATTCTTTAAAAAATAAGATTGCATATACTCAACCTGAACTGTCAATTGGTTCAGTTAAAACACTTTAAGGAGAATACTATGGTTATTGGATATAATTTTATTGCAGGTCAACGCAGTGCGCTCGGCAGCAAAGTCTTAAAAAGCGTTAATGCCAGCACAGGAGAGGCCTTAGCTTATGAGTTTCATCAAGCGACTGAAGGAGAAGTCAATCAGGCGTGCGAAGCCGCCAGTGAAGCCTTTAAAAGCTATCGCAATACATCACCTGAACAGCGTGCGTTATTTCTAGAAGCGATTGCCAATGAACTAGATGCGCTAGGACAAGACTTTCTCGACGATATTTCACAAGAGACAGCGCTACCACTTGCACGCTTGCAAGGCGAGCGTGGTCGTACCAGTGGTCAAATGCGTTTATTCGCTAAAGTACTACGCCGCGGTGACTATTTAGGGGCTCGTATCGATACGGCACTGCCTGAACGTGAGCCTATGCCTCGTGTAGATTTACGTCAGGTGAAGATAGGCGTCGGTCCGATTGCTGTGTTTGGAGCCAGTAATTTTCCTTTAGCCTTTTCGACAGCAGGCGGTGATACGGCTTCTGCGTTAGCGGCAGGCTGTCCTGTCGTTGTCAAAGCGCATAGCGGACATATGGTAACGGCGGATCAAGTAGCACAAGCGATCGATAGAGCGGTTGAAAGCACCAATATGCCAAAAGGCGTGTTTAGTATGGTTTATGGCAATGGTATCGGTGCAGCATTAGTTAAACATCCCTTAATTCAAGCAGTTGGTTTTACGGGTTCACTAAAAGGTGGTCAAGCCTTAAGTGCGATGGCAGCCACTCGCCCCAACCCTATTCCAGTATTTGCAGAAATGAGTAGTATCAACCCTATGCTCATGCTGCCAGCTGCCCTAAAAAACCGTGGTGATGAAATTGCTCAAGACTTAGCAGATTCTGTCGTAATGGGTTGTGGGCAATTTTGCACCAACCCTGGTTTGATCATTGGAATTAAATCACCTGAATACAGTCAATTTGTTGAAAAGTTGACAACTATTATCGATGCCAAACCTGCACAAACCATGTTGAATGCTGGCACGTTAGAGGGCTACTCATTAGGTCTAAAAGATTTGATGGCACATGAAGGGTTTCAGCATTTAGCGGGGCAGACTCAACAAGGGGGTCAAGCGCAACCGCAGCTATTTAAAGCAGATGTAGAATTACTACTGGCAGGCAATCAATTGCTGCAAGAAGAGGTTTTTGGTCCTGCGACGATAGTCATTGAAGTCAAAGATAAAGCACAGCTGATTCAAGCATTGAGTAGCATGAACGGCCAACTAACAGCCGCTTTGATTGCTGATGAAGCTGACTTTTCTGAATTCGCAGACGTGGTGCCTGTATTAGAAGAGAAAGCTGGACGCCTACTATTAAACGGTTATCCAACAGGGGTAGAGGTCTGTGAGGCAATGGTACATGGCGGACCTTATCCAGCAACGTCTGATGCGCGTGGCACGTCGGTTGGAACGCTGGCAATCGATCGCTATCTACGTCCTGTGTGCTATCAAAACTATCCCCAAAGTTTACTGCCAGAAGCACTGAAGGATGAGAACCCGTTCAGTATTTTAAGACTGGTTAACGGTGAAATGACTCGAAGTAAAACTTAAGTGAGAAGATTTAAGTGAGATAAAAAGAGACCGTTAATTGGTCTCTTTTTTTATGTTACTAGGTAGGAGATATTCATCCTAATAACCTATACTAAGACCTGAACCTTTCCCAAACCGCCTGCAAGTCACAGATATAGCATGGATTTCAAGCGCATAAAGCAATCATGCATTTTAAGAGCAGTATAGAAGGTGCTGCAAGCATTAAAAGATCAAATATCTCATATATATCTAACTCTTCCGCTGATAAAAAAATTACATCGACTTTGGTTTTCGAAATAGCGTATCATCTGATCGATGATGAATAGAATAAAAGCGGCTTTTATAGTGATAATATGTATTTAAAATCATATAAAAATTTGAAATATTTAGTTACGTTTTTCTTCAAGATAAATCCCGATATTCACTTTGCATCCGATACTTGAAAGATGTTGGTTTAATGGTTGGTCTATACACCAAACCTAAAATAAAAATTCTTATAATATCAAATATTTAACCATGAAATTTGAATGCTCCTTCACCGCCAATCTTATGCTTTTTAATAAAGCAAAGCCTTCTAGTTTTTCTATCTTGTCCCACCCTATCTTAAATGCACCTGAAGACTTTTATAAATAACGTGTCTAGCGTTTTTTTTATGCCTGTTATTTTCCCAAGCTATCCGAACATAACCCACCTATCCCGTGACTTGTGTTGGTATATTCGTTGGTCTATTATTCATATAGTCGGTTCTAAATAAAATAGAACCATTATATTGCAACGCTGAACTGTTATAAATTTTCTTGCTTGCTGTGCCTGCGCAGACAGAGGCTGCGAAAAACTTATAACAGTTCCGCTGACTCATTTTTATACTGAACTCAGTATCTCTCTCAATAAGTTGACCACTACTAATCAACTCCTCATCGAGTCGTTAGTTTACCAAGTTTAGTTGTGCGGTTTTTTCAGCATAGCTCAGATAGCTATCCGCTTGACTTTAAAAGGAGCTAAAATAGGCGAACTAGTGTCACAAACACGGTATCTACGAGATGACGTAGACATTTCAATAAAAAGGAATTTATAACATGAAAGGGATTACCCGTTTTTCAAATAGCTTGATGGAAAAATACCTGCCAGATCCATTTTTATTCGTGATTATCTTAACCGTGGTCATTTTTGCACTAGGCCTAGGGTTAACCGACTCCTCACCGGTACAGATGGTGGCGTTTTGGGGAGAAGGGTTTTGGGCATTGCTTGCGTTCTCGATGCAAATGGTGCTGGTATTAGTCACAGGTTTTGTACTGGCAAGTAGCCCAATATTTAAAAAAGGGCTGGGTAAACTGGCCAGTGTGGCCAAATCGCCAGGCAGTGCGATTATCTTAGTGACATTAGTATCTCTTGCAGCAAGCTGGATCAACTGGGGATTTGGCTTGGTCATTGGTGCGTTATTCGCTAAAGAATTGGCGAAACGTGTGGAAAATGTCGATTACCGTTTATTAATTGCCAGTGCTTATTCTGGATTTATTATTTGGCATGCTGGGTTTTCTGGCTCCATTCCGTTATCCATTGCCACGGAAGGACATCCTTTCGCGGACAAAATCGGCATCATTCCAACGAGTGCAACGATTTTTGCCAGTTATAACTTAATCATCGTTGCAGCATTAGTGATTATCGTCCCGTTACTAAACCGATTGATGATGCCAAAAAAAGAAGATACAGTTACGGTAGATCCGAAACTTTTGGTAGACCCCATCATTGAGGCGCTGCCAGCAAAATCGGACATGACACCAGCAGAGCGATTGGAAAACAGCTGGATGATCTCTATGATGATCGGCGCATTGGGTATGGCCTTCATCATCTATTATTTTGTGCAAAATGGTTTTGCGTTAACGCTTGATTTGGTCAATTTTATGTTTTTGTTCCTTGGGATTATCTTTCATGGAACGCCGCGCAAGTATCTGATTGCTGTTCAAGAAGCCGTCAAAGGTGCTGGTGCTATTATTGTTCAGTTTCCTTTTTATGCAGGCATCATGGGCATGATGACAGCATCGGGCTTAGCAGGCGTGATGTCAGAGGCATTCGTCAATGTCTCATCAGCCGAGACACTGCCACTTTTTGCATTTTTAAGTGCAGGATTGGTCAACTTCTTTGTTCCTTCAGGTGGTGGACAGTGGGCAGTTCAAGCACCCATTATGTTAGAAGCAGCGGAAATGCTGGGTAGTGACCCTGCAAAGGTTGCCATGGCGGTTGCATGGGGTGATGCGTGGACAAATATGATCCAGCCATTTTGGGCGTTGCCAGCCTTGGCAATCGCTGGATTGAAAGCTAAAGATATTATGGGATTTTGTGTGATTGTGTTGATTGTCAGTGGTGTTGTGATCGGCTTAGGATTATTGTTTTTATAAACATTATTTAAAGATTAAAAATCTGACCTTGCCTTTTTTGAGGGTGAGGTTTTTTTGTGGGTAGAAATATCAGGGTGACTTACATAAAAATTTTTGTAGATCGGAAGCTCAATACACTCTAAATACGGCAATAACTTCCAATAAAAACGTTACTGTTTTAAAAAGAAATAGGTAAACTATAACAGTTGTATTCTATAGACAGATGTTTTGAAAAATTGACTATTATTAAATAAATTATACTGAGGATGAGCCATGAAGTGGACTGTATTGGTGTGTGCGCTACCGTTGTTGACTGCTTGTATGAGCATGAAAAATGTAAAAGAGCTACCAGCTGAGTTAATTTATCAGCCACCAGTATCAGGCGCAACCGCAACCATCATGGGTAAAATGGAACCACGACATACCAAACTCGTTGGTGATCGTATCGCTTATATCATGGAGATTGATGGTAAGCGTGTACCTAAAGAGAAAAAAGAGATTTACAGCGATACTTGGGATAATATCTACCCGATTACGACGGGTGAGCATACGATGACCGTCACTTACCGTATGGCAGGACACTATACGCAGCCGACTAAGATTACGTTTGATGCAAAAGCCAACACTAACTATCAACTGGACTTCGCTACTGATATTGGTACCGCATGGTTTAGTAAAGACAGCTATGTTGATTTTTGGATCAAAGACAAAGCAACAGAAAAGCCCGTGACAGAGGTAATGCGAACTGCGCCACCACCTGAGCCAAGGGTTGTTTCTTATCCAATAATTATTAATTAATTAGGAAAAATCCCATAAGTTGAATAGGGTTTATAATACCTAACTTGCAGGATTCGATGACATTAACATTTAGCAAGTATAAGAATGGTGCTTATCAAAATTTTTTCATGCGCTTAAACAATAATGGTAAACCTAGGATGGTAATGATTGTGGCTTTGATGCGTAAGATACTATCCATCGCTCAAGCGCTGCTCAAAAACCAGAAACCTTTCGATGCCGCTTTGTATGAAAAATAAGCCTTTTAAATTGCTTTTTCTAATGGTACCTAAGTGCTACTTACTACTCACAAGAATATTTCTCGATGTGCACATTGTCTACAGGGTCAAATATTTCTGATATTTCGAAATTTTCGTGTAGTTTGAGAATAAAACAGAATTCTGCATCTGTAGCCTTTATAGAACTTCCAGAGGATATCTCAAAAAAGTAGATCAAACACAACTCACGTATCCAACATTTCAATAAAAAGTCGATGTCATCTGTAGTCATGTAATTCATGTTCTGCTGAGCGAGTATGTTTAGTCTTTCGTCAGCATTGTGTAAACCCCAATAATCAAACTCATTATTATAATTTTTATCTTCAACAATTATATGAGAAGCTAAAGAGCTAGAACCATAGGTTTCTTTACATTCTGTAGAGAAAGTTATATAAAACATTCTTAAAAATTTTATGAAATTTTCTTCGATATGAAGGTATTCATCAATATTTTCTATACCACAATTACTTATGAAATTAGAAATATTTGTCCATTTTCTATTTGCAATAGCTTCACTGTCTTTAAACCTAGAAATCATGTAATTGTTATAACTCATTAGTCTGCTACCCTATTTAAATGAATGTCATAGCTACCAGTTCTTTGATTTGGTTTACTACTGTTTTTTCTAGAAGCATCAATCGCAGATTTTTCATTATTAAACCCCTTATATACATCACCTGAATGACTAGTGTTTGATTTAACCAGATAGGAAGGATTGCCTTTTTTATTGTACATTATTTCCTCCCCCCCTATAGTTTTAGTAATATAGCCTTTCTTTTCAGCTAAATCAGACAACTCTTTGAATTGATATGGATTTTTACCCAAACCTCTTTTACTAACAATCATGTCGATTTTTGTTTGTCGGTTGTTCACGTTCGTACCAACCACGAGATCAACTACTGCGAATGCATCAGCCAAAGTTAATTTACCGTCAGCAAGTGTGATCAAGTCATCGACTATATCATAACCTTCTTTTTTCAATATACCTTTAATATCTCCAAGGTTTACCTTACCGTTCTTTACGAATATTTTTACGGTTTTAGCACCAACTTTAATGACTGTAGTAGCAGCCTTTATTGAATTATTTTCAACCGCTGTTCCAGCACTGCTAGCTGCTACATTGACATCAACACCTGCTAACATAGCTACAGAACCTGCAGCTAACTTAGCAGTATTAGTGATTTTTGATATTTGATCGGGAGATAAGTCGCCTTCTGCGCCCAGCTCAACCATATAATCGCCAACCATTTCACCAACGATGGCACCCAAAGCTCCAGCATCACAGTTTTGATTCTTAGCCTCGGCGGATAAACAACCAACTCCTCCAGCTGCTAACTTATGAGCTAAATTACGAGCAAACTCATCAGTTGCATCAGAATCTATACCTTTAGTTCCATGAGCAAAGGCTTCTGCAGACAATACATCGACCAGTGAATTACGCAGACTATTTTTTAAAGCATCTTCAAAGCTTACGCCATTGAGCGCAGCATCAGCAACGGCATTTGTAAGCCCCCTACCAATACCATTAGCTAAATTCTGTGAAAAACCATAGTCAGGGCTACCTGCAAGATTTAGTTTAGCACCTACACCCGCTGTCAATGCTGCTGTTGCCATATTACGTATGGTATCGCTACTCGCCATATCTTTTAGCGTTTTACTGATATCACCCTTATTATTAATTAAGGTAACTGCAGCTTGTGACGCCAGACTTGAGAATGCAGCGGTTGATGCTGCGCCCATTGCACCTGTTGTGCCAGTGAGAGTTGCACCCATACCAGCCGCGCCGCCTACGCCACCTGTTGCCATACTAACTGCAATAGCGATCAGGGCAGCAGCAGCGGGCGTCAATCCTTCCTGTTCAAACTTAAAGTGCTCCTGAATCAGCTGGACTTGTACCCAATTGATTTCGTTGTTTTTATCAAGCTCTGCCAAATACTCATAGCCTGGCTGCTTAGATAAATTAAGGGCAATCTTGCCCAGCTCAGCTTGACTTGTTTGAATCTCAAGTTTGGCTTGATTATTATCACTAATATCAACATCCACAGGGACGCCTATAACCACACCATTTGGTGAGGTTATAGGCGTCTGGTTGAACTTAGGCAGCTGCGCAGTAGTGACGGTATCTCGCTCTTCGACCGTTTTCATCCAGACCGTACTTTCTTTTTCTTGATTGTGCGTGGTTATGACTTGATGCTGAACTACGTCTAGTATTAATTTTGCGTCTGCTTCTGCATAAGGGCCAAATCCAACTTGAATATCATCAGTGTTTGAGGTGTTAAAGATAGTACCTTTTAGTACCGTGTCACCTCCTGACTTGTTATAGGCTTTATCGCCTATTAAGGTAGTCGGTAGTTGTGATAGCTCTTGACGAGTATCATTGGTATGGTCTTTGTTATAGCGAACGCCTAACCAACTAGATCTTTTCTTAACATCGGTACTGCTTTTATCAATATTATCAATGGAATATAAATACAGTCCATTACCTGCGGTCAGGTTGATGTTACCTGTAGGAGCCGCGGTCCAGTCTGAACCATAAATACGAATATTACCGTCTGCAGTCAAACTGATATTGTTCGCCTGAATGTCAGTGATGACGGCATTGATTATATTGTTACTACTCTATTTGAATAAGATCAGATTGAGCGTAAACCTGACAGGTCAGACCACCTAGGCTGCACAATTGAATGCTTGTTATCAAAACAGGTCTTAGACAATTCGCAAATAACATATATTTGTCTATAATGGAAAAGTAAACAATAATTGTATATTATTTATGGGTTTTTTATATTTTTTAATTTCTTTCTGAGTTTTTTGAGAGAGACCAAAATTGATGGTTGGGAATAAGAACCTAATCTTGTCATCATGCCGATCAGAGTAGATACGATTAAGTGGTACTGATGCCTAAGCACGTATAGCATGTACGTACAGATATATAAAACAAATACTCTCTATAACTAAGACCAGCCGTAAACCTAATAACCAGTCATCACTTCCTAGGCCAACTATATGACCCCTTTATACACCGCATTGGCTGTACTGGTTACCTTTATTTGGGGTGTGAACTTTACCTTTATTGCGTGGGGGCTTGAAAGCTTTCCACCGCTGATGCTCACCGCCCTGCGTTTTTTCTTTACTGCCGTGCCACTGGTTTTTTTTCTGAAGCCGCCCAAATTTAACCGTACATTATTTATCTATGCCATCGGTACGTTTGTCATGCAGTATGCTTTTGTATTTACTGCCATGCACCTAGGGGCGTCGGCAGGGTTGACGGCACTATTGCTACAAATTCAGATTTTTATCACTGTATTGCTGGCGTATTTCATATTGGGTGAGGCAGTGAGTCGCATGCAAATCATCGGTATGCTGGTCGGTGTGCTAGGGCTTAGCGTCATCGCGCTAAACCTTGGTGGTGATATGCCTTTGGCTGGGTTTGTCTGTATCTTGATTGCGGCCATAGGTTGGAGCTTTGGCAACATTGCCTCAAAGCAGGCGTCAACCCAAGCGACTTTGACAGCGGCGCAGCAAAGATCAGGCGTGTCTATTATTTCATCTAATACTGGAAAGAATAAGGCATCCGCATTGTCTGCGCTCGCACTGGTAGTCTGGGGTGCTCTAATCGCTTGCGTGATTTTGACTCTATCTTCTCTCATATTTGAGACCGATGCATGGCAGCTGGCAACGTTTACCGAGGCGTCGCTCAAGTCTTGGCTATCGCTTGGGTTTATCGTGTATGTCTCAACGCTGATAGGTTTTGGACTGTGGGCGCATCTGCTCAGTCAAAATACGGCTTCTAAGGTGATGCCATTTGCTCTATTGGTGCCGGTATTCGGGATGACAACCTCAGTGCTGCTCACAGGGGAAGTGGTGACGTGGTGGAAAATGCTGGCGATGATGCTAATCTTGTCAGGACTAGTGTTGGCAAATATAAAAATGCGCAGAAAGCCTCAGTTGGCTTGAAATCCATGTTTTGAATGCTAGGCTTTAAATACTAGAAAATTGCGGGTTGTTATAGTGATGTAATCATAGACTGCCTCAAGAAACTTGCCCAATGTCATTACCTAAAAATTCAATTATAGTAGACGTTAAAACAAACTACTTTAATAGTATTAAGGATAAAACAATGAAAACAGTAGGATTGTGTGTGATAGCAGGGCTGAGTTTAAGCGCTTGTGCGACTGGTATGAATGGTGGCACCACGGATAATACCAATCAAAACAATGTGGTGACCCAATACCCTATTGAGGCTGCCATTCTCAATATTTATACCAAAGAGCGTAGCCAAAAACTGGAAGCCACTGTGGGCAACCAAAGTGCCTCAGCAGATATTCAAGTCACGCCTAAAGGCAATATGGTATTCAACAATAAACCCGTACAAGCGACCGAAGTAAACACGATAAACAAAGTGAACAATCAAATCACTAATCAGTCAGTCGCTATCAACTACTTTACCCTAAACCCTCTAGTATTCCACGGTTTTACTGACAGCACAGGCAAATACTCACTATCGAACCAAACGACCGCTATTCCTAAGATGGCGACGGTTGGGGCGTCTAGCAAGTTGATTACTGAAAACGTATACAGCGATCGCAGCATGAGTAAAAAAATCGGCACGTATAACCAAGATTGGTCGTTGACGCGAGATACCAATAATACGGCGTGGTTCTGTATAGAAACGTCAGGAAACTTACTGCTCAACTACGATTCTGCTGGGACTTCATCAGAATGCTACAAAATCAATGCTCGAGGCGACATCTTAGCCAGCAAAGTCACGGTCAGTCAGCCGACTACTAATGGTACTAAAACCGTAACTTTTACCAGCAAATAGTCGTTATTCTTATCTCATAAAACAAGAAATGGTGCCTCACGTGGGCGCCATTTTTACAGGAGTAAACATACTGACTAAGCATGTTTTTTATGAATATTTTATATTATCCATGAGACTACAATACACCAATCCCACTCAATAATAACTGACCACCAGCAAACAACAGCAACACGCCAAATGCACGTTTCAGTATTAATGCTGGCAGTATATGCGCCAGTTTGGCACCGACTTTTGCCATCGCAAAGCTAGCAACCGAAACACATAAAAATCCAGTGATATGTACAAAGCCTATCGTGCCTTCAGGAAGATTGACCACGTCTTGACCGAACCAAGCAAAACCCAACGCGCCAGCCACAGCAATCGGCAAACCACAAGCGGCCGAGGTTCCAACGGATTGCTTCATCGGTAATCCCGCCCAATTTAAAAATGGCACAGTCAAGCTGCCACCACCAATACCGAAAATAGACGAGGCCATACCAATCCCAGTACCCGCGCCAAACTGTACACCTGCCGCAGGTAGCGGCTTATCCAATTGCTCTTTGTTAGATAAAAACAACATTTTGAGCGCCATCAATAACGCCCCAATACCAATAATAATTTGCAATACCTGACCATCAATCATATCAGCAATACCAGCGCCGAATAAACCGCCAATGACGAGTCCTAATGCCATACTACGCCAGACTTCCCAGCGTACACCGCCGCGTTTGTTATGTGCCATCAAAGAGCTGATAGACGTCACAATAATAGTGGCAAGCGACGTACCAATTGCCAAGTGGGTAATGACTTCGGGTGGAAAATGATACGCCGTAAAAATCCATACCAATACTGGTACGATAATCATACCGCCGCCCACCCCAAACAAGCCAGCACTCAGACCCGCAAACGCACCTGCAATGACAAACCACACATACAACATGTAGAGCCTACCTTTTGGTTATAATAAAACAAAAATCTTCAACCAGCATCTCAGCTATTTTTTTCTATCCAATTTTTTAATCCATCGAAATTACGAAAGTCATCCCAGCTTCTGCAAGGCACATGGGGTAGCAAGTTATTTATCATTCTGGATAGCGCGTTGCCGGGGCCTATTTCTAGCACCATACTTGGCTGATACTCTTCAATATTTTCCATACAAAAATACCAGTCTAACGCATGATCGATTTGGCGAGACAGAATATGTAACCCTTGTGCTGTCTCCCTATATCGCACCCCTTCAGTTGCGCTAATAATAGGAATGGTCATCGCAGGTAAAGTGAGTGCGCTGGTATATTGACCAAATGCTGCTGCCGCACTTTGCATCATCATCGTATGCGATGGTACGGAGACGTTTAAACGCTGTACGCTTTGTGCGCCCAATGTCTGGGCGACCTGTGCTGCCTGTTCAAGATGATCTTTACTACCGCCAATAATGAATTGATCTCTACTGATTTTAATAGACAAATGGGTGTTGCTTGCTTCAAGTAGCTGCTCAAGGTTCCTATCAGAAACACCCTTAATTGCCAGTAGTCCACTGTCCTCTGTTACTGCCTGCTCCATAAAAGTAGCTCTTTTATGAACCAAATCCAATCCATCCTCAAATGGTAGCTGGCTACTACAACAAAACGCACTCACCTCACCCAGCGAGTAGCCAGCAAAAGCCATTGGTGTGGCAATCAGCTGTCGCAAATGCTGCCATCGATAATATTGCAACGTATAAATAAACGGTTGCGCCACACTATTGTCAAATATATGACCACTATCAGCATGTTCATCGAATAGCTCGGGTACCATAGAAGCCAGTAAGGACTGCTCATGATCCGACGTGTCATTCAGTATTTCCTGAACGTGATTTTGGCTTTGTAGACCTTGCCCACTAAATAGGATAATTAAATTCATTTTCCACCTTATAAAAGAAGATCGTAACGGCCAATAAATCGGCGCTGCCACCTGGACTTAGGTTATGATGAATAAAATATCGACTGATATTACTGATTTTTTGTCGCCAATTTGGTTGATGCACCCCGCCTGCTTGCAAGAAATTTTTTGCCAGCGCCTGCGCATTTTCTAAATCTTTTATGCCGCCTCTCCATACGATATTGGTATCCGACAACACAGATATCAGCATCATTAAGGTTTGTATACTGGCTTTTTCAAAATCTTGCGTGCGATCAATGGTGTGATAAAAACAAGGTAAGGCTTGATTTTGAATGACATCAAAGCCATTCGAAACCATTTCAATGGCACCAGTTATTCCATATTTTTGAAACATTTTTTGACCATGGCTGTTTGGCTCTCGTTGCAGGCGATTGGTCAGATCAAACTGCCATCTATCAACCAATTGCTCACAAATATTCTCAGCGGTTAACGGTATGTCTGTTTGTATACATCGGCCAATCGCCGCACAGACAAACCCCAAATTAAATATCGCGCCTTTGTGAGTATTGATATTATCTGTCGCCGCTCTCATTTTTTTTTCTTGATAAATGCCCATATTTTTTAATTCATCGAATGGTCTATCCTCATATCCAAGCTGACTCAGAGCAGAAAAATATCCTTTCAAGGAAGTGATGCTATTTATAAAAGTACGGTGATTCATATCTGTGTGACTGCCATTACTGGAAGGGCAGACCAGTCCTGGTTTATTTTCAAGACTCAATTCATCATATAAAGCTTCAAGCGCCAGATCATCAATCTGTTGCCAAATGGCCTGTTGGGGCACTAAAGGTTTGTCGATTTGATCTAATAAAATGTTCATATTCATCGGTATTCCATCCCAGTAATACGTCTATTGTTTGGAGTCTGATATCAAAAAGAGTTTTTACCAAAACCGTTGGGATACCAAATACAATGGCGTGGCTTAGCTCATTAAAAGATAGGTCGTCACGTCCTTGCAACCTTATCTCTCCATCAATTTTCAAACCCAGCGCCGCTTCAGCAAATCGACCAAAGGCCGCCACTTCCAATAATATTGGTGAGATATTATCGCGGTGGGCAACGATCAAAATATCCAAGTCTGATGTGGGTTTTATAAAAGGTAAGCCAGTAAAATATTGATTGGCAAAAGAGCCATAAACATACACGTCGCTTTCTAAATCAGCACAGCGAGCGATAAATTGTTGAGCCCGTGTTTGCAGAGCTTTGGGCAATTGAGGGACTAAAGCCTCAAGCGCTAAAGGCGACGTTATGACTTCAGGAGGTTTAGGTAGCGTCAGTGCCAATCGGTATTTACGACCATCTTCTATATAACTTGTCGCCACTTTGGTTACCGTATCGCTATCTTGTCTACAAACCGTGAGTGGCTGCTGAGATATAATCATTTGCTCAACAGCCACCCTTACAGATGAAGGCAAAGAGGCATTCATAAACTCGTATGATTCATGCGCTTGTAAATAAACCAAATCATGACGGTGCATATAACTGACCTCTATAAACGCTTTTTGGCATTAAGCCGTTAACACAGACTGAACAATCTCATCGCACAGCAGACGGCCTTTTCTGTCTTTTGCCACTTGACGACGATTGTCTGTAAAAAAATCATCCATGTGCGTCAGTTGCGATTCAAGGGCGTTTTCTACCAGATGTTCATCCAACGTCTGCCAGATATCATCAACAGCGCCCATGGCATAATAATTCTCAACCCCAGGAGCAAAAATCGCTGACGTTTGGGATAAAGATTTTAGCTTATCTAGCGGTATCTTGGTGACTCTCGACATGGCGTTTAGATCCATGACCTTAACTTGGCTCGATTGCATGGCAAATACTTGATTCGCCATGAGGCCATAAGACAAAAACCCGCCACTGACCGCTTCACCCAAAATAATGGCCAAATTTGGATGACCGCGACGTCTGAGCAAATCGACACAAGAAGCCAGATGAGCAAACGTTCTGTTTAGACACAATAGCTCGTCTGCTCTCGATGAATCTTGCCCCATCGTATCTACGATAAAGACGATGGGCGTTTTGTCATCTTTTTCGATGACTGCCAATATCTCATTTGCAAGCGTCATCGCAATCCATTGGTTCATAGCAGCAGAATCCACCGTACCGATGATTTCCACTTTACCTATGTGAGTGTCTGCGCTACCGCGTATCATCGAGTTCTCAATACGATAGTCAAGCTGGTTTGGAAATAGCTTTTCTAAGATTGTCTTGGTTTGCATGATATTATCCTCTCTTAATAGCTCTAATCTCTTGAGCACTTAGCATGGCAATGGATTCAGGGTTGTCGATATGCATAGTCTGCCAAATGGGCAGGCTGTCTTTTTCCCCAAACCACTGATCGTATTGGCTTTGCAATGAGGCCTGCTGTTGTTTTAAATACTCCAAATCTACCTGAATTGCAGGTTGCTGCAGCGCCTCAACAATTCCTTGAGTAATGTCATTGATATCATCTTCGACCAAAAACTCGACATGACCCAGCAAATAACGTGTTTTACCGCCCGTGACTCGCCACACTAGCGCCCTGTCTTTGGAATCAAATTCTTCCACACCTTTAATGGTTTCAATCACTTCAGGGCCTGAAAGCGCCAAGCGACCTTCTTCTGTCATGATCACATGGGTGCTCAGACACGCACAGATACCCATGCCACCAAAAGCACCATTCGTACCACCAATGACGGTAACAATAGGAATGCCTGCATGACGAACCTTTAGCATCGCGCGCATAATCTCAGAAATGGTTATCAAGCCAGCGTTTGCTTCATGCAGACGCACACCCCCTGAGTCGACAAAAAACACGACTGCCTTTGGCTTTTCTTCGATGGCTTTCAATAATAGGCCAACAATTTTTGCGCCATGTATTTCACCGACGGCGCCGCCCATGAACTTGCCTTCTTGAGCGATGATATACACGGGATCTTTTTGGATGTTTGCCTGTCCAATAATCACACCATCATCGAAACTGCCTACAATATCTAATGAGGCAAGATTTGGGCTCACAGGGATACTGCCGGGTTTGAGAAATTCTTGAAAACTGTCTTTGTCAACGATGCTGGCTATACGATTGCGTGCTGTTTTTTCATAAAAGCTTTGTTGAATACGTGAATTATCCATGTGACTCTTCCTCCAAGATGTTAATCGCTTGGCTTAAGCGTAGACTCACTACTGCAGGCGTCGCCCCCATATCGTTGACCTTAAACTCCAGTCCACCTACGGCGTAACGACTGGAAAAGTCCTGCAACACCGCCTCCCAAATATGATCAAAACCTGTGACTGACGTATCAATGATAAACTTGCTATTGTCGCTATCAGCCAAAGGCGATACCAATACTTCTAGATTACCTGAGCCAACCACACCGCAAATCACTTCTTTTTTGATGTCGGCAATGGGTTGTGACGTAAAATCGAAATTAAGTACATTCATAGTTATATCCCTAGTATTATTGTTACCAGTTTCTAAAACGACTGGGCGGCGCATAAGTGCCATTGGACCATTTCACCAAATCTTTCACCGATTTTGCGGCTAGCAGATCTCTCGTCGCTTTTGAAGCATCGACACCAATATCCTCAGGTCTTTGGATAATTCCGCGCTGTCTCAGCTCTTTGACTTTTTCATGATCTCGCTGCATCCCAACAGGGGTATGGCCCGCTACGCCGCGAATGGCTTGTTCTCTCTCTTCTGGTGTGCGACACAATAATAAATTTGCAATTCCTTCTTCGGTCACAATGTGCGTCACATCATCGCCATAGATCATGATAGGGGGAAAGTCACTGCCCATTTTTTCTTGCAACTGCCATGCATCAAGCTCTTCCACAAAGACAGAATCCATGTGCTCGCGGTAGGTTTCTACCATCTGAACCACCAGTTTGCGTCCTTTTACCACGCGTCCATCGGTGGCTTCTTTGCCAGCTTTGAGATACGCATAGCTAGAATGTCTACGCCCATGAGGATCTGAGCCCATATTTGGCGCGCCACCAAAACCGGCAATGCGATCTACAGTAGCGGTCGAGCTGTTGCCTTGTAAGTCAATCTGCAACGTCGAGCCTATAAACAAATCGCACGCATATAAGCCTGCGGTTTGGCTAAATGCACGGTTGGATCTCATGCTGCCATCTTTACCAGTAAAAAACACATCCGGTCGATTTTGGATATACTCATCCATGCCAACCTCTGAGCCAAAGCTATGAATGCTATCGACAAACCCACTTTCTATCGCTGGAATCATCGTAGGATGAGGATTGAGCGCCCAGTTGGTACAAATTTTGCCTTTGAGATTTAATTGTTCGCCATAAGTCGGCAGCAGCAATTCAATGGCAGCGGTATTGAAGCCAATACCATGGTTGAGACGTTTGATTTGATAGGGCGCATAAATGCCTTTGATGACCATCATTGCCATCAATATCTGCACTTCGGTAATTTGAGCGGGATCACGGGTAAATAAAGGCTCGATATAATTAGGTCGAGGAGCAACGATAAAAAAGTCCACCCAATCTGCCGGAATATCCACTCGTGGCACGTTATCTACCAATTCATTCACTTGGGCAATGACGATGCCGCTTTTGAATGCTGTCGCCTCTACAATAGCAGGCGTATCTTCTGTATTTGGCCCTGTATATAGATTACCGTCCGCATCGGCAGAGTGCGCGGTAATGAGACACACGTTCGGTATCAAGTCGATAAAATATCGACCATATAACTCAAGATACGTATGGATTGAGCCGATTTGGATTTTTTGTTGCTGAACCAGTTTTGCCAATCTTAGTGCTTGTGGCCCAGAAAAAGAAAAATCGACTTTGCTGGCAATGCCTTTTTCAAATATATCAATATGGCTAGGCAGTGCCAATACCGACTGCAATATGTGCAAATTGTTTAGCACGTCATTATTGCACTGAGACAAACATTCAGATAAAAAATCAGCTTGTTTTTGATTGTTGCCTTCTATACAAACCTTGTCTTCAGGCGTCAGCACCGTTTCTAGTAACTCAATGGTTCTATCACTCGGTACACGTTTTTCTAGGCCTTTGTCTTTTGCAGCTTGCAGTTTAAAAGCTCGTCTATTTTGTTGTGAATTCCACGTTTTTTCTTCGATATTCGCTTTCATAAGTCTTCCTTTATCTACTTATTAAAATATTGCGTTTAGTGTTAAGAAAAATATAGATGGGCCTAATAAAGCACCTAGGCCCGTATAGAAAGTGGCTACCAATGCTCCATATGGAACCAGTCTTACATCAGTACCTGCCAAGCCAGCCGCTACTCCACTAGTCGTGCCCACCAAGCCACCGAAAATCATGGCTGAACGTGGGCTTTTAAGATACATAAATCTGGCAAGTAAAGGGGTTGCGATCATAAAGAAGACGGCTTTAATCAAACCAATGGCAATAGATAAAGCAATCACATCAGAGCTTGCTCCAATTGCTGTACCTGTAATAGGTCCCACAATGTAAGTCATTGCACCTGCTCCAATGGTGGTCATAGAGACAGCATCTCTATAGCCTAATGTCCATGCAACACCGGCTCCTACCACAAACGGTATGACGCAGCCTAATATCAAGGCAACAATACCAACCTTCCCAGCACGTTTTATTTCTTTAACGTCTACTTCAAAAGCAGTAGATGCAATGGCAAGGTCCCTGAGCATCGCGCCACCTAAAAGAGCAAAGCCAGAGAAAAGCTCTATATCGGAAATGCCTTTTTCACCACCAGTATATAAACCAGCAAAATAGGCAGCAATGAGACCAAGGGTGATAGCAATTGCAGATGACTGTAGCTTATTGTTTGTTAGGTACTTGGATAGTATTTGAGAGAAGAGCATCACTAGGCCTGTTACTGCTAGAGCAGTTACAAAGGCATTTTTAGTGAGCGTTTGTATAATTAAGTCCATTTAATTACTCCATTGCGCGATTGAATTGGTAGTTTCTGTTTTCTTATAGTGTTGATAATATTGATGACACACTCACAATTGGTCGCGATGCTCTTCAGTATCATCCCAAGTAAAGGTATCGTAATCATTACCAATATTATTAAGTAAGCGTACGACAAAGACAGTTGCAGTAAGCGCAATAACAGAAACAACAGCTGCTACCATTCCGCCAGATAGTGCAGCGACTACGTTCTGTCCTGCAGCCATCGCAACAACGATAGGGATGTACATACCTGCCCAATATAGAACACCAAACTGAGTAGATTTTGGCAAAAGACCGCGTTTGGCGAGCATCTCTTTGCCAGCAATGAGTAGAATCATTGCGATAGCGACACCACCAATATTAGCGTCAACCCCTAATATTTGTCCTAGCAATCCACCAAGAAAAACGCCTAGCAAATAACTAACTGCTAATAAAGCAGTACCATATATGATCATATAAACCTTCCTTGGATATGATTACAGCCGCTTTGATAATATCTACCTTGATATACGGGCTGTATAAAATGAGAATCTAAATTAATAACCACCAGATATAGACACAAGCACACATAATAGTAGTTTGATAATGTTTGTCGAGGTTTCTTCAATTTCCTCAGTAGCTTCCTCTGTGTAAAGGGTATAGGTCTTAACAGCGCTCAAAACCTTTAAAAGCATCTATCACTTACCACGTACTTGTTTGATATAATCTAATACAGTTGGTTTAGAAGTGCAACCATATTGTATTTATTAAATGAGTTATTGTATACAAATGGAGAATTTATGAGTTTAATTGACGACTTACCCTTGTCAGTACAAGTCAGTAAAAAAATAGAAGATGATATTATTTATGGTCGTCTGCCACCTGGCACCAAACTTGATGAGGCAAAACTTTGTGAAAAATATGGGGTGTCAAGAACCCCTATTCGTGAGGCGTTGAAGCTGTTAGCTTCTGAAGGATTGGTGGAGATTCGACCACGTAGAGGAGCCATCATTCCCACTTTGAATATCGTCACCTTGTTTGAGATGTTTGAGGTGATGGCCTATCTCGAAGGCATGTGTGGCAGATTGGCTGCTAGAAGAATAAATGAGGAAGAAAAAGCGGAGCTACTGTCTTTGCACAATCAATGTAAAGACTACTTGATGGAAGAAAACACCGAAAGCTATTATGAAGCCAATAGAAAATTTCATTTTTTCTTGTATCAACTGAGTCGCAACAGCTTTTTGATAGAGCAAGCCAGCAATTTGCACAATCGACTACATCCTTATAGACGCTTACAGTTACGAGTCAACAATCGCATGCAGCATTCGTTTGAGGAGCATCAACAAATCGTGGATGCCGTCCTAAATTCTGACGAAGATTTGGCTGAGCGTTTGATTAAAGCGCATGTGTCCATTCAAGGAGAGAGATTTACTGACTTGGTGGCGACGATGAACCCTGATAATACGCAAGACTGAGCTTACCCCGCTCTCAATTTAAGAGAGTGAGGTAAGTTTTATACATTATTGTCAAAAGTGTATAAAATAGAGTGGACTCACCTTAAAGACAATCAAAAAATACGAAGCCGTGTCATCAAAGTTTAACCAAAACTGTGCAACATATAATCGATACTGAATAAAGTATAATAAGTTCAATATAAAAACGAGTCAGCTGGACGGGTATGAATTTTTCGCAGCCTCTGGCAGCAACAGCACAGTAAGCAAGAAAAATTCATTCCCGTTCGGCGTTGCAATATAATGGTGCTGTTTTATTTAGATTCGACGATAGATACACGACATTATAAGACGAGACTGGGAATAGGAGCTGAATATGAATGATGACCATAAAAAAACATTGGCAGATTATAGACACTTAGTAGAAAGTAAAGACATCACCGTGCATTTGTCCCAAGATCAACAAGCGATGATCTTGAAGACTTACGACAATGGCTTAAATGCCTTAACAGATATTGATGAGATGTTGCTAAGCGCCGTCATTCGTCAACTAAAAATGTCGATCCATCCCGATGCTTAAGCCTCTTTTTGCAGAAAATCTAGCAAGGCTGGGACATTTTCTCTAGCACTTCTGCCTGCCCCAATCAGCGTGGCTGAGCCTGGACTTGCCCAGTCGCCATAGCCAAACAACCATAGCCGTGGCTCTTTGACTGCTTGTCCTTGTTTGACCTGTACTGTTCCATCCGCTTCGATAACCTCTAAATCTGCCAAATGGTCTAGCTGCGGTCGAAACCCAGTACACCAAATAACGGCGTCTATTTGTTCTTCACGACCATCAGTCCAGACGACACCTCGTTCAGTAAACTGACGGAACATGGGTACTGAATGTAAGATACCTTTGTCACGTGCCGCTTTGATTGGAGGCACCATGACGATATCACCGACACTGCCTATAGAATCATCGTCACTGCCGCCAGTAATACGGGCTGTTGCTCTTTCAAACAATACATGACCATCAACATCATCGGCTAAAAACAATGGTGGCTCACGCGTTACCCAGCTGGCATTTGCCACTTCAGCCAGCTCAACATAGATTTGTGCGCCTGAGTTGCCACCACCGACTACCAAAACTCGCTTGCCTTTATAGGCGTCTGGACCTGCATAATGTGCAGAGTGGCATTGTTCCCCAAGGTACTCTTGCTGACCTTGAAGTGAAGGAGTTATGGGCTTGCTCCATGTTCCCGTTGCACTCACTACAGTTTTCGCCAACCACGTGTAACTGCCATCCGTCACCCGTAAGCAATCGTGTTCATCATCACGCTGGATACTTTGCACTTGATAAGGTCGGTATATCGGCAACTGGTAATGTTGCTCGTAATTGCTGAGATAACCAAGAACTTCCTCTCGATGGGGATACTCGCCATCTTTTGCCTTTGGCATTAGACGACCCGGCAGGGAACTGATAAAGGCAGGAGAAAACAATCGTAGCGAGGGCCAAGTATGTTGCCACGCACCACCACTTTGGTTCTGATCGTCAAGAATAATAAAATCAAGCTTCGCGCGTCTCAGATAATAGCCAGCTGCCAAACCTGCTTGACCACCGCCAATAATAATTGTGTCGAATATCTTAATTGACATAACTGTCCTCATTGCCTGCTACCAGAAAAATTGATTGCTTGTATTTGGGCTTTCCTTTTAGCTCTCTAGGTATCAATCGAGCATATATTTTGCTTAAACACCTATCAGATACTATCAACGCCAAATGCTAATGAATATATTAGCCAAGCTTATCATGCAAATAATCTTGTAACGCCCTAAAAAACCATTTCACTAACTATGACTTAATAACAAACTTAAGAAAAAATCTGGTGATATCTACGATATTTATAGCGCAGGCATAGAGAAAGGTGAAGTGGAGGAGAGAACCATCCAAGCCTTAGAACAGTTCGGATTTCGATGCCAGTGAGCTAAAATTCAAGCATATCGATGAATTTGAAGGTCTGTTTTTTGACTATTACAAAATAAAGGACAATTTTATGGCTATTAAAGTCAGTATTAACGGTTTTGGACATATGGTTTAACAATGTGCGCCGCATTTAATGACGTGTGGTCGTCACCGTCCCCATAAAAGAAAAGGGTGTGTTAAATATCGTTATGGGTGTGAACGAGCATCTATACGACAAAGACATTTATCCCATTCTTACTGCTGCATCTTTTACCACCAACTGCCTAGCCCCCATCGTCAAAGTAATGCACGAAAAAATAAGCATCAGGCATGCCTCGATGATCACCATTCATGACATCACCAACCCCCAGACGATGTTGAATGCCCCGCATAAAGATTTACGTCGAGCGCGTGCTTACGACGGTACAAGCTCCGTAATCTGTGACATAAAATCAAAATGACCAAGATATCGCCTCTCACATTGGACAGCCAATGTTCTTTGATATAGCCAGCTCAACATAAAAAAGCCCTAAGCCATCAATAAAGACCGCTTAGGGCAAAAAACTCACCATTATCAATCATCGATATCAGCGGCACTGACTTGGCTACGGGTGATGTTGCCAGTCATGCTGTCAACCACTATGTCATGAACCTGATTGCCTTTACCAATCTCTATCTTATAAACTGGCTTACCAAAGTCCATATCAAATCCGACGTCGAGCGGCGTACCTTTAAGACTTTGATTGGCTTTATCAATGGCTTGATTCAACGTTACTTTTGCTCGTTTCATGGCGTTGTATTCTGCCAAGTCGTCTTTATCGAGGCGATCAGTGTCGCCTTTTATGACATTACCGGTATTCGCATTCACTTTTACTTCTTGTTCGCTATTATTGGCAATGATTTTGATATCATAATAGCCATTTATAGTGCCATCTTCTTGATCGTACTCTGCGCTAATGATGTCTCCTGCCACTGCTTTATTAGCAATCATCATTGCTTGTTTTAGATCGATTTTACTTTGCGCTGCTGCTTTGACTTCATTGATAGGCGCTTTGGCGGTGGCCGCTTGACTGACAGCGACAGATGCCACACTTACGCTAGCAATGCTCAACGCAATTAAAAGAGGTTTGCCCAATATTGATTGTTTTTTCATCATCATATCCTAAAATAATCCAATTTTTTGAAGACTATATATTTATTTAAATCATATTTTTAATATTCATAACGTATTCATTTAAGCTATAGTCGATTCTAAATAAAGCAGATACATTATGTTGCAACGCTGAACTGGTATAAATTTTTCTTGCTTGCTGTGCCTGCCTAGACATAGGCTGCGGAAAATTCATTCCAGTTCAGCTGTATCGTTTTTATACTGAACTCACTATATGATGATGACATACAGTCAATCGTGATGTCTAAGTGGTTTATGCTGACAAAGCGTAACTAATGCACCGCTTAGGTAACTCAATAGTGCTACTGAAACATGTGTTCAACATGCCCTAAATAAATGACAAGTCAACATCTACGAAATGCGTTATTTATCAGAATACTTTTGCAACACATAGACCACAAATTTTGCTTCCGTATGAAAGCTTTTTTGTTCAACTGCTGCCAGTAGCGCTTGTCTTTTTTCATTGCGAGCGCGATAAGCATAGGGGGTCATGGTCATTAAATCAGCCAATGCTACCGCCGATAGACTCAGCTCAGCACTGACATGATGAGTACCCAAAAGTTTAAAATAAGGTGACAACTCTTGCAAAAACTTATCAGAATCATGTTCGCGTACGCTATCAAATAAAGCCTCGCGCATAGACGCCAAATGACCGACATCTGGTTTGGCAATGATGAGATAGCCCTCGTCGGTTAATACTTCAGCAAAGGCCTTTGGCAAGATAGGACTAAAAATACTACTAATGCCCTTGACACTACGAGCACATAACGGTAAATGTGCGGCGCTCGTTACCAATGGATAAATAGTGGTGGTCTTATTTGTTTCTTTGTTGGCTGAGGACGCGACTGCCTGTTGCTGATACCAAAGCTGACCCACCGCTTTACTTACTTTCGACAATTCAACCACCGCAGGCTTGCTGATATCCGCAGCTATTAGTATATCTAACGCCTCAGAGCCCATTTGTGCCATTGGCTGCGTGTAATAACCCTCACCGCAGCCAATATCCAACCAAGTGACTGGCTTTTGGTTTTTCTCAGCGACTGACTTATCTTTTGTCAATAATTGCTGCATTTGTTGAGCAATTATTGATTGCAGCTTGCCATAATAACCTTCATGCAAAAATCGCTTTCGCGCTTCGATAGAGGCTTGACTGTCACCCGGCGCTTTGGATTTTTTTTGTTGCACGGGCAATAAATTGACATAGCCTTGCCGTGCCACATCAAATGAATGAACCGTTTGCTTAGGATTTAAGCGGCCATCACAGCGCCATGTATCTCGCGCAGGCTGTAATGGTGACTGACAAAGTGGACAAACAAATAAGGACACAAGCATCTCAAAATCATCGCAATATGGCTGATATTTTAACAAAGTTTAGGCTCAGTAAGTGATAAAAGAGCGGATAAAAAAAGCCGCCTCAACTGTCTGAGACGGCCTTTGAATATAGGATATAAATCCATTTAATATTGAAACATGTTATTGGAACCTATTAACGCAGTTTTAGCGTCATTAAGCCAAGGATAACCAGTATGATGGCAATAATCCAAAATCGCGTTACCACTTGTGTCTCTTTCCAACCGATTTCTTCAAAGTGATGATGCAACGGCGCCATCCGAAAAACCCGTTTTTTGCGCAGCTTATACGAGCCAACTTGCAACATGACAGACAACGCTTCGGCAACAAACAAACCACCCATAATCGCAAAGGCAATCTCTTGCCGTGTCATGACGGCAATCGTACCCAGCATCGCACCAAGTGCCAATGCACCAACATCACCCATAAACACTTGTGCCGGATGAGCATTGAACCATAAAAAGCCAAGTCCCGCCCCAATCATAGCACCGCAGACAATGATGACCTCAGAATTATAGGCAATATACGGTACATGCAAATAATCAGCAAAGCGTACGTCACCCGACACATACGCCATCGCGCCCAATCCTGCCGCTACCAAGACTACTGGCAAAATTGCCAAACCATCCAAGCCGTCGGTTAAATTGACAGCGTTGGACGCGCCATTAATCACAAAGTACGTAAAGATAATAAAACCAATGCCAAAGGGTACTGCCGAAAAGGGAATCATCCAATCTTTGAAGATAGGCAATAACAAATCCTGCATCTCACGCGTGGTGGTAATATTTGGCTGAAGCGTGGCGATATAATATAGAGACACGCCGACAAATAATGCACCCATCGATAGCCAAAAATACTTTTTTGCGGGCGATTAAACCTTTTGGGATTTTTATATTTAATCTTGAGCCAATCATCTGCCCAACCGACCGCGCCAAAGATAACCATCACAATGAGCAAAATCCACACATACGGATTGTTTAAACGCGCCCAAAGTAACGTCGACACACCAATTGCGCTCAAAATCAATACCCCACCCATGGTTGGTGTGCCAGTTTTGGCCAAATGCGATTGCGGGCCATCATTGCGAATGGCCTGACCATACTTAAGCGCCCGCAAATGTCGAATGACACGCCCGCCAAAAAACATGCTAAATGCAAGGGCTGTAACGACCGCGAGTAACGCTCGTAGCGTCAAAGAAGAAACCGCAGAAAACGGTGTATAATACTGGCCAAGCCAGCCAAACAACCAAACTAACACCGCCTACTCCTCTACTAGCGCATGGATAAGTGTTTCCATTTGCATGGAACGAGAGCCTTTAAACAACACCGTACAAGGCTGAGCCTGCTGTGCTTGCAAATACGGCTGTAAATACTGTAATAGACTGTCTTTATCAGCGAACGCATGGGCACTGATGTCAGAGATCTCTTGCGCACCAGCAACGGTATAAGGCGCATATTCTCCAACACAAAGCAGCACATCAATACCTATGGTCGCAATCGTACGACCCAAGCTTTGATGCTCACTCACGGCCGCCTCGCCAAGCTCCGCAATATCGCCCAACACCATCACCTGCGTACCTGTTTGCGCGGCCAATACTTTGGCCGCCGCCCGTACCGAATGGGGATTGGCATTATAAGTATCATCGATCAAACGATGCATCCCAAGAATCTGGCTGTTCAAACGACCTTTGGCTGGACGTGCGTTTTCCAGCCCAATCACAATGTCACTTGCATCAATTTTTAACGCATGCGCACAAGCAGCCGCGGCCAACGCATTATTGACATTATGCTCTCCTGCTAGCGGCAACTTGATATCATGTAACTTGGTTACCAATGTGCAGTTTGAACTCACTACGCTCAGGCTCTACATCTAAATGGCTGGCACTGACATCTGTATTACCGAAACCAATAACGTGTGGGGTGTGTTGTTCAGCGATACGGCGCAGCTGATTGGTAAAATCATCCTTATCAGGCACAATGGCAAACTGAGTATCTGTCAAGGTATGATAAATCTCCGCCTTGGTTTGGCAAATGCCTTCGCGGCTACCAAATTCCCCCAAATGCGCCGTGCCAATGTTTAAGATACAGGCCACATCAGGCTTGACAATCTCAGTGGTATAAGCAATCTCGCCAATATGGTTGGCTCCCAACTCCAAAATGGCATAACGATGATGATCCGATAAGCTCAAGAAGCATCATCGGCACGCCCAAGTCATTGTTTAGATTGCCACGGGTAATCAATGTCGGTGCCAATCGACCAAAGATACTGCCCAGCATCTCTTTACAAGTGGTCTTACCACTCGATCCAGTAATCGCAATCACAGTCAAGTCTTTGTGCTGCTGGCGGCGATAAGCAGCCAACTGTCCAAGCGCCAAACGGGTATCACTAACCACCAACTGCGGAATACTGCTGGGGATAGGACGAGAGACGATAGCCGCAAGCGCTCCTTTCGATGCCGCCAGATTAATATAATCATGACCATCAAAATTGTCACCACTTAATGCCAAAAAGATATCACCTGTTTTTATGGTGCGTGTGTCAGTCGCTATACGGTTACTGGTCACCGCATTTTTGGTGAGCTCTGACTGCTCTGCACTCGCCTGCTCTTCTGGCAGTTGCCAATGCCCAGCAAGTGATTGGGTCGCCGCGAGCAAATTGTCTACTTGCCAAACATACAGCCCTTGCGACTGAATGGTATTATCGTTGTCGGCTGTCATAGTGGTTACCTTATATGATGACTACTTGTTTCTTATATTTAAATGTTTATTGAAAGTCATAAAACGGATTGCAACGGCTATTATTTATGCTCGTCCTGCTTGTTTGAGAGCATTTTGCAAGACAACACTGTCATCAAAATCATAACGCACATGGTTAATCTCTTGGTAGGTTTCGTGCCCTTTGCCCGCGATCACTACGATATCATCAGCAGACGCTTGACTGACCGCATACTCAATGGCGGTTTGGCGTGCAGGTTCGATATGGGTGCGCTGATATTGCTCAGCATGTCATTCCAGCTTGCATGTCTTGCAAAATCGCATTGGGGTCTTCGGTACGTGGATTGTCCGCTGTGAGTATGACTTGATCTGCACCCGCCAGCCCTGCTTGTGCCATCAGTGGGCGCTTGCCTGCATCACGATCGCCGCCACAACCAAATACCGCCCATAGCTGACCCTTACAATGGGTTTTAAGGCTAGCCAGTACCTGACTCAAAGCATCAGGTGTATGCGCGTAATCCACGATAAAACAGCCTTCATTGGATGGCACGCGCTGCATACGTCCGATAGCGCCTTGTAGCTTTGGTACAGCAGCAGCAATGCGTTCAATGTCGCTATTAATATCGCTATCAACATCAGATCCGATTGCCACTGTCGCCGCCATTGCCGCAAGCAAATTAGCCACGTTAAAGCGTCCCAATAAGGGACTGACGATAGTTATATTGCCGCCTTTGTCATCAATAACATCAGTATCACCAAAGTTACTGCGGAGCGTGATCTCAACCCCTTGTAAGCTTGGTTTGATGTCAGTGGCGACAAAGGTGGCCGTTTTGGATGCGTCTAAACTGTATGTCCATACGATCAAATCGCTGGCGCGCGCAGTATCTAGCATAATCTGTGCACACTCATCATCGATATTGATAATGGCATGGGTCAAATCTGGAAAATGCGCTTTATCAAAGAGCTTGGCTTTGGCTGCCGCATATTCTGCCATATCGGCATGATAATCTAAATGATCACGGCTCAAGTTGGTATAAATCGCCACCGACACTGGCATGCCCTGCAAGCGCTGCTGATCTAAACCGTGCGAGCTTGCTTCGAGTGCCAACAGCTCGGCTCCTTCTTTGCCCATTTGATATAAGAACTGCTGGACGGCTAGCGCATCACCAGTGGTGTGACTGGCTTGAACCAACGCACCAAGTCTACCGTTACCCGCCGTACCCATAACCGCACTGCTCATGCCGGTTAACTGGGTTAGTTGTGCGACCAATTGACTGATGGTGGTTTTGCCATTGGTGCCCGTCACTGCCACCACGGTGGGCAGCGCTGTGGGCTAGCTGATATTGCAGACGCGCTTGACATAAACTCACCCAAAAAGTCACGAATATTGGGCACATATAAAACTGGGCAAGGCAACGCAGCCACTTGCTGTTGTGACAGACAGCTGCATAGTATCGGTTGTCAAAGCAAGAGTAGCATCGGTAGGCATATTGGCTGTCGTCAGTCAGCGCGACAGGGTCGATTTCTGATAGGATAAAAGCGGCGTTGTTGGCGGCTTGGTATAGGTAATCGCGACTTTTTTGACAGTTGGGTGTTTGGCTTTTTAATAAGACAAACACGTCGCTTGGTGCTAGCTGGCGACTGTCTAAACGCAACTGGTGAAAGGGGATGTTGGCAACGCTGGTCACTTGATTTATTGAGATTTGAGTGGATAAGTCTTGCATCGATGCCGTCATCATCGCTGGTTAATTCCTGCTGCAAACTATGGCTGTTGCTGCGGTCGCTGGCTTCAACCAACTGTTGCAAGGTGACAGTAGCACAGCTGGGCGATGAGGTAGACATAGTCATTGGCAAATCCTAAACGGTTAAAACTCAAATAGTAAATGGCTGAATACTCAAAAATCTTATAGCAATACCTACGGGGCTTCGGTTTTTAACGGCTTATCCAAAGGCACATTATACAAACGCAGTGCCTCGCTCATGACGTTATGAAACACAGGTGCTACCGTTAAACCCGCATAAATCTGCCCACGTGGGTCTTCGATTAACATCACAGCGACCAGCTTTGGATTGGACGCTGGTGCCATACCAGCAAAGACGTTGCGATACTGGTCGGTATAGTAACCACCTTCTGGATTGATACGGCGCGACGTCCCTGTTTTACCAGCAACGCGATAGCCATCGATGGCCGCGCCTTTGGCAGTACCACCGTCTTCCGTGACACTTTCCATCATCTGTACGATGGCCATCGCTTGTTCGTGCGCCATAATGCGTTTGCTTGGCGGCGCTTTGTCATCTTTAGTCAACGTTAACGGGTGCATCACCCCACCTGCCGCCAGTGCTGAGTAAGCCTGCGCTACTCTGTGCCAGTGTTACTTGTATGACCATAGCCATAACTGACCGTTGCACGTCGTGAGGTTTCTTTTTCTTTCGGTGTGACCACAAGCCCACTACCTTCACCTGGGAATTGCAGTGGTGTTTTTGACCCAAAGCCAAACTGCTTTTGCATATTGGTAATGCCATCAGCTGGTAGAGACAAAGCAATCTTGGTCGAGGCGACGTTACTGGATTTCTGTAGTAGCGTTGCCATCGTAATTCGCCCAAGATTATCATGGTCACGAATGGTATAACCACGGACACGGATAGAGCCAGGATTGGTATCGATCAAGGTAGTGGCAGTATATTTCCCTGAATCTAAAGCCGCAGCAACGGTGAATGGCTTCATGACTGAACCAGGTTCAAAGACATCAAGGAGTGCACGGTTACGCTGGTTTTCACCGGTCATCTCATTCAGGTTATTGGAATTAAATGACGGCCATGTCGATAGCGCTAGCACTTCACCGGTTTGTACATCGACCACCATACCTGTTGACCAGCGCGCTTTTTGCAAACGCCCTGCCTTTTCAAGCTCTTTATAAAGCAAATATTGCAGACGCGAATCAATAGTCAACGTCACATCTTTGCCTGGTACTTCTGGCTCAACCTGTTTGATTTCTTTAAGACTGTTTTGTTTGGCATCTTTGAGTACCAAAACCTTACCATCATCGCCCGCCAGCTCTTTTTCATACTGGCGTTCGATACCAGCACGCCCCTCGTAACCGCCTTCAGGATCGTTGGTATTTTGCCCCATAAAACCCAGTAACTGCGAGTTAGGCTGCGGCTGCGGATAATAACGCTGAAAGAAATTTTTCTCATTGACACCAGGAAAGTCAAGCGAGCTAACACTTTGCGCAATCTCTGGCGTCACTTTATTCAAGAGTGGCAAATAGTGCGAGCCTGCACCCGATGGCAGCGCTGCTTTGACCGCTTCTTCATCAGTTACATCGATACTAGCGTCAATAGCCGTGACTCTTTTTAGCTCATCTACCGAAATATTGGCAGCCGCAGCAAGCGTGGTCAAATCCATATTATCCAAGCGCTTCTGCATACGTGCGAGGAGCTGCGGACTCTCAGGATTGGTGATAATAATACGCTTAAGCTCGTAATATTCACGGGCATAATCGTGCGGACTGAAAGAGACTGTCGCGAGTGGTGCACTGACTGCCAAAGGCAGATCGTTGCGATCCGTAATCATGCCACGATAGGATTTTTGCGTGCGTACGCTGGTGATCAGCTCATTGCCCTTATCTTGATAAAACTGAGTATTGGCAACTTGAATATAGTAAGCACGACCGATAAGCGCTACTAAAATAAGCAGCGCTATGCCCCAAATCAGACGAAAACGGTTTTTATCCTGCTCAACACCGCCGCGAGAGGAAGCACCAGACGCTTTACCCAAAAACGCTCTTTTGCTTTTTAGGTTTTTGACACTGGTATAAGCACCCTGCTCTTCATTCTTTTTTAGGCGACCAAATAGCTTGGCTCTTGCGGCTATCGGCTGATTTATCATCCGGTTTTTGGCTTTTTTGCCCAGACTTTGCAGCACTAGCACGGCGTAGTGGCTTAGTGACCTTGCCGACTGGCTGGTTTTTTGCTGGCAGCTTTAGCATTGGTTTTTTTATCAGTCATTGCCCTGCCTCCGCAACAGTTCGCATCAGCTTTCAATAATATCAGAGTCATTAGTGGCGAACGGTATCTGCATCAAGTTTTTTGGCATCTGGGTCAACCAATGCGACTGCTGTCGCTGCACCTGGCTGAATAATCAGCTTATCTTTGAGTGTTGGTGAAAACATGCCAAGTTCAGCAACCGCACGACTGGCTATCTGCGGCGTCGCACTAAAGGTCTGCTGTTCAATAAGCAGACGTTGATGCTCAACCTGTAATTTTCGCTCTTGTTTTTTCATGTCTTGCAAGGTTTTATAATCCTGACGATATTGTTGAACACCTTCAGCCGTTTTGATGCCACTCCATACAATACCAGCCGCCAACAGTATCAATATAGCCACATAAATGCTCGACTACATTAAATTTGCGCACAAATAAGTCGCCAACATCGGTATTTGGTGGCGTGGCAGCGCGGCGGTTTGCAGGTTTGTCAGATATTGCCATGACGATCTCAAAAAAATGAACTTCAAAATATAAAAAGCGATAACCGATTGACGAGTTATAAAACTCTCATGAGCCATCAGCACCATCAATAAAGATACAATACCAAGCAAAAAAGCAACTGCTGAGCCTAGCAGATAATGTTTACAGCTTTTTAACAGTCGCGTAATCATTAAAACATTTAGTCAGCTATTCTAAGCCACCATAATTCTAGAGTAGAGACGTATTTATTGCTCAAGGTCTGCTAAATAATCAGTATCGGTACGAGTCGCCAGTCGTAACCATGCACTACGCGAGCGCGGGTTATGGCTTATCTCCGCTTTACTTGGACCGACACGTTTAGGCTTACTAAAGTAACGTGGGCGATTCGGCGGCATCGGCAAATTCTCGTCTTCTGGATATTGCCCTTTACTATGACGCTGCAAAAACTGCTTGATACGGCGATCTTCTAAGGAGTGAAAGCTAATCACCGCCAGCTGTCCACCTCGCTTTAATATGGGAATACTTTGTTCTAAAAAGTCATCGACATCGCCAAGCTCATTGTTAATAAAAATACGCATGGCCTGAAAGCTCTGCGTCGCTGGATGCTTGCCGCGCTGCCAATTGGGATGGGCAACTTTTATCACTTCTGCCAGCTCGAGCGTAGATTTGTAACTGTCCATCTGCTTAATCGCGCGCGCAATACGGCGACTGTGACGCTCTTCACCAAACTCATAAAGCACATTGGCCAACGTTTCATCATCGACCTGTCTCTAAGCCATTCAGCAACCGACTGACCGCGACTGGTATCCATACGCATATCGACCGCGCCATCACGCATAAAGCTAAACCCGCGACTGCCATCATCAATCTGCGGTGATGAGATACCCAAATCCGCCATCAAGCCCATCAACTTGCGTGATACCCAGCGCGGCCAGACTGTCCGTCAACGTCGCAAAGCTGTCATGAACCACATGCACACGGCTGTCTGTACTTGCCAGCTCTCGAGCAACACTAATGGCGGTCGGGTCTTTATCAAAAACAATCAGTGTGCGCATCATCGGCAAGATGACTCAATAATAAGCTGACTATGACCACCACGCCCAAAGGTCGCATCGACGTAGATGCCATGCGCTTGCAGAGCTATTTTGATTTGACTCATCGCCTGAATCGCTGTTTGACTTGGGTAAGCGATTTGACACCCAATACAGCAGCGACGGTCTCTTGCAGGAGCACGGCATCATGGACGAAACTCAATTCATCAACCGTGGCACGGGTCTTTAACAGACTGCTTGATCCATACTGATCCCTCTTGAACCGTAGGGGCAGAGTCATCTTCCATAGGAGACGGACTGACCGCTGACTCGGCGTCATCAGCGGCTGAAGAAGGAGTGGCTTTAGTATTGGGCGTTAGGTTTTGACTTCGATTTTGATAATGACACAAACAACTCAGTAGATGACGACCATATTGGCCAGTAATAGTAAAAAATCAGATGAAAATAAACAAGTTATGACTTGTCTAACATTATTATCGCAAGGATACACTGGTAGTCAAGCGCTAGAAGGGCTTTTCATTAAAAATATCCCATCTCTCTGTTATACTAGCGCTATATTTTACGCTATTTTTCAACATTGACGTCTATTGTTTCATCCGTATTTTTTAGTCATGCTCTTCAATTGACTACTTTTCACTGCCACTTTATTAACGAACAACATTCTGAGATTCCTATGATGCAAACATCGACCTTCTAGAACCTACGACAGCACAGCGCGCCCTGTACGCACTCGTATCGCGCCATCACCCACTGGCTTTCCTCACGTAGGCACGGCTTATATTGCTCTATTTAATTTAGCCTTTGCTAAAGCCCATGGCGGCGAATTTATTTTACGTATCGAAGACACCGACCAAACGCGCTCAACTGAGCAATCTGAACAAATGATTTTGGATGCGCTGCGTTGGGTCGGTCTTGATTGGAGCGAGGGTCCAGATATTGGCGGCCCGCACGCCCCTTATCGTCAAAGCGAGCGTAGTGATATCTACAAAAAACACGCCGAGCAACTGATAGATAACGATCATGCGTTTCGTTGTTTTTGTACCAGCGAAGAGCTAGATACCATGCGTGCTGAGCAAATGGCAAATGGCGAAACCCCACGTTACGACGGTCGCTGTGCGCATTTCGCGCCAGAGAAAACCGAGCAATTGGTCAAGCGAGGGCAAACCGCACGTCATTCGTATGCGTGTGCCTACCGAAGGCGTCTGTCAAGTACAAGACATGCTACGCGGTACGGTTGAGATTCCTTGGACGCAAGTCGATATGCAAGTGCTGCTAAAAACCGACGGCATGCCAACGTATCATCTAGCCAACGTCGTCGATGACCATTTGATGGACATCAGCCATGTGTTGCGCGGTGAAGAGTGGCTGAACTCTGCGCCTAAACATCAGCTGCTTTATGAGTATTTTGGTTGGGAGATGCCAGTTCTTTGCCACATGCCATTACTGCGTAACCCAGACAAATCAAAACTGTCTAAGCGTAAAAACCCAACCTCTATCACCTACTATCGTGATGCCGGCGTGCTGCCTGAAGCCTTGCTAAACTACCTCGGTCGTATGGGCTACTCAATGCCTGATGAAGCTGAGCAATTTACCTTAGAAGAAATGATTGCCAGCTTTGATATTCAGCGCGTGTCACTTGGCGGCCCTATTTTCGATATCGAAAAGCTGAACTGGCTCAATGCCGAATGGCTACGCGCGCTCACGCCTGAAGAGCTAAAAAATAAAATCCTTGACTGGGCAAGTAACAGCGATAAATTAACCGCTATCGCAGCGGCGATTCAGCCACGTATCGAGATTGCTGTCTGATGCGGTTAATTGGGGTGGCTTTCTATTTCCAAAACCTACCTGATATCAATGCTGAGAGCTTTACTCATAAATCGCTCACGCCTGAGCAAATTATCGAGATGCTACAACTGGCGCTTTGGCAGCTTAGAGACCCTACCAACTTGGTCAGAAGAAAACATCTACGCCACGCTAAAAGGCCTTGCAGCCCACCTTGATATTAAGATGCGTGACTTTATGGCGCCGTTCTTTATCGCTATCGCTGGTAGCACCTCATCGACGCCCGTCATGAACTCTATGGCGATTATCGGTGCTGATATGACGCTGACTCGCTTGCGTCATGCGGTTGACGTTCTGGGCGGTTTGGGTAAAAAGAAACTGAAGAAACTTGAGAAACAAGCAGCAGAGTTGCCAGACTTCTTAGCTGATAAATAGTTTGGCTGCTGAATAATAATTAGCTAAATTTTATGCATTCAAAGGGGTCAGGCCAGTTCTGACCCTTTTTTCGTTATTAGTCGGTATAACTACCCTCATACTTTTAAACATCTTAATTGGAAACAAACATGGCCGCCAAAACCGTCACAATAGAAAGCAAAGATTATGTATTTAACACCCTAAAAGAAGCACAGAAATACTATGATGCCATCGTAAAAGAGCTTTTTGAGGCAAACCTTACCCTTACCACTGGTCAAGATTTTGAAGATTTAAAGTGGATATACACCACTTACTGCGGTTATACCAAGCATAATCTAGATCAAATTGGCCGATTGTGACATCATTGGCTTTAAAGGCATCAGAACAGTCCGAGAAAAGGGTGGTCAATATATGCCAACTGAATGCTGTGCGATTGTTTTTTCTGATGGCAGCGAAGAAGAGTTTTATACCGATAAAGCCATCAAAGAGATCGCTCTCAAGCAAAATCCACGCTAATTTAGGCTTGTTAAGCCAGTTAAAACAGGCTAAAACACTTTTTTTTGCATATTTATGCATTATTTTTAAAATAGCGGTTGACAAGACTGCTGCTCTTACATAAAATACGCACACTCTTAGCGAGGGGCTATAGCTCAGTTGGTAGAGCACTTGCATGGCATGCAAGGGGTCAACGGTTCGACTCCGTTTAGCTCCACCATACTATTTATAGCAAAGCTCAGTTACTGAATTGATAATAAATACTCGCTAGTAGGACGATATCAGCACCTAGGCAAGGCTTGATCTTATTAATAGATAAGCTATCTGATATTGTGAAGTACCGTTGTAACCATTGGTTATAACACTCTATGCGTCCCCATCGTCTAGAGGCCTAGGACACCGCCCTTTCACGGCGGTAACGGGGGTTCGAATCCCCCTGGGGACGCCACTATTCGGCGTCACTTATTAGCACTTTTGCTTAGCATGAGATAAGACTAATAAGCGAACAATAAAAAATCCCAGTCATCATACGGTGACTGGGATTTTTTATGTCTGTTGTTTCTAAAAGACCCTCTACTGTCGCTGTCCTATTGCTGATAGCGCTCTTGCCAACCTATCTAATACTCGTTAATATCGACGTGACCAGCGTTGTTATCAATTATACCCATATACTATATATGATGGGGCTTAGAGTGATTATAGGGAAGCGCCTGCTATGTTCGGTATTGAAAACTATCTAGGGTTTGTTCTAGCTGCCATTTTACTAAACCTTACTCCAGGCACGGATAGCATGTACATTATTACCCGTAGTGTCTCTCAAGGACAGAGCGCAGGACTTTATTCTGTTTTGGGCATCACCACGGGCAGTTTGATCCATACGTTATTGGCATCGTTAGGCTTATCCGTCTTATTAGCCAGTTCTCCAACCGCCTTTATGCTTGTTAAATACCTTGGTGCCGGCTATTTATGTTATTTGGGCTTTAAAATGCTCACAAGCAAAGAGGCCTCTTTAATAGCAAGCAGTCTGCCTAAAGACAAAGATATTATTAGACAGAACAAGGTAGATGGGTGGCAAATATACCAGCAAGGAGTATTAACCAACGTCTTTAATCCAAAAGTCGCTTTGTTCTTTATCGCCTTTTTTCCTCAGTTTATTGATGCTAATTACACTTACAGCATGCTCTCATTTTTAATACTAGGATTGACCTTTGCCACCACTGGCTTTATATGGTGCTCGTGTTTGGCGTTATTGGCAGCGCGGTTTAGTACACGCCTACGAGAAAACCCCTCTATTGAAGCCCTTTTAAACAAGATAAGCGGTGTGGTATTTATTGGTTTAGGGATTAAGCTGTTGACTGAGAAGGGTTGAGTAAATGCGGATCAGCGTTTCTAACGATAGATTTATAAGGCTATACTAACTTCATCATGTGTTAGTTATATACAAAGCAATTATTAAATTTAGGAGAAATAATGAGCATTATTCAAAACGCAATAGATTCAATCCAAATTGGGATTGAGGATTTTGAAAGTGATGATGATAGGCGTAGTGTTTCTGCTGTGAGAAATATCGCGGCTGGAATTTTATTATTGTATAAAGAAAAGCTTTGCCAACTGTCTCCAAGTGATAACAAAGAGTTACTAATAAAACAGAATATTAGACCTATACAAAATACAAAAGGCGAAATAACTTTTGAAGGCAAAGGTCATAAGACGGTTGATGTCCAGTCGATAAAAGAAAGATTTGCCAGCTTAAACGTCAAAGTAGAATGGAAACGTTTTGATGAGATTAATAAACTAAGAAACGATTTGGAACACTACTATACATCTGAATCTCCTGATGCTGTCCGAGAAATTGTAGCCAAGTCATTTTTGCTGATTAGAGACTTTCTATCAGAGCACTTGCAAGAAGATCCTCAAGAGATCCTTGGCAACGATTGCTGGACAACTTTGCTTGATGTGAGCGATGTCTATTCAGCAGAAGAACAAGCTTGTAAAGCGAGTATTGACGCAGTCGATTGGAAATATCATTCAGTTGAAACAGCTCTTAAAAATCTTCGTTGCAATCAATGCCACTCTTCATTAATACAAGCTACGCATAGTGATGATATTTATCCAATGATTGACTTGCATTGTAAGTCATGTGGGGAAGACTTTAGCTTTTACGATGTGGTTGAACAATGTATCGATGACTCTTTGGCTGGAGAAGCCATTAAAAATTTAATGGATGGCGGTGAATCTCCGTTTGATTCATGTCAAGAGTGCGGAAAAACTACATTCATTTACGAAGAAGAATGTTGTGTGGCATGTGAATATGAAATGGAATATATTGCATGTGAAATGTGCGGAGATCCTTTGAGCTTAGAAGATCAATATCATGAAGGTAAATGTAGTTACTGCCAATATAAATGGGAAAAGTTCATGGCAGAATAAGCTTCTTCTACCTAAAAAATTATTCAAAAATCATACATAAAAAAGCCCAATCTCCTATTCTAACTGGGATTGGGCTTTTTTATTACATCTTACGAACGATTACCCTGCGTCTTTACTCTCGCTTGCTAATTGACGCAATACATAGTGCAATACTCCACCATGACGCACATATTCGCGCTCTTTTGGCGTCTGTAGCATGACGTTGACCTCAAAGCTCTCTGTCGAGCCATCGGCACGTGTGGCAGTGACTTTTGCAGTTTTGCTCTCGCCATTATCAAGACCAGTGATGCTAAGCACCTCAGATCCATCTAGATTATAAGTCTCTGCATTTTCGCCATCTTTAAAGGTCAATGGCAATACGCCCATGCCAACTAGGTTTGAGCGGTGAATACGCTCAAACGAGCTGGTCAACACCGCTTTTACGCCGAGTAAAATCGTACCTTTGGCTGCCCAATCACGGCTAGAGCCAGAGCCATACTCTGCACCGCCAAGTACCACTAGCGGACGCTTGTCTTCTTTATACTTCATCGCTGCATCATAGATGGCCATTTCTTCGCCGTCTTGTAACGTGGCGCTGTCGCCTTTGAAGTAATAAGTATAGCCGCCCTCTTTACCACCCATCATGGTATTTTTGATACGGATATTGGCAAAAGTACCACGGGTCATGACCGCATCATTACCACGGCGTGAGCCATAGCTGTTGAAAGTCGGCTTCCATCACACCGCGCTCTTGCAAGTATTTGCCTGCAGGCGAGTTTGGATCGATATTACCTGCGGGCGAGATATGATCGGTGGTGATTGAATCACCAAACAGACCTAAGATACGCGCGCCTTCGATATCAGGGATACCTTCTGGCTCCATGGTCATGCCATCAAAGAACGGTGGGTTTTTGATATACGTTGACTCTTCATCCCATGGATACAGCTGGCTATCGGCTGAGCTAATGGCATTCCACGCTGCACTACCGTCAAACACTTCACCGTAGTTTTTGCGGAACATATCCGCGTCGATATTATTGGCAATCAGCTCATTGATCTCTTCTGAGGTTGGCCAGATGTCTTTTAGATAGACATCATTGCCGTCTTGATCCTGACCTAGCGGATGGGTCGTCAAGTCGATATCGACCGTACCTGCCAGCGCATAAGCGACCACCAATGGCGGTGACGCCAAGTAGCTTGCTTTGACATGCGAGTGGATACGACCTTCAAAGTTACGGTTACCTGACAGTACAGCAGCAGCGACCAAATCATTCTTCTTCGATACCTTTTTCAATGCTTCTAGCAGCGGCCCTGAGTTACCGATACAAGTGGTACAACCATAGCCGACTAAGTAAAAGCCTGTTTTTTCTAGCTCATCCATCAGTTTGGTTTTTTCTAAGGTAATCAGTCACAACTTTAGAACCAGGAGCGAGTGACGTCTTGACCCATGGCTTAGCTTTCAGACCTTTTGCAGCGGCTTTTTTGGCAACCAGACCTGCGCCAATCATTACTGCTGGGTTTGAGGTGTTGGTACAAGAGGTAATGGCGGCGATCACGACCGAACCATCACGCAATTTGTGGTCTTCATCATCGATTCTGACCGTGAAAAACCCCATTTGCAGGCTGATAGCCTTCATCTTGCTGTCATCAATGATTCGGTTTTGCCGCTAAGTGTTCGGCTTGCTCTTGCTCACCGCCTTCTTGGTCAAAGCGTACTTTACCTTCGACTTCCGATTTGCGATCTTTGGTCATTTTTGCTAACGTTTCGCCAAATTTCTCGTGCATATCAGATAAGTTGATACGCTGCTGTGGCAAGTTAGGACCAGCAAGTGCTGGCTGTACGGAAGACAGATCTAGCTCTAGCTTGCTTGAATAAGTCGCCGCTGGGGTATCGGCATCGTGCCACAGCCTTGCGCTTTGGCATATTTTTCAACCAGCTCAATCTGTGCTTCATCACGCCCTGATAGACGCAGATAATCAATCGCCATTTGGTCAATGGGGAAAATACCACAAGTCGCGCCATATTCTGGTGACATATTGGCAATGGTGGCGCGATCCGCAAGCGGCATACTGTGCAAGCCTTCACCATAGAATTCGACGAACTTGCCAACCACACCATGAGCACGTAGCATCTCAACCACACGCAACACCAAATCGGTTGCGGTAACACCTTCAGTTAGCTTACCTTTCAACTCAAAACCAACCACTTGTGGAATCAGCATCGAGGACGGCTGACCCAGCATTGCCGCTTCTGCTTCGATACCGCCCACACCCCAACCAAGAACGCCAATACCATTAATCATGGTGGTATGACTGTCGGTACCAAATACCGTATCAGGATAAGCCGTCAGCTCGCCATCTACTTCTGCTGCCATGACCACACGTGCTAAATACTCAAGGTTTACCTGATGCACAATACCAGTCGCTGGTGGTACGACAACGAAGTTTTCAAAGGCATTACGACCCCAATGCAAGAACTCATAACGCTCATTATTACGCTTAAATTCAATTTTTTCGTTCAAATCTAGCGCATCTTCGCGGCCATAAGCATCCACTTGTACGGAGTGATCGACGACCAGCTCACTAGGGATAAACGGGTTAATTTGCTCCGCTTTACCGCCCAGCTCAACCACCGCATCACGCATCGCGGCCAAATCGACAACCGAGGGCACACCAGTGAAATCCTGCAAGACAACACGAGCTGGCATAAAGGCGATTTCTTTTGACGCTTCGGCACCCGCGTCCCAATTGGCAACCGCTTCGATATGGTTTTCACCGACAGATTGACCGCCATCTTCGTTACGCAATAGATTCTCTAATACGACTTTCATGCAAAATGGCAGCTTGCTAATATTTTGGTAGGTTTTGGTCAACTTGGGCAAGCTGTAATAGGCATGTTCCTTGCCATCGACCGAGATGGTGTCTTTTACATCGAAAATATCACTCATGGTAGCTTCCTTATCGTTGTTATAGATTCTGAACACAGACGCTTGTGCGTTTATGCTGATGATTGGTGGCTATACAGCGGGTTGATTCCTTTCTTATAACAGTAACTATTTCTATTGAAAGTAACTGTTTTTATTAAAATTAACGGTTTTATTCACAGTGATTATTGTTTAAATCTGTGAGATCGAAATGTATGCAATACAAAGATAACGATTTGAGTTCACAAAATAGATAAACATCTCTTTCATGCTTAACAATAATACCCTTTTACCATAACAAACATACGGCACTTTGTTAACGCCTAGACGTTGTCGAATCGTGGCATAATCGTAAACGCAACAAGGGTTTAGCAGCCTATTTATAAGTTCCTAATGCCTTCTCAATTTTATATTTTTGCACAGTGGCCTTTATGATGTGTTGCTAGGACGTGTCCTCAATCTGAACGATAGCGACTAAATGGGTTGAAAATGAGGGCATGCCCTAGGATAATTTTTCTTGCTGGCTATGCTGTTGAAGACAGAGGCTGCGAAAATTTATCCTAGCATCACTGTATTAATTTTATAGCGAGCTGCTGTGTTAGACGTATGACTGGTCTATGGTATGATGTAGCGCTTTTTTACTGCTAGACAAGCGGCCCGAAGTGAAAGTTCTGGCCGCTATTTATTGATGAGTTTTTATGGCAAATTTTAATACCCACCTAAATGTCGCATTTATGGTGAGCGGCACACTGAGTTTGACGGTTTATAAAGCAGGATTGATTGATGATTCAGGGTTTTTAGTGTGCGTGGCGCTTGGTACGATAGGTGGATTGCTACCAGATTTGGATTCTGATAACTCAACGCCGATTAAGCTTGGCTTTAATATTACGTCTTTCATATTTGCCTTCGGTCTGGTGATGCATTGGCGCAGTGATTTGAGCTTACTAGCGTTGATCGCATTATGGCTGGCGGGCTATGGGTTTATGCGATATGTGGTTTTTTCTATTTTTACTACTATGACCGTCCATCGCGGGGTGATTCATTCCGTCCCTTATATGGCGATACTCGGACTGGGTTTAACCTGTCTAAGCTATTATGGTTTGCATCTACCACTGACGACTAGCTGGTTTTATGGCCTGTTTTTATTCGGTGGTGCGATCGTACATTTGTCATTGGACGAGCTGTATAGCGTTAATTTGTCAAACATGAAAATGAAACGCTCATCGGGCACCGCGATGAAGTTTTATCAACCTAAAGACAAATGGTGGTACCTGCTCCTATATACTATCCTTGCACTACTGGTATATGTCGCCCCACCTTTTGAGATGTTTTGGTCGCGACTAATTGACCCATCAGCATGGGCACAGCTCAAAGTCGGTATCTTGCCAGAGTTAATAAAAAGCATGCTGCAATAAAGTTATCATAAGACCATTAAGCATAAACGAATAAGCCCAAACGAAAATTAGAGTCAAACATGCAATCTTCCATACATACTTGCCCTTGCCAAATCAATCCATCAGCAAAGACGGTAAACGCTCCGCTATCCTACCAAGACTGCTGCCAGCCTTATCATGATGCTTTTTATAATGAAGAAGTTGATAAAGTAGATAGTGTAAAAGCTGAGACAGCCGAACGGCTCATGCATACGCGCTATAGTGCGTTTGTCTTGGTGAAACCAGAATATATCGTCAAAACCACACTACCCACGCAGCAAAGATTGCTTGATATGAATGCGATTGAAAGTTGGGCGAAGGAAACGGGCTGGGCAGGACTAGAGATTGTAGAACATACGCCAAAGCTTGGCAAAAGACATGCACAGGTTGAGTTTAAGGCTTATTTTAATACAACCAATAATGCGGCAGATAGTTTAGAAGAAAAAATACAGGCGCATCATGAGCTGTCTACCTTTATGAAGATAAAAGACAAGGCTAGTAATAATGCGCGTTGGTACTTTTTAGATCCGACGGTTGCGATGACTGTGACGCAAAAGCAACCGTGTATTTGTGGTTCTGGTGAGAAATTTAAGCGCTGTTGCGGGGTTTATTTGGGTTAGTTTTTTATTAGCTTATTATGAAAATATATTTGCTTGTTATTTTCATTGTCGTCTTTAAGCCATTCAGATACTTCAATCATTTCGCAATCTGGCGTAATTTTGTAATAGTTGTAGTAACTACTAGTATAAATATTTTCAGAGGGCACATAGCAGGTTATAGACTCGGTCTTGCAAAAAGATTGGAGTCTTTTCAAAAAAATATCAAGTGGAATGTCAATTCGGTGAATCTGTAATAGCGTACAAGCATCACCTTCTATAAGACTCTTTACTCCGAGACATTCGCAAAGTTTTGGAAGTTTATTTCCTAAGGTTTCTATCTCTTGCAAGCTTAATACCGCAACCTTATTTTCTGGTAAGCCAAAAATTTTCTGTAGCAATAAACTAGCCTCTTCATCGCTAATAGCTTCCTTTACAAAAAAATCAATCATTAAGATGCCTGATGAAGTATGAAAAGAATTAAATACTGCTTATATATACCCTCTAATTTATTACAAAGTTTGTACTATTCGTCAATGATATCAACGTACAAAGTAAATTATTCAGGATTACCAAATATCATCTTTAAACACTCGCCCCAACGGCTCGTGCAATCGCAATCCCTTCCTCAATCGTCAAAAACTTACGCTGGCTTGGGCTGTCTTTATAAATGACATCGCCGTCTTGGAAGATTAAGCACTCATTGACGGCCAGCTGTTGCCATTTTTCATTTTCAGTGAGTGGGACGGTCACTAAGATAGTGACTTTATCTTTATCGGTGGTGACATCACCAAAGTTAATTGCCAAATCATCATCTGCTAATTTTGCTTCGCCAAATGGTGCTTGGCGCGTGAGATAAAACAATAAGCTACCGGCATAAGCCAATTGCCATTGACCATTTGATATTAAGCAATTGAATAAGCCGTTCGCAGATAAATAACGACATTGGGTGGTCAAAAAATTAAACAGCGTTTGGTCATCAGGGCGTGATTTAAAGCTACTCTTTAGACGATTAACTAAATAGCAAAATGCCATTTCAGAGTCAGTATTACCTACTGGCTGGCAATGTGAGGCATTACCGTTGTCTTGCAAGCGCTGACAGCGTTTGATAAATTCACTATTCATCTGCCCATTATGCGCAAATACCCACTGCTCGCCCCAAACTTCACGGACAAAAGGATGGGTATTCGCCAAGCAATTTTGCCCTTGAGTAGCTTTACGAATATGCGCAATGACATTCATGGCTTTGATTGGATAATTATTGACCAAATCTGCCACTGGTGATAAATGGCTGGGGCGATTGTCATGGAACAAGCGCAGTCCTGTGGAGGCATTTGCCGACTCGTCACGTTAGAGCTGTCATTATTGCGCATTCGCTACGCTCAAAAAACGCAATGCCAAAGCCATCTTCATGACTGTCGGTCATGCCGCCGCGACGGCGAAACCCGGCAAAGCTAAAACCAATATCGGTTGGGGTATTACAGTTCATTCCTAAGAGTTGACACATTTATAGAGTACCGCCATTATGGTCGTCTGTTTTAGGAGTCATGAGCCTCTACGTTCATCACTCTCTAGGCGCTTGCGCCATCTGTATCGATACTATCCAAAATACGCTGGGCCTGTGCCAAATCGGTATCTTGTACCCACAGCACGATCCCAGAATTCATACCTGGCATCGCACTGAGCGGTTGCAAGGAGACCGTAATACCATTATTACGTAGCAAATTGGCATGCAGCTCGCCTTGCATATTGGTATCGTAGCGTGCCAGTTTGTGCCAGTTATCAACTTGATCGGTCATGGGAGTCGCCTTTATAGTTTGGATATACAGAGATAAATGAATCAGTCAATGTTACGACAATTGATCTAGCGTATATTCTTTGATTGCAAACTCACTGCTATTGCTTAACTTCTCACGCGCTTGCTCGGCTTGAGTAATGCTGCTAAAAACACCGACTATTTGATTGTTTCTGATCGCTTTGAGTGTTTCTAACAAGACAAATACTGTATTTTGTGCTTTTTCGACATGTGACCAATGATAAGCGGCAAGCGTTTCATCAAGTCAGGGTTTTTGACCATGATGTTATCGCCCGTACGACCTTCGGTACGGTTATAATGAATGACATTTAAACGTAGTAGCCAAAAAATAACCGCCGCTTTTGCCAGCATAACCGGTAAGGCACGTTTTTCATCATCGCCAAGTGAGCGTTTAGACTCATAGCCTTGTAAAAATGCCGCCATTTTACTGCGGTCAAAATTCACTGACTCGCCTTGTTCGGCATCGCCCCACGTGGTACAAAAGTCATTAATGGTAATAGCAATATCCATTACATAATGCTCGACGCTGACTTCGGTAAAGTCCAATAGACCCGTCAAACGCTCTTCGCCTTTTTGGCTATTATTTAACGTAAGTTCCATAAGGTATTGTCAGCAAACATATCTAAATGACACAAGCCTTTTGGCAAGGTCGCAAGCGGCAAATCTGTATAAGACTGCCAAATATCACTCATCAACTTGGCTTCGTCACCTGGCATAAACTGCCTTTCACGGTCGCGTACATCGCTCCATGGATATAAAGGCACGCCATATTTTTCGCTCGGTTGCAGTGCTTGCAATGTCTCATGCAGCATACGCTAACGCCGCGCCAATCTCATGACACATCGCTTGCGTGGTCTGCTGTGGATGCGCGCCCGCCAAGCATGGCACCAGCGTAATGGCTTTATCTTCATAATGGATAACATAGCGTTTATCATCATCGCATTATTAGACGCATTTGATTCAATAACTGCCAGCGGCGCGGCGACCGGTAACTTACCATCTAATTGATTGAGGATAACGGCCATTTTTTCGATATCTTCAGGTGGACGCTCTTCAAATAAGGTAAACACATAAGAGTGCGCGCCATCTACATCATCAGTCGTCTGAATAAACCAGTTAGAGTTTTTGATACCTTGGGTAATCGGAATGGCACGCGCGAACGACACGCCAAAACGTTGGCAAAAGGCGGAAAACTGATCATCGGTTAACTGGGTATAGACGGACATGACATCTCACTTTTGGCAATTAAATAAAAGTTAAATAGGGCAAATTTAGACGGTAATGGCAGCAATTGTACCGCGCATGAGCAAACGATGGCGAAAAGCGTAATAATCTTGCGAAAATCTGCCTGAGATGGCGGTGATTTTGCTAGACTAGCGCATTGAGTGAATTGATTATAAGGTGAAAGACCCTATGTTAGCAAAGCGTATCATTCCTTGTTTGGACGTTGATAATGGCCGCGTGGTCAAAGGCGTGCAATTTGTCGATATCAAAGACGCAGGCGACCCTGTCGAAGTGGCCAAACGCTACAACGAACAAGGCGCAGATGAGATTACTTTTTTGGACATTACCGCCACCAACGACGAGCGCGATACCACGTATCATACCGTTGAGCGTATGGCAGAAACGGTATTTGTACCATTAACCGTCGGCGGCGGTGTGCGTAAAATTGCTGATATCCGTAATTTGCTCAATGCTGGCGCGGATAAAGTGGCAATTAACTCAGCAGCCGTATTTACCCCTGAGTTCGTTGGCGAAGCGGCTCAAAAATTTGGCAATCAATGTATCGTCGTGGCTATCGATGCCAAACGCGTCGCTGATATGAATGTCGATGGCATCGTCGTGCCACGTTGGGAGATTTTCACCCATGGCGGTCGCAAGCCAACGGGCATTGATGCCGTTGCTTGGGCAAGCAAAATGGCTGATCTGGGCGCTGGCGAATTCTGGTTACCTCGATGGATGGTGATGGCACCAAAAAAGGCTATGATTTGGCGCTCATGCAACAAATTACCAGCCGCGTCAATGTACCCGTTATTGCCTCAGGTGGCGTCGGTAATCTACAGCATTTAGCAGAAGGCGTGCTAGAGGGCGGCGTCGATGCGGTGCTTGCCGCCAGTATTTTTCACTTTGGCGAATATACCGTTCAGGAAGCCAAAGAATATATGGCAGCGCAAGGGATACAAATGCGTTTGTAACACGTTCGTAAAATGCAAATAAATTAGAAAAAATGTTATCATAGCGCTAACTGCTTATTATCATTTGGTTTTCGTTCATTTAACGACCCAATCGTGTGATTGCTAGATCATCAAATAAGTTGTTTGGAACTACTATTATATTTAGCCTGTTATTTACTCCTATATCTCCATTAAATGCCCATGACGCAAAGGATTTTTTATGTCGAATTTACAACAGCAACGCAATGACGTGACCCATATCGATGGTAATTTACATCAAAACGAAGATGCCCGTATCGGTATCGTGGTTGGTCGTTTTAACGGTTTTGTCGTTGAATCATTGGTCGATGGCGCGATTGATGCGCTGCTCCGTCATGGTGTATTGGGTAGCAACATTACCGTTATTCGCGTGCCTGGTGCTTTTGAGCTGCCATTGGTTGCACAGCGCGCTGCTGAGTCTGATCGCTTTGATGCTATCATTGCCTTAGGTGCGATTATCCGTGGTAGCACGCCGCATTTTGACTTTGTCGCGAGCGAGTCAGCAAAAGGCTTAAGCAGTGTGGCGATTGATTATAATATCCCCGTGGCAAATGGCGTATTGACGACTGACAGCATCGAGCAAGCGATTGAACGTGCTGGTACCAAAGCGGGTAACAAAGGCTCTGAAGCGGCTATGGTTGTGTTAGAGATGATTGCTGTGCTATCACAGCTAGACATTGATGATGATAGCGAAGACGCTTAAAATTTGAAACTTGTATTTACTGGTTTGATTGGTGCTGCTATTGAGTAATAGCAGCACCTAATAGCACTAGCCAGCTATCAAAATAATTGGCAGTTTTTTGAATTTTCGCCGTATTTCTATACCTGTTACACCTCTGAATCAGCAATACACGCACGCATAAGTGCTGAACATATTATCGTCTTAACTGTGTGTAAAAAGTACACTTTGCTGATTGATGTTGTGACTGGGTATCATCTCAAAAATTTAGGTACAGACCCCCTATGACTGACCAACTCAAGCGCGCTATTAGCGCTGCGAAAACCGCACAAGCCAACGATCCACAAGCTGAAGCTACCCGTATAGCGAGCAGTAGTGCGGGTGATCAAACCTTCGATATGAGTGAGTCTTCTTATAAGACCAGTCACACCGCTATCCGTAAGGCGCGCCGCTTTGCGATGCAAGGTCTATACGAGTGGCTCGTCACTGACCGCCGCTTTGATGTGGACGGCAAGCTTGGTTGGAAGGCCAATGCGCCGCATGATATCGCTGCCCGTACCCGCGCGACCAATGCCATGCATACCGTACATATCGGCTATTATCATGAAATGATGCGCGATATTCCAGAGCAGATTGAGGCGCTAGATACCCTTATCAGCCAGCATCTGGATCGTGACATTGATAAGCTAGATACCGTCGAGCACGCTATTCTTGCTGATCGGTGCTTATGAGCTACAGAATCGCTTAGAGATTCCTTATAAAGTCGTGCTTGATGAGGCAATGAAGCTGAACAATCATTTTGGGGCAACTGACGCGCATAAATTGATTAATGCGGTACTCGATAAAATGGCCGTTGATATACGTGCGATTGAAGTAGAATCAGATACCAAAGCCAACTTACGTACGTCACAAAAAGCAGTCGCCAAACAGCCTGAAGCGCAAGCAGTTGATAACAATGAGAAAGCGGCTATAGAAGCCATTGAAACCGATATCGACAACACACCAACCGCTTCTAACAAACCACGTATCAGCGCTAATAATACTACTGTCAAACGTAACAGCGCTAGTAAAGCCAGCGCCAATATTAGTGATTTTAAGGCAAACAAAAAAGACGCCGCTCAAAATACGGTTGAAAAAGACAGCGTTATCGACGCAAACAATCAAGACTAGCCATGAATGAATTTGAGCTGATTGAGCGTATATTTTCACAAATGCAATCGGCACAGCTATCATCAGATGATGTCGAAAAAGGCATTGGTGATGATGCGGCGGTGATGGTATTGCCTACAGGTTCGCGCTTAGTGAGCTGTATCGATACGCTCGTTCAAGGTCGCCACTTTAGTGCTGACTGGGATCAAGTAAACACGCTGGCATTTGCCATTGGTTATAAGGCGGTCGCCGTCAACGTCTCAGACATTGCTGCCATGGGTGCAACACCGCATAGTATTTTACTGGCATTAGCATTACCTGAGCGCTTAGCAAATGAGCAATGGTTAATTGAGTTTGCCAAAGGTTTGTTTCATGCCTGCCAACTGTTTGGTGTAACGCTGATTGGCGGTGATACCACTCGCAGCGATAGTTTAGTGCTGAGTGTCAGCGCGCAAGGGTTACTTGCTGCAGGCACGCCAGCCGTTTACCGCTCAGGGGCACAAGTTGGCGACAAGGTCTATGTATCAGGGTCACTTGGCGATGCCAGCTACGCCTTGCAACATCCTGACAACGCGCAAGGCATCGAACTGGCACATCGTCTTCATATGCCTACGCCCCGAATTGCATTGGGTGCTACGTTGGCAAAGATCGGTGCAACAGCAATGATTGATATCTCTGATGGTCTTTATCAAGACCTTGGGCATATCTGCCAACAAAGCGCTGTTAGCATGCGCTTACATCTCGAGCAGCTCCCGACTAGCCCACCTTTAGCAACCGTGGCGTTATCTGAGCGCTTATTGTGTCAATTGGCTGGTGGAGATGATTACGAGCTGGCTTTTACTTTACCCGCTCATATCGTACCGCCTGCCAGCAACACGCTGATCACCTGTATTGGTGAAGTCATCGCGTTAGCAGCCAAACCAAAAAAACCTATAGATAGTGCCGCGCATTTATGTCCTGAGCTTTACTATCAAGGACAGCCAGTAACCCAGATGCATCCGGCACCATTTGCTAAATGGCCCACGCTGACTGGTTACCAACATTTTACAGGGTAACCTATGACCGATCATAATCTCTCCAAGCCTGATATCAGTAAAGCCAATGACTGCCCACCTCTACCAGCAAATGCCAGTCTGCTTGATCGTGCGGTTTATTGGCTTGGTCTTGGTTTAGGTAGTGGCCTGCCTCGCCGTGCGCCCGGTACATGGGGGACGGTCGGTGGTTTAATCGTCGCGATACCCTTAATGAGCTTAGGTTTTGTGCCGTTTTTGCTTATTACTGTTTTATCCTGCTTTTTGGGTGTTTGGATATGTGGTCGCACCTCTGAGCTGATGCAAGGTCACGATGACCCCCATATCGTTTGGGATGAATGGTCGGGTATCTGGATTACGTTACTGCCCTTTTCTTATATGGGTGTCTCTGCTACCAGTTTTTGGCAAGACATATCCCAAAGCTTGTCTATCATTGCAATTATCATCGCTTTTATCTTATTTCGCTTTTTTGATATTATTAAGCCACCACCAATTGGCTGGGCAGATAAAAAAGTCGCTGGCGGTTTGGGTATTATGCTGGATGATATTATTGCTGGTGTGATGGCAGCAGCAGTATGGATGATTGTAATGAGGGGTATGTTGCTATAAGTATATGTACAGTTAGGATTTTTTATATGACTTATGATATAACTTTAAGTTACAAAGCTTGCACGTCATGTCGTTTTTATTGAATCAACGTTTGCGCTATAATCGAATATTAAATTTTGTTACATTTATAAGAGCCATTATGAAACCTTCTCTTTCTGTAATTATCCTAGCTGCCGGTAAAGGCACGCGTATGCAATCAGCTAAGCCAAAAGTGCTGCAAACGCTGGCTGGTAAATCACTACTCGCTCATGTCTTAGACACTTGCCATCAGTTGACTGTTGATGAAACCATCATCGTTCACGGTTTTGGCGGTGCGCAAGTGCAATCAGAAATTACCGATCAGTATGCGCAGTCCTCAATCACTTGGGTTGCGCAAACGGAACAGTTAGGGACTGGCCATGCCGTCAAAGTGACGCTTTCTGATTTGCCAAAAGAAGGACAAAGTCTCATTCTGTATGGTGATGTGCCATTGGTGAGCTGCCAAACATTAACTGCCTTAAAAACTGCCAATACTGACGGTATGTCTATGCTGACGCTTACTGTCGATAATCCATTTGGATTGGGTCGTATCAAACGTGACCAAGCAGGCAATATTGAAGCCATTGTTGAGCAAAAAGATGCCAGTCATGATGAGCAAAATATCAGAGAAATTAACAGTGGTATCTACTGCGTAGACAATGCTCTACTGCATAAATATCTGCCTGAGCTGTCTAATGACAACGCTCAGCAAGAATATTACCTGACAGATATTGTCAAAATGGCAGTCGCTGATGGCATTACTATTGCGGCGATTGAACCTGAACATACCTTTGAGATTGAGGGCGTCAATAACCGTCAGCAGTTGGCCAGCTTAGAGCGCACATGGCAAGGTAAGCTGGTCGCTGACCTGCAAGAAGCAGGCGTGCAATTCGCTGATCCTACCCGTGTCGATATTCGTGGTACGTTGACCGCAGGACAAGATGTGTTTATTGACGTTAATGTGGTCTTTGAAGGCGACTGCACCTTGGGTGACAATGTCTATATCGAAGCGGGCTGCGTGATCAAGAGCACTAGTATCGGCAATGCGTGCCATCTAAAACCGTATTGTGTCATTGATCAGACTCAGATTGAAGCTGGCGTGACCATCGGCCCATTTGTCAATCTGCGTCCTGACACCCGTTTGGCCAGTAACAGCCGCATTGGTAACTTTGTGGAAATCAAAAAATCCACCATCGGTCATGGCAGCAAAGTCAACCATTTGAGCTATATCGGTGATGCAACAGTCGGCGCAAACGTCAATGTCGGTGCAGGCGTGATTACTTGTAATTATGACGGCGTTAATAAGTCACAGACCATCATCGAAGACAATGTATTCGTCGGCTCCAATGCCAGCTTAGTCGCCCCAGTGACACTAGGGAACACCGCCACTGTCGCGGCAGGCTCAGTCATCACCAATGATGTTGAGGCCAATGCGCTGGCATTTGGGCGCGCGCGACAGATACAAAAATCTGATTATCAGCGTCCAACCAAACGCACAAAATAATCAATGTTTACCTATTATTTCTCAATAGTAGGTGGCATTTTGAACCATACACCACACTCAAGCGCATGACAATGATATGACATGGCAGCTCAGTGATGATTTGACAACTTATACAGTGAATTTAAGGAATAGCCATGTGCGGAATTGTAGGGGCAGTTGCTGAGCGTAATATTGCCAATATCTTACTTGAAGGTCTCAAGCGTCTGGAGTACAGAGGTTATGATTCTGCTGGCTTAACCGTCATTCGCGATGGTGCGTTGCATCGCGAGCGCCAAGTGGGCAAGGTTCAAGCGCTGGTCGATGCAGTCGCCATCAATCCAGAGTTTTTTGATGGTCATACTGGTATCGCTCATACACGCTGGGCCACTCATGGCGAACCTGCACAGCGTAACGCGCATCCACATGTTTCAGGCAAAATTGCTGTCGTGCATAATGGTATCGTTGAAAACTATGCTGAGCTTAAAGAAACACTCATGGCCAAAGGTTATGAATTTACCTCGCAAACAGATACCGAAGTCGTTGCACATTTGATTCATGATATTTATAAACAAAACCCTGATTTACTAGAAGCGGTTCGCACTATTATTCCGCTATTACACGGCGCTTTTGCATTAGGCATCGTACACGTCGATTGTCCAGATGAACTCATCACCGTACGTTTAGGGTCACCACTGGTGATTGGTGTGGGTATCGGTGAGAATTTTATTGCCTCAGATCAATTGGCCTTGTTACCTGTCACCAACCGTTTTATGTATCTAGAAGAAGGTGACATCGCTAAGTTGACGCGCAACAGCATTCAAGTCTATGCAGATGGCATAGAAGTTAAGCGTCAGATACATGAAATTGATGCCGCCCAGCATAATGCCGATAAAGGTGAATTTAAACATTACATGCTTAAAGAAATTTATGAGCAGCCAGATGCGGTCGCCCGTACGATTGAGATGGCCCTAGATAAGAGTGAAAGCACTCAGCTACGCGATGACTTTTTGCAGCGTCATGAAACACAGCTAAAAGGTATCAAGAACGTACAAATTATCGCTTGTGGTACCAGCTATCACTCAGGTTTGGTCGCAAAATACTGGTTCGAAAGCCTAATTCGTGTGCCCTGTTCCGTTGAGGTTGCGAGTGAATTCCGTTATCGCAATCCAGTCGTTGTCGATCACTCATTAGTCATCTGCATCTCTCAATCTGGTGAAACGGCGGATACTTTATCTGCGCTACGTGATACGCAAAAGCAGTCGCCAACAGGTTTAGTCAGCTTGGCATTATGCAATGTCCCTACTTCATCGCTAGTACGCGAGACAGATATTTTCTTGCCGACGCTGGCAGGGCCTGAGATTGGGGTTGCCTCTACCAAAGCCTTTACGACTCAGCTTGTCGCTCTCATGTTACTGGTATTAAAAGTGGGTGCTGTTCAACAGCGTATGTCTGAAGAGCGCTTGAGCACGCTGATTGGTGATCTACACCAATTGCCGGGTCAGCTATATACCAGCTTAAATCTTGATGCGCCTATCAAGATCATGAGTGAGCACTTTGAAGACAAGAAAAGCTGTTTATTCCTAGGTCGTGGCTTGCAGTTTCCTATTGCTCTAGAAGGCGCATTAAAACTCAAAGAAATCTCTTATATTCATGCAGAAGGCTACGCGGCAGGTGAGCTCAAGCACGGTCCATTGGCATTGGTGGATAAAGACATGCCAATCGTCGTATTGGCACCCAAAGACAGTATGTTTGATAAACTCAAAGCCAACATGCAAGAAGTGCATGCACGTCACGGGGAGTTATTTGTATTCGCTAGTGAGTCCAGTCAGATGGTCGCAGAAGATCGTTTGCACGTGGTTCATGTACCTGACGTCTGTGAAATATTGGCTCCTATTATCTATAGTGTACCTGTACAGTTGTTGTCATACCATGTGGCCGTGTTGCGCGGCACAGACGTTGACCAACCACGTAACCTTGCCAAATCAGTAACTGTTGAGTAACTTAAGCAACTGATTTTAATGTAATTATTTTCTAACAATTGCTTATCATGATAAGTAGTTACTCGTCATCCTGAATCCTTCATTATCTTATATTAACGAGATAACGAAGGATTTTTTGTGAATAACGAAATATAAAAATATCAATTATTTATATAATTATAGTCTCTAAAGTATGGGCACTGAAAACATGGATTTTGAGAACGATACCGCTAACCAAATAGACATTATCTATGAAGATGAACATCTGGTGGCGATTAATAAAGAGGCTGGTTTATTGGTGCATCGCAGTTGGCTAGATAAAGGCGAGACGCGCTTTGCCATGCAGCTCACCCGTGATGCGGTAGGTTGCCATGTATTTCCGGTGCATCGGTTAGACAAGCCTACATCAGGCGTATTGTTGTTTGCCAAAAGCTCAGCCGTGGCGCGCAGCCTGACTGAGGCTTTTACTGCACATCAGATTACCAAGCAATATTTAGCCGTGGTGCGTGGCTTTATGCCAGAAAAAGGCACTGTTGATTATGCGTTGAGCTTTCAGCCCGATGCCATTGCCGATAAATTTGCCGACTTGAACAAACCCGCTCAAGAGGCGGTGACCCATTGGCAAAGTTTGGCTCAGATTGAGCTGCCATTTGCGGTGTCAAAAAAGCATGATACTAGCCGCTATAGTCTCGTGCGCTTAACACCCGAGACTGGGCGCAAGCATCAGTTGCGTCGCCACATGAGACATGTATTCCATCATATCGTGGGTGATACCAGCCACGGTGATATACGGCACACACGATTTTTTCGTAATCACTATGACTGTACGCGCATGCTATTACATGCTCAGACTTTAGCGCTTAGCCATCCGGTCACTGGTGAGCCACTGTTGCTAAAAGCAGGATTGGATGATCAATGGATGCGTATACTGGAAGCATTTTCTTGGGTAGAGAGCGCTGAACATTAAGCAGCGTAAAACTTAAGGTGTATCTCAGAAAATCATATCAAAGAAGTCGAAAATGCCAGCGCTACAGCCAAGTGATTTCACTGTATATGGGGTTTTAGCATCAGCCTGAAAGGACAGAAACAAGTCCAAAGATATGATTCATCATAGCGATCGCGGCGTTCAGTATCTATCCATTCGCTATGCTTCTAGTATGGCTGATTGCGGCGTGATTGCTTCCGTTGGCACAACAGGCGATTCATACGATAATGCCGTGGCTGAAACCGTCAACGGGCTATATAAGTCTGAGTTGATTGAGTACCTAAAAGAGCAGTGGCATGGGGTGAACGATGTTGAACTGGCAACCCTTGAATGGGTGGCACTTCGAGCACAGCTCTCGTCTTGCAAAGCTAAATCGATAATTAATCGATTTTTAACGCTTCTCAGGTTTAATAAAGCCGGACTGCATAGTGCAATTGGTTATGTCTCGCCTTTTGAGTTTGAAAAGCGGTATTATGATAATTTAACCCTGTCAGGCATTGCTGCCTGACTCAAGTAAACCAGTCTCTGATATAGTCGGGGCAGTTCATTGCAAAAGATTTCGGTTTCGATAGACCTGCGCGGCTTAGGTGTCGCCTCGCGCTGATCAGAAATCCCCACGCGACCGTCAGCCCGCTAGATCAATACCCTTAGGGAGTTCAAACATGATCCTGAAACTTAACGTCAAACTGCATTATCGGCTCTCTGCGCCGATGGACCTTTTGCTTCAGATCGAAGCCGCCGATCTTGCAGATCAGCGGGTGCGTTCGGCCGAGATTTGGACATCAGACGTTGCGCATTTTTCACGGGTCGTCGCCGATGATGGCATAGGAGAACGGATTTGGATCCGCGCCGAAGAGGATTTTAGCTGCACTTACATCGCAGAAATTGCCGTTGACCGTCCTGCCTTGGACATATCGACACTGCCCCAAGTGCCCCTCCATCTTTTGCCCGGAGAGACGATCAAGCATTTGATGCCGTCTCGCTATTGCCCGTCAGACCAGTTCCAAGCCTTCGTAGACGCCGAATTTGGCGATCTCGCTGGTGGCGCACGGATTGCTGCGATGCGCGATTGGATCGAGTCGGCGTTTAGCTATGTGCCCGGATCCAGCCACGCACAAACCACCGCGCTCGACAGCTTTGTTCAACGTCAGGGCGTATGCCGCGACTTCGCGCATGTTCTCGTGACACTAGCGCGCGTGTCGTCGATACCGGCTAGGTTCGTGAGCGTTTATGCGCCCGATGTGACACCACAAGACTTTCATGCCGTGGCCGAGGTCTATCTTGGGGGGAGCTGGCACCTCATTGATCCGACAGGCATGGCAGATGCCGACACGATGGCCCGCATCGGTGTTGGATCCGACGCGTCCAGCGTCCCGTTCTTATCCGCGTTCGGATCCATAGAATTGGTCAACCAATCGGTATCCGTGACCAGACAAGCTTAAGGTCCTGACCCTAGGCATGCGGGCCTGCGTTTAAGAAAATGACCGTCGCCATAACAGGAGGCGGTGTTATTGTCTCAAGACAGATGCTGTCACTCATGCACGATAAAAACTTTACTAAAGCGTCACAAGCTGCTGCCTTTTTAGGACTGATCCCTATTCAGTCTCTAAACCCATTTTCAAAGTGATATATTCATTCAATGAGTTATCAGTATATGTTCGGTGCGCTATATAGGAGTCGATCTGCTAGTTCTAAATATGAACTTAATGACTAAAAAATTGAAAGCATAGCTCAATTTAACACATCGGTAGAATTTGAAATTATGATTAGAGCATTGAGTAAGAATGATAGTGACTTCATATACATATATAGTGTTTATGAAGGTAAAAACTATAGTGAGAATAAAGTTGAAACTTATTATTTAGCAAGCTGTAGTACTTACCAAGGCTTAATAGCGTATAGGGAAAGTGAAGTCTATAACATAGAGGTGTTAGCAGACAATTACGTAAACTTAACAACGGTTGATTTATCAGCAGGTCTAAATGATAGGATGCATCCTATACTTTACGATTTTCTAAAAAATGATTGGGAAACTTATGAAGGTATCGTTGAAGGACAGCTTGAACCTTGGCTTGAATTTCAAAAAGAATTGGGTCATAGACCCTGATTAAGTTAGTTTGCAATAGATAAGACTAAATACTATTGTTTTTAAATATAAATTAGCACGTAGGTTAGGCGGAGCTTTCGATACTCAAAAATAAAATGGATCTAACTAAAAAGCTACGATGCTCAATCTATCGTAGCTTTTTTTGTTTATCATGGGCAACAATGGCAATGTCAAAATGTAATAATCAAATTACTTAGTGAAATTGATAAGAAGTTTTAATTAAGGCATACCCCAGCGAAACCAGTCACTTCATCCTTTAAACCTTTTAATAGACTACTCAAAATAGACCACTATAATAGAGCTAGTTATATTAGACCAATCAGCGCAGTCCAATTCGAGCGCTTTATATCTTAGAGACACACAAGTATAAATACTTAAAGCAACGCTTTAAATAGGAAGAAAATACTTACAACGACCAACAACCACGCAAAACTTTTCTTTAATAGTTGTGGTGATAAGGTATGAGCCGCTTTTGCGCCTAATTTGGCTGTGAAAAAGCTCATGGTACCAATGCCCAAAAACGCATAAATGTGGACAAAGCCAATCGCATTAGGCACATCTACTTGCTCATTTAGCCCAAAAATCATAAAGCCTAACGCGCCTGCAATGGCAATCGGTAAACCACACGCCGCTGACGTGCCAACCGCTTTTTGCATGACCACACCATAACGATTGAGATAAGGAACCGTTAAGCTTCCCCCGCCGATACCAAAAATAGCAGAGGCCACCCCTATTCCAGCGCCTGCACCGAGCTGCTTAGATGTTGAAGGCAGTGACCTATTGGCATTTGCCTCTACTCGCTTTTTACCGCCAGTCAGCATGGTAAAGGCGACCCAAAGCAAAAACGTGCCAACAATGATCTGAAGGTGAGTCCCAGACAACCATCCTGCAATTCCTGCCCCAAAAAAACAGCCAATGGCCATTCCTGGTGCCAGATTTTTGAATACAGGCCACATGACGGCGCCATTTTTATTGTGTGCCGTTAACGAGCTTATAGAGGTTATAACAATGGTCGCCAGTGACGTCCCCAAGGCCAAATGCATCGTCGTATCAGCACTATAACCCATTTGGGTAAAGACGATATATAACAGTGGCACCATGATCGTGCCAACGCCCACGCCAAAAAGCCCAGCCGCAAACCCTGCTATAGCCCCTATTATGAAAAATATGATGAGTTCCACGAGATATTTACTTCACAGTTTGATGATGGGAGGATGAGGTTAAGCGATTTCAATTTGACCCACTTGATGATAGGCACGATTAAAATAAACCAAGCTTTCCTCTTGTTCATTTTGTTTGATAGCAACGACGCGGCACATAAAGACACTGTGCGTGCCAATTGTCTGAATTTGCTCAATCTCACAATCAAAACTGACAAGCGCATCCTCTAAAATCGGTGCACCTGTTTTTAATGTAGTCCAAGAACCTTGTTGAAATCGCTCTTCTGAACACAATTTGGATGCAAATGCATTGGATATCTGTTCATGCTGGGCGCCGAGCACATTGACGCACAAGGTTTTATGATCAACAAAATGACCATGCGATCGCGCCGCCTGATTCATACACACTAAAAGGGTTGGCGGGTTATCGCTCACGCTACAAACGGCGGAGGCGGTAAAGCCGTATACGCCTGACTCCCCTTTTGTGGTGATCACACTGACGGCTGTGGTGAGTCGCGCCATAGCATTTCTAAAATCATTTGCTTCAATCATCACGTACCTCCTAAATTTAACTATCGCTTGTCTTTAGATTAGCTTGTCATTTCTTGACGAACAATCTCTGCGCCGGCACTCAATGCGGCCAGCTTACCGCGTGCCACTTGGCGAGACAATGGCGCCATGCCGCAGTTGGTCGAGGGATAGAGCTTGTCAGCATCGACAAATTGCAGTGCTTTGCGTAAAGTATCTGCGACCGCCTCAGGTGTCTCAATGTCATTGGTCGCCACATCAATCGCGCCGACCATCACTTTTTTACCACGAATCAGCTCAATCAAATCCATGGGTACATGCGAGTTTTGACACTCAAGCGAGACAATATCGATTTTAGATTGTTGCAGTTTGGGAAATGCTTGTTCGTATTGACGCCATTCTGAACCGAGTGTTTTTTTCCAATCGTTGTTGGCTTTGATGCCATAGCCGTAGCAAATATGTACCGCTGTTTCGCATTTTAGCCCTTCGATTGCACGCTCTAAAGTAGCAATACCCCAATCGTTCACGTCATCAAAGAACACATTGAATGCAGGTTCATCGAACTGGATGATATCCACGCCCGCCGCTTCTAACTCTCTCGCTTCTTGATTTAAGATTTTGGCAAATTCCCAAGCGAGTTTTTCACGGCTTTTATAATGGCCATCATACAGCGTGTCAATCATCGTCATCGGGCCTGGTAGTGCCCATTTGATGGGCTGGTCGGTGTGCTGACGTAAAAACTTTGCATCTTCCACAAACACAGGCTTTTGACGGCTAACTGCACCAACCACTGACGGCACGCTGGCATCATAGCGATTGCGAATACGAACGGTCTTACGCTTCTCAAAATCGACACCGTCAAGATGTTCAATAAACGTGGTCACAAAGTGCTGACGGGTTTGCTCGCCATCACTGACAATATCGACCCCTGCACGTACTTGCTCTTGCAACGACACTAGCAGGGCATCTTGTTTGGCTTGGATAAGCTCATCACCTTCTAATGCCCAAGGTGACCAAATTTTTTCAGGTTCTGCCAGCCACGAAGGTTTCGGTAAGCTGCCAGCGGTTGAGGTCGGTAATAATGTTTTCATGGTCTCTCATTTTTTATATTTTGTTTTAATTTTATATATATCGGTCAGTTAGGCGGCGTGCTTTTTTACCGCACCCTTTTCCACAGAGTAGCTTGCAGCCCACTGCTCTAAAACGTCTTGATAGGGCTTGATGAATTGCTCTTGTGTAAATTTGCCTTGCTTTACTGCCATTTGGCTGCGTTCTTCACGATCATACACAATTTGAGTCAGTGAATAATCTTGGTACTTCAAACTTGGTTGATAGACATCGCCTGCGCTTGAGTTGGCATTATAAATTTCAGGTCGATAGATTTTTTGGAACGTCTCCATGGTACTAATCGCGCTGATTAGCTCAAGGTCGGTATAATCACTCAACAAGTCACCGGCAAAATAAAACGCTAATGGCGCAGCACTATCTACAGGCTTGAAGTAACGTACGGTTAAGCCCATTTTGTGAAAATAGGCATCAGTTAACGAGTATTCATCTTGCTTGTATTCAACGCCTAATACGGGATGCTGATTGGCCGTACGGTAATAGGTTTTGCTGGTTGATACGCTCAAGCAAATCACTGGTTTTTTATCAAAATTGGCTTTGTAGGCTTCTGAGTTCAATAAGTATTGAAACAGCTTGCCATGTAACTCACCAAAATTCTCTGGTGGCGCAGAGGCTGGATTTTTATCGAAATGCTCGAGCAGTACGACGCTAAAATCATAATCACGAACATAAGATGAGAAACTGTTGCCGATCATACCGTCAATACGCTTGTTGTCTTTATGATCAACAATCGTTGTTTTCAGGGTTTCGATGACAGGAAATGTCTCGCCATTGCCTTCGATATCCATGTTTGCAGAAATGATGTCAACTTCAACAGAATAACGGTCTGCTGTCGGGTTATCCCAATGCGCTAAAGCGTTAAAACGATTATTAATCATTTTCAACGTTTTGCGTAGATTCTCTTGGCGATGCTCACCACGAGCCAGATTGGCAAAGTTAGTCGTCAGACGCGTGCTGTCTGCAGGATGATAGTTTTCATCAAAACGAATACTCTTAATTGAACAGGCAAATTCTTTACTCATGATGATCCGCTCCCCTAATACTCAAAATAAAACCAAATTTCTGTATGAGGTGAATTATGCCTGAATCAATACATGAATAAAAACGATGTAAATTAAACTAAAGATGAATATAATTCATTTTAATAAATTTAGGATATAGGAAGGGCTTTCATTAATATCTTAAAATATTAAGACGTTAAAAGTACATTCGTCAAACCTAAAAGAAATGAGAAAGTGTTTTTTAATTTGGATAAGCTTACTTTTAGGGCGTGTCCTCATTTTAGAAATAATGATAAAAGTGAGATAAATAGCAGTCAAAGGAAGAAAGTACGTTTTTTCTAATATCATTCATAAAGATGCCATGAGGATACAGACGATCTAACCACTAAATAATCTGAATTTCATAACTGAATTTTTCTGCCAGTCCGTATGATTCTCTATACTCAACAGGATCACCTTCCAAATTCTTAGCGATGCGGCATACCTTAACCAAGTTTTCGTGTTGAGTATTGTCCAAATAAGGATCTATGTGATCGGTTATAAAAAATAGTGTTTCTATAGCAGAGGACACAAATTGTCCGCATTTTTTATAATAAAAAGGATAGAGAAGATTCTCAAAATCTTTGGGTTCTAGACCTACAAACTCTTGGTAGCGGTTCTTAGGTAACCAAACTCTTTCACTCAAAATGACTTTGTCTTCGACGATACGCACACGTTCTATATAAATCAGATCTTCGTTTTCATGAATATTCAATGTTTTATTGATCTTATCGACTGCTTCTATCAGCATAATTTTTTTGATGACGCCAGTCGGTATAACGTAGCGAGCGTCTTGATCACGGAACTTATAAAACCTTAACAACGAGGTGTTAAAATCTGGTTTTTTTAAAAAAGTGCCGCGGCCTTGATGTTTTACCAACACCCCATCGTCTACTAACTTTTCGACCGCTTTACGGACGGTTCCTACCGACACCTGATACTTATCTGCAAAGTCCTGTTCCGTAGGTAAGGGAGTGCTTTCATCCCATTTACTTTCCGTGAGTAACGTCTGAATATGCCACCGTACTTGCTCATAACGTGGCATGTTAAACTTTTTGAAATTATCTATCATTTTTCCACCACAATGTGAAGGTTTTGATTATCTGCCTTGAGGCCGTTGAGCAGGGTTACATGCCTAAGCAGTAGAATATATCTGACATTCTATCTTAAGTCCTAACCAAATTTTAAATATCCTTTTAATGTTAACGCCCACCCAGATTTTTTGGTGAATATCATCTCATTCACACCGCCATTTTTGCTATCATTCTACTCAGTTAAATACGCTTTGAACGCCTATACAATAAGCGAACCTAGAAAAATATCTGTCAACATTATCACAACACACTTGATTCTAGAAAATACATAGGTAGATAGATTTAGGTTTTATACAATCAAAGCCAAGGAGCAAACATGACTATATATATTTTGATGGCCATCGTAGTTTCTATTGCGCTGGGCTACATCACTAAAATTAATATCGGCTTGTTTGCGATTGTATTTTCATACCTTATTGGATGTTTCGGTATGGGGCTTAGTGCTTCTGAAGTTATAAAACTATGGCCTCTCAAAATTTTCTTTGTTATTTTTGCCGTTACTCTCTTCTACAATTTTCCTCTGGCTAACGGTGCTTTAGAAAAATTGTGTAGTCATCTGATTTATAAATGTCGACACTTTCCAGCGTTATTGCCGCTTGCTATTTTTTTTACGGCCACGATTGTGGCAGGCTTAGGCGCTGGTTATTACACAGTGTTAGCCACTATGGCGCCTATGATTTTGTTGTTGTCCAAAAGAACCAACCTAAATGTCGTGATGGCTATTTTGTCAGTGAACTACGGCGCACTAGCCGGCGCTAATTTTATCACTTCACAAAGTGGCGTTATCTTCAGAGAGCTCATGCGATCCGCTGGTGTGGCCAATGATAATACCTTTACGTATGCTTTAGGAATTTTTGCTGTTACCTTTTTAATGCCAGTCATTGTATTGAGCGTTTACAGCTTTATCAATGCCAAGAATAGTAAAATAGTGATTCAAAGCATATTGCCAGAGCCTTTAGACAGTAAGCAAAGGCAGTCTATTATGCTGATTTTTATTATGATGGCCATTGTACTTATTGTACCCATTCTAAATCTGCTGATGCCTCAAGTACAAGCGATTCAGTTTTTGAATGCTCGGATTGATATTGGTTTTATTGCCATTTTTTTTGTTGTGGTCAGTTTGTTTTTGAAGCTGGGTGATGAAAAAACCGTGATTGCTTTGATACCTTGGAATACGCTCATTATGATTTGTGGCGTCAGCATGTTGATGAGCGTCGGGGTGGAAGTAGGGGTTATTTACGAGCTGACAGAATGGCTAAGTACGAATGTACCTATCTGGATGATACCGACTTTAGTGTTTGTTATTAGCGCAATTATGTCGATATTTGCGAGTACACTTGGGGTAGTAGCGCCGACTTTATTTCCTATGGTGCCAGCGTTAGCCGTTGCCTCTGGTTTGAACCCTTTACTATTATTTGTCTGTATTGTGGTTGGTGCTCAAAGCTCATCCATTTCTCCTTTTTCATCAGGAGGCAGTCTAACCTTGGGAGCTTCTCAATTGCATATAGATAAAGGTCGGCTTTTAAATATTCTGCTGTTTAAAGCACTGCCCCTAGATATCATTATTGGAATATGCGCGATTTTGGTTATCCAGCTCATATTTTGAGCACTATGATAAGTTTAGTCTCAAACTCCTGAACCACCATACTGCCTGTTTTAAACATACAAATGTTCAAACTATGAATATAAGGTTTTGCTTTGGGTAAATAAAATTCATACATACATACATATGTTTCTTGTCATTTTTAAAATATTCTGTTACTTTTGTACAACATTTAAGGTTATATCGTTATAAAGTTTACTCACTTGAGTCAATCGAGCATGAACATTTCATGCAATAACTTTACGACTTTAGTCAAAATTTTATTGGTTTTTTAGTAAAACAAAACACACAAGGAGCGTCGTGTGAACAAACTATCTTATCTGGCTCTTGGCCTTTCCGCACTAACCCTCACCGCATGTAATAACGCTAACGAAACTGCTAGCGCAGGCGCAGATGAGTTTTCAGGTCCTTCACGTCCAGAATGTATCGCCCCTGCAAAACCAGGTGGTGGCTTTGACTTAACTTGTAAGCTTGCACAAGCTGGCTTAAGAGATACCGGCATCCTAACAGATCCTATGCGAGTCACTTATATGCCAGGCGGCGTTGGCGCGGTTGCTTACAACAAAATCGTTGCCAATGATCGCGCAAATAACGATGCGATTGTCGCGTTCTCTACCGGCTCTATTCTGAACTTATCACAAGGTAAATTTGGTAAATTCACTGAAAAAGACGTGAAATGGCTAGCAGGCGTGGGTACCGATTATGGCGCTATCGCTGTGAATGCCGATTCACCAATCAAAGATCTAGCAGGATTGGTCGCTGAACTCAAATCAAATCCAAAAGCGATTAGTTTTGCGGCTGGTGGTAGTGTAGGCGGTCAGGATTGGATGCAAACGGCTATTTTGGCCAAAGCAGTTGGCGTTAACCCTAGCGACATGACTTATGTGGCGATGGAAGGCGGCGGAGAGGCGATTACTGCGGTCATGGGTAATCATGTTACCGTCGTAAGTGCTGGCATTGCAGAGATTATGCCACAAGCTAATGCTGGTAAGCTGAAAGTATTGGCAGTGTTTGCAGAAGAAAGACTGGGCGGTAGCATGGCAGATATTCCTACTGCTGTAGAGCAAGGCTACGATGTTAATTGGCCTGTCGTTCGCGGTTATTACATGGGTCCAGATGTGAGTCCTGCTGCTTACGCTTGGTGGAAAGCGTCGTTTGATAAGATGCTTGCTGATCCAAAGTTTGCTGAATTGCGCGAACAGCAAGAGCTACTACCTTTCTCTATGACGGGTGAAGAGCTTGAAGCCTATGTTTATAAGCGTACTGGCGAGCTACGTGAGCTATCAGCTGAATATAACCTTCTTGGCACTGAAGCCAAATAGCCTCATTAAGACCATACTCCCTTAATGATTGAATACTAAATTTTATAGTATTTATCAAAGGTTGACAGATGACACATCTATCAACCTTTTTATTTTAAAATTTAAGGATTACTGCTATGACAATGGAACGTCTGTTCTCGGGGCTGATGGGGCTATTTAGTTTATTTCTAATATACTTAGCCATTGGTTATGTCGCCCCTATTGCCTATGACCCTATCGGCCCTCGACCCTATCCTATTCTGATTTTTTCAATTACGGCACTTTTGACCTTAGTTATTGCTTTTCGTCCTGCACGATTTACCAAAATCATTGACTTAGGCTACAACAGTCAAGTGATTAGAAATCTGGTTTTGTGTGTCAGCGCATTGTTGATTTACAGTTTGATTTTTGAGCCTTTAGGTTTTGTTGTGGCTACCATTCTGATGTGTTTTGCTCTTGGTTTATTGTTCGCCGGCAATCCTATTAAAAGCCTTGTCTTTTCAGTTGTGATTAGTATTGCCTTGTATGCTTTGTTTGACATGGCCTTGGATGTCATTCTGCCACTTGGAATATTATCAGGAATAATGGGATAGCTATTATGGAAACTTTTGACTTTTTAATGCACGGTTTTTCCGTAGCCACTTTACCCAAAAATTTGCTGATCGCCCTCATTGGTGCTTTTATTGGTACTATCGTGGGTATGTTACCAGGCCTTGGCCCTATCAACGGTGTGGCGATACTATTACCTTTTGCCTTTGCACTCGGTCTGCCACCAGAGAGCGCTCTAATCTTACTGGCGGCTGTGTATCTTGGTTGTGAATATGGTGGACGTATTTCTGCCATCTTAATCAACGTGCCGGGATCTGCTGCTGCAGTTATGACCTCACTGGATGGTAATCCTCTAGCGCTGCAAGGCAAAGCAGGTATTGCCTTATCCATATCCGCGGTAGCCTCGTTTGTTGGTTCTACTATTGCTACTCTTGGTGTGGTATTGTTCGCACCACTTTTGGCTAAATGGGCGGTGTCTTTCGGACCTGCTGAGTACTTTGTATTGATGGTATTCGCCATTACCTGTTTGAGTGGTTTGGTCGGTGATCAGCCTATCAAGACAGCAGTTGCAGCTATGATAGGCTTAGGTCTTGCTACTGTCGGTGTCGATGCGGTTACTGGTATTTATCGCTTTACTTTCGATTCAGTCAATTTATCCGATGGTATCCAGTTCACTACTATCGTTATTGGTTTCTTTAGTGTTAGTGAAATCTTAATACTACTTGAAAGAACCAGTACTGGTCATAAAGTAATCGAGCAAGGTAAACGTAGCTTATTCAACCTCAAAGAGCTGACCTTTACTTTCGGTGCCATGGTACGTAGTGGCCTAATGGGCTTCGTCGTTGGTATCCTTCCAGGTGCAGGCGCAACGATTGCTAGTGCGATGACATACACTAGCGAACGCAAAATTGCTGGCGATAGTGGCAAATTTGGTGAAGGCGATCTTCGTGGTTTGGCATCACCAGAAGCAGCAAATAATGCTTCAGCATGTGGCTCATTCGTACCAATGTTGACTTTGGGTGTACCTGGTTCCGGTACAACTGCGGTCATGATGGGCGCGCTGACCTTGTATAATATCACACCAGGTCCGCAGTTATTTACTGAGCAGCCTGACATCGTTTGGGGTCTTATCGCCTCTTTGTTCATCTGTAACGTGATTTTGTTAGTAATGAACATTCCTTTAGTTGGTCTGTTTGCCAAACTGCTTGATGTCCCAAATTATATCTTAATACCTTCAATCGCTGCCGTTAGTTTCGTTGGTGTTTACTCTATCAACAGTACGACTTTTGATATGGTATTAATGGTAGGACTTGGAATATTTGGTTATTTTTTACGTAAGTTGAATTTCCCATTATCAGCGCTTATCCTAGGTTATGTATTAGGAGAGCTAATGGAGTCTAACCTACGCCGTGCGCTGTCTATTTCTCAAGGTGAATTGTCTATCCTGTGGGGCAGTCCAATTACTATGTCGTTATGGGTACTTGTGTTACTGATGGTATTCATGCCAATCATTCGTAAGCAGTATCGTAAACGCTTTAAGAAGACAGCTGTATAGATTCTAGACACTTTATATGTAGAGATGTCTCAAACGGTGATTATACTTTAAGTATGATCACCGTTTTGCTTTTTGGTATAGCAGGATTTCGCTTTTATCTTTAAACGATTATCACTGTTTTGCTGCTTCAATCTGAATGGTTAAATCAACCTTTTCTGTCATACCTAGCAACGTATATTTACTGATACCCCACTTCGTTCGGTCAATGGTCGTCGTAAAATCACCACCACAGACCGATTTTTTTAATATAGGACTCAAATAACAGTTGAATTTTGTGGCCGTTAAAGTAACAGGATTGGTTTTACCATGTAGCGTCAGCAACCCATCTACTTTGGTGACCTCTGAGTTGTCTTTATTGGGCGAAAAATGCCACTGTGTCGATTCAAAACGTGCCAATGGAAATTTTTCAATATCAAAAAAGTCGGCGCTTTTGAGCATAATGTCAAAAGCTTTGTTGCCAGTATTTAAACTGTTTAAAGGAATAATAAGCGAGATACTACCTGTCTTGGCCTTCGGATCATAAGTTAGCTGACCAGTTAAATTATAAAAGCCACCCGTATTAGTAGAGGTATTGAAGTGATCAATGGCGAAACGTGCATTGGTATGGGCAGGGTCTATATTATAGGACGTTGCATGGCTGCTAGCGATACACAACACGCCCAAAATGATACCGGCTAAAGGTTTACCGTAAGAGATAGCTATTGTTGGAAGCGAAATTTTCTGCATAATGACATTCCTTTGTGACAGTTGATGTTTGGTCAATCGCATCCGCTGTGATTGACCACTTTTCTTATATTCGTTTTATATATAGTCGATTCTAAATAAAACCGATACATTCCAACGCTGAACTGGTATAAATTTTTCTTGCTTGCTGTGCCTTCGCAGACAGAGGCTGCAAAAAATTCATTCCAGTTCCGCTGGCTCGTTTTATACTTAATTCACTATATTGACGATAAAATCATACTAATTGCCATAGCCTATTAAAATAATAAACCAAACTTACTTTTCAATCGCAGCGCCTTCTTTACCGCTTGGCGTGAGCCACTTGGCAAACCAACCTGACAAATCATCCATCAGTGTATAAACAACTGGAATCACTACCAAACTCAATAACGTAGAGGTCACAAGCCCCCCTAACACAGCCGCTGCCATCGGACGTCTAAATGTAGGATCGGCATCTCCCCACCCAAATACCAATGGCAACATACCAGCACCCATAGCAATGGTGGTCATAATAATAGGACGCGCCCGCTTGCGACAGGCATCAATAATGGCCTCAAAACGTGCCAGACCGCGACGCTGGGCAATCAGAGCATAATCGACCAGTAAGATAGAGTTTTTGGTCGCGATGCCCATGAGCATAATAAATCCAATCATAGAAGGCATAGAGAGGCTGCTATTGGTAATGACTAAGCCGACAAAGGCACCGCCAATAGAGAGCGGTAAAGCCATCAAAATGGTAAATGGCTGTAACACACGGCCAAATAATAAAATAAGCACGCCTAAGATACAAACCACCCCAACCGACATCGCAATCACAAAACCGCTAAATAGCTCAGCCATGTTTTCTGCTTGACCTTGGTCAATCATCGTAATCGAAGACGGTAACGTCTGCATAGCAGGTATGGCTTTGACCGCTTGTACCAAATCGCCCAGCTCACCATTTGCAGGCTGAACCGTAATACTAATCGCACGCTCTCGATCGAGCCTTTTAATTTGTGCCGGCCCTGTACCAAAGTCTAGCGAAGCAACCTCACTCACCCGTACGCCCTGTCCTGCTGGTAGGGAACTTGGTATATATAAGCCTTCTAATTGACTGACGTTTTGCTTGGCAACATCTGGCAGACGAATCACAATAGGAATCTGTCGCGTGTCTAAGTTAAGTTTAGATAGGCGCTGCTCATAGTCACCAACAGTCGCCACACGTAATGTCGTCGCGATGTCCTGCGTGGTCACGCCTTTATCGGCCATCGCCAGTCGGTCTGGCGTGACCGTTAACTCCTGACGCGGTAAACTACGGTCACTAGTCACTGACCCCGCACTGGGCAACGCTCGAATCTCTGACATGATTTGCTGGGCGGTCTGTTCAAGCAGCTGGGGATTGGTACTGGTCATAGAAAAGTTATAACCGCTCTCACCGCCACTCGATAAACCGACTGTAAAGCGCGCGCCTGGTACCTCTGCCAATAAATTACTTATCTGACGTTCAATCTCTTGCTTAGAGCCACGCTCTGCTCTCGGCGCGAGCACAATATCTAAACCAGCGATATTCTCTGCCTTACCGCTGCCACTAGAGTTTGAGTCCATCGTCGCCTGAGCTTCGCCAACTGATGTAAATATATTGGTCACTTCCGGCATCGCCAAAATTCGCTCACTCGCCAGCGCTGCTACTCGCTCAGTATCTTCTAATGCCACATCAGGCGTCAGCTCGATCGCCACACGTGTCTGATCAATATCATTGTCAGGAATAAAAGAAGTCGGTAGTAATTTTACAAGCGTCAACGAGGCCACAAACAATACTAAGGTTGCACCCATCGTGAGCCAGCGATAACGCAACGTCCACGTGACTATTTTTAGATACCAATCCATCAGGGCACTTTGTTTTTCGACATGCTTTTTTTCTGGTCGCAATATATACGCGGCCATCATTGGGGTAATGAGACGCGCGACCATTAACGATGCAAAAATCGATAAGGCCGCCGTCCAGCCAAACTGACGGAAAAATTGCCCAACAACACCGCCCATAAAGGCCGTGGGTAAAAACACTGCGATCAGTGTAAAAGTCGTTGCAACCACCGCCAAGCCAATTTCATCCGCCGCCTCCATCGCGGCTTCATAAGGCGTCTTACCCATGCGCAGATGGCGTATGATGTTTTCAACCTCAACGATAGCATCATCAACCAATACGCCAATTACTAATGATAAGGCGAGCAGCGAGATGATATTGAGACTGAAGCCAAATAAATACATGCCCAAAAAGGTCGGAATGACAGATAGTGGTAAAGCAACCGCCGCAACGATGGTCGCCCGAATATTACGTAAAAACAAGAAAACCACCACCACTGCTAACAGACCACCTTCGATCAGCATGCGCAATGATGCTTGATAGTCTTCTGCAATGGGCGTTGCCCGATCATAGACTTTTTCGATACTGATATTGCCCGTATCAGCCGTCAGCTTGGCAAGCTCTGTATCAACCAGCTCCATCACATCCACTTCACTGGCACCGCGCGATCGAGTAATATTAAATGCCACCACCGTTTGGTCATTCAACTTGGCAATAGAGCTGGGATCCGCAGCGCCATCTGTGATTTGCGCCATCCGTCCGAGGGCTTGCGTGCCGCCTGTCGGGACAGCGACTTGCAAATCATTAAGCTCACTGGCACGCTCCACCGCGCCCAGTACCCGAATAGTCTGAGTGGTTTTGCCTACTTCTGCTTCACCGCCTGAGCTGTCTTGCTGAATGCCTGCAATTTGATCGGATAACCGTGCAATAGAGAACTTTAAGCCACTTAGTGCAATGGGATCAGCGGCGACCGTAATCTCACGCTGAAGCCCGCCCACACGACCGACCTCACTGACACCAGGAATATCAGAAAGACGTTTGGTAACGGTATCATCCACAAACCATGACAGGTCTTCTACATTCATATTTTCAGCCGCGACCGAGTAAGTCACGACTGGAAACCCTGAGGTTGAGACTTTGGTAATAATGGGGTCATTGGCAGCAGCGGGCAGATCGCCACGTACTTCGCCAACTGCCGAACGTACATCATCGACGGCTTCTTGAATGTCTTTTTCTAAGACAAACTCCGTGACCATCGTGGCTGCCCCAGTTTGTAGCGTCGTCCTAATATGCTTGACGCCTTCAATACTGGTCAGCTTATTTTCTATCTTTTTTGCGATATCATTTTCGAGCTGCGTTGGCGCGGCACCGGGTAAGGTCACCGTGACCACGACCGCTGGCAAGTCAATATCTGGAAACTGCTGCACCTTCATTTGCATAAAGCCATAGATGCCGCCTAACGTTAGCAGCACAAACAACAAAATGGCAACCAGTGGGTTTTTGATGGAGTAAGCGGAAACATTTAGGCTCATGAGCGCGCCTGCGTGGCTGTGCCAGTGGTTGCTGTATCCGAAGTCGCATCCGTTTGATTTGCTACTTGGCTGGCAGTATTAACGATACGCACCAAATCGCCCTCGTTCAAGAAACTACCGCCCTGCTTCACAATTCGACTGTCATCGGGCAATGGCTCAGTGACCGCGACGTTATCATCCAATCGCTCGCCAAGCGTCACTCGTTGTTGCTTAATACGGCCAACGCTCGCACCGTTTTGAGTCGTGATATTGGTTACTAGCATCACATAATCGTAGCCGTCGTTGCTCACGATAGCGCTATTGGGAACGGTTTGTGTGCTGGCACTGCCCAATAGGAACTCGCCCGTTTGAAACATACCTGCGCGTACTTTTGCGTTGGCTGCTAAGCTGGCATAAATCGTAATTTGACGATTGTTATCCGCTGTCGGCGCAATGCGGCTCACCTGACCCATCACAGAATCACCATCTGGTAAGCTTACGCGTACAGGCGTGCCGATATTGATGTCGCCGACCAGCTTAGGATCGATATCCGCTCGCCACTCTAAAACGCCCCCTTTAATGATCGTAAATAACGGATCACCACCAGCGACCATACCAACTTCTGCCATTTTTTCACTAATGACACCACTGATTGGTGCGATAACGCTGGCATTCTCTAGTGTCAAACGCTGATTGCTTAAGCGCGCTTTAGATGCTTGCAAAGCAGCTCTGGCTCTCACTTCGGCGGTACGATAGCGGTCGGCTTCTTGCTTGCTGATGGCATCAATGTCTATCAGCGGCAGGACGCGCACGGCATCGGCGCTGGCATTGGCAAGCGTGGCCTCTGCTTCGGCAACATCTGCTTCTGCTTGCAAGACTTGCTGCTCCATGGCATCGGTATCAAACACTGCCAGTACTTGACCAGCATTGACACGATCGCCTTCTTCCACCAGTATCCGCTCAATCGCCACGCCAGTCACCTTGGCACTGACATTCGCTGTGTCTTTGGCATTGATTGTCCCATCAGCGCTCAAAGTGTTACCAATATCATCTTGGCGTGGCATTACCGTTTCTACTGACAGTACCGCTTGCTCGGTGTTGGCATTATTGATATTCGCACTACCGCTGGGCGCATTGATAGAGTCTGATGACTCATCTGTAGCTATTTCGTCATTACCGCCCCAATACTTTCCAAGCAGTACCCCAATGATGAGCACCACTGCCAATACCGGTAACAACCATAATGGTAGCTTCGTAGAAGGTTTACGAGCCATCGCGTCAGTCTGATGATAAGGTGGCAGCTCAGCGTCAACTACTGGCTTAGGATTGGTTTCTTCAAGATCATTCATGATGACTCTCTATAAGTACAGTCTATAAGTACGGGCAGTAATAAAATGGATACTCAGTATGATGATGCGAGACTGGCACAAAATTTTCTTGCTTGCTGTGCCGTTGTAGACAGTTGCAAACAGAGGCTACAAAAAATTTATCCCTGTCTCGCTGATTCTCTTTTATATTGATCCAGCTACATAACTGTCTCTAAAGCACTGTTTATTATGGCAATCGTTTATAAAGCTATTGAGAATAGCACAGATTAAACCTTCATCTTTTGACCATTTTTAGACCCTCAAGACTACTATTGTCAAATTGAGAAAACACCCTAGGCATTGGTATAACGACTGGCTTCTGGCATCCAGCGATGAATAAGCTGACTGACATCTGCTTTTCGCGTAGGATCTGCAATCAAGTGCTTGGCCAAACGCTGAGCAATCGCAAATAATTGCTCATCACGAATGAGGTCGGCCAAGTAATAACCCACGTTACCCGTTTGACGTTTCCCCAAAAGCTCACCCGGTCCGCGCAGCTCTAAATCTTTTTGGGCAATAACGAAGCCATCGGTGCTATCACGCAAGACATTTAAGCGCTCAGTACCCGTTTCTGATAATGGCTTTTGGTATAGCAGGACGCAGTAGCTCTTGGTTGAGCCACGTCCGACTCGCCCGCGTAATTGATGTAATTGCGACAGCCCCAATCGTTCCGCATTTTCGATGACCATCAATGAGGCATTGGGTACATCGACGCCCACTTCGATGACCGTTGTGGCAATCAGCAAATCCAGATGACCTGCTTTAAACGCTTGCATGATGGCTTGTTTGTCCGCTGACTTCATTTTGCCGTGTACCAGTCCAATACGAATATCCAATCGCTCATTCAGGTCTTCATAAGTCGCTTCAGCTGCTTGCGCATCCAGCACACTCGACTCTTCTACCAGTGAGCAAACCCAATACGCTTGTCTGCCTGCCGCACAATTAATCGCAATGCGCTCTATCACCTCATCGCGGCGGTTGCGGTCAATGGTGACGGTCGTAATTGGCGTACGTCCGGGTGGTAGCTCATCGATAATCGAGGTATCCATATCACCGTAAACACTCATCGCCAGCGTACGCGGAATGGGTGTGGCCGTCATTATCAGCTGATGCGGTGTACTGTTGGCCACGCCTTTATTGGTCAATGCCATCCGTTGCTCAACGCCAAACCGATGCTGCTCATCAATAATAACCAGCCCCAACTTGGCAAACTGCACCTGCTCTTGAAACAAGGCATGCGTTCCGACCACCACCTGCACAGTATTCTCGCTCACTGCCTCCAACGCTTCACGGCGCTGCTTCGCTGTTTGCTTCCCAGCGAGCCAACCGACACCGATACCCAATGGCTCAAACCAGTGCTTGAAATTGAGTAAATGCTGTTCTGCTAAAATTTCTGTCGGTGCCATCACTGCCACTTGCCAGCCACTATCAAGTGCATAGCCTGCTGCCCCTGCTGCTACCAACGTCTTGCCCGCACCCACATCGCCTTGTACCAGTCGAAGCATCGGAATCGAGCTTGCCATATCGGCAGTAATGTCTTTCATCACTCTTTTTTGAGCGCCTGTTAAGTCAAAGGGTAAAGCCGCAAACAACGCATCAGCCAATGGGCTTTTAGTAGCGCATTTGGGCGCTTTATGCTGATGCAATTGCTGGCGACGATATAACAAGCTGAGTTGATGGGCAGTTAACTCCTCAATAATTAAACGCTGGCAAGCCGCATGTGTACGCGCACTTAATTGCGTCAACAGTTTATATTGCTGACCCGCATCGGTATAAGTGGGCGGTGTATGCAGAAGTACGAGTGCTTCAAATATCGTCAGGTTATAGACGTTATTATTAATCGTTCTACTAGCGACTGTATTGATATCATGACTGGCATCATAAGCAGTTGCACGGGCGTCGTTAATACTATTGCCGATAGCATTATCAGGCACACTACGCGCCAATGTGGAGAATATATCTTCGGAATACTCTGCTTCTGTCACCAATGCTTGGGTTGGCTCAAAAGGCGCTAAAGGCAAGTCAGCAACAACGGCAAAGTCAGCCGCTGTAAATAGGGTCATTGGCAAACCTTGGCTGCGCACGGTCTGTAATGCGAGCTTAATCAATGTCCGCAGTTTATTCTGATGCAAGCCTTTTACACTAGGATAAATAGGTTGCAAGCCAGTATTGGTCATAGCGGCACTATCAGTTATTATTTGATATTCAGGATGATGCAGTTGCTTACCGTAACGGCTCACTTTGACTTCACCGAATAGCTGCAAACGCGTGCCCAAACTCATCGTTTGCGCAAGACCGCGATAGACCTGAAAAAAACGCAAGGAGATCGTACCTGTATCATCATCTATGACGACTGTCATACCACTGCGCTTGATATCGACATGTACCACACGCCCAGTGATTAATGCAGATTGCCCATGCCCCACTTCTGCAATGGAAACCAGCCGACTGCGATCCTCGTAATCACGTGGCAAATGTAACAATAAATCAAATATTCGTTTGATATTTAATTGCGCCAATTGTTCAGCAACTTTTAACCCCACTCCTGCCAGCGCCGTCACCGGCATGTCTAGCGCCGAGACTGGTCGCTCAGACCTAAAATAGTCTGATGAGCTCACTGAAGAATGACTGGCTGATATTGGCATCAAAGATCCTAACGATATTATTTTTAAGTTTTAGAGACACTCACTCATTATGATTATAACTGACAATCGGATTGCTGATGCGCAGCGATTTGGTAATACTGTTTTATAGTCAATTCACTATAAAATAAATACAGTGCTGCCAGAATAATATTTTCGTAGCCTCTGTCTGCGCAGGCACAGTAAGCAAGCAAGGAAATATTATTTTAGCAGTGCGTTATAATAGTTGTATCTCTTTTTTCTGCATTTAGCAATCGTATAAGGTCTTCTCTATGTCTGCTGCTGCCCATTCATATCAACATCAATACCGTCAGCATTTATTGTTGACGCGTATGAGTCTACTGACTGCATTTGGTCTAGTCATCAGTGCTTGTAGCACGGTAACGCCAACGATTCAAGCGCCCAAAATGCCTGTCGTCGAATCACCTAGTGTGGCGTTGGTATTGGGTGGCGGCGGTGCGAAAGGCTTTGCTCATGTGGGCGTGATTAAAGCATTAGAAGAGAACGGTATTACGCCAACACTCGTCGTTGGCACCAGCGTTGGTAGTTTGGTTGGCAGCTTATACGCCAGCGGCTATACACCAACGCAGCTTGAGCGCTTGGCACTGACGACCACTGATAGTGAATTGACAGACTTTGTATTATCCAACCAAGGATTTATTGAAGGCATCAAACTCAAAAACTTCATTAATACTAAAGTAGGCGGTAAAGCCATAGAAGACTTCCCTATCAGCTTTGCCGCGGTCGCCGCCGAAAAACACAGCTTAAAAAAATCAGTCTTTACCACTGGTGATGCTGGACTGGCCGTCCAAGCGTCCTGTAGCGTGCCCAATATTTTTATCGCCCCGCGTATCCCCGAAAAAGTCGGCAAAAAATACATCGATGGCGGTGTGGTAAGTTTGGTCGCCGTTGATAGTGCGCGTGATTTGGGCGCTGACATTGTCATTGCTGTCGATGTAACCGCCAATAATATCAACGGCCGCACGCCTGCTACAAATCAAATGCCCACCCTAAACTCATTGAGCAGTTTTTGGGGATTTCTAGAAAACAATATCATCGCTCAGCCAAATACCAATAAAAGTAGTAACAGTCGCAGCTCAGCCATGCGTCATGAGCGGGATCGTGCTGATATCGTCATCACGCCCGATGTGACTCATATCAGCTCAATAGATACCAGTCAGCGCCGTACGCTTATTACTGCGGGCACGCAAGCCACCACCCCACAAATTGAGGCCATCAAACAGTTGATTAAACAAAAATCTGAAAGCAAATACGCCACGCTATGATTGATTGGTTCATAAACGAGGCATGTAAAAGCCTCAAAACCCTGACGAAAAAAAGCACCACAGTCATGAACTGTAGTGCTTTTTTTGCTTAAATAAAGAGCGATTGAGCAACACATCACATCAAACGTATGACTTATTTAACCCGCGCGCGATATTTGACCACGACGGTGTCATTGAGACCAAGACCTTCAAGATCCCAACGCACCGCTTTATAGTACTTTAATGGGATTTCTTGCAATTGATTATCAATTTTTCCACGTAACGGCATACGAGCAAACGTATTGCCATCCGCACTGCCATATGGGAAATCAGGCGATACTGCTTTTAATAATTCTACTTGCTCAGGGATACTCATCGTTACCGTCATTTTACGCACTCTATCGGCATTGGTATTGGTAAAATACCCTTGATACTCTAAAACATTACCAGTTTGCAAACGAGTGTTGGCATTGACAGGAACCAAAACTTCTTGTCCATTGGCATCGGTACTAATCAGTGATGCTGTAATTTTACTATTAACAGCTTGCGCATTGGAGTTGTTGCTTTGATTGTTGCTTGTCTGCACAGCAACTGAACCATCCACTGCTTGCTCTGGCGTTGGCAACATCGCTGAAGCTTGCGTTACTACCATAGCACCAATGAGCGTACCAGCAACAACGTGAAATAAGCGATGTCCGCTCCAAGCACTAAATGGACTAGCAAATTGGTTATTTATTTTCATGGTCTTCATTATCCCTAGTTAATATATCGATAAAACGCAGCTGGTAAAGCAATATAGTCGATTCTAAATAAAACAGATACATTATATTCCAACGCTGAACGAGTATAAATTTTTCTGGCTTACTGTGCCTTCGCAGTCTCGATGCTACGAAAAATTCATTCCAGTCCCGCTGTATCTTTTTTATATTGACCTGACGATAGCGTTTAGCATAACAAAAAGTGTTTGTGCGTACACTAACCCCGTGTAGAGGTTGTGTATATCGCAAATAAGCTTTAAAGATTGATTAACACTACTGAAATAAAAGATAGCTCATAACGGCGTTTTTTGCTATGGTAAATCTTTAGCGATAGGCATTTTTTTGCTACGCCCCTTTTTTTATTCTAACGACTACTGCCCTTATTATGACTACTAGCGCTATGCCACAAATTAACCCTGAATACGTCCATTGGTTCCGTAACTCTGCTCCGTACATCAATACTCATCGCGGCAAGACTTTCGTGATTATGTTTGGTGGTGAAGCGGTCAATCACCCTAATTTTAGTACGCTTATTCACGATTTTGCCTTACTACATAGTTTGGGTATCAAACTCGTACTGGTGCATGGTGCACGACCGCAAATTGAGCAAAATCTCAAAGATACGGGTATCGCCTCTCCCCTACATCAAGACATTCGCATTACCCCAAGGGTCGCCATGCCTTCCATTTTACAAGCAGTGGGAGCCATTCGCTTGCAGATAGAAGCGCAGCTATCGATGGGACTTGCCAACTCACCTATGTATGGCTCGCGCATCGATGCCATCTCAGGTAATTTTGTCACCGCTCGTCCTTATGGTATTCGTGATGGTGTCGATTACCAAATGACTGGGGAAGTGCGCTCTATCGACGTGGAAGCCATTAAAAATAATCTCTTACACGACCATATCGTAGTTTTGGGCTCAATGGGTTATTCAGCGACTGGCGAAGTTTTTAATTTGCTGGCGGAAGATGTGGCGCTTAGCGCGGCCGTGGCACTTGGGGCTGATAAGCTCATATTTTTGGGTGAAGAAACTGGCATCAATCACGATGACCGTCTGCTACGCGAAATGATTCCAAACGAAGTCGATCGCTTTTTGCGTGACCGTGATCTGAATTGTGAGATCAATTACTTTTTGAGCTGTGCCAGTAATGCGTGTCGTCAAGGCGTTCATCGCACACATATTATTTCCTATGCCAAAGATGGTGCCCTACTAGAGGAGCTATTCACCCGTGATGGTTCTGGCACTCTTATTAGCCATGACCCTTACGAAGAGATTCGCCGCGCCGATATCGATGATGTGGTGGGACTGATTGAGCTATTGTCACCTTTAGAAGAACAAGGTATCTTGGTCAGCCGCTCACGCGAGCGCTTGGAGCAAGAGATTGAACACTACAGCGTCATCGAGCGGGATGGTATGATTTTAGGCTGTGCCGCCCTTTATCCTCTAGATGCAGATTCAGCGGAAGTGGCTTGCGTGGCGGTACATCCTGAGTATCGTAGCGGTAGCCGCGGTGCTGATTTGCTGGCATTTTTGGAGCAACAAGCACGCAGCCATGGTCTGCATAAATTGTTTGTCTTGACGACTCGTACAGCACATTGGTTCGTCGAGCAAGGCTTTGCCGAAGTTGAGGCCAGCGCCTTACCTGAAGCTCGTCAAGAAAAGTATCATAACGGTCGTAACTCTAAAGTCTTCCAAAAGAACCTATAATATTAGCGAAGTGCAGGCTCAACGTTGGATACTTAAGTCGACAGTGCTGTAGTGAAGGCTCGGGAAGGGGTGATGCGCACGTGTTGAGAGCACAAATATTAGCCCTCCTTAAAAAAGCCTTCATAACTTATGAAGGCTTTTCTTTATGCTGCTATAAATGATAATTTAGTGCAATTATTTTACTTTTAACAGCTCAACGGTAAAGATCAAGGTGCTGTTAGGCTCGATACCTGCGTTACCCGCTTCGCCATAAGCGATGTCTGATGGGATATAAAACTCGTATTTTCCGCCCTCTTTCATCAACTGTAGACCTTCCGTCCAGCCAGCGATAACTTGGTTCAATGGGAACTCAATTGGCTCACCGCGCTCATAAGAGCTGTCGAATACCGTGCCATCAATCAATTTACCTTCGTAGTTTACTTCAACCACGTCAGTCGCTTTTGGTGATTTACCAGTACCTGCGGTGATGACTTTGTATTGTAAGCCAGAAGCTGTGGTTTTTACGCCTTCTTTTTTAGCGTTTTCTGCTAAGAATGCTGCGCCCTTGGTTTTGTTTTCACCCGCTTTGGTTTCCATATCTTTGACAAACTTCTCTTCTTGCTCTTTTTGATAGGTCATCAATACTTCTTGCATTTGCTCTTGTGTCAATGCGGACTCTTTACCTTCATAGCCATCACGGAAGCCTTTTTCAAAAGTATCAAGGTTCAGATCTCCCACCGCTTCTTTATTGCCTTCTGCCATCATATAGCCCAAGCTATAACCCACTTTTTCATTGGCTGGGCTTTGTTCAGTAACTGAAACGCTTTTGGCAGCTGTTTCTTGATTACCGTTGTTGGTACTACAACCTGTAATTAATAACATAGCACTAGCAAGTGCACTAACGCTTAAGGTAGTGATTTTTTTCATAAAGTACTCTCAAATTGTAAGAATAGTGGCGAGATGTCACATTCTTCTATAATAACAAATCTTAGTTTTAGGAGCCATGTTTAGGGTGAAATTATCGGTCAATGTACAGTCTATGTTAATATTTTCCGCAAAAATAACAAGTTATCACACAAATATAGTAACACGTTAAGCTTTCTATCTTTAAATCCATCAATACATCAGATAAGCTAAATTAGTTAAGGTGATAAGTAACCGAGGTAAATTTTTAGTTAATATAGATATGTGATATTGATCACAGATTGCGAGGAGTTGTCTCCAGTAAAAACACTTTTATAAGATCTGGTGATAACTTTGCTCAAAATATCATGTCCGTATAACTCAATTAAAAATACTATTTATACAACCATCTATATGTGTGTTTCGCTTAATAATAAGTCAGATTCATAATATTTTATTAGCGTAGCTTATATATGATGATTAAAGGAGGATAAGATGAATCCAACGTATACATCGTTCAATGGTTATCTTGGTGGACCTATCGGCTCCATTATTGGCGCTATTCTTAATTTTTATCATTGGTTGGCTTGTGGCCCTGGGCATTGCTGCACTGGTACGCGGCGTGCTGTCTAAAGTTAATCTCAACCAACGCATGAACTCTTCAACTGGTAAAACGCTATGATCTTGAAGGTATTATCTCTAAGATTGTTTTTTGGTTTATCTTTCATCATTGCCATTTCTGGGGCGCTTAGCCAGTTGAACTTGAACTCTATTTCAGCACCATTTGCAAATATGGTCAACCAAGTATTGGCGTTTATTCCTAATCTTATCGGTGCGATCGCGCTTGGTGTGATTGGTTGGGTTATTGCAACTGTTGCACGTACTGCCATCAATGCTGCGCTTTCAAAAACATCAATGGATGAGCGTTTAAGTGCAAAAGCTGGCGTCAAACCAATGAGCAGCACGATTGCTGATATGGTTTACTGGTTCATCTTATTGGTTGTATTGACCATGGTACTTGGGTCAATTAGAGCTTGATGGTTTGTTTGCCCCATTGACCAATATGGTCGATAAAATCTTCAGCTTTATTCCTAACATCCTGATTGCTGGTGTGGTCTTTGTCGTGGGTTATATCATTGCTAAAGTTGTACGCGGCATTGTAACCAACCTTGTTTCTACTTTTAATGTACAAGAGTTGCGTCAAAAGCAGGTTTGAGCGAACAAAACAGCCTACCTAATATTGCAGGTTCATTAGCATTTTTAGTGGTGATTATTCCAACCATTATTGCCGCTTTAAATGCGCTAAAAATTGATGTTATTGCTCGTCCTGCGACCAACATGCTGAACAAAATCATGGAAGCATTGCCAAACATCTTTATGGCAGTGGCTATCTTAGTAGTGACTTTCTATGTGGTACGTATGGTTGCTAACATCATTAAAGGCTTAATTGAAAACACTCAAATCAATCAGTTGCCTGCCAAAGTTGGCTTACAAGAAACCATGGGTGATAAGAAGATTTCTGACCTAGTTGGTTATGCGATTATCTTTTTTGCCATGTTGTTTGCCTCTATCGCCGCCGCTGACTTATTAGGTTTTGAGCCTATCTCAGCCATCATCACATGTTTATCGCTTTCGGTGCCAATATCATCCTAGGCGCGATCATTCTATTTATCGGTTTCTGGCTTGCAAATATCATTGCTGGTGTCGTTGAGCGCTCTGAGCAAGGCTCACAATTCCTAGCAAACATCGTACGCGTATTAATCATGGGCTTAGTACTTGCCATGGGTCTAAAAGCGATGGGTATTGCTGACTCTATTGTTAACCTAGCATTTGGCCTAACCTTAGGTGCCGTTGCGGTGGCCTTTGCTCTATCATTTGGTCTTGGTGGTCAAGAAGCAGCAGCACGCTTCTTACGCAAAATGCAGGATAAAATGGACAAAGAACGCACTGAAGCGAAAGCAAAATCAGCACTTCACGCCTAGCACATCAACCCAAGAAAAAGTGGCTGATTCAGTTCGTGATAATACACCAAAAAGTACGCCACCATCTGCTAGCACATCGACCAACGATTTGCGTACAGACATCGTCAATACGCCTCATGTGAATATTGATGACATCCATAATGATGGCGCTAGCAATACTAATATTAATGATACTGGTATTAATAATACTGGTGCTGAAAATACTGATACTACCTTATTGCCTAATAACGGTCTTAACGATGACTTCAACAATAAGTAAGTATTAATTAATTCTTAATTTCAGACACAAAAAAGACAGCTTAGGCTGTCTTTTTTATGGCTTGTATTTGCCAGTGGCAATAGAGAAATTTAGAGGCACTTTCGGCCATTGATCTGCTTGATTGCTCTTTTGAAAATTTGTATCTACTTTCAAAGTTTATGAGGCCATTGGTGAATCTGCTTATTTATCCGACTGTTGGGCAGCCTGCTGTTTAAGTCGTTTTATTTGCTTGTTCAGCTGACGCTCTCGTTGGGTCATGGCATCAATGGGTTGAATCCACAAATCGATATCGATAAAAGTATCGTCAGTCTCGGTGATAAAATCGATACCAAGTATGATGACATGATGAAGTTCGGCTATCGGTAGACGCGTGGCAACATCTTGTGCGATTTTTTCTAAGTTCGGCTGAATGGCTTGTTTACCATGCTTTCCTTCCCCATCTTGCCCATAAAATATCAAGACATAGTGTCGCCCTAAGCTCTCGTAGGAATGCTGATGCACCACATAACCCTCTTGCTGTAACTTTTGTCCTTGCTTAGGGTGTCGATAGAGAGTACGAATCAATTCATGACGCGAAAACAAAGATTCGTCCAATAATTGCTGCTGCCAATAAATCGGCTCTACTGTTGCCTGCGCTTTGTCATGACTGCCTATTCGCTTCTCTTCGAATACGTCTATCATCTGTGAGCAAAGCTGCGACCATAGTGTTGATGATTGCTGCATGTGCTGATGATACATGTGCACCGTCGTACTTTGATGCCTGTAAGCGAGCGTCATAGCGACTAGTGCTGGATTGGGTTGATCTTGGATTTTGTATTTTATCAGGGCATTGTCTATCACGAGGGCAGGTGCCAATAGCGAAGTACTATACAAAAACTGCGTGGCGAGCGCCTCTTCTGATACAAGACTTGGTTGCTGATAGGTGGTTGAATCGTATAACTGCTCTAAACGATGGGCTAAAAACCGCCATAGCTCGCAGGGTGTCTGTAGCATTGCCAATAGCAAATGCCAATCGTGCCAGCTAAATACTTGCAATTGGCCTGTGCTATCATTCGTATCTACAATTAAATCCTCCTTAAAATAGCGGATACCGAAATCATGTTTTAGACGGTTTGGAGGGTTATTGTGCTGGTCATGATTATGAAGTTGATTGCTACTGTTAGTGCATTCAGTGAATTGAATATCAACAACCAGAACATCATGGCCAATCGCTTCATTCTCTTTATTTTTAGATAAGTACGTTTTTTGCCATACCAGCGCCGACTTTAACGCTGCCATGCGTACTGACTCAATATCAGTTGGCTTACTATCAGCTGGCAAATGTAATGTTAGCTCAAATATCGATAGCTTACCTAAGGGTAACTGATAATCGTATCGTCGAGCATCATAGTGAGCGCCATACTTATATTCAAGTAATTGCATATTAGTTAAAGTAATTACTACAGCATCTGACTGCAAATAGCAGGTCAACGCATTAGCAAGATAACGTCTATCGGCTATTGTCGTCGTTGGATGAGACACAGTTTTGGCCCTTTATTGTTGAATGGACATATCATATGATGATGCATTGTTACTGACAAGCCTAACACCATTGCTAGCGCATGACGGCTCTTTTGTAGCAACGAAAGTTTGAGCTACCTAAGCACTATTAGACACAGTCGCTTTCATAGCAATGAATTGTTATGATGATATCAAAACACATCAGCTTGTGTGCAGCTTTACAAATTATAGACTGCACGCCATGACCTTTCTCAGATACATTGACTAAACTCATTGAATAATTATTCTATAATAACAAGGATTGAACATTATGAAGCGCTTTAAAGAAAAAACGGTTATCGTCACAGGGGCAGGCTCTGGTATTGGCCGTGCAACCGCCATTCGTTTCGCTCAAGAAGGCGCTAACGTTGTTTTGGTAGGACGTACTGCTGAAACGCTAGAAGCAACCGCTCAAGAATTTCCGCAAGATAATACTTGGATCCATACTGACAACTATCTGACCATTACTTGCGATATTAGCGTACAAAGCCAAGTACAAGAAATGGTTAAAGCCGTGATAGATAAGTTTGAAAAAATTGATATTTTGGTCAACAATGCAGGTAAAGCCATACAAGGCAAAATAACCGACTTGTCTACTGACGACTGGAATTTAGCCATTAATATCAATTTAAATGGGAATTTTTATGTTTCGCAAGCCGCTATGCCGCATCTAATCGCCACCAAAGGCAATATCGTCAATGTCTCATCACTTTCGGGTATGGGCGGCGACTGGAATATGGCCGCATACAATGCCGCCAAAGCTGGTGTTACCAATCTAACGCGCACTCTGGCATTAGATCATGGGCCTGATGGCGTCCGGGTCAATGCCGTCAATCCAAGTGTGACTAAGACCAATATGACGAGCGCCATTCAGGACAACACGGCAAAAACCGACAAATTCTTAGCCCGTTCTGCCCTCGGTCGTCTTGCAACGCCAGAAGACATTGCAGCAGCCATTACGTTTTTAGCGAGTGATGACGCTGCTATGATTACAGGTGTTAACTTGCCTGTCGATGGCGGTGTCAGTGCTTCTAACGGCCAGCCACATTTCTAAAAATACTGACAAACAATTTATAGTGCTACCATTCTCTGTCGATTAAGCAAAAGCCCTTGATATCACATATCAAGGGCTTTTCAGTTATACAGTCAATCATAAGAACGGCTGTGTCAACCATCTTACTCAGCGGCGTTGTTAATGTCCTGTAGTGGCTGCGACAAGCGCTCAGGATGTCGCGGCATCACACCTTTATACTGAGCATAGATTTTTGGTAAGTCAGCCTCGATATCGCCACTAGGATAAACCAGCGACAAGAACCGCACCTCTTTGGTTTTGTAATCCATGGCGACTGGTAAAATGGGAACACCAGCACCCAGTGCCAAATAATAAAAGCCAGTTTTCCAGTTTTCAGTATATTGGCGAGTACCCTCTGGCGCTAACCCCAAAAATAGTGGCTCACCAGTTTTAAATTTATCAATACTTGCTTGCAGCACAGAGCCTTTATTTTCTCGAACAATCGGTATAACGCCCATCCAGCTTAATAACTGAGCAAATACCGGTATTTTAAATAAGGTATGCTTAGCCATAATACTGACTTTTAGATCCAGCGCAAACAAGCTTGGCATCGCATAAACCCCATCGACATTAGAAGTATGTGGCAACGCCAACACCACTGCCTGCGACACATTGGGAATCTCGCCAACATTACGCCAACCCATCGCTTTCAGTAACCCTGATGCAATCACTGGTGCAATCTTGCTACCCCGTCTTGGAACCAAATTACCCAGCTGTCCTTTACTAAGCTTCGGTAATATTTTAGAGCGTGTGGCTTTAGAGTTCGCAGTTTTAGAGCGCTTAAAAAAACTTGATGTCATGACGGCACCATATAATAAAAGATACTTCTATAATACCATTAAGATTGTGCCACTAATTTGAATTTTATAGGCTTTTATGGAATATTTGCTAAGTTGCCTTTATTCTCAAGCCACGATTTGCGATCAGACGCGCGTTTTTTTGCCAGTAGCATATCCATAACGCTGTTGGTCAGCACCATATCATCCATATCTAACTGTACTAAACGGCGTGTATCACGGTTCATCGTTGTCTCACGCAACTGCTCGGCGCTCATCTCTCCCAAGCCTTTAAAGCGCGTAATTTGCGCTTTTTTATTGCCCGGTACATTGGCTAAGATATGCTGCAAGCTCAGGCTCATCCAATGCATAATGCACGTCTTTACCCACATCTACTCGGTATAACGGCGGCATCGCCACAAATAAATGACCAGCATCAACTAACGCAGGGAAATGCTTCACAAACAAAGCGCAGATCAACGTCGCAATATGCAGTCCATCAGAGTCCGCATCCGCTAAGATACATACCTTGTCATAACGCAGCTCGGACAAATCATCAGATGCCGGATCAACACCGATAGCAATGGCAATATCATGAATCTCTTGGCTTGATAGCACCGTATCTGATGACACTTCCCATGTATTTAAAATCTTACCACGCAGAGGTAATATCGCCTGATAATGACGATCACGTGCTTGCTTTGCACTACCACCTGCAGAGTCCCCTTCCACCAAGAACAGCTCAGCCCCATCACGCAAATCACCACGGCAATCAGCCAATTTACCAGGCAGTGCGGGACCTTGAGTGATTTTTTTACGGGCGACTTTTTTGGCCGATTTAAGACGACGTCCTGCTTTATTAATCGCCAACTCGGCAATTTGCGCACCCATATCCGCATGCTGGTTTAACCACAAGCTAAAGGCATCTTTTGCCAGCGTCTGTACCGCCCCAGCCGCCTCACGACTCGATAAACGCTCTTTGGTCTGACCAGAAAACTGCGGCTCAGAAAACTTGAGCGACAGAATATAGTTCACCCCGTCCCAGACATCTTCTGCGGTCAGCTTCACACTGCGTGGCAAGTAAGTTATGAATATCACAAAACTCACGTAACGCTTCTAAAATACCCGTGCGCAAACCATTAACGTGCGTACCGCCTTGAGCGGTCGGAATCAGGTTTACATAGCTTTCTTGAATTGGCGTTCCACCATCAGGCAACCAAGACAACGCAAAGGTAATAGCAGCTCGTTCGCCTGCTTTCGCATCGTAATTATAATAAAACGGCTTCAGGGCAATGTCTCAAGACCATCTAACTGCTCGCTTAAATACTCAACGACCCCATCAGTAAACTGCCAAACGACTTTTTCATTATTGATATCGTCAGCGAACTCAATCGTCAATCCCGCGGCCAACACAGCTTTGGCTTTTAAATTATGCTTGAGCTGCTTAACATTAAATTTGGGCGTATCAAAAAAGCTACCATCTGCCCAAAAGTGTACTCTAGTGCCACGTTTACGCTTATTTGAGCTGATCGTCTCAGTCAAAGGCGTCACTGGCGCGCCATTTTCAAACGCCATCTCAAACTGCGTGCTATCACGCCATACCGTGACTTCAACGCGCGTCGATAAGGCATTGACGACAGAGATACCGACGCCATGCAGACCACCCGAAACTTCATAATTAGAGGTCGAAAACTTACCGCCAGCATGCAAACGGGTCAAAATCAGCTCAATCCCTGACTGATTAAACTCAGGATGAATATCAGTCGGCATACCGCGCCCATCATCCTCGACAGACAACGAGCCATCACTATGCAATTGAACCTTGATGGTTTTGGCATAACCACGCCAACGCCTCATCGACTGAGTTATCAATGACCTCTTGCGCCAAATGGTTCGGGCGAGTGGTATCGGTATACATACCGGGACGACGACGTACTGGCTCAAGCCCTTCTAAAACTTCTAACGATTGCGCATTATATTGACTCACAAATGCATCCTTAACTATTCATGTGCGATTAATTCTATTAAACCATTATAACGAAAAATAGCGACGTTAACGGTAATAGTCCAGTCGCTCACGTCAGATAATGTCGTCTGTTTAGGTTTTTACTAAATTCTGTAGCATCTCTATTACCATCGGTAGCTGCTCACCGAAATCACTAAAGCGATGATCGCCTCCTGCTTGTACAGTTACTGATGCGCCCTGCCCTTCATAAAAGGCCTGAGACAACTCAGAGCTCAATAGCTCATCACCTTGTTTAAGCAGTACAGCAACTTTATTGGGATAATTTACTTGGGAGATCTGATGATCTGCAAACCATTGCAAATCTGACGGTGTAATACGCCAGCCGCCAGCCGTCGTATGCAGAACGCGACTATCAGATAACTCATCACTGCTATCTTGATTTGATGCTGAGGTATCAGAAAAACGCTGTAGCGTGATATGAGGCTGCGTGCTGGGGTTTAGCAAGAGCGCGGGGCAGCCTATTTGGTTACTTATTAACGTAGAAAAATAACCACCCAATGAGCTACCGACCAATACCGTATTGAACGATCCTGTCTGCTCATCTTTGCTATTGTTCAACCCTTCTATCAATGACAACAGCTGCTCACGCACTTGCGCAGGGGATTTATTCAAATCAGGACGCAGTACCGTGATATCAGGATGATACTGCTGGCAATATTTTTCTAACAACAGCCCTTTGGTCGAGTTCGCATCGCTGTCCAGTCCATGGATATAAATCAGGTTCACGTATCATCTCACTTATTAATTTTGTTATGATTGTCTTATATAGGCCAGTGACGCTAAGCATAGCACCCACTACACAAAAGTAATAACAATAAAACGGCACACTATTAGTCAGTATTTGCGACATGATAATATGGTCATAATCGTTTTGTGCCAGTCAAAGGAATGACGGTAATAGCAATGGAGTCGCCATGAATCAACAGTTTGAGCTGTTCGACATTGACAACCCTTGTATCGGTGTCTGTCAAAGCAATAAAAAAGGCTATTGCTTTGGTTGCCTGCGCAGTCGAGCCGAGCGCCAACGATGGCATAACATGACAGCAGAGCAGCAACGCGAGGTGCTAAGGCTAATCGCAGGACGTAAGCTGCGTATCGAGCTCATGCGACTACGTAAAAACGAGCAGCTAGGATTTGATTTTGAGGAAGACATTGAGATGGGTGAGTTGTTTTAGTATATTTTACTTAGCACGTCCTATAATATCTTTTATTATATCTGATTCACTATAACCTTTAGCCCAGTCCCACCCTGTGAAAATAGACCAAAGAAATCCACAAAGCGACTTTACATCATCGTACTCTCTTTCTGTTGACTCCATTCTCGCAATAAGCTGCGAAAGCCTATTAAGAAATTCAAATACTTCGGGATCGTTCAAGTTTATAGAGTTACGCGCATACCTTATTTCTTCATTTAACATTTGAAGATAGTATATAACCTCTCTAAGATAATATTCACTGTCCTGAAGAGAGTTCGCTACGGCACTCCAACGATTTTCTCCATTTCTATTTTCTTTTTTAAAATAACGTCGAAATTCAGTTAAGTTAAGAAGTTCTTCTCTGTCAGAATGTTCTTGAGAATTGCTAATTATTAAAAAGGTATTAATACATGATATTTTGAACTGCAAGTACTGACTCTTAAGTGATTCATGCAACATTTTCCTACGTTTATATTCAGGCATATATACCACAAGAAAATAAAAAATCGAACTGACTACAAAGCCTACACTCAAAGAGTGGAGCATACTTTCATAACCGATGCCATCTACAGTTATTAAACCGATAGTTAGAAATATCAATGTAAGAAAAACTAAGATTACGTCCAATTTTTTATCTAGCATTTTATTAACCTTGAGTAAGGTATGAGGATATAATGAAGGCTAAGCACAACATTATGTATAACGTTAGGGATAACTAACTAGCTAACTATATATTTTTTAATCAAAGTACGACTTTCTATGATAGTTAAGGCATACCCCAAAGACCATTCTCAATTGCTGATTCAGTTAGTTCAAACTCTATATTTAATCTTTTTAGAAAACTTAAATGTTTTGGAATATCAGCTTCCAATACGCGACTGAGAAGTACTAATGAATTTCCACTCTCTAAATATTTTTTCAATTCGACCATGTTGTCAAATTCAAGAAAGTATTTTTTAAATTCTTTTACTTCTGCAGCTTTTAAAGCTCTATTTACTTTAATTACCACGTTTTTTAGGCGAAGATTGACAGTAAGGCTTTGTTTTCCCATATGCTCATCATCAAATTCAATCTCGTATATGTGTCCGAACTTAAGAGGAGCGAAGGAGTATCCTGTATTTGCAACTATACCTAAAACACGAACTTTTACTACATATCTAATTTCAGATCCTCCATAACCAGCAAGTGGCATTGGCAACCTTTGCACTAAAGCTTCTAACTGATCACCATGAACCAAAATACTTGGCTTTATAAGATCACCAATTCCTCTCTTATCTCTGCTTTCATAAATTACAGACATACTATTAGAAATCTCAGCTATCCCTTCAATTTCAATTTCAGTTCCTATTACCGTTTCCCAGTTATCTACAGCTTCTGCTACTCGCATAATTATAATTACCTAGTGATTTGGTGTTTTTCGATAGTAACATCAAAATAATAATATATGCATAAAAAAGCTCCTTTCTGATTTCTCAAAGGGAGCTTTTACTTAGAATAGAGAGCTGACGAACGGGGAGAGCGCCGTTAAGGCAAAGCACTGCTTTGCTAGGCAGCGCAAGAGCAAATCTTTTAAATAGGATTTTCTGCGTAGGTCATTAGGAATAAAAGATAAAAAAAAGAGCCACCCCGCTAAGGATGACTCTTTTTAAGTATAGGGAGCTAACGGTGAGCTACTCTTCCATCTGCCATTTATCATCTACCCAAACTGCGTCACTATCGTCCAAATGAACATGCCACTCTGCCTCGGCAACTGCCAGTCGAATCTCAGTTAAACACTGTAGCCAATGATCGATGCTATACATCAGAACCTCTATATCGGCGTTAGAAGGCATTTTTGTAGCGCCTGCTAGTATTACCTCCGACTCACTATCGTCATAGGCATAAAGATCAAAAGATTCCGCCTCTTCTACATACTCAAAGGTGTCATTATACTTATCAATGATAAGCGTAATATGTTCTTGCTCCTGCTCAGTCAAAAGCGACGTGCGCTCAGCTGTGTAGTAGATGGAAACGCCCATAACATGTTCCTAAAGGTAAGAATAATGATAAATAATATCACACTGGCAATTTTTTACACGCAAAGAAAATCCCCCGCCTAGGTAACTAGTCGGGGGATAATCAGGAATAGAGAGCTGACGATGACCTACTCTCACATGGCCGGAGCC